>CAWDCI010000001.1:0-113579 GCA_963800745.1 uncultured Acidobacteriaceae bacterium
GTTCCGGTGGATTTGTCAGGGCATCGGTCGTCGGGCATTGCGGCGATGGCATATCCGAAGCTGCGAGCGGCGCTGGGCCTCGAGCCGCGCAGCGTGGACGTCTACGATCCGGTGCAACAACTGGCCATCTGCCACGAGGACGTGCTGGACCGGCTCGGGATGGACACGGTGGAACTGGGGCGCGGCTTCTGCCGAGACGACAAGTGGTGGGCGATTGGACGCTGCCCGACGGAACGCCGTGCCGGATGCCGGTGTGGGCGCTGCCGGAGCGCCGGGGCGGAGTGGATGCTGAGCGCGCCAAGCGGCCGGGCGATGGCGCGGATGCCGGAAGGATCTGCACTTCGACCAGGTCTACTGGCCGTTCCTCGACGGCCCGGAGGATCTGGCGCGCATCGAGGAACTGTTTCCGGAGCACATGTGGACGGCGGTGGCCGCGCCGCCGGGACCATCGTATCACGGGCGCTGCCGATCTGGCCGCGGGAGCGCGCGGGCTTCGTGCGAGACGGACCGGGCGATCCTGGGGCTGTTCGGCGGAAACCTGATGGAGATGGGCCAGTTCTACTACCGCATGGACAACTTCCTGATGATGCTGGCCGGGGAGCCGGAACGGGCGCATCGGTTTCTGGACGTGCTCGTGGAGATTCACCTGCGGAGACCTCGAAAAATATCTCGGGGCGGTGGGCGATTCGATCGACATCATCTGCTTTGGCGACGATCTGGCGCGCAAAACGGCCCGCAGATTTCGCCGCGGATGTACCGGGAGTTCTTCAAGCCGCGACATGCCATGATGTGGGAGCGGGCGAAGGAACTGGCTCCGGTGAAGGTGATGCTGCACTGCTGCGGCGCGGTGCGGCCACTGATGCCGGACCTGATCGACGCGGGACTGGACGCGATCAACCCGGTGCAGATCAGTTGCCGCGGCATGGAAGCCGAGGGACTGAAACGCGATTTCGGCAAGGACCTTGCGTTCTGGGGCGGCGGCTGCGATACGCAGTGGATGCTGCCGCGCGGCTACGCCCGCCGAGGTGCGAGTGCACGTGCTGGAGCAGTGCGGAGCGATGGCGCCGGGCGGAGGATTTGTCTTCCAGCAGGTGCACAACATCTTGGGGATGTGCCTGCTGGAACATCGTTGCGATGTATGCCGCAGTACGGGAGTACAACGCGGGGGTGAGGATATAAGCGGTGGAGCAAAAATGGAACGCGCTGGGCTATGAACCGGCGGAAATGGGATTCGTCGAGTACAAAATCTAGAACAAAACCTTCGAGGAGCACGCTTCAGACTGTGACATCGGCGAACTTCTTCGCCGCCAGACGCGTGGTTCGCCAAGACTAGATTGCCCAGACCATATTGACTTTTCAACAGTCTGGAAGGAACAATCCGGTAATTGGCTCCAAAATTAAGACTTGGGACGTAAACGAAGTCGCCTTCCTATCATGGCACCGGCCACGTTGGCCCCTCCGTTAAGTGACTTCACTTTGACGTGGTGTGTAGCTTCTCATAGATTTGCATCTCTCGGCGATAATCGATCGCATATCCGCATTTCTTGTAAGCAAGCGCGAGGCGGTAACGATAACTCCCCTGCTCGGGGTCGAGTCTTGCCGCCTCCTGATAGGAGTGAAGTGCATCCAGGGACCGATCTTGTTCCTGATAAAACACTCCCAGTTGAAAATGCGCCTCTGCAAAATTTGGATCGAGTTCGGTCGCCTTTTTCAGCAGCTCAACCACCCGGGCGGAGTCGGCTGCTCGTTCGTCGGACCAGCGGCCCGAAAGTGCCATTGCGTAGTAGTAAGTGAGACGACCATTTCGGGGGTACAACTTGCTAAGCGCGGAAAATCCATCCATGATCGCCGCCGACATTCCGGCCGGTATATGTGCCATTTGCCCCAAAAGCCCCATGGCTTCCGGATCAGCCGGATTAAGCTCGCTGGCCTTGTATGCTTCGGTCACACCTTGATCTATTAATCCCTGCCCGTAGAGCGCACTCGCGAGCCCGAGGTGCATTTTCTCCGAGTCGGGATATTTTTCAGTGCCGAAGCGAAAGACCCGGAGAGCGGAATCGTCTTCAAATTTCAAAAGCGATGATCCGAAGTCGAAAACATTATCTTCACTGGGATCAAGCTCGGCTGGCCTGGTATTGCTTCGCCGCAGATCTAGAGTCTCCTTTCTCACTGTAGAGCTTTCCCAGCAGCGAGTGAAGTTCTGCCACATCATGCTCACCCAGAATTTCTTCGCCAAGGGCGCGTGCCTTTTCCAGCAAGCCTGCTTTGCACTCGCGATTACCAAATCGCCCCCAGCTGCATAGTCCGACGGGCAAAGTTGGTGCGCTTTCTCAAGATATGGAACGGCAGTGGCGGCTTTCTCCCGATGAAGGAACTCTTCCCCGGCCCGATAGCTCTCACCGAATCCGGCCGACGAGCACGAAGTCTTGATCTGGGAAGAAGAGTCTTGGCCGGCGTACGCGGCAGCAGAGCCTTGTGTCCATGCGACGTTCAAAAGGATGAACAGAGCGGCCTGCCACGCCATGGTTCACTTTCCCGGTGTTGAGATCCCAGATTTCCGAGGAGGTTTATTATATTTTGCGGCCGGAACACCCAAATTTTGCGTTCACCGGCTCCTGCGACCAAATTCGTCAAAAGATTGGACCGACAACACCCCGCAGCGGATGCAATCACTTTGCAGACTCGATGAAGAAAGGCATTGTTCTGAATCTTGATCGAAAGCGCCCGCCCGGCCTCGCGATGAGAGCGGTCGGCGCCCTGCTCGCGGCCTTTGTGTTAACGCTTTCGATTGCTAGATCTTCGACTCAATCCATGGGGTCGCCCCCCGCCGCCGCACAGCAAGGCGGCATCAGTACGGGAGGAAGTCACGCGCCGGTGTACGACAAAGAGAAACGTCCCATTACGGCGGGCGGATTCGTCGAGCAAGGCCCCGTCGTTTTTCAGGACGTTTCCCAGTTGGCGGGTCTCACCACGTGGCGTCATACGGTCGGGCATCCGGGTTCCGGCGCAGATAGAACTGCACCCCGACCGCCAACTCATGTCACGAAGCGAATTGGTACAAATCTGGCGTGCAGGGGGTTGAGGTGGCGTGGGCTGCAGGGTGGGATGACAACTGGATCTCGTACTACGAGGTTCTCCGCGACGGCGTGCTGCTGACCAAAGTGGCGAAGGGGACGTTCTTCTTCGACCACCTGGTAATGCACAGAACTTGGTGCCTTCCCGCTACGAAGTTCGGACCGTGGATGGGGACGGCAATCGCAGCGCGCTCGCAAAAGCTGAACAGGTCGCGGGACAAGGCGAAACGTATCGTGCTTTAGGTGGTTTTAGCGAGCCTCAGGGTGAGCAGCCATGGCGCTATGAACAGTCGCTGGACGGGAAATCATTCGAGCCCATGATATGGACGTCGGGCGGCTACGAAGGCCTTCGTCTTTTCTGGGAGTCCTTTGCATTCAAAAAACGGGATGGCCGGTGGACGGGCTCCGGATTGGCACAAATCGGGCGAATATGGATGCAGCCCGGAGCAGCTTCCGATGTGGCACGGGTATTTGTGGCACCGGCGAATGGTGTGCTCTCGATTGTTTCGGACATCCGAAAAGACCCTAGTTCACGCAATGGAAATCCGGTTGGAGCACGGGTGCTTCTTAACGATTGGCAGCTTTGGCCAGCCACTGGATGGCAGCAGATTTCGCCGGAGTATGAAAACGTGACTTCCCTCCACCTTGATGCTGTCACGGTCAAGACCGGAGACGTGGTGCGTTTTGTAGTGCAGCACACCGGCAGCGGCGAGGCAGACCCGGTGATTTGGGATCCGACAGTCACGGTAGAGAGAAGGCCATGACGGCGGGATCTAGCGACCTACGTCTCAGCTGTCGAGTCGAAGAGTCACTACTCCCTTCACGCTGTCGATGAACTATGTGATTCGCGTGAGCTATCAGCCTCGCGGAGCTGTAGACTTCGGCGAGGCTGTTCGGATGACGGCCACACGGTCTTCGGAATTTATCGCACTCGCGATCCGAGGAACCCACGTTAGAGAGGTTCAAAGCGTGACGACGAGCCGGGTTCCTGCAGAAAAACGTGGAGGATTGCGGTGGAGCGATCCCCAAACAACACGGCCGATAGTTAAAGGCGGTAGGCTGGCAACCGGGCGAGGACGCTCTCCTAGTAGTTCTCCCTCAAATGATCCCCCGATTGAGTTCGGGTGAGCGACTCGTGGCCAAATATGTGTTGGCCAACGCGCGAAAGATTATTCATGTGCCAATTGCCGAGACGCAGAGAAAGTCAGGCGCTTGCATTGATGCAATCATGCGCTTTTGTCGACGCTTCGGTCTTAATGGATACACTGATCTCAAGATTACGCTCGCATGCGAACTGGCCCAAGCCGACTTGTCTTGTGCCGTTGTCCAGCAAAATGGCTCGCCATTTGAAACAGTGTTTCGTTCCCACGCCGGACTATTAGAGAAATGGTTCAGGCCAGATTGTCAGCGACCTTCGAACGTGCCAGCCAGGCGCTTGCGAAAGCGAGGCGCGTGGAATTGTTCTCTGCCGGCAGTTCTTTCCCTGTGGCATACATGGCTTTCTGCGAGTTCAAGCTTGTCGGGCTACAAGTTTCCGTAAACTTCGATTCGCGGGTACAAATTGATGCCGCTACGCAATTAGTGGAAAATGACGTTGCTTTCGGTATCTCATGTTCTGAAACTGCTCGCGGTGTGGTGAACTGTCTGAAACTCGCGCGAGCAAACGGAGCTACGACTATTTACCTCACGAATGCCGCGATACCGTCCCCATTCAAGTTCGCAGACGTTATCCTTTGCGCCAATCTCCTAGTAGAGTCCGGTATTCAAGTTGCCGTTGCGATTCAAGCCTTGGGCAATTGGCTATGATCGATGTGCTTCTCGAGCAGCTCAGGTTAATGCTTCGGCCACACGCCAGAGTCAACCGCAAGTGTCGGCACGCAGATCACTAAGGAAAGTCTGAATAAGGCTACCTTTCCACAGGAATATAGAGAAAGTTGCTCCAGATGAGATCGACAAACAAACAACAAAGGACTCTGGCAACGATGAACGGTGTGAGCTGTACAAAAACCAAATCTCGACGCGAGGCGTTTCTGGAAGAGATGGAGCAGGTTGTCCTAGTGCGCATCACCACCGGCACGATCGTGGACACAACTAGGTATTTGCACGGCACCCACATAGACCAAGAACTGAGAGCCTGAGCAGCGCGGTCCTTCGGAGATGCATTCAGAGAGTCCCGAGGGGTGGTTCCCCGTTGGGATTCGGATTTGCACCGCAATTCCAGACACGAACCGGTCAATGAGTATAACTGCGATATTCCGCCAACCATCCTCCAGTTCACCTGTGCAGGATCCCTTGCAGGCGATCGGCCCAGACAATCGTTCGGCAGCAGCTAACGAACTTCAGCAAGCCGAATTCACCAATCCAGAACCGCTCCGTCCTGAGCGTGCGCCTGAACATTTGAAAGCGGCTCCTGTTAAAGGGATGCTTGGAAGCTTCTTTTTCGTTTACATCAATCCCCAAACCCGGAGCGTCAGGCTTTAACCAATAGCCTCCCTCTGTCTTGAGATCGTGTTGCACTACGTCCCATCGCCAGGGCACATCGGTTAATACATCCTCTTGAATCAGAAAATTTGGAGTTGCCAGCGCAAAATGAATCGCAACGCAGTTCGCAATCGGGCCGAGCGGATTGTGGGGAGCGACTCCCATGTGATATGCCTCAGCCATGGCCGCGATCTTGCGGGCCTCCAAAAGGCCCCCGCAGTGGCAGAGATCCGGCTGAATCACATGACAGGCTTGCAGTTCGAAAACTTTCCGAAACTGGTGACGCGTCACTAAGCGTTCCCCAGTAGCGATCGGGACTTTGACGGCTCGGCGAATCTCCGCGAGTGCCTCCAGATTTTCAGGCGGCACCGGTTCTTCGCAGAAGTACGGTCTGAATTCCGAGACCGCATCAATGTATTGAACGGCCACGCCCGGGGAAGTTCGCCCATGGAAGTCAATCATGATGTCAATGGAATCACCCACCGCGCTCCGCAGTTTTCCGATGACATCCGCGAATTGCTTGGCTACAATCGCGCCCGTGAGCGGCTCAGAGTACGGTACACAAACCACCTTAAGGGCTGTATACCCTCTCTCAATCACCTTGTGAGCCAGGTCAATCATGGGGCCGGAATCGAACGTGCGATAAACCGCCTCCATTTGCCCGCCACCGAGATGCGTGTACATGCGCACCCGGTCGCGCACGGCGCCCCCCAACAATTTATAGACAGGAACGTTGAGCGATTTTCCCAGAATGTCCCAGAGGGCATGCTCAACTCCGCTGATGGCGCTCATTCCGATGACACCCAGCCGAAAGAAGGACCCGCGATAGAGTTTTTGATATAGATGTTCAATTCGTGTGGGATGCCGGTCGCCACCCGTGATAAGGCTTATCTGCCTCGGCTGTCAGGAACTGTCGTTGACACGTCTGGCGCAGTGATTGCCGGGGCTACTGTGCAGGTTCGAAGCGCGAACGGTACTGTACAAATAACCACACATTCGGACACGAACGGCTCCTTCATTATCTCTGGACTCTCGGCAGGTGATTATCGACTCGTGGTATCTAATCCCGGTTTTGTAACCAGAGAAATCCCCGTCACCATAGGGACCACTGAGGTGCCAGCCCCGCGCATCTCTCTGGCTGTGAGCTCCGTGAGCACCACCATAGAAGTGCAGGGCCGAGCGGACAACCTCGTCGGAATTGCCGAGTCCGCCACCCAGGGAACGGTGGGCGCAACGGAAATCCAGGATCGTCCGATTCTTCGTTCGGGAGAAGTTTTGGAGACGGTTCCCGGTGTCATCATCACCCAACACGCCGGCGGCGGCAAGGCCAACCAATATTTTCTTCGTGGCCTCAATCTCGACCACGGTACAGATATCGCCATTTTCCTTGACGATACGCCGCTGAACCTGCCGTCGCACGCGCACGGCGAAGGGTACTCGGACATGAACACCGTCATTCCGGAGTCGCTCCAGCCGGGAAAAAGACTGGAGGGGATGCAATTTACGCCCATCGAGAAAGGCAATATTGATCAGCATGTCACAAACGCATCGTGAACCGCATATCAGGGGCTTATTTAAAGGCGCCCGCAAAGAAATTTTCGTTGTTGACGGTTATGTCGATGCCTCACTTTTTCAGTTCTTGCTCTCAACAAACAGTCCCACAACCTGCAGAATTCTGACGAACTCAAAACGCTTGCCGAAAGATTTTCTCGCAGAAACCAAGGCGTTCGTAATGCAGCATGGATTCGCCATTTCGATACGGTCAACGGATACGTTTCATGATCGCGAGATTATCGTCGATCACAAACAGGTTTTCGTCGGGGAGCGTCAATCAAGGATGCTGGCAAGAGGGCATTCAATATCGTTCCCGTCGAAGCAAAGCCGGTTGTCGATGAAATGATTCGGTACGTGGAACAGGAATGGCGAGCAGGGCAGCAAATCTTGTAACTGAAGTGAATCGTCTCAGTGATGTCTGACTCGTTTCAAACTGTCGCCCGCTGGGGAATTCTATCCCCACCGGAAAGAACCTGCACATCTCTGGCGCACAGCCTAGTGATTGAGGATAACGATTGAGCAGGTCTTGGCTGATGGAATGTCAGGCGGAATCGGTTCCCATAAGCCGACTTCTGGCCCGGCGTGAGTCATTCTTAGCCCATAACTTCAGATTTGCCCGTCAACGGGGAGTGGCTGCGAATCGATTATTGCCCGTCGACTTATTCGTATGTCAGTAGGATGGAGCGGGATTGCCCCTTCGCCGCGGCCAGAGTCTGATCGATGTCCTTGCTCCAATTCACGCCCATCATCCGTCTCCTTTGAGAAGCATGTTGCCACGAATCGAGGATACCCGGTGCTGATGGTCTAGGAGAATCCCGGGGATTGGAAATGGCTCCGATAGGGCTCGACATGCGCAAGACCGCGTCAACGAGTATTGCGCTACTGCTCCAAGGTGCTGCGTATCGCTGTCAGAGCCTTTTGCAGATTCGACAGTGAACTATCAACCGCTGCCTTTCTGACGATAGAACCCTTCAAGCCAGTCAGGCCCGATTGCTCGGAGCCCATAGCCTTGATCAGGTAAAAACCGGGTTCGCCGGGGTTATCGCCTGAGTGCACGCAGAAGGAAAGGTCAAGCGCGGTCTCGAAGTAATGGCTGGAATAGAGCTGTTTTTCCGCCACGGCATAGACTATCGGATCACCCGGCTTGCCACGCATGGTAATAAGGTGCACGATCCGCAGCGTCGGCTTCAATCCGAACTTAACCTTGCCCCAGTAGAACGCGTCATCAGTATTGGCGGGCCTGTAATTCGGGTATTCAAGAAGGTAGCGATGGAAATCCGGAAGTTGCTCCGGCAACACTTTGGCGTAGCTGAGCATATATGCGAATTGCTGGGGCACATCGGTCGGGTTGCGTTTGTCGTCGAAGACGCCCAACGCTTGGTTGCCCTCTCTTTGGTATCGGCGTACGTGCTCCAGTGCTGCCTTCTGTAGAACGTCGTTGACCTGCTGGCTGAGATCCGCCGCCGACCAATCGATCGCTTTCTGGGCCCGGTCCATGGAACTTGCCGGCATCTGGATCAGGCAATCGCCTGGTTTGCAATCCTTCAGGGCCTTGATGTCATTATCGTCGAAGGAGAAACCACTCAGATCCGAAAGCTGAGGCGGGTTGCTGAACACACCGAGCGCCAGGTAGTTCGGCAGTTGCCGAAGACGATTAAAATCATGAACAAACTGGATGTATTTCTCCGGCGCGGTGTGGACATAAACCGCTCCGAACAGAAAAACCTCGTCTGGGCTGCGTGATGGCATCGCCTTCACGACGGCTCTCCCGCTCTTAATTGCGGCAATCTGCTCTTCGCTCAGGCCGATGTTGTTCCGGAAGAACTCCTGTAGCCTTGAGTCCGACTGCGAAAAGCTGGGAACGCTTGCCAGGAGCATCGCCGAAAGCGCAGCTCTCGTCACAAGCCTTTCCCATTTTCGCTGCCGAAAGTTGCTGATTTGCATTGTGGCTCCTTAGAAGAGAGGTGTCAGGCTCCAGGGGCATTCAGGTTGGTCTCGCGCAGCATCCCGAGCGCCACGAGTGTAACCGAAACTACTACCGGTCCGATGAACAGTCCTAGCGGCCCGAACGCCTTCACACCCCCCAAGAGCGCGAAAAACATGAGTAAAGGATGCATGTTCGCTCGTTGACTGATGATCCAGGTCCGAAGCAGATGGTCAACTTGCGACACTACCGCTGCACTCCAAAATAACAAGATCAAGCCCTTTCCCCAGTGTCCGGAAATGAAAAGGAACATCGTAGTGGGTCCCCATACCACAAATGAGCCAATGATCGGAAGCAAAGAACAGAGAGCCGTTACCAGTCCCCATAGGATAGGAGACGGCAGACCAAGCACCCAGAACCCCAAGCTCATTAGAATCCCCTGCGACGCGCCCACGGCCAGGCAACCGTAGACGTTGGCAACGATCACATTGCTGATGCCGGTGAACAGACGCTCGAATTGATCGGCCCTAAGCGGCAAGAACGCTGCCAGCTGAAGCTTCAATGACTCGCCTTCCCGGAAAAGAAAGAAGAGGGTAAAGAATGCAATTATTGCTTCCACAAAAAATGAAACGATGTTGCTCAGGAAATGCGTCCCCCAGGACAACAAAAAATGGCTGATCTGCTCCACCGAACGAGCCAGCGTTCCCCGCAAATCAAGCGCGGAGAGGTCAACGTAGTGTCCCGCCCATCGCAAGAAACGGTCAACGGAGTGCATCGCATACGGATTCCAACCACCCTGCTCTGCGCTTCTCTCGCTCAACAGGAGGTACAGCGCGTGAGCCTCCCGGGCAACGAGGACTCCCAGTATTACCGCTGGCACAACAACAGTGACAAGGACCAGAATAGTAGAGGTCAGACCTGCCAAATTCCTGCGCTGGATGCGGCTTTGGACCCGTAGATGGATCGGATGAAAGACGATTGCGATCATCAGCGCCAGAAAGATGGGAGCCAGAAAAGGCCTGGCTATCACATAGCACAAATAGAGTGCAACGGCAGCCAAAATCAACAAGAAAACCGTCCCAACCGAAAACTTCCTAGGTGAGGCCTCGGCTCTGCTTCCTTGCTGGTTGGCTTGAGTACGTGATGTTTTTTCTGGCACGAGTTTTCACCGCGACGCACAACTTTATGTAACTGTTACTAGGCGTTCAGCTGCCGATAGTCCATTGGGCGGATGACAGGCAATCGAGCCAGGTACAAGCTCTGGCTTCCCACCGAGCTCGACATCTTCGGGGAAAACCCTGTTCTGACTGTCTCATTGGATGTCATTAGTGCCTCAGACAGGATAGTTGCAACGGGAGATCCATGGCCGATCGAGCCAGGATCTCCCGTATCGTACTTAGATCGTTCTCGAGCCTGCAGTCTTACGCCACCATGCTCTTTGCCCGCTCTACCCACTGCTCATACTGTTTCTTGATCTCAGTCACCCGCGCATTGATAGCGGCTTTGGCATCGCCCTGAGCCTTCGCGGCTTTTTTCTGCAGGGCCTGCACCTTGGCTTCGGTCTCACTCTTGATTTGCTCCGACCGTTGCTTGGCCTGCTGCAACTTCGCTTGCAACCGAGTATTGAGCTGGTCGATCTTGGCCTGTAGTTTGGCCTTATGCTCCGCTTTTACGCGAGCATGCTCGGCTTTCAGCTGGTCAATCTCGGCTCGCAGCTCGGCGACTTCGCGGGCCTGTTGGGCTTCCTCGAAGCTCTTCCTGGCAGTGCGGAAGACAAAGCCATTCAGCGCTTCCATTTTGGCGTCCACCGGGGTCACCCATTCTTCGCTGACGTCCGCGACGATCGCGTACTTGCCAGGGGTGAGTACGGTGGAAACTTCGGCGAGGAAATCCGAGTCGACGCCGGCCGCGAACAGGTCGGCAACACTTCCCGCCATCGTCCCCGCCAGCGCCCCGACTGCGAGCCCGGCCGGGCCGCCCAGCAAACCGATGAGGCTGCCGATTGCTGTTCCGCTTACCGTTCGAACAGGAAAATCGCCTTCGCCCTGTTTAGCAGTGACCGTTCCATCAGCGTTCTTGCTGATGACGGCTTCGGCGTGAATCGTGATACTTCCGTCGGAATCGAGTTGATTTAGCGCTCGCGATCCCTCGTACGCTTTGGTTTCATTGTCAAAAACTACTACTAGCATTTTTTCCATGACATCCTCCTTTTCTAAATGCTCGCATCCAGCGAGTAGCTTGTTGGGTTAAGGTTAGGCAGCTCTTTCGAGTGCCACGTGGGGCAGGCTGTGGACCGCTGTGGCAAAACCGATCAGCGACGCCCCGTCGCAGATCAGATCCACGCCAATGGCGAAGCCGATGAACCAGACGCTCGAAACCGGCATTTGCGCCAGCAACATGATCCCCAGCACCAGCGAAACAATTCCCGAAAACACCGACCAGCCCCACCGCGGGAACTTCAACATTCCTGCCCCAATGGCGCGAAAGAGACCGCCGACAATGAAGAAGGAAGCAAGGATCAGAGTGAGGCTGGCTGCCCCGGCGAGCGGATACCGGATCAGCAGATATCCGGTGAACCCCCGGAACAGTGCGCTGAGCAGAGACAGCAGAAAGCCCTGCCAGCTGTGAGTGCGAAAGGCATGCACCAAACCGAAGATGCCGCTGAACAGCAGCATCCACCCAAAGACCAGAACCGTGGCAAAGGTAGCGCTCACGTTCACCGATCACGCATACCGCGCCAAGAAGGATGAACAGAATCCCAAGGGTGAGAAACCATCCCCAGGAACTGCGAATTTCCTCAATTCCCGTTGCGAGCGGGTTACACTCAAACTGCTTGGCTGACATTTTGTTTTCTCCTTTTCTGTAAATTGATCTTGAGTTCCATCATTTCTGCTAAATACATGGATCCGGGGCTGATTCATTTCATTCACGTCCTGCGAGCTCAGAACGCTCCCTTCGAATCCATTCACGAACAAATAGCGGACAATTTCGAAGCTCTGTGCCGGCTGCTTCTGCCTCTGCCAGAAAGCGCACAGCATCAGCATCCACCAGCGTCACTTCATCGAGTTCGAGAGCAATGGGCAACGAATGGATTTGCATTTGCAGCCTCAGCTCCGCAAGACTCTCCGCGTCGATACGCCCACTCACTCGTAGAAGGTGTGACTCCCGACTTTCTTCAAGTCTCAACATTTCTGGACCCGAACTCGCTCACTTACGACGATCGGTATAAGTGCAAATCGGACGCCATTCGCAAACCACTGACAGCGTTGAGGATGGTGAGAGTTTCTAGTGGCGAGATCTCAGGAATTGCCGAGTTTTCGACAACGCCGCTGCGACTGGACGGGAGGAATTGAATTTGAGCTAGGCGGACCGAAACCGGTGCTTGTTAATGTTTAGACTCTTAATTCGGGATTCAAGAGTTGAGCGGGGAATGCCCAGGCGGGCCGCTGCACCAAGGGGACCGGACACCCGTCCTCCGCTCTGGGTCAGTGCGTTCTCGATCATTTCCTTTTCCTGATCGGCAAGAGAGGCGAGAGCAACTCCACTTGGGGCAGGTCTAGGCGATGTCCGCGGCAGCCAGTTCTCATCCACAGCGAGCGTTGCTCCCTCGCACAGGATAACGGCTCGTTCGACCACATTTTGCAGTTCCCGTACATTTCCAGGCCAATGATAGGTCTGAAACAGCTCCAAGGTTCTCTTATCGATCGCATTGATCTTTTTTCCCATCTTGCCGGCATAGCGCTGAGCAAGGTATGCGACAAGCAGGGGAATGTCTTCGACACGCTCGTGCAACGACGGCATGCGAATTGGGAACACGTTCAACCGATAGAACAAATCGCGCCGGAATGAGCCTGCCTCCACCTCGGCCTCCAGGTCGCGGTTTGTGGCGGCAATGACCCGTACGTCAATCGCTACCGCGTGGGTGCCACCTACTCGCTCTAATTCACGCTCTTGCAGCACTCGCAGCAAAGCGATCTGGGTCTCAGCCGGCAAGTCGCCCACTTCATCCAGGAAGATTGTCCCGCCGTCAGCAACTTCAAATCGCCCTAAGCGCCTTTGAGTAGCGCCTGTGAAGGCTCCTTTTTCATGGCCGAAAAGTTCAGAGGCAATGAGAGAAGGGGGAATGGCAGCACAATTAACTGCAACAAACGCGTTCCGCGCGCGGCGCGAGCGTTTGTGGATTGCACGGGCTGCAAGTTCCTTTCCGGTTCCCGTTTCACCCGTGATCAGCACGGTGGAATCGGTCGGCGCAACCTTGCACAGAAGAGCGAGAACTCGTTTGATTGCATCCGATGCTCCCACAATCTCTTCGAACATGGATGCCTGATCAATCTCTTCCTTGAGAGCCAAGTTCTCCTTGTAGAGCTGGTCTTTTAGCGTTTTGATTTCGTCAAATGCTTTCTTGAGCTCTTCCTCTGCACGCTTCCGATCGTCAATCTCGATACTGGATCCATACCACATCACGATGTTCCCTTGACCATCCCACTGGGGAACGTTGCGATGCAGAAACCAGAGATATTGTCCGTCGGCACGGCGCACGCGGGTCTCGTACTGGAACACTTCTCCGCTGGCACGGCAAGCACTCCACCTTGTCAACATTCCCTCTAAGTCTTCAGGATGAATGAAAGCAGTCCAGCCCCAGCCCTGCAGATCTTCTTCAGTGACGCCGACGTATTCAAGCCAGCGTTGATTGAAAAAACCGAGATTGCCGTCAGGGTCAGAACTGTGCAGAAACGCAGGAGTAGTGTCAATGACACGCCGCAGTAGATCTTCGGCGGGAGTTGTTGGCTGAAGCTTGCCTGTATCGCGTGTCGCCGTATCGGCCTCGTTTCAGGAGGACTCTTGGGAAGTAATTGTAGGGCACGAGGGCCAGGGGTCAAGCGAAACCTATCGGTCACGGGTTTTTGGGGAGGAGTTGAACCCCGGTGCGTGGTTTGTCGGCAAAGCGGAAGCTATCCAGAAACGCTAGTGCTGTATCGGACGCGCCCTATATGGAGTAGCGGGTAGATTTCTGGAGGCGTGCGGGCGCGTCCGATACAGCTGTTTGAAGGAAGCCGCCGCTGAGGAAGCGTCTATGCAAATTCAATGGTGTTCCTGCGGAAGCACCGAAGCCATCCTGCGTTCCAAATAGACTACTACAAGCTGGTGCGAAGCACTAGCTCAACGGCTAGGCACCTACGAGAGCACTGGGGAACTGCTTCTTCACCGGTCGGGACTGAACGAACTATACGTAGGCTGTTTGCCACCGGATGTGCAACACCCGCGTCACCGTCCAGACCGCGTTGAGCGCAGCAGGCTTTCTAGCCAGATACGACAAGACATGTTGCCATCATGCCTACGTGCTTTCTGGCCTTTCAAGATCGGCATGAAAACTCAGAACTCCAACCGTGCTTGAATCGCTATCATGCGAGGGCTGCTGTCGCCCCCCAGACCGACTCCAAGTAGTCCAGTCGGCGGCGACGTAGTATACGTCAGCGCCCCGAAACCAGTTTGGGTAGCGGGTTTCCCCGGAACCCCAGCTAGCACCATGCTTGGAAGTGCAAAGTTTGGATGGTTGAGGATATTGAAGAACTGAGCATCCAGCCGCAGTTTTAGGCGTTCGCTTACTGCGAACCATTTCGTAAGATAGAAGTCACTCCAGAAGAAGTCAGGGCCATGCAAGGAATTTCGACCGAGATTGCCGAACTGGCAGTCTTGGGCACTGTCGCCCCCGGAGCAGGCCCCTGTGCTAGGGTCAACTGTCGAGACGAAAGCATTTGGATTGAGCCACTGGATGGTGCCGGGTTGCGTGATTCCCGGAATCGGATGGTGTTCGTAAAGCGACACGCCGGGAACGACACCCACAAACTGCGGCCCGCTGCCCTGCACGATCCCGTTTCCGTTGGCCGAATAGGGCGTGCTCGATACCGAAAACGGCACACCGCTGTGCCAGAACACCGTTCCTGAGACTTGCCAGCCGTTCGCCGCGTAACCCAGCAAGTGATTCCGAACCTCGATCGGCAGTGCGTAGACATATTGGGCCGTCAGGTTGTGCCGGATGTCGTAATCGCAGGAGCCGTAATCGCGAGCCAGTTCTCCGGGCAGAGGCGAGAGAATCCCTCCGGACGAGAACTGAAGAAATCCACCGTTTGAAACCGTATCCAAGCAATGGCTCCAGGTGTAGTTGACTTGCCCTTGCAGGCCGTGGCCCATTCGCTTCACCGCTGTCAGTTGAAGCCCGCTGTAGTGGCTGTTCGCGCCGGTGGAGAATTGGGTTACCGCTCCAAAACGGGCATCCGTGGGCTGCATGTAAGGAAACGGTGCGAAGCAGCCTTGGCAGACCGTTTGATAGCCGTTGACCTGCGTCAAATACGGCTGGTTCACTGCTCGGGTACCGACATACTGCGCTTGCACACTGGCCGTTGTCCCCAACTGGTGCTCAATTCCTATGCTCCACTGCATGAAATACGGAGCGTGCAG
Organism: uncultured Acidobacteriaceae bacterium; assembly: GCA_963800745.1. Lineage (GTDB taxonomy): Bacteria > Acidobacteriota > Terriglobia > Terriglobales > Acidobacteriaceae > PALSA-270. The sequence continues at coordinate 15,493 of CAWDCI010000001.1, forward strand.
CTTTCCACCGGGAACGGCTGTCATCGCGACTGGCGGAAGGCAGGTTGTCGGGTTTGCGAGCGCAGATGCGCACGAAAGCTGCCCTTCCGTGAATCCCGACCCAAATCTCTGATTTCCCGCGACAGTCGCATCCACCGCGCTGCTAGGCACTCCCGGCGCAATAGCTGTGCCACCCACTGTGCCCAGAAGACCTCCTTGAAAGGTTCTCACGTAAGGCGGATTCGTACCGACCAGATCGGCAACACTGCCGGGCAAGATATCGCTGAAAAGACCGAAGCCAGTTTGCAAGACAGTCTTCGGCTTAAGCTGCCACGCCAGGGCTGTTCTAGGTTGCAGAATTGCAACTGGGGTCGATGAGAACAAGTTCCCAAGGTGAGTCTGGATCACCGCATTTAGCGGCTGATCGACATCATGGGCAATTGAATAGAACGACCCGTTGAGGCGTGCGACATGGTCGTGTGGGTTGAGCGGATTGGAATTGAAAGTGTCACGAATGCCAAACGTCCATGTGAGCTTGGATGTGACCTTCCATGTGTCTTGAGCATAGAAGTCGAGATTCAAGAAGTTGAATGGTTCGTTCGCGGCGGTTGGGAAAGTCCTCGTTGCAGTGGATGCCACGCCATAGATGAATTGCGGCAAGGTTGCGTACGTCACCGTTGGGACTGTGCCCTGGCCAAAATCGTAGTCATTCAACCGCAAGATGCGAGTATTGGTTCCGAATCGTAGTTCGTGAGAACCGCGGTTCCAAGAGAGGTTGTCATTGATAAAGAAGCGAGAGGCGCGTCTTCCTTGAACCCATGTATTGTCGAGTCCTCCAATCGTAGTGAACGGTGCATTCGCCCCGCTGCCCTGCAACACTATCGGGAAAGCGGAGAGGGTCTTCTGGAAATTGCTCGGCCCAAATAAGCTCTCGTACCAAGAGAACGCCGGGTTGAAGGAGTTCACCACTTTTTGCGAAAACACATGTGTGTGACCCGCTGCGAAGGAATAGAGAGGCTGTGGAGACAGAGCATCAAATAACGGGTTTATGGGGTCGGTAAATGCGGCTTGCAGTCCGGTGTCGACCTGAAAACGAAACCAAGCGGTGTCGTTCAGACCGATGTTGTAGTCGATGCGCGCCGTTTGCACCTGCTCATGGTCATCGCTGGAGTGCGAGACGCTTTGCCGATTCGCGCATCCGTTTCCGTTCGGCGGATTGCCTGAAGCGGCAGTTCCATCGGAATTGAACGGGCAGCCCAATACCGCCAGCGACGTTCCCGCCGTGCTCCCGTAAAATGAAAACATCGTCTGATAGAATGGCACGAGTCCCGGCGCTGGGGCATAAGTCGATCCGGTTACGGAGTCTGTGCCGCCGTGAGGAAGTTGCTGCAAAACGTATTGTTGGAACGCCGCACTGGGAACGGTCGTTGGCGTGACGATGGGCAGCGCAATCCGAACCCATTCGCTATCGAAGAAGAAGAACAGCTTGTTGTGAATGATCGGCCCACCCAAGCTGCCGCCAAAATGATTCACGGTCGATCCTGGCTTGCGATTCCCCGGCGTGGCATTGGTAAAGTAATCTGCCGCGTTGAGTATCGAGCCATTCCAAAGTTCGTATAGATTCCCGTGAAACTGATTCGCGCCGGACTTCGTGACGTAGTTGGCCTGCGATGCTCCATACCTGCCTTGATCCACAGAATAGGAAAGAGTGTTGACGGTCACTGCTGAGATCGAATTGAGGCCCAGGACGAGATTTGTCGAAAGGCCGCTGTTGAGATTCGTGAGCGGATCGTTCGTCTCTAATCCATCAACGATATAGCCATTTGAGAGGGCAGGCAGTCCGTTAAACTCCACGTTGCCGTACCCGTTGGTGCCGCCCACAAAATCATTGCCATTGCCCGCCGTATTGATGAGGGCACCCGGAGCAAAATGCAGCGGGTACGTTAGGTCACCACCGGGATTCGGCACGTTCTCAAGCGCGTGTTCATTTAGCGTCGTGGATGTGTTTGCATTCTCGGGGTTGATGATTGGCAGTTCCGCATTTACTTCCACAGTCTCGCTTGAGTGAGCCACTCTGAGTGCGAAGTTGACCGTCTGTTTTTGGCCAAGACCAGAGTACACACCGTCATTCCGTTGGGACTCGAACCCCTGCGCTTCCACCTTGACAGAGTAACTACCCGGCTTTAGCTGAGGAAAGCTAAAACGACCTGCATCATCAGTTCTGACGCCGCGCTTCATGCCAGTGTCGTGGTTGGTGATCGTGACCGTTGAACCGGGAACCACCGCCCCAGTCACATCAGTCACTTGGCCGAGGATTGCGCTGGTGGTTTCGCCTTGGCCCAGGGTCTCTGCTGGGAGAAGTGCGACAGCAACGACCAAGAGAACAAGGCGGATGGTGCGTTCCATTTGAAAAGTACCTCTTCGATTCTAATCACTAGCGATCTCGGGGTAATTAATGGTAGATGATGTATACTAGTTAACCACAGTTAATGTAAGAAGTCGAGCGTCGTGTGTAAATTGCAGGGATAGCGCTGAAGTGAGGTAGAGATTGTCTGCCCGCACTTTGCCGATCACACTGATTTTGGTCTGGCCGTAGCGGGCGAGTATCATCGCAAAGATCGACAGTGCGGTCGGACCGGAGTGAAGGTAGGTAAACCAAAATTGAGTCGGATGCCCGCGCAGCCTGACCGGCGCTCGGCCCACTGGACCGCAGCGCATGGCAGTCGGAGTGTATGGGTTAAGTCTCTTTCCAGCCAGCCAGCGCCCGCAACTCATGGGAGTCGTCAACGCCAGACTCAACTCGGAGTTCTCACACTTTCTTTATGCGTGCTGGACTACCATGGTTGCTCCCTGTGCTTGGGCGTCGGACCAACAGCCCAGCCTATCGACCAGCCTATCGATGACATTTGCCTTGGTGATTAGGACGTTTTGCCGCCGAGGATGATCCCGCGGCTGCGATGTAGCGTGAGCGGAAAACTGTTGATTCTCACTCGTTAACTCCGCCGTTCCTAACGCTTTGTTTTCGAAAGAGCACAGGAAAAGCGAATAGACAGGGGATTTTAGCTCGGCTCCCGTTATCTACCTTCCGGAGATTCTGCCAACCTTCGGCACTCTACTTCCGTCAATTTTCGTGTCAGCGCTATCTTCGACGTTGGACGACTGATCGGCCGTCAGTCGTGCACGACAAACCGAAGGAGAGCGTCGATACCCCGCCTGGCTCTTTAAATGCTTGAAAAGATTGGTCGGCGAAAGGAAATTTGAACTTCCAAACCCCCGGGCGTCAGCCACGGGCACAGAGCATGAAAATCCTGGAGACGGTCAGAAAGACCTTTGGTTTCGGAACCCAAAGGTTACCTGCAGTTCTGAATATCAGTCCCAATCTGCACTTAACGCCCGATCTGAATCGCGTTGTTGCCAGAAGCGAGCCAGAAGAAAGCGCAAAGGACGCCAGAAGCCGGGCAGAAGGTACCTTACTTTAATGTACTGTACGTCCCACGGTCGCCTATCCCCAACAGACGGCCAAAACAAGCCCAAACCGTGCCCAAAGCGCACCCAAAACGCGGCCAACAGTACTGTACGTTACTTTACTGTACCTTCCGGGCCCGTCTATCCCAACCTCTGATCAGGTGAAGCCTCCAGTGTGTTCCGCCGGATCATCGCCAAACAGCCGCCAAACACTCGCCAAACACCCGCCAAACACCCGCCACCAGTACTGTACGGTATTCTTACTGTACTTCTCGCTTTCCTCTATTCGTATTCAGCGGGTCGAGGCTCGCTTCCAAAACCTAAAGCGGATTAGTCTGGCTATGGCCTCACGGCAATTTCCAACGGCATGGGCTCGCAGCGGCAGGAGATCTTGATCGGATCAAGTTTCGGGATTGGTAAGATTGTGAGCACATGAAAGGCAAACGCTCATCGTCGAGAAACTCGCGTGGCAAAAACTTGGAGGAATCAAGGAAAAAGCTGGTGGTCCAACGGGGTGGCGAAGAAGCTTGGAACCAAATCATTCGTCTGCTCGGGCCCATACCTCAGGCCCGAATTTTTTTCGTGAAACAATTCGGGGCGAGGACCATTGGACAGGTACTTCGGCAAGCAGATCGGTCAAGGGCAAAGCTCAAAAAGGGTTCACTTCCGGCACAACAAATACCTGTTGCCCGGTCAGCCATACGGAGCGCAGAGATATTCGCTTGGAACGCGCTGATGGAAGCTAACTTCCCACAGGTGGGTGACTGGATGCTAGACGCCGTCCTGGTGCCCAGCGAAGATGAATCCGCCGACCGGCGGCCGAGCTTAAAAATAACCGCGCAAAACACGCGTAGTGGAGAGAGACGCCAGATCTTCATTCCGCGAGAAATCTACAGCGATCTCGACCAACGGGGATCGGGATTGAGAGATGCCTTTCAACAACTTGGGCTCTGGAACTTACTTTGGAAAGGCTCGGTTCGCAGCGGGGTGGTCTCGGCGTGGGGGCCTCAAGGGTGGCCACTTTTCTCCCAACACGTCGTTCCGGCACTGTATGACATCCTCATTCCCTTTTACCGGACACGAGGTAAATGGCACACCGAAAAGGACGAACTGAACGATAGGCCCGCTTATTTTCCAAAGGAACTCTTCGCGGACATGGTGCAAATCCTCCGTCAAATGCGTTCTGATGTCTTTGTTTCCACCACCGAAAAACAGCTCGTCGCCGCCGTCCAGCGCTATCTGGATCGCAAACACAAGATTACCAAGCCTGCCAAATAGCCAAAAAAGTCAAAAAGAGTAATTTTGGGACTTCCAAGGTTGAGTCGTCGCATGATGTCTGAAGGGACATCCTCCGGTTGAATACTGGACCAGGCACTCCCACCGAAGACTGTGTTTCTTCGGAACAAATCCAAGGAGGAGCATCAGGGTGGAACAAGATCGAAAAATCTTGGCGATAAATTCTGGCCGGGACCAAAGGTCGATTCCAACAGGACAGCCAGCGAACCCGCACGATCCTCCGGAGCCCTTTGTAGACGCCAGGAAGGCGGCAGAGTTCCTCCATGTTAGTCGTCGCCGCATCTTGGAGCTGGCTCGTGCGGGTGAAATCCCTGCCTATCCGTTAGGCCAAGGAAAACGCCGAGTCTGGCGGTTCCGGTTATCCGAGCTTGCCTGCGCCATGCGGGCACGCATAAACTGCGTGCGGCAGTCCCCAGCGCCGAAATAGGAGACAGCAATGGCGCATTTTCAAAGGGGATGGTTACGAGTAGAAGACCGCAAGCAAGGACCAACCTGGGTGCTGCGTTACAACGTCACACGCGAGGCAGACGGAATGCGAGTCGAGCACACGTTAGCTGTGGGGCTGGTGCGCGACTTCCCTTCTGAAGGCTCTGCCTGGATAGAGGTTGAACGCCAACATCTGCAACTCAACCAACCGGACGTTCGAGGTAGAGTGACTTTTGCCGAACTCGCCGAGCATTACATCGCCCACGAACTGCGGCGCAAGAAATCTCACACTACCGTAGATGCCTACTTCCGCAATCTGAGAAATCGCCTCATCCCTCGCTGGGGCAAGCGGATTGCGCTCAGTATCCAGCCGTTAGAGGTCGAACGATGGCTGGAATCTTTGGGGGAGGAAGAGGGGCTCGAAAATCCTACCTTGGACAAGCTACGTCGAATCATGAGCCTGGTGTACAGAAATGGGCAGCGTTACGGACTGATTCCTCGCAACCAGGAATCGAATCCCTTGAAGTTTGTTCGTTGCGAGACGACGAGCAACTACGAGGCTTTAATCATCAGCGTGGAACAGACTCTTTCTTTGCTGCAACAGATGCGGCAACCGGAAAGAACCTTGACCTTGTTGGTCGCGGCCACTGGTCTTCGGATTTCGGAGTCGCTTGGCCTGCGGTGGCAGGACGTGGATTGGGCCAAGCAACTCGTCTATGTCCGTCGTACCTGGGTCAACGGACAAGTGGGTGTTCCTAAAACTAAAACGTCGAAGGGTGTGGTCCCGTTGCATCCTTTGCTCGCAAACTTCATGCAGGAGTGGCGGCAGCAAACTCCTTATCCGGGAATGAACGATTGGGTTTTTGCCAGTGACAAACTGCATGGCAAACAACCCCGCGTGGCCAATATGCTGGTCGCCGACTACCTGCGGCCGGCAGCGGTCAAAGCGGGTGTCCTGGTTGAGAATGACCCGCGCAGGTTCGGGTTCCACAATCTACGGCACTCGCTGGCATCGTTCCTGGTGCGCACCAAAACTGATCCGAAGACGGTGCAATCGTTGCTCCGGCATTCGGACGTAACTACGACGCTCAACCTCTACGCCCACAGCCTAGGGGCAGATCAACTGGCTGCACAGGGAGAGATCCTGACAGCTATTTTGCGGCCGTCAGAGACGGTGAACTGAAAATGACGGGTGGACAACGGGTGGAGAAAATTTCTGGAATTCCTGCTAAACCATTGAAAATAATGGTGGCCAGGGACGGAGTTGAACCGCCGACGCCAGCCTTTTCAGGGCTGCGCTCTACCACCTGAGCTACCTGGCCACATTTTGGTCCGCCCTCGAGTGCCGCGTCCGCACCGGCCGTCTGAAACAGTGAACTGTGCGGAGTCTTTGTCGATAGACGCGGGCGATCAACTCGCAGGGCACGCCTGGAACAACATCGATTATAGCAACCCAGTCCTTATTCACTCAACCACACGCGGACAGATTCACCAAGCCGAATCATTCCGCCCCGTGCAGGAACACTACGGAAGCGGTAGCATCCTTAATATTATTAATATTATTGCCCAAGCTTCTCGCTGTGCTCCCCGAGCCAGGCCGAAAGAGCGTCCTGCTCCCGCGATTTCAGGTCCACACAATAGTCAATTCGTTCCAACGTTTGTTTCAGAAGCCGGTCCGAAGTCTGGGTTGGGTGAGAAGAAAAGAATTCGCGCACCTGATTTTCCTGCTCCGCGTCACAGAAATTGCCAGCCGAGCCGATGATATCGCCGCTGCGAAATGGGCCGCCGGCGCGGGAAATCTCTGGCCAATGCGCACGCACAAATTCCCAAGCCACCTCCCGCCCGCCGGGATTCTGCATCACCCGGCCGATGACGCCTTTTACGTCTTGGGAGCGGACTTGCCCTGAAATTGCGTAATCCAAAGTCCGCTGGAGAAGCTTGGGATCGCTGAATTGAGACAGGGTTGCGAGATACAAATAGTAATTCTCGGGGATCTCCGCGCTTTTTGCTTTTGCCATGATGCCGTCAAAGAACTCGGCATCACCGTTCCGGGCCGCCAGGCCGAAAAAGACGGGGAGCAGTTCTGGGGAAACCGAAGCCGGGTCCTGCAACGCCCGGCGCGCCTGCTTACGCGCCTCGGCTAACACCTCCGGATCGGCGCCGGAGATGCCCAGGGTGTGGAGAACGGCCGCCCGCAAATTCTTCTGGTCGTCGTTGTCGCCGGGTTTGGGCACGATGCCCAGATCATGAATCAGCGACTGCAGAAGATGCCGTACCCAAAGCTGATAGGCGGGACGGTCGGAGTCATCCACTAGATAAACCCCCGTGTAGTCCACCTGCGCCAGCAGGTACTGAATCACCGCCCGGTTGCGGTCCGACTGCATGCCCTCGGCCAAAGTGAGATAGTCTCCAATGTCGGTGCGGCCCGCGCGCATGGAGGCCCAGATATCCGCCAGCAGCATGATGCGTTCCGCGGGGGCGAGCCCTTTCTCGGCGTCATGCGAGATAGTCTGCACGGCTTGCGGCTGGTAGCTCGAGCGATAGTCACCGCTCGCTCCCGCATTGGCCAGCACCCAGGGACCACAACCCGGCAAGGTGAATTCCTGCTCCTGCCTGGTTAGCAGTTCGCACTTCCCTGCCCCTTTATCCGGGGCGCCCTGGCGCAGGCACACCGGAATGTTCCACAACTGATCGTTGCCTTCATAAAACTTGGAGCGATCGTAGAAGTAGCGCTCCTGGGACAAAGTAACCGTGGTCGAATTATTCGCGCATTGAGCCTTGACGCTCACGATAGGCGCGCCCGGCTGTTTGACGAAGGTGGACATGATGGCGTCCACCGGCTGATGGGAAACACGGGCCACCGTGTTCCAGAAATCTTCCGCAGTCGCATTCGCGTAGGCATGTTCTTTCAAGTATTCATTCACGCCGGCGCGGAAGGTCTCAGGCCCCAAATAGGCTTCGACCATGCGCAGGACCGCGGCAGCCTTGCCATAGGCAATCCCGTCAAACAGTCCCTCGATTTCGACCGGGGTTTCGGCCGCCTGGCGAATGGGACGCGTGTTAGACAGGGAATCTACATTCAGAGCTTCGACGGTGCCGAGGGCCTCATCCAATCGAACATTCCAGTCCGGCTTCATGGTCTCGAGAGGCTTGTCGGACATCCAGGTCGCGAAGCCTTCATTCAGCCAAATATCGTCCCACCACTGCATGGTGACCAAATCGCCGAACCACTGGTGCGCCATCTCGTGGGCGATGACCGCCGCCACGCCGCGATGCTGATTTGCCGAAGCCCGCTGGTCATCGAGCAACAGCGCATTTTCGCGGAACGTGATGCAGGCGGTGTTTTCCATTGCACCCGCGGAAAAATCGGGCAATGCGATGAGATCCAGCTTTCCGTAAGGATATTTGATGGCGAAATACTGGTTGTAGTAACGGAGAATGTCTTCCGCGGATTGCAGCGCATACGTGCCCAGCTGTTTTTTGCCCGCAGTGCTGAATACGCGAATGGGAACACCTTCCGCCGATCCTTCCACAGAGTCGAACTGGCCAACCACCATCGCCACCAGATAGGAAGACATCCTGGGAGTGGTCGCGAAGCTCACGGTGTGCGCGTCCTCCGCGGGCCCAGGCGTATCCGAGGTGGACTTGGTGTTCGAGATCACCGTCATTTCCTTGGGCGCGCTCACCGTCACCTCAAAGGTTGCTTTGTACGCCGGTTCGTCAAACGATGGGAAGGCTCGGCGCGCGTCGGTGGACTCGAACTGCGTTGCCGCGTACTTGCGGCCATGATCGTCCTTGCCTAAGTAAAAACCGTGCAGATCATGATTCAGAATTCCGCTGTAATGAATCTCGAGGGTGGCCGGTCCGGGCTGGAGCGGCTGCTCCACGGTTAGCGTCGCCATTTCACGGGCGGGGTCCAGGGTGACTTTGGCAGTCTGGGTCTTGCCGCCGCTCGCGATGTTCGCCCCCTGGAACGTAATCTCGGCAGCGTTCAGCACCACTTCGGTGGTCGCTTTCAGGATGCTCACCTGAATTTTCTCTTCCCCGGAGAAATTATCCTTGGTGAAGTCCGGCGTGAAGCTGAGCTGGTAGTGGTCCGGAACGGCGATCTGGGGCAGGCGTTGCGCGGCCGCGCAAGGTATCAACATTCCTACGAAAACAAGTACCCAGGCAGTTGGCTTCATCTTCCCCTCAGCTTGATTTTCCCATCCAACTCATTCAGACGCTTGAACCCCGTTGCGGTGAGCCGGAAATGATCCTTTTCACGATATTGCGCCGAATCTTCCACGGGGTACGTTTGGAATTGTAAATAGTATCAGGGTGCAGGGCGGCGGTGGCCACTACCCGACGGATGGTGGTGGCTTAGTTTGGTGAAACCTCTTTCTACGTTGTCATTCCGAAGCCAGTTTTATCGGCGAGGAATCTGCTTTCGGCAGGCGACACAGCAGATTCCTCGCGCGACAAGGCCGCGCCTCGGAATGACAATTTTGCTTGAATGTTTCAAACTGAGCCACTACCTGGACGGATGGTACATTGAAATCGTGCAAACGCTTCAGCGAGGAGGCCGCTAGATGGGGGCCGCGGAGATAACGGGCTGGCTTCTTGGGTTCGGATACAGCTATGCAGCGGCTCGCAAACCCGTTCGATTGTTGTCCCCGGCTGATGAAGTTTTTCTGGCTGGCCAGGCTCGCAGCATCGTCTCGTCGGCGCGGCTCTCGCCAGGGCAGGCCAATGGGAAGTGGCGCAATCTCACGCCTTACACGGTTCACGTTCCCGGCGGCAACATGGGCTATCCCGCTTTCTGGGTTCGAGATGCGGTGATGATGCTGGATAGCGGCCTGATCGCGGTGCGCGAGGTGGAAGACTGGATTCGTCTGATCTCGTCCGTAATGAGGGATCGCGATTGGCAGGTGCGTCCCGGCGTGGTGGTGCCAGCTTTTTCTGTTCCCGACCACATTAATTTCGATGGGAAGGCGACGTACTACCCCGGCAATTACGAGACGGGCGCCCAGCAGGGCGGCGGTAGTTGGGGAAAGTATCCCCCGCTGGATGACCAATTCTATTTCATCAGCGCCGCCTGCCATCACTGGAAACAGTCCGGCAGCACCGCTCTGTTCCGCTCCCGAATCAAAACGGCGTTTGGAGAGATGCAGCTTTCAGAACTTTGTGAGCGCGCCTATCGCAGGGTGCCGAGTGACGGGGACACGGGGCTCTGCGTCGCGGGGAACGTGGATACCGAAAACGCGAAAGATTTTGGCTTTTGTGACAGTGTGTCAAAAAGTGGCAAGCTCTTGTTTCCCTCGGTCCTGAAAATGACCGCGGCACGACAACTCGCGGAGTTGTTTGGCGCGCTCGGCCGGACGGACAAAGCTAAGGCATTCCGGAACGACGCTGACAAGATAAAGATGGCGATTCCGGCGGCCTTTCTGCGCCCCGCAGGCAAAGACCCCGTCGGCAACGACGAAGCCTGGCTGGATTCGGCGACCGAAATCGGACGCCAGCCGGATGTATGGGGTAGCGCTTTCGCGGTCTACAGCGGCGGGGTAGACGAGTTGACAGCCAACCAGATCAGCCGCGCGCTGGTCCGCGCCTACCGTGAGAAAACGGCGGTGCGGAGCGGGTGTGTGAGGCATCTGCTCTCCAACGACTCGGAGAATCGCAACGGCTGGCAGAAAACAATCTCACCCCTGGGCGAATACCAAAACGGCGGATACTGGGGAACCGCGGTTGGCTGGTATCTGGTGGCCATGCGCCAATCCGATGAAGTCGCAGCCGCAGATATGGCGCGTGATTATGTTGAGTTCCTGCGGAAAAACCGCCGTGCGGATGGGGTATCCCAGGCTTGGGAGTGGTTCAATCCTGACACTGGAAAGAACGTGAATCCGCTCTATGGAGCCACGGTGGCTCTGCCCTACGGCTGCCTGCGGGTGGCGGGGTTACTCCGCCGAGGGGCTTAATCGCGAGTCGGGAAATAAACCGGCGCCTTTTGAGCCCCGGATTCCCGCTATATCGATAACCTCCTTCAGCTTAGTCGTTTACAAAAAAGAGTTGACACGCTACATCAGTTGGATAATAATTCCGGCCCTCCCCCCGGGCACGCCATTGCCCCTTTGTCCAATTGGCAGTAAATCCAGGGTTCGATTTCAATGGCCGGTATCGGTATGTGAGAGAAAAAATCCTATCCGCAGCGCAGATGTGGAGTCCATGCAGCGTTACATGCCGATTGCTATCCTCCACGGACCGTCCCAAAGTCAGCGGATAGAGAAAGAAGGAGAGACTAACGTGGCTCTACGAACAAAGGCCCTAAGGGGTGGGAGCGTGTTGGCGCGTGTTGCTTTGGTCGTTTGTTTCTTTCTCTTAATTCCAGCAACCTGGGCAGATAGCGTCACTCTGCTCGCTGAAACCGGGGAGAACTCTACCTTTACTTGCACAAGCAGCGCAACCCCGACCGCCTCCTGCGCGGGCGGCCTGTCGGCAAGTGCTACGGGTTCTCTGGTTACCGGAACGGTCGGCGCTACCGCTGGGGGTACAGGACCGCTTCCAAATCTCCCTGGTCAAACCAACTGGGTCGCATCCTCCCAGGCGGACATCAGTTATACGTACACCGTGACAGGGGTGACGAACGGAACGATCGTCACCACCGTGAGCTCAACGGGAACGACCAGTTCTTCTGCGTCCGGTTTGGCGGAGGCAGCCATCAGCATTCCAACCACCGAGAGTTTTCAGGGATTAGGCAGCGCCACCAGCTTCCTCCTGCCAAACGGAGCATCTACGGTGCAAATAGTGACCCCAGTGAGCGCCGGAATCGCTACTTTCAGCTTTGATCTGGGCGCTTTTGCCCAATGTCCGCCCGCGAGTCCTCTAACTGGCCTTTCCTGCAGTGCTACAGCAGATTATTTAGATCCGGTGACCATTACGAGCGTAGCCGTGTACGACGCAAACGGTAATTTAGTCCAGAACGCGACTTTGACTTCCCAGTCCGGATTCAGTCCTACCGTGGCAATGCCAGAACCTTCGAGTTTTCTGCTGCTTGGTACTAGCTTGCTAGTCCTGGTGGGATTGACGCTGAAGAAAACTGCGGCATTAAACAACGCCAGACGGTGAAGGTCCGCGAAGGAGGGTGGCCCACCTTTGCGATTTTGCTTTTTGCAAAGGTGGGGAGAGATGGACTCCTCCGCTGCAAGAGCCACGACTTGGACAGTGATTACCTCGTATCGCAGAATTTTAGAACTGGAACGCAAGATCAAAATCCCATGAGGTCGAGCACCGTGGTCCCCACCTTTCGAAGCCCGCGAAAGGTGGGCCACCCTCTATAACCTTGTCGGCGTTGTCAAGAGACACGTAGAGTATCTGAGTTCAGGGTTCGTGGCGACGCGTGCTGAACTCGAGCTTTTGTTCTTGCTTATTAGAAAGCCTTTGCTCTTGCTTTTGCTCACGCGACTTTAGCTCGCTTTCAGAATCCTGCGGTGGAAGCTAGTTCCACCAACCATCTATTCGGTCTCTGGCACCATGATTCGTTGTTCAGACTCCCGACTCTTCCGGGAGGCAGGGCGCCCAATCAGCCCAGCGATGGACTGTTCTCCACCAGGGTGGCCCACGGGCTGCCTTGCATGCGAACCAGCTGCGCGTAATCCGCCGTGCTGCGCAGCATCCAGTACATCCTCACGGCCAGCTTGCGGGCCATGGCAACTTTCGCCACCGAGGCCCCACGGCGAAACTTTAAACGTTGATACATGCGTTTCAGTGCGGGATCGAAGCGCGCCGCCGTGTGACCCGCTTCCACCAACAACGACCGCATCATCGGGTTGCCTTGCTTGCTGATCGATCCCAACCGCTGTTTTCCCCCCGAACTGTGTTCCTGCGGATTCAGTCCCAGATAACTCACCACCTGCTTACTGCGTTCGAAACGCTCCACCGGCCCAAGGATCAGCACGAAGGCCAGCGACGTTACCGGGCCCACCCCCGGATGCGTCATCAGCCGCACCGCCAGCGGCTGATTCTTGGCGGCTTGCTCTACCGCCGCATCCAGTTGCGCCGTCGCCCCCGCCAACTCATCGAACATCCGCAACAACTCCTGCCGCCGATAACTGGCCCACGGGCCCAGCGCCAGGCTCTCCAGTTCCTTGCGGCCTTTCGCGGTGAACAGCTTTTTCTTGCGGCACACTCCCTCGCCCATGGCCAGCGCGTGCAGTTGGTTCTTCACCGCACCTCGCATCCACACCAGCTTCTGCCGGTGCCAGACCAATTGCCGTAAGTCCCGCTCCGCCGGCGACGGCCGCCAGATCTGGGGAAAGCGATCCTCACGCAACAGATTCAGCAAATGCTCCGCGTCCCGCGCATCGGTCTTCTGCTTGCGCACCACCGACGCGCGGATCTTAGCCGCATCTCCCATCCATAGCTCGTGCCCCAGTTCCCCCAGCATGACCTCGAACCAGTGCGTGTGTCCGGTGGCTTCGATCCCCACTCGCACCGCACCCGAAAGCCCCGCATAAAAAGCTCGCGCCTCTCCACTTTCGTGCTCCAGTCGACGCTCCACCAACTCTCCCGTTTCCGTGTCCAGCATCGCAATCTGCTGGTAGCGTGTGTGCAAATCGCAACCTATAATCATCATCGCTCGGCTCCTTTCCTCCGAGCCTTGGTCGCTTGAGCGCTTCCAAGTCTACTCGCCCGCGAGGAGCCGACACGGTTATCTCATCAGCCATTTCTGCCAGGGTCCTCGGTATTTTCCCCGGTACTGATCGCTTTCGCCTTTTCCTGATTTCGGCACGGCAAAGGCTGAAAATGGCGGTGAAAGGTTGTCCACGGCAACGGGGTGCGCCGTCGGCGATTACATTTCAATTGGATGCAAGGTTGAGCAGTATCCTCACATCATTGGCCGTAGTGTGGATGGTGAGCACCTTTTGTTTTTCGTCCCAGTTCATGGTGCCACCCGTGACAGACTTTGGGGTGGCGGCACCTAACTTCAGGCGCTCCACCGATTGCGCATCAAATTTCCGATAAGTGATGAGATCCGGGGAATACTGGATATGTTGAATGACGGAAGAACTCTGCAAAAGATGGTTCTCGCCTTGAGGGGCCAGCTCCGGCGCGGAGGCCATGGCGCGCAGATAGTGCCGAACATAATCACCATAACCGTCAGTCAACCAGATGTCATTGCACGGAAAATAGTTCTTACCGTCGTCATCGACCGAATACGTTGCCCAGTTCAGGCGCCGGATGGCCTGCTGGTTGGCTGAACAGTCCCCGGTCTTCTCACAATAGAGTAACTCGACGGCAGCATAGCGGGCGGTGTGGCTATTGCCGGGAGCGAGGTAAGCCGTCTGTTCATCGATCGGCACTACGTGAAGTTTCTCGAAGTTGTGGTTCCCAAAACGGCGCTGGACCCAATCGAGAATAGCTCGCGTATGCACTTGCCACTGCGGATCCCACTCCGGGTGATTGAGAATATAGGCCGCCATCGTATCGGCGTTAATCTCGGTGTCAGAGTACCCGTGGCCGTCCTCGAAGAATGGTCCCCACTCGTTTGTTCGAAGAGGATAAGTCTTCAGCCAATCGGTTACCAGAGCAAAGGCGTCCTGGTATTTCTGCAGGTGGCCCTGATGCAGAGACTGCAACTCGCTGAAGAGCGCAAGTGTCGGAGTCCAGTTTGAAGTGTATGACGCAATATACATCGTGCCATCGTCATACATCACGCCATCATGAGGATCCTGTTTGGCTATCTGTTCAGAGACTTTCCCTGTAACGGCATTCACGCGGAAGGGCCACGGGGATTGACTGTCATTGCCCGGAGTGGCCTTGTCGGCAAGCGTGTCAGCGATCTTGACGGCGGCGTCCAGATATCGCCGATTGCCAGTGATTTTGTACAGCATGACGAGTTCGGCACCGAAACTGCCCGCTTTGTCGGGCTGAAGGTATCCCCTGCCTGCCCGCATATCCCCATCGTATTGGGCCGAATAGGTGTCGGTGTTATATGGGTAAGGGAGGTAGGCCCAGAGGATATCTGGCTTGGACATCCCGTGGTCGAGGTAGTAGTCGGCCATCATGATCATGTTTTGCTGGATAGAGGGATCGCCCAGATATCCGTAGAGGAGATTCCAGGAGTCGAGCGCCATATTGATCTGATCGCCGCCAAGTCCGCGAGGATCGTCTTCATGCTCCTTCCATACCTGATGCTGTAGATAATATGGAACTCCATTGGGAGAGTTTCGCATGTTCTTCCAGAAGTCCCATAGGAGCCGAATGTCGTGATCGTAGGCTACGGATGGGCTGCCGCTGTACCAGGGAACAATACCTCCGCTAGCGTCCGTCTTCACATCGTGGTAGACAATGTGATGCTCATCGACTGAAAGGTTCGCGCAATTCTGCGCAGCCGCGTGAGCGCCGGTGACCAAGAAAGCAGTAACCAAGGTCAAGAATAGGCGGGATCGGAAGGAGCGCTCGCTAAGTTTCCAGCAACATGAAACGTAAGGTCTGAAGCAATGGAGATCTGTCATCAGACACCTCTACCAGGAATTCCAGGGACAACTGGTGTAAACAATCTACACTCACAATTCTGAGGGCGTTGCGGCGGTGCCGACCGTCGAGCACTGCGTCAGGGTCTGTAAGATGGCTTCTGGGTGAGCGGGTTCCCACCTTTGCGATTTTGCTTTTTGCAAAGGTGGGGAGAGATGGACTCATGCAGCGCGGCCTTCCCGCCGAATGCACACCGTAGTAGCCCTTGAGATGAGCGGTCACATGCGCAATCTAACACGGCGCGAGGCAAAGACAATATGGTGGCTGACCTTGCCGCTCCCACCTTACAAAAAGCGTAAAGGTAGGCCACCCGCCCATCTTCACAGAACATGCATAAACATTGATGTAAATGGTGGGCAGTGCAGGACTCGAACCTGCGACCTCCTGCTTGTAAGGCAGGCGCTCTAACCAGCTGAGCTAACCGCCCTTCGCCCGCGATGCAAACCGGATCGCGGTCCGCGAAAAGACTGCGCCGAAGCGCTTTCTGGACTATACCCGACGGCGGAAACAGGGGTCAAACAACGCCCGCGCCTGGCCCTTAACCGCCTGTGGTGAATGTCGAAACAAAAAAACAGTGCCTAAAGGCAGATTTATAGCACGCACTCACGTATGCCTGAAGGCATCCGCCGATACAAGCCGCACCTACACCACGGGCTTTTAAGAAACCTCTCCGCGGAACGACTCTCGTCCTCGACTATCCTCGAAGTTATCTTCTCGAAGTTATCTTCTCCGAAGTCATCTTCTCCGAGGTTATCTTGAAGATATACTCCTCCGCCTTCTGGGACGTGAGGCTTCCCTGCTAGACTGCACCACGTGCGTCATTTAATCGTCAACGCCGATGACCTTGGTTTCACGCGGGGAGTGAACCGCGCCATCCTGGAGGCGCATCAGGCCAAAGTTGTGACCTCAGCAACTTTGATGGCGCACGGAGCCGAATTCGACGAAGCTGTGCGCCTGGCCCAATCCGTGCCGAGTCTGAGCCTGGGCTGCCACGTGGTCCTGATCGGGGGAGTTCCCTTGCTTCCGGCTCAGGAAGTCCCGAGCCTGGTTGCCGATCAGGGCGGACAGGGGGCTTTTCGCAGTGGATGGGCAGGCTTCGCCGCCGCCGCGCTTAGCGGCAGACTGATGGCGGAGGAAATTGAAGCCGAAGCGACCGCCCAGATTCGCAAACTGCAGCAGGCCGGCATCGCCGTCACTCACGTGGATACGCACAAACATGTCCATATGTTTCCGGCAGTGCTACAACCGTTGTTGAGGGCGGCCAAGGCGTGCGGCGTGCGCGCGGTGCGCAACCCCTTCGAACCAGTTCAACTGGGCCTGTTAATCCAGGAAATCCGCCTGTGGCCACGCTGGCTCGGGATAGGGATGTTGAATGTCTTTGCCGGGACCTTCCGGCACATGGTCAAGGATGCGGGAATGATCTCGCCAGAGGGGAGCTTCGGCGTGGTGTCCACGGGCAGGCTGGACGCGTCTTTGTTTCGCTACACCATCAAACACCTGCCGCACGGGACCTGGGAACTGGTCTGCCATCCTGGCTATGACGATGCGCAGTTGCGCGGCATGCCGACCCACCTGTGGGGGTCGCGGCAAAAGGAGCTGCAGACCCTAACCTCTCCCGAAATCCCTGCCCTCCTGGCGAAGAATGACATTCACCTCCTCTCCTATCGCGATCTTGCGCGGATCTAGGTGCGTTCCGCACCAATTGGCGCTGGCCTGAAGTACCCTACCGGGCGGCAACGACGGCATCTAGTTCGTAACCGCGAAAGCGCAATAGCAGGTTATGATTGTGAACAGCCGTGCAGTGGGGAGCCCGGCTATTCCATGTCAAACTCTGAGTCTCACAACCCGGCGGAACTTCTGGTCCGCGTCTGGGGCATGAACGCGGATGGGCGCGCTTTTTTCCAGAACGCGATGGCCTGCAACCTCACCTCCTCGGGCGCTCTGCTGAACGGCATGGAGCACCCGCTGAAGATTGGAGAAGTCATCGGCCTGCAGTACGAAAGCCGGAAAACCCGGGTGCGCGTGGTGCGCCTGGGAGATGCCGTTCTGCCGGGAAGAATGCAGACCGAAGTGGAGATTGTCGGCGGACAACCTTGTCCCTGGCCTGACAATTTGGGCAGCGGAGAGCGGAAACCGGAGAGAGTCGAGACTCCCGGCGAAAGAAACAAGCGGCGTTTTCCCCGGATGAGGACGCATTTTCCGTTCGAACTGCGTGACGAGCGTGGCAGTGGAGCGCCTATGAACACCCACGCGGCGGACATCAGCGGGCGGGGCTGTTATGTAGAGACACTCGTTCCCCTTCCTCTGGGCACGCCGCTCAGCATTACTTTTTGGATCGATTCGGACAAAATCGTCACCGGCGGCATGGTGCGCTCCAGCGACCCGGGAGTGGGCATGGGAATCGAGTTCACCGGCTTGAACGAGGAAACCAAAGAACGTCTGCACGCGTATTTGGAGAAGTCGGCTACCGGGGAAGACCGCCCTTCCTAGCGCCAGTCTGCTTGGCCCATTAGCCCGAACTCATCCCCTGAAGGCTGTTCTTTCTTGCCGTGCGCCAAATGCAAAATCCTGAATCTCCCCCGCCGGGTTACCATCGAATGGAAGGGTCCGGGAATTCGGAGGAATTGCCATGAGAATCGGGATTACCTGCTACCCCACTTATGGGGGAAGCGGCGTGGTGGCCACTGAGCTCGGCCTGGAGTTGGCGCAGCGCGGACACGAAATTCATTTCATCTCCTATGCCCAGCCGATTCGCCTGACTGGCCCGCATCCTAATATCCATTACCACGAAGTCGAGGTCACAAGTTACCCGCTGTTTGACTTCCCGCCTTACGACCTGGCGCTGGCCACGAGAATGGCGGAAGTCGCGGAGATTTATGAACTCCATCTTCTGCATGTGCATTACGCGATTCCGCATTCCGTGAGTGCGTTATTGGCGCGGCAGATGCTTGCCGCCGGGCCCAAGCGCCGTGTGCTTCCCTTTGTGACCACACTGCATGGAACCGACATCACGCTGGTGGGGCAAGACCATTCCTACCTGCCAATCACGCGTTTTTCCATCGAGCAGAGTGACGGCGTCACCGCCATTTCGCAATATCTGCGGGAGCGCACGCTGCGCGAGTTCGAAATCAAGAATCACATTCAGGTGATCTACAACTTCGTGAACTGCGATCTGTATTGCCGCGGGACGGACCTGACCAAACGCCGTTCCGAATATGCGCCGCATGGCGAGCGCATTCTGGTGCACCTCTCGAATTTTCGCCCGGTGAAGCGGGTAACGGATGTGGTCGAGATCTTTGACCGGGTGCGCCAGAAAATGCCGGCAAAACTGCTGATGATCGGCGATGGCCCCGATCGCTCGCGCGCCGAATGGCTGGCGGTGCAGAAAGGCATCCACGATGACGTGGTGTTTCTGGGCAAGCAGGATCAGGTCCACGAGAAGCTGGCTCTGGCTGACGTTCTGCTGCTGCCCAGCGAAACCGAATCTTTTGGGCTGGCGGCGCTCGAAGGCATGGCTTGTGAAGTGGTCCCGATTGCCACCCGCGTGGGCGGCGTGCCCGAAGTGATCGAGCACGGAGTGAGCGGCTATCTTGCCGACGTGGGCGATGTGGAGACCATGGCCCGCTACGCCATAGAGTTGCTGGGCGACGACAGCGCGCTGCGGGAGATGGGCAAGGCATCCCGGCAAGTGGCGCAGACCCGCTTCTGCGCCACCAAAATTATTCCGCAGTATGAGGATTTCTACCGGCGCGTGTTGGAGCGCTCGTCGTAGATCGTTGCCGTATGGAGCGCGGCCGCCGCTTCTTCGCCATGCAACACCGGCATGCGCAGCCGGATCAGAGTTCCCTTCCCTTCGCGGCTGTCAATGGTTAGGCGGGCGCTGTCACCATAGAGCACTTTAAGCCGCTCCGCCACGTTGGCCAGGCCGATGCCGGTGCCGCCCAAGCCGCTGGGCTTCTCCAGCAGGTTGGCCGCACCCATGCCCACGCCATCATCTTCTACTTCGATGGTCAACTGCGACTCCGAAAGACGGCTGCGCAAACGAATACTGCCACCTTCAATCTTCGAGGCCAAGCCGTGCTTGATGGAATTTTCCACCAGCGGCTGCAGCAACATGCTGGGCACCATCACGTCGAGCGATGCGGGGTCTAGTTCCTTCAGCACGCGCAGCTTGTCGCGGCCGAAGCGTACCACTTCGATATCCAGATAATTGTCAATGAATTCGAGTTCCTCGCGCAGCGCGACAAAAGCGTCGCTGCTGCTTAGCAGGCGGCGCAGAATGTTAGCCAGCTTGATGATCATCTCGCGCGCCATATCCGGGTCAAAGCGCACCAGCGAGGAAACCGAATTCAGAGTATTAAACAGAAAATGCGGATTGATCTGGTTTTTCAGCGCCTCCATGCGGGCGTGCAGCAGAAGGCGCTCCTGCTCCTCCAGCTTGATCTGGATGCGCACGCTGTTCCAGATTTTGAGTTCCGTGCCGATCACCATGACCGAGGTCGCGTAAATCAGTAGCTCGACCCACCAGGTGGGACTCTCCAGGCTGAAAGTCGCGTGCGGCAACATGCGGTGAATTTGCGCGTGCAGAAAACGCAACCCCACGATGGTGAAAAAGAAAATGGTTTGCCATTCAAAAAGCTTCGGCGTGGGTAAATTGCGCCGCAGCCAGCGGTAAATGCTCAGATCAATGAAGGGCGAGAACGACCAGATGTCATCGCGGCCGGGCGCGAGCCTGCGCATCTCTCCAGCCAAAAGTCCGCAGAGCACCAGAAACGGCAAGGTGGCCCACTCGCCGTATAGCAATGCGGGAAGTCCTAAGAGCAAACCGCCGAGTACTCCGGTAAACCGGCCGCCAATTACGCCCAGCAAAATTGCGGTCTCGAATGATAAATCGCCGGCCAGAAAGCTGGTCTGGATGAAACGTACATACACGCCCAAAGCCATGGGGATGCCCAGCCAGAGCACCAGGTAGATCTGGCGCTTCCAGTCGCGCTGCTCGCGGAAGAGTAGCGACTTGAACTCCACGGATCTCCCCAGAATGCTGGCGGCCGAAGCGGCCACGCCGAGCTTGATCAGCAGGTTGACGAGGATGAGGCTTTGCGGCATGAGAAGGCTGAGGAAAATGTAGCACGAAGCAAGGCGGGCGGAAGGCGCATATCAGTCCGGTGACAATGTTCTTGGTTCGCTCGGCGTCCTCTGCGGGTTTTCTCTATGGCCTCGGCGGTTAAAGATTTTTTGCAGCCGGCAAAATGGAAAGCCTTTAACCGCAGAGATCGCCGAGAACCTCCGCCGAGTTCGCGAAGAAAGCAAAGCCGAATGCAAAGGGCCTGGAAAAAATCCCATGCTTTGTTGTTCCTGCGAAATTGCTCTTCGTCCGCGGCTTCCAGCTTCGCGGTTGTTTCTTATCCCGCCAAACGCTCTGTCAGCGGTTGCTGGCTTGAAGCCAAGAGCGGAGTTTCTTCAGCGTTCTCTGTACCTCATATGCCGGGACGCGGGATGAATCTAGCGCCTGCCCGCAAAACTGCTATTCAACTCGCTGCCGTCAATTGTGCCGTGAAAATCAAGCGTCTCGACCTCATTCCGGTCCGGATTGAGCCGGATCTCCGCCCGTCCATGCACATCTCCGTGGTCGGAGCCGTTGATCCGCAGGGTGAACTCACGCTGACTGGCGCCAATTACTTCTCCGTTGAAAGCAATGCGGAATTCATGGCTGCCCCTTAACACTAGGGTCGGGCGCTCTCGCATATCCAGATAAACACTCTCGAGGTGAACATTGCGAAAACGTCCACCGTCGAAGGTCCCATCTCCTCCCGTATCCACTTTGACACGAGGATAATCGCCCACCGGACCGAAACCAGCGGGACCGCCAGCCATGCCGCCATCCTGGTCAAAGCGGAGGAGATTTCCTCCTCTGTCAATGGTGCAGGAGCCGGCAGAATTATTGCCATTGGCAAGGTCTGTGAACCACTTAATCCGGTAATTGCCTTCGTCCACACGGCGCAGCCGGCCCGTGCCCACATCGTCGAAATTCAGCCCTAAGCGACGCACAGCTTCGGCATGGCACACCTGCTCGGCGTCCTCCTGGGAAATGTAGGCGCTGGATCCGGCCTGGACGCGCGTTGCAGGCATGATTGCCAAAACCAGCGCCAAGAAGAATCCCCATAGAACCCATGTCTTCATTTTCATGTCCTCATCCTCCCGCCGCAGGACGAGCACGTCAGACCGCCCCAAACCACTCGCCCCAAGCAATCGCGACATCAAGATATGTCCAACTATAAACTGTCAGTTTGCGCGGCGGGGAGAAAATCTAAAAGAAATGCAGCGCGAACGAAGAGGGAACTAAGGCTGCAATTTCAAGGCAAAAGGGGTCCTGCTTGCCGGGCTTAGCGAAAGGCCGGTCCTGGGAAGATTGGATTGGACCTTTGTTGACAGGAAACGAATTGTCGTATGTATATCTAATAGATATAGCCAAATCGAATTCTAGCCCCGGCCAATGCTCGCATGAGCTAGAACCTCGTCCACGCCGTAAAACTCGCCTATAAACGATCCTGGCGCGATTACGGGGCATCCTACGCGGCGTCCTGGCCGCACTAAACCGCGACCCGAATCGGATCGCGAGTATTAGGCTTCCCAATCTTTTCAATAGCTTATGGCTAAGCAGTTGATTCTAAAGGCGGCCGGATGCGACTACGAGTGCGCACTATGGGTGCGCCTGCCCTGCGCGGAGTCGAAGGGATGGGATTCCGCGGCTGTGTGCACCGTGTGGGATCTGTTTCAATCTCGGAAGGGATCTTGCCCGCAGGTGAGGATCCCGGTTAGCGCCCAAAACCCTGTGCGCAAACGTGGGCAAAGGATCCCTGTATACCGGCGCCTCTTACTCTTCCAGCAATTGCCGCGCGATCACCATCCGCTGAATTTCGCTGGTGCCTTCGCCGATGGTGCAGAGCTTTACGTCGCGATAGAACTTTTCCGCGGGATAGTCTTTGATAAAGCCGTAGCCGCCGTGAATCTGCACGCCTTCGTTGGCGCACTTGACCGCGACTTCGCTGGCGAAGAGCTTGGCCATGGAGGATTCCATCGTGGTCTTCAATCCGGCATCTTTCATTGCGGCCGCCCGCAGGGTGAGCAGTTTGGCCGCTTCGATTTCGGTGGCCATGTCGGCCAGCTTCCATTGGATTGCCTGAAAACTGCTGATGGATTTACCGAACTGGCGGCGCTGCTTGGAATACTTGAGCGCGGCATCGTAGGCTCCCTCCGCCATGCCGAGAGAAAGTGCGGCAATCGAAATGCGCCCGCCGTCGAGCACGCGCATGGCGTCCACAAAGCCATGGCCTTCGACTCCCAAGAGGTTCTCAGCGGGAATTACACAATCTTCGAAGATGAGTTCGGCGGTATCGCTGGCGCGCAGGCCCAGCTTGTTTTCTTTTTTGCCGGGGCGAAAGCCCTTGGTGTCCTTTTCTACGATGAAGGCCGAAAGGCCGTGGGTGTGGGCGGCGCGGTCGGTGACCGCGATGACGACAAGAACATCGGCGTAATGCCCGTTGGTGCAGAACGTCTTGGTGCCGTTGAGCACCCAATGGTTGCCGCGGCGAACTGCGGTCATGCGGGCGCTGCCGGCATCGGATCCGGAAGATGGTTCGGTCAGTCCCCAGGCGCCGATGAATTCGCCGGTCGCCAGCTTGCTGACATATTTATGCTTTTGCGCGTCGTTGCCGGCAAGGAAGATGTGGTTCGAACACAACGAAGTATGCGCCGCCACGATGATGCCCACCGACCCATCCACGCGCGACAGTTCTTCGATGGCGGAGACATATTCGACGTAGCCCATGCCCGCCCCGCCAAACTCCGGCGGAAAGATCACGCCCAGCAAGCCGAGCTTGCCCAGCTCTTTGATGGTGGCCAGGGGGAACTGACTGGCCTCATCCCACTCCATGACGTGGGGCAAGATTTCGCGCTCGGCGAAGTCGCGCACACTTTTTTTGAGGTGAAGTTGTTCGTCGTTGAGTTGGAAGTCCAAGGCGGCCTCCCGTGGGTAAGTTATTAGAACATAGCGGAATGACGAGGAAAAGTTACCTGCGGGGGAGGAATGTGTGGAGTCGCAGTGCGATCTCTCACCGCAGGCATTTGTGGAACCCCACCCCGGTCGCAAAGGCGCGACTAGGATGGGACACCCATTGTCGGGGTTGCAATAAATCTCGCGAACACTTCATTGGAGAGCAGACGGCCGCGAGACGTCAGCCGAATTACGCCGCCTTCACACTCCAGCAGACCGTCGCTCACCAACTCAGTGATGATTCCCGAGGAAGCTTGCACGGCCTCCTCCCCGAACTGCCGGGCGAGCGGCTGCAGATCCACCCCGGCATTCAGCCGCAGACCGAGAAAAAATGTTTCTTCCAGCGCGGCCTGCCGCGACACCGGAATTCGCGTCGCAGGCTTCGCTGCAACGATACTCCTCCAGCGAATCCGGCGTCGAGAAGCGCACGGCTTCCACTTCGCTTTGGAGTTTAAGCATGGAGTGCGCATCGACGCCAAAACCCAGATAGGGCTGTCGCGTCCAATACTTCAAATTGTGGCGAGACTCGAAACCCGGCCGCGAGAAGTTGGAAATTTCATATTGCTTTACAGCGCCCGCCTCCAGCCGCTCGCAGGCCGCGACATATAAATCCGCGGTCAAGTCTTCCTCCGGGACAAAATGCGCGTGGTATTTCGTTCCACCCGCCATGACTTCGCGGCCTAGCCTGGAATCCTCATCCACTTCCAGCATGTAAACGCTCACGTGGGGCACGCCGCAGGCCAGCACTTCCGCCAGATTGAACTCCCAGCTCTCGGCCGTCTGGTGCGGCAATCCAGCGATGAGATCGACATTGATGCTGGTAATTCCGGCGGCCCTCAGCCCTCGGATATCCTGCAGCACGGTTTCTCGTTTATGCAAACGCCCCACCGCAGCCGCCTCTCGATCCACAAACGATTGCACTCCCAGGCTGACGCGGTTCACGCCACAGCGCTGCAAAGCCTCAAGCACGGCGGGATTCAGCGTTCCGGGCGCGCATTCCACCGTAACTTCAGCCCCAGCCGCCACCGCAAAATTTTGCGAAATGGTGACAAACAGCCGCTCCAGTTGGCTTATATCCAATACGGTGGGAGTGCCGCCGCCCAGGTACACCGAATCCACGGCAGGGGTAAAACGCCCGCCCATCTGGCGCGCCGTCTCAGCCGCGTGTTCGAGGTCGGAGCAAACCCGTTCCACATACCGCTCGAAGACGGCGCGGGAGAAGACATCCGAGGCAAAGTTGCAGTAGCTGCACTTAGTACGGCAGAATGGAACCGAGAGATAGAGGCCCAGCGGCATTGGGATTGATTATTTCACGGGCGGGTAACGTAAGGATGAAGCGCTGCATCTCAGGTTGAAGATTGCGTGGCGGCTGCCTGTTTCCCGCCCTAGCAGCCTGTGGTGAATGTCGAATTACGAAGAACAGCGCCTAAAGGCGGATTCATAACACGGCACTTACGGTATGCCTGAAGGCATACCCTGATACAAACCGCACTTGCACCACGGGCTTCCAGACACTCAATGCTTCCTCGCGTGGTGATTACCGGCATGGGCGTGGTCAGCCCCAATGGAATGGGCAAAGAGGCCTTTTGCCGCGCCATTCTGGAGGGCAAGTCCGGAGTCAAGCGCATTTCACGTTTCGATCCGTCCAGCCTGCCGGTGCAGGTGGCCGGCGAAATCCCCGAATTCGACGAACTGGCCTGGGTGGATGCCCGCGAACGCAAGCATGTTTCGCGGGTCGTGCCCTTGGCGATAGCCGCCTCCTCGGAAGCGATCCGCGACGCCGGGCTCGAACCTTCCGCCATGTCCATGGACGAGAAGCGTGAAATTGGCGTGATTCTGGGCACGGGCGGGGGCGCGCAGGAATTCTCCGAAGAGCAGTACAGGCTCTGGCATTCCGGCCACATCAAGCAGGTGAGCGTTTTCTGCATTCCCAGCGGCACCATGGGGACGATTCCCAGCGAGATCAGCATGCGCTTCGGATTCCGCGGCTACAGCCACGTGGTCACTGCGGGCTGCACTTCTTCGACCGACGCCTTCGGTTACGCCTACCAGCACATTCAAGCCGGGGTTCAGCCCATGTTTCTGACGGGAGGAGTCGATTCGCCGATTACGCCGGGCATTATCACGGGCTACTCGCTGCTGCGGGCTTTAACTCAATCCTGGAATCATGCTCCGGAGCGCGCCTCGCGCCCCTTTTCCGCCGACCGCGACGGTTTTGTTCTGGCCGAGGGCTCGTGGATGTTCATCCTTGAAAACTACGAGCACGCGCGGGCCCGGGGGGCGCGCATCTACGCGGAGATTGTAGGCTATGGTTCGACTTGCGAGGCCTACCACCGGGTGCGCATGAGCGATTCTCCGGACGAGCCTGCCCGCGCCATCACGGTCGCGTTGGAGGAAGCGAAGCTCGTCCCAGAGGATATCCAGTACGTCAATGTGCACGGAACTTCCACCGAGATGAACGACCGGGTGGAAACGCGCGCGCTCAAGCTGGCCCTGGGCGAGCAGGCGGGCAAGATTCCCATGTCAGGCTTGAAATCGCAGATCGGACACGCCCAGGGCGCCTGCGGCTCAGCCAGCCTGGCCGCAACCCTGATTGCCATGGAGCACGGCAAGATTCCGCCGACCATCAATCTGGAGGTGCCGGACCCGGAATGTGATCTTGACTACGTGCCCGACCCAGGGCGCAAGGCTGAGATCGAGCACGCCATCTGCAACTGTGTGGGATTCGGCTCGAAAAATTCGGCCCTGGTGCTGCGCCGAACCGCATAAGCTTCCAGGAGTTAAGCCATGCCGTGTACGGCAAAGGAATTCTTTCCTTTGAGCTTTGCCGAATACATGACCCGGTCCGCCTCGCGAATCATGTCTTCGATGGACTCGGGTGGGACTTCGAAACTTACCAGGCCGATGCTGAAGGTGACCGGCCATTTTTTCTGCTGCATGGCTTCCAGCAATTGTTTCTGCACCTTCCGCACCACCACGGTGCCCTGTTCCTGATCGGTTTCCGGCAACAACACGGCGAACTCATCTCCACCAAGCCGGCCCACGGTATCGGTTCCTCGGACCTCGGTATGGATGACGGCGGCAACCTCAACCAGCAATTCATCTCCCGCGTCGTGCCCCATGGTATCGTTCACGGCTTTGAAATTATCCAAATCCACATACACCATCGATAACGGACGTTGATAGCGTCGCGAGCGCTGCGATTCGCTGGAGGCGATCTCAAAAAAGCCACGCCGGTTGAGGATGCCGGTAAGAAAATCGACTCTGGCGGCGCTTCTCTCGCGCTCTAAAGACGCCCTCAGCCTGGCTTCGGTCTCGCGCAAAGCACTCTCTGCCCGCTTGCGTTCGGTGATATCCTCCGCGATTCCCATGAACCCGTTGATGCGGCCGGCAGCGTCGCGGAGTAAGGTCACGGACAGCCGGACCGGCAAGCGCGTGCCATCTTTGCGAATGAAAGTCCATTCATTTTCGTCGGGCACGCCGGTGCGCATGGTTTTGACGGTGAAGGAGTCGAATCCGGGAGCGATGGCCACGCCTAGTTCCCGGCTAAGCGCGGCGGCTCGCTGGGCAATTTCGTCGGTATCCAGGAAGATCGCGGGCGTAGCCTTGCCCCCTACCTCATCGGCTGAGTATTGCAACATGCGCTCCGCGGCGGAGTTGATGGTGGTGATGACGCCATGCGCATCGGTCGAAACAATGCCAGCGCTGGCGCTATCGAAGATGGCTTTCTGCAGCGCCATGGTGGAGCGTAATACCTCTTCCCGCTGCTGCCGCTCGGTAATGTCGTGGAACGAAAGCACTGCGCCGGTAATCTCGCCATCCATGCGCAGCGGTGTGCTGGTGCACTCGACGGTAATGAAGCTTCCATCCTTCCGCTGATACCAGTCTTCCGCGCTTCTATGTGGCACCCCATTTCGAAGCACGGCCTGCAACGGACAAGTCTCTGCCGGGCGGGACTCGCCCTGCGGGGTGCGGGAGTGAATCAGGTCATGCATGCTGCGGCCGCGAATCTCGTTCTGATCGTAGCCCAGCAGCCTTTCCCCGGCGGGATTCAGATAGACCAGCCGGCCCTCACGGTCGAGCTGATAGATGCCATCCCCGGTGGTTGCCAGGATGGCGGCCAGACGGGCGTTGGCCACCTCCATCTGGCGGGCGGCCTGGGCCCGGAACGAGGCGTCGCGCAGGAATATACCGCAAACCAGCAGAAGCAAAAGACACTGAATGACGATGCCCGCCGCGAACAACTCACTGGTCCGCCGCACGCTGGCATCGTATTTCTGCCGGCGTTGTTCGAGCAGCCGATTCTCTTCATCCTGCATGGCGGAAATAGAGTTGCTTCGCGATCTTCCGTCTCGCCGGCGGTTGGCCTCGGCGATGACCTGGAGCAATACGGCCTCCAGCCCATGATCTCGCCGCAATTCAACAATGTGTTGCAGGGTTCGCAATCCCGCCTCGATGTGCGGTTGCAACTCTGCTAACCGGACCTGTTGGCTCGGGTCATCCGCGACTAGCGACCGCAGGTGTTGCAGATTTGGTGGCTTGGTGGAAAGGGCGAAATCGTAAGGCGCCAAGGTAGCTGGAATCGCCAGTGAGCACATAGACGCGAAGCGCTGGTTTGGGCTTCTTCAATGCTGGTGGACAGGTTCCGGAAAGTATCTGAGATACTTCCCGGGTGTGGGCAACGCTCAGCCGGTTTTCGCGGAATTGCATGGCCACGCGGTAGAGCAGGACTGCCGGCCCCGCCAGAAACGATGGCGGTCAATACAAAACCAGCAATGACTCGACGTAGGACAATTGGTTTCATGAGATAGACCTTGCAGGCCAGAACCCTTCCCAGTTCGAGCATTATCCGTCTGCGTCCAGAAATGGACCAAGTTACCAACGTGCATTCGGTCCGGGGAGTCAACAGGGCTGGAGTTTCGGGCGGGATCGCCCTGGTACCCGGCCAGACCTTTTCCATCCAGGGAGGCTGCCGTTACCATCGCGATTTGCGATACCCTTTAGTTAGCATGGCCTCCGCCAACGAAGAAGACATCCTCGGAAAAGCCTACGACAGCCGGCTGATGAAGCGGCTGCTGCGCTATCTGCGTCCTTATACCTGGCAAGTGGGGCTGGCCCTGGTGGCGATCGTTCTTAAAGCTGGTACCGACGTCCTGGGCCCTTACCTGACCAAGGTCGCCATTGACCGCTATCTGGCTCGTAGCCCGGGTGCAACCTCGGCATTTTGGAAGTGGCTGAGCCCCGCGCCCCTTACCGGCATCGCCCAAATCGCCGGGACTCTACGTTGGCATGCTGGTTTTCGGGTTTCTTCTCGACTTCGTGCAGACCTATTTCATGCAGTGGACCGGGCAGAAGGTCATGTTTGACCTGCGCAGCCAGATCTTCCGCCACCTGCAGCGCATGCACATCGGTTTTTACGACAAGAATCCAGTGGGCCGCCTGGTCACCCGCGTGACCACCGATGTGGACGCCTTGAACGACATGTTCACCTCCGGGGTAGTGGCGATCTTCGAAGACATTTTCGTGCTGGCCGGAATTCTCGCGATCATGCTGAACATGAACTGGAGGCTGGCGCTGATTACCTTCGCCGTGCTGCCCTTCATCGCCGCCGGCACAAAGATTTTCCGCGACAAGGTGCGCGACTCCTACCGGCGCATTCGCATCGCTATCGCGCGCATCAACTCTTATTTGCAGGAGCACGTCAGCGGCATGGTGGTTTTGCAACTTTTCAACCGGGAGAAGCGGGCTACCGCAAGTTCTCCGAGGTCAACGCCGTGCACATGGAAGCGTTCAAGGACGCCATCATGGCGCACGCCGTCTATTATCCGGTGGTGGAAGTTCTCTCCTCGATCGCCATCGCCTGCGTGATCTGGTTCGGCGGCAACAATGTGATTCGCGGAATCACCACCATCGGCGTGTTGGTGGCCTTCATGCAGTACGCGCAGCGATTCTTCCGGCCCATCCAGGACCTGAGCGAAAAATACAACATCCTGCAGTCCGCCATGGCCGCCAGCGAGCGCGTTTTCAAACTACTGGATACGCCGGTGGACATTACTCTCCCCGGCCGAGACCAAGATGCCGGATGGTCCGGGCCGCCTCCGTTTCGAGCAGGTCTGGTTCGCTTATGGCTCTGGAGACCCAGGTGGGGGCAGCCGCCCTGGGCGGTCCGGCCAGCTCGAAGAGCCGCGCGGATGTCCCCAGAACCGCGAAAACGAGCCCGACTGGGTTCTCCGCGATGTCAGCTTCACGATCGAACCCGGAGAAACGGTCGCTATCGTGGGCCATACCGGGGCCGGCAAGACCACAATCATTTCCTTGCTGATGCGCTTTTACGATGTGCAGAAGAGGCGCGATCACCATTGACGGCGTGGACATCAAGGAAATGGATTTGCCCGCCCTGCGCCGCCGCTTCGGCGTGGTCTTGCAGGATCCATTTCTTTTTACCGGCACGGTCGAGGGCAATATCCGCCTTGGCAGCGAATGGATTGAAGATGAAGACGTAGCCAAGGCCGCCGAGGACGTAAACCTCACCGACTTCATCCGCGCTTTGCCGGGCGGCTTCAAAGAAGAGGTACGGGAGCGCGGTTCGACGCTCTCCACCGGGCAGAAGCAACTCATCTCGTTTGCGCGCGCCCTGGCGCACGAGCCCAAAATTCTGGTGCTCGACGAAGCCACCTCCAGCGTGGACACCGAAACCGAATTCCGGGTGCGCGACGCCCTGGCGCGCATGGTCGAAGGCCGCACGTCGATCATCATCGCGCACCGCCTTTCCACCATTCAGCGCGCCGATAAGATCATCGTCATGCACAAGGGACAAGTGCGCGAGATGGGCACGCATCAGGAACTCCTGGCCAATCGCGGCATCTACTACAAGCTGTACCAACTGCAATACAAAGACCAGGAGATGAACCTGGCGCGCGCGCCCCTTCGACAAGGCTCAGGGCAGGCCTCGCCCGCGAGTTCTGCCTCAATGCCGGAATTCACTACCAGCGCGGATGACTAGAAGTCGCTTCACCATACATTCATTTGACTGGGAGCGTGGTTGGGTATATGACTGGTGCCGAAAAGCCCTATGCGCAAAAGCATTCTCTTGCTTCTGCCGCTACTCGTCGCCAGCCTTTCCCTGGCCTGGGACAAGCCGCAAAATTGGATTGAGGTGCAGAGCCCGCATTTCCTGGTCATCACCAACGGCAGCGAAAAACAGGCTCGCCATGCTGTCGACCAGTTCGAGCGCATGCGCATGGTGTTTCATCTGCAGTTTCCGCAGATGCATGTAGATCCCGCCTCGCCCATCGTGGTAATCGCCACCAAAGACGAAAAAGACTTTCGCGCTCTCGAACCCGAAGCCTATCTGGGCAAAGGAAAATTGCAGCTTGCCGGACTCTTTCTGCGGGCCCCCGACAAGAACTACATTCTGCTACGCCTGGATGCAGAGGGCGATCATCCTTACTCAACCGTCTACCATGAATACACGCACCTGATTACCAGCCGAAGCGAGGAGTGGCTGCCTTTGTGGCTCAACGAAGGTTGGGCGGAGTTTTATCAGACCACAGACTTGCGCGACAAGGAGGCTCTGCTAGGCGAACCGAGCCCGGAGAACCTTATGCTCCTCCGGCAAAACCAACTGCTTCCTTTGCCTGTCTTGCTGGCGGTGGATCGCAATTCGCCTTATTACCACGAGGAAAACAAAGGCTCCATCTTTTATGCCGAATCTTGGGTCCTCACCCACTATCTGACCATCACAGACGCCACCCAACATTCCCACTTGCTCACCGAGTACATAACGCAACTGAGCAAGGGCACGGACTCGGTAACCGCTGCGACCCGTGCTTTCGGTGACCTGAAAAAGCTCCAGCAAGCACTCCAGAATTATGTGGAGCAGAGCGCCTTCAATTATTTCAAAATGCCCGCGGTCACCCAGGTGGATCAGTCTGCTTTTAAGGCTCAGCCCGTCCCAGCGGCGCAGGCGGACGCCGTCCGCGCTGACTTTCTTGCCTACAATCACCGGGCCGCGGACGCGCGTTCCCTGCTCGCGGAAGTTCTCAAAGATGATCCCAACAATGCCTCGGCGCACGAAACCATGGGCTTTCTGGCATTTCAGGAGCACCATCTCGACGAAGCGCGCAAGTGGTACGGAGAGGCTGTAAAGTTAAATTCGCAGAGCTATCTGGCGAACTACTATTTTGCCGCCATCGCCATGAATGCCGGCCCGCTCAGCCCGGAAGATGAAACCCAGGTTGAGAATAGTCTTCATACCTCGATCAAGCTCAACCCTGAATTTGCGCCGTCCTACGACCGCCTCGGAACTTTCTTTGGGGTGCGGCACCGCAATCTTGACGAGGCTCTCACGGCTGAACTCACGGCCATCCGGCTGGATCCGGCGAGTCTCGCTTTCAAAGTGAATTGCGCCAACATCATGATGGCGATGAACCGGACCAAGGATGCCATCCAGTTGCTCAACAGCGCCGCCAGTGTGGCGAAAAATCCGGCAGACCAGATGCGGCTTCAGGCCGCTCTGCAAAACGCCGAGCGGTACGAAGCTTCACAGGAGCAGATGGAGCAATACAATCGCAGCGTCAGCCAGGATGAGCGGAGCGCCGCGCAGAGATCCACCTCTACGGACGCTTCTGATGGCTCGGGGCCACCTAAGCTCGCCCGTAGACCCGCTGACACGAGTTCCTCTGATTCTTCGCAGCCCGCGCTCGCCCCCCACGAGGAGGAGGTGCGCGGCCCGCACCGCTTCGTGACCGGGACCATCAAAAATGTCCAGTGCTCCGGACTGAGCGCCATGGATTTTGTGGTGGTTGCGGGCGCACACGAGGTCGGAATGCACTCGCCGAATTACTACAAGATTCCGTTCTCCGCTCTGGGTTTCACGCCGACGGGGGACATGCAGCCCTGCACCCAAATCGAAGGCCGGCCGGCGAAGGTCGAGTTTATCGAGCCGGCGGACAAGTCAGTCAAGGACCAGGTCGTCGCCGTGGAACTCCACAAGTAAATTCTTGCAGGGGAGCTGACATCGCGGGGAATCTAGCCGGGTTCTTTTTGGCTAGCGGAAACTGCCGACTCTTCGAGTCGGCCGGACGGACGAGGGCGTCCGTCCCTACGTGTCTCCTGGCTGCGCCCGTCACTGTACCACCGGCAGCACAATATGCGACGGCATCTTCGGCGAGCAATAAACTCTTTGCGTCGCCGCAACAAAGTCGCCCGCCTTCGCCTGATAAATGCTCGGCACAAATTTCTGGGGGTTGCGGTCAATCGCCGGGAACCAGGTGGACTGAATCTGCACCATCAGCCGGTGCCCTCTCAGAAAAACGTGGTCGCGGTCACGCAATGAGATCTTCCACTCGATAGGCTGGCCAGGCACCAGCGCCTTGGGATGCTCATAGCTGGCGTTGTATCTTCCCCGCCGCACTTCCATCGCAATGGGTAATTCGTATCCGTTAAGCGATTGTGCGTACTGCCCAGGTTTTGGTCCGGCACTCGCCTCCCAATCATTTTTCTGGGCGTTCTCGGGATAGACGTCAATCAGCTTCACCACAAAATCGCTGTCCGTGCCGGAAGTTGAAGCGAAGAGATCAGCAGCAACCGCGCCGGTAATGGTCAGATCGTGATCGAGCGGCGCGCTGACGAATGTGAGGACGTCCGGGCGATGATCCGCAAAGCGCTGATCCGCCACCTCCCAGGCGCGCCAATCTCCTCCAGGATAAGTCGGCGAAACCGGCCGCTGCCGGTAGGGCACCGGGTTCGCCGGATCGGAAACATATTGCCGATAGGGCTTGCCGCTTTCGTTCGCCGCCGGCGCCAAGAAAGACAGCGTGCCATCGCCGCGCAAATAAAGATTCTCGGCCTGCGCCGTTTTCGGCGGCCACGCCGTGTAGGTATGCCAGGTATTCGAGCCACTTTGAAACGTTGCCGCCTGCCAGGTGGGCTTCTCGCCGGCGCCGTGCAGATAGTAGCGAAAAAAAGGCGCTTCGATGTTTTCGCGAAATTCGCGCGCCGTCTCATGTCCGCCAAAGGGGATGATTCCGATGCTTTCTCCCTTCGGACTCTGCCACTCTCCGTGATACCACGGCCCCGCCACCATGAAGTTGTTGCGGTCCGGATCGCTTTCCTCGGCATGACGAAAAATCTGCCATGGTCCCCAGGGGTCTTCCTGATCCCAGAACCCGGCAACATTCAGATTCGGCACGGTGGAAGCGTGAAGCTGGTTAACCCATCCCTCCTTCCGCCAAAACTCATCGTAGTTCGGATGTTCAACGTTCGAATTCCAAAAAGGAATCGAGCCATGAAGATATCTGGCATTGATATTCGATAGCGGCCCCAGGTCCAGATACCACTGGTAGGTATCGTAGGTCTCAAAATTGAAATGCGTGTTCTGATTCTTGTTGGCTTGTTCGAGCACGCTGTACTCAAAGGCGTAGCTCTCGCGCAAAGCGCCATAGCGGTGAAAGTCGTCATTCATCCACTGGTCCACGGGCGAAGCCTGCTCGCTGATCGCCTTGAGCGCCGGATGGGGATGCAGCAACGTCATCCCCGTGGTCAGGCCATCGTAGGAAACACCAAACATGCCGACCTTCCCGTTGTTGTTGGGCACGTTCTTCACCAGCCAATCGATGCTGTCGTAAGCATCGGTGGTCTCGTTGGTGGCTCGGGGATCGTCGAGATCAACATAGGACGACAGCTTGAACACACCTTCCGACTTAAATCGTCCACGCAAATTTTGGATGACGAAAATGTAACCATCCTCCGCCAACTCCTTCCAATTCGGGGACATTTCGGTGGGCGCCTTATCGGGCACTCCATAAGGGGTGCGGCGAAACAGAATGGGCAGCGGGCCAGACTGGTCTACCGGCGCAAGAATCACCGTCTGCAGATGAACCCCATCGCGCATGCGGACCATGACTTCCTGAAAGGTGAACAGTGGCTTGGCGGGCGGCGGAGGCGTTTGTGCGAACGACGCCATCGCCGCGAAGAAAATGAAAACAATCGTGTGCCGGCGCATGAAACTCATTTGTTTTTTCATATGCAGAGATGCGGCAAATGATCAGGAGATCCTCTCAATTTGGCGTTTGTGAAATCCCACCCTGGTCGCCAAAAGCGCGACTAGGATGGGGCACCCATCGTTCCAGTCTGGCGACCGCCAAATCCAGCGACCGCGAATTACAATACTCCAGTGCGAATTCTCATCTCTGCCGGCGAGGCCTCGGGTGAAATGTATGGCGCGCAGCTCATCGAAGCTCTCCGACGCCAGGATCCGTCGCTCGAATTCTTCGGTGTCGGCGGAGAAAAAATGCGTGCCGCCGGATGTGACATCGTCGTTGATGCCAAAGATCTCTCCGTCGTCGGCATCACCGAAATTCTGAGCCGCTTGCCAAAATCTGGGGCCTGTTTCACAAACTGATCGCCGAAGCCGACAAGCGTAAGCCCGATCTTGCCGTCGTCATTGATTCACCGGCCTTCAACTGGCGGGTCGCCCGCCAGATGAAAAAGCGCGGTATTCCCGTGGTCTATTACGTCGCCCCGCAATTCTGGGCATGGAGGCAAGGGCGCGTCCGCCTTCTGCGCAAGTACATCACCAAGGCTCTCGTAATCTTTCCCTTCGAAGAGCAGTTCTACCGCGACCGCGGTGTGGACGCCACATTCGTCGGCCATCCCCTTGCCGATCTTCCCAGCCCACCATCGAACGCGGCGACTATGCCACCCAGTACCGGCTCGACCCGGAGAAGCATTGGATCACGCTCATGCCCGGCAGCCGCGTGAAAGAAGTCGGGATGAATCTGCCGGCCATTCGTCGAATCGGCCTCGCAATTTGGCCTGGCCTACGAATTCCTGCTGCCAGTCGCGCCTACTCTGGATGGCAACTGGGTGCAGAGTTTGACCGGCCGGTCCGCTCCCATCCACCTCGTTCCCGATTCCCTGCCTGCCCTCTATCACTCCCGCGCCGGAATCATCGCTAGCGGCACAGCCACGGTGGAGGCCGCCATGATGAGCTTGCCCTTTGTCATGGTTTACCGGGTCTCGCCGCTCACTTATTGGCTGGGCAAACCCCGGGTGAAGGTTCCCCATTTTGCCATGGTGAACTTGATCGCCGGAAAAGAAGTCGTCTCGGAGTTGGTGCAAAGCGACTTCACTGCTGCCAAAGTCGTAGCCGAGCTGAATGAAATCCTGCCCGACGGCTCCGCCCGCGACAAAATGCTGGAAGGCCTGGCCGGGGTGAAGGCCCACCTGCGCGGTCCCCAGAATGGAGGTCCGCATCCCAGCGAGCGGGCCGCCCAAGACATTGTGGGGCTGTTGAGACCTCATTAAACCACTCTCCTTATCTGCGACTTCCGCCCAAGTTATCCGCGACTTCCGTGGTTAAAGCTTCTTCTTGTCCGGAGGCAAAACCCAGCCTTTAACCGCCGAGTCCGCCGAAAACAGCCATGGAGAGCGCCGCGAAACCGGCAGAAAGCAAACCAAGCCACCACTCCAGCGTCGCAGACCTTGTCGCAGGGCATCTTTTGCGTAACAATCTTAATCTAACCCTTCGCCAGGAGAATCCTTCTTAATGTCCTTTGAGCCGCGGCGCCTGCGTTGGACCTTAGCGGTTGGGATGACTTGTTTCTTTCTTTCTATGTGCTCGCTGGCCCGCGCCGCCGAGAAGATGCGCTTGCGCGTGGACGACTACCAGATTGACGCGGAGCTTCTACCCCACTCCCATCAGCTCAAGGCGCAAGCCAAGGTCAAGTTCACCGCTCTCGAAGACTTGAATGCGGCCGTCTTTGAACTGCACAACGGCCTGCGCGTCACCAAGGTGACCGATGATGCAGGCAAGCCGGTGACTGCCGAGCGCATCGCTCAGGACTCGACCGTGCGCGTCCAACTGGCCAGCGACATGGCTAAAAATACCTCGACCACACTGACCTTCGAATACGAAGGCGAACTGAGCTCAGCGGACGACAGTCCAGTGCAGGGTTTGAAACTGGCCTCGATTAGCGATGACACCAGCTACCTGCTCTATGCCGGACGCTGGTTTCCGGTGAATGCCTATGGCATCAACCGCTTCACCGCAACCATCAGCGTCACCGTGCCGGCCCACATGATCGTGATCGGCAGCGGCAAGGAAACCGTCGCGGATACCCCTGCGCCAAAGAAAGCTGCCGCCGGAGCGTTTCCTACCAAGACCTTCACTTTTGTTTATGACAAGCCCAGCTTTCCTGGGACCATCGTGGCGGGAGTTTTCCAGGAATTCAAAACGGATGAGGCCGGGCTCGATGTCCATGTTTTCTTCAAGCCCATTCATCAGAATCAAGGCGCGCTCTACGCCGAGACGGCGGTCAAGGCATTTACCTATTTCGTAACTCTTTACGCTCCTCTTCCCGACACGACGCTGCGGGTGGTCGAACTTCCCGATGACACCGTCCCCTCGGCGTGGGCGCCTGAAATCGCCGCCATCGCCAGCCGCGGCGTCACCCCGAAGGTGAACTATCGGTTGCTGGCCAACAGCATCGCCCATCAGTGGTGGGGCGTCTCTGTCAGCCCGGCGGTGCGTGACGATTGGTGGCTGGCCGACGGCTTTGCCCGCTACTCCGAGGCGCGCTATGTAGAGCAGGCGGCCGGAAGCGCGGCGCTCGAAGAGGTAGTGAAAGACATGTCGGTCGGTGCGCTCTCCTACGACACCGTGCCACTTGCCACCGCCAGCAAGCTGGACATGTATTCTCCCGAGTCACAATCGCTGGTCACCGACAAGGGCGCCATGATTCTGCACATGCTTCGCTGGGTGGAAGGCAACCAGAAGTATGACGCGACCATGCGCGCGTTCTTCGGCAAATATACGGGGAAATCCGCCAGCACCGCGGATTTCGAAGCCATCGCCGAGGAGAAGTACGGCGAACAGTTGCGCTGGTTTTTTTCCCAGTGGTTCGATTCCACCGGCGCGCCGGAATTCAAGACCAAGTATTCGGTTTACCGGCTGGGCAACAACAAAGGCTTCCGCATCGTCGGTCAGATCACGCAGGATCTGGACCTGTTCCGCATGCCTGTCGAATTGAAAATCGATACGGACGGCAAAACCGAGACCAAGCGCATTGACGTGGTGGGCACCGACTCGGCCTTCACCACCGAGACCTTCGGCCGCCCGCGGCGTATCTCGATCGACCCCGACGACTGGGTTCTCAAGAATTCCGGAGATATACGCTTGCGCGCTTCCATCGAGCGCGGGCAGGCGCTGGTGCAGCAAGGCGACTTCGCGGGCGCGCTCAGCGAATTCAACAAAGCACTCGACACCAGCAAGAACAGCTCGTTGGCCCACTATCGCATTGCCGAAGTGTTTTTCGCGCAACACAACTACCAGGCAGCGGCCAACGCCTACCGTGAATCGCTGAACGGCGACGGCGATCCCCGCTGGACTGAGGTCTGGAGCCACGTACAGCTAGGCAAAATCTTCGATGTCACCGGACAGCGCGAGCGTGCTACCAACGAATACCGCCAGGCCCTGCAGACCAACGACAACACCCAGGGCGCGCTGGATGAGGCCAGAAAGTATATGCAGAAAGCCTACGACCCTGGGAAGGCTGGAGTGGTTCCAGGAGCGTAAGCGGAAGCCGCTACACATCCACTCGCAATCTTCCACCCTCAGCGCGCACGCGAATCTGGGTCATCGCATGAATCACCGCATCCGCTTCTTTCAGTTCTGACTCTGGATAGGTACTGGTGATCCCGATGGCTTTCATGCCTCCGGCATGAGCGCTCTGGATTCCGGCGGGAGCATCCTCGACAACCAAACATTCCCCGGGATTCACGGACAGCAACAAAGCTGCCTTCAAATACGGCTCGGGATGCGGCTTCCCGTGCACCACCTCGTCGGCGGGAACCAGCACGTCGGGCACGGGCAATCCCGTCAGCCGCAGCCGCGACGTCGCCACCAATCGCGTACCCGAGGTCACCACGGCCCAGCGGTCCCGCGGCAGCGACTGCAGCAGTGCGGCCGCGCCCGGCATCACCACTACGCCGGCTTTGCCGTCCTCCTCCGCTCCGCGCCGCTCAATCTTATTTGCCTCGGCCTCGGCATCGAGATGCGGAGCCACCATCCGCACAATTTCGACGGTGCGGCGTCCGTGCATGATCGCCTCAACTTTTTCAGGCTCCACGCCGTTCTCCTCCGCCCAGCGGCGCCAGGCGCGGCCCACTGACTCGGTGGAATCGGCCAATACTCCATCCAGATCAAACAGCATTGCAGAACAGAAGAATGTAGTCATGATTTCGAGCTATTCCTGGCCTTCAAAATGGATTGGCACCCCGGGCGGACATGGAAAATGCATCCGCTCACGACAGAAGCCGCGACCTACCCGTCAGCGGCAGGCTGGAGTCCTGGAGTTGGTGCTGGCGGCGTACTTCCATGTGCCGCTGCCGGAAGTGCGACCCGGCACGCCGTCCCCAGGCACGAACGAAGTAATAATTCAGCACCGCGCCGATCAGCGAACTGGCCAGCGGAATCAGGCGTCCCGACCACTTTTCCACGAACTCTCCGCTGGCCTGCACCGCCATGCGCCGGATGACGCGGGGCACAAAGCGGTTCACAACTTCCTTTTCCAGCAACTCGCGGCTCACATCGACTCCAGCCGCGCTGGCCGCCGCAACCCAAAGCTCAGAGGTCTCTTCGTCGGTGTTGTATTCGAACCCGTACAACAGGCTGAGCTTCTGAATGGTGCGCAGGGTAATGCCAGCCAGGATGCTCAAGTCGGGGACAATGGTCAGAATACCGCCAATGCCCAGGCCCGCCCCTTCAGCCGCTGCCAGTTTCATCGCGCCGCGAACGATGTTTTCGGCCACGTCATCCAGAACTGCGATGTCCACGGAATAGACTCCGCGGAAATCCGTAATCGGCAATCCGTAGGCCGCCCGCAGTCGCAGCAGAAAGTGGCTGGGATCAACTTTGACCGTCTGGTAAGCGCGGCTGAAACCTCGTATCAGCGCCTTCTCCACGCGGCGGCGCACCCAGGATTTGTGCTCTAGTTCTACCATCTTCATAAAAGTTAACTCACGCGGCGGGAAAAAGACAGTTCCCCGTTTCGCGCGCTGTCTTCAGTCTTTGGGCGTCGATCCACATATGGATGCGCTCAGCGCTCAGCCGGTTCGTTGGCGTGTGCTAGCATTCAGGTATCTAAAATGCCAACTGGAAAACTGCAAATCGTGCCGTTAGGCGGCCTGGGCGAATTTGGAATGAACTGCATGGCGGTGCGCTGGGGCGACGACATTATCGTCATTG
Source organism: uncultured Acidobacteriaceae bacterium (assembly GCA_963800745.1). GTDB lineage: Bacteria > Acidobacteriota > Terriglobia > Terriglobales > Acidobacteriaceae > PALSA-270. The sequence continues at coordinate 55,473 of CAWDCI010000001.1, forward strand.
ACGCCGGCCTGATGTTTCCCGAGTCCGAATTGTTGGGCGTGGATATCGTGGTTCCCAACATTACCTACCTCACGGAGAACCGGCAGCGGGTGCGGGGCATCGTTCTGACCCATGGACACGAAGATCACATCGGCGCTCTGCCCTGGATTCTCTCGGAATTGAATGTTCCGGTATGGGGCACGGAGTTCACCCTGGCGTTACGTCGAGGACAAACTCGACGAACACGGCTTGCTGGACGATGCCGATCTCCACGAGATGCGCGCCGGGGACAGCATCAAGATTGGCCCATTCACCGTCCGTCCCATCCAGGTGACGCACAGCCTGGTGGATTGCGTGGCCCTGGCCATTCATACGCCGCTGGGCGTAATCATTCACACCGGCGACTTCAAAGTGGACCCCACTCCCACCGACAACCGGTTATTCGACCTGCATTCTTTCGCCGAGTATGGCAAAAATGGCGTGCTGGCCCTCTTCCAGGATTCCACCAACGTCGAGCGCAAGGGATACACGCCCAGCGAGCGCGCGGTGCGCCGCAAATTCGAGGAAGTGTTTGCGGGCACCAAGCAGCGCCTGTTTATTTCCTGCTTTTCTTCTTCCATTCACCGCATCAAGCTGGCGGTGGAAATGGCGTGGGAGCATGGCAGAAAAGTCGCCTTCGTCGGCCGCTCCATGAACAACTCGGCGGAGATTGCGGAGGACCTGGGCTACGTCGAGATTCCGGAGGGGTTGCTCATTCATCCCGGCGAGATGAAGAATTTTCCGCCGGAGAAAGTTTGCGTATTGATCAGCGGGACGCAGGGCGAGCCCATGTCGGCTTTGTCGCGCGCCGCCGTGGACACTCACAAGCACGCCAAGATCGAGAAGGGCGATACGGTGATGCTGTCATCGCGCATCATTCCGGGAAACGAGAAGGCTATCTACCGCATGGTGGATCACCTATTCCGCCGCCAGGCTCACGTCATTTACGATGACGGTTCCTCGCCGCCGGTGCACGTCAGCGGACACGGCAGCCAGGAAGAATTGAAGCTGATCATCAACCTGGTACAGCCGAAGTATTTCATTCCCATTCACGGCGAGTACCGGCAGCTCAAATTGCACGCCGAACTGGCTGCCTCGATGCAAGGGTCCGTGGAACATGTCATGCTGATCGAGAGCGGCGACGTTCTGGAATTCGACGAACTAGGCGCGCGCAAGGCCGGACGCGTCAATGTGGGGCGTGTGTGCATCGACTCCGGCTCGCGCACCGACGTGGTGGAAGATCTGATCGTCAAAGATCGCCGGCACCTGAGCGAAGACGGCATCGTGCTGCCCATTATCGCCATCAATAAACTCACCGGCCGGGTGGAAAGTTCTCCGGAGATCGTCACCCGCGGCTTCTCCGCCGGCGAGAACGGCTTCATGGACGGCGCCCGCCAGACGGTGGTGCAGACCCTGGAGCTTTCCAGCGATGAGGAAAAAGCTGACTATGGCGTGATCAAAGAAAAGATTCGCGCCGATTTGAAACGCTATATCTCTAAGGAGACGCAGAAGCGGCCGCTGATTATGCCGGTGATACTGGAGATCTGAATTTTCAGCAGCATTCCAGTTGAACGCCGTCATAAACTGTCATATTATGACGGCATGCCGATGACCTCATTGAACATCTCTCTCCCTGAGCTTTTGAAAAACTACGTGGAAGGACAGGTAGCTTCTGGCGATTGGGGTACTCCCAGCGAATATGTGCGTGAGTTGATTCGCCGGGACAAAGAGCGCCGCCTGGGCGACCTGGAACAAGAACTGGTTGCGGCGGCCAAAGGCCCAAAGATTGAAATTCCCATTGCCGAGATCCGCAAGAAGGGCCTGATTGGCGCGCTACGTGAGCGGACGCGGTGGCGGTGAGGAAGCCTTGGCTGGTTCTTCGCGATGCGGCAGTCGCCGGTATCGTCGAGCAAGCCGAATAGTACAGTGCGCAGTCCGGCGCAGCACTCGCGAAGCGCTGGGAGAAGGCCGTGACCTCGACCCTGCTGCGCATTCTCAGAAATCCTCCTGCCGGGGCGCCATGCACATTCGAATCCGCAGACCTTCGTGATGTGCGGCGGGCGACGATTGCAGGGTTTCCCAAGCATCTGCTCTTTTACAAATTCCAAGAGACCCAAGTATTCATTCTCCGGATCGTTCACGGCGCCCGCGATTTGGAGAGCCTGCTTTAAGTCGGGATGAGGTGGCCGGATACTTTTTCCTATTTGCATACTTTGTGAAAAGGGCTGGTGATGGCGTCATCAGTGCACCCTTGGAACGAAGGTCACTTCAGAGTCTGAGAAAATCCTAAGCGGGAGACCACTGTGGCAATAGACGAAGAAAAACCCGATTTCGTCCTCGATATCGCCAGGGATGCAGGACGAGCACTGCAAACGACGTTCGCAACCGCCGCTGCCGCAGGAGCCGTTGCCTTTGCTGAAGCAACCCATAACATTCCGTTCGGTGTCGGCGCTGCTCTGCTCACACTAGTTGGCGAGCTGGCAGGTCGGAGAATAAACAGCCGATTGAACGATGTGGTCGAGCATTTCACTAACAGACTCCGCGACCTCGGAGAAGAAAAGATTGACCGGGAATGGTTCACGAGCGAACAGTTCCAGACGTTGCTCTTCGAGGCACTTCGTCAACTGCAAGTGACACATGACAGCGCCAAACTTAAGATGCTTGGGGTCGGATTGGCTAACAGCGGTGTAGAAGGTTTCAAAGAAGAAGAGCGGAAAGATTTGTTCATTCGCTTCGTGCGTGAACTCACGTGCCAACACGTCGGCGTGCTTCTTAAACTTCTTCCGGAGACTTTTCCGTTGTCTAAGACTGTTGTTCGCTCAGAGAGGCCCGCTTCGACGGAGGAATGGGAACACAGCCTGAGTTGGAGTCGTAGACCGACACTCACGCCGCGCAATGATGGCGACCTATTTGCGGTGCAAATGCTGCACGCCTATGGACTAGTCGAGGAAGAAATTAGGTCGTCCATCAAAGAACCCCACCTCTCGAACATTTCAAACGCAGGCCAAGCACGAGAGGCGTTAAGACAGTTCATCAAGAATGTCGAGAACGCTCAGGTCAAAAGGTCATTCCGCCTCAGCGCCCTTGGGCACGATTTCGTAAACTTCACGGGACTGCGGAAGCCGACGACACCTCGCGTAGACCCACGCGAATGACAGTCCGAACAGCACTTCAATGGTGATCGGAAGTCCCTTTGGACCCACGTTGCAAAGGGCGCAAGGATAGGCCACCCAAGGTTCGCTGTCGTTCCCACAAAACCCACTTCTCGCGGAAAGGGTGCGCCACCCGCGGTGAGGAAGCCTTGGCTTGTTGTCAGCGCGGGTGGAGCAAAGAAACGTAGGCAGATCTCAGTTCTCGGTTCTTAGCGCGGCGACCCAACCCGCTCCGCTTGCGTCTAGTGGTGACGATTCCCCCCAGTATCCGGCTTCGCGGCCGTGGCGGACGGCCAAGATCACGATCTGTTTTCCGTCGTAATGGTACATGGCGACATAGGCGCCATGTCCGAATTCAATCACCCACTCGCGGAACTCCGGCGGCAACTCTTCGACCGGACGACCACTCTCCGGATGCTTGCCAAGCGCTTTTACTCCCTGCCGGATCGCCTTGACGGCGCGTTTGGCAGCGTCGAGACTTTTAGGAGTTGGAAAAGCGTGGAGACGGGCCACATCCAGCAACGCCGGTTGGGACCACCTCAGTCGTGGCGTTTAGGGGGAGCGGCGTCCTTACCCGCTTCGAGCTTGGCTAGCCATGCGTCGACTTCCTCGGCGGTGACGTGCTGGCCCGTTGTTTCGTAATGGGCCCATGCGGCCAGCGCGTCCTGCCGGAATTGCTCGCGCTTCTCTTCGCGCTCCACATACTGCTCGATGGCTTCGCGCATGACCCAGTGCGACGACCGGCGGCGGGCCGAGGCGAGCCGCTGTACGCGCTCTTTTGTCTTAGGATCGAGCTTCAGGCTGGTCATAGAGGGCGTCGGCATCGTAGGCGTCCCTGAGTGTCACCTTATAGCACTATAGTATGGCTCGGTGCCGCTTCTTTGGTTACATAGCGTCGGCTCCGTACGCCTTACTTATGCTACCATGTAAGCTATGAAGGAGATAAGTGCTACATTCACCTCGAAGGGCCAACTTGTCGTCCCGGCGGAGCTTCGCCGCAAGCACGGGATTTCCGCAGGCACTAAGGTGAAATTTCTGGAAGATCAATTTGGCCGCATTGTGTTGCAACCCATCACTGAGGACTACATTGACCGCGTCATGGGCTGCCTGTCCGGCGGGCCTGATCTGCTCGCACAATGGCAAGAGGAGCATCGCCATGAAGGCGAGCGCGAACCGTGAAGACGTATGTGTTCGATGCCAGCGCGTTGTTTGGATTCCTGCAGAAGAGAGCAGCCGCCGCCAAGATCAACGAACTTCTCAAAGACGCGCTGCGCGGGCGCGCGGAGATTCTGATGTCGGCCGTGAACTACGGAGAGGTCTATGGGGCCATTCTTCGCGAACATGGCCTGGACCGAGCCGTCGCAACCATGAGCGCTGTCCGCGCCTTGCCGATTCGCCTGATGGACATTACTCCACCTCGAGCGTTCCGCGCGGCCGAGGTCAAGGCCAAGTACAAGCTCTATTATGTGGACAGCTTTGCCGCGGCTCTGGCGTTCGAACACAAAGGTACCCTGGTAACCAGTGACTCCGACTTTCGCCGGCTTGGCCACGGATTTCCTGTGGTCTGGTTGAAGGCATGAACCGGCCACAAACGACAGACACTACCCGGCCGATGTACTTGTCCAAATGCAAAGATCAAAGCCCCGCCCTTGCAAAAAACGCGCGAACCGGGCACCCTTAAATCCATAGCCGATCCCTCAAAGAACATAGGAAATCATGGTCACGCTCAACGATATACTTGAGGCGCAAGTGCGCCTGCGCGGCGTTGCCGCGCATACCCCGCTGCTTGAATCGCACGTCCACCAGGCCGGCAGAGTCAACGATCCACGGCGTCTTTATCTCAAGGCGGAAAATCTTCAGCCCATCGGGGCTTTCAAGCTGCGCGGAGCTTACAACAAGATCGCTTCGCTCACCGAGGAAGAACGCCGCCGCGGCATTATTACCTATTCCAGCGGCAATCATGGGCAGGGCGTGGCTTATGCGGCCCGGGCGCTGGGAGCGAAAGCGGTCATCACCATGCCGACCACCGCTCCGGCCATCAAGCGCGAGGCAACCGCAGCCCTGGGTGCGGAGATCATATTAGCTGGCACCACGGGCGTGGAGCGCCAAATCAAGGCGGAGGAACTGGCGGCGCAATATGGCTACGTGATCGTGCCGCCCTTCAATGATGAGAAGATTATCGCCGGTCAAGGCACGGTTGGCCTGGAAATCCTGGAAGACCTGCCGGAAGTGGAAACCGTCCTGGTGCCGATCGGGGGAGGAGGCTTGATTAGCGGCGTGGCGGCGGCACTCAAACTCAGCAAGCCGCAGATCAAAGTAATTGGCGTGGAGCCCGCTCTGGGCGCCGACGCCCAAGCCAGCCTGCGCGCCGGAAAAATCGTGGAGTTCCCTGCCGAACAGGTGACGCAGACCATTGCCGACGGATTGCGCGCGCAATACATCGGCGAGATCAATTTTGAACTTATTCGCCGCTACGTGGACGACATCGTGGCGGTCAGTGAGGATGAAATCCGCGAGGCCACGCGGCGCCTGGCCGAGAATCCCAAGACCGTGGCCGAACCTAGCGGCGCCGTGGCCCTGGCCGCGTTCCTCTTCCACCAAGATCTTTTGCCGCAGACTAAAATAAACGTCGCCGTGATCAGCGGAGGAAACATCGATCCGCAGATGCTTGCGGAGATCCGCGACGCCGGAAAACGTTCGCAAACACCTGCAGAGTAATGACCATGACAAGAACTGTTTCTATCGCGCTGTTCCTGTGCCTGACGGCAACGGCTGGGTTGGCTTTGGGCGATCGGGGATCGCCGGTGACGGAGGCCATGATCTACATTTCCCCGGATGCAAGCTCGTCCAAGCTGGCGCGGGCGGGGCGCGGCCGCGAACTGGTCATCCTCGATACCACGGAAAAGTGGCTGCACGTCGAGGCCTTGCTCAGTGATCCGCGGCCCGACATTGAATATGCGGTGAACGAGGATGAGGACGAAGGGAAGACGGTGACGGGATGGATCATGAAGCGGGACGTGATCCTTGCCTCCACCCCGGACGGCGACAAAATTCTGTTCGGTGAAGCCGTGGACTCGGAGGATCAGGCCAGCCAGGCTCATGGACGCCCTGGAGCGGCGCAGGATGCGCAGCGGCTCTACTATCGTGTGGCCGACCTTTTTCCAACCTCTCCTTTGGCCGCCGACGCCATGTACCGCTCGGCCGACATTCGCTGGCAGGTGGATAAAGCCGACATCATGTCGAAGCCCTCGGCCAGAGAACAGGACGCCTTCTTGCGGGGTGAGATCGATGAACACTGGATGAAAGAGGTCATCAAGAAATTTCCTGGAACCAAGTGGGCTGACCTGGCCGCGTTTCGTTTGATCGACAACAAACTATGCGGTAACTGGCAGGGCGCCGCCAAGTGCCCCATCAAAGAAGCGGCCATCTACGAAAAATACGCCGCGGATCATCCGGAATCGCCTTCCAGCCCTGAGGCGTTGTACGAGGCGGCCTGGCGCTGGGCGGCGCTGATCGAGATTTACAAGACCGATGGCGACGAGAAAAAATCTGCCGATGCCAAGTCGAAGGCCATGGACCTGGCGCAAAAGGCGGCCGCGCAGTTCACCCGCAGTGACTGGGGGTCGCGAGCGCACAAACTGCTTTACCTGCTGCAGCAAGGGATTCCAACCTACGGCAACGTGGAGGACTGAATTACCCTGGTGAAAGAATTTCGTCCCGCGCAGAGAAATCGCAGAGAAATCAATGATGAGATCAAGCGACAAAGCCGTGGCTGCCCTTCGGGCCGCCGACGCGGCTTGGCTAAAAGCTTATAGCGCCAGGGATGTGGACAAATCGGTGGCGTTTTTCGCCGCAAAAGGCGCCATGCTAGTGCCGAATGCTCCCGCTGTGAGAGGAAAGAAAGCCATCGCAAAATTCATTGCGCGTGGGTTCGCAATGCGGGATTACAAGATCACATGGCATCCGAACAAAGCCGATGTAGCCCGATCCGGCGAACTTGGTTATACCAGCGGCGCCTACCGGATGAGATTTAAGAACGCGGCAGGAAAGACTGTCTCTGACCAGGGAAAGTATCTGATGCTGTGGGAAAAACAGGCGGATGGCGCGTGGAAGGTGGTGTTCGATATTTCCAACTCCGACCTGCACTCCGGCTAGGAACTATCCGTGTGGGGCGGACACTCCTGTCCGCCGGTGGTCACGCGCCACGCGGCTGGCTTTGGGGGCATGTGGAGCTTCCAGTCAAGAGATTTCTTCCGCAAAGCGAGGGGCAATTGGGATCCGATCACTGCCCCCGGAATCTTCGGCGGCAGTAGCAAAGCAACGATCATCTGCGATACTGGTTGCGCCTCGTGGGGTGCGTGTGTGATGAAGCGTGGCAGAATTAAACCTAAGGGGATCCGGTGAACTGACATGCCAATCTATCAAGCCGTGGTCCTGGCGATCATTCAGGGACTTGGGGAATTTATCCCGGTTTCAAGCTCAGGGCATTTGATTATTGTCCGCCGATTACTGGGATGGAACGAGCTTTCTCCCGCCCATGAACTTACCTTTGACGTGGCCTTGCATTTTGGGACGCTGCTCTCGGTCCTTTTCTACTTTCGCCGGACGTGGTTCCAGATTGTCCGGGCGGCGCTGGGTGGCAAGGTGGTGCGTTTTTCCGAGGCCGGCAACTCCGGCCAAAACCTGACCACTGACGAGCAACGAGAAGAACGCCTGCTCCTCTGGTTTTTGTTGGTCGCAACCATTCCCGGAGCCATTGCCGGCAAGTTTCTTGAGCATTCGGCGGAGGACTATTTTCGTGAACACATCTTCCTGATTGCCGGGGCGTTGATCGGGGTGGCCCTGTTGATGTGGTGGGGAGAGAAAGCGAGCCAACTCAAGAAGCCGCTCACCGGCATCACCTTTGTGGATGCCATGATGGTCGGTTGCGCGCAGGCTGCCGCGCTGATTCCCGGAGTTTCGCGGTCAGGTTCGACGATTACGGCGGGCCTGTTCCGCAACATGACGCGAGAGGCCGCGGTGCGCTTTAGCTTCCTGCTGTCCACCCCAATCATCGCCGGCGCCGCACTGCTCAAAGCGCATGAACTCAGGAAAGAGGGCCTGCCGGCCGGCATGCACATGCCCTTTCTGGTAGGAGTGTTGGTGTCGGCGATCGTGGGCTACGCGGCGATTTCATGGCTTATCCGGTATCTGCAATCCAACAGCCTGAAAATTTTCATTCTTTACCGCATTGCTTTTGGGGCAATCGTCATCGTGCTTGCGTTGATCCTGCACCTGCAGTAGGGGCCGGGAAACTACTTCGATACTGCCCCTCATTGTCGCGCTCACCGGTTCTTGTAATAATCATTAGGCTCTGGCGTGGTTGGGGCAGCGGACGGGTAGGCATGTCTCTTCCGCAAGGTCCATTACGCCCATGAAATATATCTCGCGTATCTTTGCCCCGACCAACAACCGCCGGCTCAACGAGCTGATCGGCTTTTTGCTGTGCGTCTCCGCGCTCCTTCTTTTCCTCGCGCTCGCCTCTTATTCTCCGCTCGATCCGTCGTTTAACAGCGCTTCCGTTCTCACTGGATCTCATGCCGCTCGCAACTGGATCGGCATCCTCGGAGCCATCGCCTCAGACCTGGTCTTGCAAGGCTTCGGGGTCGGAGCGTTCCTGATTCCGGTTTTTCTGGGCACGCTCGGGGTGCGCTGGTTCCGCTCGCGCCGAGTGATCTCGCCTGTGGCCAAACTGCTCGGCGGAATCTGGCTGCTGGTCTTCGTGCCGGGGTTCCTGTCTCTGTTGCCCGGCCACATGCACTGGATGCGAGTCATCCCCATCGAAGGCCTGTTCGGGCGCATTGTCGGGGACGCGCTGATCCATTATCTGAATCTGACCGGAGCCTACATTGTCTGTGGCAGCGTTCTGGCGGTTGCCCTGTACCTTTCCACCGCATTTTCCTTCTCCGCCGTACGCCTGTGGGCGCCCACGCGCTTCGCGTTCGCCATCGCCTTGTGGCAGCGCTACCGAGACTGGCAGGACGCGCGCGCCAAGCGCAAGCTGCAAAAAGAATTGGATCAGCGCCGCGCCACTAAGCCGGTGGTGACTACCCAGATGGTTTCCGCACGCGAAGCCGAGGAGCCGAAGCAGCCATTCTTCCGCGCGCCGGAACCTCGCCGCACCGGCATCGAGCGCATGACCGTCGAGCCGGAGGAAGACGCACCGCCCACGCCAGCACCCGTCACTGAGCCTGAAGTCACCGAGCGCGCCGACGTTGACCACAAGGCAAAAACCACCATGCCGCGCATCGCCGGTGGCTACAAACTGCCGCCCAGCAGCCTGCTGCATCGGGTTGACGAGCAGCACGCGGTAGACGCCGACGAGCTCAAGATTCTGGCGCAGGTGCTGGTGGAAAAGTACGCGGAATTCGATGTGCGCGGGCAGATTACGCAGATCAATCCCGGCCCCGTGGTCACGACGTTCGAGTTCAAGCCCGAAGCCGGCATCAAGTACAGCCGCATTACCAACCTGACCGACGACCTGTGCCTGGCGCTGAAAGCGGAGAGCATTCTGATCGAGCGCATGGCGGGCAAATCCACCGTCGGCATTCAGGTGCCCAACCGCGAGCGCGAGATTATCTGGCTGCGGGAGAACGTCGAGTCTGCGGAGTTCCTCGGCTCAAAATCCAAGCTCACGCTGGCGCTGGGGAAAGACATCAATGGACGCATCGTAACCGCGGACCTCAACAGCATGCCGCACCTGCTGATCGCGGGTTCTACCGGTTCGGGCAAGAGCGTGGCCATCAACGCCATGATCATGTCCATTTTGTACAAATCGACGCCCGATCAGGTGCGCCTGATTCTGGTGGATCCGAAGCGGCTGGAGTTGGGCAACTATGAAGGCGTGCCGCACCTGTTCACGCCGATCATCACTGAGCCGAAACTGGCTGCCAATGCGCTGCGCAATGCGGTGCGCGAGATGGAGAACCGCCTCAAGCTGCTCGCCGCCAAGGGCGTGCGCAACATCGATCAATACAACAAGCTGTTCGACGGAGACGGCACGCCTAGCCTCTTTGGAGAGGATTCGGAAGACAAGCCGCTGCCATACATCGTCATCATCATTGACGAGTTGGCTGACCTGATGATGCTCGACTCCGGCAACGTCGAGGAATCGGTTACGCGGCTGGCGCAGATGGCGCGCGCAGTTGGCATTCATCTGGTGCTGGCCACGCAGCGCCCTTCGGTGGACGTAATTACCGGCCTCATCAAGGCTAACTTTCCGGCGCGCATTTCCTTCCGGGTGGCGACCAAAGTGGATTCGCGTACCATTCTCGACGCGAACGGCGCCGAGGCGCTGCTGGGCCGGGGCGACATGTTGTATCTTCCCTCGGGTTCGGCGCGGGTGCATCGCCTGCATGCTCCATTTGTCACCGAAAAAGAGATTGCCGCGGTGGTCGAGTTCTGGCGTTCGCAAGGCACTGCCGAGTACGTACAGCAGTTCCTCGAGGCTCCGAAAGATGAACGCGAAGTAGGAGAGAGCGGGATCGAGGGCGGAGCTGGGGAAGACGAAAACGATCCTCTGTATAACGACGCTGTGCGCCTGGTGATCGAGTTTGGCAAGGCCTCCACTTCCCTGCTGCAGCGGCGGCTGCGCATTGGCTACGGCCGCGCCGCTCACCTGATCGATCTGATGGAGCGCGACGGCATCGTGGGCGCTGCCGACGGCCCCAAGCCGCGCGAAGTTCTCAAGCGCCCTAACTGGGTTTCTGAAGTGGAGGAGTCGCTGCGGTAGGAGGACGCCTAATCTCAAGTCTATTCCTGTTGCACGTTTGCAGACGCCCTCCCCCATGGATCCTTTGAATTCATTGACATAGAATACGAATCCTGCCTAAATCTTTCACTTTAAATGAGTTAGAGGCAAAATCCTCAACGGCAAGGAGTTAGCTCCAATGCCTTCGGGAATTTGTCATCCTTCCTCTCTATGAATGCGCCCTAGTGAGAGGCGAGGTCAACGGAAATACAAGGCAATAAAGGGCAGTCTCCCAAAATGGGAATGCGGGAAACGAGCGGAGTGGGAAAATCCGACGGGTGAAAGCGCTCTATGCCCCTGGAGTGAGCGAAAAGGCTGCCTTGACCTAAAGAACGTCAGGCCAGCGTTGGGCTCCGCGGTAGATCGCGAGAATTACAATGCGCGCTTCCTCAATCGTGTAGGCAACGATAAAAGGGATGTTCGCGATAACCAGTTCGCGAGTACCGCGCACGCGTCCCGGTCTTCCAGACATGGGGAACGCAGCTAACTGTTGCACGCTGGTCACGATGTGAGAGGCAACGCCAGTGGCAATCTCTTCGCTATTGGACAGGGCGAGGTAGTCGTAAGCCTGATCGAGCTGACGAACCGACTGTTCAGTCCATTCGATCGGCGTCACGGGCGGGCTCGCGCCGGCCTCTTTAGGCGCTTTAGGACCTCCGCATGACTAACGGTACGTCCTTTCCTCATTTCTTCCAGTCCTTTACGCACGAGCGCGTCCTGATAGGCGTGCAATTCGATGTAATTGCTGATGGCCTCATTGATGAGATAGCTTCGCGGGCGATCCTGCGCCGCGGCCAGGGAATCGAGGGCGTTGATTTTGTCGGCGGCGGCGCGAAAGCTTATGGTCTTTTCGGTGTCAGCCATAATGCAACAAATATATCACGTATTATTTCGTATTACTGGCAGGCATTGGGCAATACGCTTGCGATGGGAAATCCCAGCCCAAGCAGATCTTGAACGGGGCCTCTAGAATCATCCTCTCGGCGCATTTCATGGCAGCTTGCCTTACAATCCATCCGAGGAAAATCCATGAAAGTCACCACTGAATACCTGAAGTTTCACACCAAGAAGCACCGGGAATACATTCATATCACGCCGCAAGTGGAGGCCATCGTCAAGAAAAGCGGAGTCAAGGAGGGCATGGTGCTCGTTTCGGCCATGCACATCACGGCGGGAATTTATGTGAATGACAACGAGAGCGGGCTCATCGAGGACATTGACCAGTGGCTGGAGAAGTTGGCGCCGTTTCGCCAGGAGTATCAGCATCACCAAACGGGGGAAGATAATGGCGATTCCCACCTGAAGGCTCTGCTGATTCATCATGAGGTGATTGTGCCGATTACGGCGGGCAAGCTCGACTTCGGAACCTGGCAGCGGATTTTCTATGCGGAGTTTGACGGGCAGCGGGACAAGCGCGTGATCGTCAAAGTGATGGGAGAATAAGAGAGCAGCTAGTGGCTGACCGCTGCCCTCCCATTCCCTAATGCAGCAAGAGACTGGTCACGGCCACGCCGGTTCCGATGACGCCAAGAACGATGCCTCCGTACCAAAAACCGCGCTTCTTGGAAAGCAAAGTGATGGAGGTGATGACCAGCGCAATCTCCAGGAAAACTTCGCTGAGATCGTAACGGTCGGCCTTGCGGCTGGCCAAATGGGTCTCGGCCTCTAACCGGTTGGCTTCGGCTTCCAGGTCTTTCTGCTCGTCGTTGTAACGTTTGGCCTCGTCGGCGTATTTTTGACGCAAGGCTTCGGCCTTTCCGGCATCAGCCACCGCCATCAGAGAGGATTCGTCCACAAAAATCTGATCCTCATGACCGCGGATTTTCTTAGCCTGGAAGTAGGCCCACTGGTCGCTCGCCTTGTTCTGAAAGACCACTTCTTCGGTGTGCGTCCGGTGGCCGAGCAGCGAGACGGTAGCCACAACCACGGCTAAGACCGCCATGGTTAAAGAAACCGGCGCCAGGCTGGGATCGTGATGGGCATGCTCGGCGTGTTCGTGCAATTCCTGGAGTTCCTCTGAACCCATTCTTGGTCTCCTCTTGCTGCGCATTATCCGGGATGACATCTCTAGGCTCCCGCCCGAAGCCGGGGTAGAATACCACTTCCCTGGGGATTTGTGTCTTCCGGGAGGAGCGCGCTCGCAAGGCCAGTAGTTGGCAGGTGCCGAGGGGCGGGCAGAGCCGCCTGAGAGGCGGCAGGCGTCGGCGCCATTTCCTTTTTTGGCACTTTCCCGGCGCGGAATCGCGTCCGCTTCCAACAAGTTATCGAGGTTCCCTCATCCCCTGCTTTCGGCCACTCGCGTGCACGTTGCGGTGTCTGCCTGGGGCGCCTGGATGATATTGCCGCCCGGCAAACGACCTTGCTTCATAAGTGCGCCAATCCGAAATGCATCGTCCGCTTCCGTTTTCTGGGGCAGGGAAAACTCTTCCAGATTGAGTCGGAATACTTGGAGGCGGCGTCTGCTTTGAAGTCGCGGACGGCAAAGCGCTCGCGTTCCTGGCGCCGGATTGAGCGGTACTGGCTGTGTGAGGAGTGCGCTTGCACACTGACTTTGACCTTCGACCAGAGTCACGGGATCGTCACTGTGCCCTTGCCCGAAACGACGAAGCAGCGAGTTCTCCATCCGCTGCAGCTGCAGGAGTTTGGCCTGGCGGGCCGATGTGCCCGCGCAGTCCAGGGATCAAGAGGTCTGGCATGAACCTGCTGAAAGTACCGGCATGCAGCATCTGTGGCGAACCGCGGCCCGGCAATCAACCCTGGATCCTGGTCACGGAAGATCGCTGGCAGGATAAGCTGCGGATTCTGCATTGGGACGATTGCCTGGCAGCGCAGGAGAGCATGCACTGCGCCTGCAGCGCGGCTCATCTGCAGGAACTTGTCGTGCATTGGATGACCACGGGAAGCCTCGATCACCCGTTTGCCCAGCCGTATTTCGGGGCGGAGGTCGCGGGACGCCAAGGGGCGCACGGGTGGACAGCAAGAGACGACTTTGGATCCCGCCATCCCAAGCCAATCGGCGAACTGACGGTGCACCGCGAGAGCATGCCCCGGGTCTTGAGCGAAAACCCGCAATCGCTGCAAGTCATTCTGGACGCATTATTGAGTAGTCTGCCGAGAGAATCGCCGGGTCCAGAGCCGAAGCTTGACTGGAATCGCGAGGCCATACGCCGCGCCTCCTGAGAAAACCAAAAAGCGAGCGGATTCAAACCCCAGCGCCTTTACGCCAAGCCCGCCAATCGGCGGATACCGCGTCCACCATGTCCTTGGAGGCGGACAGGAGCCATCCCGGCTTGAGTTTCTTGAAGTGCGCCCGTAGCCGCTTTTGGGCGCCGCGGCTGCCGAGATGAATATTGGCGGTTTCCCATCCCATGGCAGAGAGCAGCCGCCACTCGTCGCGTTGCCGAGGCACGGAAGTAAGCTCAATCCTTGAGCAATAGGGCGCGAGACGGCGCACGATCCAGCGTCCGTGTTGCTGCACAAACGGATCGGGGCAGCGCACCGCCTGGCGGAGGATGGTCTGGTAATTGATATCCGCCCGCCCTTTCGATTCTCCAGCCCAGAATGCTGCCGAAGGCGCCAATGCCTTGGCCTCGCGGGCGATTTGGCCGCCGTCAAATTGGGCGATGGCGACGAACCGCATGTGCCCCAGGCTTCCCATGCCGGCAATCCGAGTGCGAACCTGGTAAGGCAGTCCAGGCTCTGGCATCAAATGCTCCAAAGCATGCTGGGCGCTGCGGGGAATTTCATCCCGCATTGCAGGGAGAGCTGCCATGCCTTGCCAGAAGTGAACCGGGTCGCGCGATTCCACGAACGCGATATCGCGCAACCAGAGATTGTTTTCCGCCAGTACGAAGGGCAGACCACCGCCCCCGATGGATTGCCGGTACCCTTCCAAGATTGCGGCGCAGATTTCTTTCGCTTTGATTCCGATATGTCCCTGGGCAGTAGCCAGCAAAGCACTGGTGGCCAGCCGAACCAGATCCAGGGTATAGGGCAAGGCAGCCGCTTCATCGAAGTCGTTGACGCCCCAAATCAGGCGGCCCTCGGCGTCGCGCCAGGTTCCGAAGTTCTCGATATGGAGGTCGCCGACCGCGAGGACTTTGGGGGCCTGGTTCAGGTTGGGGCAAAGCTGCGGCCAGATTTGCATCCAGCGATAGAACGTGGCGCGCAAAAAACAGAACGGGGACTCAGCCATGCGCCGATGTTTGAGGCGCAGGTCGCGCTTCACCAGGGCGGTTTGCTGGCCAAGCCATTTTTCGAACTGATTGGTTGCTTTGAGGATGTTCATGGCGGAGCAAATCGCAACATAGGCGTGGCGGACGCAGTCTGCAACGTCTATGTCCGGGAGCGTTCGTCCGGCTGCGGGCGATGCTCCGCCGACGAGTTTACGCGAAAATGGCCTGTGATTGCCGCCTAAGCCGCGTAATAAGCGCGATTGATTGCAATGAACGGCTGGTGCTCATCGGGCAATTCGTCCGCAGCGCGGATCGAATCGGAAGGACAAGGGGGCACACAAGCCCCGCAGTCAATGCAATCGTCGGGGTTCACATAAAGCTGCTTTGCCGCTTCGAAGCCTTCTTCGTCTTTCTTAGGATGAATGCAATCCACCGGGCAGGCGTCCACGCATAATTCATCTTTGAGGCACGAATCGGTAATTACGTAGGCCATTTTGAGATCTCCTGACTAGGTTCTACCTGTCTCAATCTACGAAGAATCACGCGCCTAGCCTGTGATGAGAATCACGTAGCAGAGCGACTTGTGTCACGGCTGACACGGTGTCGGCGAGCAGACACGAAACCGAGCCCGTCGCGCACCCATAAAACCCCTAAATTCAACTACATAACGTTTGGACACCCGACTGCCACTTTGGGAAGTGCGGCAGCGAGGCAGCCGCGATGAAATCGGACTTCAACGGAGCGAAAGCGCCAATCACCGGCTGGAATGGACAGCCGAAAAATGAGAGGCCTTGGTTGATTTGCAGTTCGCGCGGTTTCCGGTTCCCGGTATTCACAAGGAGGCACACAATGCAGCTCTTAATAACGGCCATGGCAGTCGCAGCCGGACTGGTCTTTTCTTTCGCCATAGCACTGCTGGTGGAAGAGTTCATTTTCGGCAAAGTTTTGCGTGTGTTCTTTGCCCAAGCAGCGGAAGTTCGCGTGAAATCGGAGCAGAAGCGCTAAGCGAAGTAAGGGAGGACTTATGTTGTTTCTAAAATATTTGCTGATGTGGGGCGGGGTTGGGATGATTGTGGCCGCGGCCGGAATCCTGGCCTACGATGTTTATTGTGAGCTGCAATACCGCAGAGCGCGGGAAAAAGCCACCGTACCGCTGCCCCCGACGCCGGTGGTCCGATGGCGGGGGGCGCTGGCGCTGGGGTTGCTGGCCTGGGGGCCGATGCTGCTGGCGCTGGGCATGGTGGTTGTGCCCAGCGGTACGGCGGGAGTTCGGGTCAGCCAAACCAGTGGCACACTGGCTGGGACGCTCTATCCCGGCGCGCACTTCGTTACGCCTCTGGTCGAGAATGTCGTACTCTTCGACACGCGGGACCAACTGTTTACGACCGGCGAGTGGGAAGAAGCGGGGAAGACGGTGTCTAAGAACGATAGAAAGGCGGAACCACTGGAAGTGCAGGCCAAGGAAGGACTGACGGTAGGGCTGGCGATCACAGTGCGCTACCGGCTCGATCCCAGGCATTTGGATTACATCCAGAACAACTTACCTCAGCCGGTGGAGAAAGAGATTGTGCCCGCCGTGGTGGCCAGTGCGTGGCGGGAACTTGTGCCAAACTACACCGTCCGAGAGGTGTTTGCAGCGAAGCGGGAAGAAGTCCGCAAGCGGGCGGCGGATGAGATTACACAAAAGCTGGCGGCGGATGGAATTGTGGTCAAAGAAGTCATGTTGCGCGACATTCAGCTGCCCCCGGAATACGCTAAAGGCCTGGAAAGCTTGCTGCTCAAAGAGCAACAGAATGACCAGATGGGCGTGGAAACCGAAATCCAGGCCAAGCAAGTGCGAATCGCCGAACTGGAAGCCGAAGCGGCCAAAGCGCAGCAGGTGAAGCAGGCGGAAGGCGAGGCGCAAGTCCGAGTGCTGCAAGCCAAGGGCGAAGCCGATGCCATGCAATATACGTTGCCGCTGAAGCAAAAGCAGATTGAGCAATCGAAGCTCGAAGCCGAGGCCCGTAAAGAAACCACGGTGAAAAACGCGGAAGCCATGGCTGAAGCCAAGGTGATTGACAGCAAAGCAGAAATGGAGCGGCGCAAACTGCTGGCGGAAGCTGAGGCGGACCGTATTCGGGTGACGGCCGCCGCCGATGCGGAACGCATGCAGAGCGAAGGGGCGATTTTGAAGCAGAATCCCCTGCTGATTAACAAGATCGTGGCGGAAAGGCTGTCCGACAAGCTGCAGATTATGATGGTGCCGGCGGACGGCAAATTCTTCTTCGCCAACGACGTGCTGCGCAGCATGAGTGTCAGCAACCAGGCGAGCCACGCGGAGGAGGGCGGGACGCCACCCCAGAAGTGATGCGGCCGCGCCGGCGGCCCGCCAACTGGGGATCCCCGCCGGCGCCGCTTACCGGGAAGATTCCGATGCCCTACACGCAACGCGGCAACGTTTATAATTCGCAAATCGCCGACCCAGGCATGATTCCTTCGCCACGCAGTGTTCGCGGTGCCAATCTGCTGCTAGTCGCTTTCGTTCTTTTGTGTGCCGCAATTTCTCCAGCCAGCGACTGGTCCGGCCCGGAGGGACAGCTCGCAAGCAAAGTCGCAGCGGTCACGGGCCCCGGCGCCGTGGCTTTGGAGATCACGAATCGGTCATCGCTTGCTCGCGGTGAGTTTGACGAAATCGGCCGCGGCCTGCGCAGCCAACTGGCGGCGTTGGGCCTGCGCTTTGTGAATGCCGATCAGGCGGCTGCCACGGTGAACATTTCGATCTCCGAGGATTTGCAAACCTATGTATGGATCGCCGAAATTCACCAGGGCGCCGGCGAGTCTTCCGTAGTCATGCTTTCCACGCCGCGCGGCGGGGGCGCGCCACCAGCACATGAGGCAGCGACCATCACCGTCCACAAAGGTTTGCTCTGGTCGCAACGGGAACGGATTCTGGATGTGGCTGTGATCGATGGCAACCCCACCCACATGGCCGTGCTCGACGCCAACCAAGTCGGCCTCTACCGCTTGGAAGGCGGGCGCTGGCAAGCGGAGCAGTCTCTGAGCATTGCGCACCCGCATCCTTGGCCTCGCGACCTGCGGGGAAGGCTGGTGCTGCGCAAGGACCACCTGCTCGACGCCTATCTGCCCGGAGTATTTTGCCGGAGCACGACGAGTTCTCCACTCGGGTTGAATTGCTACGCCAGCGATGATCCCTGGCCTGTAGGCACGGATCAGGTGAATCTGAATGCGTTCTTCACCCCCTCGAGAAACTACTTTACCGGCGCACTGGCTCCCGGCGTAGGCAAGCAAACGGCCGCGCCACCCTTTTACTCGGCAGCGGCACTGCCTCGCGACAAATACACTTTGTGGCTTTTTGCGGCGGTAGATGGCCAGCTTCATCTGCTCGACGGCATCAGCGACCAAGTGACCACAAAGCTGGGCTGGGGAAGTGACATCGCCAGCGTGCACAGCGCATGTGGATCAGGATGGAACGTTCTGGCCACAGGCAGCAGTGATGGAACAGCAGATTCCCTGCAAGCCTTCGATGTTCCGGACCGGGAGCCCATCGCCGTCAGCAAGCCTGAGGAGTTTCGTGGCCCGATTACCGCGTTGTGGGCGGAAGGCAACGGCAATAGCGCGATTGCGGTCTCACGCAATTTGCAGACGGGAGACTATGAGGCATTTCGCCTTAGTTTTACTTGCGGCCAGTAGCCTGCTGTGGCTCGGGGCCGCCCACGCCGCCACCCGCCCGCACTACGGCGGAACGCTGCGCGTGGCCATGCGAACCGCGCCCACGTCTCTCGACCCGGCGGATAGGGCACAATCCGGTTCACTGGAAAACAGCAATCTTTCTTCTCTCATCTTCGACACGCTGGTCACGTTCGACGACTTGGGAGGGCTACAACCGGCGCTGGCGCTTTTCTGGCAGGCGGAACCTGGCAGCCAACGCTGGCAATTCAAGCTTCGCCATGGCGTCACATTCCAGGATGGAACGCCGGTGACGGCCGATCAGGTCGCCGCCTCGTTGCGCGTCGCCAATCCCAACTGGAAAGTGCTTCCGGCGGGCGATGAACTCATGATCGAGCGTGATGCTCCGGCGCTCGATCTGCCGGCCGAACTGGCGCAACCGCGCAACGGGATTGCCAAACGGGGCGGCCCAACAATTCTGGGGACAGGGCCGTTTGCCGTAAGTCAGTGGCAAGCCGGCAAGAAACTTATCCTGGCATCCAACAACGAATATTGGGCTGGCCGGCCGTTCGTGGATTCCATCGAAATCACCATGGGTGGGAGTTTTCGGGAGCAAGCAATTTCGCTCGACTTGGGCAAAGCCGACTTGATCGAGGTTGCGCCCGAGGAAGCACATGGCGCGGTTGGCGGGGGCCGGCACATAGAGAACTCGGCGCCCGGCGAACTCATGGCGTTGGCTTTCAGCCGCGACCGGCAATCCGCCGATGAAGGGCGATTGCGGGAAGCGCTGGCGCTCAGCCTCGATCGCACAGCGCTGAGCAATGTCTTGCTGCAAGGCGGAGGCGAACCTGCGGGCGGACTACTGCCTGACTGGATGACGGGCTATGCCTTTCTTTTTCCCACGAATGCGGATTTGGCTGGGGCCCGGCAAGCTCGCGCTGAAGTGCGGCAGGCGCCGGCCTGGAGCCTGGCTTATGAGGCGAACGATCAGGTGGCTCGTGTGGTTGCGGAACGAATTGTGTTGAACGCGCGCGACGCGGGACTTACGGTGCAACTGGCCAACTCCGGTAGCCCCGACTTACGCTTGGTCCGGGTTCCGATCGTTTCACTGGATGCGCGGGTTGCATTGAAGATGATGGCGGATTCTCTTGGCTTGCCGCAACCCAAGCTGGCGGGAAATTCCACCGAGGACTTATATGCGGCGGAGGGTATGCTGCTGAAGTCGCGACAGGTTGTTCCCCTGCTTCACCTGCGCGTGAGCTACGGGATGAGCGCAGGCGTAAAGGATTGGCGCACCGCTCCGAATGGAAGCTGGCATCTGAACGACGTTTGGTTAGGCGCTGACAAATGAAGAAGCCATGAGCTTTCAACGCAAGCTGCTGGCGGTATTCTCGCTGACCGTTTTCCTTTCGGTGGCGGCGGTGACCGCGATTGTCTCCTCGGTGACCCGGCGAGCCTTCGAGCGGGTGGACGAGGAACGCACGGCAGCACTGGTGGCCCAATTCCAGCGTGAATTCAATCGCCGCGGCGAGGAGGTGGTGCGAGAGGTAAGCGCTATCGCATCCAGTGAAGCGGCAACGCGCATGGTGCTCACCCTGAACCACGGTGCTCCGGACTACGGAACGTTTCTGAATGCGGCCAAGAACATTGCCGCAGACCAGCAACTGGATTTTCTGGAGTTTGTGGATGGCGACGGGACCATCCTTTCCTCGGCGCAGTGGCCGGCCAAGTTTGGCTACAAGGAGCCGGCATTTGCCGCTGTCGTCCCGACCGGTGCGTTTCTCCGGCAAGAAGAGCTGCCCGCCGGCGCGGTCCTGGGGCTTTCCGCCATTCGCAAAGTTGACGTTGGGGACAAACGGCTTTATGTGGTGGGGGGACGGCGCCTCGATCAGGACTTCCTGGCCAGCCTGGAACTTCCTACGGGTTCGCGGGCCATGCTTTATCAAAACCTGGGCAACCGGTTTTCGCCACAACTTTTGCTCGACCCTTCGCGAAGGGTGCAACAGCCGGAGTTGCTTACGCCGCTTATCCAGCAGGTACAACAACAGGGCCCTGAAGCCGAGATGGTGATTCATTGGACTCGGGATGCCCTGGACGATGAGACGGTTCATGCTATCGCGTTACCCGGGCAGGACAACCAGTTGCTGGGGATTTTGCTGGTCGGCAACTCGCGCCGGGCTTATCTCGGATTGCAGCGGCACATTCGCAGCGCGGCGCTGTTGGCAGGGGCTGCGGGAATTCTGCTGGCGATTCTGTTCAGCGGATGGGCGGCGGGGCGCGTGACTCAACCGGTGCAGCAACTCGCCGCGGCCGCTCGCGAAGTCACGCAGGGCAACTGGAAGGCGCGGGTTCCGGTAGCATCCAGCGACGAACTTGGGCAATTGGCTGAGGCTTTCAATCGCATGACCAGCGAACTGCTGGAACAGCGCGAGCGACTCGTTCAAACCGAGCGGGTGGCCGCCTGGCGGGAATTGGCCCGGCGTCTGGCCCACGAACTGAAGAACCCGCTGTTTCCTCTGCAACTCACGGTAGAGAATCTGGTGCGGGCGCGACAACAGGGCGCGGAGCAGTTTGACGAGGTCTTTCGCGAAAGCTCCTCCGCGCTGTTGGCGGAGATTGCGAATTTGAAAACCATCATTTCGCGCTTCAGCGAATTCGCCAGGATGCCGCAGCCGCAGTTTCAGCGAGTGGAATTGAATGAAGTGGTCCGCAATGTGACCCGGCTTTTTCAAGCGCAGCTCCATCTGCCGGGGAACGCACCGATCGAATGCAGGCTCGAGCTGGCTGAACCGATGGACGCTATCGCCGCCGACCCCGAACTGCTGCATCGGGCCCTGTCGAACCTCGTGCTTAACGCGATGGACGCGATGCCGCAGGGCGGGACTCTTACGCTGCGCACGAGGCAGGAGGGAGAGCGTGAGATCGTCGAAACCTCCGACACCGGGGCCGGCCTCAGTCCGGAAGAATGCACGCGCCTGTTCACGCCTTATTACACAAGCAAGACTCATGGCACCGGGCTGGGATTGGCAATCGTGCAATCGGTGGTGAGCGATCATGGAGGAACGATCAGTGTGGAGAGCCAACCGGGGCGCGGAACCACATTTGTGATCGAGTTGCCGCGCAACCCGCACAGGTTGCCGGCAGGCGAAGGGGAAGAAGCTGTGTCCGGGGTTACACCTTGAGGAATCAATGCCGCACAAAGCCAATCTGCTGATCGTAGACGATGAAGTCAACACGCTGGCCTCGCTTTCGCGGGCATTTCGTTTAGAAGGTCACGAGGCGACGGTTTGCGATAACGCCGCGAAAGCGCTCGAACTAGCCAAGGCGCAGAATTTCGATCTGATCTTCTCCGACGTGGTTATGCCGGGCAAAGACGGACTCTCGCTGCTGGAAGACTTGAAAACGCAGGGAGTCACCACGCCCGTAGTCATGATGTCGGGCCAGGCGCATATTGAGATGGCGGTGCGGGCGACGCGCCTGGGCGCCCTGGATTTTCTGGAGAAGCCGGTCTCCACTGAGAAACTGTTGCTCACGGTGGAAAACGTGCTCAGACTGCGGCGGCTGGAATCGGAAAATTTGCAACTCCGCCAGCGGCTGGGAAAGCACGAAATTATCTGGACGGGCGAGACCATGCGAAAGATCATGGCCCAAGTGGACCGAGTGGCCGCCAGCGAAACTCGAGTTTGCATCCTCGGCGAAACGGGCACGGGAAAAGAACTGATCGCCCGCACGTTGCACGAGCGCAGCCAGCGGGCTTCCGGGCCGTTTGTCACCTTGAATTGCGCCGCGGTTCCGGCGGAATTGATCGAATCGGAGCTTTTCGGCCACGAGAAGGGCTCGTTCACCGGAGCGGCCAACCGACATCTGGGAAAGTTCGAGCAAGCCGAACATGGGACCATTTTTCTGGATGAAATTGGCGATATGCCTTTGCCCATGCAAGCCAAGCTGCTGCGCGTGCTCGAAGAGGGAGAAGTGGAACGCATCGGCGGAGAGAAACCCATTCGGGTGGACGTGCGCGTGCTGGTGGCTACGCATCGCAGCCTGGAAACATTGGTAAAGGTGGGGAAGTTTCGGCAGGATCTCTTTCACCGGGTTTATGTTTTTCCGCTGGTCCTTCCCCCCCTGCGCGAACGGCGGGAGGATGTCCCGGTGCTGATCGGGAATTTCGCCAAACAGGTCTGCACGCAAAATAACTGGAAGCCGATTCCTTTTACCCCTGAAGCGGTTGAAGCGTTGCAGACCTACTCCTGGCCGGGGAATGTCCGCGAACTTAGGAATGTGGTGGAGCGGCTGATGCTTTTGGCGACGGATGGCGAAGTGAATCTGGATACGGTGCGCGCTGCCCTGCCGCAGCTCTCGGACCCGCATTTGTCCATCGGGTCGGGACCTTTGGCCGAGAGGGTCCAGAGTTTCGAACGGGACGTTATCGTCGGGGAGCTAAAACGCAGTCACTACCACATTACCAACGCCGCCAAGGCGCTCGGCCTGGAACGCAGCCATCTTTACAAGAAGGCCGAGCAACTGGGAATTGATTTGCAGGCGTTGCGCCAGGAACCAGCGGATGGAGGCGGCAACTAGGCCGATGAGACTATCGGAATGAATTGCGAACGCCAGCCTTGTCCAACAGCCGCAGGGCGCGCCCCCGAACTATATTCATAACCGAAGTGTCTTTGGCGATGGACTGGAGGATCGGGGCGACGGCCGGCAGTTCGGCAAGCTCATTGTCTTTCGCCATCTCCTCCATTCGTTGCAGTTCGTCATCCAAGGCCAGCTTCTGGTAGCGGCGGTAAAACTCCAGGCGGCGGCCGAACTCCAAGGTTTCCGACAAATGCTGGCAGAAGGCCGTGAACTCCTGCACGGCGGGAACTACAGGATTTACATAGGACACTTGTACGTTCTTCTGACTGTCCGTGTAAGCGACGGTTTTCTTGCCAGTAAACGCCACATTCGGCAGCTTGGATTCCAGATCCCCATCGAAGTAATGGGCTCGTTTCACCAGTTCAAACATGTGTTCCCGGCTCTTTGCGGAGATGATGAACTCCAGATGAAATGGGTCCTTATCCTCGGATAAAGACGTGAGCTTGCCGTTGGAGTCGTAAATGGCACGGCCATCGGCGCGGACGGAAAGGACAAAGTGTTCGGGATCGGAATTCGGAAAATCCAGAGTGAAAGTGACGGTTGGAACGGCCGGCTCTTGAGCAAACGCAGCGGAGTAGCAAAACACCAGCAGAAACAAGACTAGAAATCTTCTGGACAACGGAATCACCTTCCCACGGCCTGCTGGCGTTGCAAAGTAGCCGCCGTGTGCAAATGACAAATGGCAATGGCCAGGGCATCGGCGGCATCGGGCGGCTCGGGAATTTCCGCAAGATTAAGCAACCGCGTCACCATGTGCTGCACCTGATGCTTCTCTGCCCTGCCGTAGCCGACAACTGCAGATTTGATGGAGAGCGGCGCATACTCCGCAACTTCCAGCCCCGCGGCGGAAGCCGCCAGCATGGCCACGCCGCGCACCTGCCCGAGCTTGAGCGCGGATTTCACGTTGACGGCGTAGAAAACGCCTTCGATGGCGACCTCATCCGGGCGCTGATCCTGAATGATGGCGGCGAGCGCGTCATAAACTTTGGACAATCGCAGCGCCATGGATTCGCGCGGAGAAAGCTTCACCGCGCCACAAAGCACACAGACCAACCGGTCGTTGGGGCACAGTTCGACCACGCCATAGCCGGTGTATTCGGTTCCGCAGTCAATCCCCAGAACTCGCATCGAGCCAAGTGTAACGCAGAAATTGCCGGGCGTCGTTAATCAGATTGGTTGGGTTGGTCTCGGCGATCTCAGCGGTGTAAAGCTTTTGCCGTAAAAGAGTCAAAGCCTTACACCGCAGAGGACGCTGAAAACGGCCCCCAAGGGCGCTGAGAAATTCTGCAACGAGCCAACTGAGACACTACCCATGGCTAATCAGATTGGATTCGAAAGCGGCGCGAACCGGTCAGCAGCATCTGGGACGCCGCGCTTTCACCACTTCCTGTTCTCGCAGGAAAGCAGCATACGAAGAGCGGCCGGATGGAACCCGATGATGAGTCAAAAATCGCGCGTACGCCGACTCATCGAAAATCTCCCGCAACGCCGCTACCAGGATCCCGAAACCCCTCAGTAGTCCGCTCATTCTTCCTCCAGCGCAAAGCGCGTAGGCACAAATGGCGCCTCGCTGGAGTTCGGCTCAGTTCTTCCGGAAGCCACCTTCCACCAGAGGAATACCGACTCGATCAGGATCAGCGCCACCATGACGATCAAGGCGCCAGTGACCGCCGCATCCAGCCGATCGTTGAAGATCAGCCGCGCAGCGCCCGGCGGAGCCACGGCGGCAGATGCGAGTTGCCGCGCATGAGACAGAAACCCAATTCGCGGATTGGGATCGAAGATTTTTTGCCACGACGCCGTAAAGGTCACGGCCACCAGCCAGGTTAAAGGAATCAGCGTGACCGCCGCATAGCGGGCTTTGCCAGTTTTCACGACGATGGTCATGGCCACGCACAAAGCCACCGTCGCCAGCAATTGATTGGCAATACCAAACAGCGGCCAAAGTGAGTTAATGCCGCCGAGTGGATCCTTCACACCTTGCCAGAGAAAATATCCCCACGCCCCAACCATCAAGGCACTGGTTGCGAGAACAGACGGATACCAACTGGTGCGGCCCAACGGCTTCCAAAGATGCCCCAAGGCATCCTGAATCATGAAGCGTCCCACGCGAGTACCGGCATCGAGCACGGTGAGAATAAATAAAGCCTCGAACATGATGGCAAAGTGATACCAAATGGCCATGACCGCTCCACCCAGGCTGTGAGAGAAAATGTGCGCCATGCCGACCGCAAAAACGGGCGCACCCCCGGTGCGGTTGAAAAGCGTCTGCTCTCCCACGGCCTGGGCGAGGGAGTGCATTTCCGCGGCGGTGACGGGAAATCCCCAGCCGGTGATGGTTGCGGCCGCAGCCTCGGGTGCGGCGCCCACAATCCCCGCCGGGCTGTTGATCGCGAAATACGTACCCGGCTGCAGGACGCACGCGGCAATCGTCGCCATGATGGCGACCATGGATTCCGCCAGCATGGCGCCATAGCCCACCATCCGGATTTCGACCTCCCGGCGAATCAGCTTCGGTGTGGTGCCGCTCGAAATCAGCGAGTGGAATCCGCTGATCGCACCGCAAGCAATGGTGATGAACGCAAAGGGAAATATCTTTCCGGCAAAGATGGGTCCTGTGCCATCGGTGAAGCGCGTGAGTGGCGGCATGTGCAGGGCAGGATGGAGCACGATGATCCCACCCGCCAGCATGGCAATGGTTCCCAGCTTGACGAACGTGCTCAGGTAATCCCGGGGCGCGAGCAACAGCCATACCGGCAACGCCGAAGCGGCAAAGCCATAAGCGATGATCACAATCGCGAGGGTGGGCGCGGCGAGAGTAAACCAGCGGCCGAGCGTGGGGCTTTGGGAAACCCACTGGCCACCCCAAATCGCCAACATCACCAGAACAAAGCCGAGCAGAGAGGTCTCCAATACTTTGCCCGGCCGTAACCGGCGCAGATACCAGCCCATCAGCAGCGCAATGGGGATGGTCATGGCGATGGTGAACGTGCCCCAGGGACTAGCCTTCAGCGCATTCACTACCACCAGGGCGCAGACACCGAGCAGAATTACGATGATGCTGAGGATGGCGGTGTAGGCCACGAAACCGCCCAGCGGCCCGATTTCCTCGTGAGCCATCTTGGTGAGCGACTTACCATCACGCCGGACGGAAAACAGCAGGATGACGAAATCCTGCACGCAGCCGCCAAGCACCGCCCCAGCCAAGATCCACAGAGTTCCTGGCAGATATCCAAATTGGGCGGCGAGGACGGGACCGACTAGCGGTCCAGGGCCGGCAATGGCGGCGAAGTGGTGCCCGAAGACGACCCATCGGTTGGTGGGGACAAAATCGCGGCCATTGTTCAACCGCTCGGCAGGGGTGGCGCGGAGAGCGTCCAAGGCCAGAAGCTTGGCAGCGATAAACTTGCTGTAGAAACGGTAGCCCACCGCGTAGGTGCAGCAGGCGGCCACCACCAGCCACAGGGCGTTGATTTGCTCGCCCCGGTGCAAAGCTATTGTGGCCAATGCCAATGCACCGAGAACAATCACGGCCAACCAAATCAAATCACGCAGCAGCTTAGACATCAGGCCTCTAACCTAACCCTGGGAAGGAATTGAAACTCGAGAATCCGAGAATTCAAAAGCGGCACTCACAAAGGCGAATATTGTGGCGAATTCTCTCCTATAACGCAACCGGTGAGCGACTCGGGTGGTGTGTCGCCGCTTTCCTCTATGATCCTCAGAGGGCAAATTCGGGGCGAAACCCGGCTTTGGGTAAATCGAGACACTACCGGGAGGCGCGATGCAAATCCGTATTCCCTCCATCAAGGGATGAGCCTTTCGAGCCCACAAGGGTCACCTCATTTAGTGATAACCTTAATGTTCCACAGCAGCGAAGTTGTCTTTACGTGTGCCTGTTTAGCCCCGGTGGTTTCAAAACGTACGCACCTGTCACCAGACAGGAACAAACTGTCGTCCTTAGGAGCAATCGATGAAAATTGGCATATTAACGGGCGGAGGGGATTGCCCGGGATTGAACGCTGTGATCCGCGCCGTGGTTCGCAAAGGCACTTTTCATTATGGAGATCAGTTCATCGGATTTATCGAGGGCTGGCGAGGAGTTCTGGAGAACAAGACCATTCCTCTCGATCTCACTGCGGTGAGTGGGATTCTGCCGCGCGGCGGCACGATCCTGCGCACTTCGCGCACCAATCCGGCGAAAAAGCCGGACGGCATCGAGAAGTGTCTGGCCACGCTCAAGCAGAATAACCTTGACGCACTCATTGCCATTGGGGGTGACGACACACTCTCGGTGGCGCAAAAGCTGTACGAAAAAGGCGGCAAGGTCATTGGCGTGCCCAAGACCATCGATAACGATCTGGCGGGCACCGACTTCACCTTCGGATTTGATACGGCGGTAAATATTGTGACCGAATCTCTCGACCGGCTTCATACCACTGCGGAAGCCCACAACCGCACGATCGTGGTCGAGGTCATGGGGCGGAACGCCGGCTGGATCGCGCTTTACGGTGGCGTGGCCGGAGGCGCCGACGCCATTCTTATCCCCGAACATCCCTTTGACATTGACCAGGTGACCGCGGCGCTGCAACAGCGGCATGCCCGCGGCAAGCTCTTCAATATTGTTGTGGTGGCCGAGGGAGCGAAGTTTGCTCCCAGCAAGGATGCGCATGGAACCCCGGTGGTCAGCGCCGCCGGCAAGGACGAATTCGGGCACGAGCGTTTGGGTGGAATTGGCAGTCTTCTGGCCAACGAGATTGAACGCCGCACTGGCTTCGAGACTCGGGCCGTCGTCCTGGGGCACGTGCAGCGCGGTGGCACGCCCACGGCCTTTGACCGCATGCTCGCCACCCGCTACGGATTGGGCGCGATCGACGCGGTACATCACGGCGATTTCGGGAAAATGGTGGCCATTCGCGGGAACAAAATTGTATCCGTGCCGGTGAGCGAAGCCATCGCGAAGAATCGCACGGTCGACCAGGACGCGCTGGATATTGCGAGCGGCATTCTGGAGGAAGTGGGCGGCAAGTAGAAAGACAGCCGTAATCAATTGCCACTGGGGCACAGAGGTTGGTTGCTCTGTGCCCCTGCGGCCTCCGTAGTGGCACGTTGTCCCGGAGCTCCAGCGCCTGCGAGCCTGCGGATCTCGCGTATTATGGGCGGGACCTTGAGGACTATGCGAATTGACGCGTCCTGGCTGACCGCGCGACGCATCCGCGTCCACGGTTTGCTGCTCGCCATTTGCCTGTGGTCCGTGTATGCGGCAGACCTCGCCACTCCCGGAGTGCGTGACCGCAATGGCCTGACCAAGGGCACGGATTTCCTGCACTTCTACACCCTCGGAACGCTCGCGCTGCGCAAGGACGGCAGCCAATTGTATGACATGCCGGCGCAGACCGATCTGATGCGACAGATTGTGCCGGGGACTTCCGCCACACTCTACGTTCCGCTTTACGGACCACAAGTCTCGCTGCTTTTCTCGCCTTTCGCCCGCCTGCCCTATGGGTGGGCACTGCTGGCCTGGCTACTGCTCAACACTGCGGTCTATTTCCTGTGCGTCTATGCCGTTTGGAAAAGCAGCCCGAACCTGCAACGTTATCGCTGGACAGTGCTGATTCTGGCGATAGCTTTCCCCGGGTTCTTCCATCTCGTTGCCTGGGGACAGACCTCAGGCCTGGCGTTGGGATGCTTCACGCTGGCATTTTTGGCAATGCGGTCGCGGCGGTCGTTCCTCGCGGGCCTGGCGATCGGATGCCTCATCTTCAAACCGCAACTGGGATTGGCGGCGGCAGTCCTGTTCGTCCTGTCGGGTGAGGGGAAAACCGTGCTGGGCGCGGCGCTCTCTGCGTTGGCGCAACTCGCGGTCGGGTGGGGACGGTACGGCACGCCGGTCATGCGCAATTACTGGCATGCGCTGCTGCAGGTTCGGGAGGTGCTTCCGCTGCTCGAACCCCGGCCCTACCAGATGCATTCGCTACGTGCTTTCTGGTGGTTGCTGCTGCCTTGGCCGCAGGCTGCGTTCGCGCTATACATTGCCAGCGCGGTGGCGGTTCTGGCCGTGGCGCTGCGCGTCTGGAAGAGCAAACTCCCGCTGGGAGTCCGTTATTCCGCGCTGCTCATCGCCACCGTTTTAGTGTCGCCACATCTGACGGTTTACGATTTGGTGATCCTGGCCCCGGCGTTTTTACTGCTCGCCGATTGGACGGTGGGAAGCCTGGGCCAGCGGACTGTTTCCGCCGTCCCGGCATTGCTTTATGCGTGTTATCCGCTATTTCTGCTGGGGCCGCTTGCCCGGTTCACCCATGCGCAACTTTCGGTGCCGGTGATGGTGGCGTTGCTGTGGATCAGCAATGCCGCTACACTGAACACGCCATGACGAATCCGACACAACCCAACATAAAACTGGTAAATTCCGCCGACTATCGCGACAACTATGCCAACAGCGTGCAGGTGCGCGTCAGCGTCTGGGATTTCTTTCTGGTTTTCGGCACGCTGCAACAACAAAACGAGAACCAGGTGGAAGTGCGCAATTTTCAGGGCGTTTACTTGAGTCCACAACAGGCCAAGGCGCTGCTCTCCATCCTGCAGCAGGACATAACCAACTACGAAAGCGCATTTGGCGAGATCAAGCTCGATCCGCGCATGACCGTCCCCGGGCAGGTACACTAGGCGCGGCCCGTGCCACATATTTCTATCGAGCACACCCGGATTCGAGCTGCTTTGCTCTTCGCGCTGCTTTTTGGCGGGCTGATCGCCTTGCATGCCGGACTGCTGCGCCTGCCATATTTCTGGGATGAAGCCGGCTACTACGTGCCTGCCGCCCGCGACCTGCTGCTGACGGGTTCGCTGATTCCGCACTCCACCCCATCAAATGCCCACCCGCCGCTGGTGATGGCGTACTTGGCGCTGTGCTGGAGAATCGCGGGGTACGCACCCATTGTGACTCGCGTGTCTATGCTGTTGATCGCGGCGTTTTCGTTGCTCGGCGTGTTCCGCTTAGCGCAACGCGCCGCCAATAACGCGGTTGCCATTGCTTCCACGCTTTGCACAGCCCTGTATCCGGTTTTCTTTGCGCAAAGCTCTCTGGCCCAGGTTGACTTGGCGGCCGCCGGACTCACATTTTGGGCATTGCTCGCCTACGTGGAGGATCGGCGAGTGAAGACCGTCATTTACTTCTCATTGGCAGCATTGGCGAAAGAAACCGCAATTCTGGCGCCGGCAGCCCTGCTGCTCTGGGGATGTACCCTCTGTGTGCTTCCAGCCGCCGCAAAAGCGTTTATCCGGCGGGAATCGGCTGAGAATCCACCTGTTCCTTTTTCGTTCCCGAAACCATCTCTACTTCTGCTTCCGGCAATTCCTCTGGCGCTCTGGTTCGCCTACCACCGGATGCGGACCGGCTTCATCTTTGGCAACCCGGAGTTCTTCCGCTACAACGTGCAGGCGACAATGCACCCGCTGCGCATTCTGCTGGCTTTGCTGATGCGTCTTTGGCAAGTCGTGGGGTACATGAATCTCTACCCGCTGACTTTGGCGGCGCTGGCGGCGATGTGGCTTCCGGCGCAAAGCGATCAGGGTCCGGGCAAAGACGAGGCACGTCCCCGCATCGCGTTGGACATTCAGTTCGCCTTCCTCGCCGTGATCGTCGCTTACGTCCTGGCTATGGCTGTAATCGGCGGTGCGGTGCTGGCGCGCTATATGCTGCCCGCCTTGCCTCTGGTAATCATCGTGTGTGTTTCAACCCTGTGGCGCAGGGTTCGCTGGTGGCGGGGCGTGATTGCACTCGCCCTCGCGGCTTTCGTGGTGGCGCTATTGGTGAATCCTCCCTACGGGTTCTCGCCGGAAGATAATCTTGCCTACCGTGACTACATCGTGCTGCACCAGCGCGCGGAAACTTTTCTTGAAGCGCGGTATCCCATGGCGCGAGTGCTCACGGCATGGCCTGCCAGCGCCGAGATTTCGCAACCGTCGCTGGGTTACGTTACCAGGCCCATGCGAGTGCTGCAGATTGAAAACTTCACTGTCGAGGAGATGATTTCCGCGGCTGACCTGCCGGCTAAGTTTGATGTCGCGCTGGTGTTCTCCACCAAGTACGATCCGCATCATTCCATGCTGGAGAACTGGCGGGCCTGGCAGAGAATCAAAGCGGAGTACTTCGACTACCATCGCGATGTGCCACCAGCCGCCGCCGCACAACTGCTCGGCGGTCGCCTGGTTTATGTCGATGGGCGCAACGGGCAGTGGGTGGGAGTGATTGAGATGGAGCAGGTCGTGGAGGCTCGATCGAACCGAGCGGTAGTCAAACCACCCCAGGCCGGAAACTAACTCGCCATCAGGTGGCAGGAATGCGTCTTCACGATCAGCCATACTTCGCGCCCCGGCTGCAGTTGCAACGCGTCCCGGGCCGCGAGTGTGAGATGCACTTCCATTTCGACGCCGCAATTTACGCGAGCCACCACAATCACATCGCGTTGCGCCTGCGAAACCATACGCCCTGGAAGCACATTGCGGGCGCTCAACCCCTCGGGATGGACGGTCGCCAGCAAGATATCCCCGGCGCGAACGCCAACCCGCAAACTCGAACCGACTTCCGCCCGCACCAGTGGGGTTTCCAATTCGACGCCGCCCGCCAGGAGACGGCAAGTCATGGTCCCGCGATCTTCGTGCGCGGCCACAACCGTGGCATCATAAATATTTTCGAACCCGGCCAAATGCGCGATGGTCTCCTGCGCCGGAGCTGTCATCACTGCGTGCGGCGTGCCCTGGGCGATGATGCGGCCGCTGTCGAGCACCAGGACGCGTTCCCCCAGCGCAAACACCTCTTCCCGATTGTGAGTGACGTAAAGAACCGGAATGCGATGAGCATGGTTCCAGGTTCGCAAATCTTCGACGATTTTCGACTTGGTCGCCGCGTCCAGAGCCGCCAGCGGTTCATCGAGCAGCAGCACGCAAGGATCCGTCACCAGGGCGCGGGCCAGCGCCACCCGCTGCCGCTCTCCCCCGGAAATCTCAGATGGCTTGCGGTTGCGCAGCGAGACGATGCGGAATGATTCCAGCACCGCATCAATGCGGCTCCGCCGTTCATGGGCGGCAAGACTGGCAATTCCGTATTCGATATTCTTCTGCACGCTAAGATGAGGAAACAGCGCCAGGTCCTGAAAGACGTAACCGACTCTGCGATTTCTCGCCGGAACTCTAGTCCGGTCATCGAAGAACATTCGGCCGGTAGCGGCGATCCGCCCGGAATCCGGTCTAGCGAGGCCGGCGATGCAATCGAGCAGCGTAGTCTTCCCTGCTCCCGAAGGACCAAAGAGAATGGTGAATCCCAGCGGAATTGCGAAAGAAACATTCAGCTCGAAGCCGCTGTTGAAGCGCCTACGGAGTTGGACAACCAGATCACTTGCCCCAACCGAAGGGCCCGTCGTCCCCAGGCTATTTTCGACAACTGAGTGCATAGATGCAGTCACAAGTTGCTCTTCCATCAAAGAATTCCCCGAAGTCCTGTCTGAACCTTAGTGACCTTCGTGGTTTAGAGCTTTGGAACTTCTTTCTTCCTTCCACGGCCAAACCGCCCACACTTTCCGGTTCAACGCGTACACCGATGAAAGAACGAGGAATGAAATGACCAGCAACACCACCGCGGTCTGATTCGCGGCGGCATAGTTCAAGGCCTGCGTCTGATCGTAGATGTCAATGGAGACCGTCCGCGTGACTCCAGGAATATTGCCACCCACCATCAGCACCACCCCAAATTCGCCCATGGTGTGAGCGAAGCTCAGCGCCACCCCCGTCACTAGTCCGGGGACGGAAAGAGGAACGATCACGCGGAAGAAGGTTCGCAGCTTCGACGCTCCCAAAGTTGCGGAAGCCGCCAGCAAGCGGGAGTCCACGGCAGCGAAGGAAGCCGCGAACGGCTGCACCGCAAAGGGCAGACTGTAAATGATCGAGCCAACCACCAGGCCGACGAAAGTAAAAGCCAGGGTGTGTCCGGTCAGTCCCTGCCACCAGCGTCCTAGTGGGCTCCGTGAGCCAAGCGCCAAAAGGACATAAAAGCCCAGCACAGTGGGCGGCAACACGATTGGCAGAGCGACTACGGCCTCCGCCAGAAATTTCCAGCGCCAGCGTGAATAGGTAATCCAGTAAGCCAGCGGCAATGCCAGGACCGCAAGGATGCCTGCTACCAGCACAGCCAGCCGAATTGTGAGCCCAAAAGCCTGCCAGTCCACTCGCCTGATTCTCTGGTTATTGATGTTACAACGGGACTGCCGTGCGCAGTTCCCAATGTGGGACGACGAAGCGCGCCCGACGGTCAGCGGTCACAACCAGCTGAACCACCGAGCGCCTACCATTTGGGAGGAGGCGTGCATGGAAAACCAGGAAGCATTGGCCATCATGCGTGCGTTAGCCAGCGGAGTGAACCCGGAAACCGGAGCGGCCATGGAAATCGAGTCCATCTGCCGCCGCCCGCAGGTGGTCAAGGCCCTGAACCGGGCTCTGGGAGCGTTGTTGCAACTGGAACAACGGGAACAACAGCGACCGGCGCAGGCCGGCAACTATTGGTCACGGGACGAGGATGCTCAGGTGTGCGCCGAGGTTCGCCGCGGGATTGACTTCCAGGAGATCGCCAAGTCCCACAATCGGACTGTGCCCTCCATCGTGGCACGCCTGGTTAAGCTGGGAGAAATCAGGCCAGGGGCGTCGCGCCCTTCCGAGCCAAACGTTGGCAACCCGCTCAGCCTGGAAACTGACCTTTTTCCCCGATGAGCGGCACAAAGGCGCACCCACCCAAAGACGTAATGACTTCCACTCCATCGCGCTTACGCACCAGTTGAAGATCCTGACTTCGGGGGAAACCTACGGGAATCACCATGCGCCCGCCTTCCCGCAATTGCTGAAATAATGGCTCCGGAATATGGGGAGCCGCGGCCGCTACCACGATGGCGTCAAAAGGTTGCCACTCCGGCAATCCCGTACTGCCATCGCCAACCAGAACCGTCACATTCTGGTGGCCCAGTCGCTTCAAAGTCGCGGCGGCTTGGTGCGCCAACCATTCGTGCCTTTCGATGGAGTACACATGCTGCGCCAGTTCGCTTAGAAGAGCCGCCTGGTATCCACTGCCCGTGCCAATTTCGAGTGCGATGTCCGAGGGCTGCAGGCAGAGAGAATCCAAAGTGACGCCGACGATATAAGGCTGGGAAATAGTCTGATCTTTGCCAATGGGCAGCGGATGATCTTCGTATGCCTGGCTGCGGTATTCCTCGGCGACAAACTCATGCCGCGGAACTCGATTCATCGCTTCCAGCACGCGCTGGTCGCGCAAGCCGCGGGAGCGCAGTTGGGAGTCAACCATTCTCTGGCGCTCAGCGGCGAAGCGGTCGACTTCGGAATCAAAAGTCACGGGACGGGACCAGCATAGCAAACGGAGTTACCGGGACCAGCCTTGGTTCTCCATGGGAGAGATCTCGCCGCCCGTACTTATTTTTTCCTGCGGCGGATCTTCAGGTCGAAGCTCACCACCCCGTTCTGATCGCGGATGGCAACAATCGAAATGTTGTGGGGAAGGTCATACACCACCTGGATGACCTGTTGCGAAGCATATTCTACGCTGGTGCTATAGGTGATGGTCAGATTGTCTGCGACCTGCTGTTCGATGGTGACCGCCGGGCCGCGACCCAGAGTGGTCTCATTGGAAAGGCCTTCGGGATCAATTTTGATGCGGCTCACGCCAAACAAACGCTGGGCGCGGTTGGTGACCGTGGCATTGAGCGCCTGAGCGATAATCGCGCTTGAGGCCTCTTGCGTAAAGGAGGATTGGCCGGATTCCTGGAGCTGCGCCGATTCCGTCGTGGTACGCCCCAGGGCAAGCAAAGTGATGATATCGGCTTCGGGCAGAGGCGGTTCAGAACGGTAGGTCACTTTGAGTTTGTCTGGCTCGCCGTTCATGCCCAGGGTAATGTCATAATCGCGAACGTGAGTGGTGGCTTGTAGATCGAGCTCGGGAGTGGTGGTGACCGGGTTCTTGAAAGTGATCTCGCCGCGCTCCAGTTCGTACTTCGTCCCGTTAAACGACACTTCGCCTTCGAGCACCTCGGCCCGACCCAGAAGCACGGGTTTGGCCGCGCTTCCGCGGAGACGCAGGTCCGCATCACCCGACAACCGCACCACCGCGGTTTGCATCTGGAGTTCGGGCGTCGTCATAACGTGAACATCCAGCCGGATACGGTTGAGCGTCGGATTGGTCACCGGCAACGCGGCGGAACGGGAGGTGCGCGCCAGGTACGCCCCAAAGTCAAAGCCTGGCATCACCGAGAGCTTGGTCACCGTGATGTCCCCGGTCAGGGTGGAGGCGGAGGAGTTGCCCGCGAAATGCAAATCGGCGTTAGCCGTGGAACTGATCCCGGGAGGATATCGCAGGCGGACGTCCTTCTCCTGCAGGCTCACATCAAAACTCAGTTGGTGATTGAGCCAGGCGGCATTGCCCCCAAAAGTCACCACCCCGCCGCCGGTGTGCGCCGTGAGATTTTCAAGCTGCAGACGATTTTGATCGAAGGTCAGCGAGCCATTGATTTCGCTAAAGGCGGCGGGGAGATCGAGATAGGCAATTGCGCCATTGGTAATCTGCATGCGGCCCTGCATCACGGGTCTGGAGAATGTTCCAGAGACACTCATGTCCACGTCAACCGTGCCGGCAGAGGTGAAGGCTGAGTCGAAGCTTTCCAGGAGGGTGAGGTTGCCCTGACCACGGGCGCGCAAATTAAGAGTGCGGTCGCCAGTTAGTTGCACCGTGCCCTCTGCCGAGAGATCCGTGCCCTCTCCCAATAATCGAAAAGTCTTGAGCTGGACCGTCTGGTTGGAAAGTGAGAACTCGATTGGTCCCTGGTTGTGCACCTTCATGTTCTCGACGTCCAAGTTCAAATCGCTGAGCGTGGCGGTAAAGGTCAGGTTCTTCGGCTGGCGAAGGGAACCCTGCACTCGCAACTCTCCGGACGCCGACGAATGACCTGTCAACCGCCCCTGGAGATATGGGTGCAGCGGCGCGTCCAGGTTCAAATGGCTGAAACGGAGCGTCAGGGCAGACGGCCAGCCGTCGCGCAGCTGAACGTCGCCGTCGAGCGCCAATGCGGCGGGCTGAGTCTGCGAGCCTCCGGTCAGGTGAAGTTCCGGGCCCTGGGTTACCCCTTGCAGCGTGAAGTCTCCCTGGGGCTGGTGATCAAGCGTGAGATCATGCAAACGCAGAGTAGCGTTGATGGCAGGTTCCTCAAGCGTGCCGGAACCATGGGCGGTGAAATCCATCTTTCCGCCCAATTGCACGCGGCCAGTTCGGCCAGCGGCGAGGCGGGCCAGATCGAAATTCGTCCCGCCAAGATCAAGATGGAACGCCCGCGAGGAGAAATCGTAGTCGGCAGCGCCACTGACCATTGCCTCATCGTAGGTCAACGCGATGTGGTTGAGCTGAATTTTCCGGCCGCTGATCTGCACCCCGGCATCGACGCTCTGGATCGATTCGCCTCGCACGCTTAAATCGCTAAGCTGAACTCGGCCGTTGGCTTGAAGTTGCGCGGACGTGCCGGAAGCTTGTAAGTAAAGGTTCATTTTCCCGCGTGCGGGATAGTCGTACCCTGCCAGCGACAACATCTCCGCAATCTCGCCGTTGTGCACGGCCAGCCGAGCTGTGAAGGGACTCTCGCCAGCGAAACGCCAACCGACCAGGTCACTCGTCAACCCAAAGTTGACCCTGGTATCCCCGTGCTGCAAGGTGCCGCTGCGTACCGCCAGCATGCGAGGGGATAGTTGAATGTTTGCCTCGAGGCTGTCCCAATGAACCGGCAATTCGCCGGCGCGCCCGGCACCCGAGACCAGGATATCGAAATCCCGAGCTTGCAGATTCCCTGCAAAGCTCACGTTGGGAATGGCTCCAGTCGCATTTCCACTGAACGACGCGCGCCCGTGCAAAACTGCTGGAATTTTTGCTGGCCGGCCCAAGGCAGCTAGCACCGGTTCCCACTCGCCAAGGTCTGAGGTTGAGACGAACAGCTTGAGCGTTCCGCTGCGGCCCAGCCTTCCGGAAGCTTGAACTTCACTGGCGCGTGTGCTCCCAGACAAACCGGCGACTTCCAGTTCTCTGGTTTCACCGAAGTAGGTAGCGCGGAGGCGGGCATTCAATGGCAACTGTTGAGTCGAGGGCGAAGCCGGAGCGACCACTTCGAGGACAAGATTGGCCTCCGATTTCTGCGGAGATCCTTTCCAGCGAAGCTCGATCGTGCCGCTGGTGGCGCCCGCCAAATTCATGCGGCGAAGCGGAAGGGCTGCGGTGGAGATTGCGTCCGCGAATCCTCCGGCGGAAATCTCTCGGACGCGCAACTGGGCAATTCCCTTCTGCGCGTTCGCCTTTTGTCTTCGCGCCCTTGGCCGGAGCCTGCGGTTCGAGCCAGCCGGTCACGTCAACCGTTCCCGTCACGCTGCCTCCCAGCACACGGGCGTCGAGTTGGGACAACGTAAGGCGCTGGGGAGTCATCGAGAACTGCGCGCCCGCGTTCACGTTGTCCAGGTTGAGCGCCCGGCCACGCCAGCCGAAGTCCTTCAGCAAAACTTTTCCGCCAGCAGAAAACTCGCGCAGAGACCAGGTTCCATGCCCCTGGGCCTCGGCGATTCCGCCGCGCGGCTCGTCGCGTCGAGCCACGGCCGCGAATTCCTCCACATCCAGTTTGGCGTCGTAGTCAGCTACGATCCTGGGCTGGCGGAAGTCTCTCACCGAACCGCTGGCCTGCAGGCGCGAACGGCCGGAACTTAGCTTCAGCGATCCCACGTCGAGACTGTCCGGCCCCAGGCTAAAATGTGCCTCCGCCATCCAGGCCACCGGACGGTAATCCTGCCATCGACTGACGACCTTCCCCAACAGAAGACTGCCGAAGTAGCGGCGATGAAGAACCGAATAAGTCATCTCCGCTGACACGTCGTTCGATTCGAAATCAAACGGAATTTGCCGGTCATTCCACAAAACTTCGCCGCGGCGGACCTCGAGACGCCCAATGGAAAGGCGGAAGAGCTGCTCGACCGCCGTTTTCTCCGAAGCGACTCTCAGTTGCGGCGTGGGCTGGTTGGTCGTCCCATCGGGATAGACAACGATGTGTATGACAGGGTGATCGAGAATGAGCGAATGAAATCCGAATTCAAATCCCAAGGCTGAAATGACTTTAACCGACGCGACCACGCGCTCTACGTGGGCATAGGGAACTTCACCAGACTTTTCACTGCCATGGATGGTGAGATCGCGGACCTCGACTCGCAGCCGGAGCGGTGTAGTGTGGAAACTGCCCAATTCCACGCGGCCGCCTGTAATCTTCTCTAACTCCGCGACCAGGCGCCGCCGCACCATTGCCTGAAAAGAATCCGTGGTTACGTACCAGGCGAGTCCCCCCAACATAAGCAGGCCGGCGAGAAAGGCCGCCAGCAGGTATTTCCAGACCCTGCCCCGCCGAACGCTGGGGGCACCATCATCTGGCCTGGGTTTCCTGACCCTGCGGGGTCAGGCGCGGTGCGAATTTCACTTCCAGAACGCAAGTTCTGCAACCAGGCTACCAGCAGTTCGTTAACTTTTTGCTCCGTCAGCAATTCCTTAATCTTGCCGCTGACATCGGCCAGAGGAACGTCCTTACCTCCCGATTGCCGCAGCTCCGGAAGCAATTCCTGGTTGTAATAACTCTCGATGCTTTTTCCATCAATGTTGACGTTGGGACGAAGGCGGGCGTCGACCAGACGCATCAAATTCAGCTGCAGCGCAACCCGTTGTTTGAGTCCAGGCTCGGTCAGGCCATAACGGCCAAGCGCAGCCTGCCATCTTTCCGCACTGCCGGCATCGGGATACCGCGTGCGGACATCCTGAATGCGCCGGGCAATTTCTTCGTCGGAGGCTGTCTGGAAATCGGAGGCGTGCATTTGCTCGCGCAACAGTTCCTGATCAATCAGTCGATCCAGCACCACCTTGCGGTCCGCGCCGGTCAGGTCGTTGGGCTGGTGCCCCGCAATAAAGGCCTCATAGCGGATGGCGTCTTCCCAGTCGCTTTGCAGGATGACGTGGCCGTTCACGGTAGCCACAATACGATCCAAAACCTCGCCGGCCCGCGCAGGCCCGCCAGCCGCCAGAAGCAGCGCGAATGTGCAACCCAAAATCAGGAACGGCTTTCTCATCAGAACGTCTGTCCAATACTAAAGAAAACATTAAACTGCGAACCATGCTCGGGAACAAAAGGCCCCTGGGTTCCATCCGAAAGCAGCGTGTGACTCGGAAAAGCCGGAGGATTCAGGTTGTATCCGAAATCAAAGCGTACTGGGCCGATGGGTGTCTTGTAGCGTACACCAAGGCCCACCGCGTGCGAAATGTAACTGTAGTCGCACTGACTGGCTGTGCTTGCCTGCAGGCAGAGCTGGGGATTCTTCTGCTTCCAGCGCAACAGATTGTCCAGCATAACCCTGCCATTGGTAAAGACGTTGCCCGCATCATGAAACAGAGCAAAGCTGAGGTTGTCGTGGACGAAGGGAAGCGAGACCGGAGGAAACCGCAGCTCCAGGTTATTCAGGAACAGCGCGCCGCCGCCCAGCGGAAATCCCGTATTGGGGTCCCGAGGTCCTGCTTGATTTAACCCGAAACCGCGGTGGGAGTTGCCTCCACCCGATAAGAAAAGTTCTGGCAGAGGGATGCATTGCAGCGACCCGCTGCTGGGACACTGCCCCGGCGGGAGCAGCACCGTGTTACCGAACGGCGTCTCCACTCCGATGCGAGTTGACCGGGCAAACACAAATTTTCTCTCCTGGGCGCGGTTCTTGCCAAATGCATAGTAACTGGAGTGCTGCAGCAGAATCCGGCTGAAGTCTGGCTGCGAGCCAAAATAGCGGTCGGCCAGGCTTCCATCCACGGTCAAATAGCTCCCCTTCGTGCTCTCCAGTGCATTGTCGCGCCGGTCGCGAATATAAGTGAACCCCGGGCCTCCCACTCGCGTCGGCTGCGAAAACTGGGGAACCAGACTTAGGTTGGGTGGCAGATTGGTGGCCAACACACGGCGGTAGGTGAAACGATACTCCATGGTGCTGGCTCGGCTTAAAGTTTGCTCCGCCTGGACTGAGCCTTCCAGCCGCTCGGAGGTAAACGTGGTGACGTCCACGGTGTCGTCGTAAAAAGCGGTGACGGAGAACTTCCAGTGCGGGCTGTTCATCCAGCGCGGCGCCTCGTAGCTCACCAGTCCGCGCTGCTGCAGACGCCCCACATGGGCACTGAAGGTGAGGGTGTGATCGCGGCCGCGAAAGTTGAGGCGGGTGAGGGAGAACGAAATCCGGGGGCTAACTCCGGTCGTTCCCTGCGGCTGGCTGGTGCCACCAGCGGGCTGGCCAGTCTGAAACTCCAGACCAAGTCCATAGTTGAAGGTGTAGCGCTTGGCTTCCTGCAACTGCACCAGGACGTTCTTTCCCCGCTCCTTGCCGTCGGGATTTTGCACCGCCGTGTCCACCTGGCTGAAGATTCCCAGGTCGTACAGCCGCCGCTGCGTATCCAGCATGTCAATCTGGCTCAGCGGTTCGCCCGCTTTGATTTGCAGCTCTCGATCAACCACGAACGGCCGGGTGAACTTCAAACCGGAAACCAACACCTGGTTCACCACGGTTTGCTGACCTTCGTGCAGGGTATAAGTGACGTCCATGGCATTCGGTTTGCCTGCAACTGGCTGTGCCGACGCCTCAAAGGTAGCGTCGGGAAATCCGTTATTGAAATACCTGTTCAAGACGATGTCTCGATCATCCGCGATTCTGGATTCGGAGAACGGTTCGTGGGGGCTCTCGTTAAGCGGGCCAAACTGATCCTCTTTCACGGCAACATTGCCCACAATGTGAAATTCTCCGACGATGACCTGGGGGCCTTCCTCCACATGCAGGCTGACTTCCAGTTGATTCTCCCTCCCCTGAAAATTGTCGCTCACCTCGCTGGTGACCTTGACCTGCGGGAAACCGTTCGAGCGGTAGAGATCCTCGATTCCGTTCACATCCCCACTCAATAGTCTCTGGTTGTAGATTCCGTGGGAAAGGATTCGTCCGGCCGGCTGCACCGCCATCAGGGCGCGGAGATGAGTGCGATCGAAATAGTGGTTGCCGGTGATTTCGACCTTTATCACTTTATGCTGCGCCCCCGCATC
The DNA here is from genome assembly GCA_963800745.1 of uncultured Acidobacteriaceae bacterium. Classification (GTDB taxonomy): domain Bacteria; phylum Acidobacteriota; class Terriglobia; order Terriglobales; family Acidobacteriaceae; genus PALSA-270. Next base: position 97,090 of record CAWDCI010000001.1, read on the forward strand.
AATGTCGTAGACGACCAACATTTCCTTGCTGGAAGGCGCTTTTTTGGTCACCGCAACCTTGGCGTCAAAATATCCGCGGCCCTGCAGATAGTTGAGCAAATTGCGGCGGCCTTCGTTCAAAAGATCGTCGTCCAGCGCATTTTCCTCATAAACCGGAACATTACTTCTAAGCACGCCACGGCTGATTTTGAAACCTTCGGTGACGATCTGTACCGCCGGACCGGGATCAATATCCAGGACGTAATCCACTGCATTGGCCGCCAACCGATAGGTGTGGGACGCGATCGTAACCTGCGCCAGCCAGTGGTTTCTCTTCTGATATTTCTTGCGCAGCCGATCCAGGGCATTGCTGACGCGGAGCGCCGAGAGCGAGTCGCCGGAGTGCAAGTGGGCGACGTCCTGCACTCTCGCCTCGGAATATCCCGGAGTGCCGGTCACCCGCACTTCGCCAACATGCGCCTGCGGCCCCGGCGCGACGTGAAATACAAATCCAATCTCCTGGGTTTCGGCATGCTTTTGCACGTCTTCCGCCACGGAAACACGGTAGTATCCGTTTTCCTCCAGCAGTTGCTTAATGCCCTTCAACGCGCGGTCCAGTTTATCTGCCGTAAACAGTTCGCCCAATTGCAGTTTGGTCGCATTTTCCAACTGCGCCGTGGTCGGCCGGTCGGGATTTCCGTCGACTCTGACTTCGCCGACAAAATAGTTTGGAGCGGTAATGAACGCCAGCCGGATCCGGCCATCCGTTGTTCGCTCAGCCTCGGCGCGAATATCGGCAAAGCGGCCAGTGGCATGCAGATTCTGAATGCTCTGACGAATTCGGTCACGATCCAGGGCTTCCCCCGCTTTCTGCGGGACCAGATCAAGTAGTTCCTTCTGCACCCTGGCATCCGGCACGCCCGACACAGTGATGTCCTCCACCATCAATCCATAGTACGAAGCCGTGCCACCCATCTGCAGGGCAGGCAGCGCTTGCGACCCCTCTTGGGTTGGCGATTCCCCGCCTTGAGTGGACTGCGCGTGGCCCGGCAAGACGAGCAGGGCCATGACCGTCAGTCCTGCCACCGCCCTGAATAAAGTCCGCCTCAAGCGTGAATCCACTCCTCGGGTTGAATATGAACCGCCTGCTGGTTCGATGAACCGCCAAATATTAGTGTTGTATTGCGCCAGTCCGCGACTGGCTCTCGCTCGCAATTGTGAGACTGCATCTCGGCCGAGACCGTCGCCTTTGCCTCGCAATACCAAGTGGAACCTATAATAAAGGTTTGTGGACAAACAGACCGTGACCGCCTTGGAACTCGAAGAAAGATATTCCCGACAGGTACTTTTCCCTGGAATCGGCCCCGAGGGACAGCGCAGGCTTGCCGCCGCCCGCCTCGCCATCGTCGGCTGCGGCGCCACCGGCTCTGCGCTCGCTTCCCTGCTGGCGAGGGCCGGCGTCGGAACCATCCGCATCATTGACCGTGATTATGTCGAAGCCCAGCAATCTGCAACGCCAGTCTTTGTTTGACGAAGCGGATGCCGCTGAATCTCTGCCCAAGGCAATTGCCGCGGCCCGCAGGATCGCAGCTTTCAATTCTCACGTAGTCATTGAGCCCCAGGTGGCCGACCTTGCGCCAGACAACATCGAAGTTTTGCTGGATGGAATGGCGCTAATCCTGGACGGCACGGACAACTTTGAGACCCGGTACCTGATCAATGACTGGGCGGTGAAGCAGTCCCTGCCTTGGATTTATACCGCGGCGGTCGGCAGCTATGGAGTCACCCTCAACGTACTGCCCGAGAAAACCGCGTGCCTCGCCTGCATTTTTCCCGAACTGCCGGGGGGGACATTTGAGACCTGCGAGACGGCCGGGATTCTAAATTCGGCGGTTAACCTCGCCGCCTCTATTGCCGCAACCGAAGCTCTGAAGTTTCTGGTGGGTGCCGAAGACCGTATGCGGCGCACGCTGCTCTCCTTCGACGTGTGGCGAAACGAACGCGGGGAAGTGTCCGCGGATAAGCCGCGTGCCGGATGCCGCGCTTGTGGACAGCGTGAATTTATCCACTTGGCGGGCGAGTGCCGGCCCCACATTACCCTTTGTGGGCGCAACTCGGTGCAGATCCACGAGAGGCAGCGCCCCGTAGACTTCGCGGAGATGAGCCAGCGCCTGAAGCCTCACGGCACGGTGCGCCACAACGACTTCGTGCTGAAGTTCTGGCACGACCCCTATGAGATGACCCTGTTCGCCGATGGCCGGGCCATCATTAAAGGAACTACCGATACCGCCGTGGCGCGAAGCCTCTACGCCCGATATGTAGGGAGTTGACGCGGCTCCGCTCGCCTTTATTTCACGAATTCCGGCTGCTCTCCCTTCGACCAGGGATCATAGGACAGAGCAAACTGAATTCTGTCGGGTACCGCCGGGTGCGAATAGAACAAGAACACCGCCACCGGGTTCGGTTCAGGATCTGACAAGTCCACCTCTCCCAAAATCTGAAAGGCCTGAGCAGCGACCTGCCCGGAATCCGGCATGAGGCTGTGCGTCACTTCCAGACCGTATTGGTCCGCCTGATGTTCATAGTGGCGGCTGAAAGCGCTGCTAATCGGACCAGCGACAAACGAAAAGACCGACAACAAGAGCAGCAAGACGGGCAATGATGCCCAATCGTCCAGCCCGCGAATACCCCACCCCTCGCCGCGTCTTGATAAGGCCCAGCCAATAGTGCGGAAACCGAGATAGAACAGGACCAGCAAAAGCACCGCCGAGAACGCGATCAGCTTGGGGATATGCCGCAGAACGTAGTGCCCCATCTCGTGCCCCGCGACGAAAACAATTTGCGGCGTGCTCATCTTGGCAATCGTATTGTCCCAAACCACGATGCGTTTGGACGCGCCGATACCCGTCACATAAGCGTTCAAAGTGGTAGTTTTCTCTCCCGCTCCCATCCAGAACATTCTTTGCGGCGGAATATCCTGGCCGGCGCGTTGCACCATTTGTTCCAGACTGGCGGTGAGTTGCGGATCCTTCTGCTGCAACGGTTCAAACTTATGGAATAAAGGATCAATCACCAGGGGCTGCAGGAAAATGAGGAGCACACCGATGGGAAGCGAGATCAGCCAAAAATAAAACCACCAGCGGCGCGCGCTCCGCCGGATGACGAGGTACAAAAGCCAAATAAGAATCGTTCCCAGGATCAGCGAAATCAACTGGGCTTTCGCCCAATCGCCGGCCCACGAGCCCCAGCTTTGCACGGAAAGCCCGAATTGCCGCTCCGTCCAGTTGTCGTAAATGTCCGCAGGCAGCGTGAGGATGGCCATCGTCAAGAGCAGCAAAGGCGAGTACACCAAACTCTGCAAGAAGCGATTGGGCGAGGCTTTCTCCGCCCAGCCGCGATACTTCGGGGCAAGCCTCCAGCGCAGTATCAGCCATAAAACCACCAGCCCGTAAACGAAGCTGATCAGCTCGAAGCGAAAACGAATCCGGCTGCGGTCTCGAGCCTTCTTGTAAAGGTCAGGCGGAAGCGTGTAGGCAGTGACTTTGTTCGCCATAGCAGGCTTGGGTGCTGCCGCCGGAGTTGTAGCGGCGCCAGCCGTCGGCGATTGCTGGAATTCAGGCGCCGCAGCGAGAACCGGCTTGGGTTGGGCAGCAAATGCAAAAAGGCAAGATGACGAGGCCAAGAAAACGAGACCGGCGAGCAACTTTCTCATATTCCCTCCCGGAAATGCGGAGCCAGTCTGCTCCCGGAAAGCAGACTCGTCAAGCTGGGGGCACTGATTGCTGGGGCATTGATTGATGGATCGATTGATTGGAAGGACTTCAGACTAGTTGCTCAGCCTGAGATTTTCTCTGCGCTCTTTGTGAAATCTTCGCGACCTCGGCGGTAAAATGCGATCGTCAACCTCCCCGGAACTGTGGACGGTCCGAACCCGTCCCTACCGCTCCAGCAGACTTTCCAGCGTCTCGAAAAAGGCGGGATAAGAGATCACCGCAGCATCGGCTCGTCGAATGCAAGTCTCGCCTTCGGCCCGTAAACCGGCCACTGCGAAGGCCATCGCGATGCGATGATCGCCAAAAGAATCTATCTCCGCTCCATGCAGCTTCTGGCCGCCCGGAATCTTCAGTCCATCTTCCCGCTCTTCGACCTCCGCTCCCATGGCGCGCAAATTGGTTGCTACCGCCGCGATGCGATCCGACTCCTTAACCCTCAGCTCCCGCGCATCCCGAATCTCGATTCCCTCCTGGGTGTAAGGCGCAATCGCCGCCAGCACCGGTATCTCGTCAATCAGCGCGGCGGTATCCGCGCCTGCCAGTGACAAACCGCGCAGTGTCCTTCCCTCCACCTGGACCGTTCCCCGCAGTTCATGGTGCTGCTCTTCCATTTGCGTGATCGAAATTCCCACCCCGAGTGAGATCAGGATTTCCAGCAATCGCGCCCGTGTAGGATTCATGAGTAGATCATGAATTACCAATTGCGATCCGGGAAACAAGCCGGCCGCGCACAAAAAAAACGCCGCGCTGGAAATATCGCCAGGAATTGTGGCCTCGATGGCGTGGAGTTTCTGTCCACCCATGATTCTCACTTCATTGCCATTTTGCTTGACCTCAGCTCCAAAGGCTCGCAGCGCCAGTTCTCCATGGTCGCGGGTGCGCAGCGGCTCTTGCACGCGTGTTTCGCCTTCCGCGGAAAGCCCCGCCAGCAACAACGATGTCTTTACCTGCGCACTGGCTACCGGCATCTGGTAGTCAATCGCTTGCAGGTGGCGGCCCGCAATGTAAAGTGGCGGGCGTCCTCCTTCTTGCGCTGCGATTTTTGCTCCCATGGCTTGCAGCGGAGTAATAATCCGCGCCATAGGCCGCCGGGAAAGCGATTCATCTCCGAACAGCTCGCTGTCGAACTCCTGCCCTGCCAGGATGCCGCTAAGCATCCGCATGGTCGAGCCGGAGTTGCCGCAATCCAAGGGCGACTTGGGCGGCTGCAACTTCGCGCCACGCCCTTGAATGACCACAGCATCGTCTTTCCGTTCCCACTCCACTCCCAGAGTGCGCAGGCACCCTAACGTACTAGCGCAGTCTGCGCCCGTGGAAAAATTCTCCAGCCGCGTCGTGCCTTCTGCGATCGCGCCCAGCATCGCATAACGGTGGGAAATGGATTTGTCCCCCGGCAGGCGGAGCGCGCCCTTCAAGTTACGCGCAGGATGAATGACAACCGTGCAGTCGGGATTCACAGTTTTCTTACTATAGCGGATAGTGAGGAATTGAAGTTGTCCGACGAACCGCGGCGGCTGCGCTACGCCAGCGCCTTGGCCTCGTCGGTGGCCTGCTTCAGGATGTCGGGCGGCACTTCTTTCGCGCTCACGTTGAAACTCGAACATGGGAATTTCCGTGCCCCTTCCCCAGCGGCCAACTTCCCAATGAGCGCGCACAAACTTCACCTCCGCGTGGCCGGTAAGATCCAGCAACAAAGGGTGCCGTCCCCGATAGAACTTTTGCGGAAACGATGCCAGCGGTTTGGCGCTCCACGCTGACCCATCGCCCGAACCATAGACGCTCACATCCAGCGCTTCCTGCTCGACGATGTTGGTGATGTTCAAGGTCAGCAGAAACACGCGATTTGCGGCCGCGCTCACATCCAGCGCTGGCCCGTCACCCTTGGCGCTGGCGATCGTCTTCTCGGGCACGAGGTGGGTTCAATCATGGCCAAAGGATTGTAACAAACCAGCGATCAGTTCCGAGTTCTCAGGTCCTCGGTGATTCACGCTCCGTGCACTCGTCCATGAATTGCCGCAGCAGGGGACCCACTTCCTCCGCCCGTTCCCAGGGCGAATAGTGCCCGCCTTCGAGATTATTTTCAACTGGCTTCCCGAGATGTTCTGCCGCATCGCTTCAGCTTCCGCCAGGCCGGTGAGTATGTCTTCGTCGCCAGTGAGCAGCAGGGTAGGGACATTGATTGCCTGCAGCGTCGGCACTGAATCCGGGCGTTCCGCCATGCCCCGCTGCACCATGGCCACGTCTTCCGGAGACATCTTACGCATCATGCGCCGCGCGCCTTCAACCAAGTCGGGGCGCGTCTCGCGGGTGGTTTTACCCAGCAACTTCGGCACCATGTTGTCAAAAATGGCTCGGTGCCGCGTTCCATGACATCGACCGCCGCCTGCAAGCGTCCCACCCGCGCTTCGGCGGAATCAGGCTGCGGCCTTCGTATTACACAGAGCAAGAGCCGACACCCTACCTCGGTACTGCCTCCAAAACTCAAAGATCACATATCCACCAATCGAAACTCCGATCAATGGCGCGCAGCCAACCTCCGCATCGTCCATTATTCGCGCCAAATCTGCCGCATGCTTTTCCATGGTGGCCGGCTCCGTCCCCCACGCCGGAGTCGCCATGCCCGCGCAGATCCGGCAGAATCACCGGTAGCGTGAAGTGAGCGCCTGCACCGCAGGCAACCAGAATTCGTGATTCGCTGGGAAGGGATGCAGTAAGACAAGGGGAGGTCCCTTGCCGAACACCTGGTATACGATTTCTGCGTCGGAGCTTTGCAGACGGGCCATGAGTCAGATTCTAGGGCAGAAAGCTTACCAGCGACCACCGTCCGCCGCGACATTCTGCGACTCGCAGGGCCGGAGAGACTAGCAGTTCGCTTACGGGTTCGTGACCTGTTGCCCCGAAGGAACTGGCAGCATTAGCGGCTCTTCCGGCATAACGATCCAGGCAATAAGATACGGAATCAGCCCCACGCCGCCCATAATCAGGACCACCAGCCAGACCACCCGAACCAGCGTGACATCGAGATCGAAGTATTCCGCAAACCCCGCGCACACGCCAGCAATCTTCCGGTCGCTGCGCGATCGTACCAGCCGTTTGCGCCCCACAACCGCCCCCACGCGCTTGTGGCTACAATTATCTCGGTTTCTGGTGGGGTTTTCTCGTCTTTATGAGTTACATGAGCATATTCACGCTTGCCAAGCTTCAGTCTAGGCCCGTTTACGCCGTATCTATGTTTATCCAATCACGGCCCTGTTTGCGGCACAGACATTCTATATGGCAAAAAAGAGGTCAGACCTGTGCGCTGAAGCATGATGGCATTTCCGAAACTGTTTGCACTACAACAAAAAGATATCGAGCCGGATGGCCCAACGTCGGGATATCAACGGCCTCATCAAAGCGCTCCAGTCATCGGATTCTGCGGTTCAGACACAGGCAGCACAGGCTCTTGGCTCCCTTGGTCCCCGATGCGATGGACCAGAACCGCTACGTTAAAACACAGCAATAAGGACGTCCGCCTCGGCGTCATTGAAGCACTATCCTTTACTTACCGGGACCCGCGATCCATTGATCGTTTGACCCGGGCACTCAAAGACGAGAATAGTGAAGTGCGGTGGCAGGCGGCAATGGCCCTTGGCGAGATCGGCGACTAACCGGGCGATTGTACCTCTTAAAGAAGCCCTTAAAGACGCAAATAAATACGTGCGGTATCGTGCTTGCTTCTAGCCTTGGAAAAACTCGGCTGGCAACCGCTGACTGCAGATGAACGGGCTTTTTTCTTGATCGGCATGCAGGAATGGAAAGCGGTTAAAGAAATCGGTCATGATGCCAATCCCGGCCCTCAACAGTGTTCTTAACGATCCCGATAGTGCTGTGCGCCTGAAAGTGATGCAGAAATCCTTGGAACAATACAGGACAAAAAAGCGATTCCGGCCCTCATGCGGGGACTTGCCGACAGCGATAAAGATGTCCGGTGGGAGGCTGCCCTTTCCGCACCTTCGTGTGGGATAAACCCCATGCACATCCCACGGGGGCTCTCCAAAAGGCCAAAGACGGCAAAAAATCCCTTAAATTGCGGGGATCTTAAACTTCCTCCTGCCAGGCCTTGGCTATGGATACATCGGGAAATGGTATGGCATTATGATCTTTCAGATAGATGTTACCGCGACAGTCTGGCTGTTTAAATACGAAGGGGACAGCAATACATCCGCTATTCTTTTTCCCCTGTATCTTCTCCTTGGTCTCCATGCATGGTATGTCACCCGCAAGATGCCTGATTTCTGATTCATTTTTTAAAACACCAAAAAAGAGGGATTTTCCCTTTAAATGGCATTCCTATTTCTTGAACAGCAGCGGGTTCTGTCGCTTGATCCACCATCTTCGCAGGATTGCAACCAGAATGATAATGATCACGGCAAGGATCAACCAGAACTGGTATTCCTGCAGTGTCAGAATAACCATGGCAAGGATGGATGGGTTCTGAACCGGTGCAAGTGCTGTTATTGAAGCGATGGGTGTATTTTCAGGAGGCGCCTCCTGCTGGACAACTACGGGTTTCCACCAGGGACTCCTCCTTGGGAAGCGGGTTGCGGCCCGGTATATCCATTTTGTGTATTGCCGCCTGTCTGACCCCCGCCATTATATGGATTGCCGTGATGTTGTGTGACTATTGGCGTGGGTGTCATCGTTGGAGTCGGAACATATTGGGTTGCGGTAAAAGTGACCGAGACATTCGAATTTTCCAGACCATCAGGGTTTGTAATAACAACGTTCCAGACACCTGCTGGAATCCCCAAGGGGATCGTCCCATTAATGGATGTAACGGAAGATACATTCACATTGGTAAGTGTGACATTGTTGTAACCATTCTGTGTAAGGTTTACTGTCGGCAAAGTCGTTGTTGTGTTATAGAATCCGGCACCAAATTGACCGGTATTGCGGATGTATTGACGCTGGTTTCCGGGATTATCCCGGTAAGGATTGGTGCAACGTCGAAATTGATCGGGATAGTTTCAGCATCGACAATTACATTGACGGTTACTGGGCCTCCTACCGTTGGCGTGAATGTTGATCCCGGCGATTGCATGGTCGTAAATATTCCCGAAGAGGGGTTCATTGTCCCGGATGCGGAAGGAGAAACGGTAAAAACAACTGGCATTCCGTTTGTGGGTATATTGCCGGATTGCGTGGTGCCATCTGAATGATACGTAAGGTTAGCCTGGATTCAAGCTCGTCTGGCTCATCTTGGTGACAGGTGTAGATGTAACACCCAGTTTTAGGAACGTGGGTATCGATTCCCCTCCTGATAACGATGACGTCGGAGAGTTTGTCCCCCACCAGTTGTCACTCAGATCGATAGACGTTCCATACGGATCAATAATACTACTATCATCAGAGGTAACATTACTGAAACGGCAGAAATTGACACTTCCTCCCTCCCTTCCATAAATTGCACCTCCAGAACCTGATGAAAACGGGCCATTTGCATAGCAATTGACAAACGAAGATGTATTAACAATAATGTAGGCATTTAATCCACCATTAAGAGCGCCACCCACAGATCCATGGCACCAGGTAAAATTCGATCCGGTAACCGTCAGATTCTGTCCATTGGAATGCGTATATATAGCACCGCCGTCCCCGCCAGATTTCACTGAATCATTGTAAAAATCCGATGAGATAATGGTTACATTGGCATAACTATCAATGGCGCCACCACCATCGGAACTTTGCGAATATCCGTTTCGCAGGGTTAGGTTACTGATGGTAATATGCGTAACCTGAATAGGGTAACCCATCAAACATTATAGAATATACCCGTCGAAGACGCCGAAGAATTTATTCCATCAATAATGGTGTTTTGGGTCGTCCCTCCATCCGCTGGATTTGATCTAAAGGTGCGATTATCCGTTGCTATTAAAATATCATGAAAATAGTAAGTTCCATGATCAAAAGTTATCGTATCGTCTGGAGATGTTGTATTCAGGAAAGCCTGAAACGCTGATGGAGTGGAATAAGTCGACGGATAGATAAGGTGATCTGTTCCCGACACGGCCCGACAAGTACCGAATAATAGAAACAGTTTAAATGCCAGCGTTAAAAACGAATATTTTTCTCTCCTCATCATTAAAATCCCTCAATATTTATCATATTTCTTTTATCCTTTATTAACGTTCCAATTATTATTTCCCTCGTAAAATGACTGAGTTGATTCAGATAAATACAACCATTTTTATTCTTATCTCCTAATTTATGAGATAATCCCTTCAATCTATCATTCAATCCCATCACCCAATTCATATTACTTCTTTAACGGCACACCATATAAATAGGGATAAAAGTTTCAAAAAATGAAACTAGGGGTTTTTAGATGATTTGTTCAGCGTCGTGAAATTGCCCCTATTTTTGGAACAGCAACGGGTTCTGTCACCGGATCCACCATCTTCGCAGGATTGCAACCAGAATGATGATAATCACTGCAAGAATCAACCAGAACTGGTATTCCTGCAGGGTCAATATAACCATGGCGAGATCCTGGCACTGAACGGTGAAGTGAAATAACAGTGCGATTGGGTGCAGGTGTATTTTCCAGCGGCGCATTTTGCTGGACAACTGCTTAACTCACCGGGACACCACCTTGGGAGGCGGGTTGTGGTCCGGTATATCCATTTTTGTGTTACCCCCGGTCTGACCTCCACCATTGTAAGGCGTGCCGTGGTGCTGCGTAATGATTGGCGTAGGTGTAAGGGTGGGTGTTGGGGTGGGCGGAACCGCCGAAACGTTGATGTATTCTCGATCTTGGTGCCGTGGCTATTCGTATTGTTTGCGGTCAGGTTCACGGTATAGTTGCCTGACGTATGGATCAGTATAACCGGGTTCTCGAGTGAAGATATGTTGCCATCGCCGAATGACCAATTCCAGGTCAGTACATCCGTTGATGTATCATCGAACTGCACGGAAAGCGGTGCCGTACAGGTTGAAAGGTTACTGGTAAAGTTAGCGACAGGTGGGGGAATGATGATATAATTGTTACGGATGAGGGTTGTGGTTGTTGGTACACCCATAATAAGATTTGTTGCGGTCGAGGATGGGGTTGAACGAACCACTGCCGGTATAGGTGTGTACAGGGTTCGGCGAGGTCGCATTAACCGGAGTGGTTGAGTCCCCGAAATTCCATTGCCATAAATAGGGATTGTTAGTTGTCGTGTTTGTGAAGGTGACCTATCCGGCACATGGCCCCGTAGAGTTGTACCGGTGAAGCAGGCACCCATAGTGAACCTGACAACATAAACATTATGAACATCAGAGATGGATGTTGTATCCCACGAACCGCCAGTAACTGGGAAATCGTATGATGACCCGTGCCCGGTAAAGTAGGTGTTGATGCCGCTCGAATCAATGGCGAGATCGCGTGAATAATCATCGCTCGTTCCTCCGAAATAGGTGGAATATTCCAGTGTTTTACCGTCAGCATGCAGTTTTGCCAACGTAAAATCGTAGTGTGAACCTGTACCATTCAGGGCAGGTTGGTAAGCATCAGCGGTTGTCGGAAAATCTGTCGCATAAGTTTGCCCGAGGATCGTAACATTCCCTTGGCTATCCAGTGCTATTCCCGTTGCTTGCCCCTGTGCGGTCGTCCCGCCAAGGTACATCGACCAGACCAGACCCGATCCGGCGGGATTGGGGTCCCGTTACTACTCTGCTCAGGATATTCTTTACCTGCCCCAGCATTAGAAGTCTGGAATGCCCCCGGAGTTGTCGGATAATCATTTGGATAATCTGAGTTATACGTAAATCCGGTCACGTAGGCATATCCGCTACTGTTCACTGCGACACTCGTTCCAACAGAGGCACTCTTTCCATCAATGTAGGTTGAATAGTCTTCGGTCTTACCGTCATTATGCAATTTCGTGATCAGAGGATCAGGACGGTGCCCGGCAAAGATCGAATCGTGCTCGACGGCCGAATCCCGGCGGGTCCGATTGAACAGAAGTGGGACCGCTGCCGGTTCGACATGAAGTTGGTGAACCCCGCCAACCGGCGGAAGCACACGGTCCTGATCGTCGGCTCGGGACTTGCCGGGGCCGCCGCGGCCGCCACGCTCGGCCAGCAGGGCTACCACGTCCACTGCTTCTCCTTCCACGACCCCCCCGCCGCGACCACTCCATCGCCGCTCAAGGGGGCATCAACGCCGCCAAGAATTACCGATATGATGGCGACAGCGTCTTTCGCCTCTTCTACGACACCGTCAAGGGGGGCGACTTCCGTGCCCGCGAGGCCAACGCCTACCGACTGGCGCAGGTCAGCGTCAACATCATCGACCAGTGCGTCGCCCAGGGAGTGCCGTTCGCCCGCGATTACGGCGGCCTGCTCGAGACGCGCTCGTTCGGCGGCGTCCAGGTCGAGCGGACGTTTTACGCTCGCGGCCAGACGGGCCAGCAATTGTTGCTCGGCGCCTATCAGGCGCTGGAGCAGCAGATCGCCGCTGGCAATGTGACCATGCACCCGCGTACTGAGATGCTCGACCTGGTCGTCATCGACGGCAAAGGCGCGGAATCGTCACTCGTGACTTCGGACCGGCGCGATCCGTTCGCACGTGGGTGACGTGGTGGTGCTGGCCACCGGCGGCTATAGCAACGTCTTTTACCTCTCGACGAACGCCAAGGCCTCGAACTGTACCGCCATCTGGCGAGCCTACACGCGCGGCGCCCTGTTTCGGCAACCCGTGTTTCACGCAGATTCATCCACTTGCATTCCCGTCAGGCGAGTACCAGTCGAAGCTGACGCTCATGTCGGAGTCGCTCCGCAATGACGGCCGGATCTGGGTCCCGAAAAGCAAGGGAGACACCCGGCGGCCGAACGACATCCCGGAGGACGAGCGCGATTACTACCTGGAGCGCACGCTACCCGAGCTTTGGCAACCTCGTGCCGCGCGACGTGGCCTCCCGCGCCGCCAAGGAAGTCTGCGACGAGGGGCGTGGCGTGGGGCCGGGGGGCACGGCGTCTACCTCGACTTCGGCGAGGCCATCGGCCGGTTGGGGCTGGGAACGTCCGCGAGAAGTACGGCAACCTCTTCGAGATCTACGAGCGCATCACCGGCGACGATGCCTACGATGTGCCGATGCGTATCTACCCGGCCCCGCACTACACGATGGGCGGGCTGTGGGTCGATTACCACCTGATGTCCACCATTCCGGGGCTCTTCGTCGGCGGCGAAGCCAACTTCTCCGATCAGGGCGCCAACCGGCTCGGCGCAGCGCCCTCATGCGGGCCTTTCCGACGGCTACTTCATCCTGCCCGCCACGGTGCCCAACTATCTGGCCACGGCGAATCTGGAAAAGGTCGATACCTCGCACCCAGCATTCCGCGAGGCGAGGAGGAGGTTCGCAAGCGGACCGGCAAGCTTTCCTCAAGGCCGATGGCAGGCGGACAGTGGATTCATTCCACCGCGAGTTGGGCCGGTTGATGTGGGACAATTGCGGCATGGCCCGGATCCGACGCGGGTCTCCGGCGGGCGCTGGGCAAAATCCCCGAGCTGCGCGAGGAGTTCCACGACAAGTCCGGGTACTGGGCGACGGGGAAGAGCTGAACCAGTCGCTCGAAAAGGCCGGCCGTGTCGCTGATTTTCTGGAAGTGGCCGAGTTGATGTGCACCGACGCCCTGCATCGGACGAGTCTTGCGGCGGCCACTTCCGCGTGGAGAGCCAGACCGCTGAGGGCGAGGCTCTGCGCGACGACGCCAAATTTCACGTACGTCGCAGCCTGGGAGTGGAGGGGCCAGGCGAGGCTCCGGCACTGCACAAGGAGCCGCTGACCTTCGAGTATGTTCACCTGGCAACGGAGTTACAGATAACACCTGGCGGTCGAGGCAAGTCGAGCTCTCCTCTTAACATGACGGATGGAGGATGAATGCATCTCGTTTGAACGATGAAAACTCGAGTCAAGGGCTTCCGGTATCCTTCAAATCACGGTTGGCTAATCCGACGACAAGCGCAACGGAGTACAATCACCATGAAGCTCACCTTGAGAATCTGGCGACAAAGACACTGACGCGCGGGACGATTCGTCACTTACCAGGTTGACGGCGTGACGCCTGAAATGTCGTTCCTGGAAATGCTGGACGTCCTCAACGAGGGCTTGACCGGTCGAGGCGAGGAGCCGGTGGCGTTCGAGCACGATTGCCGCGAGGGCATCTGCGGGTCGTGCGGCTTCCTGATCGACGGCGTGCCCCACGGCCCGCGCCGCCACACCACCGTCTGCCAGCTCCACATGCGCTTCTTCAAGGATGGCGACTCGCTGACCCTGGAGCCGTGGCGTGCCGAGGCCTTTCCCGGTGGTCAGGGACCTCGTGGTCGATCGGTCGGCGTTCGACCGCATAATCCAGGCGGGCGGCTACATCACCGCGCCGACGGGCAGTGCCCCCGAGGCCGGTGCCATCTTGGTGCCGAAGGAGGCGGCGGACACCGCCATGGATGCCGCCGCTTGCATCGGCTGCGGCGCCTGCGTGGCGGCCTGCCCCAACGCGGCCGCCATGCTGTTCACCGCGGCCAAGGTCACTCACCTGAATGCGCTCCCACAGGGCCAGCCCGAGCACCACCAGCGGACCCTGAACATGGTCGCGGCCATGGCCGACGAGGACTTCGGCGGTTGCACCAACCACGGCGAATGCGAGGCGGTCTGCCCGAAGGGGATCCCGCTGGAGTTCATTGCCGGGCTCAACCGCGACATGATCCGTGCTGCCTTCCGTCGCCACCGGAAGCCGTTGGTCGTCGTCGGCGCACAGCGGCATCCGGCCCATGAGGATACCTAACGAACCCCAGAGAACAGGCCCGGCCTCGGACGGTGAGCATTTTGTTCCACGTGCCGAGTAGCGGGCTTGCGAAGGACACACGGACTCAAGGACGGCTGCGGTGATTTTCTCTGCACTATCCAGTGAAATGACACAGCCGGTGCATTGGCCCGGCGAGACTGACTCGTGGCTGCGCATTTCTGAGCACGATTGTCGCTGGAGCCCTGGCGATGCTCAACAATGCGTACCGGCGTTTTTCGAGCCTGGATTCGCTGGCGAACTAGGCGATGATCGTGGCACGTCGGGTACGTTACCCGTGGTTCCAGAGACCCAGTTGCCGGCACTGACCAAGGGGAAATAACAACCATGTCCATTAGCGGCGCTGAACTCGTCGTGCGACACTTGGAGGCGCAGGGCGTCCGCCACGTCTTCGGAGTACCGGGCGAAGATCGACCGCGTCTACGATGCACTGGTCGACTCGAACATTCAGACGGTCGTCTGCCGGCACGAGCAGAATGCCTCTTTCATTGCTCAGGGCATCGGCCGCCTGACCGGTAAGGCAGGCGTCTGCCTCGTCACATCCGGGCCAGGGACAACGAACCTCGTCACCGGCTTCGCGACCGCCACGTCGGAGGGTTCGCCGGTAGTGGGGCTCGGCGGCGTCGTGCCCCGGGCGTGCGTTTGAAGCAGACGCATCAGAGCCTCGACACCGCGACACTGTTCCGGCCGGTCGCCAAATTCGGCGCCGAGGTCGCCTCCGAAGCAGGCGATCGGTGAGGTCTCTGGCCAATGCCTTTCGCGCCGCGGAAAGCCCGCGCCCGGAGCGGCCTTTGTCGCCTTGCCGAGCGACGTTATGGAGGCCGCGGCACCTGAAGCGGTACTCACTCCGGTCAAGCCCGTCCGTCTTGGGCCCGGGTCGAGCTGACGCAATCGCGGAGGCGGCGCGGATGCTCGTAAGGCACAGCGTCCTGTGCTGTTGCTCGGCATGTTGGCGAGCGAGCCGCGCGGCGCTGGCCATCCGGGGGCTGCTGCAGGCCGCACCGCTGCCGGTCGTCACCACCTTCCAGGCCACGGGCATCCTGACGCGCGAACTGCTGCCGCTGTTTGCGCGGCCGCGTCGGCTTGTTCCATAACCAGCCCGCCGACCGCCTGCTGGATGCCGCGGATCTGGTCCTGACAATCGGCTATGACCCGATTGAGTACGACCAGTCCGCGTGGAACAAGGGCCACACCAGGGACATCGTACACATCGACGCCGTCCCCTGCGACATCGATTCCTCCTACAAGCCGGTGATTGAAATCATCGGCGATATCGCCGATACGGTTCGTTCGCTGGCAGCGCAGATACCCTCGTCGGCCCGGCCCAATCCGGCAATCCGCTCGGTGATCGACGAGATGGCGATGATCCGAGAACAGGGCGCAAGCGTGACCGGAATGCCGGTCCATCCCCTGCGGCTGATCGCCGACTTGCAGGCCGTCGTCGCGGACGACGTGACACTATGCCTTGACATGGGATCGTTCCACATCTGGATTGCCCGCTATTTGCAGGTGTTCCGGCCGCGGCAAATGCTCATCAGCAACGGCCAGCAGACGCTTGGCGTGGCGCTGCCGTGGGCGATTGCCGCCTGCCTGGCGCGGCCCGGCGACAAGGTGATCTCCGTTTCCGGAGACGGGGGATTCCACTACTCCTCGGTCGAACTGGAGACTGCGGTGCGATTGAAGTGCAACTTCGTTCATATCATCTGGCGTGACGGATTCTACGACATGGTACGGTTTCAGGAAGAGATGAAATACGGACGCAGTTCAGGTGTGGAGTTCGGCCCGATCGACACCGTCCGATTCGCGGAATCGATGGGGGCCGCGGTTTTGCCATCGAGCGCGCGGATGATTTCGCACCAACCTTGCGAAAGGCGATGGACCTGCCCGGTCCGGTGTTGATCGATGTACCCGTAG
>CAWDCI010000002.1:0-10936 GCA_963800745.1 uncultured Acidobacteriaceae bacterium
TGTTGAGCACAACCGGCGCCTATGCACAGTCCTACCTTCAGCCCTTGGCGAACGCCAATGTGCCCTTCATCTTCAACGTTGGCACGGCTCAACTGCCGGCCGGGTGCTATGGAATCCTGACGGTGGGCCGGGGAATCGCGATTCGCAACTGCAGGACCTTCGCGACTGTATTTTCGCTGGTGCAGCGACAAACCCCTCGCGACACAGCCGTCAAACTGGTTTTTAACCATCTCGGCAACAAGTACTTCCTAGCCCAGATCCAGGGAGCCGACGGCATAGGGATGACCGTCCCCACCTCCAAACTGGAGCGGGAGCTTCAGGTCGCAAGTGGCCCAGCGCACGCTGGCGAGGAGGTCGCGATTGCTGTCAAATGAGAGCGGCCAACCTAAGCCACGAAGCCGGAGCCACTCGCTCCGGCTTTTGTATGCCCGATAAGCGTATGGCTGCCAATTGGCCGCTCGATGCCCCGTTTTTTTGGCCCAGCGTCCCTAGGTATCGAGAAATCCCGATTACGCTCATCGCCCCGCGCACAAGGATTCAGGGCTTATCTCCCCCTTTATCCGCCCTCACTCTGCCCGGGAGCTCGTGTTGCAATGGAATCACCGCGCGACTGCTTCCAACCAATCAATTCGCGTCGCAGATTCGTCTTGCGGTGTAAGTTAGTACTGGCTGTGTTGAATCGCTCGCGCTCATGAGGAGCCCCGCATGAAACTTCCCAATCTGCCGAAGGGCATCGTCCCTCTCTTCGAAACTCCATTTCTGGAAAATGGCGCCATCGATTACGACAGCCTGCCCAAGCTGATTGAATACAGCATCGCCGGCGGCGTGAATGGCCTCACCGCGCCGCTCGTGGCCAGCGAGGTCCAGGCGCTCACCCAAGAAGAGCGCGCCCAAATCGTGACCCTTGCTGCAAGCGTCATCGCCCAGCGTGTGCCCTTCATCGTAGGAGCATCTTCTGAAGATCCCGAACTCTGCCGCTTCTTTGCCAGGCTTGCCGAGAAGGTTGCCGCCACTGCCTACTTAGTCGCAGTGCCTAACTCCCTCTATGGCAAGACCGGCGAACTGCTTGCGTATTTCCGTTCGATTGTTGCGGCAAGCTCCGCGCCGCTAATCATCCAAGACCTGCAATGGAACGGTCCGGGAATGGATCTCGACACCATGCGCCGTCTGCGCGATGAGCTTCCCACCCTCGTCGGCCTCAAGATTGAAACCGTACCCGCAGGCGCGAAGTACACAGTTGTACGCGAAGCCTTTGGCCCTGATTTTTATATTTCTGGCGGATGGGCGGTGCCACAACTGATCGAAGCGCTCGACCGCGGGGTGGATGCCATGATTCCGGAATGCGCGCTAACTCCGGTCTATGCGGCTATCTATCGGGCTTATTCTTCTGGGAATCGCGATGCGGCGGTGCGTATTTTTCGCGAGCTACTCCCAGTCTTGGTCTTCAGCAATCAGGAGTTGTATCACTCGATCGCATTCTTCAAAAGAATGCTGGTGCGCAAAGGACTGCTGAAGACAGCAGACCTGCGCCCGCCAGGATATTCCTGGGACCGTTACAGCCTGCGGATAGCTGACGAGATCATTGACTACTACTTCGCCCTGGAGTCCCGCATTCCGAAGCAGTAACCGGCTGCTAGGCCGGTACTGGCACTGCCACCAACTTGCGGGCCAGCGCAACCGCGCTATTCGCGTTCTCCCCAAACCCATCCGCGCCAATTTGATCGGCGTAGTGCTGGGTTAGCGGCGCGCCACCGACCATGACTTTTACTTTCCCACGCATCCCCGCCGCTTCCAGCGCGGTGATCGTGGTCTTCATGGCCGGCATGGTTACCGTAAGCAACGCGGAGAGGCAAATTACCTGCGCGTTATGATCCTTCGCGGCCTGGATGAACTTCTCCGGGGCAACGTCGGTTCCGAGATCGTGCACTTCAAAGCCGCCTCCCTCTAACATGGAGGCAACCAGATTTTTCCCGATGTCGTGCAGATCGCCCTTCACGGTGCCGATCACGACTCGTCCTACAGGTTGTGCGCCGCTGGCCGCCAACAACGGACGAAGCAGTTGCAACGCACCCTTCATTGCCCGGGCTGAAAGCAATAATTCCGGAACAAAATAATCGGAACACTCAAAACGCCGTCCCACTTCGTCCATGGCGGGAATCATATGGTTCGTGATCAATTCCATGGGATCAACATGTTCCGCGATCGCTTCCTTAGTAATTGCTACCGATGTCTTGCTGTCACCATTAAGCACTGCTTCGTACAGCTTCTTCAGATCTGCCATAGAAGTCCTTTCCTCCGTTATTCGCTTTCCCCGTTACCCCTTGGAGCAGAGCTAGCTCTGCCATGCCACCCACCATCATACGCTTCCCGGATGCGCCTCCTGTGACGCAAATCACACTTCTACGTTCTTGTTTTGTTCGCTGTCTTCCTCGCGTGTTTTGGGATCTCGAGACATCCTGCCAGATGCTATATTGCTTAAGAGTTCGGCGTGCCCGCGCCTTGGTAGCGCCGGCCTCTTGCCCTCGCATTCTATGCGTCTAAAACTAATTAGCTGCGAAGTTTTCTACCGCGAGTTCAACACGGTGGTGGCGCGCTCGCCCCACACCGTGGATGCCGAGTACCTGCCGAAAGCTCTGCACGATATTGGCACTACCGGCATGCGCGAGCGCCTGCAGGCGGTCGTCGATCGCGTAACCGATCCCAGCTACGATGCCATTCTCCTGGGATATGGCTTGTGCAACAACGGGATTGTCGGCCTGACCGGTCGCGGCGTGCGCCTGGTTGTGCCTCGCGCCCACGATTGCATCACTCTTTTTCTGGGCAGCAAAGAGCGCTACCTCGACTACTTCCAAAATAATGGGGGAGTGTACTTTGAGACCACGGGATGGCTTGAACGTGGCGAAGCCAAAGGCGAGCTAAGCCAGCTCTCTGTCTGGAACAAATTGAAGACGAAACAGAGCTTTGAAGAAATGGTGGCAAAGTATGGCGAGGAAAATGCCAAGTACTTGTGGGAGGAACTGGGCGACGATCTAAAGCACTACCGCAAGATGACATTCATCGAAATGGGGATTGAGCCGAACGCCAGTTTCGAGCAAATCGCCAAAGAAAAAGCCGCCAGCCGCAATTTGGATTTCGAAAAGGTCCAAGGCCAGATGGGCATGTTCCAACGCCTGGTGGATGGCATCTGGAACGACAACGAATTCCTGATCGTACCTCCGGGACGGCGCGTCGCCGCTCCCTACGACGATGGCATCATCGCCCTCGAAGAAGCGAAAAAAGAAGAACCGGGGCCATGATATCTCCGTGGCCAGAACGCGTTCCGAGGAATCGCCTTGGCTGAGACTCCGGTCTGTCGAATTGTCCTTCAACCCACCCATACAGAATTGACAGCGGCCCTGGGGACGCCGCTGCACGATCTGCTTTTTGAGCAGGGCGTGGAATTTCCCTGCGGCGGCCAGGGACGCTGCCGCGGTTGCCGGATTCGCGTCCTGCGCGGGGATGCGAAGGTCAATCCCGCCCAGCAGGAAATTCTTTCCGCCGAAGAACTTTCTCAGGGATGGCGGCTTGCCTGCCAGTGCGTCCTCGAAAGCGATTTGGAAATCGAACTCCGGCAATGGGATGCCGCCATTCTGTCCGACGACACGTCCTTTGCTTTCCAGCCGAGAGAAGGCCTGGGTGTCGCGGTGGATCTCGGCACCACAACCCTCGCCGCCCAATTGCTCGACCTTCAGACCGGAGGCGTGCTCGCCGTAAAGACCGCGCTCAATGCTCAGGCGCGCCACGGTGGCGACGTCATGAGCCGCATTTATTTCGCGGTGCTGGAGCATGGTCAAGCCCGCCTGCAGCAACTGATCCGCGAACAGATCGGCGGATTGATCCAGCAACTCATTACCGTCGCAGGCAAGCAAAACGCCGAGATTCGCGACGTGGTCGTCGTTGGCAATACCGTAATGCATCACTTCTTCTGCGGAGTCGATACCGAGCCGCTGTCGCACTATCCTTTCGAATCTCCGCGGATCGGGCTGGAAGAATTCCGCGCCCACGATCTGGGATGGAAACTGGCGGGCGATCCTATTGTTCACTTTCTCCCTTGCCTTGGCGGATTCGTGGGCAGCGACGTGCTTGCCGGAATTCTCGCCACCAAGCTTCATGAAAGCGACGAGATCATCGGCCTGGTCGACCTAGGCACCAACGGCGAGATCGTCATCGGCAATCGCGAGTCGATGGTCTGCGCTTCAACCGCAGCGGGCCCTGCCTTTGAGGGCGCCAAGATTTCCATGGGCATGCGCGCCTGCACCGGAGCAATCTCCGAGGTCGCCGTGTCAAACGGGAAGCTGGAGTGCCATGTTCTGGGCAACGTCGCGCCGCAAGGACTCTGCGGCAGCGGCTTGGTCGATGCGGTTGCATCCGGCCTGGAGCTGCACGTGATTGCTCCCTCGGGACGCTTCTCGAATGGCACCGCAAGCTGGATGATCTCTCCTCCGGTGGCGATTTCCCAGAACGATGTCCGCGAACTGCAACTTGCCAAAGCAGCCATCGCCGCCGGGATCCAAATGCTCTCCGACAAAATGGGGGCGAGAGACTTAAAGCGAATCTACCTGGCAGGCGCTTTCGGCAATTACATCAACCGCGCCAGCGCCCGCAAAATCGGCCTCATCGATTTCCCCCCGGAAAAAACCAAGCCCGTAGGCAACACGGCTTTGCTCGGGGCCAAGATGGCCCTGTTTCAGCTGGGCAGTGCCGACCTCTCCTACACCGAATTACGCCAACGCATCCAGCACGTCGCGCTGAATCTCGATCCCAGTTTCCAGGATGTGTTCGTGGAGCAACTGGCATTTCCGCAAACGGCGGAAAGCTCAACGTAGTAAACAGGCAAGGCAGGAAATCGAGGCAAATGATCACACTCCGGCGCAAAGCAATTATTGTACTTGGATTCTTGTGCACTCTTCCGATCGGCACGGCTGTCGTGGCGTTCCGTATCAGGCAACACGTAATTCGCGTTCACGCTCAACACACCGTCGACAACATCCAGCACTTGGAGGTTGGGCCCCCGTGCATGCGCAGTGTTTTCCGAATGGCAGAAAGAATGGGGATCTAGCGTGACTTCCGAAGGAGCCTGCGACGACCCCAATCATTTCCGCATGGACATCCAGGCAGAATCACCATATCTATGGCCGGCCTGCTTCGATCAGAAAATCGGCCGAATACTGGTGAATCCTCCAAGGGTACATCGCGCCACATAAATTGCGTTGCATTCAGCATTCTCGCTGGCTTTCGTGCATCGCTGTCGCGCGCGATTCATTTCCCGCACAGGGTCGGATCAGGGGCTCAGAAACTTGCTCTGCAAGATGGAATACGTCGCTTCCTTGAGTTTACCGTCCACGTCGTACTGCACCACCAAACCTCTCGAACTCATCCTCGCCTGAAATGTGTCCCCAGTATTCAGCCGCGACATTTTGACCGTCGCCACGCGGCGTCACAAGCCATGATGTAAGCATTCCCATTCGACGCCACAACAAGCATGGCATTCAACACATGCCGCCATTGCATCGTAGGGTTTTCTTGGCCGTTGCAGTTCATGCTTAGGTCGGTGTTCGACGTGGCGGTTCCGTAGGTATATTCCCAATCGAACTTGCGGACCCGCTGGTGAATGTCGATCCATTTATGGAGCAATTTGTCCGAAATCCACCCCCGCCGTACTGAACCGAGTATGGAACCTGCTCGGTTTGCAGGACGAAGATCGAGAGAGGGTATGATCCGGAGCCAGCAGGAATCGAAGAATTTCTCGTTTCCGAGTCAGGGGGCGCATCCCTCGTCCTGCTCTTCGCTCTTGGATCAGCAGTCGTTAGAAATAGGATGGAAACATACCCTTCGAGACTTGCATCCACTCGTACCGTGCTCCAATCACTATTTTCGGACAGGACCTCGACCTTTTGTCCGCAGCGAAGAGCCGCTAGCTGTTGAAACCCGTGGCCTTCTTTGATTTTCGCGAAAATGGGCACAGAGTCCAAAGAGGAGCAGTCCACATATCGGATGTGGTCATCAGATGAAGCAGCGAAACGAGGGGTCAAAATAACAGTAGTTACTCCAATTGCCAATGCTACGAGTTGGTACGTTCGCTTGAGCATGCTTCCTCCTATGACTTCTCCCAAGTGGCGACAATCGAGAAAGGCGCGGTCGTCTCGTTCTTTCGGCGAGCCCAAGGCTCAACGCGCAAAGATCGCGAAAAGATTCAACATGGCGGGTGTTTTGGTAATCCTTCGCCACCCGGCTATTTCTTTCCCAGATATTTGGCATGAGCATTCTCGTTGTCTTCGGTGTTTACTAGTAGGTAGTTGTATTCACCAGCTGCGTCGTGAACTTTCAGTACGGTAATTTCAGTTGTTGGTAACCACAATACGGTATCAATTTGGTCACTATCTGCAATACGCCATGTCGAACCATCTTCGAGCATCACTAACGCGCCGTCGGAATCAACTTCACTAATCCAATGGCCGCTCCCAGAATTGGGATAGTCGGAGGAAGGTGGTGTGGCGTGCGAACCCAACATGCTCTCGAAATGTGATGGATTATTGACAACGGTTCTTACCAGTTTTCTTGTGTATTTCGCCAACCATATCTCTAATGCTCTTCGCTGCGCCGAAGTTAAGTTCTTTACACCAGTTTCTTCGAGTTCTTGTGGCGTCATGAATTTGTCTAGGGGCAGCCCGCGCTGTTCCACCTGACCCGTCGCCAAGGTGATGACGAGCACGAGGCACGTAAGTCTCGCCATTGTTCTTAGCATGTGAATCGCCTCCCGATTGCGGTGAAACGAGAACCTCGACCTCAAGTCACTTCCTCTGGTTTTTCGCCGGGTGCCCAGGTTCGCGCCCCGGGCTTGGGCGCTGACCTCGGTGGGAAAATACCCCTCCCCACATTTCACAAGCATGCGGTGGGCTGCGTTTGTGATCTTAGCCAGGGTCTTCGTGCCGGGCCGACCGTCCGGAAATCGCAGCGGGCGGGCACCCCAGCTCCACACTATCTGCACGTCTCTCAAGCATCTAGAGAAAGGCGAGGCTACCCCAAGTCGATCAACGCATCCCTCATAAAGTTGTTTCCACGCCCCGCATGGACTTTACCGCGTCGTACATCGCAAGAATATTCTCTACCGGCACATCGGTCTGGATGTTGTGCACCTGTTGAAACACGAATCCTCCGCCGGGCGCCAGAATGCTCACCTGCCGCTGCACGTGCGCCCGCACTTCCTCGGGAGTAGCGGTCGGTAACACTGCCTGCGTGTCACAGCCTCCACCCCAGAACGCAAGATCGCGTCCAAACTCTCGTTTCAGCTCCGTGGCATCCATTCCCCGGCAGGAAATCTGTACCGGATTAATCGCGTCGATGCCGCCCTCGATCAGGTCACGCAGCAACGGCCGCACCGAGCCGCAACAATGCAGCATGACCTTCACATTGGCAAGTTCTTTGGCGCGACGCCACATCTGGCTGTGCCGCGGTTTGAAAAACTCGCGATACATCTTCGGCGAAAGCAGCGGCCCGTTCTGGCTGCCCAGATCGTCGCCGAAGCCAATGATGTCGATGTACGGCCCCACTGCTTTCAGAAATCGCTCGAGGCGCGCCAGGTGTATTTCCAGTAAGCGGTCGAGGAAAGCGTGGGCTCGTTGCGGTTCTCCGGCCAGCATCTCAAGAAACCGATCCATGCGGTAGAGGTGCTGCCCCATTTCAAACAGACTGCCGCCGAATTTGCCGAGGATGGCGCGGTCCGTGCCTTCCCGCAAGCGGCGCGCGCCGGCGGTCAGGGCTGCTGTATCGGCGCCGAGTGGCCCAGGCGGCGACGGGATTGCCGACCACATGGACTCTTGCATAGCTTCCTGCAACGGACGATCGCCGGAGTCAAACAACGGCCAGTGGCATTGACTGAAGTAGAAGCCGCCCTCCGGCATTCGGGCGAGAGCAAGGCCTTTCGCCGTGCGCAAGAGCCACTCGCCATCGCCGCGCTGCGGCACCGCCCAACGCAGCATCTGGCAGGGCGTTCCGTCGCGCAGCACCCAGTTCACCCAATCGCTGTCGTTCAGGGCGAAGCCCCGGCCCATTTCGATGGTGTCAATGCCAAGAATGTCGAGTACATCCTCGCCGACGATTGCCAGTTGCTGGATGGGATCGTACACGCGCAGCTTAACCTCTTTCAGGCCCAGGGCGCGCCGCAAGCGCGCATACGCTAACGGCGCGATTCCGGATGAGCCGTGCGCCGATAAGTCGATCGGCACCTGATCCGGTTCACGATGATTCAGTGCGGCCAGAACGCGTTCGCGTGATGTCATGGCAAGCCCTCGGTTTGATGGGATGATCATCTTTATCAGGAGCGCAGTAAGTGATGGAGGTCACATGGAAGAGCCCAAGCGCTGAAGGTAGAGGTCGGTTAAGTACGGTGTGCCCGAGGGGTGGGCACCCTCATAGCTCCGCACCTGGCGGATCATTGATGAATGTTCCATTCCAATAGGGACGGACCGGGAATGCGCTAAAGCATCGCCCAAGCCAGCGTCCAAACCCGGGATCGAGGCGCCCGTGGAATCCCACTCTAGCGCAAAAAGCGCGCTAGAATGGGGCACCCACCTTTAAATTGGAACTAGCTTTCAGCGGAATTCCTCAAGCCGCTTTCTTTGCGGCTTCTTCCAGCGATTGCCATTCCGCCCCGCTTAATTTCAGTTCCGCGGCCGCGACGTTCTCTTCCAGATGTTTCACCCGCGATGTGCCCGGAATGGGCAACATCCATGGCGAACGCCAGAGCAACCAGGCAATGGCGACCTGCGAGGCTGTGGCCTCGTGCGCTTTGGCCAGTTGCTCGAGAACTCCACCCGGCTCGGTCAGCTTGCCCGCCGCCAGCGGGAACCAGGGGATGAATGCGATTTTGTTCTTGGCGCAATACTCGACCACTTCTTCCGCCGCGCGGTCGGTAATGTTGTATTTGTTCTGCACGCTGGCCACTTTCACAATCTTTTCCGCCTGTTGGATTTGCGCCACCGAAACTTCGGAGAGACCGATATGGCGTATCTTCCCTTCCTGCTGCATCTTCTTCAATTCGCCGAGCGATTCTTCGACTGGGGTTTTCGGATCGAAGCGGTGCAACTGGTAAAGATCAATGCGCTCCAGCTTCAGGCGGCGCAGGCTCATCTCCACGCACTGCCGCAGGTACTCGGCGCGTCCTAGTTCCTTCCACTTGTTCGGACCCTGGCGGGTAAAGCCGCCCTTGGTCCCGATCACCAGGCCTTGCGGGTACGGATGCAACGCTTTCGCAATCAGGTTTTCGCTGACCTCGGGACCATAGGAATCGGCCGTGTCGATAAAATTCACGTTCAGGGCGAGAAGGCGCTTCAGCACGCGCTTGCTTTCGGCTGGATTCTTGGGATCGCCCCAAATTCCCTCTCCGGTGATTCGCATGGCGCCGAATCCCAGACGGTTGACGGTAAGATCTTCTGCAATAGAAATTGTGCCAGCAGCGGCCGCATTGGGTGTGGTCATACCGGCTTTGATTCGGAGACCAGGGCAAGGGATTCTGTGAAAATGCCGGTCGAAATGCTCCTGAGTCAGGCCCCAGAACTGGCGCGAATCTGGGAGCGGCCTTTGGCCTTTGCTATCAGTAACTTATCTATAAGCTATTGAAAAGACATGCGCCGCAAGCCTGGAAGAAGCTGGGACAGTCGTTAGACCCCGCACAGAATGCCCCGCAATTGCGCCAGGATGGCGTGTAGGCGCGTTTCCCGCCCTTGGCCAGCCCTACTTCCCCGCGGTTTAGTGGGGCTAGAATTCGATTTAGCTATATCTTATAGATATAGTTAATACAATTGCAGCAGATTGAGCCGGATACCGATGGGGCGATTGCAGACTGACACTCTTGTCCGCCGCCTTTGCCCTTGGGCCTCAAGTCGACAGGTCGTTGACCAGAAACGACTTATGGGATGCCCGACGGAAAAGCCAAACCAAAGTCGAAAGCGACGGGCGAGGGCGCCCGTCCCACACGAGCCTTACCAGCTACCCCGCCTCAACCAGCTTGCCGAAGCGGTTCGCGACCGCGAGCGCAGGATCAGCGGCACGTCTACCGCCTTCGTGCCCTTGGGAATGCCGATGGCATGAACCTTCCGCGACGCCGCTCGCCGAACTGCGGCAGGAATTGCTGCTCCGCATCGAACAGCTCGATAGTCATGTCGCGGATCTGCTTCAGAGTGAGTACCGACGAGGTCAGCGGGTCCATGGCGATGGCAGCCACGGCCAATTCGGGATCGCCGGTCAGGGCGGCTTCCACGGCCAGCGTCTGTACCGTCACATTGCTCTGGTTGATCGCGGCCACGCCGCAGGCAGTGCTCCCACGCTGGAGGATGCAAGCCGTTGCCGTCGGCGAACACCGGCACCTCCACGCAGCAATTTTCCGGGAGGTTGGCGATGTAGCCGCGGTTCATGACGTTCCCCTGAAAGCGGAAATACTTGCCGGTGGTCAATGCTTCCAGCACCCAAGAGCAATAGTCGACGCCGCGTGGCTCCAGCTTGCCGCTTTCATATTGCAAGAAATCCGTGGCGGAGAATTTCTCCTCCATCATCTTCTGGAAGGCATAGGAGAAACCGGTTTCACCGCCCAGCCCCGGCTGGTCACAGTATTCGGCAAGGGCTGCCGCATTCTTGCGGAACCAGGGCAGGTAATCGGAAAGGTGCCCGGTGGATTCGGTCATGAAGTAACCGAAGTGGCGCGCCACCTCGGCGCGGACTTTCTCGTTCACGTAGTACTCGGGCTTCTCAATGTTCTCGCGGAAAAGCGGATACAGGTCCTTGCCGTCTTTTTCGATCTTCAGAAACCAGGCCATGTGATTGATTCCCGCGGCCAGAAAGTTAATCTCTTCTTTCTTCACTCCAACGTAGCGGGAGATGAGGTCGAGCGTGGTCTGGGTTC
>CAWDCI010000003.1:0-155505 GCA_963800745.1 uncultured Acidobacteriaceae bacterium
CGCCGCAGGTCTCGCCGAGTTCAACCATGCGGCCGGAGCCGAGGTTGCGCCCGTCACGCAGCGCACAAACGCCGCGCCGCGACTCGCAGGTAAGCACCGAGCGAATCTTGACCCGCTCAACGCCCGCGCCCTGAATGGCCGAAGCGATATCTTCATCGATGCCCTGGTTCACATCGACCACGATGTTACCGTCGTAGTCCTTGATGCGCTCCAGAGAGACGCGGCCAATGATGCGGTCGCGGAGCTCTTAGATGATCTCGCCCGATTCGACGATGGAACCGACGTAGATGCCTTCGACGGTGCCGCAGTCGTACTCGGTGACGATGACGTCCTGGGCCACGTCGACGAGGCGACGAGTGAGGTAGCCGGAGTCGGCTGTCTTGAGCGCCGTATCGGCCAGGCCCTCGCGCGCGCCGTGGGTCGAGATGAAGTACTCGAGCACGGTGAGGCCTTCACGGAAGTTTGCCGTGATGGGGGTCTCGATGCCTTCGCCGGATGGCTTGGCCATGAGTCCGCGCATGCCGCTGAGCTGGCGAATCTGCTGCTTCGATCCGCGGGCGCCCGAGTCGGCCATAATGTAGATCGGGTTCATGGCGCCTTCGTCGTCGGCACGTTTCATGTTGCCGAACATCTCATCGGCGACCTGATCGGTAACGGCCGACCACATCTGAATGACCTTGTTGGAGCGCTCGCCGTTGGTGATGGCGCCGTCCATGTACTGCTTCTGGACTTCGATGACCTTCTTGTCGGCGGCATCGACGGTGGTGTACTTGCTGTCGGGGATGACCATGTCGTCAAGGCCGACGGAGAGGCCGGATCTGGTGGCGTAGTTGAAGCCAAGGGACTTGATGCGGTCCAGCATGGAGACGGTAACTTCAAGGCCAAGGTTCTGGATGCAATAGTGCACCAATTGCCCGATGCCTTTTTTCTTCAACAGGCCGTTGACAAACGGCATGCCCTCAGGCAACGAGTCGTTGAGAATCCCGCGGCCCACGGTGGTGGAGATGTACTCCTTGTTGAAGTCGAGCGGCCTCGGTGTGGGTGAGGTCCTGGTCGTCGTAGGCGGTGGTCATGTCGAGGACCTGGCCGGTGTAGCGGAGGCGGATGGGCGAGAGCGTTCGACCTCGCGGGCTTCGGGGCCATCAGGATCTCTTCGGTGTTGGCAAACACGCGGCCTTCGCCCTTGCCGCCCTTCTTGGCCTTGGTGAGGTAGTAGAGGCCGAGCACCATGTCCTGCGTGGGCACGGTGATGGGGTGGCCGGAGGCCGGCGACAGAATGTTGTGCAGAGGCAAGCATAGGAAGAGGCGGTGCAGTCCGCGAACGCCATCAGTCGGTATCAATTCGCAAAGTCATACTTAGCTGTTGCCGATTGTCGAACTGGCTTACAGTCTTAGTGTCGCTCTTGTGGCCCTTGTACTGGGCAGACACCTCGTAATCGACATTCATGGAAAGTGCCGGGAAACGAAAAACTCCGTCCGGCCCGGTAATGTAGGTCTTAATCGCTTTGGTGTGAGTGTCGGTGAGGTAAACCACGGCATCGACCACCGGCTGATCGGCATGATTCGCCACTTGCCGGTCAAAAGGCGGCCAACACTACCCTTATCTTTGGCTTGTAAGAAAGAGCCTGCCAGGGCAGCCAGCAACAGCAGAACGAGCGCAGCGTAATATTTTCGCATGGTTTTTTGAGAGCCCAATCTCGCTCCTGTTTTGCTCTAAGAGCCCGTGGTGCAAGTGCGGTTTGTATCAGGGTATGCCTTCAGGCATACCGTAGGAGCCGTGTTATGAATTCGCCTTTAGGCGCTATTTTTCGTAATTCGACATTCACCACAGGGCTCCTAATAGATTAGATGCACTCCGATGTCCTCGCGCTCGTCATAGGTGATATGAACTCTTACCTCTTCGGGAAGCCGGAGCGGGCTGTTTGCTGCGCGCGATAGTCTTTCAGGTCCGCCCAAACCACGTAATCCGCCGGGCCCGGAGGAACACGCTGGGCGAACTCTCCCCGGTGGTCGGAAAACAGCTCCCAGTGCGCCTTTTTCTGGTCTGCGCGGCGGATCTTGACCTTGACCCCGTAGAGTGGACGGGAATCTGGCCCCCACACCGTGCCATAAATCAGTGCGTAAGGCTTTTCGCCTTTCTTATCCTTAGCCGCAGCTCTAGCAGAAACGGCCGCCAGCAAACTGAAGCACAGAAGGATCAGCAACCGCTTGGAAAAGGCGCTCGGGAATCGGAAGTGGGAACTAAGCATGGTTGGAGAGACGGCCGCGACGGCCGGACCTAGGAATAGTCACCGTCCTCGGTTTCCTCCTCATCGTCATCGCCGTAGGGTTTTTCCTCCACTGCCTTGAGCTCAAGTGGACTGGTGGTTACAACTTCGAAATCGGTGCCGCACTCCGGGCAGGACACGATTTCCCCCTCATCCACCTCTTCTTCGTCAATATCGATATTCGATTCGCATTCTGGACAGAAAATCATGATTGCCTCCGTTCCGTTCGACTGCCGTTAGAAAAGCCTCCTGATAATATTTAGATTCTCTTGAGGCGCAGGTCAAGGGCTTCCGTCAAGCTCTTTCATTTCGGGACGGAGCGTTGGAGTCACTCCGCCGACAGGACATCCATGCAGATCATACGCCCGGCAAAGGTTTTCAATAGGAAAAGAGTTCCATCTATCGCCCTTTGTGCGTGGCTCTTTTTGGCGCTGCCGGCGCAATCGGGGCAAACCACGAAATCGGCGCGGCGCCAACGACAAAGCCAGGGTGGCACCGGCGTGCGCTGAGTTGTCTCCTGTTAAGATGGATATGAGGCTGGCTGGCTTTAATCTCCGATTGGCAACTGGCCGCTGAGAACTGACAACTGCATTTATGCCCCGCGGACGCACCTTTTCGCTGAGCTTTCCTCCCTTCACCAGGGCCGTGAAGTGGCTGGTGCTGACCAATGCCGCGGTGTTTCTGCTCATTTCCCTGCTGCAGGCCTTCACTCGTAATTTCGGCGATGTGGCGTTCTACGTTCTGTCGCTGGTCCCTCAATGGGTGCTGCACGGGGCGCTATGGCAGCTAGTTACCTACTCATTCCTCCACGTTGGCCTCTTTCATATTCTTTTCAACATGCTGGCGTTGTGGATGTTTGGCGCACAACTGGAGAGCGACTGGGGATACAGAAAATTTCTGGAGTTTTATTTCTTCTGCGTGGTCGGAGCCGCGCTGACCACCATCGCGGTTTCCTACACTGGCCTGGGTGGAATTACGCCGGCGACCAACACCGTGGGCGCATCCGGTGGCGTGCTGGGCATACTGATGGCCTTCGGGCTCATCTATGGCGAGCAGGAGATCATGCTTTTTCCTATCCCGCTTTCCATCCGGGCCAAGTACTTCGTGGCGGGACTGGTTTTCATTGAACTGATCAGCGCCATCAACTCTGCCGGTCCCGGCCGCGCGCGCGACATTGCCTACGTCGCACACCTCGGCGGATTACTGTTTGGATTCCTGTACGTAAAGCTCATGCCCCGGCGCGGCGTGGCTTTTGGAGCCTCCGAGAGGTATTTCAGCGTGCGCAATTCGTATTATCGCTGGAAGCGAAAACGGGCCGCCCGCAAGTTCGAAGTCTACATGCGCAAGCACGACCGCACCGTGACCTTCGACGAGCACGGCAACTACGTTCCGCCAGATGACGACAAGAAGAACGGCGGGTCGAAATCGGGCTGGGTGAATTGACCGTTGTCCTGCTGTTTGGTGCAAGAGTTCGCAATGCGCACTCTTGTGGAATCGAAGCATCCCTGGCTCCTACCGGTCTGCGATAGTGATAGCGATTCCTCGACTGCGAATGACAATCTTTCAGAAGAAGCCCTGAAACACCGCCAGCACTTCGCCGGACAATGCCTCTCTCTTTGATTTCCCCTTGAATCCCAGGTCGTGACCGGCGCCCTCGACCGGCAACAAGCTCGTCTTGGCGGGAATCAACTTCAGCGCAGCTTCCATCTCAGCAATCGCTCCGAAGGGATCGTGCGTGCCCTGAACGAAAAGAGCAGGCGTCTGCAATCTGGGAAAATGTTGGGTGCGAAGCTGCTCCGGTTTGCGCGGCGGATGCAGCGGATACGAGAGCAAGAGCAAACCATCGGCCAGCCCTGGCTCATCCGCGCAGAGCATAGTGCCCTGGCGGCCGCCGTAAGAATGCCCGCCGAGAAATACTTGACCCGAAGCCCGCTTACGCATGGCCTCGATGGCATGTTTCAGGCCTTCCCGATCGCGCGCGGCATTTCCGGGATGAGGTGGCCCGAATGGCCGCTCCTGGCGAAATGGCAGATCGCAGCGAAGCACGGTGAAACCCGCTCCGGCAAAGGCTTCTGCCAGCGCGATCAGAAGCGGGGCTTGGCAATTCGATCCCGCGCCATGGGTCAGAACGAGAGCCTTTCCGTTGGGATTGGCGGGGCGGTGAAGGAATCCACGGAGCGGCGAATGGGGAGAGCCTTCGGAAATCGGTTCCGGAAATTCCATACCCTGCAATGGCTACTTTTTCGCTCGCGCCGCCCTGCGCACCGCGGCCTCTCTCACCGTGCGCAAGCGCATGAAGTTCGTCGAACCGGACGACATCTGCGTGCCCGCCACCACCCCCAGCACGTCGCCGGCCTTCAGCTTCTCCTGCCGTACCAGTTCATATTCCGCGGCGCGCACCATATCTTCGGCAGTGCGCGCCTGATCGCGGCGAAGCGGATGTACGCCCCAAAACAAATTCATGCGATTGCACACTGGCGGCACATGGCTGAAAGCATAAATAGGAGCTTTGGGCCGGTACTTGGAAATCAGGCGGGCGGTGTTGCCGGTCTCGGTGAAGATGGCGATGGCGCGCATATCCAAATCTTCGGCGGCGTGGGCTACGGCCTCGCAAATCGTCTCGGCGACCGAAAGGCGGCGGTGGCTGCGCCGTCGCACCGGCGCGTCCTCACGGTTGCTCTCCGCCTCGACCACGATCTTGCCCATCATGGCCACGGTTTCCCGCGGGTATTGGCCCGTAGCGGTTTCCGCGGAGAGCATCACGGCGTCGGCGCCGTCGAAGATGGCGTTGGCCACGTCGCTGGCTTCGGCGCGCGTCGGCCGGGGATTTTCAATCATCGATTCGAGCATCTGGGTGGCAATGATCACCGGCTTGCGCCAGTCGGAGGCGCGGCGAATCACGTGTTTCTGGATCACCGGAACCTTTTCCGGCGCCATCTCGACGCCCAGATCGCCGCGAGCCACCATCACCCCATCCGCCGCTTCGAGGATCTCCTCCAGTTGCTCGAGCGCCTGCGGCTTTTCCAGTTTGGCGATCACTGGGACATCGCTTCCGCAGGCCTGAATCACCTGCTTCACCTGCTGAATGTCGGCAGCCGAGCGCACGAAGGAAAGAGCCACCACATCCACTCCGTGTTTCAAGCCAAACTCCAGGTCGTCGCGGTCTTTTTCGGTGAGCGCGGGAATGGAGAGCGCAATTCCGGGCAGATTGATTCCCTGGTGTTCGCCCAGCAGGCCGCCATTGATCACCTCGCATTCCACGTCTTCCCCGCGCACTCCTGCGACGCGCAACTCAATCAGGCCGTCGGAAAGCAAAATGCGGGCGCCCGCGCGCACCTCCCGCGCCATGCCGGCAAAGGTGGTGGAAAGCAGGGACGCCGTGCCCGGCACATCGCGCGGAGTGATGCTGACCTTCGATCCGGCTTTGAGCAGCACGGGAGTGTGGCCTTTGAGCCGCCGGGTGCGGATCTTCGGGCCTTGCAGGTCCTGCAAAATGCAGATCGTGCGTTGCTCCTTTTCCGCGGTGTGGCGCAGCCGTTCGATGTTGTGGGCGTGGTCTTCGTGCGTCCCGTGCGAAAAATTCAGACGCGCCACATCCATGCCCAGTCGCATCAGGTCCGTGATCACGGGCACGCTGTTACAGGACGGGCCAATGGTGCAGATGATTTTGGCGCGGCGGCCCGGAGCCGCAGCCGAAGAAGATTGCAGCAGGGAGAAATCTCCATGAACGGGGACTGGTTTGCCGTCTTTCAAGCGGTCTCCGAAAGGGATAAGTTTTGGGTGATCCAGACTATTCTACCTGTTGGGCGGCTACCAGTGTTCGCGCTGTTGACCCGCACTTGCAGCAGCGAATCCAGCCTGCTGCGCCTTGATTCTAATTTCTCACTTCAACGTAATTTAACGGCGGCGTGGATTGCGGCGGTTGGCGTGCGTGCGTCGCCTGCTCGAAGCCGTAGGCAATCCGCAACAACTGCGGCTCGCTAAACGGCGGCCCGAGGAATTCGATCCCGACCGGCACCCCGATCGGCGCGCTCTCCGTCGGCGTGGAAAATCCTGCCGGAACCGTAATGGCCGGAAATCCCGAGATTGCGGCCAGGATGCCATTGCGCTCCGCCTGATTCATCTCGCCGATCATCACCGGCAGCCGTTTCTGGTGTGGATAGAGCAGCGCGACCACGTTGTTTTTCGCCATCAGGTTCGCCAACTGAACCCTCAGGTCATCGATCTTGATGCGCCGTTCTTTGTAATCCGGCTCGTTCAGGCCATTCTCATAGCTTTCCGCCGAGGCGAGGAACTTCTCCAGCGAAGCCTTGTCATATTTGCCTGACGCGATGAGCTCGGCAAGCGAGTGCACGGGAGGGTTAGGCTGGGCTTTCAGGTAGTTGTTGAACTCGAACTTGTATTCGTACTTTTGCACATCGAGGTCGGAGTTCAGCTTGCCGGTATCGAATGCCGCGTCGTCGATGTCGATCAGAATTGCGCCCTGCTTCCTTGAGCACTTCGACGGCATTGGCCATCACGCGGTTGACCTCCTGGTGGTCGGGGCCCCTTCCAAACAGGGTACGCAGCACCCCAAGGCGCGCCCCCTTCAGGCCATTGCGGTCGAGCCAGGCGGTATAGGTCGCGGGAATCCTGCCGATGCCCAGCGCCGTCACCGGATCGTCGGGATCGTAGCCGGCCATCACATCGAGCATGACTGCGGCATCGGCTACGGTGCGCGCCAGAGGCCCGGCGGCGTCCTGCGTAAACGAGACGGGGATGACGCCGGCGCGGCTGATCAGCCCCCGCGTGGGACGAATGCCGACCAGGCTGTTAGCTGACGCCGGCGAGCGAATCGAGTTCACCGTGTCCGAGCCAGTGCCCACGGTCGCGAAGTTCGCCGCCAGGGCCGCCCCGGTGCCGCCGGAAGAACCGCCTGGGGTCCGCGACAGCTCATAGGGATTCTTGGTTTGGCCTCCCAGTGAACTCGACGTTAGCCCGAACAGCGCCAGTTCGTGCAGGTTCGTTTTCCCGAGAATCAGGGCTCCGTTTTGACGGAGCCGCGCCACCGTGAACGCATCCTTCGTCGGCTGCATGCCCTTGAGCGCCAGCGATCCGCCGGTGGTCGGCATATCGGCGGTGTCGAAGTTATCTTTCAACACCACCGGAATGCACTGGAGCGGCTTAAGTTTAGCGCCGCGCTTGGCGCCGAGTTTTAACTGCCTGTCCATGGCATCGGCTTGCTCCAGCACCTTGGGGTTCACGTCCAGCATCGCATTGAGCGAGGGCCCCTGCTGGTCGTACGCCTGGATGCGGTCCAGGTACTTCTGCACCAGGCTGTGGCAAGTCAGCTTGCCGCTCTGCAAGCCGCGATGAATTTCGTTGATGGAAGCTTCCATGAGCTGAAATTGCTGTCCGGCGGAGCTAGCGACCATAAGCATCACCCCCGTTGCCAGAACGAAACACTTCGCTTCATGACGCACGCCTTCCCTCCTATGAGTTCATTGAGCATTGAACATTTAAGCTAATACCCCAGACTGGGCTAGCCGATCTATTTCTCGATGGTGGGGATCGCGGTCAGTTCCCGCCCCAGTTGGGTTCGCGGGTAGAGCATGGCGTTGAATTCGGCGCCCAGGAGAATGATCAGAGAAATCATGTACATCCACACCAGCAGGGCGATGGCCACTCCCAGCGAGCCATACATGACGCTGTAGTCCGCGTAGCGCCGCAAATACCAGCCAAACAGCAGTGTGGCCGCAAACCACATGGCGGTCGCCAGGACGGCACCGGGCAGCACGCTGTGCCAGGGTTGGGTGCGGGGTACGGCATTGTGGTAGATCAGCGCGATCACCGCAATGCTGGTCAGGATGGCAATGGTCCAGCGGGCCGTAATCCACAGCAGAAGCACGTAGAAGCCCAACTCGTGATTGAGATGGAACAGGAGCTTGGTCTCGATCCGGCTCCCCGAGGCCACCAGAACGGTGGCAAAGGTTAACGGAATACCGGCTAGAACCACCAGTTCAAACGAGACGATCCGTTCTCTTACCAGCCCCCAAATCTTGGGCAATTCGTAGCAGCGCCGGAAACCCTCCATCCAGGAGATCATGACGCCGGAGGAGGTCCACAGCGTGAGCAGCGAGGTGATGATGAGCAATCCCACCGGACGTTGGTTGGCGCTCTTTAGAAACGCCAGGGTGGCGCCGCTGCCGGCGGGCAGGATGCGGTCCAGAGCGTAGCCGATCTCGCGCAGATAGGCGGCAAATTTGCGCGAGGTAGCCAGGATCGAGCCCACCACCAGCAAGGCGGGGAAAAAAGTGAGAATGGAAGAATAGGCCGACGCCTTAGCGGTGGCGAACGCGTCGTGTTCAAACGCTCGCCAGACCGCAAGCCGCAGCAGGCGCAGGAAACGCACCATGATTGGCCCCAGCCTATTGCGCGCGGGGACGGGGCGCAACAGGGAAATTGGCCCGGGTTCCTGATCTTGCAATCGCTCTGGGTTAGCGTGCATAAGAAATTAGTGTGCCGGCCGGGCACGCACCAATCTGGCGATGGCCATCATTGCCTCCCAAATGGAGGCTAAAACCAAAGCTGGAATAATCGGCCAGGCCCAGAATATGAACATCATCACTCTCGGGGAGGGTCGCCATGACCCTGGGAACGAGATTCCAAAGCCGACCGAATAAACCATCGCGGCGTATGGCGCCATGACGACAATCCATGCAATTCCAAACACCTTGGCAAAATGAATTGCGCGTTTCATCCTTGCTCCAAGCCGCCACAATCACGCCCCAATTTCGGCCAAAAACAAAGGGGCGGATCGCTCCGCCCCTTGCAGCATCCTAACTTACTCCGCGGCCAGTTCTTCCGTCTCCCCTTCGGTACGCATGAGCTCGAGAGCGCGCTCGGCCTCTTCGTACGCGGCCGAGACTTCCTCTTGCACCTTGGCGGCAGCCTCTTCCATTTCCGGCGAGAGGCGGACATTGCGGTAGTACTCCATGCCGGTGCCCGCTGGGATGAGCCGCCCCACGATGACGTTTTCCTTGAGCCCGCGCAGGTGGTCCACCTTGCCCTGGATGGAAGCTTCGGTGAGCACGCGCGTGGTCTCCTGGAACGACGCCGCCGAGATGAACGAATCGGTCGAGAGCGATGCCTTGGTGATGCCGAGGAGCAACGGCCGGCCCGTAGCCGGACGCCCGCCCTGCGAAATGACTCGCT
Organism: uncultured Acidobacteriaceae bacterium; assembly: GCA_963800745.1. Lineage (GTDB taxonomy): Bacteria > Acidobacteriota > Terriglobia > Terriglobales > Acidobacteriaceae > PALSA-270. Next base: position 9,462 of record CAWDCI010000003.1, read on the forward strand.
CGTTCTCTTCCGTAAAGGCGAACTTGTCCACCTGCTCTTCCAGCAGGAACTTGGTGTCGCCCACGTCTTCCACCTTGCGCCAGCGCATCATCTGGCGGACGATCACCTCGATGTGCTTGTCGCTGATGTTGACGCCCTGCAGCCGGTAGACCTCCTGGATTTCGTTGACCAGGTAAGACTGCAGTTCCTTTTCGCCCAGCACGGCCAGAATGTCGTGCGGGTTAAGCGGCCCGTCCATCAGCGGTTCGCCCGCCTTGACGCGCTCGCCTTCCTGCACGTTGATGTGGACGCCGCGCGGCACCGAGTATTCCTTCTCCGTGCCGTTGTCCGCCACCACGTAAATTTTGCGTTGGCCTTTCGCCACCTCGCCGAACTTCACCGTGCCATCGATTTCGCTGATGACCGCGGTTTCATGCGGCTTGCGAGCCTCGAACAGTTCCACCACCCGCGGCAAACCGCCCGTGATGTCTTTGGTTTTGGTGGTCTCGCGCGGGATCTTGGCCAGCACGTCGCCGGGATGAACGGTGTCGCCATCCTGGGTCATCAAGTGAGCGCGCGACGGCATCAAGTAGCGCTTGCTGCTCTTGCCCTTGATAACGATCGCGGGCTGCCGCTTCTCGTCAGGCGAATCGGCCACCACATGACGCGACAAGCCGGTGACTTCGTCCACTTCTTCGTGCAGCGTGACCCCTTCCTGCAAGTCCTTGAACTGCACCGTGCCGCCGATTTCGGTGAGAATCGCGAAGGTATACGGATCCCACTCCACCATCACCTGGCCTTGCTGCACCTGATCGCCTTCGTTGACCTTCAACTTAGCGCCGTAGACAACCGAGTAACGCTCGCGCTCGCGGCCCTTTTCGTCGACCACCGCGATCGAGCCCTGGCGGTTCATCACCACCAGATCCCCCGATTTCGCTTTGACGGTTTGCAGGCCGATGAAGCGCACCGCGCCAACGTTCTTCGCCTCGAGTCGCGACTGCTCCGAAACTCGCGACGCCGTACCGCCGATGTGGAAGGTACGCATGGTAAGCTGCGTTCCCGGTTCGCCGATGGACTGCGCCGCGATGACCCCGGTTGCTTCGCCGAGTTCGACCAGGCGGCCCGAAGCCAAGTTGCGCCCGTAACACATCACGCAGACGCCCCGCTTGGATTCGCAGGTGAGCACGGAACGGATCTTCACCCGCTCGATGCCCGCGGCCTGAATGGCTCCGGCAAGATCCTCGGTGATCTCGTTGTTGATGTCCACGATTACGTTGCCGTCGTAGTCTTTGATTTTCTCGAGCGATACCCGGCCCACAATGCGGTCGCGCAGCGGCTCGATAATTTCACCCGCTTCTACGATGCCGGCAACGTAAATGCCGTCCACCGTGCCGCAGTCGTATTCGCTGATGATTACATCCTGCGCTACGTCCACCAGACGGCGCGTCAGGTAACCGGAATCGGCGGTCTTGAGCGCCGTATCCGCCAGGCCCTTACGCGCGCCGTGCGTCGAAATGAAGTACTGCAACACCGTCAGCCCTTCACGGAAGTTCGCCGTGATGGGCGTTTCGATGATTTCGCCGGAAGGCTTGGCCATCAAGCCGCGCATCCCGGAGAGCTGCCGAATCTGCTGTTTCGATCCCCGAGCGCCCGAGTCAGCCATCACGTAAATCGGATTGATGATGCCTTCCTTGTCGCGCTGTTGCATCTGACCGAACATTTCGTCGGCAACTTTTTCGGTGATGGCCGACCAGATTTCAATCACCTTGTTGTAGCGTTCGCCGTTGGTGATGGCGCCGTCCAGATATTGCTGCTGAACGCTTACCACCTGCTTCTCGGCGTCGCGCACCAGGGTCCTCTTGTTATCCGGAATGACCATATCGTCAATACCGATGGACAGGCCGGCCCGGGTGGCGTACTTGAAACCCAGGTCCTTGATTTCATCCAGCATCTTGACCGTGACTTCCAGGCCAAAACGCAGGTAGCCGTAATTCACCAGCTGGCCAATCCCCTTCTTCTTAAGCAGCCCGTTGATGTACGGCATTCCCTCGGGCAAATGATCGTTGAGGATGGCCCGTCCCACCGTGGTATTCAGGAACGACCGCTCGCAGTTCACCAGATCGGTGTGGATCAGGTCCTGATCGTCGTAGGCCGCGGTAAGGTCAATCACTTCGCCGGTATAGCGCAGGCGAATCGGAGTCAGCGTTTCCACTTCTCCGGCTTCCACCGCCATCAGCACTTCCTCGATGTTGGCGAACGTGCGGCCTTCACCCTTGGCGCCCGGCTTGCCTTTGGTCAGGTAGTAAAGGCCGAGCACCATGTCCTGCGTCGGCACGGTGATGGGCTGGCCCGAGGCCGGCGACAGAATGTTGTGCGAAGACAGCATGAGCACGCTGGCTTCCACCTGGGCTTCCGGGGACAGCGGAATGTGTACCGCCATCTGGTCGCCGTCAAAGTCGGCGTTAAACGCGGTACACACCAGCGGGTGAATGCGGATGGCTTTGCCTTCCACCAGCACCGGCTCGAAAGCCTGGATGCCCAGGCGGTGAAGGGTTGGCGCGCGGTTCAGCAGCACTGGATGGTCTTTGATGACCTCTTCCAGGATGTCCCACACAATGGGCTCCTGCTGTTCCACCATTTCCTTGGCTTGCTTGATGGTGGTGCAGTGCCCGGTCTGTTCCAGCCGGTGATAGATAAACGGCTTGAACAGCTCAAGCGCCATCTTCTTGGGCAGACCGCACTGGTGCAGCTTGAGTTCGGGACCGACCACGATGACCGAGCGGCCCGAGTAATCCACGCGCTTGCCCAGCAGGTTCTGGCGGAAACGGCCCTGCTTGCCCTTCAGCGTGTCGGACAAAGACTTCAGTGGACGATTGTTGGCTCCGCGCAGTACCCGGCCGCGGCGGCCGTTGTCGAATAGCGCGTCCACCGCCTCCTGCAACATGCGCTTTTCGTTGCGCACGATGACTTCGGGCGCGTGCAGGTCCATCAACTTCTTGAGCCGGTTGTTGCGGTTGATTACGCGGCGATAAAGATCGTTGAGATCCGAGGTCGCAAAACGGCCCCCGTCCAGTGGAACCAAGGGGCGAAGCTCCGGTGGAATGACCGGGACCACGTCCAGAATCATCCAATTCGGTTTGTTGCCGCTCTTGCGGAAAGCCTCAACCACCTTCAGCCGCTTGGTGTGCTTCAGTTTCTTCTGCAGCGAGCTCTCGTTCTTCATCTTCTCGCGCAGTTCGGTGGAAAGCCCTTCCGTGTCCACCCGCTTGAGAAGTTCCTTAATGGCTTCCGCGCCCATCATCGCCTTGAAACCGGCGGGACGGTATTGCTGATCGAGTTCCCGGTACTTGGCTTCGTCCTTGATGACTTCGTGCTCTTTCACCGGAGCGTCGCCGGGCTCAACCACTACATAAGCTTCGAAGTACAACACGGACTCAAGATCGCGCAGCGAGATGTCGAGTAGATGGCCGATGCGGCTGGGCAATCCCTTGAAGAACCACACATGCGAGCAGGGAGAAGCCAGCTCGATGTGGCCCAGGCGCTCGCGCCGGACTTTGGAAAGAGTAACTTCTACGCCACATTTATCGCAGATCACTCCGCGGTGCTTCATGCGCTTGTACTTGCCGCACAAACACTCCCAGTCGGTGACTGGGCCAAAAATGCGGGCGCAGAACAGTCCATCGCGCTCCGGCTTAAAAGTGCGGTAATTAATCGTTTCAGGCTTGGTGACTTCACCATGCGACCAGCTCCGGATCTTCTCCGGGGAAGCTAGGCTGATACGGATGGCGTCGAAATCTGCAATCGGGTTTGCCATTTCAAAGGGGCTCGAACGAAACAAGGTGATCCTCCGCTTCCTGCGGCCTTATCGTCGCCGCCGACGGCTCCTGAAACAGTGGCTAGTCGCTAGTGATCGGTGGCTAGCGAACCCGCTGCTCTTGACGTTATGACTAGGAGCACAGTCACGCGTCGGTTTCTTCACTTCCAATCTCGTCAAACTGAGTGGCTAGCCACGAATCCCTAGCCACTGGTCACTCTTAGTCCGCCGCGACCGGCGTGGTCGTGCCCAGGACCGGCTTCTTGTCTCCGGCCTTGATCAACTCCACATCCAGACACAGCGACTGCAATTCGCGAATCAGGACGTTGAACGATTCCGGCACCCCCGGCTCCATGGCCGCTTCGCCCTTGACGATAGCCTCGTAAATCTTGGTGCGGCCATACACGTCGTCGGATTTCGCCGTCAGCAATTCCTGCAGGATGAAGGCCGCGCCGTAAGCTTCGAGCGCCCACACTTCCATCTCGCCGAATCGCTGCCCGCCGAACTGGGCTTTTCCACCCAAGGGTTGTTGGGTTATCAGAGAGTACGGCCCGATGGAACGCGCGTGAATCTTGTCGTCCACCAGGTGCGACAGCTTCAGCATGTAGATGTAACCCACCGTGACCGGCTGTTCGAACTGGTCTCCGGTCATGCCGTCGTGCAGGAACGTCTTGCCTGAGGTCGGCAAACCGGCCGATTCGAGCAGCGCTTTGATTTCTCCTTCGCGGGCTCCGTCGAACACCGGCGAACCCGTGAAGACGCCTCCCTTGAGGCTTTCCGCCACCGCGGGCAACTCTTCGTCGCTCAGTTCCCCGATGATGTCTGCCAGTTGCGAGTCCTTGAACAGCACCTTAAGTTCGCGCCGGATGATGGCCACTTGCGAGTTCTCGGCCAGCATCTGGGTTATTTTTTCGCCCAGCTTCCATCCCGCCCACCCCAGGTGGGTTTCGAGAATCTGTCCCACGTTCATACGGGAAGGAACGCCCAGCGGGTTGAGCACGATTTCCACCGGCGTGCCGTCATCGAGGTACGGCATGTCCTCGTCCGGCAGAATCCGAGCGATGACACCCTTGTTACCGTGACGGCCGGCCATCTTGTCGCCCACGCTCAGCTTGCGCTTCATGGCGACATAAACTTTCACCAGCTTGATGACGCCGGGCGGCAGTTCGTCGCCCTTGGTCAGCTTGTCCTTCTTCTCGTTGACGATCTTCTTGAGCACATCGATCTGGCGCGAGGTCATTTCCTCGATCTCGTCAATCTGCTCATTCACCCGCGGATCTTTATCCGCATACTTGATGCGCTTCAGGTTGCGAGTCGAGATGCGCTCGATGGTATCGCGGTCGAGAACCGTATCCTTGGTCAGCAGGCGTTTATTGGTGCGTTCGTCGTGCAAGTCGGCCAGCACTACCTTGTTGCCCAGGATGTTTTCCAGGCGCTTGAGGCGCTCATCGGTCAGAATCCGGATTTCATCCGAAAGGTTCTTCTCCAGTTTGGCGATCTGCGTACCTTCGATCGCCTTGGCGCGCTCGTCCTTCTCCTGCCCTTTGCGGGAGAAGATCTTCACGTCCACGATGACGCCCTCGATGCCCGGAGGGCAGTAGAGCGAGGCGTCGCGCACGTCGCCGGCTTTTTCGCCGAAAATGGCGCGCAACAGTTTCTCTTCCGGCGTCAGCTGGGTTTCGCCCTTGGGCGTAACTTTGCCCACGATGATGTCGCCCTGCTTGATGGTGGCGCCGATGCGGATCACGCCCGCTTCATCAAGGTTGCGCAGCATGGACTCGCTGACGTTGGGGATGTCGCGGGTAACTTCCTCCGGCCCCAGCTTGGTATCGCGCGACTCCAGCTCGAATTCCTCGATGTGCAGCGAAGTGTAGTAATCCTCTTTCACCAGCTTTTCGGACACCAGGATGGCGTCCTCAAAGTTGTAGCCGCGCCAGGGCATGAAAGCGACCAGCACATTGCGGCCCAGCGCCAACTCGCCCCGGTCGGTGCACGGACCGTCGGCGATGACCTGCCCCTTGATCACGCGCTGCCCCTTCTTGACCACCGGCTTCTGGTTGATGCAGGTGTTCTGGTTGGAGCGCTTGAACTTGGTGAGCTGATAAATGTCGCTGCCCACCTCGCGGGAAAGCTGTCCGGGATGATGTTCACCCTCAACCCGCACGATAATGCGTTCCGAGTCCACCGAATCAATCACGCCGTTCCGTCGCGCCAGAATCACCGCGCCCGAGTCGCGCGCGGTTACGCCTTCCATTCCAGTGCCGACAATGGGAGCTTCGGCTCGCAGTAAAGGCACCGACTGGCGCTGCATGTTCGCGCCCATCAGAGCGCGGTTGGCGTCGTCGTGCTCGAGGAAAGGCACCAGCGATGCCGCCACCGAAACCAACTGCTTCGGGCTAACGTCGATGTAGTCCACGTCATCGCGGGTCACCAGCACAAAGTTGCCGGCCTTGCGGGCGTTCACCAGATCGCCCATCAGCCGTCCTTTGTCGTCCAACTCCACGTTGGCCTGCGCGATCACGTGCCGGTCTTCTTCCCACGCGGAGAGGTAGAAGGAGAACGGCTCGAGCTCCATGGCCTTCTTGCGGCGCTCTTTCAGGTCCGCATTGCTTTTCTCAGCCTCATGCTTCTCGATGTGGTCGCCGACCTTCAGTTCGCTGTCGCCCGCATTCACCACGGTCACGTAGTCCAGCACCCGGCCGGCTTTCACCCGCCGGTATGGCGACTCGATGAAGCCGTAGTCGTTGATGCGCGCATAGCAGCTCAGCGAAGAAATCAGTCCGATGTTCGGACCTTCCGGAGTCTCAATCGGGCAGATGCGGCCGTAGTGCGTGGGGTGCACGTCGCGCACTTCGAATCCGGCGCGCTCGCGAGACAAACCGCCCGGCCCAAGGGCGGAGAGACGCCGCTTGTGCGTAATCTCCGACAGCGGATTGGTCTGATCCATGAACTGCGAGAGCTGCGAAGATCCGAAGAACTCGCGAATGGCAGCCATCACCGGCTTGGCGTTCACCAGGTCGTGCGGCATGGCCGTCGACATTTCCTGGTAGACGGACATTTTCTCCTTGATCGCCCGTTCCATGCGCACCAGGCCGATGCGGAATTGATTCTCCATTAACTCGCCGACTGCGCGTACCCGGCGGTTGCCCAGGTGATCGATGTCGTCGACCGCGCCGATGTTCTTGCGCAGCTTCAGCAGGTAGCGGATGGTGGCGTAAAAATCTTCCGGCTCGAGCGTGCGGTTGTCGAGGTTGTCGGTGCCGTTTTTCTCGAACAGCTTGATGTTGAACTTCAGCCGGCCCACCCGCGAAAAGTCGTATTTGCGCGGGTCGAAGAACATGCCGTGAAACAGAGCCGTGGCCGTATCCAGCGTCGGCGGGTCGCCGGGACGCAGTTTGCGGTAGATTTCGATCAGCGCTTCCTGCGGCGTCTTCACCGCATCGCGCTTTAGAGTCTGGCTCAGCACCGTGCCCACATCGTCGCGCTCGGGGAAGAACAGGCTGAGCTCGACCACGCCCGAGTCGAGAATCTTCGAAAGCTTGTCGGCCGTCAGTTCGGAGTTGGCTTCGAGCAGGATTTCGCCGGTGGTGGTATCGACCACGTCGCCCGCCACCCAGGCGCCTTCAAGATCGGAAATGTCCACTTCGATCTCGGAGATCTTCGCCTTCTGAATCTCTTTCAGGATTGCGGCGTTGAGCTTGCGCCCGGAGTGCGCCACTTCCTCGCCCGATTTGCTCTTGATGCTGTGCGCCAGCTTCATGCCCAGCAGATTGGTGGGCTTCTCGCTGGCGGGATCGAGCGTCCAGTACAGCTTCTTGTCGCGGATGACCAGGCGATCCGCGGTGTAGAAGGTGCGCAAAATGTCTTCACCCGAACGCAGACCAAGCGCCCGCAGAAAAATGGTGCCCAGAAACTTGCGCTTGCGGTCAATGCGCACATACAGGACGTTCTTATGGTCGTACTCGAACTCTACCCAGGAACCGCGGTAGGGAATGATTTTGCCCAGGAAATAAGTGCGGTTATTGGCGGTCTCGAAAAACACGCCGGGCGAACGGTGCAACTGGCTGACAATGACGCGCTCGGTGCCGTTGATGATGAAGGTGCCGTTGTCGGTCATCAGCGGAACGTCGCCAAAGAAAACTTCCTGCTCCTTGATATCGCGAATGGAGCGGTTCCCGGTCTCGGCGTCCTTCTCGTAGATGGTCAGCCGCATGGTGACCTTGAGCGGCGCGGAATAGGTCATGCCGCGCTCTTCGCACTCCGCCACGTCATACTTCAGCTGCAGGCCCACCGGATCGCCGCACTTGTTGCAGAAGTCGGGCGTATTCGCGTTGTAGGTGCCGCACTTCTGGCACAGCACTTCTCCAGGATGAAATGGATCGGTAATCACCGTGGAGCCGCAATTCTTACAAGTGGTGCGCAGGTGATGCAGCCCCTTCAAGTGGCCGCACTTGCACTCCCAGTTGCCGATGGCGAAGTCCACGAACTCCAATTGCGAAACATTGCGAAAATCGGAGATGGGGAAAACCGACTGGAACACAGCCTGCAAGCCGGAATCGTCGCGCTCGCTGGGCAGGCGATCCATCTGCAGAAAGCGGTCATAGGAACGCTTCTGCACTTCGATCAGATTCGGAATCTGGATCGTCGCCGGAATCTTGGAGAAATCAAAACGCTTGCGAAAATTGTTGTTCTTTGCCATTCAGAAACTCCCGATAGCTCTTAGGCGCAGCCTGGGCTGCGGCAAACCGTACCGTGGTGGGCGTGCGTGCCCGGAAAAAAATTAGTGCAGGCAACTAAAAAAGACACGTGTACGCCCACGGGGACATGACTCCCCGCAGGCGCCACTCGCAGCGTCTAGCCTGTGTTGAAATGTATGTTTCCGCGCCAGTCTTTGAGGCCTGTTCCCGTCCCGCAATCTGCGGAACAAGTCTGCCAACGTTTAAGCGGCTCGCTGTTGTTTCCCGGGTCCTACCGGAGCCGCCATCATCCGGTGAAGCTGGAACTGTTAATATAGATGCTAACAGCTTTCCCAACGCTTCACCAGAAAAATAGATTGCGTGTTCGGTGCGGGCGGAGCACAGCCCCGCCGCCACGCAATCCGCGCTATTTCACCTCGACCGTTGCTCCGGCGTCGGTGAACTTCTTGCGGATGGTTTCCGCCTCGTCCTTGGAAACGCCCTCTTTAATGGTCTTGGGCGCGCCATCCACCAGATCCTTGGCCTCTTTCAGGCCGAGGCTGGTGACTTCTCGTACCGCTTTGATAACATTGATCTTATTGGCGCCGACTTCTTTCAGGACGACGGCAAACTCCGTCTTTTCCTCGACCGGAGCCGCTGCCGCCGCGCCGCCGCCGGCAACCATCACCGGAGCCGCCGCCGCCGCCGAAACGCCTAAACGCGCTTCCAGCTTCTTGACCAGTTCTGCCGCTTCCAGGAGCGACAAGCCTACGATTGATTCTTCCAGTTGAGCCAAATCCGCCATTTTTTGATTCTCCAGTCTGTTCTGTAGAGACGCAGCTAGCTATGCCTCTACGAGTATTAGTTTTTTTATTTCGTCATCCCTGGGCCGGGTTTCCAGTGCGAACAAGCCCCTTTTCGCCGCGCCAGACAACGCCAACGAAGCCGGACCGCGCAACCCCTGACTTGCGGACAACCAAATCTCTTTTTATTTGGCAATTTCGTATTCGAGCAACTTGGTGATTTCAAACTCCAATTACCCAATTACAAAATTACTCAATTACCCAATCTCTAGGCTTCCTTGAACTTCTGCTTCTCCACGCCCTGGTTGATAACTACCGCCAGGTCGCGGCCTACTGCTCCGGCCACGGTAACCAGGCGCTGGGCGGGCGAGTTCAACAGGAACAGCAGCTTGGAATAAAGCTCTTCCTTCGAGGGCATGGTAGCCAGCGACTGGATCTCCTTGATCGAGATCACGCGGCCCTCAACCACGCCCGCCTTGAAGGTGAACTCCGGGTTGTCCTTGGCATACTTGGCCAGCGCCTTGGCCAGGGCTACGGGATCGCCCGAGGTGTAGGCGATGGAAGTCACTCCCGACAGACCCTTGAGCGCCTCTTCGACCTTGGTGCCCTTGGAAGCGATCTCGGCCAGCGTGTTCTTCACCACCCGGTACTTGGCGCCAGTGCTGCGCAGCGTCTTGCGCAGCTCGAAATCTTGCGCCACCGTGAGCTTGTTATAGCTCGCCACGATCATGCTGGAAACCGTCTTCAGTTCCTGCCCCAGCTCTTCGACTTGCTCAACCTTCTTCGCTTTGGTAACCGCCATCGTCGTACCCCTCGTAATAATCTCTTGTCATCCTGAGGCGACATGTTTTTCGTCGCCGAAGGACCTATGCGCGCCGCCCGATCGCCCGCGCATTTTGCGGGCGCACAAACGCGGCGTTTGGCGCGCTTCCCTAATACTTTATACCTTGGCTGCCGCCTCGATCGCGCTGGTATCGAGAGCAATCCCCGGACCCATGGTCGAACTCAGATAGCAGCCCTTGATGTATTTTCCTTTGGCGACCGACGGCTTAGCCTTGATCACGCTGGTGATGAGCACGGTGGCATTCTCCACCAACTTGTCGGGCGTGAACGAAATCTTCCCCACCGGCACGTGCACCAGCGCAGTCTTGTCGGTGCGGAACTCGACTTTTCCGGCTTTCACTTCCTGCACCGCCTTGGCAACGTCAAAGGTCACAGTGCCGGTCTTGGGATTGGGCATGAGCCCCTTAGGTCCCAGCACCTTGCCCAGACGCCCGACCGACTTCATCACGTCCGGTGTGGCGATGAGCGCGTCAAAGTCGGTCCAATTTTCCTTGCTGATCTTTTCGACCATCTCTTCGCCGCCCACGAAATCCGCGCCGGCTTCCTGCGCTTCCCTTACTTTGTCGCCAGTGGCAATGACCAGGACTTTCTTCGATTTGCCCAGCCCATGCGGCAATACGACGGTGCCGCGCACCATCTGATCGGCATGCTTGGGATCGACTCCGAGGCGAAGCGTGACTTCCACGGTCTCGTCAAATTTTGCGAATTTGACTTTTTGCAGAAGCGGAACCGCATCCTGGATGGTGTACGGCCTGTCTTCGATTGCCTGCCTGGCTTTGGTAACGTTCTTCCCTGCTTTTTTCATGATTTCCTCGTCTCCCACCGCTAAGCCCTATTCTGCTCAGCCGTGGTCAATGACTTGATTGGGATGACTTGATTGAGCAATTGCGAAATTGAGTAATTGGGTAATTTCAAACCCAAGTTCTCGATTTTCAATTACTCAATTACAAAATTCCGCAATTACCCAATAACATCAATCCCCATCGAGCGCGCCGTCCCGCGCACGCTCTTGACCGCGGCGGCAATCGAGGCCGCGTTCAGGTCGGGCAACTTTTGCTTGGCGATGTCTTCCACCTGCTTGGCCGAAACCTTACCCACTTTGTCCTTATTGGGCGTGCCCGATCCTTTGGCAATGCCTGCCGCGCGCTTAAGCAAAATGGAGGCCGGCGGCGTCTTGGTGATGAAAGAAAAAGTGCGGTCGCTGTAGACCGTGATCACCACCGGGATGATCAGCCCCTCCATTTCCTTCTGGCTGGTGCGGGCATTGAACTGCTTGCAAAACTCCATGATGTTGATTTGCGCCTGCCCCAGCGCCGGACCCACGGGAGGCGCCGGCGTCGCTTTGCCCGCCGCGATCTGCAACTTTACTTTTCCTGTTTCCTTTTTTGCCATTTCTCAATTCCTCAATTTCATTTGTCATCCTGAGGCGACAAGCTTTCCGTCGCCGAAGGACCTGGGCGCGCCGCGCGAAGCGACCGCGCATTTGCGGGCGCAGAAATCGCGCGTTTGGCGCGCTTCCCTAGCTAAGCCACTTTCTCCACCTGATTAAATTCCAGTTCCACCGGAGTCGAGCGGCCGAAAATTGTCACCATCACCTTCAAGGTTTCGCGGTCTTCGTTCACGTCATCCACGATGCCGGTAAAGGTCGCGAATGGCCCTTCGGTAATGCGCACCTGCTCGTTCTTTTCGAACTTAACCTTAAGCTTAGGCTTGTCCTTGGATTCGCCCACGCGGTACACAATGTGCTGAACCTCTTCTTCGGAGAGCGGCGTAGGCTGCTGGCCGGTGCCGACAAATCCGGTCACCCGCGGCGTGGCTTTGACCACGTGCCAGACGTGGTCGTCCATATCCATTTCCACCAGCACGTAGCCGGGATAAAACATGCGTTCGGAGGTGTACTTCTTGCCGCTGCGCACCTCGGTAACCGACTCGGTGGGGATCAGCACTTTGCCGATTTTGTCCTGCAGCCCGAAAGCCGCGACCCGCGACTCCAGCGATTCTTTCACTTTGCGCTCAAATCCCGAATAGGAGTGGATGATGTACCACTTCATGTTGGGGTTACGGGGAGCCTCGGCGGCAGCTTCCGGACTAGCAGCCACCTTCGGCTACGGCGGCTTCCGCGCTGGTTCCAGTCGTCACGTTTTTTTCTTCGTCCTGCATAGTGTTGCCCAACTCCAGCTTCTGCGCCCCTAAACTCCGTGGTGCACTAGATAGCGAAACAGCGCGTCCAGACTGTGACTCAGGGTAAAATCCACCACTTCAAAAAACGCCGCAAACAAGAAAACGGCGACGATGACCACCACGGTGGTGGCCTGCACTTCCTTCAACGAAGGCGCAGTCACCTTCTTCATCTCGGTGCGCACATCGTTGTAGAAGGTCTTGATCTGCTCTGGCCAGGCCTTGATGCGGTCGCCAAAGTTGCCGCCCGCGACTGCGATTGAATTCGCCATTTTCTTTGTTTCTACTCCCATCCCAGCACCTGACCTTGCCCCATTTCCGTTATCCAAAACTCTGGCAGGGGCGGAGGGATTCGAACCCCCAAGTTCGGTTTTGGAGACCGACAGTTTAACCGTTGAGCTTACGCCCCTGTAAATCAGATCCTCGCGAAAACGCGGAGCGCCCGCGCCCGCGCCCCGCTAAAGCGTCATTCACTTCCTTGTGCGGCGTATGTTTCCGGCACCGGCGGCAGAATTTCTTCAGCTCCAGCCGGTCCGGCGTAGTCTTCCGGTTCTTAGTCTTTGAATAGTTCCGCTCTTTGCAATCACCGCACTGCATGGTAATAATTTCTCGGGGCATTCAACCGCTCCTGGCTCTTAAGCTTCCAGCCGTCAGCTGTCAGCTGACAGCTCTCAGTTAAACCTTGTCATCCTGAGGCGCTTTCTTTTGCGCCGAAGGGCCTCTGCATTTACTTTGCTCCCGCCCAGCTGAAAGCTGATGGCTGAGAGCTGACAGCTGCCTACTGAATAATCTCGCTGATGGTGCCCGCGCCGACCGTGTGCCCGCCTTCGCGGATCGCAAACCGCAAGCCCTTTTCCATCGCCACCGGCGTGATCAACTCAATCACCAACTGCACATTGTCGCCCGGCATCACCATCTCCGTCCCCGCCGGCAACTCCGCTACTCCGGTCACGTCCGTCGTCCGCAGGTAAAATTGCGGCCGGTAGCCTTTGAAGAATGGCGTGTGCCGCCCGCCTTCTTCTTTCGTCAGAATGTAAACTTCCGCCTTGAACTTGGTGTGCGGCGTGATCGATCCCCCCTTGGCCAGCACCATGCCGCGCTCCACATCTTCTTTCGCGATGCCGCGCAGCAGCAGGCCAGCGTTGTCGCCCGCCAGGCCTTCGTCCAATTGCTTCTTGAACATTTCCACGCCCGTCACCACCGTCTTGCGGGTCTCGCGGAAGCCCACAATCTCCACTTCCTCGCCCACCTTCACCTTGCCGCGCTCGATCCTGCCCGTCACCACCGTGCCCCGGCCTTGAATCGAGAAAATATCTTCAATCGGCATCAGGAACGGCTTGTCCAACTCGCGCGCCGGTTGCGGCACGCTCTTGTCCACCGCCTCCATCAGCGCGTCAATCTGCTTCTCCCACTTGGCTTCCCCATTCAGCGCGCCCAAGGCCGACAGCCGGATTACCGGCAGATCGTCGCCCGGAAACTGGTAGCTCTTCAGCAACTCGCGCACTTCCAGCTCGACCAGGTCGAGCAGTTCGGCGTCGTCCACCGCGTCGCACTTGTTCAGCGCGACCACGATGTAAGGCACGCCCACCTGCCGCGCCAGCAGCACGTGCTCGCGGGTCTGCGGCATGGGGCCGTCGGTCGCGGCCACTACCAAGATGGCGCCATCCATCTGCGCCGCGCCCGTAATCATGTTCTTGATGTAGTCGGCGTGGCCCGGGCAATCGACGTGCGCGTAGTGCCGGTTCGCCGTCTCGTACTCCACGTGCGCCGTGGCAATGGTGATGCCGCGCGCTTTCTCTTCCGGAGCGTTGTCGATCGAATCGAACGACCGGAACACGATCTTCGGGTTGTGCTTCTGCAATACCTTGGTGATAGCCGCCGTCAACGTCGTCTTGCCATGGTCAATGTGACCAATCGTCCCTACGTTGCAGTGCGGCTTGTTGCGGTCAAATTTCTCTTTCGCCATGTTCTAGCCTCTAGCTCTTAGCTTCTAGCTCTTGTCATCCTGAGGCGCGTTCTTTGCGCCGAAGGACCTATGCATTTCTCTTCGCTACTAGTAGTACTGATACAGCCTCTGGAACTTTGTCCGCAATTTTGCGTCGACTTCTTCCAACTTGGACAAATAAAACTCACGCATCTGAGCCTGATCGGAAACCGTCAGCGCCTGATACAAGCCCAGCGCGGTGTTTCCCGACTTCGCCAGGACTTCATCAACCTTCTCCAGAAGCCGCTTGCTCAGGATCCCATCTACATCACGCACCCGCAGGTTGCTGCCGTGCACCTGCTTGAGAAAACTTTCCGTCTTCCCCGGCGCAAAAGCGCGAATCACAGCGCTTTTCAGTTCCTCGAATTCCGCTTCCTTCTCGACCTTGAGGACCGGCTGTTCAAATCTCATAAAATCCTGGAGCGGGAGACGGGAATCGAACCCGCGACCAACAGCTTGGAAGGCTGTGACTCTACCACTGAGTTACTCCCGCTTCTCCCACTGCTGCTTACCAACTGTGAGGTCCTTCACTCTCGCTCAGGATCTCGGCGGCGGGCTCAAACGCCCGCCAAGCGCCTCGACTTGGAAGGCTGTGACTCTACCACTGAGTTACTCCCGCCCGTAAATCCGCCGTCAGCATTCAGCCGTCAGCACTCAGCTAAAACCACAACGCCTCAACCATGGAGCCGATGATCAGGATTGAACTGATGACCTCTCCCTTACCAAGGGAGTGCTCTACCAACTGAGCTACATCGGCCTAACCCTCAACGTTCAGACTGCTCAACATCTTGCTGCTCGTCCGTTGGCCCTGCTTCATTCCGTCGGACCCACGTCTTGACCGCGAACATGGCCAAGATGGCCAGCGTCACCAGGCGGATTCGCGAATCACTCAGCGTCGTCCACGCCAGAACACCCAGAGCAACCAATGCGGCCATCGCGATCAGGAGGCGTCTCACTGAACTTCTCCATTCACGCCCGCCCGCTAATCCTCAACTGGTGCACAGGGAAGGATTCGAACCTTCGTACCTCGCTAGGAGGAGCAGATTTACAGTCTGCCGGCTTTAACCACTCACCCACCTGTGCGGAAACGCCGGCCCACGGGCGATCCTTAACTGGCCCGGCGATCTTCACTGGAATTCACGCGGAGGGCTCGAGTTGCGGCACCTTGCTGGAACTTCGCGCACACAAAAACCCGCACGCGCCTCAAATACCGCAATTAGGAAAGCTTTCCGTATGGAGCGCCTTCAGAAAACCTGCAACACCGCCTGCACCGCGCAAATGCCTGCGTTCCGGAAACCTATTGATCTGGAGCTGGCGAAGGGATTTGAACCCCTGACCCTCTGATTACAAATCAGATGCTCTACCGGCTGAGCTACGCCAGCAAACTAAGACACCCACCCTTGCCAGGGCGAGCTAAGCCCTCTGATCCCTTCCTCATGTCCGGGACAATTTTTAAAGTTACCATAACGGCACTTTGGGTGCAACCGGAAGAGTGGACCGCTACTCGTAGGCCAGCGCGTCAATGGGATCTTTCTGCGCCGCCTTGAAAGCTGGATACAGCGCGCCCAGCACCGCACCAACGATCGCGATAAGGGTGGCGTACAAAATCCAGGCCGGAACTCACGCTTACCGGCAGAGTGGTGCGTTTATTGATCACCATTCCGCCCCGAGGCTGAACAGAACTCCGACCACAATTCCTCCGATGGCCAGCAGGACCGTCTCGCGCAAAATGACGTTTACGATATAAAACTTTGAAGCCCCCAGGGACTTGAGAATTCCAATTTCCCGGGTTCTTTCCATGACTGCCGTGTACATGGCCTGAAAGATAGCGATAAATCCGATGAGAACAGAAATTCCGATCACGACGTCCAGAAACTTTGACAAGCCGGGATAGTGGGCGGGGGTGATGGCGGCAAGGTATTGAGCCATCGAGACAGCGTCATACTGGCCCATGATGGGACATCCTTGATTTCCATCCACCACCAGAGCCGCATTGTTGGGATCGTCGAGCTTCAGGTAAAACAGGCTGGCTTTGCCGGGCGCACCGATGAGGTCCTGTAACTTCCCAATCTGCAAGAATTTCCGGCCGCCCCGCCCACCTTCCACGATTCCGCATACTCGAAACGGATGTTGCAGAATATCGATGGAGTCGCCGACCTTGACGTGGTGGGTGCGGGCATAGAGGTCGTCCACCAGGGCATCGTTCGGCCCCTGGAACGGGACCGCCCTCTATGTAATCGAAGGGCCCGGACATGTCGGATAGCTGTTCAGATCGATCCCCGCAATGATTTCCAGCGAATCAGCTGACGAGATCTGTGTGATGACCGGAGCGACCGAGACCACATGAGGCAGTTTTGCGAGTATGTTCCCTATTTTGATCGGCATAGGGCGCGCCGGTAAAGCCCGCAATGAACTGAGAACCGGGCGGCCGGAAGAGCACATCGGCGCCTATGCCCGCCGTACGCGTCCGAGAATCGCTCAAGAAACCGAGCGATAAGCCCACAATCAGCAGGATCAACGTCACTTCCAGGGCGATGGCAACAATGCTGATCAGCGACCGGATGGGCCGGTAGATCAGGTTGGCGGCAATCATTCGATTCATCATGGGAGTGAATAGTGATTAGTGACTAGAGCAGACTAAAAGGCTAGGTGCCAGTTCCCAGCTGCGGATTCTATCTCTTCGCATCCTCTTTTTGCGCGTGCATTTGATCAGCTTGCGGCTGGTCTAAATGGATTACCTCCACCCCCGGCGGCTGATCAAGGTGGAACTGGTCGTCGGTGAGCGGGGTGTTGAGTTGCAGTTTTACCAGGTGCAACACAATGTCGTATTCCTCTTGCGGACGCTTGATTTCGATCTGCGAGGGGAAGCTCACGCCGTCATAATCCTTGTAGTTCTCGTAGCGCGAATCGGTGGCCTGATTTCTGTCTTGATCGTAGACAATCTGGCGATGGGGCAGCAGATCGGTGCGCCCGAAGATGATCTTGCGCGAAAGATACCAGCCGTCTTCTGGGTTCTTGCGGATCACGTCAATCTCATAGTCGGGTTGCTCAACTTGTCGGCCCTTCGGCCCAGCCACCAGTTCAAAGTCGTTCTCCATGACCGCGACTTCACCTTTTTCGGTATCAATCTCGCGCAACAAAAGGGCGTCGTAAATATACTGCGGACGCATACTCTCCATGGAATTCTTGGGGTTGGGCGTCGGGACGTCATTGCGGCCTTCGACAAAGCGGTTCTTGGGCGGAATCCACAGTTTGAAAGTTTGGCCGTCGCTGACCATATCAAAGGCCTTGGTCCGGACCACCGGCAGCAGTCCGATCATATGGAGCATGCTGGGTTTACGCGCCAAAACGTATCCGCGAATCTCGGTGTAGTCGGTTTTCTTCCCTTTCTTTTCCCCACCCACCGAGGTGTCAATGTCCACGGTAGCGTTCATGCTGCGGACTTTCGCCGCCTGATGGTTGATGTAGTCAATAAGTTCGGACTGGGTGGCCGTCTTCAGCGGGGCGGTGCTCATCTGCCTTTCCACGGTTCGCGTCCGGAACAGGCAGCCGGTCAGCGGCAGAATAGCCACCAACATGAGTAAAGCTCGATAGCGGGGAGACAAGGTCATGAAAACAATCTCAGGCGTAAACCTCTTAGTATATATGCATAAATGAACTTGAGTCCCCCCGCGGAGCCTCTATCTTGAGTAATAGCGAGTTGCGATTGGTATCAGATGCAGGTCGTGGGCAAAGGTTACGAAAACGCAATCAACCACAAAGAACCCGAAGTTTCACGAAGGGACCCAAAAATCAAGAATCCCCTCGTGAGGCTTTGTGTCCTTTGTGGCTGCTGCTTTTTGCCTTATTTTGCCCGCATGGCCCGGCGGTAGGCGGCCACGTTGCGGTTGTGCTCTTCCAGATCGCGGGCAAAGCGATGGTGGCCGTTGCCATCGGCGACGAAATAGAAATAATCGGTTTGTGCCGGGTGCATGGCGGCTTCGAGCGAGCTTTTGCCGGGATTTCCGATGGGGCCCGGAGGAAGGCCGGGATGTTTGTAGGTGTTGTAGGGAGAGTCATCGCCCATGTCGGCATGATGCAGAGCGCCCTGGTAACTTCCCTGCAGCAGTTCGGCGTAGATCACGCTGGGATCGGCCTGCAACGCGATCTTTTTCGCCATGCGGTTGTAATAGACGCTGGCTACGACCGGACGCTCTTCAGGAACCGCAGTCTCCTTTTCAATAATTGAGGCCAGGGTCACGATCCGCGGCACGTCATTTTCCTGGGCGGAAGCCGCCGTCAATCCAACTTCACGCGCCACGCGCCGGAATTCCTTGACCATGGCCGCCACCATGTCATCGGCACTCTGGGTGCGGGTGAACTCGTAGGTCGCGGGGAAGAGATAGCCTTCCAGGCTTTTGGCGTCCGGCGCCAGATCGGCGATTAGCGCTGTGTCGGACGTGGCCGCGTTTGTGAAATCCTGACTGGGACCTAGCCCGGCCTCCTGCACCGCCCGCGCGATATCAAAAATGGTGAAGCCTTCGGGAATAACCACTTCACGGTAATAGACATCCCCGCGCACCAGCCGGTCTTGAATCTGGCGCGCGTCCGCCGTTTTCTCGAACAGATATTCGCCGGCCTTTAAGGAATGTCTGCGATGAAGGTAATGCCAGAAGACGAAGGCATCGGCGCTGCGAATTACTCCGGCGGATTGCAGTTCGTGAGCGATGCGCCGGGTGGAGAAGCCGGGCCGCAACAAGACAACCTTCTGTCCCTCCGGCGTAACCGGCAGCAGCAGGGCCCAGGCAAGCCAAGCCGCCCGCGCACGAGAATGGCGAGCAAAACGAGTGTGAAGAATGCACGCAAGTTGTTCAATAGTTTAGATGAATCCAGGCGCCCAGCCGTTAGTCTTTGGTCGATGGCCCTCCGTAAGATGGGCCGTTGTGCGAAACGTTGTACCTACTTGTCATTCCGACGCGCCGCCTTAGGCGCGAGGAATCCGCTTTTGGCGTGGCGGCGGCAGCAAGCGGATTCCTCCTCTTCCCCTTCGCCAAGCTCAGGGTCATCCTCGGAATGACAATCCTGATTTGAGCCGCTATGCTGTTACACGAGGAGTCACGATCATGACTGTAGGCAGTCCCGCCCCCGAATTTTCCCTGAAGGACCAGAACCAGCAAGAAGTGAAGCTGAGCGACTTTCGCGGCAAGAAGCGCGTTGTCCTGGTTTTTTATCCGCTCGACTGGAGCCCGGTCTGCACCAACGAACACGCATGCCTGGTCAGCGATAGCGAGAAGTTTGAGCAGCTCGACGCACAGGTACTGGGGTTGAGCGTCGACAGCACGTGGTCCCACAAGGCTTATGCCGAAAAGATGGGGATCCGCTATCCTCTGCTCGCCGATTTCAATCCTCGGGGCGCAGTTGCGGCCAAATACGGCGTCTACCTGGAAGATAAGGGCATTACCGGACGCGCCATCTCCATCATTGATCGCGACGGCAAGCTCGCCTGGCACAAGAACTACGACATTCCAGTCGTGCCGGATATCGAGGAAGTCGCGCGGGCGCTGGCGGGAGTGAAGTAGGCCGCGTATTTTGTTACCGATACCGAACTCAAGGCACTTCGCCAGACTTGAAACGGCGCGAAATCTTCAGCGCAGGCGTTTGTGGAATCCCACCCTAGCGCAGAAAACGCGACTAGGATGGGGCACCCTCGTTCGAGAAGTTACTAGATTCTCAGCGCAACCAGACCTTGGGTTCCACCGACATTCCCGGCCGCAGATCGTGATCCTTGGTCTCTCCCTGGTCGAACGTGATCTTCACGGGAACGCGCTGCACTACTTTCACGTAGTTTCCAGTGGCGTTTTCCGGGGGCAGGAGGCTGAACACGGCTCCGCTGGCTCCAGCAACGCTTTGCACGTGGCCCTGGTAATCCTTTCCAGTAGTGTCGACGTAGATGGTGACCGCTTGGCCCACCTTCATCTTCCTAAGCTGGTTTTCTTTGAAATTCGCGGTGACCCAGATGTCATCCAGATTGATGATTTGCATCAACTCCTGGCCGGGCTGGACGTTCTGTCCCACTTCCACGGTGCGGTTGGTGACGAAGCCGCTGACCGGCGCCACAATGACGCTGTAGCCCAGATTGAGTTGCGCCTGATCGAGGGCGGCTTTCTTCATCTGGGCCTGGGCTTCGGCGGATTGCGCCCGGGAACGCATGACTTCAATTTGTTGGGGAGCCGTTGCCGTGGAGCGTAAATTGGCTTCGGCTTGCGCCAGCCGGGATTGCGCCTGCTTGACCTGCTGTTCCGCGGCTGCTGCGGAAGCTTTGGCAGCATCTACGGCAGCCGCATTCGCCCGTGAGGCGGCGACCGCCTGATCGAATTGCTGCTGCGAGATTTCCTGCTTATCGACCAGCTCTTTGTAACGCGCCAGATCGCTTTGCGCCTTCACGTTGTTGGCTTCCGCCGACTGCACCTGAGCCGCGGCCGCCTGCGCCTGCTGGCGGGCAGCGGCAATGCCGGAACGTGCGCTGTCCACATCGGCTTGAGCGGCGCTGGTCTGGCTGCCGGTGTTGACCGATGTGATCGGCACGTTGACGCGGGCCGCGCCGGCCATCGCCGTAGCGTCGGCGTAGTCGGCTTTCGCCCTTTCGAGCGCGACCTGATAATCCCTGGAATCGATTTCAACCAGCGGCGTCCCCGCCTCCACGTATTGGTTGTCAAGCACCAGCAACTTCTGCACTTGGCCGCCGACGCGCGGGCTGATGGCATTCAGGTGTCCGGCAATCTGGGCGTCGTCGGTGGTCTCATAGCTTGAGAGGTAATGCCATACCAGCACCCCCGCCACCAGTAGCGCGATTACGCCGACCAGAAAAGCCAACCGGAGGTGCGGCTTGCTGCGCTCGAACTGCTTCCAGCCATTTTCGGTTTCGGCAGGCGAGCCGGCGCCGGGGGTGGGAAGCGCTGCGGGCTCAGAATTAGCGTCTTGTACCATGGTGTCAGTATTTTCTTTCATGATTATCTAGTCTGCAGGTATTGCTTTACTCCTTGTTCGGCATAGCCCATGGCGTACACCAAGGCAATCTTCGCGAGGTTGTGCGCGTAAAGGCTGGAAATATAGTTCTCATTGGCTGAGGCCAAGGCTTCCTGGGCCTGGATAAGCTCAAGGTTGTCAGTAACTCCGGCGGTGAAGCGATCCTTCGCCTGATTCAGGGTTTGCTCGGCGAGATTCACTGAACTTCGCGCCACTTCTACCTGATCGGCCGCGGAGGACAAGTCGAGAAGCGCGGTGCGGACCTGGTAGTCGACCCGTCCGCGCAGATCCTCCAGTTGTTGCTGGGCCTGGTGGAGCGCCGCGTCTTCCTGCAGGGAATCGGCATGAACCTTGCCGCCCAGGAAAATGGGAATCCGCAGGGTTCCGCTGGCGGTGAAGGTCCCATGCGAATTATTGGGAGTGACTCCAATGTCGCCGTAGTCGGCGCTTAAACCCAGGCTGGGGAAATATTCAGCGGTGGTTGCCTTGCGAAAGTATTCCGCCGCCCGCACCTTTTGCGTTGCCGCTAAATAATCGGGGCGGGTGGAATAAGCGCGTTGCAGGCTTTGCTCCAGCCCCAGGGGAGTGAACGGCTCATAGGGAGCTTGCTCGGTCAGGCTAAGTTCCTGCCCGGGAGGCAGGCCGATCACCCGGCCGAGGGCCAGCTTCTGCTTGGCATAATCATTGCGCGCTGCAATTAATTGCTGCTGGCGGGATTGCAGTTCCACCTGGGCACGCAAGGCATCGATGGCCGGGACGACCCCAGCCTTCTGCTGGTCTGAGGCCTTGTCGTAAAGGGCTTGAGCGGTTTGCTCCTGGGCCTGAGCGGTTTCCACCCGGGACGCGCCGGCAATGGTCACCAGATAGGCGTTTCCAACCGCAAGAACCACCATATTGCGCGCGTCCTGGTAGCTGTAGGCGGCCGCACGTTCGTTAATCGCCGCGCCGCGCTCGCGGTTCAGAGCTTGCAGATCGACCAGCGGTTGCTTAAGGAAAACGCGGGCATCGAAGAATCCGTAAGGGCCGATGATTTTGGGAAATCCGGGAAAGCGCAGCCCTTCCGCCTGCAGGTTGGTCTGCAAGGCGGTTTCGCTGATGCCAGCGCTCAGGTTCGGCAGCAGATTACTCAGTTCCTGCCACCTTTGCGCCCGGGCAGCCAGCGTGTTGTCGCTTTGGAGCAGCAAGCCAAGATTGTTTCTGAGTCCGCGGTCAATGGCGTCTTTGAAAGAAAGAGGCAGGGCCGAGGCAGTGGCTTTGCCTTCAGGGACGCTGCCACCGAACGGGCCTTGGCTGAGCGCGCTGGCAGCGCTGGATGCTCCAGCGGAGTCTTGCGGCGCCGCGGAATAGGCTCCCAAAGTCTGAGCCGCCAGCGCACAACTCAGCAAACCAAGAACGGTCAGGCAAGCCATGCGGAAGACCGCGACTGCCAACGGCTTCCGACCTTGATGCATTCGTCTCCTATTGCCCATGGTTCGGTACGTAGTCCTTTTTGCTGATTTCAGCTTTTATGATTTCAGCCCGGCCATCCGGGTAAAGTGCTTTTGATTCAATCAACACGCTGGTAGATGCAAAGCCGTCTTTTTTCATGGAGGGATCGATCCCCGGGCAAACCGGCGCACGTGGCCGCGGGCGTAGGCCCGTTGCCCATCGAGCGCGCTGAACCGGGGGAAGCTGCCACTCTGTTTTCGTTCCTAACACCCAGTATTTCAAAATTTTACGCGGATTTGACCTTTCTTTACAGCGCTCCCCCTCAAACGTGATTGAATTTAAGTAACCGGGAAAAATGCTTGGGCTGGCAGCGACTATGGCAACGTTTGCGGGTTAGAGTTTGCATCTAACTGGTGTGTATTCCTTATTCTTTCGGAGGATCGCTTTGAGCAAGTTTACAGTTATGGTGATTGCCTGTGGGCTTTTTCTGCTGGGGAACGCTGCCTATGGGCAGAACCGGTTTGGACAACTCGTGCAAAAGGGAGACCTGGCGGTCGGATTCGGGACAATTGAGTCGCCCTCGGCTTCCAGTGCTTCCGGCAGTTACGCGCCGCAAACCATGGCGGGTGGCCTCTATCCCAGCTTCAGCATTGATTTCCTGCTGCATCACAACCTCGGAGTGAGCGGCGAGATGTCATGGAGAGGCGGACGAGACCTTTATCAGGGATACGAACCGTACCGCCCGATTTTCTATGACTTCAACGGAATTTGGGCGCCGCGGTTCAACAAGAAGGTAGGGGCGGAGGTCAGCGCCGGAATCGGAGCGGAAAGCATCCGATTCTATTCGGGTACCTACCAATGCAATTTCATCACTTGCACCGACTATGTGAGTAGTAATCATCTTTTAGGCCACTTTGGCGGCGGAATCAAGATTTATGTGCACGGGAACTTCTTCGTCCGGCCAGAAGCGAATTTCTATTTGATTCGCAACAATAATGAATTCAGCGCCGCGTATGGCACGCGGGTAGGCGCGTCGATCGGCTATTCGTTCTAATCGGAGTGGCGCAGTCTTCGGAGGCGTGGTTCGCAGGCCAATTGGCGGGTTTCCCGACTTCTGCGCCGGCCCTCGCCAAGGCACGACTTGGCGACTCTCCAGGCTCTCCTATCGCCCCATTCCCCCGAACAACTGAGTTTCGAGGGCGAGCTAGTCATAGTATGATATGCTGAAGCGGAAGCGGAGGCTACTGTTGGCGTTCTTTCCGGTCTGCGACTGAGTTCAAGCCATTCAGCAGAGCGTCGCAGGATGCGTCGCATGCGAACCGAATCTCAACTCCGAGAAAGCATCCAGCGTTTCCAGGCAAGCTTTTGGAATAAGGAAAGGTCGGACCGTCCGGTCGTAGGCATTTATGACGAAGGCGTGTTCATGCCCATTAACTTTCTGCGCCGGCCTCTTTCGCAGGCGATGGTCAGCCCGCATGATGTCACCGAGGACCAGGTGATGACCGAATACGAATACAGCTTTGGGAACCGGTCCGTCTCCTGCGACGACTTCTTCGCTTTTTCCGCGCCCTGGCGCGGCGTTCCGTGGTTGGAGGCGGCTTGTGGATGCCCGGTGCGGTACGCCGAGGGATCTCTCGCCCCCGCGCACTTCGTCGAAGCACCCGAGGAATTGGCTGATCTACCCATTCCCGCTCCCAACGGGTGGTTGGACCGCATGCACAATGAGACGGAACGGTTACAGGCGCAGCAGCCTGCGGATTGCTGGATCAGCCCGTCGATCCTTCGCGGGCCGTCTGACGTTCTGGCAGCCATGCGGGGAATGAAAGAGTTCTACTTGGATCTGCATGACGATCCCGGGGCAATGGCAAATGCGGCCGCCCGCGTGAACGCTCTGCTGATCAAAGCTCTGGACATGCACTACTCGGTGATTCAGCCAAAACTGGGGGGCTACGGTCACGTTTATGGTTACTGGGCGCCGGGCAAAACCATGGTGATTCAGGAGGACGTCATGGGAATGTGCTCGCCCAACATGTACCGTGACATCTTCATGCAGAACGATGCCGAGGTGGTTCGCCAGTTGGGAGAATATGTGTTCTTCCACCTGCACACCACGGGCTATCAACATTACAAGCACGTTCTGGACATACCCGGCATCGCGGGGCTGGAGGTCGCTTTGGAGAACATCGGCCCCACGGCGCTTGACCTGGTGCCGGTATTCCGGGAAATTCTGGAGAAATCCCGCCTCATCCTGAACGTGGGAACTGGTTTCGAGTTGCTGCCACAAGTTCTAAGCCAACTGCCCAAGGAAGGGCTTTTTCTGGCCATCCCCGATAAGTACATTCATAACGACCAGGAGTTTCGCGACTTCACCAAGGCGATTTGGAACTGTTGAGTCGGTCAGGCGAGCACCCCAGATTTGATTCCGCGATCGCGGCTCCCAGCAGCCTGTGGTGAATGTCGAATTACGAAAGACAGCGCCTAAAGGCGGATTCGTAACACGGCACTTACGATATGCCTGAAGGCATACCCTGATACAAACCGCACTTGCACCACGGGCTGCTAGCCTGCTAATCCCTTTAGGAGTTGGTTCGGAGCCGCTACTGGCTGCAGCACACTCCCGAAGGTTGGTTGGCAGGGGCGCGCGGATTTAAACGGCGGCCTGGAAAGAAAAGGCTTAAACCGCGAGGATCGCGAAGAACTTTGGCGAAGGTCGCCGAAGAGCAGAATCTCCTCCCGAGATGTTGATGTTGCCGAAACCAGACACTCCCCGTTACCTCACGAATTGCCGCGACCGTTGGAGGTTCGTACAATCAAGCTTGGTACAAGCGAAGAGAATTCCAAGGCCCGTCCGCGAAGCGAGAGCCCAGCATTGAAGATAGCTCCTCCACAAAAGCGGAGAATCATCGAGCGGATGTTGGGTCTGGGATGCCGCAAGCTGATTTTCATGGGGCTGTTCGGCTGGGCGGCGGTTTGGGGATGCCTCGCATTCCCTGCCGCTCAAGCCGGCGGGGCTGCGGCTGCCCCTGGCAAGTTTGTCGATGTCACGGCGAAAGTCGGCATCCACTTCAAGCAGGAAGCTTCTCCTACCTCCAGAAAATATCTTCTGGAAACCATGGGCTCGGGAGTGGCGCTGTTCGACTATGACAACGACGGACGCCTCGATATTTTTCTGGGCAACGGCGCCCGCATCGACGATCCCACGCCTCCCGGATCCATTCCCAAGAAAGATGGGCGTGAATACTGGAACCATCTGTTTCATCAGAAAGCCGACGGAACATTCGAGGATGTAACCGAAAAGGCCGGGCTGACTGGCAGTGGCTACACCACCGGAGTGGCCGTGGGCGACTATGACAATGATGGCTATGAAGATTTATTCGTCGCCGGCTATGGCCGGAATACTCTTTACCACAACAATGGCGACGGCACTTTTTCCGATGTAACCATGAGCGCAGGCGTGGAGGGTTCGGGATGGTCGACCAGCGCCGCCTGGGTAGATTACGACAACGACGGCAAGCTGGATTTGATTGTCGCTCGCTACATGGAATACTCCTTCAGCGACATCTACTGTGGAGAGCATCGCGAAGGATATCGCTCCTATTGCCACCCCGATCAGTTCAAGGCGGCGCCGATCTTGCTCTATCACAACGAAGGCAATGGGAAGTTTACCGAGGTGGCTCACAAGGCCGGCGCGGACCGGCCGTGCAAGGGCCTGGGCGTGGCGATTGCCGACTACGATCGCGATGGATGGACCGACTTCATTGTGTCCAACGATGCCATTCCGGAAGCGTTGTTCCACAATAAGGGAAACGGGACTTTTGAGGAAGTGGGTGAGGTTTCCGGAGTAGCGGTCAACGATGACGGTTCCACTTTTTCGGGGATGGGAGTGGATTTTGAAGACTATAACAATGACGGTTGGCCCGATGTGATCATTACCGATCTGGCCAACCAGCGGTACTCCCTCTTCACCAACGCGCGGGATGGAACGTTTGACTACTCGTCGGATGTGACCGGCCTGGGCGCCATTACTCTGCAGCACTCCGGCTGGGGTGTGAGGTTTATGGATTACGACAACGATGGCTGGAAGGATCTGTTCATTGTGCAAGCGCATGTCATGGACAATGTGGAAGTCGTGACGCCAAGCCAGCACTATCGTGAACCTCCCGTGTTGCTACATAACCAAGGTGGCAAGAAGTTTGTGGATGTGTCGGCCGCCTCCGGGAATATTTTTCAGCAGAAGTGGGCGGCGCGCAGCATGGCGGTTGGCGACATCAATAACGACGGCTATCTCGATGCCGTGGTTACCTCCAATGACGGACCGGCATGGGTGCTGATGAACGAAACTTCCACTTCGAATCATTGGATTTCGCTGAATTTGGTAGGCACCAAGAGCAATCGCGATGGGATCGGCGCCCGAATTAAGCTGGTGACCGACGCCGGTGAACAATATGCCACGGTCACGACCAGCAGCAGCTATCAGGCTTCGGGGGATAAACGCGTGCACTTCGGACTCGGACCAGCCACGGTGGTAAAGCGTATTGAGATTTCATGGCCCAGCCGCGCCGTGCAAGTGTTGAATGACGTCAGGGCAGATCAGTTTCTGAGGGTTACCGAAAATGCTTCGGCAAAATAGTCTTGCGAACTGAGCGCGAGCAGAAAACACAATCCAGCAGATGGTTGGTTAGGGCTTTGCGGGGACGGGAGGCGTCTGCTTCAAGGTTGCAGCGTCGGCTTTCTTTATAATTCCAGAACCTTCTTTGATGGTCAGGATCTGGTTAACCTCGACGCCGGCAAAGGTTTCGGTTTTCCCAGTGGTGGGCCACTTCACTTCGATCAAGTCGATCTTCTTCGCCTCTGCTACCCCGAAGTGCAGCCGCAGATCGCTCTGCGACATGACGCTGCCACCGCTGTGGACTTCATCCATCTGCTTATGTCCGCCGGTGATGACGCGCACCCGGGCGCCGATCGCGGTGCGGTTGCAGTGCGTACCAATGAGTTTGATTTTGATCCAGTTGTTCTTGTTGCCGCCATCGTTGCGCAGCAGGGACGGAGGATCGTTCATGTTCAACACCAGAACGTCGATATCCCCATCGTTATCGTAATCACCAAAGGCCGCACCCCGGCTTGAATAGTGCTCAGTGATGCCTGGGCCCATCTGAGCAGAAACGTCCTTGAAGGTGCCGTCGCCAAGGTTGCGGTAGACGATACGCGGTTGTTTGAACTGCGCGAGGTGAGCTTTCTCTACATCGGGATAGACGTGGCCGTTGATCTGGACGATGTCAGGCCAGCCGTCATTGTCGTAATCCACAAATCCGGCGCCCCAACCGACATACTGAGCGTTTACCCCAATGCCAGAAGCGAAGGTGACGTCGTTAAAGGTCCCATCTCCGCTGTTGTGATAGAGGTCGCAGGTGTCGTTTGTGAAGTTGGTCTTGAAGATGTCCAACCAGCCATCACAGTCATAATCCCCCACTCCGATTCCCATGCCGGCTTGCTCGTGGCCATCCTCCGTTAAGGCACAACCGGCCTCGACGCCTCTTTCGGTGAATGTGCCATCGTGATTATTACGAAAGAAAAGACTGGGCATGGAATCGACGGCAACATAGATGTCAGGCCAGCCGTCATTGTCGAAATCGTAGGAGACCGGCGTAATGGAGTAATGCGGTCCGGGCTTCAGGATTCCCGCTTTTTCCGTGACATCGGTGAAAGTGCCATCGCCATTGTTATGGAAAAGAATGTTGCTGCCCGCGGGCAAGCCGCGCGGCCCGCACATTTCGGGCATACCCATCCACTGGCAATTGCCTTCGCCGGGCGCCGGAATTTTGGCCAGGTCGAACTCAATGAAGTTGGTGACGAACAGATCGAGCCAGCCGTCGCGATCGTAATCCAGCCAGGTTGAGCCCGAGGTCCAACGCACGCGCTGGTTATAAACGCCCGCCTTCTTGCTTACATCGGTGAATGTTCCATCGCCATTGTTGTGGAAAAGAGCGTTGTGTCCCCAAAAGCCGCAAAAAATATCGTCCCAGCCATCGTTGTCATAGTCGCCGACACAAACCCCGGTCTGCCAACCCACTTGGCCCAGACCCGACTTCTCAGTCACGTCGGTGAAGGTTCCATCGCGGTTGTTCTTGAACAGATGAGACTTGGGTTCCTGGCCCGGCGGCCATTTCTCATCCAGCCGCAGTCCGTTGGTGAGATACACATCGAGCCAGCCATCCTGATCGTAGTCAAAGAAGGCGATGCCGCTGCCTTTGGTTTCCACAATGTATTTCTTCTGTTCCACTCCTCCCCAAACGTTGGGAACAGTGAGGCCCGCGTCTTTCGCCACGTCCACATAGGTGACGGGAATGCCAGGCCCGGCTTTGGGCAAGCTTGCAGACGTTGTAAGCAGTGGCCGCGTCCATTTGCTGAGAGGGCGGGTAAGGGCTTCGAGCAAGGAGCTCCCGAAGACTAGCGTCGAGGAATTGAGGAAAAGCCGTCGGGAAGATGGCATGAAGATGGCATTTGTCCCAAGGACCTGGCGCAGGAACTGTCCGGGGCTTACGGCATTTTACTCCGAGGTCAACTGGCCGCGAAAGAGCGCATGAATCAATAAACCGCGTATGTCGATTGGAGTGGGGTGCGGCAATTCACCTTTGCCCACTTGAAATTTCTCGAAGCTTCCTGAAATCTGTAGACGCCGCTTAACGGTCATACTTCGCCACAGGGAGGTTAACAATGTGTCCATTCTGTTTCGCAACCATGGGACTAGTCGTTGCCGGCGCGGTTTCCACCGGCGGTCTTGCAGCATTGGCTGTGAAAGTTTCTCGCAAAAAGAACGGAGCAGAAGAAATCGCCCCGAATCTGAATAACAAAAGAGAAATGAAGAGGTCTCAAAAACCAACGTAGAATCAGAAAATAAAGGAGAAATAAGATGGCAACAAACAAAGAGAGAGACCAGGAACACGGGAAGGGGCAGCTCGCGATGAACACACCCCCGATCGTGTTGCAGCAGGAGTGGGAGGCTGCGCGCCAGCAGCTCCTCGTGAAGGAGAAGGCGTTGACCCGCTCCCGTGACGCGCTGGCCGCCGAACGCCGGCGGATGCCTTGGCTGGCTGTGGACAAGAAGTATGAGTTCGACGGACCCAAGGGCAAGGTAAGCCTGCTCGATTTGTTCGAGGGCCGTAGGCAGTTGATCCTCTATCGCGCCTTCTTCGAGCCCGGAGTGTTCGGCTGGCCCGAGCACGCCTGCCGCGGCTGCTCCCTGGGCGCAGATCAGGTCGCCCATCTGGCGCATCTGAACGCCCGCGACACCACCCTCGCTTACGCCTCACGCGCGCCGCAGGCGGACATCGCGCGCCTCAAGGCGCGAATGGGCTGGGAGATGCCCTGGTACACCATGACCGATAGCTTCGACGCGGACTTCGGCGTCGCTGAATGGCACGGCCACAATGTGTTCTTCCGCGACGGCGACACGGTGTTCCGCACGTACTTCATTAACAGCCGCGGCGACGAGGCGATGGGGAGCACTTGGAGCTACCTCGACATCACGCCGCTCGGACGTCAGGAGACCTGGGAGGACTCGCCAGAAGGTTACCCCCAGACCGCGCCGTACAAGTGGTGGAACTGGCACGACAACTACGACGCAGAGGCCTCGCCTGACCCGAAGTGGGTGGATATGATCACCGATCCTGAAGGAGCGGCTTCCCGAAGGCGCGACGAAGAGGCGAAAGCGGGCTAAAAAAATACCACTTCGCCGCCTTCGAGCCGCCGACTCTTTTCGCACTGGACGTTCACGAGTGCTTCCGCGGGGCTCGCGAAGCTGCCGGAGAGATTGGTCGGGGCGCGCGGATTTGAACCGCGGACCCCCTGCGCCCAAGGCAGGTGCGCTACCAGGCTGCGCTACGCCCCGACTGAAACGGTTCGTTTCGATTATAGCTGACCTTCTGTGCCAGACCGCCACCATGGAACGGCGGAGTATAATTCAGTTCGGTCATGCAGAGTTCGCGTTATGCCCTCGTGGCGTATATAAACGATCCAGTAGCGGACTTCATCAAAAAGATCCGCCAGGAACTGCATCCCGATCTTCCCCATTTAGCGGCCCACGTCACCATGCTGCCTCCCCGCAGGCTGCGTGAAGGGGAAGAGGCGGCCATCGCGGCGGTCTCTGAGGTCTGCCGTCCTGTGGAACCCTTCGAGATGAGACTGGGCGAGGTAGAGACCTTTATTCCCGTGACTCCCACCGTGTTTATTCGCATCGTCCACGCCTATCGCCTTCGCGAACTGCACGACCAACTGGGAGCCAGCAAAGCTCTGGCGGTGGCAGAAGAGTGGCCCTATCTGCCGCACCTCACGATTGTCAAAATGAGCACCGAGGCCCAGGCACAAGAAGCCTATCGGCTGGCCCAGCACCACTGGACAGAATACGATGGAAACCGCTGCATTCAGGTAAAAGAGTTGACGTTTGTGCGGGAGCGGGAAGATGCATCCTGGGTGGACGTGGCCGCCGTCCCACTCGGCGGGGCGGCGTCTCCGCACATACTGTAGGTCCGACTGTAGGTCCGATCTGTAGATCCGGTTCGCGGTAGCAGGTTACCAGCGAGCTATCGTCCTTTTTTGCTCCGATTCCCACCAACCCCGCTTCCATTCCCGGAAGTACATGTATGCCCGTGCGTTGCGCAGTAGGGTTCAGGAGCGTACATAAGAGATTGGATTGCTGCGGGAGCGGTGCGAACGCCGCGCCCCGAGGCGGTTTTGGGCTCGTAGGAGCGGGACGGTTCATGCAAATTGGGGTATATGGAGCGGGATACCTGGGAACGGTAATATCGGCTTGCCTGGCCGACTTCGGAACTCCGGTAACCTGCTGCCATCCGGACAGCTTGCGCATGGTGGAAATGGCGCAGGGCAACGTTCCATTTTTTGAGAA
Source organism: uncultured Acidobacteriaceae bacterium (assembly GCA_963800745.1). Classification (GTDB taxonomy): domain Bacteria; phylum Acidobacteriota; class Terriglobia; order Terriglobales; family Acidobacteriaceae; genus PALSA-270. The sequence goes on from CAWDCI010000003.1 coordinate 41,074, forward strand.
GAACCTGACCGAAGTAATCCGCCGTAACGTGCGCTGCGGCCGCCTGGTGTACTCGACCGATATCGAATCCTTTGCGCGCAAAGCGCAGTTCATTTTCCTGGCCGAAGACTCCCCCCAAGGTCTGGCGGAACTGGCGATCCGCGTAGCCCGGCCCGCAGCCAAGCCTCCGATTCTCTCGATTGTGACTCCAGTTCCCGTGGGCACGGCCCGAGAAGTGGAGCGGCGCCTGAAGGAAGCCGGAGTAAAAGCCACGGTGGTTTCTCAGCCGGTGTTCTTCACTCCGGGGTGCGCGGTGGAGGATTTCAATTGGCCCGACCGCATCATTCTGGGAACCTCTTCGAACGACGCGGTGCTGACGGTAAAGCAGATTTTTCATCCTCTAGTGATGCGCGGAGTTCCGGTCATCGTCTCCAACCACGAAACCGCGGAGCTGGTGCGGGAAGCGGCCACCGCGTTCCTGGCCACGAAAATTTCATTCATCAACGAAGTATCGAACCTGTGCGAACGGGTAAACGCAGACGCGGTCAGCCTGGCGCTGGCGCTTGGCCTGGACAAAAAAATCGCGCCGCGTTGCCTGCAGCCAGGAGCCGGCATGGGCGGACTCTTCGCCGAGACTGACATGGAGGCGCTGGCGGAACTGGCAAGGGTCAACGGCGTCCCGTTGAAAATTCTCAACGCGGCGCGGGAAGTGAATCTCAGCCAGGCCGACCACGTGGTGAGCAAGATTTCCGGCATGATGTCTTCCGTGCGGAACAAGGACGTAGGCCTGCTGGGACTCGCATTCAAGCCGAATACCAATTCCGTCGCCGGTTCATCCTCACTGCGCCTGGCGCAGAGTTTGGTGGCACAAGGCGCGCGGGTGCGGGCGTACGACCCGGTGGCCATTCCGGAAGCGCGCCTGGAACTCAATGGCTCGGTCTACTATTGCGACTCAGCTTACGGCGCTGCGGAAGGCGTGGATGCCTTGGTGGTGGGCACCGGCTGGCCGGAATTTCGCGGGCTGGATTTCGACCGCATCAAGCACCTGCTGAAGCGTCCGCTCATCGTGGACACGAAAAACCTGCTCGACTCCGTCCGTTTGCGGGCCATGGGATTCGAATACATCGGCATGGGCCGCGGCTAGCGGAAACAAATCCCTTCACTCTTTCCAAGACAATCTTCGGGCGCGGCTATTTGTCTCCCGCCAACTGTCAGCATGGTTGCTATAATCGACAGGATGCGGTGGGAGTAGCTCAACCGGCAGAGCACCGGACTGTGGCTCCGGACGTTGCGGGTTCGATTCCCGTCTCCCACCCCAGATTCTAAAGTACTTGCAGATTCACAAATCACCCACAAATCAAATTGTCTGGGGCAACACCAGACCGACAATCCCATGGCGGTCGGTTCTCATGTCGCTAGATGCGGCATCCCAACAGATGGAACTCGCCTTCCCCTGTATTTTGCAAAAGTGTTGGCAGGGAGCAGTTTTTTCCTGATACTAGTCGGCGGCGTATGTTGTCGTGCGGCGAGTACAGTTGATCGAAATTCACGAACAGCCATGGTTCCCGCTTTCTCTTCGAGATGGGACTACGGATGCGCCTCAGTTCATGGTGCTTGTTCGCGACCCCTTAGCTACAAATTCAAAATTCGTATAGAGCGGAGAATGGAAACATGTTTTCTACCTGCAGGAGGCAGTTTCTGAAAAAAGTCTCGGCGTTGGCTGCCACCGGGACGACGAATGTTTTGTTCGGACGCGCCCTGCTGGCCCAGGCCGAAACCGAAACGATGAGCCGCGGCAGTGCAGCACAAATTTATGTGGATCCTAAACGCACCATTGCACCGCTCGATCGCAATTTGTTTGGGTCGTTTCTGGAGCAGTTGGGTCGCGCCATCTACCAGGGAATTTACGATCCAGCCTCGAAGTTGTCGGATGGGAATGGATTTCGCAAGGATGTAATGGAGCAGATCCGCAAGCTAGGAGTGCCCCTCGTCCGCTATCCTGGCGGAAATTTTGTTTCCGGTTACAACTGGTTGGATGGAGTTGGCCCCAAGCAGGATCGTCCGCAGGTACTGGATAAAGCCTGGAATACGGTGAACTCGAACCAATTCGGCACGAACGAATTCATGACATGGTGCAAGGCTGTAGGCACTTTGCCGTTAATGGGTCTGAATCTCGGCACGGGAACGCCGGAGCAGGCAGCGGCCCTGGTGGAATATTGCAACCTGGACAAAGGCACGGAGTGGAGCGAACTACGGCGCAAGCATGGCTACCCGGAACCGCACAACGTGAAGCACTGGTGTCTGGGCAACGAAATGGACGGGCCATGGCAAATCGGGCACATGCCGGCAACTGAATACGGATTAAAGGCGCAGGATGCCGCTCGACAAATGCGCGCCGTCGATCCTACGCTGCAGTTGGTGGCTTGCGGCTCCAGCGGGCCGAATATGCCCACCTACCTGGAATGGGACCGCGAGGTTTTGGAGCAATGCTATGACTACGTCGATGGGCTTTCGCTGCATCGCTATCTGGGCAATACGCCCGAAGAGACGGCAGGGGACAGCTCAAAATACCTGGCGCTGAACCTCACCATGGACCGCCAGATTGAAGAGACGCTGGCGGTCTGCGATATGGTGCGGGGAACCCGCAGGTCTGCAAAGCAGCTTTGGCTATCGTTCGACGAATGGAATGTTTGGTACCGGGCGGGGACGGGAGATCCAAGCAAGGGCCATCTTCCCCAGTCTCCCCATCTGGTAGAAGAGGTCTACAACCTGGAAGACGCACTGGTGGTAGGCGGGATCGTGAATTCTCTGCTGCGGCATGCGGACCGGGTGAAGATTGCCTGCCTGGCGCAATTGGTAAACGTGATTGCGCCCATCATGACCAACCAGGACGGACTCTACTTGCAAACGATTTACTACCCGTACAGCTGGGGACTGGAATACGCGCATGGCGCAGTGCTGAACGTGTTGACCGAATCGCCCACTTATGAAGTCACAGGCATGGGCCCTGTGCCTTATCTCGACGCCGTCGGAACCAGGGCTAAGGATGGGAAGGTATCGCTTTTCGTTCTGAACCGTGATTTAAGCAAGGCACACAGTGTGGAGGTAAACTGGCAGGGCAAGGGCCCCGGACAGGTGCTGGCGTCTCTAACGCTGACGGGGAACGACCTGAAGGCGGTCAACAGTTTCGAATCCCCGCGCAAAGTGGTTCCGCAGGAACTACAAAAGCCGTTGACCGATAGCGGACGGACGAAGTTTGAAGTTCCGGCGCATTCCTACAGCATCCTACAGTGGGACGCATAGCCTGCGGCGCAAAGCATGAAGGCAGTCTATTGAAGCCGAGCCAGCGCGGCGGAAAGGTCGTCGGGCTTGAAGCCGAAGGGTCCGGGCTTGCTCTTTGTAGGCGATCCGGCCTTGCGCGTCAATCAGATAAAGGCAATCGGGCCAGCCCGTGTAGGCGCGCTCGGTGGAGTTGCCAAACTCATCAAGCACGGCCGGAAATTTCAATGCCAACTTGCGAAGGCAGGCGCCGGCGAGGAAGGCGCGCTCTTCTTCATTCTTGGGGCTGGCGAAGACAACCTTGTCTTTGATGTTGCTTTGCATTTGCCACACGTCGCTGGGATGAGCTTCGGTGATGTACACCACCAGGAAAGCGACCCGGCCGCCGTACTGCTCGTAGAGTTTGTTAAGGGCGGGAGCCTCCTCCCCGGAAGGGTGGTCAGGTATAGCTGCCGAAAACCAGCACTACCGGCTGTTGCTTGTTCAGCACTGAGAGCTGAAGCCGTCCGCTCTTGTCCAGCTTTGAGAGCAAAAAGTCCGGAGCCGGATCTCCGACGTGCAGATTCCCGGCGCGAGCCCGAAGCCACATGGTTTCGAAGGGAAAAAGCAGGAAAGGATCCAAACCGGGCAATCTAGACATCACTCGTCCGAAAGTCTCCGGAGGCTGATGCATGGCTCGCCAGATGAAGGCGGCGCAAGCGACATACAGCAGCGCGACCGTGGCTAAGACGCCGATCAGCATTTTTCGGGCTCGCGGACCTGGAATCAGCTTAAACATGCTGCTTCTGACGGAGATCTTCCGTGGACGCAGCATAACCTTGCTCTGCCAGCCGCTTGCCGTTCTGCCTATAGACTTCGGGATCTACCGGCGCCCAGGTGGCAAGGCCATCCACGAGCGATTGTACATACAGAATGCGGCGGCGATCAAAACGGTGTCGTGAATCTCCTTATCCGTCGCGCCGTGCTGACGGGCACGCGCAATGTCCTGGTTGCCAACATTCTTGCCGCCCTTTTGGACCTTACCCGCGATCGCCAGCAGAGCCTTCAATTTTTCCGAGACTGGGGCCGCCTCAAAATCAAGCTTGATGGCCTGGACCACGCCTTCGTTGTTGCCGAGATGATGCGCGGCGACAGCGCCGTGAATCGTCTGACAAAAGAAACAATGGTTTTCGGAAGAAACGTAGGTGGCGATCATCTCGCGCTCCCCCGGCGTCAGCGAATTGGGTCCGCGCAATAATATTTCGGCGAGTTCATTAAGCGGCTTCGTGGTCTCGGGGCTGAACGCCATCGGGCCGAGAATCCCAGGTAGTCCTTCGGGTAACGCGATGTGAGCCATGCAAACAACCTCCTCAATACGGAATCGCTATACTGCCAACCCCTAGAACAAAAACTTCAGCGCGAACTGGATCAAGCGCGGCGGCTCCGCCTCCAAAATCTGGTTGAAAGTCGGAGAACTGATATCGCTGTTGGGCAGATGGAAATTGGGATGGTTAAGAATGTTGAAGAATTCCGCCCGGAATTGCAGTTCTTTTGACTCGGTTACGCGAATGTTCTTGAACGCAGAAGTCCCAGTCGGCAAAGCCAGGCCCAACCGCAATGTTGCGGCCGGCAGTGCCAAATTGTTGCACCGGCGAGAGCGGGTTTGGCGTGATTCGCGCGAAAGCATTGGCATTGAGCCATGCGCTGGGGGTGCGAGGCCCAGCGTTGGGATTCTGTCCCGCAACCAGATCCGGCCGGTTCGCTGAAAATCCGGTAATTTCCGGCGCTCCGCCTTGCTCCGACACGTCGTTCGAATCAAACACGGTGAACGGGGTCCCGCTCATCGCGGTCGCGATTCCATTGAGTTGCCATCCTCCCAGCACATGCTGATACCAGCCCTGGGAGTGTAGCAAGAAGGGAATGCTCCATTGGTAGCTGAACACGAAACGATGACGCGCGTCGAACAGGGAAGGTCCACGTTCGGCGGCAAGATTGAACGGATTCTGTGCCAGGTCATTCTCGCCAGCTACCTCGATGGAGCCGGAACCCGAGATGTTGAAGGAAGACACATCGTCCAGCGCCTTCGAGTACGTGTAGGAAGCCAGGAAGGAAAGGCCATGACTGAATCGCTTCCTTAAGCTGGTTTCAAGTGCGTTATAAGAAGAGTTGGCGATGCCCGAGATCAAACCAGTCGAGGAAAACTGGCAGGTGCTGGGAGGATCCGCCAACGTGCATCCCGAATGAATACGCCGTTGGTCGGCGTTGTCCGTGGTGGAGATGGGATTGCCACTGCTGTCCACGCCCGGGATGTAAATCGCTGGGTTCCCTTCGACGAAGCGCGGCAGCTTGGTTCCCTTGGTTCCCACATAGCCGACCTCCAGCAACAGATCTTTGCCCAGGGAGCGCTGGATGTTCAGGTCCCAATCCTGGGTATAGGGTAAGGGCAGGTTCGCTGCCAGCGTCAGGTTGGTCAGAGGCGTGGCAAAGGTGTTGGGCGCAGGAGGGTTGCCGTTGTAGGGATCGGAAAAATTGAGCGGTTGGCTGGGACTAAGACTGATCTGCTCGGTTTGCAGATACGGAGGTGCGCTGATCGGCGATTGCAGCGGCCCACCCTGGCCGGTGTAGTACGGCTCGTAGAAGATTCCATAAGCGGAAGTCACCAGCCAGTTTCCGCGTCCAGTGGGATCCCACGCCAGACCCACGCGCGGAGCAAAAGCCGTCTTTTCAGTAGGAATCAGTCCAGCAGGTACGCCTTTGTCGCCGGGATAGAGCAGTCCGGCAGGAGCGGTGGGAAATACGGTGGACTGCCGTCCGGGAATCCACAGCGTCTGCCGGTTGTGGATTTCGGTATAGGGAAACGGCAAGTCATAGCGCAAGCCCAAATTCAGGGTCACGCGGCGCGTAACTTTGTAGGTGTCCTGCGCATAGCCATTCAGCGATTGGCCGTTGATCCCGCGGTTAAAATCACCCCGGCCCTGCAGAAAGAACACTGGCTGGCCGATCAGGAAGCTGGCGAACGCGTCCGTCAAAGGAAAAGGCCCGAATACAAAGAACCCGTTGGTGGCAATCCCTTGCAGCACGTTAACGTGCAGATGTTCGTAGCCGCCGCCAAACTTAAAATCGTGCCGCCCATGCACCCAGCTCAACGATGCGCTGTAATCATAAGCATTCTCAAAGCTGTTCCGCGGCCCCGTGATCGGATCGCCCACGGTCGTATATCCGTTTACCTGCATAAATGGCGGCCCAATAGCCACGTCCAGGCTGGGCTGGTATCCGAAACCAAGATCTGAGAGCGGGGTGTGGTTGGTGCGCTCGCCGAAAAGGAACTTATTCCGCAGAAATGAAAAGCGTAAGACACCGACCAAAGAAGGCGAGAAGGTATGGGTCTCCTGGGCTACGAAATCCTGCGACCGGTGATTTTCTCCGATCGGAAAACCAGGCACGCTCGCTCCCGCCGGCGAAAGCGGATCGAAGCGCGTGTCGTTATTCAGCATGTAGCGGAAGTTCAAGCTGTCCCGGGAGGTAAGGTAGTGGTCCAGTCGGAGTCCGCCCTCATCCGAGTCCTCCTGCTTGGTCTCTGTCGAAGTAAAGGTGAAGAGTCCGTTATTGGGTTTTGGGAAAAGGCTCAAAAGATTTTGCGAAAACGGATTAATGAACGGCAGCTGGTTGTTGGGAAACTGAGTCGGTGGATTCGTGACCAGAAGGGCAAGCTGGTGGTCTGGATTGTTACATAGGCCGGCGGTGAATCCCTCCGGGCACAGCTCCGAAAAATCGCCGCCGCGCTCTTTCATGGAAGGTACGGTGGAACCCGCGGTTTCGCCCTGGTGGTTGCGGAAGCCTTCGTAAAATAAAAAAAAGAACGTCTTATCTTTGCGAATCGGACCGCCGATGGTCCCCCCGAATTGATTCTGTTTCAGCGGCTCGGTGCTTTGCGCGAAATAGTTGGTAGCGTCCACCGCGTCATTGCGCAAGAATTCCCAAAGCGCGCCGTGGAAGCTGTTGGTGCCTGATTTGGTGATGATGTTGGTGGTCGAGCCTAGGCTGTTGCCGAATTCGGCGTTGGAGTTATGAGTCAAAATCCTGAATTCGGTGATGGCGTCCACCGGAGGTTTGAGAACGAAGCCTCCATCGACGCCATCGAAATTATTCGCGCCGTCGATCAGGAAGCTGTTCGACTCCGGACGCTGGCCGTTCACCGCATACGACTGGCCTTCCCGCAGCGAAGACCCGGCTTCCTTTAACCCGGGAGTCAGGGGTACGACGCCGGGCTGTAACGTGCCCAACTGGGTAAAGTTTCGTCCGTTCAAAGGCAGGTCCAGCACTTCGCGCTCCTGGACGGTCTTTCCCAGGCTGGTGACTGTCTCTTGAATCAGCTGGGCATCGGCCGTGACTTCGACTTCCTGCGATTCCACGCCCACGGTGAGACGAACCGGAACGTTGGCGGTTTCGTTAACGTTCAGAGTGATGCCCTGCTGAAGATATTTCTGAAAGCCCTTGGCTTCGACTTGCAACTCGTAATGGCCAACCGGCAACTCCAACAAAATGTAGGCGCCCGCGTTATCAGTTGTCGCGGCGCGCACCAGGCCAGTTTCCGTTTGTTTCGCGCTTACCGAAGCGTTGCGCACTATGGCGCCGCTGGGATCAATCACGGTGCCCCGAATGCTCCCGGTAATCTGTTGGGCTGCGACGTTCCAAGCAGCCAATATCGTTACCAACAGACAGATGAACTTCTTGAGACTCGCCATAGTTTTCTGCCTTCTCGATTGCAAGATTGATTTGCCGTGGGAGGCGCTTCGCGAGCTGAGGCACGCGCTATGCTGCCGAAGAAATCCCACACTCCACCAAAAGTGCGGCGATTATTGAAGGTCTGGGGGTACGGGTCAATCGTATGAAAGTACTATCCGCGTTGTGAGGTTCTACTATTTTTGTACTATTGTGGCGTCTGCGGTCGCTCCAATAACGTAGCGGAATTCTTGTGTCCATCGGAGTTCCAAGGATGGGAACTGCCGAGCGGCAAGAAGTGATTTTCTTTTCAGAGTTCTCTGTTCTTTGCCCGCGCGAGGTCGCGATTTCTACGAGCAAAACAGTGTCCTGCGCTCCAGACCGTCTCAAGCGCGAACTGGGCTTGGGATCGACAACCGCCGCCGTCATTGGCGGGATCATTGCCGTCGGCATCTTTCTTACCCCTGCCGGCATGGCCAAGGCCTTGGGCTCTCCATTCTGGTTGCTGCTAGTCTGGCTGGTCGTTGGGGCCATGACCATGAGTGGCGCGCTCTGTTACGGCGAACTGGCAGCGAGATTTCCTCGTGCCGGCGGGGCTTACGTATATCTGCTGGAAAGCTACGGACCGCGCCTTGCTTTTCTGTTCGGCTGGATGTGCCTGCTGGTCATGGATCCGGCGGTTACCGCATCCCTGGCGACCGGGCTAGCTGGATATTTCGCTTACATTGTTCCTCTGCCTCTACTGGCTGTTAGATTCGTAGGCGTCGCCGCCATTTGCGGGTTGTGCGTAATGAACATCGTCAGCATTCGCGTGAGCGCGGCATTCCTGCGATGGACCACCTGGCTTAAGCTTGGTCTGCTCGGCTTCCTGACAATCTGGGCCTTTGCTTTTCGGTTGGGCTCGTGGTCGAACTTCGCGCCTTTTTTTGCGCAACGTCCGGGATCCTTGCCTCTGGCGCCCGCGTTGGGCGTGGGAGTGGTGGGCGCGTTTTTCTCTTTCGGCGGATGGTGGGACGTAGGCAAGATTGCCGGGGAGGTGCGCGACCCTGGACGCACCCTGCCGCGCGCTCTGTTATTTGGCATGCTGGCGGTGACTGTGGTCTATGTCGTGGTAAGCGCCGTCTTCTTATACCTGGTTCCGCTCGACAAAGTAACCTCCGACGAAACTTTCGTGGCCCAGGCAGGGGCGGTTTTGTTCGGGCCCGCAGGCGGAATTATTTTCGCCGCGATTGTTATCATCTGCCTGATTGGAAGTCTGGCGGCCCTAATTATTTCCGCGCCGCGGGTCTATTATGCGATGGCGCAGGACGGACTCTTTCTGCAGGCCATGGCGCATACTCATCCCCGCTTCGGCACGCCAGCCAATGCCATCATGATTCAGGGCGCGGTTGCTTCTCTGCTGGTGTTGATTGGCAGCTTTGAGCAAATTATTTCTTATGCCATTTTCATCGTTGTGTTTTTTCTCGGGCTTACGGTGGCCAGCCTGTTCATCCTTCGGCCTCGGCGGCAAGCGGAGGAGTCGGTTATTCTAACCCCAGGCTATCCTGTAACGCCTCTCGTGTTTTTAGTCCTGGTGGCGCTTATGCTGGCGCTGGTGGGGGCGAGGAGCCCGAAGGGAGCATTGCTGGGTGTCGTGGTGGTGCTGGCGGGATTGCCGGTTTATGAGGTCTTCCGGCGCAGGCTGGCTTCGGCCAACGCTGCGAAACTGGCCGGAGGTGATCTCCAACTTCCAGAGGAGGCATAAGCCATTTCCATGAATGACGAGAATAAGACGCGGAGTGAGGAAGGCGGCAGCGGAGCCAAAGCCGCAAAACCCGCCACCAAGATCAAGATCATCGAGGATGCGGAAGCCACCGGCGACACCCTCGCCGCATATGATTTTTGGCGGGCGGGATCGGGGCGGCAGCAGGTTCCTGGCATTATCAAATGCTTCGGAGTGAGGCCGGATTTTCTGCGCCAGGTAGTCGAATTCTCCAACACGGTTCACTTCTCGGAAGGACACCTTTCGCGCCGCCATAAGGAGATGATTGCCAGCTACGTCTCCTACTTGAACCGCTGCCCTTATTGACTGGACAGCCACGCCTACTTCCTGCGGGTTCAGGGAGCAACCGATCAAAGCGTCGCAGCAATTGTTGAGGGCAAGCTCGACGAAGCCGGCCTGACGGCGGCGGAGCGGGCCATGCTGGAATACGTAAAAGTCATCACCGAGGCGGCTTACAAATCCACTCCGGAGGATGTGCAGAAACTTCGTGTTGCTGGCTGGAGTGAAGATCAGATTGCCGAGGCCGTATATGTGACGGCAATGTTCGCCTTCTTCAACCGGGTGGCCGACGCCTTCGGCATTCCTTCCCAGAATTATCTGGCCATGGGCAAAATGACACCCTGAGTTTGGCCTGGCCGGTCCCTTTGGCATAAGCTGGCATAGTTGTAGCCTGCGATGCCATGGATCGGAATTCCCTTAACCGCCCGCTACTCGTCTTTGATGGCGACTGCTCTTTTTGCAAAGCCTGGATCCATTACTGGAAGGGTCTAACCGGGGACCGGTTGCTCTACGAGCCTTACCAGCAGGCCGGCCCGCGTTTTCCCGATATCCCCAAAGAGCAATTTGCCTCCGCCGTTCAGCTCATTCTGCCGAACGGAGAAGTGCGAAGCGGCGCGCATGCCGTTTTCAGCGCGCTGGACTCTGCGCCTGGCAAAGGATGGATGTTGCGGCTCTACGACCACGTTCCGGGCGTGGAAGGGGTTACGGAAGCCGCCTACCGCGTAGTGGCGCGGAACCGGTCACTCGGTTATTCGCTAACCAAGTTGCTTTGGGGAATACCGGTCGAGCCGCCGGGCTACCGGTTGAGCAGTTGGCTGTTTCTGCGCTTGCTGGGAGCGATTTATCTCATCGCGTTCGCATCGTTCGGAGTGCAGGCCGAGGGCCTGATCGGCTCCGGCGGCATTCTTCCGGTAGCGCAGTTTCTTCCGGCGGTGCGGCAATACCTGGGAGCTTCGGCCTACTGGAGCGCGCCCACGGTATTGTGGTTTGGGTCGAGCGACGCATTCCTTAAAGCCGTTTGGCTGGCCGGAGTGGGCCTTTCCCTTGCGGTATTTCTCGGCCTGAATTGGCGGTGGCTGCGCGTCGCTTTGTTTATTCTCTATCTCTCGCTGGTCACAGCTGGGCAAGTGTTCATGGGATATCAGTGGGATGCCCTGCTTTTGGAAGCCGGGTTTCTCGCCGTCTTTCTTGGCTCTTCTTCGCTGCTAATCTGGCTCTTTCGCTGGCTCCTGTTTCGTCTTATGTTTCTGTCCGGAGCAGTCAAACTGCTGAGCGGAGATTTCTCCTGGCGAAACTTCACGGCATTGCCCGTGCACTACCAGACACAGCCCCTGCCCACACCCCTGGCTTGGTACTTCTATCAATTGCCGGGATGGTTCCAGCATTTCTCCGTGGGCTTCGTATTCTTTGTCGAACTGATTGTGCCGTTCCTGATTTTCGCGCCGCGCCGGGTTCGCCTTTTTGCCGCAGGCTGCATCGCCTTCTTGCAGATCATGATTGCTCTGACCGGCAACTACGCGTTCTTTAACATCTTGACGATTGCGCTATGCCTTTTTCTTCTGGACGACAAATTCCTCGGCCGAGTTCTGCCACGAGCCGCCACCGCGTGGGTCGCCAATCGCGATGCACGTCTGCGATGGCCTCAGTTTCATAAGGCAGTCTGCCGGGCCGTAACCACGCTGATAATTTTTGTCAGCGGCTATCAGTTGTTAGGGACCTTCGCGGGCGCCAACTGGGGCCCGGCTGAGCTAGCGGTCCGCGCCGTCGCTCCCTTTCAAATCGTCAACAGCTACGGGCTTTTCGCCGTGATGACCACTTCCCGCCCGGAAATTATTGTTGAGGGATCCAACGACAGCAAGACCTGGTTGGCCTATGAATTCGAATACAAGCCTGGAGACGTGTCGCGGCGCCCCGCCTGGGTGGCGCCTCACCAGCCACGGCTCGACTGGCAGATGTGGTTTGCCGCGCTGGGGGACTACCGCAGCGATCCCTGGACGGTTCAGTTGATGGTCAAACTGCTGCAAGGCTCGCCGGAAGTTGTGCGTTTGTTCGCGAAGAATCCGTTCCCCGGCTCTCCGCCAAAGTATGTCCGCGCCATGGTCTATGACTACAGCTTCACTACAGCGGCAGAGAGGCGCGCGACCGGAGACTGGTGGCGGCGGGAGTTGAAGGGAGAGTATCTGCCAGTTTTATCGCTGAAGGATCTGCAGCCTTCGGAGTAGTCGGTGCAGGATGTTGGATTGGCATTAAGGACTGATCCCACCTCTCGCGGGCGAGGGCGCCCGCGCCACATTTCAATGCGCCATCATCGGCTTGCCCTTTTTCGGCCGCTTCATCCAGAAGACGAACGGAATCATCACCACAAACACCCCTGCCAGAAAACGGAACGAATCGTTATAGGCCAGCATGGCAGCCTGTTGCTGAACGCTACCCCACATGGCGGCGTAAGCCTGGTGGGCCGCGGTAACGGGATCCGCTCCTCTGAACATGAAGTAGGCCCGCATTCCGCGAAACGTTTGCTGCGTAGCCGGGTCGGCGCGATTCACATGCACTCCCAGCACGTTGATGTGCATCTGCATCTTCCGCACTTGCATGGTCTCCATAATGGAGATACCGATGCTGGCGCCAATATTGCGCATGAGATTGAAAATGCTGGTGGCGTTACCCATGCGATCGAGCGGGATCGGATCATTGGTCGCGGTAGTCAAGGGGACAAAAATGAATCCCAGGGAGAAGCCCTGCACCAGAAGGGCCGGCCAAAAATGCGACGATGCCATGGACAAGCTGAGCACCGAAAGGTCGTACATGGCGAAGGCTCCGCCGAGAAAACCAAACACCAGAAGTTTTCGGGCGTCTATTTTTGCCGTCAGGTAGCCCACGACCGGCATAGCAACAAACGATGCCAGGCCGCGCGGAAGATTGGTAATGCCCGCGTGGGTCGCGGTGTAGCCCAGCACTTCCTGCATCAAAAGAGGCAGCAAAACGGTGCTGCCATAAAGAACGATTCCCAGCGCCATCATCAGCGAAGTCCCGATGGCAAAGGTGCGGTAGCGGAAAACTCCGAGATCAATGACAGGGTGGGCGGCCTTCAATTCCCGGATGATCAGCCCGGCCAAGCCGACGACGGCGAGGATCGCTAATACCGTAATAAAACGCGAGGAGAACCAATCGTCTTCCTGGCCCTTGTCCAGCATGATCTGCAACGCCCCCATGCCGAGGACCAGCAAACCAATCCCCCAATAGTCGATCCCCATGGATTTCTTGCGCAGGTAGGGGGGATCGAAAATAAACAGGTAAGTGAGGACCACCGCCATCAGGCCGATGGGAACGTTGATGTAGAAAACCCAGCGCCAGCTGTAGTTGTCGGTCAACCAACCGCCGAGCACGGGTCCCAACATGGGAGCAACCACGATGCCCAGGCCCCAGAATCCCATGGCCTGGCCGCGTTTTTCTGGCGGGAAGGCTTCCAGCAAGATAGCTTGCGAAAGTGGCTGCAGTCCGCCTCCGCAGGCGCCTTGCACGATACGAAAAAAAATCAGGGCGCCGAGTGTGGGCGCCAACCCACACATAAAAGAGGCAGCCGTAAACCCGACGACGGAAGCAGTCAACAGGCGCTTGCGTCCGAACTTGCTGGCCAGCCAGCCGGTCATGGGCAGGACAATGGCATTGGCTACGAGATATGAGGTGAGCGTCCAGGTCGCTTCGTCCGTGCTGGCAGAGAGGTTGCCGGCGATGTGCGGCAGCGACACGTTGACTACCGTGGTGTCGAGAACCTCCATGAACGTCCCCGACATGACAGCGATGGCGATCAGCCAGGGATTGGGACTGAGGCGCGCGGGCGAATTAGAGAAATTGTCCGGGCTCATTGGCAAGTTCGTTTAGATGCGAGCACCGGAGGAATGATTCCGCGCTCAGGCCGCGTGGCTGCTCTCAGTTCGGGCCGTCACGGGAGCCTCGAAACGGGTCCGGCTCCAAGTGTATTGAATGCGATGAATCACGGTAATGGTGGAAAGAACCGCGATCAGCCACAACACCGGCGCCATCACGTTGAACAGCGCCCCGATAATGACCAGCACCAGGCGCTCGGGGCGTTCCATGAATCCAACCTTGCAGGAGCCGATGAGCGATTCGGCGCGAGCCCGAGTGTAGCTGACCATGATGGCGCTGATCATGACGACCGCGCTCAGAATCACATAGAAGAATCGTTCGCCGCGCGCGTAAAAAACCAGCAGCCCAAGAAACTGGGAAGCGTCGCTGTAGCGGTCCACCACGGAATCGAAAAAGGCCCCAAAACGGCTGACCTGGTTCGAAGCCCGGGCCACCCGGCCATCCACCAGATCAAAGAATCCCGAAGCGATAATCACCAGTCCGGCATAGCGGAAAAGCCTTGCCTGGTTGTCGCCGTTGGCATAGCCGAACAGGCAAGCGGCCACGATATTGACCACCAATCCCATGAACGTGAGCACGTTGGGATTGATGCGCGCCAAGGCAAGCCAGCGAACGATGGCATCGAGCAGAAACCCACAAGCCCGCCCGAAGGCGCTGGTCCATGTCATACGAGGTATGTCATCCGGCTTCGGCCTCCGTTTTGTGGTGCATGGTCATGAGCTTCAATATCTCCATCTCGCGATTGCCGCCGGGCGTGACCACCATGGCAGTGTCCCCGACCTTCTTGTTGAGCAGGGCGCGTCCGATGGGCGAGGTGGTGGAAATCTTTCCCACAGTAACGTCGGTCTCCTCGCTAGTCACCAGTTCGTATTCAACTTCCTCGTTCTTGGTGCTGTCGTAAACCCGCACCGTCGAGCCCAGGCCCACCTTGTCCTTGGGAATGTTGCTCATGTTAATCAGCGACAGGTCCGCGATGCGGCGGCCCAATTGACGCAACCGCGCTTTCACAAACTCCTGGCGCTGCTTCGCCATGTGGTACTCGGCGTTTTCGCTGAGATCGCCCAGGGCGGCGGCCTTCTTAATCTCTTTGGGGAGATCGTGCACGAGCTCATGCTCAAGTGCGTCGATCTCGTCCTGCAGCTTCCTCTTGATTATCTCGGTCATAGCTGGTCGAAGTTCGAATTATAACCGCAGTGCCAGACGGTGGGACGCAATCCGCCATAGCGGTCCACTTTCCTGGGACAAGAGAACCCTTCCCTTTGGACGTTTGGACATTGGCCGCGGAACGGTGCAACGCATTGTAACGTATTAATAATAAGAGATTTAGGATTTTTGCATCGAGAACCGCCGCGAACCCCCTCGTGCACTGTGGAAATCTTTCCCGAAATTGCCTTTGTTTTCCCTTTGCGGTAAACTATGCTCAGCGCTGTTTCTGGTCGCCTGCGCTCGTGGGTGGTTTCTCATGTTGAGTGGCAGCAACGGTTTCCACATAGGCGACAAGGTGGTTTATCCCAACCATGGCGTCGGCATCATCGAACAAATCAGCAGCCGGACCATTGGCGAGACCGTAGAGCAGTTCTACCTCCTCAAGATCAAAGCCAGCAGCCTGAAAGTTATGGTGCCATTCCACAATGTGGGCATGGTCGGGTTGCGGCGCGTGGTAAAGAACGGCGAAATCCAAAAAATCATTGATTTTCTTACAGATGGCGCCTGCGACAATAACGCCGACTGGAAAGACCGGTTCAAGGAAAACTCGGAGAGAATGCGCACCGGTTCCCTGGTCGAAGTGGCGGCAGTGCTGAAGGGTCTGCTGGTGTTAAGCCAGGACAAACCGCTCTCCTTCCGTGAGAAAAAAATGCTGGAGCGCGCCCGCTATCTGCTGGTAAGTGAATTGGCCATGGCCAAGAACTGTGACGACGCCGAGATCGAAGAATTACTTGCCGGCGCCCTCTCCAAGAGCAAGCTGCGCTTCCCGGAAGCCGCAGACTTTCAGGCGTAAAAACCTGCCGTCAGCGTTTGGCGATTCCCCTTTGGCCTTCAACTTTCGGCTCTTCGCCACTACCCAGCGCCCGCATTTCCTAAGTCTTTTCCCACGGCCTTGCTTCGACTGGAATTTAAACCGACTGAAGCCAAATGCTACGGGCCAAGTGCTAACGGCTAAGTGCTACTCTCCCAGCCACGCTCCATAGGGTTTGAGCGATTCCACGTGGTCGAAAATGATTTTCATGCCCGCGGTTAATGGAATGGCCAACAGCAAGCCGATCGCGCCCCACAGCCACGCCCACACCAGCAACGCCAGGCTGACCGCCAGTGGATTCAGCTGCAGTCTCTTACCCAGAAATTTAGGGTACAGAATGTTCATGGCGATCACGTGCAGCCCTAACAGGATCATGACCATGGTCACCAGATCTTGAGAATCCATACGCCCCAGTCCGACAAAGATCGGGGGCGCCAAAGCCAGCAATATCCCCATGTACGGAACCAGGCTGAGGAAACCGCTGAGGAAGCCCACGAAATAGAAAAACGGTATATGGAGCATCCAAAAAGCCAGCGTGCTCAGGCTGCCAATCAGTAGACCAATAAGCAAATTTCCCACCATGAAGCTGCGGATCATGTTGGAAATAAGGCCCAGCGTCACATACGCAGTTTGGCGGCTGGGTGGGGAAAAAAGCATGACCGTCGCCGAACGCACATGATGCTGCCAGGTGAGCATGAAGTAGGTGAGAAACGGAACAAAAGAAGCCAGCAAGATGACCTGACTCACGGGGCCAAAGGTGCTGGCGAACAGATCCGTCACGTCGGTGGCGGGACGCACGCTGACCACCCCTTTTTCGTGCTGGGGCGCGAGCACTTCCAGATTCTCGGCTTGCTTGCGAAAGCGCATTACCTCTTCGCGAACCCGCGTCGTGTACTTGGGCAAGTCTTGGGCGAAGATCAGGGCCTGGTTCGACGAAAAATAGATGACTCCGCCAACCACCGTGAGCAACAGCAGTACCGCAATAGCCGACGCCAGGGCGCGGGGAAGGCGCACATAAGTCAACGCATCCACCACCGGCGCCAGAATGAAGGCGAGGAGAGCGGCCACCAAGGTGACGACCAGCACGGTCTCAGCGTAATCGCATAACGCCAGAATGAGGCCGATGCCAATAAGGTTGAGCGTCCAATGGCTGCGCGGCGCCTCAATTTTCTCCCGCGTGTCCAGCGTGAGCTCGGAGTGGACGGTGGTCAAGACGGCAGAGTCGTCGACAGCCATGCCAGTATCCTAGCCCAGTTCCTTTTGCTGGTCATGGCACGAAAGCTCAGCTTGAGGTGTGCCTGCTGTAACCCGTGCGCCAAACCGTGGCCGGAAAACTTGCAGGCCATATAATCCCTGTGTGCCTGATTTCGCTTCCGCCCCGCCCACCGGCCACTCCCCTAGAATTTTGGGCCTGGACGTGGGCAGCAAGACGATCGGCCTGGCGGTTTCTGACCCGCTCGGTATCACCGCCCAGGGGTTGCAGACTCTCCGCCGGCGAAACAAGAAGACGGACTTCGGCCAGCTGCAGACCCTGATCGCCAAGTTCGGGGTCGTCGAGATTGTCGTCGGATACCCTTTGCGGATGAGCGGAGCCGAAGGCATACAAGCTGAGAAGATGCAACGATTCGCGGCGGAGTTGCGAAAGAAATTCGAATTGCCGGTGCATCTCTGGGACGAACGCCTGAGTTCGGCCGAGGCCAATCGCGTACTGCGGGATTCCGAGATGTCCATCCAACGGCGGGGCGAGGTCGTGGATCGGCTGGCGGCCGTGCTGATCCTGCAAAGCTGGCTGGACACGCGAGCCGCTGGCAACCAATCGGAGCCCGCTCCAGATTCAGCCTAAGCGGCTCCCCCGCGGGGCCGTTCCGTTACCGGCTGTTCTCCTGCCTTGGGCAAGGAAGCTTTCGCTCCGCCGTCAGCCGCTTCTTTCGCCAGCAGAGCTTCGACATCCGGGTACGCGTAAATGGTCAGGGCGCCGTTCTGTGCCAAGCCTCCCGTGTCCGCGGTCGGGCCGTAGTTGCTGTGGAGGGAGCGACCCAGCATGCGCAGCATAGCCATCAACTGTCCGCGGTGATGGGAAGTGTGGAGCAAGCGCCGGGTCATGATCCAGGTCCGGGAACGCGCGACGTCGAAGAATGTTGCGGTTCCTTCCCACCAGACTTCTCCCTTCTCGCGCAAGATAGAGAGCCGCTTCCCGCTGTCTTCCGCGTATTGCTTGATGAATTCCAGGCGCGTCTCCGGTTTGGGCAAAGGCGGGGCATTCACGTCAATGCCCAGCATGGCGCGGAACCACAAATCTTCGCTCATGCATTGATGCACCATCTGTTCGTGCACGCTTCTGCCTCGGGGATCACCTTGCCGGGGCCGCATGGGCAGGTCTGGCTCGTGGAATTCGCTCCAAACGCTCAGCAGTTTGACGCGTTCCGTAGCGTAGGTTTCGACTAGGAAGGTGTATTTCATCTCTGTGGGCTCCAATCCCACGGGGTGTATTCAAAGCTCGATACAGCATTCCCACGCAGCGGAATTGTCTGCGGCCATCGAGCGGCGCGCGGCCCGGCAATTCCGCTTTGTTACAGTTTGATGAAAGTGCGCATGGAAGGCTAGGTACTCGATAGCCGCCCCCGTTACAATACCCCCGTGAAACCTAGCATATTCGTTGTAGAAGACGACCCGGATATTTCGCGGCTCGTGCGTCATCACCTCGAAGGAGCGGGCTTCGGCGTAAAGTTGTTTCCTACCGGACACACCGTCCTGGCCGAATCGGAACGGCAGCGGCCCGCGTTGTTCATTCTGGACATTATGGTTCCCGGGAAAGATGGGCTTGAGTTGTGCCGGCAGATTCGGCAAACCCAATCGCTGGCGCCGACCCCGGTTATTTTTCTGACCGCCAAGAGCAGCGAAGCCGACCGCGTGCTGGGCCTGGAACTGGGGGCGGACGATTACATCGCCAAGCCCTTCAGCCCGCGGGAACTGGTGGCGCGGGTCAAAGCCGTACTGCGCCGCTTCGAGCGGCCGCTCTCGCCAGTCCCCTTGCGGGTTGGCGAAATTGAGATCGATCCGGGCGCCATGACATTGCTGGTACAGGGCAAACCTGTGACCACGACGGCTACGGAATTCCGCCTGCTCGACTACTTTGCCGCCACCTGGGCCGGGTGTTCACCCGCGATCAGCTGCTTGATTCGGTTTGGCGGGACACCGCCTACGTCACGCCCCGTTCCGTGGACGTTTACGTGCGCCGCATCCGGGAAAAAATCGAGCCCGATCCGGAGAATCCCTGTTATCTGAAAACGGTGCGCGGCGCCGGCTACCGCTTCGAGGCTCCGAAGTGGAGACGTCGAATTTTCGTCAAGCTGTTGGCTGCTTGCGTAGTGGTCCTGGCGGCGACAGCGGTGACGTTGTACGTTTCCCTGCGGGAAGCGGGTGAATCTGCCTCCAGCGTCGAGCGTGGGGTCTTGCTGGGAACCGGGTTGGCAGTTTTGGTGGCGCTCCTGGTGGCGGGGATTGCGGCCCAATACACCGCCTGGCGTCTGCAGAACGTCTTGCAATTTGCCAAAAATATTACTGCCGGGGACCTCACAGCGCGCGTCGGCGAAACCTCGGGGGATGAGATTGGTCAACTGGCGGCCGCCTTGAACGGTACCGCCAGCCAACTCGAAGAAAACTTTGCTGCCCTGCGAACCAGCCAGCGCGAGTTGGAGACTCTGCTGAACAGCATGCAGGATGCGGTGCTTGCCGTGGACCGGGACGAGCGAGTCCAGTGGGCCAACCAAGCCATGGACCGGTTGCTTCCGCTGCGGACCCGGCGGAACGCTCCCGTCGTCGAAACGGTTCGCGATCCCGATTTTCTGCATGTGGTCCGCGAAGCCAGCAAGCAGGGCAAAGTATGCACCTCGCGGGCGGAATCGATCCTTCCCCGGGCCGTACTTTCGACGTGACTGCCGGCTCCCTTGCCGGACGGCGGCGCGGTGGTAGTGCTGCGCGACCAGACCGAAACCGCTCGCGTGGAGAAAACCCGCCGCGACTTTATTGCCAACGTATCGCATGAGCTGCGCACTCCCCTAACTTCGATTCAGGGCTATACGGAAACTCTGTTGGACAGCGCTCCCGAGCCCGGCTCTTCCCGCGAGTTTTTGGAGGTAATCCGCAAGAACGCGATTCGCATGGGGCGGTTGACCGAAGACCTGCTCACCCTGGCTAGAGTAGAATCCGGCGAGCAGCGCTTCGATATTCAGCCCGTGGCCCCGGGCACGCTGCTGCAAGAGGCGGTGCAAAGTTTCCGCGAGATCGCGCGAAGCCAGGGAGTGGAATTGCAGGTGGAAGACCACGCCGAAGCCCGGGTCAATGCCGACCGCGAAGCGGTTCACCAGGTTTTCTCCAATCTCGTGGACAACGCGCTCAAGTATGGCGCTTCCGGCGGACGCATTGTGCTGGGTGCCCGCCCGGTAGAACGGGGCGTAGAGTTTTATGTCCAGGACTTTGGTCCCGGCATTTCCTCCGAGCATCTGCCGCGCTTGTTTGAGCGCTTCTACCGCGTGGATAAGGCCCGCTCCCGCGAGTCTGGGGGCACCGGTTTGGGATTGGCCATTGCGAAACATATCGTATTGGCGCATGAAGGCACCATCCGCGCGGAGAGCGAGTTGAACCACGGCGCGGCGTTCCTGTTTGTGTTGCCCCGGTTTTCTGCGTTGTGAGCGGCATTGGGCCCGAGTTCGTGAAAGTGAAACTGTGAACGCTGTCGAACTCCATAGTGTTTGCAAAAAATACGGCGAATTCGTAGCCGTAGATAACCTTTCCTTCGCCATCCCGCCAGGCAAGGTCTACGGACTGCTTGGACCGAACGGCGCGGGCAAGACCAGCACGCTGCGCATGATGATCGGCATCATTATTCCCGACGCCGGGGATATTTCCGTGCTGGGAGAACCGTTTTGCCGCTCCCACACCGAACAGATCGGCTATCTCCCCGAAGAACGCGGACTTTATCGCAAGATGAAGGTCCTCGATCACCTGATATTCTTCGCGGAACTGAAAGGCCTGTCGCAGGCTGAAGCCAAGAAACGCGCGCTGCAATGGTGCGGCCGCCTGGAATTGAGCGCGTGGACCGGGAAGAAGGTGGAAGAACTTTCCAAGGGAATGCAGCAGAAAGTTCAATTCATCGGCGCCTTGCTGCACGAACCGCAACTCATCGTTATGGATGAGCCTTTCTCCGGCCTCGATCCGTCCAATGCGATCGTGCTGAAAGATGTGCTGCTTGAACTCAAGAAGGCGGGCAAGACCCTGCTATTGTCCACCCACCGCATGGATCAGGCGGAACGCATGTGCGACTCCATCTGCCTGATTAACCACGGGCGTTCTTTGCTCGAAGGCGACTTGCGGCAGATCAAGTCACGATTTGGATTGCGCAATGTCCAGATTAAGTACGAAGGCGATTCGCGCTTTTTACACGAGCCGCGCCTGGTGCAGTCGTTCAACGACTACGGCAATTATGTGGAAGTACGCCTCGCGCCCGGGGCCGATCCGCAGGAGTTGTTGCATTTGGCGGCTTCTGGGGCGCGGTTGGACCGCTTTGAGCTGATGGAGCCGTCGCTGGAGGAAATCTTTCTGGATGCGGTAGGTAAGTCCAATGCGTAACGCCTGGCTGATCATCCGGCGCGAATATCTGGAGCGGGTGCGAACGCGCTCTTTTGTCGTGCTCACGTTGCTGCTGCCCGCCATCGTGGGCGCGGCCATGATCTTGCCCGCAAAAATCGCGACCATGAAGAGCGGCGGCAAGACGCCCCATTTGGTCGTCGTGACCTCATCGCCCCAACTTGGAGGGTTGGTTCGTACTCAAATTCTGGCGAAAGACGAAGGCAGTGACGACGAGGAGAACAACACAGAGAAGAGCGCGTCAGAAAACACTGGCGACAACGCCAAATACATCATTGACCTGGACACCGATCCCAGTGAGACGGAACGGACGGTCCTGCGCGGCGAGATGAGTTCGGGGGCGATTGATGGCTACATCTGGCTCAGCGATGACGCGATCACCCAGCGCACCGTAACTTACAGCGGGCGCAGCGCGACAGCGTTCTTTGATAAATCCAGCCTCAGCCGCGCTCTCACTCGCGCCCTGGCGGAGCAGCAACTTGCAGGGCGCGGTATGTCGAATGAACAAACCGATGATTTGTTCAAACCAGTGAAACTTGAAATGGTGCAGATGGAAAACGGCCGGGAGAGCAAAGATAGCGGCGGAATGTTCTACCTAATCTTCGGCATGGTAACACTGCTCTATACCGCGGTTCTTTTCTATGGCGTTTCGGTGATGAGATCGGTACTGGAAGAAAAAAATACGCGCATCCTGGAAGTGTTGCTTTCTTCGACCACCTCCACCGAACTGATGACGGGCAAGCTGCTCGGCGTGGGAGCGGTAGGGTTAACTCAGATGATCATCTGGATGGTCATGGCCGGCACCTTGGCGCTGCCCTCGCTCGCTATGTATCCCAGCTTGAGCGGAATCCATATTTCGCCGTTTGCGCTGGCCGCGTTCGTAGTTTTCTTTTTGCTGGGATATTTGCTGTATAGCGCGATTTACGTCGGCATCGGCGCTATTGTCACCACCGAACACGAAGGGCAGCAACTGCAACTCCTCGTCGTATTGCCCCTGGTCGCCGCGGTATTCATCCTGGGGCCGGTCTTCCGCTCTCCGGATTCGCCGATTGCCGTCTGGTCCTCCATGATTCCGTTTCTCTCGCCCTTGCTGATGTTCGCTCGCATCGCCATACAGCCGCCGCCGGCCTGGCAGATTGCCCTATCGCTCATCCTATTGATGGCGACGATTGCGGGAATTCTCCTGCTTTGCGCCCGAATCTACCGCGTTGGCGTGCTCATGTACGGCAAACGGCCGACCTTGCCGGAGATCGTCAAGTGGTTAAAGTACGCCAAGACTTAGGTAATGGTTACCACCCCCTGGGTCTAAGCCCCACAATTTGCCGCCGCGTATGCCAGACATTGGCGCCTAGGGCTCGAGAATTCACCGCCTGTTAACCCGATATCGCGCTCGGGGCTCTATTGTTGTATCTTGGGAATTCTAGTAAACAGGCGGCGCAGGCTGGCAGGGACGCATCTGGTTGAGGCTGCCTCGCCGAAGGACGTGCGCATGAGTACCGCCAGGATAGACAGCCCAGTGTCGGAGCCATCCTACGCAGGCTTGGTAAAGCGCACCATTGAGGCCTGTGGATTGGCGAAAGAAGCTGCCGCCACCGCCGCCGAGGGCATTGCCACGGGTTCCGCGGTCCTGCTCGCTTCCATCCGCGAACGCGAAAAAGAGCTCGACACTCTGGACATGGAAATTGACGCCGGGGTCACGGCGGCCATCACCCACGTCACCGAGCCGGAAGCCCGCGAGCTGCTGGCCTGCATGAAAATCCTGATTGGCCTGGAGCGCATTGGCGATCTGCTGTTGAGTTTTGCCAGCAGCGCCCAGGCCGCGGGCTTGCGGATCGATCCCCAAGATACCCGCGATTTGACCCACATGGCTACCGTGCTGGAAAAGATGTTGACCGATGTGGGCGCGGCTTTCGCCATTCGCGATGTAAAGCGGGCTGTGGATGTGCTTCGCTCCGACGCCGAGATGGACCGCCTGCGCAATCTGATTTTTCTGCGCCACATTGAGAATCCCGAAAACTTGCCGCGCCAGGCCAGCTTGCAGGTCATCTTCATGACGCAGTCGCTGGAGCGCGCCGGCGATCATGCCAAGAATCTCGCCGAAGAAGTTTGCCACGTGGTCAGCGGACACACCGTCCGCCACGTGCTCATGGCTTACGACAAGCCGATCGAACAGATGTTTCTCGATTGGCTGCGCCAGCGCGACGACAAGCACTAGACTCCCATCCGCCCCGCCCCTTTGCTCGCCACAAATTTTTACAAAGCTTGACGCACTCTTTACGCATCTTTTGCCGGCAGAGATGATTAGATAACTTTTGCTGATAATCTGGAATCAAACGTTAAGAAGCGCCAGGCGCCGGTCCGGCATCGAGACTGGTCAGGATTTCTGGTTCATTCGATGCGCATAGCAGGCAAATATTCCAAGTTCCAGGGGAGACGGATGTCAAAGCGTTATGGGCAGTGCGCGCTCGTGTTATCGGGCTTGTTGGTTATGTTCGCCACCGTTGGATGCGGGTCCGGAGGCACGGCGAATCTGCGGGTTCTGCACGCGGCTCCCAATGAGCCCCAGATCAATACTTTGATCGATGGCAATACCGTGAACAGCAACCTGGCGTACTCCGCCAACACCGGATACTTCTCCGTGACTTCGGGATCGCGCCATCTTCAGGTGGAGACGGTGAGTTCCAGCACCCCGATCGTCGATACCACGCTAACTCTGGCCGACAGCAGCAGTACCACCGTGATTGTGACCGGCACTGCCACCATTACGCCCATCGTGTTGACGGACGCCACCACGGCGCCCACCGCGGGCACGGCGGAAATCCGCCTGGTAAACGCCGCCCCTAGCATGGGAAGCGCCGATGTCTATGTGGTGCCGACCGGCACCAGCATCGTTGGCGTGCCCGCCCTTGTCTCTGGGTTGACGTTTCAGGCCGTTTCCCCCTATCAGAACCTGACGATTACCGCAGCTACCAGCGCGAACTTCGACGTTTACTTCACCGAGCCGGGCACGAAGCTGGCAGAGCTGGCTACGTCGGGCATCAGCATTACCAGCGGATCGGCGCTCACCTTTGTGTCCATGAACAATGTGGGAGGCGGATTCACCTTCCAGACTCTCACGGATCTGCAGTAGATTCTGCCGGTGAAGATCAGCCAGTGCGCGATCATGGCGCAATCGACGCGCCGGTCAGCACCCCGACCCGGCCAAAACTGTCCATAAGCCGAGTTTGACGCTGGGGCGGCACTGTTCCTATAATGCAGTGGGTTCTGAGTTTAAGGGCAGCATTGTGCCCAGCTAGTTTGGTCGGCTTCCCAGTCGGACGTAAGACGGTCGCAAGACGCAGGAGCGCGAGATCTGCCAGCCTCTCCGACGGGGCGATTTGCTTTTTGGGGCCTGCCGCGCAGGTGGAAGAGATCGAACTCATTCCCCGGAACAATTTTCCAAGGAGTTCAAGGTAACCCATGACAAGCAAGCTTGTGCATTTCTTTATGGCCGCGGGCTGCGCGCTTTCGCTCACGGCTCTGGCCCAAACCAGCAGTTCGGCAAATTTGCCTGCCGCCCCTAGTTCCGCCGCCACCACAGCCGGTCCAACGGGAACCAAAATCGCAACCATCGCCCTTTACGAAGCCGTGGGTGCTACCAATGAAGGCCAGCGTGAAGCGGAGGCGTTTTCCAAGAGGATTGAGCCCAAACAGGCCGAACTGAAAGCCCAAAGTGACGAGTTGGACAGCCTGAAAAAGCAACTGCAAACGCAGGGCGACAAACTCAATGACGAAACACGCGCCGACTTGGTTCGCAAGATTGATACCAAGCAAAAGGCCCTGGAGCGGTCCACGCAGGATTTTCGCGAAGACGCGGGCGCTCAACAGAATGAGATCATGCAGAAACTTCTGCAGAAATTGGCGCCCGTGCTTCTTAAGTATGTGAAGGACAACGGTTATGGGCTGCTGCTGGATAACTCAAAACAATGGCCGGATGGACCCGTGGTCATCACCAGCGAAGCCTTCGACATCACCAAGCCCGTGGTGGATGCTTATAACGCTCAGTCCGGCGTGGCCGCACCCGCAGCTGCTCCTGCGGCTGCGAAGCCGGCTGCAACTCGGCCCGCGGGAACCGCCAAGCCCGCTACCACGCCCGCAAAGTAACGCGGGCACTCAATTGACAGAAAAAGTTCCTGTCCGTGCAGATGGGGAAAATCGAACTCATTCCCGCAGAACAATTCCAAGGTCAAGGTAACCCATGACAAACAAGCTGGCGCATTTCTCTATGGCGGCGTTGTTCGCCTTTTCCCTCACGGCTCTGGCCCAAACCGGCAGTTCAGCGACCGGTTTACCTGCTGCCTCAAGGTCCGCGGCGGCTCCTGTCACCCCGACGGTGAAGATTGGCACCATCAACATGCAAGATGCCATTGCCGCTACCAACGAAGGGCAGCGCGATCTGGAGGCTCTTTCCAAAAAGCTGGAGCCAAAACAGGCCGAGCTTAAATCCATGAATGACGAGTTGGAGAGCCTGAAAAAGCAACTCCAAACCCAGGGCGACAAACTCAATGACGAAGCGCGCGCCAGCCTGGTTCGCCAGATTGATCAGAAGCAGAAGGCTTTTGATCGCACCATGCAGGATGCTCGTGACGACGCTGGCGCGCAGCAGCAGGAAATCATGGAGAAGATTGTGAAGAAACTGGCGCCGGTTCTCATGAAGTATGTGGCGGATAACGGCTATGGTCTTCTGATCGACACGTCAAAGTCCTGGCCCGAAGGCCAGGCGATTTTAGGACCGGGATGGGCCGCTGACGTCACCAGGGGAGTAGTGGAAGCGTACAACGCGCAATCTGGCGTTCCGCCCCTGGCGGCGGCGCCTGCGGCAGCCAAACCAGCGGCAACTCATCCCGCTGGAACCACCGCCAAGCCCGCGACTCCGGCCAAGTAGCGCGACACCGGATCACCAGGGAAGTTCCCCAAAGACCGCGAATCGCGCGGTCTTTATTTTTTGGTGGTGAGATCCCGCACGCAGCCGGCCACCATCACTTTGGTGTCTCTAGAAACTTCATGCTGTCTAGAGAGGCTGTGACTTTTTGAACGATGGGTGGCCCATCCTTGCCGCGCTTTTTGCGGCTAGGGTGGGATTCCACGAGAGCCTGCCCTAGAGATAGGCCCGCACCGGGGTAGTCCCCCGGTAACCTGGAGCCGCGGGACTTCCCCGCTATAATCGGCAGCAGTGGCTACTACAGTTGAGATCGTCAAGCGCGTGGCGACGCGTCCTACCTGGGCGGAAGTCTCGCTCGGCAATCTGCGGCACAACTTCGCCGTGGCGCAGCGGCACGTGGGCCCGGGCGTCGATGTCTGCGCCGTAGTCAAAGCCGATGCCTACGGCCACGGCGCGGTCGAGTGTGCCCGCGCCCTGGAAGAGGAAGGCGCGCGCTGGCAGGGTGTCACGTCGCTGGACGAAGCCATCCCGCTGCGCGACGCCGGCATTCAGGGCCGCATCTTGTTAATGACCGGCTTCTGGCGCGGAGAAGAAGATGAGATTATCCGCCAACGCCTGACTCCCACCGTTTGGGAGCCCGGCCAAATCGAATTGCTGGAGAGAGCTGCTGTCCGGCTGGGAGTCGCAAAACATCCCGTCCACTTGAAGGTGGATACCGGCATGGGGCGGCTTGGATTTCCTCCCGAAGATTTGCCGCAGATTTGTGCCGCGTTGAAAGCCGCGCCGCACCTCATGCCCGAAGGGATCTCCACCCATTTAGCGTCTTCTGAGGTGCTGGACGCACCGTCGGTGGGAGAGCAGTTGCAGCGCTTTGACGAAGCGCGGCGCGTGCTGCGCGCGGCAGGCTTCGACCCTCAGCTGGTCCATGCTGCTAGCACCTCGGCGATGATTTCGCGCCCTCAATCTCTTTTCAATATGGTGCGACCCGGCATCGCGCTCTATGGCTACTACTTGCCCTTCGAGCGTGCGGGACGGGAAGTCAGCGGCAGCGCGCTGCGGCTCGCCGTCAAGCCGGTCCTCACCTGGAAGACGCGCATTCTCTCTCTGCGCGACATCCGCGCCAATCAAGCTCTGGGATACGGTGGCACCTACGTGACCAAGGCTCCGGCGCGGATCGCGGTGCTCCCGGTAGGCTATGCCGATGGCTTGAACCGTGCGCTCTCTTCCCACGGTCGGGTGATCGTGGGCGAATCCTATGCGCCCATCGTGGGCCGAATCTCCATGGACTTGACCCTAGCCGATGTCACCGGCTTGCCGGGAATTTCAGTCGGCGACGAGGTGATTCTGCTCGGGGCAACGGACGGCCTCAGCATGGACGCGCAAGAGCACGCCGCGTTGGCCAACACTGTGGCCTACGAAATTCTGTGCGGGATTTCCAAGCGGGTGCCGCGGAGATATAGCTAAGCGCGTCGCCAAACCCCTCCAGAAGTACGCCTTTCGCAGCGTTCTGTGCCCTGTCATTCTGAGCGGAGGGCTGCCGTCGCGCAGCGAAGGCAACACGCAGTCGAAGGATCCCTAATCCCCGCCCGCGCCCGGTCGTATGGAGGCACTTTCTGCGCGAACAAGACTCTTCGCCCTCACAACTGAGCTTGCCAATTCCTATCTTCGAAATACTGACAAATCCTGCATAGACTATTTCGCTAGGCTAGCCTTCACCACGCTGCGCTTACGGGCCTCGACGTACTTCCTCAATACCGCATTCATGGTTGATTGATAGCCCTTGCCTTGCTTGCGAAAAAAGGCCAGCACATCGGGATCAACGCGCAGGGTGATCTGCTTCTTCGGCCCCGGCCAGATGATGGCGTGCGCAAAAAAATCAGGGCCTTGCTCCGGAATGTCGGAAAAGTCAATGTCTTCATCACGAAGCGCGTCAACTCGCTTCCAATCCGTCCTGGAGCGCCTTTTCGTATTCTTTCCGCTATTCACGACTTGCCTTTCCCAGCGAGATAACGCGGACGGTATCGCACGAGGGTTGAGCAAATGCCATAAAGGCGCACCACCCCTGAATCATCCCAATCCCGATCCATCGCTCCTCGCCATAATCCTCACGCGTGTCGGGACGAACCAGAAGCACACCGCGAAACACCTCCTCCGCATCGGCGAAGTCGAGACCATGCTTACGGAGGTTGGCGCGGTTCTTGGCTTCGTCCCATTCCAATATCATTGGAACGCCAAATGTAGCTACACGCAATCGTGGCGACCAATATTCATGTTCAAACGACGCGGGAAGAATTGGCTGTGACAGCTGACCATTGACCTCCCCGAAACAAACGTGAGGTCAATACCATTTCCCGATTTTCCTGTGGATTTCCCGTTTCGGGACAAAGTGTTCCAGCTGGAACACTTGCGCGAAATCCGCATTATGTTCCCGCTGGAACCTTCGAGCGGCCCTTAGCTTCCATCCAATGCCTCCGGAAGCGCTTCCCTGTAAGCCCCCTGACCACTTGCCAGTCCTTTGTTATCCTCCACATATATGCCTTCGCGCTACGCGCAATGGATGTACGACTGGGAGACCCGGCTCACCTCGGTGGACAACAACCGGGTGGTGCGTCCGCTGGAATGGGGTGTGGAGTGGGCGCAGGATTGGCCTTGCCGCAACGGTTTTGGCCCCGGCTACGTGCCCGAAGACGGCGAAAAATTCCTGCGCGAATTTAATCAGCGCATCGTTGCCTCGAGCGATGAGTTCTACGCCTACGCCGTCCCGCAGGATTTTCGCTTGGAGCGGCGCGAGGTTCAGGTCTTCAGCACCCGCGAAGTTCCCGATCCCCGGCTGGAGGAGAAGGTTCGCGGAACCCACGCTGACTTTCTCCGGTTTACCTCACCGGTAAAGTCTCTTTGCGCCGAGAACAATCTGGTGAACGCCCGTTGGTTTCCGGCGCGTGGCCGGCGGGCCATCGTCCTGCTGCCCCATTGGAATTCCGACGCTCTCTCCTACGTCTCGTTATGCCGCGTCCTGAACTGGCTGGGGATTGCGGTGCTTCGCCTGACCTTGCCTTATCACGAGATGCGCCGGCCAGTTGGAATTCACCGGGCTGACTACGCGGTCTCCGCCAACATCGGACGCACGCTCGATGCCTGCCGCCAGGGCGTTATCGATAGCCGCTGTTGCCTCGACTGGCTGGAGCAGCAGGGCTATACCCAGCTCGGAATCATGGGCACCAGTCTCGGTTCCTGCTATGCCTTTCTGGCGACCGCGCACGATTCCCGCATCCGGGCAGCGGCTTTCAATCACGCGTCCACGAACGTCGCGGACGTGGTCTGGCACGGCCAATCTACCCGCCACATCCGCGAGGGCCTGGAGCCCAGAATCGACCTTGATCGCCTGCGCCAACTGTGGAGCGGGGTCAGCCCGATCTCCTATTTCCGCCAATTCACCCGTTGGCCGCGAAAATCGCTCATCATCTATGCCAAATACGACCTCACATTCCCTCCGGAACTTTCCCGCCACGCCGTAGAAGAATTTGAACGCCATGCCCTGGATCACAAAGTCGTGGTGCTCCCCTGCGGCCACTACACCACTGGCGAAACTCCCTTCAAATACATGGATGGGTGGCAGTTAGCGACCTTCTTTCGGACAGCGTTTGAAAGCAATTAGCTATCAGCTGTCAGCCATCAGCTTTCGGCCCCTACCGTCCGGCTTCTGTATCTTGGTGTCAGAAAACCGATAGCTGAAAGCTGACGGCTGATAGCTGATAGCTCTCCTGCCAATTGCCAAGTGCTAATTGCTAACTGCTTGTTTACAATGTCCATATGAAGGTTGCCCTCGGCGCTGACCATGGCGGCTTCGAACTGAAGGAGAAGATTCGTCAGCATCTGGTCGATCACGGGATCAGCGTGGACGATCTGGGCACGCACTCCAATGAGGCTGTGGATTATCCGGATTACGCGCGCGCGGTGGGCGAAAAGGTAGCTGCCCGGCGGGCTGACCGTGGGATTCTGGTGTGCGGCGCTGGCATCGGCATGTCCATTGCCGCGAACAAAATTCCCGGGATTCGCGCCGCCAACGTGCACAGTGAAGTGGAGGCGCAGCTCAGCCGTGAACACAACAACGCTAACGTGCTGACGCTGGGCGGCCGGTTGCTCGACGAAGCGGCCGCGCTGAAGATTGTGGACCGCTGGCTGAATACCGAATTTTCTGGAGACAGCCGGCACCTGCAGCGCATCGAGAAAATCAGCGAGCTCGAAAACGACGAGAAGCACAGCGGTACAACCGCCAAGTAGACTGAGAGCCTAGAACCTGAGATGAAAATGACCCCTATGTCCCGCCCTCTTTATGAAGTGGATTCCGAAGTTGCGCTTGCCATTGACAACGAAACGCGCCGCCAGCATGACGGCCTGGAGCTGATTGCCTCCGAGAACTTCGTGAGCGACGCGGTGCTGGAGGCGATGGGATCGGTGTTCACCAACAAGTATGCCGAGGGCTACCCGGGCAAGCGCTACTACGGGGGCTGCGAATTTGCCGACGTGGTGGAAAATCTGGCCCGTGATCGCGCCAAGCAGCTTTTTGGCGCCGAGCATGTGAACGTTCAGCCGCACGCCGGATCGCAGGCCAACATGGCCGCCTATGCAGCGGTATTGCAGCCGGGAGACACGATTCTCGGTCTGAACCTGGCGCATGGCGGGCATCTCACCCACGGCCACCATTTGAATTTTTCCGGCAAGACGTATCGCGTGGTGCCCTATGGCGTCACCAAAGAAACCGAGACCATTGACTATGACGATCTCGAGAAGTTGGCGGAGAAGGAGCACCCCAAGCTAATCATCGGCGGCGGCAGCGCCTATCCGAGGATCATTGACTTCGCGCGTATGCGCCGCATCGCCGACAAAGTTGGCGCTCTATATTTGGTAGACATGGCACACTTTGCCGGATTGGTGGCTGGCGGCGCGCATCCCTCGCCGGTGCCGCATGCGCATATCGTCACTTCGACAACTCACAAGACGCTGCGTGGGCCGCGCTCGGGCATGATCTTATCCAAAATGGATTTTGCCGCGGCCATTGACAAGGTAGTCTTCCCCGGGATGCAAGGTGGCCCGCTGGTCCACATCATCGCCGCTAAGGCGGTGTGCTTTCTCGAAGCTTTGCAACCGTCGTTCAAGGAATACGCGCGGCAGGTAGTGGCCAATGCCAGGGTTTTGGCTGAAACGCTTGCGGCGGAAGGGTTTCGCGTTATCTCGGGCGGCACCGATACGCATGTCATGCTGATCGATGTTTTCTCCCAGGGGATGCTGGGCAGCGAGGCTGAAAAGGCATTGGGCGACGCGGGGATCACGGTGAACAAGAACACGATCCCGTTCGACACCAATCCGCCGCTGAAGCCCAGCGGGGTTCGTATTGGCACACCCGCGCTGACGACGCGCGGCATGAAAGAACCCGAAATGCGTCAGGTTGGCCGCTGGATCTCCGAGGCGTTACATCAGCGCACTGACGCCGGGTCGCTGGGAAAAATCCGCCAGCAGGTTTTGGAGTTGGCGGAGACATTCCCCCTCTACCCCGAACGCCGGGCGAAAGCCCAGGCGGAGTTGAGGTCGTAGGGTGGACTTTGGATTTCACATTTTTGCTTGCCGATTTTGGAGGTGAACCCAATCGGCTTCCAGAAGTCGAGAATCTAAACTTTTCCGTATCTCACCGTTTCACTTGATTGAAGTTTCCCCGTGAAAATTGCCATTGATATCCGGCGCATCACCGAATTTGGCATCGGGACCTATACCCGCAATGTGGTGCGCGCGCTGACTCGCCTGGATGGGGAAAGCGAGTACCTTCTAATTGGATCGCCGCAGCGAGTGGAGGAAATGGGGCCGCTTCCGCCTAATTTTCAGGCGGTTCCGTTGCAGGAGTCGGACCATACGCCGCGCGGCTACTTTCGATATCGCGCCATTCTCAAGCAGTCGAAATGCGATTTGGTTCACGTCCCGCACTTGTTCTCCATGCCGCGCAGCTTGCCCTGCCCCTATGTGCTGACCGTCCACGATGTGCTGGAGCATATGTCGCGCACCAACGGGCGGTCGGAGATCCGGCGCTTGTTGAATTTTCAGCTCACGCGGCGTGTGCTGAAAGGGGCGGCATGCATCTTCGCGGTTTCCAAATTCACCAAAAGCGAGATCGAGAAACTCTTCGGCATCGCTCCCGATCGCATCCGAGTGGTTTATAACGCGATTGATGAGCGCTTTTTGGGCGGACACGCCACCGCCGCGGACCGGCAGTTCCTGGTGGAACGCTATCAGGTCAACTATCCCTTCTTGCTCTATGCGGGCCGCATCAGCCCGCACAAGAACATCGTGCGCATTATCGAGGCCTTCTCCGCTCTAAAGGCGGAATTGGAGAAAGAGGAAAAGTATCCCGGCCTGAAGCTGATTATTATTGGGGACGAGCTTTCCAAGCATCCGGACTTGCGCCGCACCGTGATCCGTGGTGGAGTGCAGAATGATGTGCGCTTTCTGGGCTTCATTCCGATTGACGTGCTGCGCGTCTTTTATGACGCCGCCAAGATTTTCGTCTTTCCCTCGCTCTACGAGGGCTTCGGGTTGCCGCCGCTGGAAGCCATGGCGCACGGGACGCCGGTGCTGGCGTCGAATACCTCGTCGCTGCCCGAGGTTGTGGGCAACGCCGCCGTATTGGTGAACCCGGAGAACGTTTTCGAGATCATGCGGGCCTTGCACCGCGTGCTCACCGATCAGGGTTTGCGCGAAAGAATGAAACGCCGCTGCTATGAACAGGCCAAGAAGTTTTCGTGGGAGGTCTCGGCCCAGCAGATCCTCGACGCCTATCGCGAGGTTGCAGGCAAGCGGCGGGAGGGATCGCCTACTTCCCGAAAGGAAGAACCAGTCCGGCAAGCCGCTGTTTTGTGACCGGGTTTAAAGATATTTCTACGCTCTTTCTTCGCTCGATGAATTGGTAATGTCTCAGTTTGCTCGTTGCAGAAATTCCCCAGGGCCCTGGGGGGCTGTTTTCAGCGTCCTCTGCGGTGTAAGGCTTTGACTCTTTTACGGCAAAAAGCTTTAGACCGCGGAGATCGCCGAGACCCTGGCAGCCTGTGGTGAATGTCGAATTACGAAGAACAGCGCCTAAAGGCGGATTTAGAACCCGGCACTTACGGTATGCCTGAAGGCATACCCTGATACAAACCGTAGTTGCACCACGGGCTTCTAGGCAAAGGTCGCGGAGACGGCAAATCGCCTCTCTAAATCGGAGAACTTGGGGAAACTGAGACATCACCGATGAATTGAACTTCTTGACATCCAAGTCCATCGCAATTTAGGCTAAGTAAGTCAATGCAGACCTCACGCCAGAGCCGCTGTCAATGTTGTACCTGTTGTTACATGTGTGCGTCTGGCGCGGGGAGGCTGCTGAACTAAGAATATCTAGTCAAAACAGCAATCCTACCCACCGCCAGACTCGAGAGTCTGGCGGTGGTTTTTTATGGCAGAGTTAAAGACCAATACGGCGGCGGAACGGGGCGAGGGAGCGCGACCAGCGCCCAGCTTGTTTCCGATGTTCGTCAAACTGGAAGACCGCGAATGCCTGGTGGTGGGGGCGGGACGCATCGCCGAGTCCAAAATTCCAGGCTTGCTGGAAGCTGGCGCCAGGGTGCGCGTGGTCGCGCCGGAAGCGAACGCCGCACTCGCTGAGTGGGCCCGCTCGGGTCGCATCAGGTGGGAGCGACGAGAATTTACGAGCGAGGACCTTAACGGCATCTTCCTGGTAATCGCGGCCACTTCCCTTCCCGACCTGAACGCAACCGTCTTCCAGGAAGCGCAACAGCGCAACATGCTTTGCAATGCAGTAGACGACCCCGATCACTGCGATTTTTATTACCCCGCTGTGGTGCGCCGGGGCGCTCTACAACTGGCGATTTCTACCGCCGGGCTAAGCCCCGCACTGGCGCAACGGATTCGCCGTGAACTCGAAGAACAATTTGGCGCGGAATATGCCGGGTGGATAGAAGAGTTAGGCGAAGCGCGGGAAGCCCTTTTTGCCCAGAATATGGATCCCGAACAGCGGCGGCAACTCCTGCATCAGATGGCGAGCCGCGAAGCTTTCGTGGCAGCCAAAGGTGGGACGCAATGAAGGGCAAAGTGTACTTGGTGGGAGCTGGACCGGGAGATCCGGAGTTGCTCACGTTGAAAGCGTTGCGGGCGCTGAAAACCGCCGACGTGGTGCTGCACGATGAATTGATTGGACCGCAAATTCTGGCGCTGGCGCCCAAGACTGCGCAGTTGCGCAGCGTAGGCAAGCGCTGCGGCAAGAAAAAAGTTCGCCAGGAAGAAATCAATGCGCTCCTGGTTCAGTTCGCGCTGCTGGGCCTGCAGGTCGTACGACTGAAGGGCGGAGATCCTCTGATCTTCGGTCGAGCGGGAGAAGAGATCGAGGCTCTGCGGCAGGCGGGAATCGAAGTCGAGATTGTTCCTGGCGTGACTGCCGCACTGGCCGCGGCGGCTGCCGCGCAGATTCCGCTGACTCACCGCGAGAAGGCTTCCAGTCTGGTGATTTTGACCGGACACCATTCGGCCGCTGGTTTCAGTGACTGGCCTGCGGCCCTCTCCCCAAAGGCAACGATCGTGGTGTACATGCCGGGCTATGACTACGAACAAACGGCGCAAAGACTTGTGGAAGCAGGATTAGAGAAATCCACGCCTTGCGCCGTGGTTTCGCAAGCGGCGTCTTCCCAGGAACAAGTTTTTCGCACGACGCTGGAAGCACTTCCCCGGGCGCCCCAGTTAGAAGCACCCACGTTGCTGGTGGTCGGGGAAGTGGTGCGGTTTGCCAGGCATGATTCTCTGCGTCCACCGGCGATGTGGACGACGCCGGACCCGAATCTTCTTCCGCCAGCGCAATTTCCCGAACCGGCGGATCCCCAGGAGCAATCCGAGTGAAAGAGACACTGGAACACGTACAGGCCCTGTCCGAGAAATGGAAGCCTGAAGAGACTTTACGCTGGGCGTTCTCCACGTTTAAGAACGATGTTGCGATGGCCTCAGCCTTCGGCGTCGAGGGCCTGGTGCTGATTGACATCGCCACCCGCGTCAATCCGGCGATGAACATTTTTATTGGCGACACGGAATTTCTTTTCCCGGAAACTTACGATCTGATTGACCGGGTCGAGCGCCACTACGGGGTGAAGGTGGAAAGAATTTATTCGTCGCTCACGCCGGAGGAGCAAGAGCGGGCGCAAGGCCCAGCGCTCTGGAGCCGCGATCCCGACAAATGCTGCAGCATTCGCAAAGTTGAGCCGCTACGGCGGAAACTTTCCGAGTTGCGGGCCTGGATCACGTCCATCCGCCGCGACCAGACTTCTTTTCGCGCGGGCGCCCATAAGGTCGAGTGGGACGAAAAATTCCAACTGGTCAAGATCAATCCGCTCGCCGACTGGACGTCCAAGATGGTGTGGAATTACATCGTCCGGCACAAGGTTCCTTACAACGCGTTGCACGATCGCAATTATCCCAGCATTGGCTGCACCCATTGCACCCGCGCCGTCCTGCCCGGAGAAGATCCGCGTGCGGGCCGCTGGTCTGGCTTCAAAAAGACGGAATGCGGGTTGCACGCCGGGCCTTCGCAGACCCCGCCGCCGCTGATCCATTTGGAAGTACCAGCGAATCTGGAGGAGAACTAAGCAAGGCGGCCACGGATTAAACGGATTGTCACCGAATTCAAAATGGTCAATCTGCGTCATCCGTGGGAAGCAGTGGCTAATGGCTTCTCTTAGGGCATTTTCCGCTGTAGAAATTCGCGTACCACTTCCTTCACATCACGATGCTGCCCGTCGACCGAGTAGTTCAGCTGGCGCATCTCGTCGTCGGAGATTTTTCCCGCTAACTCGTCTAACGCCGCCTTCACTTCGGGATGGAGTTGCAGCATTTGCTCGCGCATGATGGGAACCGCTTCGTAGGGCGGAAAGTAGTGGCGGTCGTCCTCCAGGACGAACAAATCCAGCGCGGGAATGAGTCCGTCGGTGGTATTGCCTGCGATCAGGTCAACCTGTTGTTCTTTCAGGGCTCGGGTGAGCAGACCCAGGTCCATAATGCGCGGCGGCGCGGCGAAGCGCAGGCCATAGGTTGCGGCCAATCCCTTGTAGCCGTCGGGACGTTCCATGAATTCATAGCCGAAGCCGGCGCGCCATTGGGGAGTGTAGGCAGCGGCTTGTGAAATGGTTTGCAAATGCAGGCGGCGGGCGTCGTCTCCACGAATTTCGATGGCGAACGTGTCGTTGAAGCCGAAAGGTTGGCCCACGGCCAGGTGGAAGCGGTTGGCGTATTCGGATTCGATTTGGCGGTAGACCTCTTCACGAGTGCCTCCGGGATTTTGCTTGAGTACCGCAGTGAGAGCCGTGCCCGTGTATTCCGGATAAATATCAATGCGTCCGCCCAGGATTGCCTGGTGGCAAATGTAGGTGCCGGCAAGATAAAAACGGCGCTCGACCGGCAGGTGCGTTTTGTTTTCGATTTGCTGGGCCATGATTTCGCCGAGGATGAGTTGCTCGGTGAAGTTCTTGGAGCCGATGACGATGCGATCTTTGCGGGGCGGCCCGCAGGCGGTGAGGAGCGCAGCGAGGGTGAGGAGGATAAGGAGTAAATTCCGCATGGATTGAGGGTGATCTTGTCCAACACTCCGGCGTGCGTAGGAATCAGGACCGATGTTTATGGAATGCCACCCCTTCGGACTTCGCTCAGGGCGGCCATTGTGGAATCCCACCCTAGTCGCAAAATGCGCGACTAGGATGGGCCACCCATCGGTCAAAAAGTCACAGGCCGTCAAGATGATCTCCGCTAAAGAACGTCAGTGCGGGCTCAGTTGTTTTTCCAGCCATCCCAGGCCTACGTCCGCCAGCAGAGCCATGATTGCGGCGGGAATGGCGCCTGCCAGAATGACGGAATTATTCACCATCGCCAATCCCCGAAAGATGTATTCGCCCAGACCTCCGGCGCCGATGGCAGCGGCAATGGTTGCCAGGCCAATTGAGATAACCGTGGCGACTCGCACCCCTGCGATGATCACGCCGAGCGCGAGAGGAAGTTCCACCTGCCACAGAAGCTGCCCGTCGGTCATGCCCATGCCGCGCGCAGCTTCCACTACAGAGCGGTCCACACCTTTGATGCCGGTGTAGGTGTTGCGGATCAGAGGAAGCAACGCGTAGAGGGTCAGCGCGAGAATCGCCAGGCGATCAGCCCGCTCGCCGATCCAGGGAGCGGGCAGCAGGAACCCGAAGAGCGCGAGGCTCGGAATGGTCTGGATGATGTTGGCGCCGCCAAGCACAGGCTTGTTCAGCGCCGGCCAGCGCGTGATCGCAATGCCGAGCGGAATACCGATAAGCACGGCGAGAATGGTGGAAACGCCGACCAGCCAGAGGTGCTCTCCGGTAAGCTGCAAAACTTCGGCATGATTTTGCAAAAGGAATTGCCAGAGATTCATCCGCGGCCTCCCTTTCCATCTCGATTGAGATCGGACCCAAACGCATTCACGTAGGTAGCGACTCGCTGGTCCGTGGAGCGCACAAACTCATCGGCTGCGAGCAGCGTGACCATGCGGCCATTTTCCATTAGGGCGATTCGCGTACCGAGCAGCAGGCCTTCGCGCAGATCGTGAGTGACAAAAACCACGGTCTTGCGGAGGCGCTGCTGCAAACCCGCAAACTCGCGCTGCAATTCGGCGCGGGTAATGGGATCGAGTGCGCCAAAGGGTTCGTCCATGAGAAGAATCGGCGGGTCGGCAGCGAGGGCGCGGGCCACACCAACGCGCTGGCGCTGTCCTCCGGAAAGTTCACGGGGGTAGCGCTCCGCCAGTTTCGGTTCGAGGCCTACCAGTTGCATGAGCTCCTGCACCCGGCTCTGGACGCGGTCTTTGGGCCACGCATCGATCTGCGGCACGACCGCAATATTGCGCGCCACCGTGAAGTGCGGAAACAGTCCAACATCCTGAATGGCGTAGCCAATGGAACGGCGCAAGCGGATGACATCCCAGTCGCGGGTGGAGCGGCCGTTTACCCAGACCTCGCCCTCGGTTGGAGCCAGCAGATGATTAATGAGTTTGAGGGTGGTGGTTTTGCCCGAGCCGCTGCGGCCGAGGAGGACCAGCGTCTCTCCGGCTTTCACTTCAAGGTTGAGTTCGCGGAGGAGTTCATGACCATTGCCGAGGCGATAGGAGACCTTGTGGAACTCGATGGCATTCCCGTTCACCACAGAGGGCACTGAGGTCACAGCGGAAAACTCCTCAACTAGTACGGTATGCGGCCGGCGGCAAGCCGGTAATGCGAATGCCCGAATGGCCCTTGTGGCGGATGTTCAGGCCGATCAACAATGCAGTAATTTGCTCCAAAATGCGGGCATTCTCCAGCTTGCCGCCGTCGATGGCGCGGACGCCGGGAATTTTCGCCGCAAGCTCCTGGACTCTCTGGCTGGCCGCGGCATGGTCGCTGCAAACGATGACGTCGCAATCTACGGCGCCATCGGCGTTGAGCAGATCCGCGGAAACGTTATGGAACGCCGCCACAACCGGGATTCCTGCGGGAACGAGTTCGGCGGTCTCTTGGGCCGCCGAGCCTTGCCAGACGCCAAGGGTACGCGTGGCGCGGCCTCCGACGCTCGCCGCCAGAGGCACGGTGGTGTCGACGACCACGCTCCCCGGTCGAATGGAAGACTTGATCTGCTTAAGCAAGGCGGCGTGGCCTGCGAAAGGAATGGTGAGGACGAGCAGGCCGGCCGCAGCGCAGGCGGCAGAAT
The DNA here is from genome assembly GCA_963800745.1 of uncultured Acidobacteriaceae bacterium. Taxonomy (GTDB): domain Bacteria; phylum Acidobacteriota; class Terriglobia; order Terriglobales; family Acidobacteriaceae; genus PALSA-270. Next base: position 80,320 of record CAWDCI010000003.1, read on the forward strand.
TTTCCTCGCCGGAAACCCTGGCGCCGCCGATGCGCGCCCGGATGTTTGCCGCCGCGTCTTGAGCCCGCTGGCGGTCGCGTGACCCGATGATGACCGTTTCTCCTGCTCCCGCCCAGCGCAGCGCCAGGCCAAAACCTTCAGGCCCGGTACCGCCGAGGACCGCAATCGTGCCCGGCATAATCAGGCAAACTCCGGTTCGAGCGATTGCTCGGCGATGCAGGATTCCGGCGGCTGCTTGATCCGGATGCGGGTGTAGGCGGTGTTCCGTTCGGCGGGAATACGGCCAGCTTCGAGAATCAGCGCCTGGAAATCTTCAGGGCTGGTGTATTGGCCGGCCGTGGCGCCAGCCTCGCGGGAAATATTTTCCTCCATCAGCGTACCGCCGTAATCGTTGGCGCCGGCATGCAGACACAGTTGCGACAACCGGCGATTGAGCTTTACCCAGGAAACCTGAACGTTGTCGATCGAGCCCGCGAGCAGGATGCGGGCGAGGGCATGAATTTTGAGGTGTTCGGCCAGCGTGGGACCGGAGCGCGCCAAGCCCTGCTGGAACAGCAAGGTATTTTGGTGCACGAAGCCCAGTGGCACAAACTCGGTGAAGCCGCCAGTTTCCGCCTGGATTTCCCGCAGGAGCAGGAGCTGATTGACCCAATGGACGGGGGTTTCGACGTGTCCGTACATCAGCGTAGAAGTGCTTTGGATGCCGCAGCCATGCGCGGTGCGGATGACTTCCTTCCACTGTGCGGTGGAGACTTTATTGCGCGAGAGAACGAAACGAACCTCGTCGTCGAGAACCTCAGCCGCCGTGCCGGGAAGCGTATCCAGCCCATTGTCGCGCAACATGCAGAGGTAATCGCGCAGAGCCATACCGGTGAGTTCCACGCCATACACGATTTCCATGGGCGAGAAGGCATGGATGTGCATGCCGGGGACAGCCCGCTTCACGGCCCGCAGGATATCGCGATAGTGGAATGGAGGTAAGTCGCGGGGCAGTCCTCCCTGGATGCAGACTTCCGTGACGCCGAGCTCCCAGGCTTCAGTGGCTTTTTGAGCGATCTGCTCCATGCTCAGAAAGTAGGTGTCGGATTCGCGCGGGCCGCGGCTGAAGGCGCAAAACTTACAGCCGACAAAGCAAACGTTAGTGAAATTAATGTTGCGATTGACGACGTAGGTAACGAGGTTGCCTACGATTTCGCGGCGAAGCGCGTCGGCGGCCACCAGCAAGGCTAGCAGATCATCTCCTTCGGCGTGCGCCAATCGCAGGCACTGCTCGCGCGAGAGGGCACTGCCATCCTGCATGTCGAGCACCCGATCCAGCGCGGCCCGCACCGCGGGCGTGGCGCGGCGAGCGGCGCCGGACCAGCGCAGAGAAGGAAAGCTTTCCAATTCGGATTGCGTCAGAGTTCGTGACATGAGTTCCTCCTCTAGCAACTCACTCCAGCAATTCAGCGAAATAAATCATACTTGGCCGGGCGAATTAAATCCTCGCGCGGCTCCCCGGCCTGGCCGATAAGCGAACCCGCGAATGATGCAGGCTGGCGTACCAGCTAGCTTGCCGCAGACCAGGCCGGCAGCGCAAGCCAGTTCATCGGCGACGGCCTCGATGCTGGAGTGCAAGGGATAGCCGTGGGAATCACGGCTTCCACGATAATCGTGCAGGGACGCATGCCGGCCACGCCGATGGCCACTTCGGTCAATCCTTCGCGCCAGGACGGCCAAAGCTGTCAGAGATTATTACCGGGACGGAAGCTTTCAGACGCTTCTTCAGTTCGCGGTGCAAGCGCGCGGCGGAGCGGTCGGGATCGTCGGGCAGCAAGACCGCGTGCCTTCCACCGTCAACGTTGGAAACATCCACGCCACTGTTGGCGCAAACCAAGCCTGGGGAAGTTTCCGTGATCAGCACACCGCGCTTGCGGCGCACCACACGGCGGCTTTGAGCGAGAGCGACTTCGACGACGCGCGCATCGAGATGATAGCGACGGGCCCAACCGCGGGATGCGGCGGAAGGCTTCACCGCAGCGAGTTCAACCAGACGCCCTTCAGCTTTGGAGATAATCTTGTGCTTCACCACGAGGATGTCACCTTGTTGCAGAGACAGTTTCTGATGCTGCAGGGCTTGCAAGAGTTTGTCGGCGAGCAAATCTCCCGGGTGGATGTCTCCCTGCAGGCTGATGGGGATGACACGAACTTCCCGCGGATGATTTGCGATCTTCATTCGCCGGCGGCCTGAGGAAGCGGATGAGTAAGCAGGCCTAACCTCCGAACCAGGCTCTGGGTACGGGTTTCGCCTCGGGCGGCGGCAAGCTGCCGCAGATCGGAAGGAGTATCCACGTCCAGCGCAACGCCCGGCAACGCGAGCACCACACAGGGCTTTCCCGTGGCGCGCGCCGCGGCCAAGTGGGGCCTGAAGCTGTCGTTGCCGAAGCGCAAGGGGAACAATCCCGCGGGCCGGCGAAGAGCAGCGTTGGTGCCGCGTCCGTCGGCGGCGGGAACCAGCACAGATCCAACCGCCGGGGCAGCCAGCAGAATCTTCTTCAGCTCGTCAGCCGTAACCAGAGGAATGTCGCCGGGAATGACGAGCGTACTCTCAATCCCGCGGGATTCGCAGAGTTGGGTTGCCGCGGCGATGGCTGCGGTTTCACCCAGGTTAGCGTTGTCCGGTATTACTTCGAAATCGAATTGCCTGGCCAGGCCGGTGGCGAAACCATCGCTAGTGACAAGTGCAACTTCCGGCCGGTTCGTCAACGAAGCGACAGCCTCGAGCACATCGCACAGCATAGCCTGGGCTAGCTCGGTGCGGGCAGGTTGATCCAGCACATCAGCAAGACGTTGCTTGGCATGGGCGAGATTCTTAACTGGGATGAGGATCATGGGAAACTCGTCTGACTCTTGATTCGATACTCTCTTGATTAGATACTCTTCACCCCGCCAATGGCGCGACTGTAGTTGCACCTTTTGCCGATCTTAAATCGGCAACGCATGCGAGAACAGCCCGCGCTAACTCGGTTCGGTCGTGCTCTGTTTTCATAATCGTATTTGTGCAGCGCAGGCTTAGGCCCAGGCGTTGAAGTTCTTCCGCTGCTTGACGGTCGCAGCTATCGGCAATCAATAGGTCAAGAAAATCTTCATAGGCCTTCACTACGCCTGCGAGTGAAACAGGCAGCCCACACGCTGCCATCAAAGCTCCAGCTGGCCCGGTGACAGCGGCCCCCCCGACGATGGGACTGATCGCGGCGACCGGAGCTTTCGTCCGGCGCAGGGCGTCGCGAATGCCGGACACAGCAAGAATTGGCCCAATACTCGTGACTGGATTGCTGGGCGCAAGCAGCACGGTATCCGCGGAGAGAATCGCGTCAATCACGCCTGGCGCAGCCGGCGCAGTTTCAGCGCCTCGGAAGCGCACCGAAAGAACTTCGTCGCGATAATGGCGCTGGACAAAATATTCCTGAAAGCTCAGCTCGCCGGCAGGAGTCTGGACGCGAGTCTCTATCCGATGGTTACTCATGGGAAGGATCTTCGCCGTGATGCCAAGCTTCGCAGCGACTTCCGCGGTGGCCTCGGTCAGGGTGCTTCCCCGTTTAATGAGCTGAGTGCGAAACAGGTGGAGCGCCAAATCGCGGTCCCCAATCTGAAACCACGACGGCTCGCCCATTTTCTTCATTCTGTCCAGGCAGAGAAAGGTGTCGTCTTGCACTCCCCAACCGCGCTCCCGGCTGAGTAGGTCCGCAAGAACGTAGGTGATTGAATCTACGTCGGGCGAGATATTTAGTCCCCACCACTCGAAGTCGTCGCCAGTATTGACAATGAGCGTGAGGTCCTCAGGCGGAAGGATTTTGCGCAGGCCGTCCACAAATTTGGCGCCTCCGGTGCCACCGGTGAGGACGGTAATCATGACGCCCGCGCCGCTTTGGCGAAACCCAGAGGATCAGCGGCGGCTCTGGTTTTCTCGGCCAACAGTCCGTGCCCAGCGGTCGCCGCCGGCAAGAATTCGGGATAAACTGGCAGTCGTTGCCGCAGGCTAAATCCCTTCGCTTCCGTGCGCAATCTCAGTTGTTCCAGATGCGGCCAAGGCTTTTCCGGATTGATGAAATCCGGCGTCAAGGGCGAGATTCCGCCCCAGTCGTTGATTCCCGCATCGAGCAGATCGTCGTAATAGGGCGCGGAAAGGTTGGGAGGAGCCTGGATATTGACCTGGGGCATCAACAAGCGCGCCACCGCCACGGCGCGCAGCATTTCGCCGCGGCTGGGTTCGGGGCAATCGCGCATGGGAATGCTGGGCTTCACGCGGAAGTTCTGGACGATGACTTCCTGAATATGACCGTAGCGGCGGTGCAGTTGGCGAATCGCAAGCAGAGTGTCCACCCGGTCTGCGAGCGTCTCACCGATGCCAATCAATACACCGGTGGTGAAGGGGACGTTCCGCTTCCCCGCTTCTTCAATGGTACGCAGGCGCTTAGCCGGAACCTTATCGGGAGCATTGTCGTGCGCCGCGCCCGCAGCCAGAAGCGAAGTGTTTGTGGTTTCCAGCATGAGTCCCATGCTGGGCGAGACGGCAGCCAGACGAGCGATCCACTCAGGGCTTAGCAATCCCGGGTTAGGATGCGGCAACAGCGTGGTTTCCCGCAGCACCAGTTCACACATGGCTTCCAGATATTGCAGAGTGGAGTTGAATCCCAGCCGGCGGAGAGTCTGGCGCATCTCCGGAAAAACAAGTTCAGGCTTGTCGCCCAGGCTGAAGAGCGCTTCGGTGCAACCCAGCCTCTGGCCTTCACGCGCCACTTGCAACACTTCATCCGGGGTCATGGTATGCGCGCCGGGCTGGTCCGGATCACGGCGAAAAGTGCAATAGCCGCAATAATCGCGGCAAAGATTGGTCAGCGGAAGAAAAACTTTACGCGAGTAGGTAATGACGCCGGGTTTGAAGCGTTCCTTTGCCGCCTGGGCGGCCGAGAGCAAGGCAGGGAGGTCAGCATCGCCGCAGCCAATAACAGCGCACGCCGCCTCGCGTGAAAGCGGCAGGCCGTCCCGCAATTCTTCCAGGAGTGAACTTGGAACTGGAGCCCGCGTGCCGTTTTCTTGCGCAACTGCCACACCTGGACCTCTGGAGGACATTGAGAGCAAAACCAAAATCCTTTTCCCTGCAAGTAATCGAAATGATACATGAGAGCCGGCTTTCCCTTGGATGCGTGCGTCGTGTTACAACGTTGGAGAGCATGAGCGCTACCCAGGGCGAATTCCGCAAGGCGATGGGCTGTTTTGCCACCGGGGTCACCGTCATTACTTTGGACGACGACGGCCAAGTCCACGGGATGACGGCCAACGCCTTTGCCTCGGTTTCGCTGGAGCCACCACTGGTGCTGGTTTGCGTCGATCATAAGGCACAGACTCACGCCCATTTACAGGCTAAGAAGCGCTTCGGAGTGAATGTGCTGGCGGAAAACCAGACCGCCGTTTCCGAGTACTATGCCGACCCGGATCGCGCCGCCCAGGACTTCGCCAAAGCCGGGGCGGCTTTCGACCGGACTGGCCATGGAACCCCGGTTCTGCACGGAGCGCTGGCATACCTGGAATGCCGCCTCCATACCGCACAAGACGCCGGCGACCACACGATTTTTATCGCGGAAGTGGAGGATGTAGTGGTGCGCGAAGGCAATCCTCTGCTGTTTTTCCGGGGCCGATACGAAGGAATAGAGCAGAAACGGGAGGATTGACTGGTGCTAACGCCATGCTGGGGATGGCCGTGTTTGTTGCAGCCCGGCAAATAGGACTGCGGTAAATCCGCGACCAGGGCCGTAACTTTCCGGTGGAGTTTGCATCCAATTGGAGTGGTGTGAGGACTCATCGATCTATGACAGAAAAAATCACAAAGACCGACGAAGAATGGAAGAAACTGCTGACCCCGGAACAGTACCAGGTGGCACGCAAGGGCGGAACGGAGCCCGCTTTTACCGGCAAGTACTGGAAGACGAAAGAGCCGGGGACGTTCTTATGCGCCTGCTGCGGACAGGAGTTGTTCGACTCTCAAACCAAGTTTGATTCCGGCACCGGCTGGCCAAGTTTTTCGCAGCCCGTGGACGCGAATGCCGTGGTGGAGCATGCCGACAACACCTACGGGATGCGGCGAACCGAGGTCCGATGTGCGCGTTGCGACGCTCACCTGGGACACGTTTTTCCGGATGGCCCCGTCCCGACTGGCCAGCGCTATTGCATGAACTCAGCTTCGCTCGCTTTGAAGCCTAAGACCTGAAGCTGCAGGATTTGCGGCCGCGCGGTTTGTCGGTTCATCAAAACAACAGGGCGCGTTGCGGAAACGCGCCCTTTGGCTTGCTGCGGACGAGGGGAAAAGTCTATGCGCCCACCGTGGCCGCTTTGGGCTGCTCGGTCGCCGCTTCCGGGGCAGACGGCCTCGCTGGCTGATGGCCATTAGGTTTGTCGTGTTTCGCTTCGGCCGCGCGAACCTGAACGCTGCCCTTGAGGATCGCGCCATCCTCCACGCTGATGCGCTGCGTAACCACATCGCCGGTCAGTGAACCTTCTCCGCGAATATCCAGGCGGTCGGCGCACTGGATGTTGCCTTTGACCTTGCCCATGATGACGACTTCGCGGGCTGTAATATTGGCCGTCACCTTGCCATTTCGCCCGATGGTGACACGATGGTCGGCAACCGCGATGCTGCCTTCGATGGATCCGTCAATGTAGAGTGATTCGGCGCCGCTCACTTCACCCTTGATGACCAGGGACCGGCCAATCGTGGCCTGTTCTGTGGGAGCGCCGGCCGCGCTGATGGGACCGAACGCGGTTGAAATTGGTGAACTCGATTTCTGGCTGTCAGAGGATTGCAACATACGGTTCGGCCTTTCTTGATTCTCTCTGGCGATCGGTAAACTTCGTGGCTGTCAAATATCGCTCGGCTTTAGCCAACCTGAATATCGCACGGGTAGCTGCATTTAAGGAGGTTACGGAAGACGCTGGCAAGGTGTAATACCTTTTCCGCAATGACTGGGAAATTGGCATGAGGCCAGCCAAGCGCCGAGGGCTTTGCCGGCTTACCCGGACGAAATCACCCCCATCTCCAGGGCGCATACCGCTCATAACCCACGTCAATCCTCTGTCGCCCAGACTGAGTGGTGGCAATTGCCAATTCTTGCGGCTGGAAGGGATGGGGGAAACACGATACGGATGTGACCTTCTCAGTTGCTCAGGAATTAAAGGCCATGGGGGTGAGCTTGGCGATTGATGATTTGCGAAATCCAAGGCTACTACTTCGGCACCCTCTGCCGGTGCATGAGGTTGGCGGCATACTGCGAGGCGACTTGGCCCTGCCGGCAAAACTGGGTGCTTGAGTAACGTGGATTGGGGTACGACAGGAATCTTGCGCCCACCGGGGGATCGATCTAACCTCCGTGTTGGAGAGTCTTTTGACGCTCCCTTAAGGTTTGCTGGCGTCCAGAACTAGCTGGTCTGGACGCCTTCCCTTCCAGAGGGCTTTCTGGCCCCGGGTAGAAGAGGTCTGGCCACAGGATCATCTCCGTTGGGCGCCAGCCAAGAACGGCGCTCGACTGACCACGGTCATTCTCACCTCTTGTATTCATCCGCTTCCTGAGGAAATGTCGCACCCCAGACCTGCTTCTCCGGCTCCAGACACTCAGCCCCGATTTGCTTTTCCGGCGAGCCCTTGTGAGCCGTGATCCAAGTGACTTGAAATTGTGCTCGCTGATAGTGATATTGAATTTCGATCTTGTCGCCAACCTTCATCTCGCCTCGGCAACCACCCAGCTTTACGCCATGGTTGCTGACATCGAGAGTATGCGCGAGATGGCTATTCTTGCTTCCGGCGATCCAGAGGCGCACTGGCACCACCGATTTGGTTCTCTTCGACTTCCGTTTCGCTGCGCTAGATCGAGGCATGTTCCACGCTCACTCCGAGTTATCCCCAGCCAACGATCTTACGGCGGCTCCTTGCGGGGTTGCCAGTGCAAAGCTTGGAGCAGGCGCGCGCCGATGCCCGCGCCCCTCGCCTAGCCTATCGCCCTTCCCAGCGGCGACGGCGCATATGCTTTCCATCGGTTCGACTTCAGGAGCGTACCCCGCCACATGCCATGGGACGTGTACCAAATTGACCAGTTTTGGCCGCGCTGTAACGCCCAGGCCGCTTGCACTCAACGAGTTTAAGGTTGTTGCTGGCGTGAGTCTGCGCGATGCTCGGGTCGCCATCTTCGGGACAGTATCACACGGTTACTTAAGGTTGAGCAGCGTCGTCCAAAACAACATCTGGGCCGCCCAACGGATTACGATCTCCAGTAAGGTAATAAAAAAGATGCATACCGAACACCCACCACGTTGGACAGTTCATGAGCTTATCGAACAAAGCCACCTTCATGGAGGCGGGTTCCTACAGCTCGATTTCAATTCTGGATTATCCATGAGCGTCATCACGGTGAAGCGGGGCAGCCCCGATTTACAGGAGACGAGCAAGACCCAGAGTCATGATGCAGATGAACTGTACGTAATCATGCGCGGCGAAGGTAAGTTGCGCGTCTGGGGCAACGATTACGACGTAGCTCAAGGCGGTTTGGTAGTCGTACCCGCTTCGGTGCCACATTTCTTTCACAGTGTGGTCAGCGAAGAATTGATCGCACTGGCGGTCTTGGGGCCCAGGAATACCGTAGAGTCCCGTTCCCCGTCACAGGCGAGACCAGCCTGGCCCCTGGGCCAAGCGCCGCTCTCCACAAATTCAATCTCCAGCTTAAAGTCTAAAATGGCAATGCTTCCGTCCTCGTCGGTCGCAGTCACAACCCCAGTTGCCAGAACTTCCTTTTACGCTTATGCGCTAAAGGGTGCCTTCTGGCGGCGTGCCAAGTCTTGTTGATTCGTTGATTCAACAATTCAACCACCAATTCCCGCAAAATAGTCTGTTCGAACCACGGGCATCCCACCTGCATTGAGTCAGGCCGCCGGCATGGCAGACGGCTGCCCAACCGGTTCGATGTAGCCGAGCATAGCCTGTTTCAATTGCGAATCTACTTCGTCTGCAATGGTGATCACGTCCAGCAGCACTTTACTGAAATCTACGGTGGCCAGATTATTTTGCAAGGTCTTGAAGATGCTGACCTGGAGGATGCGCGATTCCTCTACCACCATCGCCGCGGTGTAGCCCTGTTTACGCCGCAGACTTCCATGTTGGCGTGCGGCCAGCGAGACCTTGGCATTTTCGATTGGAGCGAAGCGTAAACGGTCAATCAGGTCGGTGAGAATATTGGGAAGATGGCCCGCGCGGTCTGCAAAGCTCAGCGGGATGCAGGTCAATTCTTCATCGTGCTCCACCAAGGCCATCCAATCGTGAATCGTAGCACTGAGATCCCGTTCCAGAATGGAAGCCACGGTTTCCCTGGGTTGCGGGCTATGAGACCCAGGGTTGGTGAGTTTATCGCGGATGATTCTTGGGAGCGAACCGATTTCGATTGGCTTCATCAGAACTTCGTCAACCGGTAAGCGGATGGCGGACAAGGCTTCCTCCAGCGCCGGATAGCCACTGAGCACCAGGATTACCGCCTGTGGGTGGGTGTGGCGCATGGCGCTGACGACGGTGAAACCACCACCCGCATGCGGCATGTGCATGTCAGAAAGCAGTACGTCAAAGCTCTCGGTTGCAATGTGATGGAGCGCATCGCACACCTTCGCCACGGCAACTACCTCAAAGCCGTCGCGTACCAACACGGTGCACAACATATCGCGGACCGCGTCGTCGTCCTCCGCAACCAAGACTCGGCTCATGCTGGCAGTTTTTTCTCTTCTCGCAAATGCTTCACGGTACGGATCCCGGAAACAATAGCGTAAATTGCTCACCCCTGACTGTTCAAAAGTGCACAGGGTCGTGAACCCCTCCAGTTCAATGACCAATTTCAGGGGTAAACGGCCACAAGCAGTCAGCAGGCCAAACCAACTGACCTTTGGGCTTGTTGGGGACCAGGAACGGCCGGCCGGGTTTGTCCTCGGGGGGTGGTTGCTGTTGTACCGGCGGCTGGGGTGTCTCACGTCGGGCTCGGCACAGGGTCATGGAACGGGATCTTGGTCAGCATGTGCTGCTCCTTGGAAGAGTAGGAATGGCGCAGCTATTCGAACTCCACATGTGTGCTGCGCCATCAGAGGGACAGATCAAGGCCGTTGCAGCCTGAGTCCCTTCACGTCACTTCTCCTTGCAGCAAATTACAACAGTATCAATCCGTAGTTCTGGTCAAAATTGCACACCGCTCCCCTGGGCTGCTTTTCGCAATTCGAAATTCACCACAGGCGGCTAGGGTTGGAGCACCTGGTTAAGCTCATCCCACTTCGCCAGGTTGCGCTGCAGTTGAGCGCGAGAATCCTCCAGTTGGCGCGTCAGGCGAGTAGTGTCTTCGGCGCTGACGAAGGTTTGCAGTGACGATTCGCAGTTGGCGATCGCGGTCTCCAGTTGGCTGATTTCTATTTCCAGTTCCGCGACTCGTTCTTCCATCTGCTTTCGCTTGATGGGATTCAAGCGCTTTTGCAGCGCCGCCGTCTCGGCCACCGGAGCCTGGTCGCCGTTGGCTGGCCGCGCCGCGGGCTGTGAGACAGCAACTGCCTCTTGCAGGGCCTCGGCGCCACCCTGCTTTCGCCAGAGATAGTCCTCATAGTTGCCGGGATAGATTTCAACCCGTCCCCCGCCGACTTCAAATACTCGCGTCGCCAGCTTGTCAATAAAGTAGCGATCATGCGAGACAAACACCACCGTGCCGGAGTAGCCGGCCAGGGCTTCGAGCAGAACGTCTTTGGCCCGAATGTCTAAATGATTGGTGGGCTCGTCGAGCAACAGAAAATTCGCGGGATGCAGCAGCATGCGAAGCAAGGCGTAGCGGTTGCGCTCGCCGCCGGAGAGCACGCCAATCCGTTTGAAAACGTCATCGGCGGAAAAAAGAAAACAGCCGAGCAAGCTGCGCAACTCAGTCTGGGTAGAGTGCGCGGAAGAATCGCCGAGGTCGTCGAGGATGCGGGCGTCAGGATTCAGTTCCTTATACTGATCCTGAGCAAAGTAGTCAGCCTGTACGTTATGGCCGAGGCGGCATTCGCCGCGGGTCAGCGGCTCGCGGCCTGCCAGCAGCTTGATCAACGTGGATTTCCCCGCGCCGTTTACGCCAACCAGAGCCACCCGGTCGCCGCGGTCAATCATGAAACTGACGTCGCGGAAGACTTCCTTGCTGCCATAGGACTTGGCTACGTTCAGGAACTCGGCGACGTTCCTCCCACCGGGCTTGGGCTGGGGGAAGGAGAAGTGAATCGTCTTCTCTTCTTCCGGTATCTCGATCCGCACCATCTTTTCCAATTCCTTGATGCGGCTCTGCACCTGCTTGGCCTTGGTCGCCTGGTATCGAAAACGGTTAATGAAGACTTCCAGTTGTTCAATGCGTTCGCGCTGGTTGCGATAAGCAGCCTCAATCTGCTCCCGGCGCTGCGTCTTCTGCGCCAGATACTTGTCGTAGTTGCCCGGATAGAAGTGGATTTGCTTATTCCATATCTCGACGATCTTGTTGACGGTCACGTCCAGAAAATATCGGTCGTGAGAGATCAGAACAAAAGCATGGGGATAGTGCGTTAAGTAATCCTCCAGCCAGTTGCGAGCCTCGAGATCGAGGTGGTTGGTGGGCTCGTCGAGCAGCAATAGATTCGGCTGCTGCAGTAGCAGCTTGGCCAGCGCCAGTCGCATCTGCCAGCCGCCGGAGAATTCCTCAGTCTGGCGGTGCCAGTCTTCCTTGGTAAAACCCAATCCTGTGAGAACGGTGCCGACCTGCGCCTCAATGGCATACCCGTCGCGCGTTTGGAATTCATGCTGGATGACGTGATAGCGGTCGGCAATCTGCGCATATTCGGCCGAGCCGTCGTCCACCTCGGACATGCGGGCGGTCAGGTCCTCCATCTCCTGCTCCATGGCGCGCAGCTCGTCGAATACCGACATGCACTCGGCGAAAACGCTGCGCCCGGAGAGTGAAAGTCCATCCTGCGGCAAATAGCCCGCGCTGATGCCTTTAGCGGTGCTGATAGTCCCGTAGTCGAGGGTTTCCAATCCACCAAGAATCTTCAGCAGCGTGGATTTGCCGGTGCCGTTTGCACCCACCAAGCCGACGCGGTCTTTGGCCGTAATCAGCCAATCGGCTCCTTCGAAGAGGAGTTTGTGGCCATAACGTTTTCCGGCGGAGGAGAGCTGGATCATGAGACTGTGATTATCGTCTCATATCGTGTGGGACCTGTGGGCGCAGCGGCATCGCAAAAACTGGAGAAGCGCCGCATATGTCAAAGATTGACATCCGCATCTCTTGAGGGTAAATTCTGGGAAGAGCGCTGAACGCTGAGGGCTGAGCTATGGATCAGATGAACGTATCGATCACGGAGCGTCTTGCAGGCTACGTTCGCAAGAAGGTCAAGAGCGGCCGCTACAACAACGCAAGTGAAGTGGTTCGCGAGGCGCTGCGACGCATGGAGGATGAGGACGTACGCGTGCTAAGACTGGCAAAGCCTACTGCCGAGGATATACTCACGGACCTGACGGAGCAGCAGCTTGCTGGCATCCGGCAGCGGGTTCTGACCAGCATTGAAGCAATCGATGCGGGTGACTATGCCGAATATGAAGGCCGCGAGGGATTGGGAAGGCTGGCGGATGGGGTGAAGGCGAGAGGGCGGAAACGCCTTGCCCAGGAAGCCTCTAGCCAGTAATGCCCTATCGCATCGCTAAGCTAGCGGAGCGAGACCTCGACGAGATTTTTCTTTATTGGGCAAAGCGCGCCAGTCCGGAAGTTGCAGACCGTATCATTGGCAGTATCGTGGACCGCTTCTGGCTGCTCGGGGAACACCCTGATGCTGGAAGACTTTCGGAAGATATCGCTGTCGGGGTAAAGTGCTTTCCCGCAGGGAAATACCTTATCTATTATCGTGCCGCGGGCCAGCGGACTGATATTCTCCACGTCTTCCACGGAGCTCGCGAGCAAACAAAGGCGTTTGGGGCGGCCAAGAAGCATCCCTAAACACGCACCGCCGCACTTCTCGCAGATTGAACCTGCTCCACCGCCCGGTCCACTACCGCTTGCAGCTCTCGCGCATACTTCACTTCGCGGCCTTTGGCGAGAATTCGCTTGGCATCTTCCGCGGAAAACCACGTAGGGTTCCGCATGCCCTCCTGCGGACGGCCTGCGTGCGCAACTTCCATCAGGAATGCTTTTACCACAAATTCCTGCACGCCTGGAGGCTTCCAGAAAACTCCCTTGGAATGTACGTACAGATGAAAATGGCGAGGCTCAATCTGCCCGTGAGCGCCGGCTTCTTCCCAGGCTTCGCGCTCCGCGGCCTGGCTGTGGGAAAGAGAGGTCTCGGGAGCGCCTTTGGGGAAGGTCCACTTACTACCACCGTTGGTATTGACCAGCAAGAACTCCACCGCCGAACCTCGCCACCTGTAACACACGGCCGCTACTTGCAGGGGCAGCGCGTGGCGGGGCAGGCTCCGCATTCCCATGGTCCCAGGGCCTCCTTCGGGCTCTCCCCATGTTACTTCCAAGACATTGCAGGAATGTTAAATTGCAGCGAAAAAGGTGCAGCCGCAAGGTTACCAAAGATGGGCGTGGCCGAGGTCGTTCGCCGGTCCGAGCCTCCTCGATTCTGCCCGTGCGTCCAGCCCCTGGCTCGGACTGCTTCGGCGCGGCATTGCTCCTCTCTTGCTTTTCGGCAGGCCTCGTATTACAACGCCAGCATGCTTCGCGCCATCGGGTTTCTCGCTCTCTCGGCTTGCCTCGCGGCTTCATCCTTCGGACAAACCCCTCCACCGCCGGCAAAAGCCGATACTTCGCAGGAAGCCTTCGTCTTCGACCGCATCGAAAATCTCGTACGCTTCGAGGAGGATGGCACGGGCATTCGCGATACCACCGCCGTCATCCGCGTCCAAAGCCAAGCCGGAGTGCAGGAATTCGGACAACTCATTTTCGACTATTCGCAGGACACCGAGAAGCTGGAGATTCAGTACGTGCGGGTGCGCAAGCCCGATGGGCAGGTGATCGAGACGCCGTTAAGCGGCGCGCAGGATTTCGCTCCCGAAATCCTCAAAGAAGCTCCCATGTACAGCGATTACCGCCAACGCCACGTTTCGGTTTCGAGTCTGCAACCGGGCGACGTTCCTTGAGTACCGCACCATCGTTCACGTGACCACAGCGCTGGCTTCGCATCAGTTCTGGTACGACTACTCGTTTCCCAAAGAAGTGGCGATTCACGAAAACCGGCTGGAAATCAATATTCCCAAAGCCCGCGAAATCAAGCTGAAGAGCCCAAAACACCCATACGAAACCCAGGAGCAAGCCGACCGCCGCATCTACACTTGGGAGGTCAAGGACTTCACCCCCGACCGCAAGCACGACCGTGAGGAAGAACTGGACGAATCCGACTTCCTGCCCGACGTGCAAATCTCCAGCTTTACCGACTGGCAGCAGGTGGCGCGCTGGTACAGCCAACTGCAAGCTCCGCGCGCTGCCGACGACGATGTAGTAAAGAAGAAAGCGGCCGAATTGACGCGCGGCGCAACCACGCCCTCGGAAAAGGCTCACCGGCTGTACGATTTTGTGGCGCAGGATATCCGCTACGTCAGCCTGTCATTCGGTGTCGGCCGCCTGCAGCCTCACCAGGCCTCGGAAGTTCTGCAAAACGGTTACGGTGATTGCAAGGACAAGCACACTCTGTTGCAGGCTCTGCTGCATGCCCAAGGCATTCAAAGCTATCCTGTGCTGATCAACAGCGACCGCAAGATTGATCCCGACATTCCCTCGCCCGCGCAATTCGATCATGAAATCACCGCCATGAGCCTGGGGCCGGAGTTCACCTGGCTCGACAGCACGGCGGAAGTAGCGCCCTACGGCCTGATTATGTATCAACTTCGCAACAAACAGGCCTTGCTCGCCTCCGACGACGCGCACGGCGGCTTGGTGCGCACCACGGCTGAATCGCCGGTGAAAAACCTGTTCAACATCAAGATGGATGGCAAGTTCACCGAGACCGGCGGCCTCGAAACCAATATTGACGTAACTGCCCAGGGCGACAGTGACATCTTTCTGCGCATGGCTTTCCGGCGGATTCCGCAGCCCCAATGGCAAGACTTGTTGCGAGGCCTGTCGCAAACCTGGGGCGTGGTTGGAGATGTTTCGGAGGTGCATCTGGACGCCGTCAGCGACACCACGAAGCCTTTTCATGTGACCTATCACTTGCGCCAGGACAATTATTTTCGTGTGCCCAGTTCCAGCACCGATTTCCGCCTGTTGCCTTCGATTGCGCTTTCTCCGGCCCGCACCGACAAGAAAAACCCAGCCGAACCGGTGGACGTTGGCCCCGCCGTAGAGCGAACCTATCGAGCTCACATTCAGTTTCCGGCCAACTATACGGTTCACGTTCCTGGCGCGGTAAGAATGGTTCGCGACTACGGTGAATATTCATCTTCTTATTCGCTAAACCAGGACGTGCTGGACGCCGAACGCCACCTGGTGCTCAAGGTCAACCAGTTGCCGGCCTCGCGCCGCTTCGACTACGAATCCTTTCGTAACGCGAGTGGCAGCGAAACTGAACAACTTCTCTCCTGCACCATCACGGCCGCTTCGGCAACGCACGCCGCCGCGGTCGGCGCGGAAACTTCTCCGGCTGAGTTGCAGAAGCTGGGCACGGCCGCATTGCAGCGCCGCGATTTCTCCACTTCCGCTGACTTGTTGAAGCGCGCCCTCAGCGCTGAGGCGGATCGCAAAGACGCCTGGGACCAACTGGGGCAGGCTTATGCGGGCTTGAACCGGCACGACGATGCGGTCGCGGCATTCCGCAAGCAGATTGAGCTGGATCCCAATCACAAGTCCGCAAATGCTGACCTCGCCGCGGAACTTCAGAAGCTGGGAAAATTGGACGACGCGGTTGCCGCCTATCACAAGCAGCTCGAAATTGTGCCTGATGACAAGCAGGCGCACACCAGCCTGGGTCTGCTGTTCGTTCAAATGAAGCGTGACCAGGACGCTCGCACCGAACTGGAAGCCGCAGCCGCCATCCCGCCCGGCGATCCTCAAACCAATCTTGCCTTAGCGCAGGTTTACCAACGTACCGGTGACGCTGCCAAGGCTGCAACCTTGATGGGCACCTTGACCGGGGCGTCGTCTGCGACTGCAGGCGCTGACGTGTTTGCCGCCGCGCTCCGTGACGACCTGAGTCCCGACCAGACTCTACGCGAGGCTCAGGACACGCTTTTCCAGATCGACGATCAGTTTGAATCCGGCGAGTACGACAAGCTGACGCCGTCCGCCTTTTCCGCCATGAACCTGGTGGCCCTGGCATGGTCGCGCATTGGCTGGGCAAAGTTCCTGCAAGGCGACAACCTGGGGGCGATGCAGTACCTCAACTCCGCCTGGCTGTTGACCCAATCCGGTGCGGTAGGAAACCGCTTGGGCCGCCTGTTCGAAAAAGAAGGACAGCAGGAGAAAGCTCGCCACATGTTCGCATTGGCGGCGGCAGCCGGCGGCGCCGACGCTCAGTCTTCGCGTGGAGAGGCGGAAAAACTGGCGGCAAATCCCAGCGCAGGCGATCAGGAGGTCGCAGCGGCCGCAGCCGAACTGGTTCAGATGCGTACCGTCAAACTGCCCGCGCTAAGCGGAATTACGGGAAGCGCTCAATTCGCTTTGGTCTTTGATAGCTCCAGCAAACCGGCCCGCGCGGAGTACCTCGATGGCGATCCGGCTTTGCAGGCAGCCAGCGACCAACTTCGGGAAAAGGAGTTTCAGGTGCGCTTTCCGGATGTGTCTTCGGTGAAAATCTTGCGGCGGGGAAAGCTTTCTTGCGATGCCACGAGCTGCACCATACTGCTACAGCCCTTGGAAATCATGCAGAGCAACGCGCCACCAGCTTCGTCCCCAACTCAGACGCATTGATCGCTGAGAGGGGAAAGTTTGCGGGGGACGGAAAAGCTCCGCCCCCCTGAAGAACAAGCGCCTAGCGGCGACCCTTGCGGCCCGCGGGTTTCTTCGCCTTCGCGGATTTCTTGGCCTTTGCCTTTGCCGCTTTCTTGGCCGGCTTTTTCTTGGCCGGCTTGGCTTTCGCCGCCTTGCGGACAGGCTTCTTCGCCGCCGCTTTCTTTGCCGCTTTCTTGGCCGGTTTCTTTGGTGCCGGCTTTTTCGCCGCCGGTTTCGCTGGCTTTTTCGCGGCTGGCTTTTTGGGAGTTGGCTTGGGAGCGCTTGCTCCGCCACCCGAGGGCGGCGCAGGCGGAGTGATTGGCTCGGGTTCCGGCTCAACGGCCACCGGGACTTCCGCTTCTTCTTCCTCTTCTTCTTCCAGGTCTTCTTCTAGCGAATCGCCGTAGGAGCTACTGTCATCGAACTCATCCGCCTCGTCATCCCGGGCGTAGAGAGTGTCATCGAAAGTCATCGTTCCTCCTCTTTTTCCCGCCGCCTCTGGCGCCGGGTGATCTTACCTAAGCGCGGCCTGCGATAAAGAATTAATTAAATGCCGATACTGCGACCGAACGGGGCGCGATTATAGCATAGCGGCAAGAGCGCGCCATCCTGCCGAAACTGAACACGGATGCATATTACACCCAAGCCCGCAGCCTGTTCTCGAGGTTCGATGCGGCTTCACAAGAAAGGTCTACAGCAGATGCAGAGTCTGGGGAGCGCGGCGCCTACTGGCGGATCAGCAGAACCATCCCGGGCCGCAAAGTCGCGATGTTGTTATCGCGCTTCAAGGCTTGGACGGTGGTGTGGTGGGTGGAGGCAATTGAGCTCAGCGTTTCTCCCCGAACCACCTTGTGGCGCACGATTGGCTGGTGCTTCGCCACCTGTAAGACCTTACTGGACTTGGCTTTAGAGGTTACCACGCGCTCCGGCTCACGGGCGTTGGGCCGGACCGGCAGATGCACATACAAGATCCGCCGCCCGTACACGCTATCCCCGCGCAAGCGGTTCCAGCGCCGAACCATGGTGGCCGGCACGCCAAAGTTCTCGGCCACCGACTGTACTGTGTCCCCCCGCCGCACTTTGTAGCGGGTAATGCCTTTCGCATAACTGAGCGAATCTTCGGAAGTGGCATGCTTGCCCGGTGTGATCGGGATGACCAGAGCGGCGTCGAGAGGAAGGCTGTCATCGGCTTCAAGATGGTTGGTCTTGGCGATGGCCTGCGGAGTGGTTCGATAGGAACGCGCAATCGAAACCAGCGTGTCGCCCGGAATCACCTTGTGGTAACGCCACCAAACCCGCATATCCTGCGGAATAGCCGCGATCGCGCTCCGGTAATCGTCTGCCGTTCCGGCGGGCAGGTGGAGTTCGAACCGCCCACCCGTGGTGGGAGTCGTCCAGCGCAACAGGCTGGGATTCAGATCCTGCAACACGTCTGGGGTCGTGCCGGCGCATTCCGCCGCCAGGCGCAGGTCCACGGAATAGTCAAGCTGCACCGTATCCGAGGGAACCGGCTTTTCGCGCACCACATCGTCCAACCCGTACTGCGCCGGATTCTTGGCCATGATGGTCACGGCGAGAATAATCGGCACGTAATTGCGGGTTTCTTTGGGCAACACGTCGCGCTTGTAAAGCTCCCAGAAGTCCGCATAGCCGGTGCGCTTGACCGCCTGCTGCACCGTGCCGGGCCCGGAGTTGTAGGCGGCCATGGCCAGGTACCAGTCCCCGAATTCCTGATAGAGGTCTTTCAGATGATGAGCCGCGGCGCGCGTGGACTTTTCCGGATCCTGCCGCTCGTCCACCCACAAGCTGCGCTCCAAACCGTAGCCATGAGCGCGGCTGGCCATGAATTGCCATATGCCGCGGGCCCCGGCGCGAGACAGCGCCGTGGGATGGAATCCGGATTCCGCCTGCGCCAGATAGATCAGATCCTGGGGAACGCCTTCTTGCTTGAGAGTGCCCCGGATCATCTCGTCATAACGCCCGCTGCGGGCCAGGGCCCGCTCCAGCACGCCCCGGCCGCGTCCCGAGAAATAGTTGATATAGCCGGCCACCGAGTCGGTCATCATCAGCGGCAAATCGGAGTGGGTTGCCTTGACCTCGGCCGCGGCTTTGGCCTTTACATTCGCGTCCACCGGAGCGGCGGCTTCGTTCGCTTCATCAATTGGCGCCGGCTCGGATTGCTGTGCCGGAGGATTGTCCGCTTGGGCCTGCGCGGCTGTCTGCTGCAGCGTTTGCTGCTGCTGCTCGAAATTGTTCAAGCCCGCGACCACACGGCTGTTCTCTTGCTCAACCCTCGGATCGGAGCGAACCTCGGATGGCGCGGCCGCCAGCAACTCAAGCGCGCGCTTAAAATGCTGCCGCGCTTCTTCCCCATGGCCGGCCTTGAAATCGTCCTGCCCAGATTGGAATTCCTTTTCCGCACTTGCGATCAACGCCTCAGCGGGATCGGGTTTTGGAGCAGGCACGGCATCCCCGGATTGCCGCGATTTGTCATCGGAAAGTGGCGCTGAACTCCCCCCAGTCGCGAGCGCTGGGGCGTTGGCATGTTTCGGAGGCGCCACGGCAGCCGGACGGGCACTCTGGCAGCCTATCGCTCCCAGCAGCGCGGAAGCCAGAACTGCGGCCAGAAGATGGGTTTTAAGCTTCATATCTATCAACAGCTTACCGTGACGCTCCGTGCCTGGATCACAACCAGATGTCAAATCGTACTCCCTTGCAATTTGCCCGGTCAATCGTCTGCAAGGCCTTGCGCTGGTTACCTTTGACACAGGT
Organism: uncultured Acidobacteriaceae bacterium; assembly: GCA_963800745.1. Classification (GTDB taxonomy): domain Bacteria; phylum Acidobacteriota; class Terriglobia; order Terriglobales; family Acidobacteriaceae; genus PALSA-270. The sequence continues at coordinate 100,053 of CAWDCI010000003.1, forward strand.
TGGGCATGATACTCCGGCTCCAGAACCTCCGGCAAGAAGTTCTGCCGCAGATTTCCGGCCATCCCGCACCCGCCCTGGCCGGCCGGGGCATCTCCCACTCTCGATTTAGCGGGCCCACTAAGTCCAGGTCAACGTTGTGACGGAGTTTTCCCGTAACGGAACCGCAGCCTTACTCCTGCCATTTCCAGTTGGACGGACCGCGCCTGACCTGGGTTGGTCAGGACTAACACCTTTTGGCCGCCGGGATTTTCCACCGCCACGTGTTCCAGGCCCGCGGCCTGGGTCTGCGTATCAATACGCCGCGCACCCCGCTTTATGGCTCGCGCATAGTGGGCTAAAGCCCAATACAAACCAATCCGCGTGATTTCTTTGGTCTGCGAATGAATGGTTACCAGGCCGGCGCAGGGATACGGCCCGATGTTCGGCTTGCCGCTTTCGTCGAGGGCCAGGTTCCAGACGGTGAGAGACCGGCACCAGTTGCGCAAGGCCGCGCCCAGCACCGCGCTCCATTGAGCCCAGTTGTCCATGCAGTGCGGCTCATCGAGGTTTCCGCCCCCTTCGGTCCAGTACATTTCGGCATCGGGGTGAGCGTCGTGAGCTTTGCTGATCATGTCTGCGGTGCCCCCGTAACAATGCCAGGCGATCGCGTTGGCGTAGCGCCGCACATCGGAATCTTCCAGTTCGCACACCGCGCGACCCCAAAGGCTGTAGTTGTGATCGAGAAGCCATATCTTGGCCGGGATCTTGGAGCTTTCAAGAAGCGGGCCCAGATGATCTCCCACGAAGTCAACCTCCGCCTCCTGCGCCCAAACACACGCTGGCATGGCGCCATTCTGGTCGGTGTCCACTTCGTTCTGCGAAGTGACCGCCTGGATGGGCACACCCTCGGCCGCATACGCCTGCAGAAATTTCACAAAATAACGAGCGTAGGCGTCGAGATATTTGCGGTTCATGGAACCCCCGAGCATCGAGTGGTTCCACTTCATCCATCCTGGGGGGCTCCAGGGCGAAGCGAATAAAAACAAATCAGGATTGATCTGGCGCGCCTGCCGCAAGACCGGCAGAATCCATTCGCGGTCGCGGGCAATGGAGAACCGCTTGAGTTCGCGGTCTTCTTCGCCATCGTCGTAGGTATAGGCGACGGTGGAGCAGTCGCTCGATCCGATGCAGGTGCGGCACACGTTCAAGCCCATTTCCGTGGGATGAAATAGCTCATGCATCAACTGCTCGCGGGCGGAAGCAGATAATTGATTGAACATGTAGCAGGCGCCGTCAGTGAAGGCGCCGCCGAAGCCGAGAATCTCCTGAAACTTCTTGCTGGGGTCGAGCTGAATGCTGTCGCCCGCAGCTTTGCCGACAGCCTTCAGCCAGGGAATAGCCCGATCAGCCGCGAAGCGCTGGCTACCCGCCGTGACCCAGACTGCAATATCGGAACTTGGAGTCGACGCTTCCGTTGCCGGCGCGGCCACAGCGGCTGCCCCGGACGCAGCGCTCATCGCTCCCAGCCCCAGAGCTGAAATCTTCAGAAAATCCCGCCGTGAAGTTGAATTGCCCATCGCTTCCCTCCCGCGACGGAAGTATAGCTTCGCATTTGCCGAAAGATACAAGTGATTTGCTCCGTGACCGCGGCGTTGTGATTCTCAGCGTCCTCGGCAGTTAAAGGCTTTTGCGGTTGACTGCTCTTGCGCGGTTTTCGCCCCAGCCCTAGAATCCAATCCACCTATGAAAGCCATTCAAGTAAAGCGCCCTGGCGGTCCCGAAGTAATGCAACTGGTGGATTTGCCTGTTCCGCAGCTCAAACGCAACGAAGCCCTGGTCAAGGTCGCGGCCTCAGGCGTGAACTACATCGACGTTTACATGCGCGAGGGCCGCTACGTAGCGCCCATGCCGTTCGTTCCGGGGCAGGAAGGAGCAGGCGTGGTTACGGCTGTCGGGGCGGATGTAAAGGTGGTCAAACCCGGCGACCGCGTGGCGTGGAGCGGCGTGCTGGGATCTTATGCGGAGCAGGTGGCGGCCATGGCCGACGCGTTGGTCCCCATTCCGGAGAAAGTGACCGAGAGCCAGGCAGCCGCCTCCATCTTGCAGGGCATGACGGCGCACTATTTGTCGCACGACACCTATCCGCTCAAACCGGGCGACACCGCGTTGGTGCACGCGGCGGCGGGCGGCGTGGGATTGCTGCTGGTGCAGATGGCGCATAACCTGGGCGCGCGCGTCATCGGTACCGTCTCTACCGAAGAGAAAGCTAAGCTGGCGCGGGAGGCCGGCGCGGACGAGATCATTCTCTATACCCAAACCGATTTCGAATCCGAGACCAAGCGCCTGACCGGCGGCAAAGGCGTGGATGTGGTCTATGACGGGGTGGGCAAGGCCACCTTCGACAAGAGCCTGAACGTCCTGCGTCCGCGCGGAACCCTGGTGCACTTCGGAGCTTCGAGCGGCCCGGTGCCTCCGATGGATCCGAGCGTGCTGGCGCAGAAGGGGTCGTTGTTCCTGGCGCGCACCACTCTGGCGCACTTCACCGCCACTCGCGATGAGTTGCTGGCGCGCTCCGGCGCGGTCTTCGGCATGATCGCTTCCGGCAAACTCAAGCTACGCATTGACCATACCTATCCTCTGGCCGAGGCCCAGCAGGCGCACCGGGATTTGGAAGACAGAAAGACCACGGGAAAGCTGCTGCTGTTGCCGTAAGGCAAAGTGTGGCACGGGCGCCCTCGCCCGCGAAAGAGGTCAGCGTAAGCCACGTAGGGACAGCCGCCCTCGGCTGTCCAGCGGAGCGCGGCGAGGCAGGCCGCTTGGAAATGCAGCGCATTTTGTTGTATCGGTATATAATACAGCGCATTGTAAGATAATATGGACAAGCAGACCATCAGCTTCCGCATCGAAACCGGCAAACTAGACGCTCTTGACAGCCTGGCTGACGCCCTCGACCGCGATCGTACCTACCTGTTGAACGAAGCGGTGACCGCCTATCTCGAAGTCCAGCAATGGCAGATTGAACAGATCGAAAAAAGCCTGAAGCAAGCCGATGCCGGCGAGCTGGTCCCCCACAAAAAGGTGAAGGAGATGGCGGCGCGCTGGCGGCGTTCGTGAAGCTTGACTGGACCCCGCTTGCCATTTCCCATCTGCGGAGCACCCACCAATACATCGCCCGCGACAATCCTGCGGCGGCGGAGAAGATCATTGCGCAGATCCTGAGCGCGGCCGAAAGGCTGGCGGACTATCCAAGTATGGGCCGGTCAGGGCGTATCGAAGGCACGCGCGAGTTAGTGATCCCGGGGATGCCGTTTATCGTAACGTACCGCGTTCGCCGGAGTGATCTGCAAATCCTGGCGGTAATGCACACCTCTCGAAAATGGCCGGAGGGATTGTGAAGTCGTAGGGACAGCCGCCCTCGGCTGTCCAGCGGAGCAAAGCTCCGCAGTTCGACAAACCAAACTAGCAAATTACCTGATCGCTCATTCCGGGTTAGAATCACGCGACGTGCAAAAGACTCTCAGCGCGGGCTCACGAGGGCGGCTGTCCCTACGCGGCTCGTGCTGGCCCCTTTCGCGGGCGAGGGCGCCCGCGCCACACCAGCCCATCCAAGCTCCATTCAGAGCAGCCGCAGCTTGCGGAAGTCTTGGCGGTAGCGAGTCACGTCCAGGGTCATGAGCCGGTCGGCGCGGAGCATGGCGTGCGCAGCCACCATGAAATCCACGAGCAGCCGTTTTGGAGCGCCGCCATGGGACCGGCGTCGGCGCACCGCGTACGCTGCAAAACCTCCGGCCGTCTGCCGCCAGATCGCTTCATCCAGGTCGAAATCCACCGCGATCCTTGTATCGGCGAGGAAATCATCCACGAAGCGCTGGCTAGCGGCGGGATGCGCCAGCAATTCGGCATACACCGGTGCACAAATCACCAGGCCTCCCGCGGCGTGCGCTTCCGCAAGCTGTGCGGCCACACGCGAAGCCAGCGGCTCTCCCGACCAGAGTGCGGAGAGGACATTGCTGTCAATGGCCGTCCTCACTTGCCGCTATCTTCCTCGTCCCGCATTTCCCGTACCCAGGCGTTGATCTGCCTGGCCCCCCCGGGGAAGGTTCCGAGCACGCCTTTATATTTGTCGAATGGGCTGGAGACGGCACGCGCTGGACGAATCACTGTTTGCTCGCCCTCGACGGCGAACTCTACCCGGTCACCAGCCGATAGTCCAAGGCGATTCCGGATTTCTTGCGGAACCGTGACCTGGCCTTTGGAACTGATGGAACTGGAGTATTTCATCTTTACTTAGAAATCCTACAGTAAAGATATCGCGACTTACTCACAAAATCAAGGGCAATGAACAATGAACTCGGAAATGCTCGGCGTAGATTTCCTATTTCTTGCGCGAATAATGCTTCGCATACTCCGGCGCTTCACGCCCCAGCTCAAGCTTCGCATCGCTTATCGGCTCTCCCGCCACCATCGCCAGCGGGATCACTCCCGCCCAGGTGGGAAAAGAGTAGTCTTCGGCATCGTCCACGGGAGGGCCCTGGCGCACTTTAGCGGAGAACTCCTCAATCGGCAGGCGCATCACGAGCGTCGCTTTCAGTTCGCGCTCATTGGGCTGGCGAACCTCATCCCAGCGGCCCGGCAAAATGTGTTCCGACAACGCGCGCAGTGCCTCCAGTTTCTCTTGCGAATCGGTCACCGCGACGGCTGTTCCCAACACCACCACCGAACGGTAATTCATCGAGTGATTGAAAATCGAGCGGGCCAGCACCAGGCCATCCAGCAGCGTAACCGTCACGCACACCGGCACACCTTGATCCAGCGCACGCAGCATGCGGCTGGCCGCGGACCCGTGGATGTAAAGATTGTCATTGTTGCGGCCGTAACTGGTGGGGATGACGAAGGGCTGTCCATCGGCGACGAACCCAACATGGCAAAGGAACCCCTCGTCGAGAATCTGGTAAGCCGCAGCGCGGTCGTACACCGCACGTTCCGGTTCGCGGATAATGCGGGTGTGCGGCGTCGGATTGTAGCTCTCAGACATGAGCGCCTCTTTCCAGTGACGCCCGGTCCCACTTCGCAAGGTTTGCCGCGGCTTCGTAAGTACTTTGCAGAAAATCAAGCAACGTATCGCGGGGCGAGGCAGCCTTGCGCACGTCTTCGTACATCAGAAAAAACTCGTGCATCTGCGAGTGATAAAACGCCTCGGCCGGGCGGATAGCACTCTGCGCCAAGCCTCCCGGTTCGGGCGCGGCATAGGCATAAAAGGCCGCATCCTTGATGTCGCCGCCTCCAGGCCAGAAGCCCGCGCTGATCACTTCGTGCGAGTAGGCCTCGCGGGTGACGGCATCGGCTCCTACCCGCTCGGGAGCGCGCCGCCCGGAGAAGCGAGTCACCGCCAGATCAAAGCTTCCCCAGAAGAAGTGCACCGGACTGTCCTTTCCGATGAAGCGTCCGCGGAATTCTTTGAAGACGGTATCCACCGCCAGCAGGATTCTCCAGAAGCGGGTGGCTTGTTCGCGGTCATAGGACCCATGTTCAACGTCTTTGTCAAAACGAACAGGATTAGGAACTTCCTGTGGCATGGGCCAGATTGTCACGGCAATGCCGAGGTCTTGCAGTGCGGCCAGGAACTCGCGGTGGAAATCGGCCACCGAACGCGGCCGCAGTTCCAAGGTTTTGCTTTCTCCCGCGCTCGTCTGAATGCTCAAAACATGGCGCAGAAAATTAAACTCGACTTCAACAATTCCGCGCCCATACGGAATGGGCGAAGTCGTCAACCCACGCGCGCTGACGTAGAGCGGAACCTCCCACCAGTGGTTCGCGTACGCTGCCAGGGCGAGCCGCACTTTGCCCACGATCTGGGTCCACATGTGCAGCGTCGCGCAAGTGTCCTTCCAGTCTTCGAGATGCAACTCTGGCCAGAATTCTGCCTGGCTGGTGAAATTAATATCAGTGGACTTGGGGTGGGAATTCGCAGCCATGGGAACCTCGCAGGGTGATGTATCAGCCTAGCTCAGTTCGCGTGAGCAGGCAAAGGCGCGCTCCCCGCGGCCGCCTCGATCAGCTTCTGGATGGCGGGCACAATCATGAGCATCACTTCGGCCCTTGGTATGGCGGCTCGTTGCATCACGGTTTGCTGCTGCGCTTTCCATGCATCCGGCGCGCGTTCACCGCGGTCAAGATAGGCCAAAGCCTCCAGGCCGGCGCTTCCGAGCGCCGAGAGATCCTGCGAGACGGGCGCCACTTCTTTCAGCAGGAAAGATTGGCTTTCCGCGGGCTGTAGGCTCGCGTCGTTGTCCCGCCATCGCGTGAGCCACGCCCGGATTTCGGCTTCTGTTTCCGGCTTCGACTGGCCTGCCAGAAATACATTCACCAGCTGGGCAAAGTGGCGGGCAGTTTCGCTCTCCGGGCGGACCGCATCCACCAGTCGGTTCAAAGCCGTCTCGGCTGTGGTCTCGACGACTTCGATCTTCTCGCGGCTGTATCCCTTCGCCGGTTCGACCACATCGGCAAGCGTACGCAGCGCCGTAATATCTTCGGTTCCCGCAATGCGCCGCAACATAAAGTTGTAGCCGGAGCCGTGAGTCAGGCCCAATCCCTCAAGCTGATGGCTTACTGCGCCCATGCGCTGGTACATCGAATCCACATCGGTGACAGTCCGCGCGGACCACAGGCGCTCGGCAATGGCCGCATTGCGCGGCCAGATGCGGGAATCAATCGTCTCCGCTGAAACGTATTCGGTCCACTCGCAAGCCTCGCCGCCTAAAATGCGCTGCGTCTGCTCAGCGGTGAGGTTGGCGGAAGGGCCGCTGAGAGGATCGGCAGCGTAGTGCTGAGCCGCAGATTGGTTCAAGTCGAGATAGTAGCCGGTGGAAAGTAGCCCGCTGAAGCCCTGCTGGGCGGCTTGCGCGAGGGAAGCCTGCCCGCGCCAGGATTGAATCACAATGCTCTTGGGCAGATCGGGGTTAAGGATTTCATCCCAGCCCATCATGATTTTGCCATGCTTGCTCACGATGGCCTGTACGCGCTTATTGAAGTAAGCCTGCAGCGCAGCGTTGTTTTTGAGTTCGTGGGCGCGCATGAATTCCTGAATCTGCGGGTTAGCGTCCCACTCCTTGCCATTGACCTCGTCGCCGCCAATGTGGAAATAGCGGTCGGGAAAAAGCTTGGCCATCTCTCCGATGAATGCGGCCAGAAACTTGTACGTTCGTTCTTGCGTGGGATTCATGGCGGGATCGCGCACTCCCCAATGGCGGTCAATCTGATACGGGCCTTTTCCGCTGCCGAGTTCGGGATAGCCCACGAACCAGGCAGTGCTGTGTCCGGGCATATCAAATTCCGGCACCACACGAATGCCGCGATCAGCGGCGTAGGCAATCAGATCGCGCATTTCCGCCTGCGTGTAGTAGAGCCCATCGGAACCTAACTCCTGCAGCTTGGGGAATTTCTGGCTCTCGATGCGAAAGCCCTGATTCTCCGAAAGATGCAAATGCAGGACGTTCATCTTGACCGCGGCCATGCCGTCCAGATTGCGCTTCAGCGTGTCCAGGGGAATGAAGTGGCGGCCGACGTCAATCAACAATCCGCGCCAGGGAAATCGCGGCTGGTCCTGAATCGAAATCGCGGGAACGGCGAAACCGGAAGGAGTGGCGCTCACCAGTTGCAGAAAGGTTTGCAGGCCGCGAAGAACGCCCAGCGGGTTCGGAGCGGTCAGCGTCGCCCCCGAGCCGGCGATTTCCAGGGAATACGATTCGTCCTCTCCCAATTCTTGCACGGGCTTGGCGGCGTGGGCAGCATGAATCACCAGCGTGGCAACGGGGCCGCTCGCCACCTTCATGCTAAGAGGCCCCATGCCCGTTTGCCGGCGCAGGTCGTTCAGGAAGCGATCCGCGGCACGCTGTAGCAATGCGTCCTTATAGCCAGCCAGCGTGACGGTGAATGAGGAGTCAATTCCCAATTGCCCGGAACCGGCCTGCAGTTTGCCCGGCCACGGCATGAGGTTCAGAAAAGGTTGCGGCTGCGCTTCCGCTGTAGAAGAGAAAGATGCCCAAGGCCAGAATAGCCAACAAGATCCGCATGGTTTGCTTCCTGGAATTACTCTTACGATTCTAAGGCTTGAACACGGCAGGATAGTGGAAGCCGAACCGCTCCGCAAATGGCAGGCAGGAATTTATCGCTGAATCGCAAAGTCCTCAACCGCGAAGTACCACGAAGGAACAGCCTTTTGAGCTCCTCCTTCGAGGTACTTCGTGGTTATTGCTTTTAAAAACCGCCACCCCTGTGCAGAAACTTCCGTGATCAACTCAACGCGGCCATTTCCGTGGCGACGAACTCCGTGTTAGGGCCCACGTTCAAGTCCCAAATCTGGGGCTCTGAGGGCAGGGATTGCAGGCCGGCCTCCCCATCGCGCCGGCTGCCCATCCTGCCCACCCAGACCACGCGAAATTGAGCCTTCCCGTCGCCGGTCTGCACCTCCAGGATCTCGCCCGGATTGACCTGGCGGCGCAATCCTTGCACTACCACTCCGCCGGCGCTGAAATTCTTCACCGTAACCAGTTGGGTGAAGGGCAGAGAGTGCGCATCCACTCCCCACAAACGTACCGGCAGGAGCACCGTAACACGAGGATTTCGGCGACGATCCATTTCGCGCCCCTCCACGGGACTTGGAGGGATAGTACGGGCATTTCAGGAGGAAGAAAACTTACGGCGGTTCGACCAGCTGGTGCCCAAAGTTACCAGGCTTAAGGCACTGAAAATGGGATGGTTGAGGTTTTTTACAAACGACGGCGCCGGGAACGTCGGAGATAAATCAGTTCATATCGCGCATCGCGCAGGCGCCCGGGCCGCGGGCATCGCCGCAACTGCCGCATGGTCCCGCCGAAGGAGCGCTGCTGGCCGAACCTTTTGCCGAGACGGCGAACACCGAGAGCTGCGGCGCCAGTTTCTTGCTGTGGCACTTGGGGCATTCCGCTTTCTCGTTGCCATAGACCAGCGCTTCAAACTGGTGATTACATGCTTTGCAGGCGTACTCAAAAATTGGCATGGCTTTATTGACCCACCCTGATTATCCACTATGCGGCTCCTGCCGCCAACTCCATTTAAAATCGAGTCGTGCCGACTGCGCCAAATCCGCCCAAGTTCATACCCCGGCGATTCCTGCGCGGCGGCCATTTGCAAACCCTCGGCAGTTTCCTGCTACGGCGGCGTTTCGCTCTGCCACCGCACGAGCAACGCCTGGTCGAAGTCGAGCCGGGTGTCTGCGTTTTGTGCAAATGTCACTGGCAAGCTGACCGGCAGAATGCGCTGACCATCATCATTGTGCATGGTCTGGAGGGCTCCAGCGAATCGGAGTACATGCTGGGCATCGCGCAGAAGGGATTGGTCGCCGGCATGAACGTGGTTCGCATGAATCAGCGGAACTGCGGCGGCACCAATGCGCTCGCTCCCACGCTCTACCATTCCGGGCGCTCGCCCGATATCGCCGCGGTGGTACAGAACCTCATCCAGCAGGATCACATTTCAGGCTTTGCCCTGGCCGGCTACTCCATGGGAGGCAATCTTGTGCTTAAACTGGCTGGCGAATGGGGCAGCGGCGGGCCCCGGCAGTTCAGGGCGGTAGCGGCGGTTTCTCCAGCAGTGGATCTGGCCGCCTCGGCCGACGCGCTGCATGCCCCCAGCAACCGCCTGTACGAAAGCTACTTTCTGTGGAACCTGCGCCGGCGGCTGCGCGAAAAGGCGAGGCTGTTTCCCACGGCCTTCGACCCGGCGCGGCTGCGCGGCGTCAGGAGTCTGCGCGACTTTGACGACAAGATCACAGCATACTACTGCGGGTTTCAAGGCGCGGATGATTACTATGCGCGCTGCTCGGCGTCGAATGTGGTGGACCGGATCGCCGTGCCCGCATTCATTTTGCAGTCTGCCAACGATCCTTTCATCCGCATTCGGCCGGCAACGCGGCGGAAAATCCTGGCCAACCCCAACATTCATTTTGTGGAAACCGCAGACGGCGGCCACTGTTCATTCCTGGCTCAGCGGGAGGAGCCTGAACCTGCAGGTAGCGACGGCTACTGGGCGGAAAGGCAAGTGGTGGAGTTCCTGCGCCAGTTCAGGGCAGGCTAGCAGTTTGATAGGCTCTGACTTTCCGCTCACTCCGAGATTTCGAGAAGCTCTCCGTGACCTCGCCGGACATCTCCGCGCGCTCAGCGGTTAAAAGCTTTTTTGTCGGAAGAGACCGAAGCCTCTAACCACAGAGCACGCTGAAAACAGACAACCAGGACGCGGAGAAATTCGGGCCAAAAACAACCGGGGAACCACCGCCGGTTTCCTGATCCTGCCTTCCGCGAGTACATTGGAAGCGTGTAACCTGGGAACCCCGGGAATCGCGCGGGCTCTTTTTGACTGCCCAAATCCGCCACGAATGAAGCTTCGCACCAAACTCGCTCTGCTGTTCACGGTACTCGCATTTTCGTCGCTGCTTTTTGGCGAGCCAGTCTCCCAACTGAAGCCGACGGATTACGTGGGCGATTTCGCCCATGTCCTCGACAGCAGCACCATCGCGCAGCTCGACAACCTTTGTCAGCAGATTGATCAAAAGGCCCATGCCCAGATCGCGGTAGTGACCATCAATTCGCTGGACGGCGATTCCGTCGAGGACTACGCCGTGGCCCTGTTCAAGCAGTGGGGTGTCGGCAGCAAGTCCACCAATCGTGGTTTGCTGGTTCTGCTGGCGGTCAAAGACCACCGTTATCGCATTGAAGTTGGATATGGATTGGAACCGATTTTACCGGATGGCAAAGTCGGCGGCTTTGGCCGGGAGGCGGTACCGCTGCTGAAACAGAACGACTACAGCGGCGCCGTGTTGCTGTTGACTTCGCGCGCGGCGCAAGTCATCGCCCAAGACGCGGGCGTGCAGCTGACCGGCTTGCAGCCCCAGGCCTCGCCGGAGCCACCATCACAGCCCAGCCAGGGCATGTCCGCGGCCGGAATTGTGCTGGTGATCATCGTCATTCTCATCGTGCTTTTCACTCCCTTGCGCAAGGTTCTTTTCTGGTGGCTGTTGTTCGGAGGCGGAGGCGGATATCGCGGCGGAGGCTCGGGCAGCGGCTGGGGCGGTGGCTTTGGCGGTGGCGGCGGCGGCTTTGGCGGGTTCGGTGGTGGCAGTTCAGGCGGTGGCGGCGCCAGCGGCAGCTGGTAATGCGGTGTGAGCGAGGAACTTCATGAGTGCGGAAAATATTGCGGAAAATGTATTCCCTGAGAAGCAACTCACCGAATTCGCCCGGCGGTTGCGTCAGGCGGCGGGAGAAAATCTGCAGAGTATGATCCTCTACGGCTCGGCCGCTGGGGGAGAATTTCATCCCGAGTTCTCCAATCTCAACCTGCTGTGTGTCGTGCATGACCTGTCCTTCTCGGTTCTGCTCAGCCTGGCTCCCGCCGTGGATTGGTGGACCCAACAGAAGTATGCTGCCCCGCTGATTTTCACTCGCGACGAGTTGGAACGTTCCGCCGACGTATTTGCCATCGAATTTCTCGACATGCAGCAACGTCACCGCCTGCTTTTCGGCGACGATGTGCTCGGTTCCCTGCGCATCCCCATGCACTTGCACAATACCCAGCTGGAATATGAGCTGCGGGAAAAACTGATCCTGCTGCGCCAGTCGAGCTTGACGGCGGCGGGCGATCCCAAACGGTTGTGGGAGCTTCTGCTGCGCTCCTTGCCTGCCTTCACCACCTTGTTCCGGCACACCCTGATAGCATTAAAGGAGCCCGTGCCCGAGTCCAACCGGTCGGCGCTGCAGGCGCTCTCCGCGAGCATTTCCTTCGGCCCCGCGGCGTTCCTGCAGGTGCTCGATATTCGCGAAGGTAAACTGGACCGCGAACGGCTTGACGTGGCGGACGTCTTTTCCCGTTATCTGGCCGCGGTGCAGCAAGTCATCTCCGCGGTGGATACAATGTTGGAACCCGCCGGGCCCGGCAGTTCGTAACGGATTTCGGATTCTGCTTTCCGGGAGACAAACTATGAGCAAAGGTTTGATTGTGGTTATCGTCATTGCCCTGATCGCGCTGCTGGCGTTCGGCCAGTATGTCGGCGTCCGCAACACTCTGGTCACGAAAAACGAGTCGGTGAAAGCCGCCTGGTCGCAGGTGGACATCGTATTGCAACGCCGCGCGGATTTGATTCCCAACCTGGTGGAAACCGTGAAGGGATACGCTCAACAGGAACAGACGGTGTATGGCGATATCGCCAAGGCCCGCTCCCAGTTGCTCTCCGCCGGCACCCCCTCAGACAAGATCGCGGCCAACCAGCAATTGGATGGTGCGCTGGGACGTCTGCTGGTGATCGTGGAAAATTATCCTCAGTTGAAGTCGAACGAGAACTTCATGCGCTTGCAGGACGAACTGGCGGGAACCGAAAACCGCATCGCCGTGGAGCGCAAGCGCTACAACGACGCGCTGCAGGATTACAACACCTACATCCAGCAATTCCCCAACAACATTTTCGCCGGATGGGCGGGATTCAAGCCCAACGAAGCTTATTTCGCGGCCAGCGAGGGGGCGCGCGAAGTGCCCAAGGTGAACTTCTCCGCTCCGAGCGCGGCCCCGCAACCGGCAACCGCGAAATAGCGCGAAGCGCCTCGCACGGTCCCAGGTTCGCGCCCCAAAACCAGGGCGCGAACCTGGGGCACCTAGCTTCCTTTGCGTTTTCTCTGTGATTCCCAGCGATCTTTGCGGTTTAAGATTTTGGCCGCGGAGTACGAGAGATCTCACCCAGCCTTCGCCGGGGCGCGAAACCATGCCAAGGCCTGTGATCCGCTTCCCTTGAGCCGGATGCGCAGCCACGACAACAAAACCATAGCCAGACAAATTGTCAGCAAGCCGATGGACGCCGTGCGAATATCCAGCACCCGCTTGGGCAAGATGGAAAACCGTCCATATACGAATTCGAGGTGCACCCAATAAACCAGCAGTGAGGTCTGCCCCAGCTGAATCAGCGGACTGAAGCCCCATTGCCCCGCGCCCCAGCGGCACCACGCGTAACCCGCGCAGAGAACAATCAGCAGCAGTCCCACCCGGAGCAGGAAGAACTCGGGGCTGGTGTGCCAGTAATCGTAGACCGCATAGAGTTGCACCGGCCGCGCGTCCAGCCAGCGCGACCCATAGATCAAGCCAACCCCGCCGCAGCCTGCCAGCAACAACACAGCCGTCTGGCGCTGCCGCGCCCAGTCGCTGAACAGAAGAAATCCCAGCGCCAGGCCGGCGAAGGCAAATCCTGTCCAGGGAAAAATCGGAAACAGTGTCGCCTGCGGCTGAGCGAAATTGTGGACGCCGTCGAGGTACGACTCCAAGGGCCAGGGCAGCCAGCGCGCCCGCCAAGTGGTCCACAGCGGCGGCGTCAGCAGCGAAATCGCTAAAGCCACGCCCACTGCCGTTCCCGCAAGTGCCACCGGAAGGTGAGCCGAAATGTTTTGAAATCGCTCGGCAAGAAGCAGGACGATCCAACAGACCCCGCCCATCAGCATCAACGAGACGCCGATGATATTGAGCACGTCCACGCGCAGCAAATCTGTCCACGGCGCCCAGCCCCAGGCAATCACAAATTCTTGCAGCCGGAACAACAAACCTAGCGCCAGAATTTCCGCGCCCCGCCAAATGCTGGTGCGGGCGATCTGGGTCGGACTCAGCCCTTTTTGCCGCAGCTTGTTAGTCACCAGCGCCAGCGAGACGCCCGCCAGAAAAAGAAAGAGTGGAGCCGGCAAAGTCCCGCCCACTTGCGACCACATAAAAAAACTGCTCTTGCGCGCGTTCCCGCCCAGCCATGCGTCGTAGCAGTGAGTTTGAAACATCACCACGCAGGCCAGACCGCGTAACCAGTCAATGTAGGCCAAGCGGGATGAGGTGGAAGAAGGCATCGCGCGCTTCCTCAGCGGGGAAGCACAGGAAAGTATAAAGCAGCGCGGTGAGCGCTTGGCGGAAAGAACGGTTATTGCACAGTTACGGTTACGGTAGCGGTGCTGCGTCCGTATTGATTGGTCGCATAGAGCGTGTAAACCGTGGTCTGAGTGGGCGCAACCTTCACACTGCCTCCTCGCACCGCGCCGATCTGGGGCGACACGATGACGTAGGAAGCGTTGCTTACGCTCCAGGAAAGCGTAGCGCTTTCTCCGGAGGAAACCGTGCTGGGCGAGGCCGTGAAACTGGCGATGCTTGGCGACGCTCCTTGTGGCACATTGGACGCCGTGTAAACCGGATTCATCTGCACCACTTCAAAATCCGAAGCCATGACCTGTCCCAGATTGTGCAGATCGTCGTTGCTCCAGCGATCGTCAGGGGCGCCGCTGATGTACATGGCGCTGCCATTGTCCGCCATGATCATGCCGTATTTTTTCAGCGCGTTCAGGATGACCTGTACGCTGGCCGGGAATGAAGAAACGTCGTAGCTGGCTTTCAGGCGCAGCCGCATCCCCATGGGAACCGGCGAACTGCTGGAATTTCCCGCCCAGTGGGACGCCGGAGGAGTCATCGCGGCCTTGCTTTGGGGCAGTGTGAAGCGCAGCGCATGTTGAATCTGACCGGCCGCGACTTCGTCGTAGCGAACCAGCCCGGGGAAAATCGGCAGGCCGGCTGCGTCCGCCGAAGTCCACGTCCAGGGACGCTGTTCGTCTCCCAATAAATCCCAAACCGCGGCGGAGTCGGCGTTCCAACTCCCGTCGTTATTCGGATAAGAACTGTAGAGCTCATAGAGGAAACAATTGCTGTTGTCGAGCACCAGCACGTGACGGTCGCCGCTTCCCGGGTTGGGATAGCCTTCGATGGGCGCACTCGCTGGAATGGGCATCGGCCCCGGATCGCTCTCATCCCCATAAGCGGTAAAGTTAACGGGCGCTGCCCCCTGAGTTCCGCTCACCACGGTGTACGGAATCCCCATGTACGAGCCCTGATATTCACCCGCACCGAAATCCGGGTGCATCCCGATGTTGGGACCGATGAAGTTGATGATGGCAGCTGAGTTCGCATCCACGGCCGCGCTAGAAATGTCTTGGTTCCACAGATTGTCGCTGGCAAAGGGAATGAAGCCGTTCAGGCTGGCGCCCTGGCCAGCGCTCATGACGCTGCAGGCGCTGCTGGCTTGATTGCCTCCCGAACCTCCGCTGCCACCTGAGCCGCCCCCGGAACCGCTACCGCCCGAGCCCGATCCGCTCCCGCCGCTGGAACCGCCAGACGAGGGCCCCGAGGCAGCGGCAGTGCCGCCGCCACACCCAGCTAACGCCAGAGTCAGAGCAAGGATTGCCAACGCGATGAATAGTTTTCTCACGGATTGTCCTGGTAATAGTCTGCGCGAGAATGCTCGATTCAACCATGCGGAATGAGGACACCAGGCCCGCAAAACGGGACATGTCCTTTGGGGCAATAATCTAAATTCTAAGATTTTGAAAGGCGGTCTCTGCGACCTCCGCCCGAAGTTCTCCGCGAACTCAGCGGTTAAGAGCTCTTTCCTCGCCGGAAGAGAAGCAAACCCTTACACCGCGGAGGGTGCAGAAGACATACGACCGAAGAGGCGGAGAAACTACGTGTCAATTTGCGCCAGCGGAGGTTCCGCAACCAGTTCGGGCTGCGGGGTCCAGCGGCGCGGATTGGCGGTGCGATCCGAAAAGCGCGCGACTTGGGTGCCGACGGCCACAGAAGCCCGCACCAGATGATCGATCTTCAGCGGGCCAGCGACGGGAATGCCCTTGATCCAATGCAGCGCGCTGCTGATGCTGCAGCCGCACTGCGAACAATCCGGGTTGCCTCCGAACACGCAAGGTTCTACCCGGGTCTTCAGGTCGGCGGAGTAGTTGACCGACATCTTGGCAAACAAACATTCCTGTGGCGAGGCCGGCGGCCGGATCCAGGCCTGCGCCATCCCCTCCGGCATAAGCAGTTTTGTGTAACGGTGCTTCAGCGGAGGCAATTCCCGCGCCAGCCGTTCACGATCCTGCGCGGATAACATTTCAGGACTGCACTCATCAATCTGCGGGGTGTAGAGACTGATCCAGATGTGGTCCACCTCTGCCTGACTATTCCAGAACGCAACGTATTCCTCCAGATAGCCGGGACGCTCCAACATCGGTTTCGTGATAACCCAGTGAATGTTGACTCGTTGGCCCGCAATGTTCTTGAGAATCTTCTCGTAGGTAGCGGGTTTGCGCCGCACATCATGATGCTCGGGCAAGCCATCCACGGAAACCGCCACCCGAAGGCGCGAAATCTTCATCCAATCTTGCGGGATCGGAATCACCGCGCTGGTCACGATCATGGTGAACACGCCCATTTCATCCAGAGCGGGAAGAATGCGGCTCAGTTCGCGATGCCGTACCAGCGGCTCTCCGCCCACCAGGGAAACATGGAGTGGACGATGCTTCCGGACCAAGGCAAGCACGCCTTCCACCAGGGCGTCGCCGCGAAAGTCGCTAAGCTGCCGAAGCGTAGGGCCCGACCCAAGATGGGTATCCCCGTAGGCGTAGCACCCAGGGCAACTCAACGGGCACTCCCGCGTGATTTCGATTGAGAGCATTGGCGCCCGGCCTCTGAGGATTTGTCCCCATGAAACCAATAAGTCCTTTGCTTTCAGGCTTGGCTTTGAAGACCGGGAAACTACTGGGGGAGTCATACCCGTTAGGTGCCCGCCAATAGCAAATAGTTTCCCTAAGAAATGTAAAGTATTCTTAAGCCGAAAAACGGCTATGGTAGATTTTGGTTCGGAGCTGCTGTCCATTCAGTGGCGAGAGGTAGAATCTAGGGAGCAAAAGCATTCGGCCGCTCTGCCCTCCGGAATTCACAGGATGGAGATCGAGGGAGCAGCGGTCCTGCAAGTGCGCCTGTAGCTCAGGTGGATAGAGCATCTGCCTTCTAAGCAGAGGGTCGCCCGTTCGAGTCGGGCCAGGCGCACCATCCTTCCCGAAACCGGTTCGGCCATCGTAGAGAGGTTGCTTGCAACGTCTCCGGCAGCGCCACGAAAGACGCTCCTATCGCTCAACAGATGTGATTCTCCAAAAATTCCCTCGGAAGCTGCTAAAGCTTTTGTGGCAAGTGTCGATAGCTGGTGGTAAGGAGATTCATCTATGGCTATTGCCCCCGTGCACTCCAGTTCGCCTGTCACCGAGAGCCAGGCGTCACAAGCCGCTCCACCGAAGAGCACCGCGAAACAAAGCTCTCCGCTACCACAAGATACAGTGACCTTGAGCGCGGCCGCTAAATCGCAGCAGCAAGTCGTCGCAAAAGATCCGCCCCCGAAGGCCGCCAGCTCAGATGGCGACCAAGACGGCCACTAGCCCGCTGAACTCTTAGATTCTGGTTGCTCTTCCGCTTGCCGTACGGGTCGGCGCGCGCCCGCAGCCATTGCGGCGCGCGCCGGCTTATTCTGTCTTCCTTGGCTTGTGCTCACAACTCGTGGTGTTGAGGCAGCGGTCGGCCAGCACGAGCCGCTGCACTGGCTTGCCTCCAATGATGTGCGACTCGATGATTTCGTCCACGTCCGCTGCAGTGACGCCGCCGTACCAGACCGCTTCGGGATAGATCACCAGGTTCGGTCCATGCTCGCATTGGTCGAGACATCCCGATTGATTCGCCCGAACTTTTCCTTTGAGTCCTCGCTCGGCCAGCTTCTGTTTGAATAGCTTTTGTAGCTCTGCGTGGCCTGCGGGATCGCAGCAGCCGCGAGGATGCCCCTCCGGCCGCTGGTTGCCGCAAATGAAAATATGCTTCTCAAACTTGGGCATGAAAAAACTGTACAGGATTTTTGCGCAGGCGTGCCAGGAGTTCGAGGAACAAAAGCGAGCCCGAAGCTGGTGAACGTTAGTCTCTCAACGGAACGATGGGTTGGTCGCCCTGGCAGAACGTAGCCACCCGAGTGAGGCTGCCTTGCACGTCCCGCAGATACATCACCGGACCGTAGCAATACACGGCGTGGCCAGTTTCCGCGAAGTACCAGGTGCCTCCCTTGCGCGCTGTTTTCGTCTTGTCCGCCTTCGACGGAAGACGCGGCGGCGGCGCGAAGTTACTACCCGGAAGAGTAAACGACAAAAACAGCATTGCTAGAGTTTTCATGGCCTAACCGGGATCTGCGAGTCAAAAACCTGGAGTCAAATGGTGATCAGACTTCTACGCACGTCGGACGAGTCAGCCGTATCCTTGGGCGGCTTCTGTGGTGCCAGATGCTGAACTCTGCCTTTCTTGTCCGGTTGTGCCGCCTGGGAAGACGGTGTTTGCGCCTGCGCCCGGGCCTTAGCTTGCGCTTCAACCTGGCGGCGCAGTGCCGAGCTTTTCAGGGCGTTCAACTGGTTGCTGTCAGTAAACAGCTGGCCAATCAGAAAGCGTTGTGTATCAATGGTTCTGCCTTGCTCCACAATCAGCATGGTCATCAGTCCGTAGGAGGCGATGAACAGCACCACCAGGACTGGGAGCAGGGAGTGCTTTGGCTTGGGCATCGCAACCGCGCTGTCCGGCAACAGGTTCAACAAGTGGCACCCCGTTCGAAGCCCCTAGCCTGCGGGCACTGCTGTAAAAGCAGCTTGGACGCCATCAACGGGATATCCGTTAACCGACTCCACCAAAAAGACTTAGGGGGCAATACGGCCTTTTTCAGAGGGCTGGCAGGTGCAATTCGCTGCACATTTTGAGTAATCAGGGTTGGTTACTGGAGGGTGTGAGGCGGCATGGAGCCGTCCCGGCCGCAGTTCTTAAGGTTTCCGGCTGTCCTGGCGCTAGCTCTTAGCCATTGGCTTTTAGCTAAGGGCCAAAAGCTAAAGGCTAACAGCTGGTTTGGGTCATCCAAAGTGGTGGAACCGGGCCTACCCTCCCGCTAAAACCAGCTTGGCGATGGTCGCCAACTGCATGTTCGATGTGCCCTCGTAGATCTTGCCGATTTTGGAGTCACGCCAATATTTTTCCACTGGATAGTCTTTGCTGAATCCGTATCCGCCGTAAATCTCGATGGCCAAGGATGTGACCCGCTCCGCCACCTGAGAACTGAAAAGTTTGGCCATCGCCGCTTCTTTCACAAATGGCACGCGGGCGTCTTTCATGCGGGCGGCGTTGTACACCATGAGGCGGGCGGCTTCGATTTCCGTTGCCATTTGCGCGATTTGAAACTGGATCCCCTGGAATTCGGCGATGCTCTTGCCAAATTGCTTGCGCTCTTGCGCATATTTCGCGGCAAATTCCCATGCGCCGCGGGCCAGGCCAGCCATCTGCGCGCCGATTCCAATGCGGCCTTCGTTTAGCGTCTCAATCGCGATCTTATAGCCTTTGCCCGCTTCGCCCAGGACGTTCGCGGCGGGCACGCGGCAATCTTCCAGAATCAGCTCGCAAGTCGAGGAAGCCCGAATGCCCAGCTTGTCTTCCTTCTTGCCCACCGCAAAGCCGGGAAACTCCTTTTCCACGAGGAACGCGGTGATGCCCTTGTAACCCGCCGCCGCATCGATCGTGGCAAATAGTATAAAGACGCCGGCTTCCCTGGCATTCGTGATCCATAACTTGCGGCCGTTCAGGACGTAGTCGCCGCCCTTCCGCTCGGCTTTGGTCTGCAGCGCGAAAGCGTCGGAGCCGGAACCGGCCTCGCTCAGAGCATAGGCTCCGCACGTGTTGGCGGCCAGACGCGGCAAATACTGCTTCTTCTGTTCCTCGGTGCCCCAGCGCAGCAGCGCGTTGTTGACCAGCGTGTTCTGCACATCCACCAGCACTCCCGCGGAGGCATCCACCCGGGACAGTTCTTCCACCGCGAGAATTGCCTCAAAAAACTTCCCGCCGCCGCCTCCATGTTCCTCGGGAATCCCAATCCCCATCAGGCCAAGCTGGAAAAATTGCCGGATGAGGTCTTTATCGAAGACCGCTTTTTCATCCATCTCCTTCACCAGGGGACGAATCTTGTCCCCGGCAAATTGGCGCACACTGTCGCGAAATAAAATTTCGTCACCGCTTAAGCTGGTCAAAGGATCGGGCATGGGCAACGGCAAACCGGGGTCGGACATGGACGCACCTGGCGCGGCAGGATGAGGACGGGAAATTCTAGCACTGCGGAGTAGATCTACTCGGCCTTCCTCTTATAGACCAGCTTTAGCGAATCGGTCTGCAGGATGCGCTGCACCTGGTTCCGCGCATGAACCGCCCACGGCCCGATGGAGTCCAGCTTTACGTAGGCTTCCCAGTGCTTCAGGGCCAGCCGCGGCTGCTTGACCTTTTCGTAGGCCAACGCCAGGTTGTAATGCGCATCGGCGTACGTGGGAGCAAGCTGCAGGGCGGTGTGGTAGGCCTGGATCGCCTCCATCACCCGGCTGGTCTCGTCGAGCACGTTGCCCAGGTCGAAGTAGGCAAGCGCATAGCGGGGATCAATCTCGATTGCCTCGCGGTAATGTTCTTCCGCCCGTTGGTATTCCTGCCGGTTGTAATGCAGGGTGCCGACATTGATGTGCGCCGCGGCATGTCCCGGGTCCATTTCCAGCACCCGCTCGTACGCCACGATCGCCTGCGCCTGATTCGCCGGGTCGTCCTCCAGCGCAATGCCGCGCGCGAAAAGGTCATTCACATCCGGCGCCGCGGAATCCCCACGGGCCGCCGCGATCGGCGTGCTGGCCACCACTTTCTCTTCTGGAGCAAAATCGAAAATAAACTGCCCCGCGATGGGCTCCATCACTCTGCCTTCGTGCCGGAAGGCCACCCGGTGGCCCGTAGTGAAAGCTCCGGCTTCAAGCAGCGGATTCTCCATGCCGGCCACTCGCTTCTGCATGGCATCCAGCGATTGTCGAATCACGGCGGGGCGCACCTTGCGGGCACACAGGTCGCGCACCTTCTTGATTTGCAGGAGATCGAAAAAGGAATAGCTCTCGCCCACGGCGATGAGTTCCGCTTTCTCCCAGCTCGCCAGTTGGCGCGCCGTGAGCCGCAGGATACGAAGTAGATCTGCTCGACTGTAGCGATGCACTGTGGGGAATCAGCGTTCAGAATGTATTATCAGGAAGCTGCTTCCCCTTGGCAATAGGAAAGTGGCGCACCGGGGAATCCGCGCCGATAATGCCGCGCGGATGGTGCAAAAACAGAAGGTGCAAAAACAGAAATGCTATAGAAAGCGGAAAGGGTGCAGAAAACGAAAAGCTTGTCCTGAAATGGATCAACGCAAGCCCGAAGCCTTCCCGCGGGATCATGATTTAATAGCTTTAGCCTGACCGTGTCCGCCGGAGAATCATGAAACGACAGCGCCCCGAGGAACCTCATTCCACCAGCGAACTCACTCAACTCGTGTTGCAAGCCTGCCTGGTCGGCAAGGACGCGGCTTACAATCTGCGCGACTTCATCGAGAATTCCTCCAACATGGCCTATATCTCGGTCAAAGACTGCGAGAAGGAATTGGACCGCATGGAGCGCCGCGTCGACGAGGAGATCCCCAGCGCGATCACCGGTGTCACGGAATCGGAGGCGCGCGAGCTTCTGGCTTGCCTGAAGTTCATCATCGATCTGGAACGCATCAGCGACCTCACCTGCTCCGTGGCCATGCGCCTGCAAGACCTTCCCGTGCGCCTGTTGCGCGATGACAGCCGCGACCTGATTGCCATGTCCGACGTGCTGGAAAAGATGCTGGAAGCCGCCCACCACGGGTTCTTGAGCCGCGATCTCTCCTCCGCCACCTGGGTCATACAAACCGATGCGCAGATGGACCAGCTTTGCCGCAGCGTTTTCCGCCGGCACCTGGAAACCCGCGAGCGCCGCCGGCGGGACTACAGCGCCTCCGTCCTGCTGATGGCGCAGGCCTTCGAACGCGCCGGAGACCACACGGAAAAATCTGGGCGAGGAATTATTCCATCTGGTGGAGGGCCGCAGCGTCCGCCACGAACCGAAGCGCCCGGGCCGTTACAAATTGGAGCCCCGCAGTCCAGCGCGAACCCCGAAAGCTACTGCCGACGATCGGACGTGAGGGCGAGACTCTGCGCGCTCAGTGCAGTCCTCCGCGATCTCAGCGGTTAAGAGCTTTTCGCGTGTAGTTGAGCATTATTCAAACTGGATCAGCACGATCTCCGGCGCGGTCCCCACGCGGAATGGCGGTCCCCAGGTGCCCGCGCCGTAAGAGGTGTACACCAACATTTTGCCCAGGCGCTGCAACCCGTAAACGAATTTCCCGTACATGCGCGACGTGAACCAGGTAAATGGAAAAAACTGCCCGCCATGGGTGTGGCCGGAAAGCTGCAGTGAGATGCCTTCTTGCTCTGCAATCTGCACTCGGTCCGGGGCGTGAGTCAGCAGGATGCTGGCGCGGCTTCGATCCACCTCGGCCCGCCGCAGAATGGCTCGAAGATGCTCGTCGTTGGTTGAATCCCGAAAATGCACGCCCACCAGCTGCAACCCGTCCACGGTGACTTTTTCATTGTTCAGTACGCGCACGCCCGCCCGCTCCACGGCAGAGACGTATTTAGTGTGGTCGGTAAACTCTTCGTGATTCCCGGTCACAAAGTATGTTCCCAGCGGCGGCGAAAGCTTGGACCACGGCTCGGCCAGTTGGTTTACCTTTGCGGCCGTGCCGTCATACATGTCGCCCGCAATCAGCACCATGTCAGGCTTCAACCGCGCCAGCATGGCCACAATGCGCCGCATGAATCCATATCCGCGCACGTGGCCAAGGTGAGTGTCGCTGACCAGCGCCGCTACCCTCCCACGCCACGATTCCGGCAGGTTTGGCAGTTTGACGGAGACTCGCCGCACGCGCGTCCAGGCGGCATTAATGATTCCGTACAGACTCAGCAGGAGGGCAATGCCGAAAAGCGCCAGCGCCAGAATTCGCTGGTTGGGATGCAGTCCGACGACCAGGGCTCCGCCGTAGAGCAACCAGCATGAACACGCCGCCAGAAACAAGAAGCTCAAAGTTCCCAGCCAGAGCGCGGACAGGGTGTAAAAACTCGCACCAGGAAATATGAGTACCGCCAGGCCAGCAGCGACGCCGCGACAAAGCTTACGGACAGGATCCCCAAGGCTACTTGCAGTTTCGAGACGCCGGGCGGGTCGGCGAAGACCAGGAAATCCATCCAGGTTTGGTACAAAAACCAATGCGCCAAGAGCAAAACCGACTGAATAACCAGAATGAAGACAACGATGCGTGACCTCAACGTGAGTGGGTTCTCCCAGGCGTTAGATGAGTTCGAGTCAGATTAGATTCAGGCGGCGAAATGGCGCCGCGCCCCTAAATCCTTGAAATAAGCGGGTTTCGACTATTCGGAAGGACCTAGAAACTGGTGGTTAGTCGCAGAAAATAGCTGCGGGGAGGCGCTATCGCATTTCCCGAGAACAGTCCGTTGAAGTCGATGACATTAAGCCGGTTGTTCAGGTTCTGAACGTCTGCCTGGAAACGGACCGTATAACGTTCCTTCTTTAACAGATCGGCGCCCAGCGAGGCGTTCACTGACAACGCAGGCCTGACGCGCCCGCTGTTGAAATCCACACGGTTCACCACCTGCGCGCCGTATTGCGCCAGAGCGTCCGCGTAAGTGCCATTAAAGTCGAAGGGCAATCCGCTGCCGTATTCGCCTCCGGCCGCAACCCACACGCGCGAACTGAGCTGGTAGCGGAATCGGGCGCGTAACGTATTGCGCTGATCCTGCGAATCGGGAAAATGTCCGCTGAGCTGGGTCGTCGCATTGACCGCATCGTCGCCCAGGAACAGACCCCCAGTCACCGGAAACCAGGCGTTGCCCACCATGTAGGAATAACTCAGGAATCCAGAAAAATGGCCCCACACTGGCAGTTCGATCTTTCCATCCGCCCCGTAGATAACCGCCTTATCAAAGGCAATGGGGAAGCTGACGGCGGTGCTGAGAATCTGATCGTCATCGGCATAATTGTTTACGTAGCGGCGGAAGTAGTTAGCGTCGAGCCGGAGTTTGCCCAAAAACCCCTTGCTCAGTCCAACTTCGTAGTAGTCGCCATGCGAAGGCTCCACCGGCAAACGCAGGACATTGGGATTCAGAGACTGCACTGCCGTGGAACTCGACAAAAGAATGTTTTCGGATGACGGCGTTTGGAAAACCCGGTCATAAGAAGCGTGCATCACCAGATTTGCGGAAGGAAAGTACCTCGAAGCCGAAAGCCGCGGACTCAGCGCGTTCTGGTTCGCAATCAGTTGGTAGTGATCCCAGCGCAACCCCGCGCCTACCGTCCATTTGCCGAGACGAATCGTGTCCTCGAGAAATGCGGCCTGTTCGAGGTCGGGGCGGTTGGCGGCAAAGGCAAAGGTGGCCGGGGTCCCGGCATCGAATCGCGCGGGATCGGTGATTACATCATTGAAATTCTCATGCAGGAACATGGCATCGGATTCGATGCCCGCTTTCCATTCGTGCCGGCCATGGTGAACAGAAATACTCCCGTTGAAGTAACCCTCCTTAAAGTCGTTGCGCAGAAAAGCGATCACCGGGGTCGACAACGGGTTGGAAGACAAATCATTGGAGTTGTCGCGCACCATGCCCCGCAAATTTCCCACCACATCAGACGAAAACAGATGCTGGTAAGCGACGATGCCCATGGTTTCAAAATTGTCTCCGTCCTCGCGCTGCCCGGCAGACTGCTGGACCTGCTCGTTTGGAATCTGATAACGCGAAAGCTCATGGCGAACGCTGAGATTCAGGCGGTCTTTGTCTGTGATCTCGCGCTCGTAGTCGACAGAGAAGTCGGCGGTGGTTCCCCGGTTCGTGTAATTCTCCGGCACCACCGGATTCAAGTAGCGGCTGGTCATGTTTCCATCGGCGCTGGCACCCAAGGTGTTCTTACCCCACACATATTGACCTCGAGCAAAGGCGTTGGCCGTATCGAAACTGCCTCCGGAGAGAACCGCCTGCCCGTGAAATCCGGCCTGTGCGTCCCGCAAAGTGTTGACCTCGACCACTCCGCCCATCTTCCTGCCAAACTCCGCCGGAATGCCCGCGGTGTAGATGTCCATGGAGTCCACGTCATCGGCTTCAATCTCCGGGCCGAAACTTGGCGAGCGGTTGTCGGTGAGGGGAATTCCGTCAATCACAAACTGCGTCTGGTATTCCGAGCCGCGTGGATGCAGAACGGCATTTCCTTCATACAGCCACCCCGGTTGCGAGTTCACCAGGTCCTGCAACGACCGTCCCGGTAGAGACGCCGGCCGGTTCTCGATGGTCTCTGACCCGATCTGGTTCTTGGAACCCGCCCGGTAAGGATCGATCAACGTGTCCGCATCCTTGACGGTAACGGAAGTAGAAACCGGCGCCAGGCTCAGCTGCACTGCCAGTTCAATCGGAGCGGCCGAGTGGACATCGAGCGATTGCGAGACGGACGCGAATCCCGCGCGCTGGACTTGCACCCGGTAAATCCCGTAGGGCAACCGCTTGGCCACGAGATTTCCTCCCGCGTCGGTGGTGGAGACACTGCGATACTGGTTCGCCTCACT
This sequence comes from uncultured Acidobacteriaceae bacterium, assembly GCA_963800745.1. Classification (GTDB taxonomy): domain Bacteria; phylum Acidobacteriota; class Terriglobia; order Terriglobales; family Acidobacteriaceae; genus PALSA-270. The sequence continues at coordinate 125,452 of CAWDCI010000003.1, forward strand.
GACCAGCTCCACCGTGCTCCTGACGCCCAGGCCTGAAGGGTCTGTTACCTTCAGGCGCAACTCGCCATGGTTGCTTTGGCAACAGAGCGGAAGGACGCACGCCCACAGAATGGCCAGATATCTGAGGGGCCGGGCGTACCTGCTGAGGGAAAACTCCATGGGGTGCGGGCGAGCGCCAAATCGCCTGAATGATTGGGCCATTTTACTCCCCGCCGGCGCAGCAAGGGGACGATGCCAGAAAGGATGGAGCCGACGAGCGGACTTGAACCGCTGACCTGCCGATTACGAATCGGCTGCTCTACCAACTGAGCTACGTCGGCTTCTGTTTGATTCTAAATGTGGCGGAAGCCAGCGTAAAGGGCGGCCGCACGCCCATGAGCGAAGAACATCATGGAGTGGTATCAAAGCAGTCCCAAACATATTTTGACCTGCTCTAGAATACGATCAAACTTTTCCGCCGACAGGCCGCCTATCGCAGGGTATTGCAGTAGCGCCTTTTCCAGAGTTGCAACCTGATCGCATTTGGCCCAGCAGTCATAGTCCAGCCCGCTTTCGCTCGCTTTGAGCGGAACCCGCATATTGAATCTTGTGTGTTCTTTGGTTGTGATCGGGACGACGCAGACATCAAAAGCAAATTTATTGAGTGCGTCCGCCGACAGAATAATCACGGGCCGTAGCTTATCCAATTTCGCAAGGTGGATTTCTCCGCGGCGTGGAAAAGGCATCTAGTCTCTCGTAACGGACCGGATGGATGCAGACTGAAAGGCGCGCGCCGCTTTGCGGTCTGAATCTTTTGCCGGCGCAAAAAATGCTTCGGCTTCCGCCTCCAACTTGTCGTACTGCTCTTGCAGCATGGCGCGTTTCAGGAGTTGGTTTACGCGTTCACTCGCCGAATTTTCTCCTTTGGTGCGGGTCACGTAGTCATTCACTTCGCGGTCCAGCGTGAAGCTCTTAGCCATCCTGGTAGAAATACTCATATGTTATCTCATATAAATTATGCTTCTCATCCTCACTTTGCGTCAAGCATGATTTTTCAATGCGAATCCAGGGCGAGGTTGTTGTGAATTGCGGACCTAGCGCTGCACCGTGGCCGGAACACCCGCCCCAGCGAAGCTTGGATGGGCCGCGCTCAGAGTAAAATGGGCAGCGTTAGGCCGGAGTTAGGCCGGGCCACCCGTCTGTTCTATTTGAGTGCGTCGGGGTTTCGGCGCTTCTTCCCGTCAAAGCGGTAACAGCAACTGCAGCCCTGAAATTTGGGGAAATGCTCGTAATGCGCGGGACTCGTCCTACCACCTTTGCGATGTAGACGAACGCGACCCTGGCACTCAGGGCATCTACCGCGTTCTCCCAAGGCTAGAGCCTCAGTAACAGACATCAGCGTCCATCGTCCGTTCCGCTTTACTTCACAGATTGCATTCCTGTTCATGGCAGCACCCATTCCACGTGATCCTACCATCGCTATTCAGCCGCGGAAAGCGGGAATCGCCGGGCTCACCGAAAAGCGGCTATCATCAGAACGCGTACAATGGGCGCGGTCAGGCTTTTGAGTCTTATACGTTTCAACACTGGGCGCCCGGCTGACTTCGACATCGGTCGTGCGAGCATGCCCATGCACGGAGGCGAGGGATGACAGTCAAACGAGGCAGCATTGTCACCGGCTATGCGCGGCTGTGGCCGCGTGAGGTGTTTGGAAGGGGAACGCTAGAGAGGCAGGAACTAAAATTCCTTGACGATGCTGGCGTATACATTCTCTACAGGGATGACAGACCTTACTACATCGGCCAAGCAAAGAAATTGCACAGTCGTCTGTGGAGCCACGCAATACAAGCGGACGGTCGCTACTACCATTTCTGGAACTTTTTCTCGGCATTCGCCGTAGCCGATAAGGGGCACCGAGATGAGCTTGAGGGTATCTTGATTGCTGCCATGCCGACGGCCAACAGCGCCAAGCCAAAACTCCAGCGAGAAAAAATGTCGAGGGCAGTCCGCGATTTGCTACGCAGAATCAATCAATACCGTGCGCGGTAAGCCGACCCCGGGGCTATCCATCGTCAACGCACTTTTTAGACACTGCGCAAGAATCACGAAATCTCAAACCCGCCTGATGCGAGACAGAAGTCTGCAAACTCCCTGACATTCTCCACGCTTAACTCGGGCGGCCCCGCGGTGGCTCCCAATGCCTTTGCCACCTTACGGGCATTAACGAGGGCAGGCGCCTTCGATCGAGAAAAGGTTGAGCGATGCAGACCCTTGGCATACTTCTGAGTTTTCCCGGCGAGAAGCAGCCTGTACAAGCGTCTGCCAATCGCGGTTGCCTTTGTCCGGCTGATCCGGTGCCCGGAGTTGGATGCCCCAAGCATGATGTCCTTCTCAGTCAGAACGTCGGAGCACTCACTCGCTACATATTCCCAAAGGGGGATCCAACCCCAGACGTTGAGGTAAAAGTCTTCCCCGACGCTGTTCGCTGGCTTAAGCCCGTAAAGATCCATTCCCATGGCGCCACCTATTGCTTGCCGTTCAGGACATCGTGCGTTGACTGCCGGAAAACCATTCGCTCAATCTTCAACTCATTATCCGAAACTGCAATCTCGACCTTCTTCTTGCGATAGAACCGCAGCGTTTGGGCCATGGCCGAGAACAGCGAACATTGAACCGACTCATTGCCGCTTTGCACCACGGCGGCGTGGATTGTTTCCGACGAATCGCCAATCTCAACGCGGAGGTTATCACGGTCAGCAGTGAAGACTACAGACGAATTGCCGGACTCGGATTCGTCCGGCAACCTGGCGAGCAGGCGTCTGCAAGCACGCTTCATCTCGGCAACGTCCACGATTGATCGGCTCACTGCCCGTGCCTCTCACCGCAGTTTAGGAGTTCTCATCAACGCGCGCAATTCATGTCGCGGGCTAATGCGATCCCCCTAAGTTCTCCCCGAGGGACCAGGAGCCGCCCGCAAAAACGAAAAGGCCGCCCGGCAAAAGGCGGCCTCTTCTTTTAAGGGAGAACAGTTCCAACGGAGGTTTAAACCGTCAAAACTTTCTGGCGAAATCTTATGAGCCGAAATCGGGGGGTGTCAAGCGATTTCTTGGAAATAACTGCCTTTGTTTTCAATAACTTAATAAATGCGTCAACAGTCCCTCATTTAGACCCATTTTGAGACAAATCGCTCCTCCCAGGCCTTAACCCGCTTGAATCTAGATACTTACGCTCCAACCAGGCTGGCTATTCGTTCTTGTCTGACAGGTGGAGGGCGATGAATTCCATCTCCTCCCGCCTCCGCAAGACCCGCTCCGGAAGCAGGGTCCGGATGAGCACGCGCACCCCTCCGAAGGCAATTCCTGCCACAATCGCCAGGCCGCCGATGATGCCGCACAGCACGAACACATTCACGATCAGGTTCGCGACGTTGTCTTTCTTGGTGAGGTAGGTGTTCTCATTCCAGGTAACCGTGGCATCGTAATTCACCGACGCCAGCAACGATTTCGCCTGGCTCTGCGAGAGCGCTCCGGCCGCAACCACCACAATCGGACCCGTGCGCCGGTCGAAATACGGGCCAATGCTCATCAGCGGAGCGCTGTTCGATGGTGATTGTGCGTTGGGCTGGCGCGCAGCATCCATGCGCTGCAGATTTTTGGTTGCGATTTGCGGCGTGGGATACGAAATCACCATCAACGTGGCTGGCTCGCCGGAAACCTGGTAATCGGCCTCGGCAACTTCCGCTCCCACGCTGAAATCCACCAGTTCCGCCGGCAAGGGCGAGTTAATCTTCGCCAATCCAACCGGCCCCACCACATACTTAATGGAATTGTTTACCTGCGCCTTGGCTGGCAGGTACCCCGCCAGCGCCGGGATGTTTCGCGTCCCTCCGGCAGGCAGGGGAAGCAGGCTGGCAAGCTCGCGCAACTCCGCTGCCGACATGGCGCTAAGCTTCTGGAAGACCGCATCCACCAGAATATTTCCCCGGAAGAACAGAACACGCTGATTGAGCGAGGCGCCCTGGTCTCCGATCTCTTCCGTAATCATCTGCGGCATCTTGTAATAGGTAAATGCGCCGTAGGCGCCGGTAGCGTCGGCAAAACGGGCCGCTTTGACGGTAAGCTGGCGGCCATCGTCGCGCGCGTAGGTTGCCGAAGCGAAATCGGCGAAGCCGTACTCCCGGAGCAGCGCTTGATTCGAGGCATCGGCAGCGGCGGCCTCGCTGCTGGTGCGTAGCGTTCCCGCCATCTGCCAACCGCCAAATTCCTTGGGCAGGATTGGCGTGGGTGGGGTGGCGTCGGCGGCGAACGCGACCCCAACTCCAAGCATCATGACGAGAATGAAATTGCGAATTGACATGTGCTGGAACCGGTCGTAGAGACGTAGCTCAGCTACGTCTCAGAACTCGCCGGCGACAGTCGGAGACCTAGCAGAGCTACGTCTCTACGGACACCAGATCCTCATTGATTAGACTACAGATTGAGCCGGAAAGTTTCCAGGAGGGAGCCTACTGGCCGGAGCTTTTCTCCATCTTGCTCGCGACCCTCACCCCGCCCAGGCCGCTGACATACTTGGCGATGCCCCGATAGAGTGATTCGGCAATGCGCTGGCGATACTCCGGAGTCTTCAGCTTGCGCTCGTCCCCCGGATTGCTTACGAAGGAGATCTCCGCCAGAATCGAAGGCATGTTGGCCCCGATCAGAACGATGAATGGCGCTCTTTTCACGCCCCGGTCGCGCAGGCCTGGGTTCTTCACGGCAAGCCCGGTATGCAGGGCGCTTTGCACATCGGAGGCAAATTCCCGCGACTCTTCGATCTTTTCCTTCAGAGCGATCTTCTTTACCAGATCCTGCAATTCGTAAATGGACTGGTCCGATACCGCATTTTCCCGCGCTGCCACATCCAGCGCATCCCGTGAAGTGGTGAAATTCAGGTAGTAGGTTTCCACTCCGCGCGCGTCGGGGTCGTGGCTGGAATTGGCATGGACCGAGACAAACAGGTCGGCCTGGTCCTGGTTCGCAATCTCGGTCCTGGTCTCCAGCGGGATGAAAGTGTCGTCGTCGCGGGTGTAATCCACCTCCGCTCCCAAACGGCTTTCCAGCAGTTTGCCGAGCCGCTGCGATACATCGAGCACCAGATCCTTCTCCGTAAGCCCGTTCGGCCCGATGGTGCCGGTGTCATGGCCGCCATGGCCGGGATCAATCACAATTTTGCCAATCTTCAAACCCAGAGCGCGGATGAGCGACCGGTCTCCGTTGGCCGTGGGCTGGGCTTCGTGAATTCGGATCTGGGAGCGCTCCACTGCGGACGTGACCGGGGACTTGCCGGATGCCTTGACCTCCGGCGAGTTCGCCGCTACATCGTCATCGTCGTCCGCCTCCACAATCGTTCGCTTGGCGCTGTTGGTGCCTGCGCTTCTGGGCGGAGTCGGGTCAGGCGGCGCGGCCACTGGACCCACGAACGGCGGAACCTCCACCGCAGCCGTGGTTACCGGCAAGTCCTGAGATGAAGGCATTTTTGTCTCTGCCTTGTCGTTCGCAGACTTTCCTTTGGCGCTGCTGGTCTCGCTGGTCTGTTTACGAATGTCGATGATCAGGCGCGGCGGATTCTCCGCCAGAGTGGCGTCGTAAACCGACTTGTCCCCCACTTCCAGCACCACCCGGGTGCGTCCTTGCTTAAACTGCGCCACCCGTATCCGCTTCAGGAACGGGTCATCCATTTCAAAGCTTTTCCCATTGAGCCCGCGGGATAACTTGGTGTCAGCCAGATCAAAATAAATCCGATCGGGCCGGGACAAGTGCTGGGAACGAAATTTCACAGTCTGCTGGAGATCCGCCAGCTGCAGATCGTCCGTCTTTAGATCGATGGCCACGCGAGTGTAACCAGACATGGACCAATGGCGAATTCCGGAGACAACCGGCGGCGTTTGCAGCTTGGGCGACGCGGATTGGCGCGCTTCCTGCGCGGCGTCAATCTTTCCCGAGTCTTTCCCGGAAGAGTCTGATTTCTGGGTTTCCTGGCTGGTGGCCTCTTTCTCTTTCTCCTTGCCCTTGGCCTCGGCTGGCTGCTGCTCCAGCCTTTGCCGGACCTGCTCCGCCAGATGATGGCGAGGATAGCGCTGCACCAGCTCTTCGAAGGCACTCCTGGCATTGGCCGGATCGCCTAGGTCGTTGCCATAGATTTCCCCAATCGCAAATAGCGCATCCACCCGAGCCTTGCTGCCAGGATATTCGCGGCGCAGAAATTCATATTGCCGGATCGCTTTGCGCAGAGTCGCTTCGTCCGCGAAGCGGCGTCCCATCTCGGCCGTCAGTTCGGCCTCCGCCGCCACACTGGGATCGGCCTTGCTGGAGGAAGGCGAGCCGAGGTATACCCGCCGGTAAGCGTCAATCACCTTCTGGTAGTCGTGGCGGGAACGCTCCCCGGAGGCGCGCCCGCTCAGTTCCGCGCGCATCTTTTCGGCGTTTTCGAACTGGGCCCGCGCCCAGGCCTCAGACCTGCGGGCGCCCGCCATCCCAGGCAGCACGGCCGTCACCAGCACGAACAGTGCTGTGCCCCAGCGCAAGACGCGTTGGCTTTGATCTTGGTTTTTCAACTTACGTTTTTAACTTAACCTGGGTCCGTAATCGCTATCGTTACCACATCCCGAGCCCGAGCCAGCAAACTTCCTCAATCGGTGTTGCTGAAAGACAAAGCTCCCTGGGCATCGCGCTGCACCATGATCGGTTGAGCCATGATGGGTCGAGCCAAGCTCGGCCGCCGACCCGGATCGCTCATCAGCAGCCCCGAACCGCTTCCCCCGTTGTACAGTTGCGTAATTCGTCTCACATAGTTGCGCGTCTCGCTGAACGGCGGAATGCCCGAACTTCGCGCCACCGCTCCCGCCCCGGCGTTATAGGCCGCCAGGCTCAGCCTGACGTCGCCGCCGTAGCTTTCCATCAGTTTTTTCAAGTGACGGACGCCGGCATCCACGTTTTGATCGGGGTCAAAGGGATTGGTCAGGTGCAACTCCCGCGCCGTCTGCGGCATGAGTTGCATCAACCCCATCGCTCCCTTGCTCGAAACCGCATTGGGATTGAAGTTCGACTCAACTTTGATCAGCGCCCGCACCAGATTAGGATCCACGTTGTGCCGCTGCGCCGCACGCTCCACCGCCGCATCAATCTCGGCTTGGGTGAAGTTCCCGCGCGCCGGGTTTCCCAAGGAGGCCGGAACCGAGGCTGCCCCCGAAGTCCTTCCCAGGTATTCATTGACTTCCGCCACCGCCGAGCGTGCTGCCCGAACGTTGGCCATGGGAACCGGTTTCCAGCGATGCTCGGTCACACTCCAGAAAACCAACTGGTTGCGCCGCGCCGGAGTTGCCTCCGCCGCTCTGGATCGTCCGCTAAACGCCGGAACTGAGTCGTTTACGTACACTTTGTGGCCGCTGTCGTCGGTGGTGGCGACAATGCTTTCGCCAGAACCGGCTTCTGCCTGCACGTATGGCATGGTGAGAGAAAGAGAGGTCGCGATTACGGAGCTTGCCATCAGGGCGAGTTGCAGGTTTTTTCGCATAGCCGGGTACGTGTACTTGCGCACCGAGGCAAAGCAACACCTCAGCGCCTGCCTACCCGGAACCTGACGGAGAACCCTACCAGAGTGAAATGATTATAGGTTCCCGCTCCCGCCTGAGCAATCGGGCAAGAGGTCATTGAACCATGGTGGTAATACGCGCAAATTATTGAGAGTAAAAGACTTGCTGGCAAATCGCCGGAAGTAACCAAATCGGGTTACCGGGAACCACATGTTTTATCCTTGGGCAATGCTGTAGTACGCTGCTTTGTCCCTATGAGTGAGCTGGACATCCCGCAGCGCCAGATGCCCGATTCCCTGATGCTGCCCGGTTTCTGGTATCGGGCGCTTCCCGGCCATCAAGTCAGCCGCAACCGTCTGCATAAAGCCACGCTGCTCGAGACCCCGCTGGTCATCGGCCGCGACCAGCAGGGGCGGCCCTTCGCCATGCACGACGCCTGCCCTCACCGCGGCATGCCGCTCTCCTGCGGCGGCTTTGACGGACAGCAAATCGAGTGCAGCTACCACGGCTGGCGCTTTGCGGCCCACACCGGGCAGTGCCAGCTGATTCCTTCGCTCACCGCCGATCAGAAGCTGAAGATTGACCGCATCTATGCCGGCAGCTACGCCTGCGAAGAGCGCGATAGCTTCGTTTGGGTTTTTATTCCCGACCCGGGCCCCGTGGGCGCAGGCTTTAGCAAAGCGGCCGAGCCTTCATTTCCCGTTCCCGAAGTGCCGAAGTTCGGCGGTAAATTTGAAACCGCCTATCTCACCGCCGACATGCCGGTCAGCGTGGACCACGGCATCATCGGCCTGATGGACCCAGCCCACGGCCCCTTCGTTCACCAGGCCTGGTGGTGGCGGAAGCGCGAGAGCATCCACGAAAAGCAGAAACACTTCGAGCCCATTCCCAACGGCTTTCGCATGAGTGCCCACACCCCAAGCTCGAACAGCGCTCCCTATAAGCTGCTGCGCCTCTATGCCGACGGGGATTCCGTCACCACCACCATTGACTTCGTTCTGCCCAACCTGCGCAGCGAAACCATTCGCGTAGGCAAGTATTGGTTCTCATCGCTGACAACGGTCACTCCCATCACTCGCAATCATTGCCGGATCGACGTCGTCGCTTGCTGGAATATTTTCCGCTGGATCCCCTTCGGGCCGTCGTTATTAAAGTTCGTCTTCGCCAAATTTGTCGAGCAGGATCGCCACACCATGGAACTGCAAGCCGAAGGGTTGAAGCACAATCCGCATTTAATGCTAATTGACGACGCCGACCGTCCCGCCAAGTGGTATTTCGGATTGAAGGCGGCGCATCTGGAATCGAAACGCACCGGCGCGGAGATGAAACACCCGTTAGAGGGGCCGGTTACGCTGAAGTGGAGAAGTTAGATCGTGTCGGGACCGCCGCCCTCGGCCGTCCGACCGGGCATAGCCCGGTGGTTGATCGCAGCGACCTCGAGAACTCCCTCAAGATCCACCATCACCAAATGACCTTGAGCCCGCTGTAAAGCCTGAACTTCTCATCCGGAGTCACGACAGGAATCTGCTCCGACAAGGCCTGCGCAATGATTTGCCGGTCGAAGGGATCGCGATGGTGAGCAGGCACTTCAAACACATGAAACGCATGCTCTGCTGTGAACGGGAGGACGCGAACGTCCATATCCTCCAAAGCCTGCTTCACTATGGTTGTCGCAATATCCAACTTGCCTAAAGCGGCCTTGATAGCGATCTCGACGAGCGAAACGGAACTCAGGTCGCGGAGATTGCCGGGATTCGCAAGCAGGGCCTGGGCGCGCTTGCTCAGGCGTTCCGGCGATTGAATGGCGAAGATGAAAACTGCCGTGTCCAGGAGCAGCCGCACTTCAATCCTGCTCGAAAAGATCTTGAACTTCTTTGTCCGTCATTGGTTTCCACCAGTCCGGATCGATAATTCGAATCTTTCCCCTCAGAGTTCCGAACTGCGGTTTCCTGCGTGCAGGCTTGCGCGTGCGCACAATGTCCACGACGGGCACACCCCGGCGGCAAATGGTCACAGGCTCGCCATCCTCGACCGCTTTGATCAGTTCGGGAAGCTTGTTCTTGGCGTCGGCTACGCTGACTTGCATGTATCCATGATAGCTATTTTAGATAGCTATGTAAAGAATAAATGTGTGGGGCGGGCGCCCTCGCCCGTCGCCTTTGACTTTGATTTCGAATTTCGCGGAGGAGGCGCGTCACCATCAAGTTAAGTCAACGTCAAAAACGGCGGACAAGAGTGTCCGCCCCACATAGGCTATCCCAGCAATCTCTCCACTACCCCGTAAGCCTCGCCCAGCGCCGCATCCAGCGCCCCAGCATCTTTCCCCCCAGCTTCGGCGAGATCGGGCCGCCCTCCGCCCTTGCCCCCGACTTTCTGTGCCACCGGGCCGATGACCTTGCCCGCTTGAATGCGGCCCGTGAGGTCTTTGGTCACGCCGACGATCAGAGAGACATTGCCGTTGGACGCCGAGCCGAGCACCACCACTCCGGAACCAAGCTTGTCGCGAAGCTGGTCGACCAAAGTCCGCAGCTGCGCCCGCTCCAGATTGTCCACGCGATGCGCCAGCACTTTCACCCCTCCAACATCTTTAATCTGGCCGGTAAGGTTGGCCGTCGAGGACGAAGCCGATTTCATCCGCGCCTGATCGAGTTCCCGCCCCAGCCGCTTGATCTCCGCGTCTTTCTTCTCGAGCTCAGACCGAAGCGCGTCAGCCGGGGAAGTTTCAACGTCGCCATCTACGGGTGCCCCATCCTTGCGCGTTCTTTGCGCAAGGGTGGGACCCACGAGGCTCGCCACCACAGTTTCCAGCTGATGATCCTTGCGGAAATGCCGCACCGAGCCTTCCCCAGTCACGGCCTCGACACGCCGCACGCCCGAAGACACGCTGCCTTCCTTCAGAATCTTGATCAGCCCGATCTCTCCGGTCTGCGCCGTGTGCGTGCCGCCGCACAGCTCGGTGGAGAAATCGCCGATCTTGATCACGCGAACCTTGTCGCCGTACTTCTCTCCGAACAGAGCCATGGCGTGATACTCGTTGATGGCGACATCGATGGGCACGTTCTCGATGACTTCGACCTTCTCGTTACGCAGGACTTCTTTGTTGATGAGGTCTTCAATATCCTGCAGCTCTTCGTCTTCCACGGCGGTAAAGTGCGAAAAATCAAAACGCAGATGATTGGGCGCGACCAGCGACCCCGCTTGCTTCACGTGCTTGCCCAAAACTTCCCGCAGCCCAGCCTGCAGCAGATGCGTCGCCGTGTGATTCCGCATGGTCGCCTGGCGAATGTCGAGATTGACCACGGCATCCACCTTGTCACCAACCCGTAGGGTGCCCCACCCTTCCGCGCTTTTTGCGGAGGGTGGGGATTTCATGACGACTTGATGCGCTCTGACACCCTGAATTGGGTAGTAGCATCCCGTCACTTCGGCGATGACGGTGTTGTGATCGTCGCTGTAAAGCCATCCCCGATCGCCGACCTGCCCGCCCGATTCGGCATAAAACGGCGTGTGATCGAGGATGACTTCGCCCTGTTCTCCCGGCTGGAGTTCCTGCGCACCCTGCCCGTTGCGGATGATGGCCAGCACTTCGCAGCCGTCGGAGCGAGTCTGTCGATATCCCTCGAACTCGGATTTCGGAAGCTGCTGATAGGCGGGATTGGCGGTCTGCTTGGCCGCACCTTTCCAGGAAGCGCGAGCACGTTCGCGCTGTTCGGCCATAGCACGGTCGAAGTCGGCTTGATCGAACTCGATCCCCTGATCGCGAGCCGCATCCTGCATGAAGTCCAGCGGCATCCCAAACGTGTCGTAGAGCTTGAAAGCTTCCTGGCCCGAGAGATGGCTTGCGCGGAGCAAAGTTTCCAGCTTTCCCAGACCGACATCCAGGGTATGAGCAAAACGCGTTTCTTCCGCCAGCACGGCCTTGGAGACCCTGTCGGCCGTCTCCTTCAACTCCGGATACGCGTCCTGCATTCCATCGCGAACCGAAAACACCATCTCATGCAGAAACGGCTTCGTCTGTCCCAGCAATCGTCCATGCGTAATCGCTCGCCGGATAATTTTGCGCAAAACATAGCCGCGCCCTTCATTTGCCGGCAGCACTCCATCGGAAATCAAGAATGTCGCGGCTCGCGAGTGATCCGCGATCACGCGCAGAGATGCTGCCGACTTGTGGGCAGTCGCTTCTGCCGAGCTGCGCTCGGCCAGGCGGACGGGGGCGTCCGCTCCTACGTGGCCTGCGCCACCCCCTGCTTGCGTAGGGACAGCCGCCCTCGGGCTGTCCGGGCGGGCAAAGCCCGCCAGTAAGTTCTGCCGCCCGCTTGATCAACGGCGTAAACAAATCCGTGTCGTAATTCGAAATCACGCCCTGCAGCACCGAGGTCACCCGCTCCAACCCCATGCCGGTATCGATCGACGGCTTGGGCAGCGGATTAAACTTCCCCGACGAATCGCGGTCGAACTGCATGAACACCAGATTCCAAATTTCAACATACCGCCCACAATCGCAAGGAAACGCGCAATCGGCGTGCCCCTGGTCGGAAGCCGCCACTCCCATGTCGTAATGAATCTCGCTGCACGGGCCGCAAGGCCCGGTATCACCCATCTGCCAGAAGTTATCTTTCAGCCCAGCCTCGAAGATCCGGTCTTTCGCCACGCCTTGCGCGATCCACAAGTCATACGCTTCGGCATCGCGTTGCATTCCGCCTTCGCCATTGAAGATCGTCACGTACAGCTTGCCTTTATCAATCCCGTACCACTCCGGCGAAGTAATCAGCTCCCAGGCGTAAGCGATCGCGTCTTTTTTGAAATAATCCCCAAAAGAAAAATTTCCCAGCATCTCGAAAAACGTGTGATGGCGGTTGGTGAAGCCGACGTTTTCCAGATCGTTGTGCTTGCCTCCCGCCCGCACGCATTTCTGCGAAGTGGTTGCCCGGTTGTAGTCGCGTTTTTCCAGGCCAAGGAACACGTCTTTGAATTGATTCATCCCCGCGTTGGTAAACAGCAAGGTAGGGTCGTTTGCCGGGACCAGCGACGACGAATGCACCTCGCGATGTCCTTTCTGGACGAAGAAATCCAGAAATTTACGGCGAATCTGAGAGCCAGTAAGCATTTTTGTGGGAACAATCGCGCACTTTGATTTTAGCATTCGGCGACAGCGCGATGTTCATGCGTCACAGACATCGCGCTGTTCCAGGGCTAGGGTTTTCAGTCGTCCCTCCGGGACTGGTCGCGTTCCGCATGAGACCCACCGCTGAAGCGGTGGGCTAGTGGCAACGGTCCCTCCGGGACCACAACTCAGGCCGTGCCCCAAGGATCCGCCATGAACCACGATTCCACTCCGCTCCCGGACGGTGAAGATTCAGCACGGCTCCGGTCCCGGAGGGACCACCGCCAATAGCCCAGCACCTCCGGTGCTGGGTACGCTGCACCGGAGACGACCAGTCCCGGAGGGACGGCTGAAATCCGACCTTAACCCTCCACTTCACCCTCCAGCGCATTCAGCATTTCCTCATCCACATCCCATTTTTTCAGGATCGTAAAAATCGTCTTCGCTGCAAACCCCGCCCGCATCAGGTTCCGGAAAACCCGCGCCGTCTCCTTTTGATTTAAAGGCTTCGCCATCCGCTTGCGCTTCAGATACTCCCGCGCCTGCTTCTCTTCGTTTACTTCGTCGTACACGGAAGCTACCGCCTTCTCGATCACTTCCCCATGAACGCCTTTCGTCTTGAGGTCGGTGACCACGCGGCGCCGGCCAAATTTTTCGTTGTCCCGGCGGAAGGAGGAAAACGCCGCCGCATACTTGGCGTCGTTAAGGTAGCCCTGGTCTTTCAGGCGGCGAATGACTAACTCGACCAGGGTCTGCCCGACCTCGGTTTCGACTTCTACCCGCGGCCGCAACAGGCGTTTCAATTCCGCCACGGTGCGCATACGGCGTCCCAAAGCGCCGACGGCGTATTCATAAAGCTCGTTCTCTGTGAAGAGTTTGCGCGGACGGGGAAACGCCATACCCCAAACGTTATCCCAATTGCGGGGGAAAAGCACGGCGGGCTCTGCGAGCTCCGCTAGGTTTCCTCAGCGGTCTCGGCGGTTCAAAGCTTTTTGTTTTCTGGCCGCATCCGCTATCCGCCGTAGCCGGTTGCCTGCATCGCGTTCCGCGAAATGTCGCTGGTGGAAGAAACGCCCTGCATGCGCAACTTGAAGTCGTCGGCGTTGGAGGCGTTCTCCAGAGCCACTTCGTAAGAGATCAGGCCAGCCTGGAACAAATCCCAAAGCGACTGATCGAAAGTCTGCATGCCGTACTGCGAGGTGCCGGCCGAGATCGCGTCCCGCACCGCGCGGGTTTTTTCCGGCACCAGAATACATTCGCGAATGTAGGCGGTGTTGATCATCACTTCCACGGCAGGCACGCGGCCCTCGGCATCGGCGCGTTTCACCAGGCGCTGGCTGACTACGGCACGCAGCACGGCGGCGAGCTGCAGGCGAATCTGCTTCTGCTCCGGCGGCGGGAAGATGGCGATAATACGGTTAATGGTTTCGACCGCGTCCAGGGTGTGCAAGGTAGAGAACACCATGTGGCCGGTTTCGGCGGCGTGCAGCGCCGTGCTGATAGTTTCGATGTCGCGCATTTCGCCAACCAGAATCACATCCGGATCCTGACGGAGAGAAGCTCGCAACGCCTGGGAGAAAGAAGGCGTATCCACTTCAATCTCGCGCTGGTTGACGTATCCTTTTTTGTCGCGATGCAGAAATTCGATCGGGTCTTCAATGGTGATGATGTGTTCGGCGCGGGTGGAGTTAATTCGGTCCACCATGGCCGCCAGCGTAGTTGACTTGCCGGAGCCGGTGACGCCCGTTACCAGCACCAGGCCGCGCGGCATATCGCAAATCTGCTCCACAATCTTGGGCAAATAGAGTTCGTCGAGGGCGCGAATCTTGGTGGGAATTACGCGCAGCACCAGTCCTACGTTGCCCCGCTGCTGGAAAACGTTCACACGGAAGCGGCCCAATCCGGCGACCCCGTAGGCCATATCGATTTCGGCGGTCTCTTTGAATTTCTGCTTCTGCCGGGCCGACATCATGCTGAACGCCATGGTCAGCATGTCCTCGGCGCTCACCCGCGGCTGGTCGGTCAGCGGAACCAGGTCGCCATCGATGCGCAGATGAGGATAGTTGCCGACTTTCAGATGCAAGTCGGAAGCGCGCCGTTCCATGGCGATAGACAGCAGATCATCAATATTCATGCGATGGCTTTCCCTGGGACCAGTTCGTATCATGAACCGAAAGGCACTCTTACCCAAGATGACCTAGGTAATGACGAGCAGGCCGGATTCTCGAAGGGCGGAGATGAAAGTGGCTCAGCTCAGAATAAATAGACTTAGTCCCTAGACTTAGTCTATACTCGCCGCATGGAAGTCAATATCCATGAGGCTAAAACGCATTTCTCCCGCCTTTTGCAAAAGGTGGCCAGCGGAGAAGAGGTCACGATTGCGCGCGCCGGCGTGCCGGTGGCGCGGCTGGTGCCGATTGCCCGCGAGAAAAAAGAACGCCCTCTGGGATTTGCCCGGGGCGAAGTTTGGATCGCCGACGATTTCGATGCTCCCTTGCCGGATGATTTGCTGGCTGAATTCTATGGTGGCGAACTACCCAAGCTTGAAAAGCCCCGGTCTCGGAAACGCAAGTGAAATACTTGCTGGATACTGGCATTTGGATCTGGAGCATCAGCACGACCGAGGAGATCAATCAAGCCGGCCGCGAGATCTTGCGCAACGGAGGTGAAGAGGTCTATCTATCGGCAGTGACCTCGTGGGAAGTTAGCATCAAGATGCAATTGGGAAAGCTGCGGCTTCCTGACTTTCCTGCTCAGTGTGTGCCCGCATTCGCAGCCAGACAAGGACTGCAGCTTCTCTCGATCACTCACGATCACGCCTTCAAGGTTTTCGATCTGCCGCTGCGCCACCGTGATCCGTTCGACCGCCTCATCATCGCGCAGGCAATTGCGGAGGACATGACGATTCTCACCTCCGACCGCATCTTCGGTAAGTATCCAGTCGAAATCGTTTGGTGCGGCAAGTAACGGCTATCTCTAACCCGTAAACTGCGCCGCACCAGAAATAAAGCCGCCCCTGGAGGCGGCTTTCCAAACAATTCTGCGGAGCCTCTATACCCCTACCGGCTGCTTGCTTCCCACCTCCACCGGCGTCAGCCAGTGGAAGCGGTCCGGTTTTTCTCCGCGCACGATGGCGTAAAACTCCCGCTGAATCTCGGTGGTGATGGGACCGGTCGCGCCCTTGCCCACGCTAATTTTATCCACCGAGCGGATGGGAGTAACTTCCGCCGCGGTGCCGGTGAAGAAGGCTTCGTCCGCGATGTAGAGCATTTCGCGCGGAATCCCCTGCTCCACCACGGGAATCCCCAAATCGCGCGCGATCTGCAGCACCGAATCCCGGGTAATGCCGGGCAGCACGGAGTTCCCCAGCGGCGCGGTTTGCAGCACGCCGTTGTGCACGATAAACACATTTTCCCCCGAGCCTTCGCTCACGTAGCCGTGAGCATCCAGCGCAATGCCTTCCACATAGCCGTTGGCAACGGCTTCCATCTTGATGAGCTGCGAATTCATGTAGTTCGCGCCCGCCTTGGCCATGACCGGCAAAGTATTGGGCGCCAGCCGCGTCCAGGAGGAAACGCACACATCCACTCCTTCGCCCGAACTCGACAAATATTTTCCCCACGGGTAGTTGATGATGTAAACCTCAGTCGGCGAGCTCAAGGGGTGCACCCCCGCTTCGCCGTAACCGCGCAGCACGATGGGCCGGACGTAGCAGGGCCAAACCCCGTTCGTTCTGACCACTTCCGCCATCGCGGCGATCAGTTCATCCACCCCGTAATCCACCTCAATGCGATAAATCTTGGCGGAATCGAGCAGCCGCCGCATGTGTTCCGGAGCGCGAAAAATTGCCGGCCCGCTGGGCGGAGCATAGCAACGCACTCCCTCGAATACCGATGAACCGTAGTGCACCACATGCGACATCACATGAATGGTGGCTTGATCCCAGGGTATGAGTTTCCCGTTGTGCCAAATCTTGTCGGTCTTTTCTAAGGGCATGAGGACTCCTAATCAGCCGGCGAGGCCTGGGAAGCCCGCTTTCCTGCCACCAGATTCTCGGCGCGTGGGCGCCTGCTGACAGGCGACGCGGACTAAGAAGGCGTACAGCGGCACCGGATACTTAATTATATCTGAGGTCCGAACCCGGAGGGCCTTTGGGGCGGTGCGACTAGCCTAATTCACTCCCGCAGCCGCGCTCGCCTGCAAGCTTCCTGGCAACTCATCCCCGCGGAAATACTGCCCTTTGGCGGTCCGCATCTCCGGCATGGCGGCGTAGGGCTTGCTGTAGTCGTTATTCGCGTTCCAGAACAAAAAGCCGATGCCGCCTTTGTTCTTCGCGGTTAGCACCTGGGTCTCAATATATTTCGGCGAATAAGTCTTGGTCCGCCAGCCAAAGGCTTGCAACCAGGGGCGAATTACCACCCCGCTGCCCTGGGTGATCTTTTCAAACCGGTCCATGGATTCGCCAATAAAATGCTCCGGCTCATCGCCGGGGTGCGCGATCCCATCCATGCCAAAAAAATGCGAGGGATAAATCATGGGCGAGAGCACATCGCAATACTTCGCCATGTTTACGATGTCCTGCCCGGTGTGGGCCAAATCCACTTGCCGCTGCCAGGCCATGATTCCGAAAACATCCAGGGAAAGCAGCGCGCCCGTGGGATGCAGCTCGGCGTAAGCATGCTTGAGGAAATCCACGATCACGTCCGAGCGATGCCACTCCGGATGCTGCGTCTGAAATACGAAGCTGGCATCCTTCTGATCGCCCTCGGCCGGAAAGCGCACATAATCGAACTGCACTTCGTCCGCGCCGGCCTCGGCCGCTTTTTTGGCTAAGGCGATGTCATATTCCTGCACCTTGGGCTGGGAAGGATCGGTCCAAACCAGTTTGCCGTTTTCCCGCCAGGGCTGGCCCGTCTTGTGAGATTTCACCGCCAGTTCCGGGTGCTCCACCACCAGCCGCTCGTCGCGGAAAATGGCCACTCGCGCAATCGCGTGCATGTTCTGGGAATGCAGAAAACGAACAAACTTGGGCAGATCGCGAATCGGCGTGTGGTGGCTGCCGATCAGCGGATTCTCGAACGGGATGTTCACGCTGCCATCGCTGTCCTTGATATCGAATACCACCGCGTTCCCGCCGACTTCGCGCCAGCGGCGAATAATGCGCAACCCGTGATCGCTGCCCGCCATCAACCCGGTAAGATAGACGGCTCGCACTTCAAAGTCCCGCGCCACCGCAACCGGCTTCTCCACAATCGGCGCGTCCAGGATTCCTGGAACCATCACCTGCTGTCCCGCTTTCAGAAAGGCGCCCGTCAAATCGCCATTCGCTTTGCGCAGAGCTTCGGCCAGTTCGCTCGAGGTCAAGTAGGAAGTCTGGGGAACAAAATGGTGCGCTACGGACGCGACGCTGTCTCCGCGCTTGGCCACATACAGAACGCTTCCCGGAGGCACAGCCTTCACCGGCCCCGGTTCAGCGGGCTTGGCCGTGGTGGCAATCGAGGCGGCCGCCGCCGGCACCAGCTTCGGTTGGGACGACTGCGCGGCGGCGCGCGGCACCAGCATCCGCCAGACCAATAAACCCAGAACCAGGCAAACTACACCGACCAATAGAGTTGCACTAAGGCGCCGCAAAGTCTCCCCCGTATTCCTTAATCCTTACTCTCCCACGGATGCTATCGCCCCGCCAATTGGCCCGCCAGTTACGTCTGGCCATGCCAAAATGGAGCACCCCGGATCCCCAGGGCGGAGCAAGGGAATTTCCCGCATGCGCAAAATATTTCCTCTTTCCCCGTCCTTGCTGTAGTATGCCGCCCTGCCGCTTGTTGGGCCCTTTTCGCCTCTAACACTTGCAGGAAACGGCAGTTAGGCGTTTGCCGCGAAGATGGAGAGGTGCTTGCACTAAGGGACGTGCGACAACAAAACAGGGATGACAAAAATTGGCGTCCCACTAAGACAGTAAACAATTGAAACCACTCTCCCATGAAGCAAGAAAAGGCCAAACGATGGGGCAGACCTCTATGAAAACCGTCCTCAATGCAATGCTCGACCCAACCCGCCGCAGCGATGAAGCCCGGGAGTTTGAAAGCGCCCTTCGCCGCAAGATTGTCGGCCAGGAACCGGCCATTGAGAAAGTCGCGGAGATCTATCAGATGTTTCTGGCCGGCCTCAATGCCCCGGGACGCCCGGTGGGCAACCTGCTGTTCCTGGGACCGACCGGCTCCGGGAAGACTCGAGTGGTGGAGGCGGTCTCCGAGGCCCTGTTCGGCGACGCTCGCGCCTGCATCAAGATTGACTGCGCCGAGTTCCAGCACTCCCATGAAATTGCTAAGCTGATCGGTTCGCCCCCAGGATACCTCGGCCACCGCGAGACCCATCCTCTGTTGACCCAGGAGGCGCTCAATCAGTGGCACACGGAGAAGCTGAAGCTCTCTATTCTGCTGTTCGACGAAATTGAAAAAGCGTCGGACGCCCTGTGGCAACTGCTGCTGGGGATTCTGGACAAAGCCACTTTGACCTTGGGCGATAACCGCCGGGTGGACCTGTCACAATGCATCATCATCATGACTTCGAACCTGGGCGCGTCCGAGATGGGCGGCCTGGTGGATGGCGGATTGGGGTTCGCTCCCAAGGTGGTGCAGATTGACTCCTCGTTGGACGACAAAGTGAACCGCACCGCCGTGGAAGCTGCGCGCCGCAAGTTTTCCCCGGAGTTCATGAACCGCATCGATAAGGCGGTGGTGTTCCGCACCCTGCGCCCCGAGCACCTGGAACAGATCCTGGAGATCGAACTGGGCATGGTGCAACAGCGCGTGCTTTCGGCCGCACCCGCCAACCAGTTCGTGTTCAATTGCACCGCCAAGGTGAAGAACTTCCTGCTGCACGAGGGCACCGATCCCAAGTATGGCGCTCGTCACTTGAAGCGCTCCATCGAACGCAATCTGGTGTTTCCGCTGGCCAATCTGGTCGCCACCGGCCAGGTGAAGCTGGGCGACTTTATCCGGGTGGACCTCAACGCGGAAGGCCAGCTGATTTTCGTCAAGGAAGCGGAAGGCGCCATGGCGCCCATGCTGCTGGAACGCTACGGCGCAGCCGCTGCCATGCCGGCGCAAGCTGCCCGCTCCGTGCGTCCTGTAGCCATCCGCAGAGAATTCGGGGCAACTCCCGCTGCCGATCCCAAACTGTAAAGCAACGCAGGACCTTGCACTGGCGCCGGAAAAACCGGCGCCTTTTTTCTTGCATTCCTGTAGCGCCGCCGTCCTCGGCGGCTTTCCTGAGAGTCTGTGACTTTTTGAAAGGTGGGTGCCCCATCCTAGCGCGCTTTCTGCGCTAGGGTGGGATTCCACAAACGAATGCGCTGAGGGCGTCCCGCACCCACCCGCCAGGGCAAGCTGCGTTAGTGGGGCAGTACGGATATCTATAGAGAATTGTCATTCCGAAGCGCGGCATTATCGCGCGAGGAACCTGCTGTTGGCCGGCGAAGAGCAGATTCCTCGCCCATAAAACCGGGCTCGGAATGACAACCGTTCAGAGTGGATTCGCCAAACTGCACCACTACCCAAGCTGCGAGCACGTAGCCCCGAAAAGGCCAACGGTGGCATACTGGGGGAACTAAGGGGCATGAAAAATATTGCCGGTGGCGACTGCCCGGCGACCGATCTTCGTCAGCCAGCGACTGAAGCCGCTGACGCTGCAGTGAGCGAACTCTCTGACTGGTGAAGCGACCGGGCGGTTTCTCAGTTGGCGGCCGGCCTCCTACCGGAAGGCTTGGACGGTGGGACCGCTGGCGAAAAGCTCGTGGTGCAACTGCGGTTTGTATCAGGGTATGCCTTCAGGCATACCGTACGTGCCGTGTTATGAAGTCCGCCTTTAGGCGCTGTTCTTCGTAATTCGACATTCACCATAGGCTGGCTAAGCCTTATGCCAAACTCCTTCGCCATCTCGATCATTCGCACGCTCCGCGAGCAGGGCCACCAGGCTTACCTCGTCGGAGGGTGCGTGCGCGATCTGCTGCTGGGGCGCGAACCGGCGGATTATGACGTGGCCACCAGCGCTGCGCCGGATGAAGTGATGCGAATATTCCCGCAGACTTATGCGGTGGGCGCACAGTTTGGGGTGGTGCTGGTGCCGGAGCCGGAGGGAGAGGAAAAGCAGGTCCCTCGACTGCGCCCGCACTGCGCTGCGCGAAGTGCGGACTCCGCTCGGGATGACAAGGGAATGTGGAATCAGACCGTCGAAGTCGCCACGTTCCGATCGGACATTGGCTACAGTGACGGCCGGCATCCGGATGAAGTCCGATTCACTAAGGATCCGCGGGAGGATGTGCAGCGCCGCGACTTCACCATCAACGGGATGCTGTTCGATCCGATCAAGAGCGAAGTTCTCGACTACGTAGGCGGGCAGGACGATCTGAAGGCCGGGATCGTCCGCGCCATCGGCGAGCCGGAGCGGAGATTTGCCGAAGATAAGCTGCGAATGCTGCGCGCGGTACGTTTTGCGGCGCGTTTCGGCTACACCATCGAGCCCCAGACATTCGCGGCGATCCAAAAGCTCGCACGGGAAATTCACCAAGTCTCGCGCGAACGCGTGCGCGACGAGTTGACCAAGATGCTTACCGAGGGAAAAGCTCGGGAAGCCTTTCTGCTGCTGGATCAGACTGGGTTACTGCATGAAGTCCTGCCGGAAATCGAAAAGATGAAGGGAGTGGAGCAGCCGCCGCAGTTTCATCCCGAGGGCGACGTGTTTGTACATACATTGCTGCTGCTGCAAAACCTGCCCTGGCCTTGCCCTCCAACTTTGGCTTGGGGCGCGCTGTTGCACGATGTGGGTAAGCCTCCGACGTTTCGTGTCGCGCCCGACCGCATCCGCTTCGACGATCATGTGAATGTGGGCGTGAAGATGGCGGAGGAGATTTG
The DNA here is from genome assembly GCA_963800745.1 of uncultured Acidobacteriaceae bacterium. GTDB lineage: Bacteria > Acidobacteriota > Terriglobia > Terriglobales > Acidobacteriaceae > PALSA-270. The sequence continues at coordinate 147,017 of CAWDCI010000003.1, forward strand.
CCGTCGTCTGCGATTTTCTAAAAATGACACCGAGCAGATTCTCGCCTTGGTGGACCATCACATGCGATTCGCGCAGGCGATGCAGATGAACCAGTCCACGCTGAAAAAGTTTCTGCGCATGCCGCGCTTTGAGGAGCATCTTGAGTTGCATCGCCTGGATTGCCAGGCCAGCCATCGAGTTTTGACTTCGTACGAGTTTGTGCGCGAGAAATTAGCCGAAACGCCCGCAGAAGTTATGCGTCCCGCGCCGTTGCTTACCGGGGATGACTTGATTGCAGCCGGGTACGCGCCGGGGCCAAAGTTTAAGGAGATTCTTGGCGCAGTGGAAGATGGGCAGTTGGAGGGGCGGCTGCGCAGCCGAGAAGATGCCATGCAGTTTATGAGTAACGAATTCCCGCTCTAGCAGGTGTAGGGCGGACACTCCTGTCCGCCAGAAGCCTGCGGTGCACGTCATTCAGAATGCGCACGAGCCTCACATGCAGGGGCGGGCCTCCAGGTCCAAAGCGGCGGACAGGAGTGTCCGCCCTACACCTGTGACGTAAGCATTTTCAGGAAGCGGTAATAAAAATCCACCGCACGGTAAAACGACTCGACCCGGATACGCTCGTCTCTCCCGTGCGCACGGATATCGTCGCGGTCGATGGCCTCGCCGGAAATGTCGTACGAGGGGATTCCCGCGGCGTCGGTGTGGACATCGTCCGATGCGCCGGTGGACATGTCGGGGATGACGGGAATTCCCGGCCACATCTGCTGCGTGACCTTTTGCAAAGCTTGCATTACATCGGAGCGCAAGGGCGGCGGAGGAAGAGCTTGCTTGTCTGGCGCCTGATCCAAAACGTTTCCGGCATCATCTACGTAGCGCACCGTGATCTTGGGATCGTCGAGTACGCGAATGAGCGTCTGCCGGATCTCTTCCGAAGAGTGTCCGGGTAGAACGCGGCAATTCACGATCGCCTGCGCCATTTGCGGCAGAGCGTTGTTGGCATGGCCGGCGTTCACGCGGGTGGCGACGCAGGTGGTGTGCAGGGTGCCGTTATCAATGGGATCATGCGAAAGGCGCGCCGCAGCAGCCAGGTCCGGCGGGTTCTTGAGGATGGCCTGCATGTCCTGGGACCGCTGCCCCGTCTCGACTTTGGAGCTTTGCTCGTAGTAAGCGCGGGTCACGCTGTTTAGTTCGACGGGGAATTTAAAACGCTGGAGCCGGGCGAGTCCGTCGGCCAGGTGATAGATGGCATTGTCGGGTAGCGGGAGAGAACTATGGCCGCCAGGATTGGTGACGGTGAGTTGATAGTCGGCGTAAAGCTTTTCAGCCGCGTCGATTTCCATGGTGACGGGCTTGCCGTGTTCGGCCAGGATGCCTCCGCCATCGTGGTTGAGCGCGAATTCGGCGTCAATTAACTCGCGATGATTCTTGAGGAGCCAATCCACACCATTGGACTTGCCGCCCTCTTCGTCGGCGGTCAAGGCGAGGATGATGTCACCATCGGGAACATAGCCCTCTTTCTTGAAGCGGATGAGCGTGGTCGCCATGATGGCATCGCCATCTTTCATGTCCTGGGCGCCGCGGCCGTAGTAGTAGCCATCTTTCTCGACGAACTGGAATGGGTCGGTGGTCCAGTCGGCGCGGCGGGCTTCGACGACATCCAGATGACCCATGAGCAAGATGGGCTTGCTTTTGCCCGAACCGTGCAAGCGGACCACCAGATTTTTCTTGCGGGCATTGTCCTTGTCATTGGGGCCGAGCAGATGAATGTCGCTCTCGGGAAAGCCCGCGTCGCGGAAACGCTGCGCCATGGCTTCCGCGGCGGTGGTCACGTTGCCGACCGAGTCGGTAGTGTTGATCTCAATCAGCTGTTTGAAGATGTCGTGGGAAAGTTGTTTGGCCGCGGGATCAATCTGAGCGTAAACAGGGATAGCGAGCAGCAAAAGAGCGAAAAGCCAAGTCTTGCAGGATTTCAACAAGGGCTCCGGATGAAGGATCGAAGAATCAAGCTATCAGATTCTGCACAGGGTGCGCGAGGCCGGAGCGTCGTGCGGAGGGGTGTTTTTCGCCAAAACCAGCGATTCGAGGAAAACTTGTCAAGGGGGCGCGGAGGCCGATTTGTCGCCAAGTCAGTGCAGACAAGGCAAATATAAAGTTATAAAGCATGTCCCATTTACCCGGTCAGAATTGCTATGCTGGAAGTAGAGATCAGGAATCAGCTTTCAGCCGTCAGCTATCAGCCTCCTGGGGGGCAAGAGTTTGCTGAGAGCTGAGGACTGATAGCTGTATTTCCATGTAGAGATTAGCAATCAGCTTTCAGCCGTCAGCTATCAGGCTCCTGCGGGCCGTTTGCTGAAAGCTGAGAGCTGAGGACTGATAGCTGTATTCCTATGAAAGTCACCGAAAAAGACGTTGCCTACGTGGCCAGCCTGGGGAATCTGGACTTAAGTCCCGAAGAGAGCACGCGCATGGTGCGCGACCTGAACGCGATTCTGGGCTACATTGACACGCTCAACGAGCTGGACACCGCGAATGTCCCGGCGATGGCGCAGGTTTCCGACAAGTACGGCGTGGATGAATCGAAAAAGGGGAGCGAGCGCTTTGCCTACGCCAGCCGCGAAGATGTGCATGAGGGATTGCGGAAGTCGTTGCCCCACGAATTAGCGTTGGCCAATGCGCCGGAGTCGGACGGAACGTTCTTCAAAGTACCGAAAGTGATTGAGAGATAGTGGCCAGTGATCAGTGATCAGTGGCTAGTGAAACTGAGCCGTTATGACTAGCCACTAATCACTAGCTACTTGAGTTTTATGGACCTAAACTTACTGACTATCGATGCGGCGCGCGCGGCGGTTCAGGAGCGCACCACCAGCGCGGTCGCGCTGGCGGAAGCGTATTACGCGAAGATCGAGAGCGACGATCCCAAGATTGGCGCGTTTTTGACGCTGTCGATGGAACGGGCGATGGCCAAGGCCATCGAGATGGACGCAATGGCGGCGAAGGGCGAGAAGTTGCCGCCATTCGGCGGAGTGCCGGTGGGCATCAAGGACGTGATGGTCACCAAGGGCGTGCGCTCGACGGCGGGGTCGAAGATTCTGGGGAACTACATTCCTCCGTATGACTGCACGGCGGTGGCGCGCCTCGAAGCGGCGGGCGCGGTGGTGCTGGGCAAACTGAATTGCGATGAGTTTGCCATGGGCTCGTCGAATGAGAACTCGGCCTGGAAACCGGTGCACAATCCGCGCGATTTGAGCCGGGTACCGGGCGGATCGTCGGGAGGATCGGCGGCGTGCGTGGCGGCGGACATGGCGGTCATCGCGCTGGGATCGGATACCGGCGGCTCGATCCGGCAGCCGGCATCGTTTTGCGGAGTGGTGGGATTGCTGCCGACGTATGGACGGGTGTCACGCTACGGGCTGATTGCGTTCGCTTCGTCGCTCGATCACATTGGGCCGCTGACGAAGACGGTGAAAGACGCGGCGATTGTGTTGCGCACGATTGCGGGGCGCGATCCCATGGATTCGACCTCGGCGGATGTGCCGGTGCCGGATTACGTGGCGGAACTCGAGAAGCCGGTGCGCGGCATGAAGATTGGGATCCCCAAGGAATATTTCGCCGAAGGTCTGGACGAGGAAGTGCGCAAGGCCGTCGAGGCGGCGATCCAGAAGCTGGCGAGTTTGGGTTGCGAGGTGGTGGAGATATCGCTTCCGCACACGCGGTATGCGGTTCCGGCGTATTACATTGTGGCGACGGCCGAGGCTTCGGCCAACCTGGCGCGCTTCGATGGCGTGCGCTATGGTCATCGGGCCAAAGAAGCGCGAACGCTTTCGGAAATGTACCGCAAGAGCCGCGATGAAGGCTTTGGGGCAGAGGTGAAGCGGCGCATCATGCTGGGAACGTATGCGCTGAGCGCGGGCTACTACGATGCCTACTATTTGAAAGCGCAGAAAGTGCGCACGCTGCTGGCCCAGGATTTTGAGAATGCGTTCAAGCGGGTGGATGCGATTGTGACGCCGACCAGTCCGACGGCGGCGTTCAGACTGGGTGAGAAAGTGGATGACCCGCTGGCCATGTATCTGGCGGACATCTACACCGTGACCGCGGATTTGGCGGGGATTCCGGGGATTTCGGTGCCGTGCGGCGAGACGCGAGAGAAATTGCCGATCGGGCTGCAGATTTTGGGAAAGCATTTCGGCGAGGCGACGATTCTGCGCCTGGCGCATGCGTTTGAGCAGGGATAGATAGATTCTGGGGATCGCGGGCGAGGGCGCCCGCGCCACACTTAGAGCTGGGCGGATGCCGCAGTCGTGAAGACGATTGCGGCATTGGTGTTTTTGGGCGCGAAGCAATGCAGGTCCTTCGACTGCGTGTGAACTTGGCTTCGCCAAATTCACACTTCGCTCAGGATGACAATTTTTGTGGGGCGGACAAAGAGTCCGCCCTAATTTTTTGGAGGAGAAAATAATATGCAATCCAATTCGATGCAGGGCAGTTCGAGGATGAAGGCAATGTTGGCGGGAGTGTTGTGCGTTTCTTTGATGGCTACAGGATGCACGGCGCAGTGGATCAGTGTGGCGCTGGCGGATTTGCCGGTGTTGACGCAGATGGCGCTGAACCTCACCAGTCTGGTGGTGAGTTTGCGGTCGGCGCGGCAGATCAGCGTGGCGGATGCAGCGGCCATCCAGAATATTTCGACGGAGGCGAGCAAGGATTTGAATTTGCTTCAGGCGCTTTACAACCAGTACAAAGCGAGTCCGGATGCGGGGACGCTGCAGAAGATTCAGAGCACGATGGCGGATATAAATCAGAATCTGCCGGCGTTGCTGGCGGCGGTGCACATCAGCGATGCGGTGGAAGCGGCGAGGATCACGGCGGGAGTGAACTTGATTTTGACCACGGTGCAGAGCTTTGCGGCGTTGCTGCCGCCCACGGTGAGAACTGCGCGGACGATTGCGGGGCAGAAGCTGGCGATTCCGAGCGCCGGCGACCTGAAGAAGCAGTGGAATCAACAGGTGTGCGCGCCGACCGGGGTCGCCGGATTTGATGCTGGGCTGCCGGGGTGCGTGCTGAGGTAGCGCTCGTTGCCTGTTTCTCAGCAATGCAAAGTGCCCAACCAATCAAAAAACAAAATACACAGATCCTTCGTTGGGAGTTCGGCGCACAGCGCCGAACTCCGCTGTCTCAGGATGACAAGGAGATGAAATGAGTTTGCCGGTGATTGCGGTGACGAATGTCTCCACCTGCCTGAAAGATGAGCAGGTGGAGGCGGTGCTGCCGGCGTTGCAGCGGCAGGTGAGCCAGGATTTCGGAGCATATTGGGACCGGGATTGCACGCTGCAATTCCTGCCCAAGGATGGGCCGCTGGCGGCGGGGTGGTGGCAGATGCTGGTGACGGATGATCCGGATCAGGCGGGGGCGCTGGGGTATCACGAGACGAGCGCGCGGGGAACGCCGCTGGGGAAAGTGTTTGCGGGGCTGGACATGAGGCTGGGGGCGTCGTGGACGGTAACGCTTTCGCATGAGTTGCTGGAGATGCTGGCCGATCCGTGGATCAACTGGTGCGCGCAGAGTCCGGAGGGAAAGATTTATGCGTTGGAGGTTTGCGATGCAGTGGAGTCGGATGAGTGCGGGTATGAGATTGAGGGAGTGCTGCTTTCGGATTTCGTGACGCCCGCTTGGTTCGAGCCGACGCAAGCCGACCGGATGGATTTCAAACAGCGAGTTTCACACCGGCTGGAACTGGCGGCGGGAGGATACGTCTCGATTTTTGACGCTGCGAAAGGGTGGAAGCAGATTTCGGCGGGAGAGAAGGCGGCAGCGGCTCCGGTGGGAAGCCGGCGGCAGAGGCGGGCGATGAGCCGGGAACAGTGGGAGAGGAGTAAGAGGTAGGGGTTACACGGGGAAATGCAGGTCCTTCGACTCCGTAAATTTGGTCGCGTACGACCAAATTTGCTCCGCTCAGGATGACATCTTCACTTTCTGCGCCAGCGGACGCCGGCTTTGGTGTTTTCGACGACGATGCCGGCGGCGGCTAGTTCGGCGCGGAGAGCGTCGGAAGTTTTGAAGTCGCGGGCATGGCGGGCGGACTCGAGGGCGGCGAGTTTCTGATTCACGGCGCCGTCGGAAAGCTGGCCGGAGCGGGCGATGCCGGCGGCTTCCGGGCTGATATCTTTTTCGCGGCCTTCGGCGAGGGCCCAATCCACGGTGGCTTTTACTTTGGCGGCGTCGTCGTCTTTGAGGACGGAGAAGATGTCGTCGAATTTCTGCAGCACGGCGAGCAGGGCGGGAACGTCCCCTTTGAGGAAGGCGCCGGAATCCATGGCGGCGTTGGCGGCGCGGATCATTTCGAAGATCGCGGCCTGGGCCAGCGCGGTATTGAGGTCGTCTTCCATCCCGTTACGCAGATTTTCATCGGTGGTGCGGGCGAGCTGCGCCATGGCGTCGCTTGCCCCTTCGGGGAATTGGCCGCTGGTGAGCCGCTGATGGAAGTTGCGCAGGCGATCGACGGCCGCGGCGGCATGTTGCAGACTATCGAAGGTGAAATTAAGTTGGGTGCGGTAAGGGACCGACGCCAGCAGAAAGCGAATGGACGAGGGCTTGAATCCCTTGAGCATGAGATCGCGCAAGGTAAAGAAATTGCCAACGCTCTTGGCCATTTTCTCGTTGTTGAACAATAAGAAGCGGACGTGAAACCAGAAGCGAACGAAGGGCTTGCCGGTAAAGGATTCGGACTGAGCGATTTCGTTTTCGTGGTGAGGAAAGATGAGGTCTTCGCCGCCAGCGTGCAGATCGAAAGTTTCTCCTAACTGCTCCATGGACATGACGGAGCACTCGACGTGCCAGCCGGGCCGGCCGGGGCCGATGACCGTGTCCCAGGAAGCTTCGCCGGGCTTGGGAGCCTTCCAGAGAGCGAAGTCGCGGGCACTGTCTTTATCGTATTCGTCGAGGTCCACGCGGGCGCCGTCTTCCATCCCAGCAAAATCTTTTTTGGAGAGCTTGCCGTAGGCGGGGAATTTCGCGATGCGGAAGTAATAAGAACCATCGTCGGAGCGGTAGGCTAAGCCTTTCTTACCAGGCCAGCAATGAACTCTGCCATTTTCTGAATGTGTATCGGTGGCGCGGACGAGAATGGGCTGGCGGATGTTGAGACTGGCGGCGTCTTCGAGAAAGGCTTTCTCATATTTGGCGGTGTATTCCTTGACGCTGAGGCCTTCACGGCGGCTTTGCGGATGATTTTGTCGTCCACGTCGGTGATGTTCATGACGTGGCGGACCTGATATCCGCTTTGCAGCAGGAAGCGGTGCAGGACATCCACGGCGACTACGGTGCGGAGGTTGCCGATGTGGACGTAGTCGTAGACCGTGGGACCGCAGGCGTACATGCGGACTTGGTTGTTTTCAGCGGGGGCGAAAGGCTGAATTTGGGCGGGGAGCGTGTTGTAGAGACGAAGTCCCATGGGGAGGTCAGGGTGCGGACTGCTTATTCTAGGGGTGGGCGGGGTGGGGGTCAAATGGTGGTCGGGAATTGGTGGTAAGTGCTATCGCGAATTTATCGTCAAATTGACGGAGTGTAGAATCAGCGTTTGCTATGAAGCGCTTGTGGATTCCTTTCGCGCTATTGATCGGTTTTGTACTCTGGTACACAGTTGCCTCCGACTACGGCGACGGCGTCACGTCTGGCACGTACCATCTCGCCCAGAACGGTGAAACATCAACATTAGTACTCAAGCCTGACCACACTTTTCAGCAGGAACTGAATAAGCTTGGCAACGTAAGGCGCGCAGCCGGAACTTGGCGGCGCTTCGGAGAAGGCGCTATCGAATTCTCGAAAGAGTTTCTAACGGTATCTGGGCAGGAGTTGGGTCAGGACGGTACGCCCTATGGCGAGATTCATAAGCGGTTCGGATTACTTGTTTCTCTCACACTCAATCAATATCACATAGAGGACTACGGCAGGGTCGATCCTTCCTCGAGGAACGCGCTGTTCGGAAGGTATGCCGGAGATGAAGAAGGAGTGCCAGCGTCGTTGATTCTTAGAGAGGATTACACATTCGAGCAATCAGTCAGCCATCTCGGTGTGGAGAAACGCTCTGAAGGAACTTGGAGCCTTAGCAAAAGCGAAGACCTAGTCTTTCAAGAGCGTTTCTGAAGACCTCCGGGGAAATGCTCCAAGAGGACGAAGACGGCTTCGGCCGACTTGCACTTTAAAGGCGGTCTTTCGATCGAGGTCGCCATGACTTCCAGATCGGGTGTGCCGACTTTCCGCAAAAAGCAGCTCTTCTGAACCCGCAAATGCGTCGCTCTTGATAACTGTCGCTATTAGGGCGTTTACAATCAGAACGCCGCGAGAGTGTGCGATCGCGGTAGGGATTCTTCGACTGCGGTTGCGTGCGCTGCGCGCAGGCAACCTTCGCCCAGAATGACTGGGGATTGGGGGCGGGGAGAATGCAGGTCCTTCGACTGCGTTCGGCTATCGCCTCACTTCGCTCAGGATGACAAAGTGGGGGGAA
>CAWDCI010000004.1:0-65366 GCA_963800745.1 uncultured Acidobacteriaceae bacterium
GACTCCTCGGCCGCGACCGATCGAGCAGACTTTCGGCCTCCAGCCACAGTTCCTCGCCCGCCAGCGCCTTCGCTCCGCGCTCGAGTACCCTTGCCACATTTCCGTCTACCACGGCGATGGGTTCGCCGAAGGCAATGCTGGCAATGGCGGCTGCGGTATATCGTCCGATTCCAGGAAGCGCGCGCAGTTCCCCAGCGCTGGCCGGAAATTCCCCGCTGTGTTCCGCCACAATCTGTCTGGCCGCCGCGTGCAGCTTGCGCGCCCGCCTGTAGTACCCAAGGCCACTCCAAGCCGCGAGGACTGAGGCTTCCCGTGCTTTCGCCAGCTTCTCCACGGTGGGGAAGCGCCGCAGGAACTGCCGGTAATGTTCCAGCACCGCGGCCACACGAGTCTGCTGCAGCATGATCTCCGAAAGCCAGACGCGATAAGGATCTCGATCGTGCCGCCAGGGCAAGTCGCGCTGGTTGTGGCCGTACCAGGCGAGCAGGCGCTTACGAAACTTGCGCCGCGCCCTCTCGGTTGTCGGATTTTCAGGGATCGTCATTCCGGAGGATGCGAGAACTGGTCTCATGAATCGTTTTCTCGGAAAATGGAGCGGTGTCCTCAGGGGCTAAAGCCCACGTTTTGTCGGGCTCGGTACGGCCCGGCTGAAGCGGGCCCTACCCAAAACCATTTATGAGACCAGTTCCAGCAATTACGTGATTCTAACGTAGCGGCACACAGCCTTTGGGGTGTACGCCGCGATGCTCCCCGGTTGACCCTTCATGCAGGGCGCGAAATAATCAGAGAGTCTGGCGGCCGCAACCGGCCGTGCGATGTTCGCTGCTCCGGCAGCAAGGATTCGAGGCATTTCTATGAGCGATTTCAACCGTAAGGTCGAACAGGCTGCGGACCGGTTGGAGAAAGAGACCGCGGAGTTCATCAAGTATCTCAACGATGAAGTCGTTCCTGCCGTGCGCGGGCACTCGTCCAAGGCCCTGCGGGTGGCGGCCGACAAAATGGCTCGTCTGGCCGATTACATGGAGCAGACCCAATCCTCACGCAAGTAAATATTGTGCGGCAAGCCAGTGAGCTGTCGGGGACACTGCGGATCGCGGTGACCGTAATGCTGGCCTGTCTGTTGACGGGCTGCGCCTCCCGCCACCAGGCCCGGGTTACGCTGCCTCCGCCGCCCGCAATCGAACCGCCGCCCGCGCCCCAGCCAGGCCCCACGACTCCCGGGAACTCCCGGCAAACCGCCAAGTCTATCCCGCAGGAAAGCTCTCCGGCTATCTCGGTCCCTCCCGACGCGAAACCGATTTTCGTGGAAACGGGCCTCGCCAGTTGGTATGGCGCGCCTTACCATAACCGGCGCGGCTCGAACGGCCAAGTCTATGACATGAACGCCATGACCGCCGCTCACCGTACCCTGCCGCTAGGCTCGATCGTGCGGGTAACCAATCTCAAGTCCGGCCGTTCGGCTTTGGTGCGCATTACCGACCGGGGACCTTTCGTTCCGGGGCGCGTCCTCGATCTTTCTTTGGCTGCTGCCAAGCAAGTTGATGTGTGGTTGCCCGGGGTGGCCACGGTTCGCATCGACGTGCTTGAGACTCCGGCTCCGCTGAACGTAGGGGGACGATGGGCAGTGCAGATCGGCGCCTTCGGAGAGCAGGATAGCGCGACTGAATTGGCCGATCGGCTGACCCGCCGTTACCACACTGCAAAAGTGCTGAGCTTCAGCAGCCCGGTGGGCGATTGGTGGGTGCGGGTACGCGTCCTGGACGACGACCGGAGCCGCGCTGAGGAACTGGCGCGCGAGGCTCGAACTTCCGAAGGGGCGATTTTTCTGGTCCGGCTTGACTAAGAGACTGTGGTGAATGTCGAATTGCGGAAAGCAGCGCCTAAAGGCGGATTTATAACGCGGAACTTACGGTATGCCTGAAGGCATACCCCGATACAAACCAACCTAACTCAGGTGCATGCGCGGGGGGTGACCAAAGTGCTTTGACTCCCGCAGCCGAACCAGCCAACATTAAGCGTTCTGGAGGCTTAATGAGATTCCGCATCCTTGGCGCCGCCTGGCTGGCGGTTCTCGTGCTAGGCTCTGCCCCCAGCCGTGCGCAATCCTCCAGCCCGCAACATCTCTTTGAGATGGGACTGGACGCCATGAACGGGGTCGGCCCTGACCGCAACCCGGTGGCGGGGGTTGACTACATCCATCGCGCGGCGGATTTAGGCTATCCTCCTGCCGAGGTCATGCTCGGTTCTTTTTATGACACCGGAAATACGGTTCCACGTGAACCCGGTCAAGCCGCCACCTGGTATAAGAAGGCGGCTTTGCAGGATGATCCCGTGGGCGAGTGGCTTCTGGGGCGCCTGATTCTCTCCGGGGCAGTGGTTCGCGACTTAAACGAGGCTGCCCGCTGGCTGCAAAAATCCGCCGCGCATGGGGATCCTTTCGGGCAGTATCTTCTAGGCTCCGTCAAGCTGGAACGGCAAGATTATGCGCAGGCCGCGGTTTGGTTTCGCAAGGCTGCCATGCAGGGTATGCCCCAGGCGCAAGAGCAACTGGGATTACTTCTGAAACAAGGTCACGGCGTCAGCCTGGATAAGTCGGAAGCGTACGTTTGGTTGCTGGTCAGCTACGAAGCAGGTAATCAATCGGCTAACGTTGCCAGCGCTTTGGTGCAGCTCCAATCCGAACTGGGCAATGAACAGGTAGACCAGGCCAAGGCGCGGGCGCACGATTTGGAACAGACGGCCAGCCGCGTAGTCGCAGGCCGCGGATGTACCGGGTGGCAGGGAGAGTTTAACGCCATTCCGGCTCCGCCCCCACCCGACATACAGAGTTACTGCCGGTAGGGAAGGCTAAGACTTAGACTTCAGACTTCAGACTTCAGTCCTCAGTCCTCGGTGTTCAGTCTTTTCAGGCGTGCTTCCCTTGCGTCCTTCAATCCAGCTAACATTGATAACGCACTATGCCTTTCCCGACGACTAACGACTGAAGACCGAGGACCGCTCCCATGGCTGACTGCCTGTTCTGCTCCATTGTTTCCGGCAAGATTCCCGCCCAGAAGGTATATGAGGACGAGCACACTTTTGCCTTCAAAGACATCAATCCCAAAGCCCCGACACACGTTCTGGTGGTTCCCAAGAAACATATCGTGGGGTTGAAGGAAGCTACGGTTGAAGAAGCGGAGATCATCGGGCGCTGTCATCTGGCAGCGGCTGAAATTGCGCGGGCGCGCGGCATCGAGAACGGATATCGCACCGTCCTCAATGTTGGGCCAGGGGCGGGGCAGTCGGTGTTCCACTTGCACGTCCACCTCTTAGGCGGACGGGATCTGACCTGGCCCCCCGGCTAGATCTCTGGCATCTTCGGGATAACCCGGGCCGGCGAGCTTAGTTGGTGGTCTCTTCCTCGGGAGCTCCATGGCGGCGCAGGAGTTGCGGCAGATTCTGCGAGAATGCCGAGCGCGGCAGCACCATATCGCATCCCACCTCGTGGGCTTTTTGTTTGAGGTCGCCTTGCACATGCGATAGGAAGCCGATGATCGAAGTTCCCTTCTTCAATTTGCTCTTCAGCTTGGGGATCAGCGTCAAAGGCTTGGCGTTGACGTTGTTCATGTCGAAGATGATCAGGGAAGGTTTCTCTTCGCCATTTTCCTTCATGCGATCCATCAGTTCTTTTTCGGCCTTGCAGAACTCGACTTTGACATTGAGCTTGCGGGCAGTCTCCTGGATCTTGGCCTGGAAAAACAGGTCGTCCACGAAGGCAAAAATTCGCGAGGCCGCGCCTTCGCGCTGGTCGGGCAAGGGATCAGGATCCACCGGGTTGTACGCGGGCGCGAAGCCTGGGCGCAGCCTGCCGCTCCGTCCGTTGTTGCCCGCCTGCGCGGCGCGGTAGCTGTGATCCATGGGAGCGGTGTAAATGCCGCTATGCTGCTGGCGGTCGCGGCCCGGTTGGCTGCCATGATTAGGAGGACGGCGTCCACGCCGCCGGCGATTCTTCCCTCCGCCTCCGGAGGGCTGTCTGGGTCCTGCGTTCATAATGATTTTCTCGTTTTTTCTTTCAGTTTCCGAACTGGGCCTATTCCTGCGCGCTTCGTGTCGCCGCTCGGTGGGTAATGCCTCGCCTCGTGTGCGGACACGAAACGGGCGATGGAAACCAACGCGGCTGGAACTCGCTGCTGAAAATGTTATGTATCCGTCTGGCGCCTGGAGTTGCGAGGGCGCGGGGGCCCGCTAGGGAGCGTAGCCACTTGAGAACATCCTCATGGTACCGCCCCCGCTAGAGGGAGCGCAAGGGCAATTCCCCGTATTTTTCCACATAAGTAACCGTAGCCCGTGGGTAGGCTCGGTCCGATCTTTGCTCGGTCCGATCGTCGCTCGCTTCGATCGTCGCTTCGATGGCTTTGCCGAGTGCGCAAGCCTGGTCGGTGGGATTAGCTTCTGGTCACGCCGTGCTGACCCCGCGGGCCCACTCCAAGGCATGCCAGTAGTCTTCGGCGATGGTGCTTTCGCTGATTTGCATTTCACGGGCGAGATCGCGGAGATTCTGCCATTCGCCGGATTCGCGAGCCATCATCAGTTGGTACAGAGGCTTCAGTCGCCCGGTACCGGTCAGCAGAACCACTTTCGTCTCCTGATCCACGGGAACACTGGCCAGCAGGTCAGACATCGGCATTTCCAGAATCGCATCCATCAAAGAGAACAACCCCAGAAGGAACAGATCGGAGCCCTCGTGCTGAATTTTAGAGGAGAGCAACTCGCAGAAGCGCCCGCGCACCAAAGCGGCCGAAACCAGTTCACTGGATTTTCCCGAACCGGCCGCCAGGGTCGCCACCAGTCGCACCCAGCGCCGCACCTCACGCTCGCCCAGCAGCGCCAGCGCATGCTTCACCGAGTGAATTTCGTTGACGAAGCCAAAACTGGCCGAATTCATATAGCGCAGCAGGCGGTAACACAACGACGCCTCACTCTTGATCAGATCTTCGATTTCCTGATGATTCAGTTCATCCCGTGAAACCGCTTGTAACATTTGCACATAGTGGATCCGGTTGGCGGGAATCTCGCGCGTAGTCAGCACTTCGGGCTGGCGAAAGAAGTACCCCTGAAAATATAGAAATCCGCCTTTGCGCGCGGCAAAAAACTCCTCCCGCGTTTCCACCTTTTCCGCCAGCATGCGGCAGTGCCAGGAGCCGTATTTCCGCACCATCTCTGCCCGCTCTTCCGCCGAAGTGCTTCGAAAGTCCACCTTGATGATGTCGGCCATTTCGGTTAACCGCGCCCGGGGATCGTTGGGCATAAAGTCATCCAGCGCAATCCAATAGCCGGCTTCTTTCAGGCGCTGGCAAGCCGCCAGCACCTGATCGTCTGGTGGAACCGATTCCAGAATTTCCGCCACCGCCTGGTTGGAGGGCAACAGCGTGATGTAGTCCTTGAGCAACACGTCGCGGGTGCAATTGATGAAGGCGCGGCGGTTGCCGCACAGCACGTCCAACCCCATCAGCGTCGAACTGTCGAGCGTGTCGCGGGATGCGGCATCGGGGTCGATGCCGCGAAAATAGTTGTCCGGGCCATCGCGGAAGAGCAATTCGTAGCCAAAAAGCTGCTCTTCCCGGGTGAGTATGGGCTGGCGCGCCAGAAAACGCATAGCTGCGCCAGGCTGCGCATTATCCGGCATGCGAGCCGTTGCAGGAGTGGTCACCTGTTATCTATCGGCACAATGGGGCAAGAAGCTTATACAAGAAGCCTAGAATGTTGGGCGCCAAACCGTTCCGTTCCGGGAATAACTCTGGTCAGTGGGCGGATGCCGCGGCGTTGGGCGCCGCGAACCCGTAGGTCCGCATAAGTTCCTGAATCGATTGAGTTTTCAGAAAGGCCAGGAGCTTGCCGGCAAGCTCCTTTTGCGCAGAAGACTTCAAAACTACCGCAGCTTGTTCGATTGCAGGGTATGCGGATGCCGGGATCTCCGCGAACCTGCCTTTTTCCTTCATGGACGGCCCCAGCGCCAGCGAAAGCGCAAGGATGCCGACTTCCGCTCCCCCCGAAGCCACAAACGAGGCGGTCTGCGAAATGTTCTCTCCCAGCACCAGCTTGCCCGCCACCTGATCGTAGATTCCCGCCTGCCGCATCGCAGCCTCGGCGGCGCGGCCGTAGGGCGCGTGCTGCGGGTTGGCGATGGCAATTTTCTTGACACTGGGATCGAGCAGGACCGGCAAACCGCGGCTGAGGTCAAGGGCCGATGAGTTCGGCGCCCACAGCACAATCTTCCCCACGGCATATGGATACAAGGTTCCGGGTTCGGTGAGACCCGCCGCTTCGAGCTTCCGGGGATAATCGATGTCGGCGGAAAAGAAAACATCGAAGGGCGCGCCGTTTTGTATCTGGGCGAAAAAGTTGCCCGAGGAACCAAAGATCAGCTTAAAGCTGTGCCCGGTTTCTTTCTGAAAGCGAGCGGCAATCTCAGGGAAAACAAATTGCAGGTCGGAGGCCGCGGCCACTGTCAACTCCTGGGCGGAGCAGAAGGCGCCAGTGCACAGCAATATCGCCAGAACCCCGCGCAGCAATTTGCTCATGCGGGTTAGTTTAACAGCCTGCGATTCCGCCGCACCATCGCGGCCTGCCGGCTAGTGGCCCATTACGAATGTTTATTCGAAATTGTCTCTCCGTCGTTATGCAATCAAAGCGCGGTTTCATGGCGCGAGGAATCTGTTGTCTGGCCAGCGGAAAGCGGATTCCTCACCGATAAAGCTGGTTCGGAATGACAATATCTACGGGGTACATTCACCAAATTGCACCGAACCCTATTGCACCGAACCCTACTGCACGGTGACGGTCACATTCGTGGTGTGCGTGATGTTGCCGCTGGTTCCGGTTACCTGCACAGCGTATGTGCCGGTGGGAGTCCCGGCTTGCAGGATGGTGTAGGTGCCCGAAGCAACCGCGCTGTTGTTGTATCCGCTGGCGACCGCGATGGCGTTGATCGTCGTCGTGGCGGTCAAATTCATCGCCGCGCAGGCCGGAGAAGACGTCGTGGGCGTGCTGCCGTCGGTGGTGCAATACAGCGTCGCTCCCGCAGTCGCATCCGAAAATGTCACGCCCACGCTTGCGGCATAGTTTCCGGGAGCCGGACTGAAGGTCGGAGTGGCCGCAGTGGGAGTCGTGCCACCACCGCCGCCGCCCCCGCCACTACTGCTGCCACCGCATCCCATGCCGGCGGCTAACAGACGCGAAAACAACCAGCATCAGCAGGGCCGCCCAGCGCCGGCGGCGCAGAGGAACCCCCACGATGAAAATACCCGCAAAGAGCGCTCCGCCGCTCGCTGCCCACCAGCCAAAGCGGCCGCGCGGGCGCGCGTCGGCGGAAGTCGGGGACTTCTTGGCGTGGGGCGCGGTAGTGACGATGCTCAAAGTCGCGGTGGCAGCGGCCGAACCGTTTACCGTAACTGAGCGTCGTAGCGCCCGCCGTGGGCGCGGTGAATCCGCAGGTGATCTGCACCGTGGTGGACGGCGGCGTCAGGGCGCAGCTAAGCGTCACGGTGCCAATGAATCCGTGGTGCGATTCCATCGTGATGGTCGAAGTTGCCGTGTCGCCCGCGGCTGAAACCCCAGTCTGCAGAGCCTCAATGGAGAAATCCGCGCTCGGCGCAAATGCCTTCCAGGCTGTGATCAGCTTGTTGACGTCCACTGAACCCAGGCCGGTAACCTGGTCATACGCCGTGCCCGCGCTATAGCCAAATGTTCCAGCGGGGCAATCTGCGGTTCCCGTCGTGCAAGGCACGATATTCTTCCCGGTGATGACGTCGTGAAAAGCCGCGTCGCCGCGTACGCTGGCGCGTACTCGCCGCAGCCAGCGCTAAGAGTTGGTTCACGTTACCCAGCCCTTTGGATCGGGTGGCCTGATTAAGGATTGCCAGAACGCCGGCGAAGGCCTGAGGATCACCGAGGTGCCGCCGAATAGGGTATCAGGTCGCCGATGCTGTCGCTGAAGCCATTCGTGCAGGTCTGCAGGATCGCCTAGGTCGAGCTCCGAGCAGATCAAGTAGCTATCATGAGCGTTCGAGGCATCAGGGAGACATCCGGCACATCACGCTGACCATCCGCGGGCGCCCGGCCCCGTTTGCCAACTGGGTTGCTGAACAGCAGTGCTCGACGCCGCCTCCGGTGGCAAATAAATGCGGACGACACCGCTCCGGTAACCGGAGAGTCATTCCACGCCGTTTCCGGGATGTAAGAAAGCGCGGAGCTGATCTTGTCGGTGCTGCCGAGTGGTGGCCGCTCCAATATCGTTGCGGTTGCATTGGAAGGCGACCCACTCGCGTGCCTTCGGCTCCCCGTGAATTCGTGCCACCTAAGCCGGTTACTTCGGGAAAGCCGGCCAGGCAGATCCACGGAAAGCCCTCCCGTGGCAATGGTACCGTTGGGGTCAGTGGAATTTCCGTCGCAGTCGGCTGCGCCGGCTATCTCCCGAGGCCGCGCTGAGGGTCTGGCCCTGGGCGTTGCCTGTTGTACAGCCGTTTGCTAAGCTCAGCTGATATAGGCAGGGCGTCGGTGAAAGCTGCCTCGCAATTGCCCGTAGCTGATGCTGACAATCTGGCGCCCGGTTATTGTCAACGCATCGGTCCAGCGCGTCGAAAGCACGCTAAGTTCCGTTGCCGACGTAGTCTAAGATGATCGTCGCGCCTTTGGCCACTCCACCGGACCACTCCACGTCGAGGTTGGCTTCGTCCACGTCCGCTGTGAGAATGCGTTGAGGGGCTCCCGTACTTGGCGTGTTAGCAGCAAAAGCGGTCGGAGGATTGGCCGGCAAGCCCGCCGCAGCGCGGAAAGCATTTACATCGGTGAGATCGGTCGCGGTAGATCCCAACTGGGTCTGCCCCGCCACAACAATTGTTATGCCAGTGCCGTCAAAGTTAGCCGGCAAATCGTAGATCGTGGCAAAGTCACCGGGAGTGAGGAAATGGTTTCCGGTCTGCGAGGATGTGAAGTGAGGATCCACCCGACGGGCCCGCGCTTTGGGACGAAAATCGTTAAGACGGCGTACCGCCAGGGCCACATCCGTAAAGGCTGCGGGTAAGGCGGGCGCGGTCGAGTTGGCGAAGTGCAATTCGCCATTCACCAGGTAGTGGTGCATCTGGGTGCGAAACGCAGATTCGATTTGCGCCACGCTTCCATCAAACGACATCGCGTTGCGGCCACGGGAAACTTGCATTCCGGTGAAGCCCTGCGAGGTTAACCATCGCGTAACTTTGTCGAGATCGTCCTGGCTCATGCCAAAGCGCGCCGCATATTGCTCCGGGGTCAGCCATTTGTGGTAATTGGCCGAAGCGGGATCGCGCTGTTCCACCAGCAACTGATTGAGCGCCGCCTGTTGCACCGCCGAAAGCTTGAACACCAGCGAGACGCCCTGGAGTTGCATATCGGGGCTGACTCTTCCCTGGTCAAACTGCTGCCGCGCCATGGGATGGATATTGCCCTGCAGAATGGTCATCTGGCCGTTGTCCGCGGCCTGCACAATGCGGCTCTGCACTGTCGACTGCGAAAACGCCAGCGGCAGCCCGGTCAGGCAAAGCACCACCACCACGCACCATAGGGCTAAACGGGGCACACGAATTTTTAGCATCACTTTTGTATTCTCTCTCAGAACTGACGGAAAAATGCTTCCGGCCTGTTGCAGATATGGATTCCCAATGCCGCGGGCCGGGATGTCCAGCCTGTCAAATATTGCACTTCCGGGACGAGCATGGCGATGGCCCAGAAGTACCCAAGGTAACCTCCGTGATTCGTCGAAAAGTCACCAGGCGGCGAGGGTAGGATCTGCCGGGGCTGCTTGAAACCTCGGTCCGTGTCAGGGCGAGACTTCGCTTGGGCCGCTAAAGTTCTCCATCCCCGACCCGGGCGGGCGCAAGCCCGAGAGGATGCGGCGCAGCTTCCCTGTGCTCATCCGCGGAGCCGAAGGAGAAGATCATCTCTTTCTTTTCCTTCTCCACGAGGAAATCAAAGTCGCAACCTTCGTGGGCCTGCAAGACGTGCTCTTCGTAAAGTTTTCCATAGCCGCGCGTGAAGTGCGGCTTGGGCGCCTTCCAGGCATTCAGGCGGGTTTTCAATTCGTCGTCGGAGATCAGCAGTTCCAAACTTCTGCGGGGCACATCCAGCTCGATCTGGTCTCCGGTTTTGACCACCGCCAGCGGCCCGCCCGCCCGCGATTCCGGGGAGATGTGCAGCACCACAGTCCCGAATCCGGTTCCGCTCATGCGGGCGTCGCTGATGCGCACCATATCGGTGACGCCATGGTTGATTAAACGCAAAGGCAGCGGCAGTTTGCCGTACTCGGGCATTCCGGGATAACCCTTGGGCCCGGTGCTCTGCAACACCAGAATGTCGTTGGGCCGCACGTCCAGATTCAGATCGTTGTACTTTTCCATGTATTCCGCGTAGGAAGCGAACACCAGGGCCCGTCCGCGGTGCTTCAGCAGAATTCCCGAAGCCGCCGATTGCTTGATGATTGCGCCATCCGGAGCCAGGTTGCCAAACAAGGCCACGGTTCCGCCTTCCGCGTAAATGGGGTTCTCGCGGGAGCGAATCACATCCGGCAGGTGAACCGCCGCCTTCTTGATGGACTCACCGATCGGCTTGCCGGTCACGGTCAGCGCATCCAGATGGATCAATTCGCCCAGGTTCTTCATCACCGCCTGCACTCCGCCGGCGTGGAAGAAATCTTCCATCATGTATTGCCCGTTGGGGCGAATGTTGGCCAGCACCGGCGTGTTGCGGGAAAACTCGTCGAAGGCAGTGAGCGGCAGGTGATAGCCCAACCGTCCCGCCATGGCTACAAAATGGATGATGGCGTTGGTCGAGCCGCCAATCGCCATGTCGACGCGAATGGCATTGGCAAACGCGGTGGGCGTCATGATTTTTGAAAGCCGCAGATCTTCGCGCACCATCTCCACAATCCGCCGTCCCGACTGCTCGGCCAGCACCAGGCGTCCGGAATCCACCGCGGGAATGGTGGCGCATCCGGGAAGGCCCATGCCCAGGGCCTCGACGATGCTGCTCATGGTGGAAGCTGTGCCCATCACGCCGCAGTGGCCGCCGCTGCGCACGATGCTGTTCTCGAACTCCGCCCAGTCTTCGTCGCTCATCTTGCCGGTGCGGCGATCGTCCCAATACTTCCAGAGATCGGTGCCGGAACCTACCGGCTTGCCGCGGAAATGTCCCGCCCGTTGCGGGCCGCCGGTCACGACGATGGTGGGCAGGTCGACGCTGGACGCCCCCATGACGGCCGCCGGAGTGGTCTTATCGCACGAGGTCAGCAGCACCACGCCGTCCAGCGGATTGGCGCGAATGGTTTCCTCGACGTCCATCGCCATTAAGTTGCGGAACATCATGGTGGTGGGCTTCATCAGCGGCTCGCCCAGCGAGATGGTGGGAAACTCCAGGGGGAATCCGCCAGCCGCCCACACTCCGCGCTTCACCGCTTCGGCGATGGGTTTCAGGTGCGCGTTGCAGTTCGCCAGTTCGCTCCAGGTATTGCAGACCCCGATGACCGGCCGGTTCTTGAATACCTCGGAGCTGAACCCCTCGCTCCGCAGACAACCCCGGCTGGCTACTGTCCACTCATCTTCGCCGCCAAACCATTCCGAACTCCGCAACTTTCCTGACACACTTCCTCCTTCGATAGCAAGCCGCCCGGCATCCTTTGACCAGCGATTCAGCGACTATTCAGCCACTCTCTACTATATCAGCCTGCCTATCAGCGCAGGGCCGGGAGCATCACTAGAGTCACAAGCAAAAAGGCCCCGAAAAAACCGGGGCTTTTGCAGTATGCCTGGCGAAACGCGTTCGTCGGTTCAGGCCGCCACCGGGCGCAAAGTCCTGGCGGCTTTGGCTTTCTTCGCTTCCGCTCTCCGGCAAACCCATTCATGATGGGGGAAGAGCAGTTCCTGCATCTTCATTCTTGCTTTGTGCAACTGAGACTTGGAATTTCCCACCGAGCAACGCAGCATCTGGGCAATTTCGTGATGCTCATAGCCGTGCACTTCGTGCAGCAGAAAAATTCTGCGGCAGCCCTCGGGAAGCTCCTGAATCGCGCGGTTGAGCGCGATGCGGTCCACCGATCCTTCCAGATCGAGATCGGAACGTCCTACCTCGCGCTGGATGCAGGAAGAATCCGTCTCCACCGGCTCGTCGAGCGAGACTTGCTTGGGGTGTTGCTTGCGGAGTTCCATCAGCACCGTATTGACCGCTACCCGGTACAGCCACGTGGAGAAGGAGGCGTCTCCCCGGAAAGTGGCAATCTTGCGGAAAACCTGGATGAAAACGTCCTGCGTGAGATCTTCGGCCTCGACTGCGCCGCCCGTCATACGCAGGCAAAGCGAATACACCTTGCGCTTGTGAAGATCAAACAATGTGGCAAACGCATCCCGGTCGCCTTCCTTGGCACGGGACACCAGGTTGGAATCAGCACTCGGAACCGCTTGGCTCGTTGCCATCACCGCGCTCGCGGAAGCAATAACGCAAGTACTCATGGGGGAAACCCTCCTTATAATAATTTTGCCGATTGCCTGACCGACTGCTCTTCACGACAGTGAAGCGGGGCGAATCGCCATGCAGTCAACTTACGGACGCGCCGGAAAAACGACTATCCGGTATGCCCTGTAGCCGCTGGACAGTGTTGCTGTACTCAACCAGAGGGAGCCCCCGCGGTAAAAATTACATGCTGGGCGGGATGCTGCCAGACATAAAGCCCTCATCCACAAATAGTTGCTGGTTTGGAACGAATGGTGCTCTAACTCGGGCAGTGCAACCCGTTTCAATGGGACCCCAGCAGTAAGGTGCGTTCGCTTGGCAACACGCGGTTGGGGTAGGTTCGCTAGGACTTCCGAAATGATGGTTCGGATTGCCGTCTCGCGCTCCGAGTAATTGCCCCTCCGTGCTGCAGCTGCCGTATTTTCGCGCCGAGTAAACAGTAAAAACTGAAACCGCTTCCTGGCAGCAATGGCCGGGAGGCTGATGCGATGCGGTGAAAAGAATCCTCAATGGAGGGGACCGATGAAAGCATTGCGTATCCTGATTGCCGACGATTACGAAGTAGTGCGCTGCGGAGTGCGTTCAGTTTTGCAGGAACATGCGGGCTGGGAAGTTTGCGGCGAAGCGGTGGATGGCCGCGACGCGGTGACGAAGGCGGCGCAACTCCGCCCGGATGTGGTGGTTGTGGACTTGGGAATGCCCAACCTGAATGGTCTGGACGCGGCGCGCCAAATCCTGCGCAACGCGCCGGAAACTATGATTCTCGTTCTGACGATGGACGAATCGGAACAGGCCATGCGCGAAGCTCTCCACGCCGGGGTGCGTGGAATCGTGCTCAAGTCAGACACCGCGCGTGACCTGATTGCGGCCCTCGAAGCTCTGCAAAATCACCGCACCTTTTTCACCACCAAAGTGTCGGAAATGGTGCTGAACGGCTACATGGGCCGCCAGAAGCCAGGTTCAACATGGACTTTTCGCGACCCTCTGACCCGGCGGGAACGGGAAGTGGTGCAACTGCTGGCCGAAGGCAACTCCACCAAGGAAGTCGCGGTGGTGCTCGGCTTGAGCGTGAAGACCGCGGAGACGCACCGCTCCAACATCATGCGCAAGCTGGATCTCCATTCGGTGAGCCAGTTGGTGCTCTATGCGGTGCGCAACAACATCGTCCACGTCTTGCCCCCGGTGGTGGCTCCGGCCATGCCTCAGTACGGCACCTAGGCCAGCGGCGGTTATACGATTTCCAGCCGCAGATCGTCGAAGCTCGCGTCAAACCCCGTGCCCTTGGGGGCGGCGCACATGATTCCGACGTCTGCCTGGGCTGCGGATGCAAAGTATCCCTGGCGGACGGAAGCGAAACTCTTGCCGTCGAGCGAGCACAAGCTCTCGATCCAGTTTTTCTTCCGGACGACTCGCCACCACACCGCCGCGGTTTGCGATAGGTCGGGCATGGTGGACCAGTCCGAGAATCTCCGGGTGAACACCACGCTGGCGTGGCGCTGGCTGTCGTAGAACTCCGTGCCGCACTTCATCCAGTTCTCCGCATCCACCCGCACCATGAGCCCGGCATGATCGTACTGGCCGGAATACTGGCCGTTGATGCGCGCCTGGAAGGTGAAGTCTCCGCTGACCGGCAGGTGAAAGAAGTGGCCGCTGTCGCGAAAGTCGTCGGGAGGCTCGCGCCAGAAATCGCTTTTGGCCGCACTGCGGACCAGAACCTTCTCTCCCGGCTTGCTCCAGGATGCGGGCGGGTTCAGCCAGGCCATGCGCGCGATCAGATTGCTGCCTTCGCCGGCTGGGGGAAGTTCGGCCAGCAGGCTCGGGCCGATCAGGGTTGCGCCGGTCAGGAGTAAAGAGTTCCGCAAAAATGCTCGTCGTTCAGGATGCATGGCCCATGGTCTCACGAGGTGTCGCTTTGCCGTGAACGGAATGTGGGAAGCGTGCGCCCACGCGAGTGCTACTGGAGTCCGCTGGGTTTGCCTGCGAATATCGAATTGCGAACAACAGCGCCTAAAAGGCGGATTCATGACACGGCACTTACGGTATGCCTGAAGGCATACCCTGATACAAACCGTACAAGCCGCTAGGCGCCGAAAATGCCGCGCGTCGCCGGATAGACTTTTCGATAAGCACTATAACTTCCATTCATCACGGACACATTCGCGGAATTGGCCGGGATCCGCTTCGCCACCCGCACCACCGAACGGCAGGCATCGTCCACCGAAGGCCAGGCATGGGCTCCGACTCCGGCGAGAATCGCGGCTCCGTAGGCCGCGCCTTCTTCCGCCTCCACGATTTCGACTTCCTGGCCGTAGACATCGGCCTGAATCTGCCGCCACAGCGCGGAACGCGCCCCGCCGCCACCCAATCGAATATTCCGCACCGGCACGTTCATCTCCGCAAAGATGCCAAAGGTATCGCGCAGGCTGAAGGCCACGCCCTCCAGAATCGCGCGTATGACGTGGGCGCGGGTATGGGACGCGGTCAGCCCCACCAGCGCGGCGCGGGCTTGCGGATCAAGATGCGGAGTGCGCTCGCCCATCAGATACGGCGTCCACAACAGGCCGTCACTTCCCGCCGGCACATGCGAGGCCTCGCCGGTAAGCCTTTCGTAGGGATCGCGGCCGTCTTCTTTTCCCGAGCCGAACTGGTCGCGGAACCAGCGCAAGGAAAGGCCCGCGGCTTGCGTCACTCCCATGACATGCCAGCGTCCCGGGATGGCGTGGCAGAAAGTGTGCAGACGGCCTTTGGGATCGAGCGCCGGACGGTCGGTTGCGGCAAACACCACTCCAGAGGTGCCTATGGTGGCGCTTACCGCGCCCGGAGTCACAATGCCCATCCCCGTGGCCCCAGCGGCCTGATCGCCCGCACCCGCAACCACCGGCGTGCCCGGCTTCAACCCGGTGGCCGCCGCACCCGCGGCTGAGATGGCTCCGCAGACATCCGGAGATTCAAAGAGAGCGGGAAGAAGCCGATCGTCTATTTCCGCGGCCTCGAGCATTTCCCGCGACCAGCGCCGGTGAGCCACGTCCAGCAGCAGCGTCCCGGAAGCGTCCGCCATGTCAATTGCCCGCTCCCCCGTAAGCCGGAAGCGGACGTAGTCCTTGGGCAGCATGACCGAGCGCACCCGTTTCCAGTTTTCGGGCTCGTTCTGCCGCACCCAAAGAAATTTTGTCAGGGTGAAATTCGTGAGCGGAGGATTGCAAGTGAGCTGGATGATGCGATCCGCGCCGATCTTCTGCGCCAACTGGCGGCACTGTTCTTCGGTTCGCACGTCGCACCAGATCAGTGCCGGACGCACCGGCCGGTCTTGCTCGTCGAGCATCACGGCGCCGTGCATCTGCCCCGAGAACCCGACGCACGCAATGTCTTCCGGCTGCAGCTTCGAGCTGGCCAGCGCCTGGCGCACCGCGATGCCACACGCCCGCCACCAGTCCTCGGGTTGCTGCTCGGCCCAGTCCATCTTCGGCGAGGCGAAGGGCGCGTGCTCTTCCGTGGCCGATGCCACCACCCGGCCGTTCTGGTCGATGATCAGCGCCCGCGTGCCGCCGGTCCCCACATCAATGCCCAGTAAATTGATATCCGGCCTCCTGTTGCAACGCACCAGTCTACGCTCAATCCGACCAGCGCTGCGGCGCCCGGTTCCAGCGGTGTTCCTTAAGCTTCTGCAGAATGCTCCGGTCCAACCTGCCAGCCTCGCTCAACCCGATATTTTGCCGCACGTGGTCCAGTTTCCGCATGCCCACGATTATGGTGCTCACCGCAGGATGGGCAAGGATGAACCGCAAGGCTGCTTCCGGCAGGCTAAGCCCCGCGGGCAAGTCGGCGCTCAATTTGTCCACGCGATCGAGCGTCCTGGTCAGGTTTTCCGGACCAAAATACTTGGCGCGCCAGTCGTTGGCTGGGAACTTTGTATCGCGGGTCATCTTCCCGCCCAGGCTGCCCTCGTCCAGGGGCACGCGCGCGATTACCCCGATATTCAACTCCTCACACACGGGAAACAACTCATCTTCGGGCGCCTGATCGAAGATGTTATAGATCACCTGCACCGCATCCACCAGGCCGGTACGCAGGGCCTTGATGCCGTTTTCCGGCTGCCAGCGGTTGAGGCTGAGACCGAAGGAGCGAATCCATCCATCGCGCTTCAGTTTCTCCACCGTGTCGCGGAATTCCTTTTCGCCGGCCCAACTGTCATCCCAGACGTGAAATTGCAAAACGTCGATGGAATCCACCTGTAACTTTTTGCGGATCATGTCGGCGTACCTGAAGACGTGGTCGGCAGGAAAAACCTCGCCATACTTGTCTTTCGCCGAGCCTGGCCACTTCAAGTTCTTCGGCGGGACTTTGGAGGCCGCATACAACCGCTTGCCGGCATTGCGCTGCAGGATCTGGCCAAGCATGCCGTCACTTTTTCCGTTGCCGTAGGCCCAGGCGGTGTCGAAGAAATTGCAGCCCAGGTCCACGGCTAACTGCAAAGCTTCCAGCGAGCGCTCATCTTCGGAACCGCTCCAGCCACCCATTCCCCAAAGACCGTGAGCCATTTCGCTTACTTCAAAACCGGTGCGTCCCAGCGTGCGGTATTTCATGCGTCCCCCGTTGTCCAGTTTTACCGCTTGTCGATTGTACTGCTGGATACCAGTCCACATTTATTCTGAAAAACTCAAAGCCCTTAACCGCGGAGGCCGCTGAGAAGGATTCTTGGAGGTCGCGGAGAGAAATCCCGAAACACATCCTTTTCGTGTGCGGCTCGTATCGCAGGCGATTTTGCATTAGACTTCTACGACCTGGAGGAGAGAGATGGCAGATCAGCGTCGCAGAACCGTAACTGCAGCTTCAGCACTGGCCGTGATTCTTGCCCTGGCGGCGATGTGGGTCAGCGCGCAATCCGCGCCCGATCAAACCCCTCCCAACCAAGCCTCGTCCGCCCCGAAAACCACGGAACAGGTTTACAAGAACATCAAAGTGCTTAAAGGGATTCCGGCCAGCCAGTTGATTCCGGCCATGCAGTTCATCGCCGCGTCGCTGGGAGTGAAGTGCGACCACTGTCATGCGGAAGGCCATTTCGATAGCGACGACAAGAAGCCCAAAGAAACCGCGCGCAAGATGATGACCATGATGTTTGCCATCAACAAAGACAATTTCGACGACCAGCGCAAGGTGACCTGCAACACTTGCCATCGCGGCTCAGCCAAACCGCTGGCCACGCCGGTGATCAGCGCGGCCACGCCGATGATGGTCCCGCCGGAAAACGCCGAGGCCGCCCCGCCCGACCTTAGCCTGCTGCCTGCCGCCGGCGATCTGATTGACAAATATGTACAGGCAGTGGGCGGAGCTGCCGCCATCGAGAAAGTCACCAGCCGCGTCGAAAAGGGCGCCACCAGCGGATTTGGGCACAGCTTTCCGGCGGAGGCCTACTATAAGGCCCCTGGCCAGAGCGCAGTGTTCACCCACTTTCCCAACGGCGAGAGTATGACAACGTTGAACGGCCAGGAAGGCTGGCTGGTATTTCCCGGCCGCCCCAGGCGTCCCCTTGAAGGGGCGGACCTTGAAGCCGCCAAAATGGACGGCGATCTCCACTTCCCGCTCGACATCAAGACGATGTTCAGCGAGTGGAAAGCCGCTCCTCCGCAGAAAATCGGGGACCAGGAGGCATTCCAGATTCTCGGTTTACGCAAGGGACAGCCTCCGGTGGAGCTTTACTTCGACCAGCAGTCGGGGTTGCTGCTTCGCCTGGTGCGCTACGCTGAATCGCCGCTTGGACTTTATCCCACTCAAATTGACTACGCCGATTATCGCGACCAGCAGGGCGTCAAGATTCCTTTCCGGGTCACCACCTCGCACCCGGGCTCAAGCTCGACCTTTCAAGCCGAGCAAGTGCAGCAGAACGTGCCGCTGGATGATTCCAAATTCAGTCCGCCGGCGGGCGAACCCAGTCTCCAGAAACCGTAGTCGAGCCAAAACTATGCCATCGAATGACTTACGGCGGTATGGAAGGGCACGGGAGACCGCACTCCAGGCAATTCGCCGCTTGTAAAAAAATTGTCAATACTGGCGGATGGCCAGCCCGCCTCCCGCGCCCGCGAGTAAGATTGTCAGCATACCGCTGCAAGTCGGCGGATTTAGGGGGCGATGCATGCTGGGGCAAACCATGCTGGGGCAAACCATGCCGGGGCAATCCATGCTAAGGGTCGACGGAAACCGGAGTTTCACCCCTCCGCGGCTACCACCGCCGGATTTCGCCCCATCGGAAACGGCATCAACCCCGGCGGAACGAATTCTGGTGGTCGAGGACGACCGCGCCGTGCAAAAGGCGCTCAGGCGGTTATTTGAAGCGGAACAATTTTCGGTGGAGATCAGCGCCGACGGACAATCGGCCCTCGAGGCTTTCCGCCGAAGCGCGCCGGCCGCCATCGTTCTCGACTTGCGTTTGCCCCGGCTTTCGGGCAGCGACGTTTGCCGGGAGATCAAAAGGCATTCTCCCAACGTTCCCATCATCGTGCTTAGCGCAGCCAGCGACGTTTCCGACAAAGTGCTGCTGTTGGAAATCGGCGCCGACGACTATGTCACGAAACCCTTCAGCCCGCGGGAACTGCTGGCCCGGGTGCGCGCGGCCTTGCGGCGCGTGTCTCGAACTTCGGTGGGCGACGTTGTAACCTTTGACGGGATCGGGGTCGACTTCACCAAGATGGAAGTCGTCCGCGACGGGGAGCCAGCCGTGCTGACCGCACAGGAATTCAAGACGCTGAAGTTTTTCGTGCAAAATCCCGAGCGCGTGATCTCGCGCGACGAACTGCTGAACGAAGTCTGGGGATATCAGAACTATCCTTCCACCCGGACGGTGGATAATCACATCCTCAAGTTGCGGCAGAAGCTGGAACGCGACCCGGCAAACCCGGTACACTTCCGGACGGTGCACGGCGTGGGATATAAGTTCGTACCGTAGGCGCCGCGCACCAAGCACCGGGCATCTCTGATTGCCGGGGGCAAGGATTCCTGAAGCGCGTGCCGGCAACACCCTGAGATTGTGGAGAAACGGGCATGGCGAAACTTCGGATGCGCACCAAGTTTCTGCTTTCCATGCTGCTGATTTCCACTGGCCTCACCTGCACCAGCCTCTTGCTGGTTGGCCACAGAGTGCATTCCTACGAAACCCAGGAGATCTTCGCCGACCTGCAAAACTCCGTTCACACCTTCCAGGACTTCCAGGTAGAACGCGAACGCATGTTGACGCATTCCGCCGAGTTGCTGGCGTACCAGCCGATTTTCCGGTCCTTGATGACCACCCAGCATGAGGCGACGATTCAGGATGTCTCCCAGGATCTGTGGCGGCGATCAGGCAGCGACCTGCTCCTGCTGGCGGATCGCACCGGAAGAGTAGTCGCGCTCGACACCGCTTCGCCGGGCTTTTCCCGGGAGATGGCTCAACAATCGCTGGATGCGTCTCTGAATCCGGGAAGCACAAATCACTGGTGGTTCGGCGGGCGCCATCTTTACCAGGTTTTTCTCAAACCTATCTATTTCGGGCCGGCGGTGGAGAACCGGCTGCTGGGCTTCCTGGTCATCGGCTACGAGATCGATGATTCGGTGGCGGCGCAGGTCAGCCGCGTAGCCGCCAGCCACGTGGCGTTCTATTACGGGGACACCATCGTCCGCAGCACGCTAAAACCGGCGCAGCAAGCCGAGCTTGCGACCATCCCGCTTCGTTCTGCCAGCGCCAACCCGGTTCCGGAAGAAGTTCAGTTAGGCACCGAGCACTTTTTGGAAACGTCTCTGGAACTGGCCGGTGGGGACGGACCCCGAGTGCGCATCGCCGTTCTTAAGTCTTACGACGCGGCGGTGGCATTTCTGGATCAGTTAAACCGCTGGCTGCTGGCCCTTGGCCTGATCGCGGTCGTAGGCGGCAGCGCCCTTGTTTTCCTGATCTCTCACACCTTTACCCGTCCCCTGGGTAGCCTGGTCGCCGGAGTGCGCGCACTCGAGACGGGTGACTTCACCTATGCGCTCGATCCCCACGGAGGTGACGAAGTTGCGGAAGTGACCAGGGCTTTTAAGCGCATGCGCGCCAGCCTGCAGGAAACCCAGCGGGAATTGCTGGAAGCCGAGCGCTTGGCCACCATTGGACGCATGGCCAGTTCCATTTCTCACGATCTGCGGCATTCCCTGGCGGCCATCGTGGCCAATGCGGAATTCCTCACGGAAGGCCGGCTCTCTTCCGAACAGCGCGAAGAGCTTTACCAGGAAGTGCGGGCGGCGGTGAATCGCATGACCGATCTCATTGATTCCCTGCTTGAGTTCTCGCGCACGCCGGAATCGCTGCGGCCGGCCTACGGAAATGTCGCGGACTCGGTGGAGCGGGCGGTGCAGGCCATTCGATCTCACCCCGAATTTCACCACGTGCAAATTTCCGTCCGCCAGGAGGGCAACAGCTTGGGATGGTTCGACGGCCGCAAACTGGAGCGCGTCTTCTACAACCTGCTGCTGAACGCCTGCGAGGCAGTTCCGCCAGATGCGGGGCGAGTTGAAATCACTTTGCGCGGACTGCAAAATGCCCTGGAGATTCGGGTTGCGGACAACGGGAGGGGCATTCTTGATTCGGTCCGCTCCCGGCTTTTCGAGCCATTTGTCAGCGCTGGCAAAGAAAATGGGACCGGCCTTGGCCTGACCGTGGTGCAGAAAATCATTCAAGATCATGGCGGCGATGTCGTGGTGGAAAAGACTTCGGCGAACGGCACCGTTTTCAAGCTCCTGCTCCCGCTGGCGGCGTCTGCCGCGAACGTTCCGGAACCTGCCGAGACGAAATTGCCGCTGCCTCCCATGGGTCGGACCAAACTCGAGGGGCCGGAGTAGAATTTTTCTCTGTCGGGCGGGCCAGTTGTGGCACCGGCGGTTCTGAGTTCTTGGTGGGAGGCGAATTGTGAGAAGCAGGAATCGTTTGCCTGGCCGTATCCGCGGTTGCAGCGCGCTGGCGCTGTTTCTTTTGGCCGCAATCCTTTGCGGATGGACCCAGGATTCTGTCCCGCCGGCCGCCCCGCCGCCCGAGTCCATGGGCGCCGCCATCCAGGATTTGCAGACCCAGGTGCGCGAACTTCGTTCGGTGGTTACCGAAATGCGGAGTGAAGCCGCGCAATACCGCGCTGAGACGGAGGAACTGCGCCATGAACTGGAGGCTACGCGCAATCAACTGGCGATGGGCAACTCCGCGGCTTCGCCCGCGGAGACTGCCGCTCTCCCGCCGAACGGTGGTTCCCAGGCGCCCGGCACTCCGCCCAACGCGACGGAGGATCGCATCGCCTCCCTGGAAGAATCGTCGCAGCTTCTCGCCAACAAGATTGACGAACAGTATCAGACCAAGATTGAAAGCGCGTCGAAGTACAGAGTGCGGCTCTCCGGCATCGTCCTGCTGAATCTCTTCAGCAATCGCGGGACGACCGATAACCAGGATTTCCCCAGCTACGCGGCTGCGCAAAACCCTAACTACTCGGCCGGGAACCTGGGCGCAACTATGCGGCAGTCTGAAATCGGCCTGGAAGTGTTCGGGCCACGGCTGGCGGGCGCGAAGACAGAGGGAAACTTGCAAGCCGATTTTTCCGGTGGATTCCCCAATACCCTGAACGGCGTGAACTCCGGATTGTTCCGGTTGCGCATTGCCAGCATGCGCATGGACTGGGAGCATACCTCCATCGTTGCCGGCCAGGACGACCTGTTTCTTTCGCCGCAATCTCCCACGTCCTTTGCGTCGCTGGCGGTTCCGGCTTTGAGCTATGCCGGCAATCTTTGGGGCTGGATTCCGCAGGTTCGCGTGGAGCATCGTTTCGAACTCGCCGGGAAGCAGACTTTTCTGCTGCAAGGGGGCATTCTCGACAATCTGACGGGAGAACCACCCTACGGCGCCTACGGCCGGACACCCCAGGCCGGCGAAACCTCGGGCCAACCTGCCTTCGGAGGCCGGGTAGCGTGGACGGCGAATCTTTTTGGACGGCCGCTGACGGTGGGCGGAGCGGGCTACTTTAGCCGCCAAAACTGGGGATTTGATCGCTATATCAACGGCTGGGCCGGCATGACCGACTGGGACATTCCGCTGGCGCCGCGGGTCAGTCTTTCGGGCGAGTTTTATCGCGGAGTCGCGGTGGGAGGCCTGGGTGGAGGCTTCGGCCAAAGCGTTCTGTTGAGCGGCAGTCCGACCGATCCCAATACCCAAGTCCTGGGACTCGATTCCATGGGCGGGTGGTCTCAGTTGAAGGTGAGAACCACCGCCAAGCTGGAGTTCAACGGCGCATTCGGAATGGACAACCCGTCTGCTTCCGATCTGCGGATTTTCCCCGCCAGCCAGAGTTACGTGGATCCCACGCTGGCGCGCAATCAGGTGCTATTGGCGAACTTTATCTTTCGGCCGCGCTCCAACTTGCTGTTTTCCACCGAGTACCGGCATCTCAAAACATTTCACATCAGCAGCGAATCTTATTCCGCTGACCAGCTTAACCTGATGATGGGGATTCTGTTCTGATGATGACGAAATTCTACTTTCGCCACCGTTGGTTGTGGGTGCCGCTCTTTCTGGGCGGCCTTGCCTACGGTCAGGACCTGACGGTTACGGGCCGGGTTGCACTGGCCCCGAACGGAAAGACGGGCAGGGCCGCATCCCAGGACAGCGTCGTGCTCTGGCTCATTCCGGCCGGGGGTTCTTCAGACCGCAATTTGCCCGCGGCGGCGGTTTATCCGCATCCGCAGTTGGTGCAGAAGAACAAGAGCTTCCAGCCTCATTTGCTGGTGGTGCCGGTGGGCTCGGTGGTGGAGTTCCCCAACCACGATCCTTTTTTTCACAATGTATTTTCGTTGTTCGAAGGCAAACGTTTCGATCTGGGGCTGTACGAAGCGGGCAGCACCAAGGAAGTGCTATTTGACAAGGCCGGCATTTCCTATATCTTTTGCGACATTCATGCCGAAATGAGCGCGGTGGTGATTGCTCTGACCACTCCCTATTACGGGATTTCAGACGGGCGCGGGCAGGTATTGATTCCGCACGTTCCCGCGGGCCGTTACGCATTGCACATCTGGTATGAAGCGGCTTTACCCGAACAGTTGAATGCCATGACCCGTGAGATTGCGCTCACCGAGAACAATTCAAGCTTGGGAGTTTTACGCCTGGCGGCGGCGAACCGCCCGAAAACTCACATGAACAAGTACGGGCAGGATTACGACCCGCCCACCCCCGACAGTCCAGCCTACCCGCGGCCCTAGTCCAACCGAAGTCCGGTCGACATTTGCCCTGCGCGCGACTCACGGTTTGCGGGAAACGCGGTTTGACAAAAAAATGACAAATGCATGATGGGCGCGTGACAAAACCTTCGCGCCCAGGCTTAAGCTGTGAACAATTGAGAACGGACTGCCGCTGCAAGCCCGTTCGCGTAATTCGTCCCGCGCGGGACCCGTATTGCACCTGCGTGGCTACTGGCGGTCCGCGAGATGGCGTTTCTCAACCTCGCGGCCCTCCAGGGCCTGCAGTCATGATCTCGAGCGCGTGCAAAAACCCTCCTTTCCCGTGAAAAACCCCGCTTGTAAAACTTTGTAAAGTTAAGCTTCGCTTAAGGTTAGATGGCTGATGATGGTTGTAGTGGTGCGCTCCCCGGCGACTGCCGATCTGGGCGCACCCGAGGAGACTGCAATGCGGGTTACCCGAAGAATGGCTTTTGCGGGTTGCGTTCTTCTCGGCCTGTGCGTTCTGGCTGGGCTTCCCTGGGCGCGGTGCTACGGAAGTCCTAACCCCGCCCAAGCCAATCCGCAGCCGGCGGCTCCTGGCCAAGCCACCAAAACGGTGGGCATCATTAAGGCGATTAACGGCGGCACTCTCACCCTGACGCCAGACAAAGGGGCTGAGGTGAACGTAGTAGCGCAAGAGTCAACTCGCGTAGTTCGGATTCCGCTGGGAGAAACAACTTTAAAGAATGCGACTCCAGTTCAATTGCAGGACCTGCAGCCCGAAGACAGAGTTCTGGTCTACGGCAAGCTGGCGGAGGATGCCAAGACCCTGAACGCTTCGACGATTGTGGTGATGAAGCAGTCCGACGTTGCGGCCAAACAGGCGCGGGACTTAGAAGACTGGCAGAAGCGTGGCCTCGGAGGGGTGGTGACGGCAGTGGATACGGCCAACGGAACGATCACCCTCTCGCAACCGTCGCTGGGTGGAAGCAAAGTAATCGCGATTCACACCGGCAAGAGCACAATCGTGCGCCGTTATGCGCCCGATTCATTCGAGTTTGAGGACGCAAAACCCAGCACGCTCGCCGAGGTCAAGGCTGGCGATCAGGTGCGGGCCCGGGGTGCACGCTCCGCAGATGGAAGCGAACTGGACGCGGCAGAACTGGTTTCGGGGAACTTTCACAATCTTGCTGGCACCGTGATTTCGACCGACACCGCGGCCAGCACGATAACCGTCCTCAACTTGGCGACCAAGAAGCCACTGCTGGTGAAGGTGAAGCCGGATTCCCAGCTCCACAAGCTCCCAGCGCTGGTGGCGCAAGGAATAGCGATGCGGCTTCGAGGCGGACCGTCTGTGGGGCAGGCCTCTGCGGGCGGACCGGGCCCTGCATCCAATCCGGCCTCCGGAACAGCTCCAGGACAAACGGCAGCGGGTGGGATGGCGGAACACGCGCACAGGAATGGGGCTCCTGACCTGCAGCAGATCATTGCCCGGAGTCCAGTATTTTCACTCGCCGACCTGCAAAAGGGAGATGCGGTTCAGATTCTTTCGACCGAAGGCACGCCCGCCGGAGGGGTTACCGCCATCCAGTTGGTGGCCGGGGTGGAGCCGATCCTGCAAGCGTCTCCCAAGGGAGGCCAAGGGATGATTCTTTCGCCGTGGAGCCTGGGCGGTGGTGGCGGGGACGCCGAAAGCCAATAAGATTTGCAACAATTTAAGTTCGAGTTTCTTTTGATAAAGGAATCATAAGCATTGAAAAAAATCTTCTGCTTGGTTGCCGTTTATTTTCTTTTCCTGGCGGGTCTGCAACTGGGATTCGCGCAAAATCCTTCCGGCGTGGTCCGCGGCCAGGTAACTGACCCTTCAGGCGCAGCCGTGGCGAATGCCACGGTGGCGCTGATTCCCGCATCCGGCGCTCCCATAACCGCGACGGCCAACGGGCAAGGGGTGTTTGAGGTGAAGGCGCCTCCGGGGAAATATACCGCTGATGTCACGGCACCAGGGTTCGCTCTCTACGAGAATACTGACGTTGAGATCGCCGCCGGCCAGACTCAAAAACTGAATGTCGCGCTTGCCATCGAGGTGCAAAAGCAGAAGATCGAGGTGTCGGACACGGCCCCCACGGTGCAGGTGGCTCCGGAGAGCAACGCCAGCGCGGTGGTCATTTCCGGCAAAGCGCTGGAGGCGCTTCCCGACGATCCCGACGAACTTCAGGACGATCTGACCGCGCTGGCCGGACCTTCCGCGGGACCGAGCGGGGGGCAAATCTACATTGACGGATTTACCGGCGGGCAGCTTCCACCCAAGTCTTCGATTCGCGAGATTCGGGTCAACCAGAATCCCTTCTCACCTGAATTCGACAAGCTGGGTTACGGAAGAGTTGAAGTCTTCACCAAACCGGGCACTGACAAGTTTCACGGGCAGGTCTATGTAAGTGGCAACGACTCGGCTTTTAACTCGGTGAATCCCTTCGCCGGGCCGGAGCCGGGATATGAATCCACCCAGTACAACGGCAGCCTTGGCGGACCGCTCAGCAAGGTTGCGTCGTTTTTCGTGAGCGCGCAGCAGCGGAACATCAACGATCTTGCGGCCGTCAACGCGGTGGTGCTCGATCCCAGCCTGGACCCGACTCCGTTCAGTGAAGCGGTGGCCACGCCGCACTTGCGCACCAACATCAGCCCACGCATTGATTATCAACTGAGCAAGAACAACACCCTGACCGGCCGCTATCAATTTTTTCGCGATTCGGTGAGCAATGCCGGAGTTGGGCAGTTCGCGCTGGCTTCGCAGGGCTACAAAGACGTGCAAAGCGAGCATACCCTGCAGCTCAGTGACACGCAGGTTATCGGCAGCAAAGTGGTCAATGAAACTCGCTTTGAGTTCGAGCGCGACCTGGAGACCCAAAATCCTGTCAGCACCGCGCCCACGGTGGATGTGCTGCAAGCTTTTGTTGGGGGAGGGAACAGCTTCGGTTCGCTGGCTGCTCACAGCAACCACTACGAGCTGCAGAATTATGTGTCGATGGTTCGTGGCAGCCACGTTATCAA
Source organism: uncultured Acidobacteriaceae bacterium (assembly GCA_963800745.1). Lineage (GTDB taxonomy): Bacteria > Acidobacteriota > Terriglobia > Terriglobales > Acidobacteriaceae > PALSA-270. The sequence goes on from CAWDCI010000004.1 coordinate 26,755, forward strand.
GTTCGGAGGGCGACTCCGCGCCGAACAGGATAGCAACGACTCCACCACTGGTTTTAACGGCACTTTTATTTTTCCTTCGCTCACTGCCTACCAATCGGCGGAGCAGCAACTGCAAGGTGGCGCAACTGCGGCGACAGGCGCCAGCCAGTTTACGGTCAGCGCCGGTTCACCGCGAGTCTCGGTCAACTACCTTGATGTAGGCCTGTATGTGGGAGATGACTGGCGTTTGCGGCCTAATATCACGCTGAGTTACGGGTTGCGTTTTGAAACGCAAGACGATATTCACGACCACGGCGACTTCGCGCCGCGACTCGGATTCGCCTGGGGGCTGGGAGGCAAGAAGGCCGCGCCCAAGACGGTTCTGCGGGCGGGAAGCGGCATGTTCTACGACCGGTTCCAGGAGAACTACATTCTGCAGGCGGAGCGGCTGAACGGGGTTACGGAGCAGTCCTTTATCGTAAGCAATCCGGATTTTTTCCCCACGGTACCGGCGCCTGCCAGCTTGAACACGCCCAACGCTTTCACCAAATATCAGATTGATCCGAACCTGCATGCGCCGGGAACTCTGCAAAGCGCGGTGAGCGTGGAACGACAACTGGGGAAAATCGCGAACCTGGCAGTTTCTTATCTGAACACGCGAGGATTTGACCAGTTGCTTACCCGCAACATCAACGCACCTTTGAGCGCAACCGATCCCACGCGGCCGCTGGGCGACGTGGGAAATATCTACCAGTACGCGTCCGCCGGGGTTTTCCGGCAGAACCAATTGATCATCAACGCGAATGTTCATGCGGGATCGAAGCTATGGCTTTTCGGCTACTACGTGCTGAACTCCGCGAACAGCGATGCGGCGGGCGCGAGCAGTTTTCCGTCAAACCAATACGACATAATGGCGGACTACGGGCGGGCGCCGTTTGCTTTCCGAGACCGGCTGTTCATGGGGGGCACGATTGCTCTGCCTCATGCATTCCGCCTCAGTCCGTTTCTGATCGCGACTTCCGGGGCGCCTTATAACATCACCCTGCAACAGGACCTGAACGGCGATTCCATTTTCAACGACCGCCCAGGATTTGTTTCGCCGAGCGCCTGCTCAGCCACACAGATAACCGGGACGGTGTACTGCACTCCGCTGGGCACCTTTGATAGCGTGCCTGGCGCAGGCGAGAGGATTCTGCCGATCAACTATGCGACGGGGCCGGGGCGCTTCACCATGAACGTCCGGTTTAGCAAGACGTTTGGCTTCGGTCCAAAATCCGGAAGTCGCAGTGGCGGAGGCCCCGACGGTCCCGGAGGCGGCGGTGGACCGCGGGGCGGCCGGCCGTTTGGCGCAGCTGGCGGAGGCATGGGCCTCGGCGGCGCCACCGACCGGCGTTACAGCCTCACCTTTACCGTCTCCGCGCGCAACATCTTCAACAACGTGAATCTGGCGACTCCGAACGGCACGCTGGGTTCGCCTTTGTTCGCCCAATCCAATGGCTTGGCCGGCGGCCCCTTTGGGTCTTCGGCATCGAACCGACGCATCGATCTGGAAGCGTCTTTTAACTTCTAGCGGGCGGCGGAAAAGTTGTCTCCGCGCCGCAGCGCCTAAAGGCGTCATTTTATTGTGCTGCACTTGCGGCATCGCTGAAGCGATGCCCTGATACGGATCGAGTTGTTCCGCTTGCGGCCAGGGAGCGCCCCTTAAGCGACGAATGTCACAGAGTCACTACTGAAGCGGCGTTGTTTTGACGGCGACGTTGTGGCCCTGCAGGCGCAGAAATGGGGCCTGAGCGCCGGCATCGCTCGCTTTGTAATGCGCTTCCAGAGTTTTCGATTCTCCGCCAAACAGGGTGACGTAGTTGTCGTCCCAAGTGACGGGAAGAATCTGGTCGCCATCGGGACCGCCCACAACTTCCGCCCGCAAAAAGAAAGCCGGAGTCTTCGACCGGTTGGTAAGCGTGACCGTCGCAGTCACCCATCCATCGGTCGCGTGCGTTCCGCCAGTTATTGCCACGTCCGCGGGGGCGATGTGATTTAACGCGGTAAGATCGGCCCAGCTATCCTGCGACAGAGCAAAGGCGTTGTCGTTCTTGGGAGGACCTAAGTCATCGTCGGTGGTGGACTGCCAATAGACGTTGTCCGCCAGTAAATGGCCGGCGCTGTCTTTGAGCTGGCAGCGAATGAAGAACGCAGTGTCGAGGTCCTTAATGCGCGGCACTTGCATGGCAAGAACAGAAGACAACGGGCCGGCGTCCAAGTGGTCCTTCTTATTTGCGTACTTCACGGCGCCATCCAGATTGATGAACTGGACCGACGCGTTGAGGCCAGAAAGAGCCTTCAGCGTCTGATTGACGACGTGAATTTTGGCTGTGCTCTTGTCTGCGGTGGCGTAGTAATCATAGACAATGCTGACTGGCCGCAGGCCTTTCTTGGCGCCGAAGTAGGCGCCGCCGGGGTCGAGATAGTAATCAATGATGTGGCCGAAAAACGAGGGCCAGTGGCTGTTGAGCATCCAGTAGAGCGTCATCTTGTGATCGCTCCAGCCGCTGGCGGCGAAGCTTTCGAACTGCGCCCGGGTATTTTCGTAATGGGCCATCTGGGCTTTTTCGGCAAACTCCTCGGCGCTGCTGGAGGGCCCGTAGCGTTTGTCGACCGCCTTGGTGACGTTGGCCAGCGTGTTGTTGCCGTCGGTTGAGCCGGCGTGGTAGTACCACCAGTCACTGATGGGCCACAGCTTGTCGGCGGGGATAAATTTCTTCAGGCTGGCGTACGTGGGAATGCTTTCGTTATCCCCCTGCTCGGCGCACGAGCCAATGGCTCCCTGATAGCGGCCGCTGAACCAATAGGTGGGAGGACGCCAACTGTAAGGCCCGGACATGCGAATGCCGTTCCAGATAATTTTGCCGCTGGCATCCTTGTTGAAGGAAGAGACCGTATCCACGACGGGATTCTGCCAGTGCAACTCATCCAGAATATGGCGATAGTCATTGCGCACTTCGGGGGGAGCCAGGCCGTCGCTGCCGTTGGCCCAGATGAAGGCGGAAGGATGAGATCTGAGCGCGTGGATGCGGGCGCGCAGGCTTTCCCGCGCTACTCGCTGGTCCTCGGTATCCCATTGCCCCCATCTTTCCCACTGGTTGCAGCACATCCATCCCTGCATGACGGGAATGCCTTCCTGGTCGGCCAGTTCGAGGATGTGCTCGCTGGAAATTTTCAGCTCCCAACGCAGCAGGTTGAGGCCCATATCTTTAACATAGCGGAGAATGGCGGCTTCGCGGACCTCGTCATATTTGTAGAGCAGATCGGGCTCGTAATCGGCGCCGCGCGCCAGGAAATCAATTCCGTTGACTTGCAGATAGAAATTGCCTCCGCCGCCCAGTTCGGGGAACTGGGTATCGGAGTCGCGATGCTGCGTGATGGTGCGGATGCCAAATTTTATGTCCGCGGAATCCGAGGCGGCTTGGCCGATGTTGAATTCTAATTTCAGGTGGTACAGGCTGGGCTGTCCCCATTGATAGGGCCACCACAAGTCAGGATTGCTCACCGCCAACTGATGAAACGAATCGGAGGAGAACGCAGCCTCGCGAGTTTCGTTGGCTGCGAGTTCCACGGCTTGCTGAAACTTGATGCTGGGCTTGCCGTCGCGGTAAATTTCTCCCACCAGCGTTCCGGAGACCGGCGCTGCGCTTCCATTCTTAAGGTCGCAATACACCGTGAGAGCGGCCGGCGAAGTTTTGGGCAGAGGAAGATCGGTTTTCACATACGGATTCTTGATCTCGACCTCATCCGTAGAGCGCAGATACACCTGCTTCCATACGCCGGCATTGCGATCGGGCACGTAGGAGATGCCGATTCCCTGATCGAACGAGCGGAAGCCCAGATATTTCACGTTAATCCAGTCAAACCAGGCGTCCGCGAGTTCGACTCCGTCAATGTCTTCGAAGGCCTGCTCCGGGGTTACTTTCACCGCAAGAACGTTTTCGGCTCCGGGCTTCACTTTGCCGGTGACGTTCAGTTCGAATTCGTTGTACATACCGGCAATCTCGCGGTTGTTGGCGATGCGCTGGCCGTTGAGCCAGATTTCAGCGCGATAATTAATCCCTTTGAAGACCAGCCATTGCAGCTTGTGTCCACCGGACACAGTAAATGTGGTGCGGTACCACCAATCCTGACGGAACAAGTCCTTGGGGACTTTATCGGTCATATTCTTGCCGAAATAAAGATTGGGATAGACGCCATCCTCCTGCAGAATCTGCAGCACGGTGGCGGGCATGCGCGCGATGCCGTACCACTTGGAGGCGTCATAGGAAGCTTGTGAAATGGCGCCGCCATCCTGAACGACATTCCATGAGGAGGCCAGTTGCCAGCCGGTTTGGAGTTCCGTGGTGTTGGGCGAAACCGGAATGGCCGCGACGGGCAAGCCCGCCAGGATGATGAGAGCCAGAAACGCCAGCTTATAGGAGCGCGAAGCTCTTGCTTGTCGCATTTTCTTATCTCCGACGAGAAGCGGTGAAATACCTTTACGTTGATTTTTCCTGGCGGCGCATTCCACTTCGCGCAACGACAACGCGAAGTGGGGCACTCCTACGGGCGAATCTCGACCGTGTGGGTTTGCGGGCCTGCCGCAAACGGAATTGGAGTCAACTCCTGATGCAGGACGCCGGTCTTCTTGCCGTCCACCCAGATTGCCGAGGACTTCATTTTCGCCAGCAGCCAATCGGAAAGGTGCAGGTTCCAATCGGATGGCTTGGCAATCAAGGCTCGGCAGTAATGAGGATCGTAGGCGACCGCAAATTTGAGGTCATTGCCGGCAGAAGGCGCGGCTTGAATGTCCGCGTGCTGGTAGCCGACGTACTCGTCCAGCCCGATGAAGTGATGGCCGGGATATTTATCGAAAACCTTGGCGAAGCCGGTGGGATCATGCACGATGCCGCGATCGTGGCCGTCCGGCGGCGCGGCCAGGAGGAGGGGCACATCGTCGCTGCCGCCGAAATCGGCATTGGAATCGGCGCGGCCTTCCACGGCCAGATCTTTCCCCAGGTATCCGCCGTAGTAGCCGTAGCCAACTTCCGCGGCGAGCCGCCAAGTGTTGTTGTCAGGGCTTCTGGAAACACCGTTGCCTCCGGTGGAGAATTCGAGAGCATCGATGCCAAACTCGGCCTGAAGCCAATCCTTGGACTGCTGCATGTGGAATTTAGCTTCGGCGCCGAGAATCTCTTTGTCGCGGCGTATGTCGTAAAACTCGCGGTACCAGCCGATTTCCGCGCGCTCGTCGTTGATGCCGGATCCCCACCAGGGGCCCGGGGCTGAGGTGAGATCGGGTTGCATGTGAGTCCAGCCGTGGCTTTCGATTTCAAAAACGCCGGCGGCAACGCCTTCGTCCAAACCCTTTTTCGTCGAGACGTAGTCCTGTTTGGTGCCAAATTCATCGGTGAACTGGGCGTGCCAGGTGGGAACGATTTTGTGCTGCGCGTCGTCCACAAATCCCGGAACGATGTTGAGAGAGAGCACGGCATGATGCGCCTGCAACGGCTCGATCATGTAGCGCTCGATTTCCTGTTGCGTAAGTGCAGGATAGTGCCAGTGCTCGAGCCAGGCATTTTGGGCATTTCCCATGTCGTCCATGGTGAGCACAATGTCGTTGGTCCAGGTTTTCACCAATGCGTATCCGACCGCTTCGGTGACGGCGCGGCGCAAGGCGGTGCGCAATTGCTGATACAGCAACATCTGATCGGTGTCACCGCCAATCCAGATGGCGCGGGTATCATCGGAGATTTGCCGTTCGGTAATCTCCGGCATGCCGCCGCAGTTCGCTAACGCCTGCGCACCGGCGAGCTCAACCTGCACACGATGCATGGTGACGGCAATGGGGCCCTGCTGGCGAAGGTCAGGCCCAAGTCCGCGCAGCAGAAAAGAATCGCCCGCTACCATCTGGTGCGAGCTGTGCATGTAATTGCCCTTGTAGTGAATTCCCAGAAGCCTCTGAATTTCAGGTTGCTGCACACGATCGCCGATGGCAATCAGGGAAATGTGCAGTTTTTCGACCGCATCCGCCACCAAAGTCTGGTCGGCCGAAGAGAGCGAATCACCGGGAACGTCCCACAAGATCGCCCCGTAGCGGGCGTGGCCGTCAAAGTCGGTGAACTGGTTGGGATCCATAATGGTTTGATCGAGGCGGAGAATATCGAAAGGAATTCCCCAGGACTTGAACATGGTGACCAGGGTCTGGAATTCACCTCCGCCGCTGACCAGGAAACTTCGCGGATCTTTCCACTGGTCCGAAATAACCAGCAGGACCCGGTACGGCTTGACTTGGGCGGTGGAACCAATTGAGAAGACCAAGAGGAGTAGTGGAATGAAAGCCAATTTCGCTGTGCGGGCGCGCATAAGGATTTCCTGAACCTCGTGGATAGACGTGTAGTACGGCTGGAGAACGAAACAAACCAGCCTTGCAGTTTATCCGATTTCTCGCGCCAAGTTTGCGATTACGGGATCAGTTGGCCGGCATCTGGCTGGGTTTCTGGAATCCGGCGGGTCTTGTGCGTGGCCAGCCATATGCAGAGGCCGAGAGCCAAGCCCACCAGAATGGCCTTATCATTGATCCACGCGGAACTGGGAAGGGTCAGCGCTCCAAGGCAGACCAGCAGCCAGATTAAGGTCACGGTGCCCAATGTCCGGGGCACAATCGGGCTTTGCGACAACTCGCCACTTAGCTGCCACTTGTGCGGACGATTTCGTAAAGCGGAGCCGACGACCATTACATACGTGGTGTATGCGGCCAAACCTGAAACTCCGGCAATCACGATTTGAAACTTGGCCCACCAGGTGAAAATTGCCGCCACAATCGCGGTGAACCACATGGCGTTGGCTGGAACTTTGCGGACGCTGAGTTTTCCGAACCAGGCTGATGCGGGCAACTGGCGATCGCGCGCCATGGCCCACACCACGCGGCCCAGGATGGTTAAGTTAGCAAGCGCGCAGGCGTAGATTTCGACCAGAATAATCGCCATCACTACATTGGTGAAAGCATGGGGAAAATGATGATCCATGATGTAGGCGAACGGGGCGGGATTTCTGGTCGCTTCATCCAGCGATGGGATGGCCAGGGTAAATCCCAGCAGAATGATGAAACCAATAATGACGCTGAAAACTTCCGACGACACAATGGCAAATGGAACCCGCCGTTCGGGAAGCTTTGTCTCCTCCGCCAGGTTGGCGGCACTTTCAAAGCCGGTGATGGTCCAGGCGGCCATGAGCGATGAAAATGCCAGGGGCCCGAGAAACGCCATTCCGCCGGGGTGTCCCGGGTGGGTAAAAAGAAAATGAAATGAGTTTGTCTTGTGCCCCCCGGCAAGAATCAGGAGAAGAATGCCGACCACCAGAATTACCACAATCTGCGCCAGCACCATGAAATCGTTGACCAGGCTGGTAAGTTTTACGCCCATGTGGTTGATGAAGGCGATGGACAACAGGACTGCCGCGGTGGCGATGACGATGTTACGATCGCTGGCGGTAACCCCCAGCGTGGGCAATGTGTAGCTCGCTAGTGCGTAACAGACGGCGGCCAATCCGGTGAGCACCTGGATAATCATCAGCCAACCTGCCCACCACGCCAGCGAATCTCCACCGAGTTCGCGGGTCCACTGGTAGGCCATGCCGGCGAGGGGAATGCGCCGCGCCAGTTTGGCAAAGACCAGAGCCAGCAGAAATTGCCCCACGCCAACGATTGGCCAAGTCCAAATAAAAGCGGGCCCGGCGGTCTGCAATCCCGCACCGTAGGTGGCAAAAAGCCCGGTGGTAACCGCGATGATGGAAAAACTCATGGAGAAGCTGGAAAACCAGCCAATCTCACGTTTCAGTTCCTGTTTGTAGCCGTGGCGGGCTAAGGCATCTTGCGCCGGGGAAGCAGCGGGGCTTTCCGGCAATTCGTTTTCTAGGTTCATGCGGGCTTAGACACTGTAGAACGAGGAGGAATTCTAGTCCAGCGCCCGACGGATTACCCCCATAACCACCAAGGACACGAAGTTGCACGAAGGAAAGCAAAACCTTCGTGATACTTCGTGTCCTTCGTGGTTGTGGTTGTCTTTAGTCGGCGGCCATTCCTTGCGCCTGCTGTTCCGTCTGCCTGCGCAGCTCGGCTTCGTAGGCCGCCAATTGGGCTTCGATGTCCTGTTCGGTCTTGCGCCGCTTGATGACGTCCTCGCGGTAACGCCGCAGGAAGTAGTCTATGGTCTCGACACGAATCCGGATGGAGCCGGACGGCTTGTTTTCGTCGAGATCCTTGAAGCAGAAGTAGGGTGTGCCCGACTGCTCGATGATTCCTTCCACCACGCCGTAGATGGGCGCGTCGTGGCCGCACTTGAAGTTGGAAATTTCCAGCGCCACCAGGTTCGGATGGCGCGCCGTAAACTTCGCCGCCCAAACTTTGTGATTGGTGCTGCAGGAGTAGGAATTCTTCCAGGCATCCGAAATGTCCAAGGGATGGCTGATCACGCCGGCGCGGACTTCGTCTCCGAACAACCGCCCCAGCATGTCTTCGTCGAGCGGCAGCGTATTTTGCGAGAAGATGGGATAGCCCAGCTTCTGGAATTCTTCCATGATTTCGTGATTCAAGCCGGGATCGTGATGATACGGACGCCCCAGCATCACGATGCCGATGCGATCCTCGCGCTCGATCTGGTCGAGCACCTCGCGAGCGCGCTTGCGAATGCTGGTTTCGTAATCCTGCAGCGCTTTAAAGCCGGCTTCGACGGCACGTTCGTTTTCTTCTTCCGACAAGCCCATGATTGACTGAAAGGCTTGCAGCATTTGATAGGCGAAGAGCTTGCGGTCGGCGAAGTTCAGCACCGGGTCCACGTACTTCACGTTGTGCTCGGCAAACACGTCGTTTTCTTTGGTGAATGCCGCCTTCACGGTTTCCGGGGTTGCCGTAACGGTAGGGCAGGCATTTGCCACTACGATCTTCACCAGCGGGGAACTGAGCACGTCGTACATGGGAAAGAAAATTACGTTGAGCGGCTTTTTGCGATGCTTTTCCTGGATCAGGTTATAGACGTGCGAGATGCCAATCTTCGCGGGGAAGCAGGGATCGATCGCTCCGCGACTGGCTCCGGCGCGATAAAGTTCCTGGGTAGTGTAGTCGGAATAAATAATGTTCTCCGGCTCCACGCCCAGGCTTTCCAAATAGCCGTTAAACAGCGGCGCATAGGTATAGATATTCAGCACACGCGGAATCCCGATGCGGAGATTTTTGCGATTCTGCATCCGCTCGCTGCGCTCTTTGGCCGCCTTGTTCCAGCCCGCCCAGCCCCGCGCCGGCAGCGGATCGGCCACATTTTCGCGTTGACCGGCCGGAAAACTTCGCGGGCGGCCATATCGACAAAGTTGGGGTGGGCGGCCCTGATCTTGTCCAGTCCCGCCTTGATGTCTTTCATGTCATTGACATCTTCGACGGTACCTTTTTCGCAGGTGGCGATGATCAGCCGCTGCTCGCCGTGCATCAGCGGAACCTTGGTCACTTTCTGAATGGGCACAAAGCTGAGGTCAGTCTTGGGTTCGGTGCGAATGTCAATGAAGGTCCGGAGGCAGTCGTTCTTGCAGAAGTGGCAGCGGGTTTCCTCGTTGCGCGTGGTGCGGTACTCAATCTTGCGCACCGCGTCCAGGCCGACGAAGGTGGTGCGCAGCCCGTTGCGCCACAAGCGCATGGATTCCTGGGCCGCGCCAATCGCGCCGGATTCGCCGCAGTGCTCATGCACGATGACTTCCGGCTTTTTGCCCGCCGCGCGGAAGCTGGCGTTGATGAAATCCACTTCCGCTTTCACCACCGCCAGGTTGTGCTGCGTTCCGCCCTGAAGCACGAAGCGCGAACCCAGAGCGGCCAGGTTGGGAATGCTGGCCACATACAAGAAGACGTTTTTGGGCAGAACCGCGGCCAGGCCGGCGAGGATTTCTTCCGCGCGCCAGCCCTGGCGCTGGAAGTTCACGATGTCCGACTGCATGAACACGGCACAGCCATAGCCGAATACCGGCATGGCCTGAGCGGAAAATGCCAGATCGGCATACTCTTCAACCTTCAGTCCAAAGCCCTCGGCGGTAGATTGCAGGAAATATCCATTGCCCGCCGAGCATTGCGTGTTCAGCTTGAAATCCTTCACCCGGCCGTTGTGCAGGATGATGATCTTGATGTCCTGCCCGCCCACATCCACGATCACGTGCGGGTCGTCGTAAAATTTCAAAGCCGACTCGGTGTGCGCGACGGTTTCGACCAGAGCCACGTCGGCGTTGAGTACGTCTTTGAGAATGTCCTTGGCATAGCCGGTGGTGGCCACGCCCAGGACTTCCAGTCTGGCGTTTTGTTTCTCCACCTGCCCGCGCAGGTTTTCGAACATGTCAATGGTGTCTTGAATGGGGTTGCCGTTGGAGAGCTGATAGGCCTTGCAGAGGATGTCTCCGTTTTCGTCGAGCAGAACCGCCTTGGTAGAGGTGGAACCGCCGTCCACGCCGACGAAGCCGGCAACGGTGGAATTCTTCTGGAAGGTGGCGGGAGTGAACTTCTTGGGGCGATAGGCCTGTCTGAAGGCGTCCAGTTCGGTGGACTCTTTCACCAGTCCGCTGGCGCCGGATTTTGCCTTTTCCTCCTGGCGGCCGAAGTCGATGTAATGAACGAGCTGGTCATAGCCGCGATAGCAACCGATGCAATCGTCTTCCGCTTTGCCGAATTCCACCGCGCCCAGTGCCGCGAAATACTGCGCGTTCTGCGGAACTTTAATCAGGTCTTCGGGCTTTGCGCCCTCTGGAATTTCGACTTTGCGCTCTTTCCACATGCGCGGGATGTTCGCCTGCCAGGCCTCGCGCATGCCGCGAATGAAGGTATTCGGTCCGCCTAATAGCAGCACGTGCGGACGCAGCGTGTGGCCGCGGGTCAGCACACTCAGGTTCTGCAAAATGATGGCCTCGAACAGCGAAGCCATCAATTCATCGGGAGGCGTGCCGACTTTCTGCAGGCCATTGATGTCGGTCTCGGCGAATACGCCGCATTTACCGGCGACTTTGTGCAGCTTGATGTTGTGGTATCCCTGCTCGGCTAATTCTTCGACTGGAATCTTGAGCTTGGCGTTGATCTTGTCAATCACCGCGCCGGTGCCGCCGGCGCATTTGTCGTTCATGGAGGGAATTTTCTTCTTCCGCCCAGTCTCGTCGTCATCCTTAAAAACAATAATCTTGGCGTCCTGCCCGCCCAGTTCGATGACGGAATAAACCTCGGGATGCAGCTTTTCGACCGCCAGGGAAACCGCGGTTACTTCCTGAACGAATTTGGCGCCGACCTGCTCAGCAATGGCAGTGCCGCCCGAGCCGGTGACAAACATGCGGGTATTGTGGCGATTGATGCCGGTGTCGGCTTCCATGCGCCGCAGAAATTCCAGAGTCTTTTCCGGCTGTTTGGTCTCGTGGCGCTGATAGTCCTGCCACAGGATCTGATCGGTTGCCGCATCCACCACCACAGCCTTCACCGTCGTCGACCCCACGTCCAGCCCGACCAGGAACCTGGTGGTGTGGTCGTGCGGCTTGATGGCAGGCTGGGGAACGGGCGGCAGCGGATTGATCTGGATGAGGGACGGACCATTATGATCGTGCATTACATCCTCTTTCTGAATCTCTCAGCCTCTGAATCCCTGCCTTGTAGCCTTAGTTTCTTGATCGGAGAACTGGAACCTGGGAAAACCAGTTGTGCGTTCCCAGTTCCCTGTTCTCAGTCGCCGCTGGCAGTCGCCGGCACGGCCACACCGGGCACGCGGGAGCGCTTCCAGAAGCGGGTGTCTTTATCGATGCGGTCGCTTACGTGCAAGATGAACTGAGCCGCCGTTCCGGCCACTCCTTCGCGATGCGGCACATGGTAGAAGGGGCGCTTCATCTCGGGATGCTCCTCAACATAGGCCCGAATCTCCTGCAGGGATCTGCCGGTTTTCTTGAGACACTGCTCGAACTCGGCCTTAGCCTTCACCTTGGCTTCGCCCAGCGCCATCTGTACGCGGCTATGAGCATTGACTTCGCCCTCGCCGGAAGTCTCAATCGGCAGGAAGATCATGTCTTTGAATTTGTTGATTACTGCCGATTGTACGCCGTCCGACTGCGACGACGGCATACATCCGAAGGGCTTGAGGGCCAGCACCATGTGGCAGAGTTTGTGGACGGTGTAGTAGACGTTCTTGCCGACTTCAAGATGGCCTTCGCCGCCGCGGGCAAACTGGTTGTAGAACGGGTTCGCCATCTCCGCCAGCTCGGTTTGCGGGACCAGGTGGTGAGTGATGCCTCCCAGATTCTTGACCGTCCGGTGATAGAAGAAGTTCCACATGCGCTGCCCCGCGCCGATGCCCCATAGCTTCTTGCGCAGGCCAATGTAGTTGGCGAATTGCTTCTTGAACTCGTACCACCCGGGGTTCTTGTAGGGGCGGTTCACCGGCCACTTGGCCGTGGCATGCGCCTTGGCCTGGTACATGAGATATGCCACCCAGGTGGCTATGGGCTCGACGATCACCTGGGAGCCTTCGCGCTCCAGGAAGTCGAACATGTGGAAGTTGCCGTCGCCCTCGGTGATTTGCGCCCAGAACTCGCCCGTGATCTTGACCACCGGCTTCACCTTGGTGCGGTCCACCTCAATGGAGTTCATCCGGTCGCGCGCCGCGCGCAGGGCGTTCAAGTAATCCTTGCCCCACATGTGTTCGTGCCACTTGCCAAACACGTTGAAGGTATTGCGCAGAATCTTGTTGCTCTTGAATTTCGGCTTGGCCCAGTCAGGTGCGCATTGTTCAATCTCAAAGGATTTGCGCTTTCTCAAGTCTTCGCACAACCCATCCACCATTTCGCGGAACACGCGGTCGGTCTCGCCCTTGTTTACTTCGAAGGGACGAATCTGGTAGATCAAGTCATTGATGACATCGCCAAGGTGCATGGCATTCAACATTCCAAAGCCGAAGTCCACGGTAAACTTCAGACCGGGCTCGCCGGACGCCGCTTTGATGCCATCGCTGTCCTTGAACAGCAGAACGCGAAAACCGTCGAAGCCCGCGTTTTTCAGCGCGAAACGATATTCGGCTTCATACATGCCGAAACGGCAAGGCCCGCACGATCCGGCGGTGAAAAAGACGTAGTTGTCGAGGATGTCCTGGCGCGGGATGCCCTCTTTCTCCAGGAATTGCAGATACTGCACCAGATTTCCTACCGTGAAATAAGTAGGATTGCACTGGCCGTTATTGCCAAATTCCTTCCCAGTTTGGAACGCCGGGACATCGGGCACCGGCAGTTTTTCGCAGCGATAGCCGCATCCCTGGAAGACCGCGCGAATCAGGTCTTCATGCTTCCAGGTGAAGCCGCCAAACAGAATTGTGACTTTATTGCGCTCTTCGGCGGTGAAGGCGCGTTCCACGGGGCGGTGGAAATGATCCGGCTTGTCCAGGCCGGCAACCTGGCGCAACTGGGCACGCTTTGCGGCCAGGCGCTCTTTGATTTCCTGATCGTTTTCAATGCGCACGAGATTAGTCGCCATTTTCTTCCTCCAGCGTATGCGGTCTAAGGGTGGGGGTGTGGCAGCGGCAGAAAAAATCGCCATCCGCGGGTAGTGCAGTCAGGCAGCGCGCAGGTTTCATCCAGCGCGGACGCTCGGCAAGAGCGTTGAACAACGCGGAACTGCGGCAAAGGCCCATCGGAAGCTCCAAACAACGGACAGCCAGGAGGTTCGATGTTTACACCGTCGAGAGATCGTATGGCTACGAAATCCCGGGGCGCCAGACACCAGCACAACAACATCCTCCCGGGGTTCCCCCGGAAAGATCAACCTGCCCCAAGACGAAGCCAAAGATCATGCGAAGCTGCCGCTCCCTGCTTGAAATCCATGGGCAGCTTGCTTGAGGATCTGCTTAAGAACTCTGCCATTGTTTGTAGCAGAAAGCAACACTGCGATTCAAGGCCGAAGCAATTTTTTCTGGCATGAATTTTTTCGCTTGGTCTAATTGTGAGACGGCGAATTCGTGGTTCCCTATCCGGGAGTTGCCTTGCGCTGAGGGCGCAAATCCAAGCAAGCATCAGGGCACAGCGTGGGATTCGGGATCTCAAAAAGGGGACTTCGGCCTCCGGCGCGGCCCCAGAAGCTGGGACCGGCCGGAGATCGAAAGACTCGCTTACGGGAGGTAGTAACGGAAAGAAGTGAGGATCATATTCTCCGTTCCGCTGGGATTGGTTCCGCTTGTGCTGGTGCCGTTCAGGCCAGCCCAGGTGTTGCGCGTGAGATACGAATACTGGGGTCCGAATTGCAGCTTGCCCTTCGCCCCTTTATAGAGAATGAACCAGACACCCGCCGTACCCTCGACCAGGCTTCGCGTGTCCGCTCTGCAATTGCTCAAGCTGCCCGGAAGGAAGCCTACCGACGATACCGGGAATTGACCTGAAGTAGCTCCCCCAGGAAGGGTTTCCGTGGAGCAACCTGCGTTGTTGGCCAACGGCGATCCGTAACCGACCAGGGTGCCGCCACTGTTGGGAGACACGTCGCGACCGACGTATTCCGTACCTACGTTAAAGTAAACATCCGCCTTGGGATAATGAAACTCCAGAGTGCCCAAACCCTGGTAGGAGCGGAGCATCGCCAGAGTGCCATCGGGACGGACGGTCGCATCGGGCAAGGTAGAGGTCCCGTAGCGCCCGATACCGTCTCCGCCCAGGAAGTGCAGCCCAATATCTACGTGCTTGTGGGCCAGTGATCCGCGAATGTTCGCGCCCACGCCGCCGCCGGTTCGCACGTCGTTGTAGGCGCCGGACGCGGAGGGCGTCGTAGCCGTGGCGTTGGGGAATACGCGGTCGCGGAAGTTGCTGATGACGCCGAAAATCTCGTAGTGTCCCCATCCCGGTTCGAAGGCAGCTTTCACCACGAAGTCGGGCATGTAGTTGAAGGAATAGGTTGAACTCGGGTTGTAAAGACCGCCACTGGTGCCGGCGGCGCCGACCAGAAAATTAGTCGACTGGTTCTGGACGGTGAATGTGGTCTGGGCATTTTCCGCCGAGAAGGCCAGCCAGAACTTGTCGTCAAAATTCTTCGACACCCGGAACCCAAATTGGCGAGCCCAGCTAAACCCGACGTGGTATTGCGCGTCAATCGTCATGGGAAGAGCTTCGCTGCGGTTGTCCACGCCTTTCTTGGTTTCGGTCACCAAGCTCCACATCTGGCCGCCGGTGAAGCTCCAACCGTTGTTCAGGGCTGCCTGGCCCCACATTTGCCGTTGCCGCATGGTGTAGCTGTTGCTCTGGTTGTTGTTTGAGGTGACGCCAGCAGAGAGGAAATCGGCTTCCACGTAGCCGGTCAGCTTGGCGCTGTTCAGCTTCCCCTCGGCCAGCATGGAGACCCGCGACTGGCGTCCTGAGCCAAAGAACTCGGACATTTGATTCAAAGAGCTCCCGGGCATGGGGATGGAGTTGAACGGGGTGTTGACGTCGGACCCCAAGGCGTGCTGCCGCCACACCGTTTCAGCCGCTAAAAAGCCGCCAGGAGTAATGCTGATTCCCTTGTAATGGATGGCCAGCGGGCTCTCCATGTCATTGATGTGCTTCTGCGTTTCCTGCAGAGTCAATGCGGTATTGGTGAAGTTGGACTTTATGTCGGTGACATCACTTTTCACGGCGGCGACGTCCTGCTGCTGCTGAGTGGCTTGGGCCGCCGCGGCATCCGCCTTCTGCTGGGCTTGCATGGCCGCGCTCTGAGCCTGCGTGTTCTGCTGCTGCAGTTGCTGGATGGCGGCATCGCGGCTCTGCAGTTCCTGCATCAGTTGCTGAATCTGCTGCTGTTGGGCGCCGATCGCCTGCTGCATGTCGTCCAGACGTTTGGTAACCGGGTTGACGACGGCGGCCCGTTTTTTCCGGCTGCTTTTCGTCCCGGTTGGAGCCGCGTCTTGCGGGGCTGGTGCCGCGATGGCGCTAACCGCCAGCACAAATGACAGCGCCAAAACCATGACCTGCTTCATTCTTTCCTCCGATGAGAATTCAAAATGTACTTTGTCGATTGACGTGAAGCTCTAGACTGGGGCTCCAGGCATTCAGGGCACACGGGCCACCAGCGACCGATCCTATGCGGCATTTGTTACAAATTGATGAACGCCGTTTGAATATCGGGTTAATTGGGTCGTTAAGGGATGAGTGGGAGACCAATGCCAAGGCCGACGCCATGGCACGTTTTTCCACGGCTGTGCCGCATTTCGGGAGGCGTACTTTATCAACCTGCCGAAATGCCGTAGGATTATGCGTCTGAAAGGAAACAGGATCATTCGCACTCATTCTTTGAACCAATAAGGAGAACCGTTCAATCATGTCCGATGAGAAGCGCACTTACCGTTCGGCTGGCTGGTTTGGAAAAGCCGATAAAGATGGCTTTGCCCACCGCAGCTGGATGCGCAATCAAGGCCTGCCAGACAGCGCTTTTGACGGACGGCCGGTGATCGGAATCTGCAATACCTGGTCGGAACTTACCCCCTGCAATGCCCATTTCCGCCGGATCGCCGACTACGTGAAACGCGGGGTATGGGAAGCCGGAGGCTTGCCGCTGGAGTTCCCGGTTATGTCTTTAGGCGAGTCGAACCTGCGGCCCACTGCCATGCTGTTCCGCAACCTCGCCAGCATGGACGCGGAGGAATCCATTCGGGGCAATCCGATTGACGGGGTGGTGCTGCTATGCGGGTGTGACAAGACCACCCCATCCTTAGTGATGGGCGCCGCCAGTTGCGACTTGCCAACCTTGGTGGTCTCTGGCGGACCGATGCTCAACGGCAAGTATCAGGGCCGCGACATTGGCTCGGGAACTGACGTCTGGCGTTTGAGCGAGGAAGTGAAGGCCGGCCACCTGAGCTTGCCTCAATTCATGGACGCCGAGTCTTGCATGTCGCGCTCCTCCGGCCATTGCATGAGCATGGGAACCGCCTCGACCATGGCTTCGATGGTGGAGGCTCTGGGCTTGGGCATGCCACACAACGCGGCCATCCCGGCGGTGGATTCACGCCGCTACGTTCTAGCTCACCTGGCGGGCCGCCGAATTGTCGAAATGGTGCATCAGGACCTGCGTATCTCCAAGATTCTGACGCGAGAGGCATTTGAAAACGCCATTCGCGTGAACGGGGCTGTCGGCGGCTCGACCAATGCGGTCATTCATCACCTCGCCATGGCAGGCCGGGTTGAAGTCAAAGTCACGCTCGACGATTGGGACCGGCTGGGACACGAGGTGCCGACCTTGGTGGATCTGATGCCCTCGGGCCGCTTCCTGATGGAGGATTTCTATTATGCCGGAGGTGTGCCCGCGGTGGTTCGCGCCCTGGGAGAGCACGGCCTGATCCATAAAGATGCTCTCACGGTGAACGGAAAGACCATCTGGGAAAACTGCCAAGACGCGCCCAATTGGAATCAGGAAGTCATTCGCCCCTTTGACAAGCCGCTGGTTCAGCACGGCGGCGTGGCCGTGTTGCGCGGCAATCTTGCGCCGGATGGCGCGGTGCTCAAGCCCTCCGCGGCTTCGCCGCACTTGATGCGCCACCGTGGCCGCGCCGTGGTCTTTGAAACCATCGAGCATTACAAGCAGCGCATTGACGATCCCGCTCTCGAGGTGGACGAGAACTGCATTCTGGTGCTGAAGAATTGTGGGCCCAAAGGCTATCCGGGAATGGCCGAGGTGGGCAATATGAGCCTGCCGGCGAAAATTCTAAAACGCGGCATCACCGATATGGTGCGGGTTTCCGATGCTCGCATGAGCGGAACGGCTTACGGCACGGTCGTGCTCCACGTCTGTCCGGAAGCCGCCATTGGCGGCCCCTTGGCTCTGGTACGGGACGGCGATGTCATCGAGCTCGACGTTGAAGCCCGGCGCCTGCATCTTGAGGTGGCGCAGGATGAACTGGACCGCCGGCGCGCTCAATGGCAGAAGCCGGAATTGCCCATGAAGGGCGGCTATCAGCAGCTCTATGTGGAGCACGTCAACCAGGCCAATACGGGCGCCGATCTTGATTTTCTGCTGGGCTGCCGGGGGGCGGTAGTGACGCGCGAATCGCATTAGCTAAACTCGCGCCATTAAGGTTCTAGAATTTCAAATCACTTCATCAGGGGAACAAACCATGCGACGCATTGGGATGGGGTTGATCGGTCCCGGATTTGTCGGCCAACATCACGTGGACGCGGTACGGCGTCTGGGCTTTGTGGATGTAGTCGCTGTCGCCGCTTCCACCCTGGAGAACGCCAGGAAGAAAGCCGCCGAGTATGGCGTCCCCAAGGCTTACGGAAGTTATGAGCAGCTGATTGCCGATCCGGATATTCATGTGGTGCATAACACCACGCCGAATTATCTGCATGCTCCGGTGAATCTCGCGGTGATCGCCAAGCGCAAGCACATCGTTTCCGACAAGCCTCTGGCGCTCGATTCCGCGGAAGCGCGCACCATGTGGAAGGCGGCGCAGGAAGCCGGGGTGGTGCATGCCGTGACTTTCAACTATCGCGGCAATCCCCTGGTGCAGGAGGCCCGCTCCATGATTGCGAAGGGTGAACTGGGCCGCTTGTTTTTTGTTCACGGAGCCTACCTGCAAGACTGGTTGTTTGATGACACCGTCTACTCGTGGCGACTGGATACGGCGAAAGGCGGGGCCACATCCGCTCTCGGCGATATCGGTTCCCACTGGTGCGACCTGGCGCAGCACGTCAGCGGCCTGCGAATTGAGGCCGTGCTCGCGGACCTGACCACTGTAACGAAGACTCGCCGCCGCCCCTTGAAATCGGCCGAGGCTTTCGCCGGAGGCGCGGCCGGACCAACGGAAGAATTCCAGAATCCCACGGAGGACATGGCCAGCGTGTTGCTCCGTTTTGAGAATGGCGCCAAGGGATGCTTCTCGGTAGGCCAGGTCTGCGCTGGACATAAGAACGATCTCTGGCTCGAGGTGAATGGGCGCAAGGAATCTCTGCGCTGGCATCAGGAGCAGCAGAATGAGTTGTGGATTGGCCACGCGAAACAGGCTAATGCGATTCTGCCCAAAGATCCTTCTCTGCTAAGTCCCGCCAACCGCAAGTACGCTCGCCTGCCCGGCGGACACCAAGAGGGCTGGGCGGATGCCTTCCGCAACATCATGGCGGAGATTTACGCTTTGATTCTCGAAGGCAAAGGCATGCCCCAAACCGTGCCGCCGCCGGTCGCGACCTTCGAAGACGGCTACCGCGCGAATTGCATCGTGGATTCGCTTCTGGAAAGCAATGCCGCGGGCGGGGTGTGGAAGAAGGTTCAGTACTAACTCCCGGTTGCTTCTGACGAAGTGTTCCAGCTGGAACGTTTTGTAAAGTTTT
The DNA here is from genome assembly GCA_963800745.1 of uncultured Acidobacteriaceae bacterium. Classification (GTDB taxonomy): domain Bacteria; phylum Acidobacteriota; class Terriglobia; order Terriglobales; family Acidobacteriaceae; genus PALSA-270. The sequence goes on from CAWDCI010000004.1 coordinate 46,081, forward strand.
GTCAACATCTAATATAGATAAATACCTTAGATTGTTGGAGATACAGAAATACCCCGCCTCCGGCTCGGCGACACCTAAGCCCCTTTGAGATTGCTCTTGACAGCCTTGAGCTGCGATTTTATAAATATGACTGTTGGTCATATTTGGTTATTGGTCATACATGAGCAACCGTCATCCATCGAATTCGGCTTCCGGGTTTAGGGATCTCGCCCCCGAAAGTTTCCCCCACTTGCAAGGCATGGGACGCCGCCAACGGCGAGCCGCGGAAACACGCGTACGGCTGTTCCGGTGCGCGTTGCAACTTTTCGCGGAGCGCGGCTTTCCCAATGTCACAGTCGAAGACATTACGGAAGCGGCCGATGTGGGCAAGGGGACATTCTTCAACTACTTCGAAAGCAAAGATCACGTGCTGAGCGTGATGGCTGAAATTCAACTTGGCAAAGTTAGGGAAGCTCTCGAACTTGGCGAGTCAGGGAAGCAATCCATCCACACGGTATTTCAGCATTTGATTTTGCGTGTCGCCGAGGAGCCAGGACGAAGTCCCGACCTGGCGCGGACACTCATCACTTCCTTTTTGGCGAGCCAGGCGGTTCGCAGCGAAATTGAGCGCAATCTGTCGGAAGGAAGAAAGATGATCGCCCGCCTGGTGCGCATCGGGCAAGAGCGGGGTGAGATCGATTCTCTCCTGAAGAAGGAAATGGTTGCGCTCCAGCTTCAGCAGGCCGTCATGGGGACACTTTTGCTTTGGTCTCTGCAAGGCAAGCCCGCTCTCGCGACCAGGCTGGAAGAAAGCTTTCGGCACTTTTGGAGGGCGATTGCCGCCTCGGATGAAGAGTAAAAAGCGATGAAACGCAATTTCAGCACTGTCGTGATCCTATCGCTGGCCGGCCTGATTGGCAGCGCAATCAGCGCCGCCCAGGAAGCCGCCGCTTACCGCCTGACCTTGCAGGATGCGATTCAGAAGGGGCTAAAAGCCAACCTCAATGTGCTGGTCGCCGATACTCGGGTCGAAGAGGCCGAGGGCACGCGAGCGCGCCGCCTGTCGGCGGCGCTGCTTCCGCGGGTAACGGTGCAAAGCTACGCCAACCTGCAGAACCGCGACCTGCGGGCTTTCGGGATCTCATTTCCCGGCGTTCCCGAGGTGGTTGGGCCGTTCTCCAATTACGATTTTCGTTTCTACGCGCAACAGAACATCGTCGATCTTCAGAGTTATCGCGGGTGGAAAGCCAGCCAGCGCGCCCTGGACGCCAGCAAGATGGATTATCAGGATGCGCGCGACCTGATCATTCGCGCGGTGGGCAGTCTTTATCTGAACGCGCAGTCGGCGGCGGCGCGGGTGAATGCCGCCCAATCCCGGGTGACCGACTCCGACACTTTATACAAGCTGGCGAAAGACCGGCACGACGCCGGGACCGCGACCGGCGTGGACGTGCTGCGCTCGCAGGTACAACTGGCGAATGACAGGCAGGTTTTGCTGGTAGCGCAGAACCAGTACAAACAGTCGCTGCTCGCGCTGGCGCGCAATCTGGGCATGAGCCCGAGCGCACCCCTGGAAATCGCCGAACCGCTGCAGTATCAGCCCCTGCCCCAGCCCGAGGCCCAGATTCTTGTGCCCTCCGCGCTGCTCACCCGCCCCGATTTCCTGTCGCTCGCCATCCAGCGCCAAGGATTGGCCGAGCAGCAGCGTGCCAGCCATGCCCGCTACTTCCCGAAACTGAGCATCAACGGAAACTATGGCGGGATTGGCCGCAGCCTTGGAAGCGTGCAAGGCACAGGCCTCATTCAAGGCGAAGTTGACTTCACGGTGTTTGACCATGATCGCAACGGCGAGGCCCAGGAACTGGCCAGCCGGGTGAAACGCATTGACGATCAAATTGCCGATTTGCGCCACGGCATTGAAGAGGATATCCACGAGGCGTTGCTGAATCTCGAGTCCGCCGCCGCCCAGGTCACGGTGGCCAAGGACGGGCAGGACCTGGCGCAGCGCGAACTTGAACTGGCGCAGGACCGCTTTCAGTCGGGCACCACCAATAACGTTGAAGTGGTTACTGCTCAGGACGAATTAGCCCGCGCGCAGGAGAATTACATTCTTGCCGTGTCGAGCCACGTTGACGCCAAATTTGCGCTGGCGCGGGCGGTGGGCAATACGGAGCAGAACATTGGGCAGTATTTGGGAAACCCGTAAGCCATTGGTGGACGGCGCCGATTGGTGTGTCCGCCCGCGAGGTCTGAAACTATGAAACGACGTGTACCTCTTCTGATCCTGCTGGCTGCGGTGATTGCCGCAGGCCTGTATCTCTATCCTCGCCTTACGAGGAAATCGGAACCCGAGAATCAGCTCACGCTCTCCGGCAATATCGAAGCCCACGAAAGCCTGGTGAGCTTCAAGGTGCAGGGACGCGTGGTCGACCTGCCGGTCGAGGAAGGCCAGTGGGTTGAGCCAGGCGCCCTGCTGGCCAGGCTGGACGACGCCGATTACCAGCAGAGACTGCGGATCGACGAAGCCAACGTGCGGGTGCGCGAATCCAACCTTGCGCTCACCCTGGCTGGAACCCGCGAGCAGGAAGTGAAAGCATCGCAACAAACCATGCTCGATGCCCAAGCCGATCTGCAGGAGAAGAAACTCGACTCGGAGCGCGCCCAGCGCCTTTTCAGCAAGGACGAGGTCTCGGCCCAAGAGCGCGACCTAGCCGAGACTGCGGTAAAGCGGGCCGAAGCCGCGTTCGAGGCGACGCGGCAGCGCTACAGCGAAGCCGTCGAGGGCAGCCGCAAAGAGGACATCGCAATCGCTCGCGCCAATGTGCGGGCAGCCGGCGCCAGTGTAGGTCTGTCGCGAGTCAATTTGGACTACACAACTCTTCACGCTCCTTCCGCCGGGGTAATCACGGTGCGCCAAACCGAACTTGGAGAGGTGGTTGTCCCCGGCACGCCGGTAGTGACGCTCGCCGACCTCGATCACATCTGGTTACGCGCTTACATCGCCGAAACCGATCTGGGGCGCATCCGCTGGGGCCAGGAGGCAACCGTCACCACTGACACCTATCCCGGCAAACAATACCGCGGACGAATAGCATTTATTTCCTCAACTGCCGAGTTCACGCCCAAGAGCGTGCAAACCTACAAAGAACGAGTCACGCTCGTCTATCGCATCAAGATCGACATCGACAATCCAAATCACGAACTCAAGCCTGGCATGCCCGCGGACGCTCGCATCAATCTGGCCGCTGCCAACGCTCCTCCGCAGAGCCGTAAGCCCAAGAGAAGTAATGACGGAACCGTCCCAATCCGCGATTGTCGCCGACGGACTCACCAAGAGTTTTCCCGGCGTTCGTGCCGTCGATCATCTGAGCTTTGAGGTGCGTCGCGGGAGAAATTTTCGGCTTAGTCGGTCCGGATGGCGCAGGCAAAACGACCACCCTTCGCATGCTCGCGGGGATTATGCCGCCCGATGAAGGTAAAGCCACGGTTGCTGGTTCGGACGTGGTGCGCGATCCCGAAGGCGCCAAGCACCACCTCAGCTATATGCCGCAACGCTTCGGGCTTTACGAAGACCTCAGCGTCGAGGAAAACATTCGCTTCTATGCGGACCTGTTCGGAGTGAAAAAAGCCGAGCGCGAGGAGCGTTCTCCGCAACTGTTGCAGGCGGCGGGAATGGGCGAATTTCGCGGGCGGCTTGCCGGAAAACTTTCCGGCGGCATGAAGCAGAAACTTGGCCTGGTCTGCGCGCTCATTCACCGCCCCCAAGTGATTCTGCTCGATGAGCCGACCACGGGCGTCGATCCCGTTTCGCGGCGCGACTTCTGGCGCATCCTTTATGAGCTGAGCGCCGAAGGCGTGGCCATCCTCACTTCCACCGCCTACCTGGACGAGGCGGAGCGCTGTCATCGCGTCGCTTTACTCAATCAGGGCAAGCTGCTTTTTTGCGATACGCCTGCCAACCTCAAAGCCAAGCTGGGCAAGGATGTTCTGTCGGTCACTTCGCCCGATCCTCGCGGATTACGCAACCAACTCGAACATCCGAAGGAATCTCCAGTTTGGTGTTGACCGGCGACGGCATACACCTGGTGGTGGACGATGCCGCGCGCCGTATTCCGGAATTCGAGGCGCGGCTGAAGAACGCCCACGTCCCATTCAACGCAATTCAACAGGTTACGCCCACGATTGAAGATCTCTTCGTTGATGCGGTCAGCGGCGGAGCATCATCCCATGGCTGACAGCGGCAATTCGGTTGTGATCGAGAACCTGGTTAAGCAATTCGGCGATTTCGTGGCCGTCGATCACATCAATCTCGAGATTCGGAAAGGTGAGGTATTCGGTTTTCTGGGACCGAACGGGGCTGGCAAATCCACCACGATTCGAATGCTGTGCGGGCTTTTGAAGCCTACATCTGGCCGCGCCCAGGTTGCCGGATATGACGTGGGCCGGCAACCGGAATTGGTCCGCCAGAATATCGGATACATGTCGCAGAAATTTTCTCTCTATAACGACTTGAAGGTAATCGAAAACATACGGTTGTTCGCCGGTTTTTACAGCGTGCCCTCAGATCAACTGAAAGAACGAATCGAGTGGGCGCTGGAGATGGCGAACCTCAAAGGCCAGGAGAATCTGATCACGGCGACGCTTCCCGGAGGATGGAAGCAGCGCCTTGCGCTGGGCTGTGCCGTGTTGCATAAGCCGCCCATCATTTTTCTGGATGAACCCACATCTGGGGTCGACCCCATTTCGCGCCGGCGGTTTTGGGAACTGATCCACAACATGGCGGAGGAGGGCGTGACCGTCTTCGTCACTACGCACTACATGGAAGAGGCCGAGTATTGCAATCGCCTGGCGCTGATTTTTCGCGGAAAAATCGTTGCCCTGGGCACGCCTTCCGAGCTCAAGCAGAAATCGATGAAAGGCGAATTGCTACTGGTCGAGTGCGCACCGCTGGGAAGCGCCGTGGAGATTCTCCAGTCTGCACCCGGCGTACTGGATGCCGCAGTTTTCGGCAACGCCTTCACCTGGTGGTGCGCGATGCGGATGCCGCCATCCCGCAAGTTAAGAAGTATTTTTCGGATCCCAAATCAGCGCGGGCGGGTATCGAAAAGATAAGTCCCAGCCTGGAGGACGTTTTTGTTTCTCTCACCACGGCCCACGATGCGGGGAAGGAACGAAGCGCATGAGCTTCACTCGGTTTCGGGCCGTGGCGAAGAAAGAAGTGGTCCAGATTCTGCGCGACTCGCGCAGCCTGATCATCGTCCTGATCATGCCGGTGATTCTGGTGTTGCTGTTTGGCTATGGCGTGAATCTCGATCTCAAGGGGCTGCCGGTTTATGTTTACGACCGCGATGGCAGCCAGCAGAGCCAGGATCTTTTAAAACGTTTTCAGGCCAGCGAGTACTTCAACCTGGTGCGGGTGGTGAACGACTATCCCGCGCTGACCCGGTCGCTGGACGATGGCCACGCCAAAATGGGGATCGTGGTTCCCTGGGATTTTTCGCAGCGCCTGCAGGACGGCCGCCCTGCCCAGATTCAAGCGCTGGTCGATGGCAGTGACGATAACACCGCCAACGTGCTCATCGGCTATGCCCAGGCGGTCGTGCAAGGCTATTCGTCGGACATTCAACTGGAATGGCTTCGCGGCCATGGGCAACTCGTGCAGCCTGCTCCCATTAGCGTTGAAACCCGTACTTGGTACAACGAGGATCTGGAGAGCAGCGCATTCATCGTTCCCGGGGTGCTTGCCCTGGTCATGTCGGTGATTGGGGCATTCCTCACCTCTCTCACCATCGCGCGCGAATGGGAACGCGGCACCATGGAGCAGTTGATTTCCACTCCGGTCACGCCGCTTGAAATCATGCTGGGTAAGCTGGTGCCTTACTTCATCATCGGCATGTTCGACGTGATCGTCTGCGCTCTAATCGCGATCTACTGGTTTCACGTCCCCTTTCGAGGATCGTTTCTAACTTTGCTGATGAGTTCCGCCCTGTTCATGGTGGTCGTGCTCTCGCTTGGATTCTTCATCTCGGTGATTGCCGGGAAGTCAGTTGGCGGCCAGTCAGATGGCGCTGTTAATTACCTTTCTTCCGGCTTTTCTGCTGTCTGGGTTCCTGTATTCGATAGAGCAGATGCCCATCGTCCTGCAGTGGATTACCCGCATCCTGCCGGCGCGGTACTACGTTTCGGTGCTGAAGAAAATATTTCTCAAGGGCACGCCGGCGGCGCTGCTTTATGTGGATCTGGTTCCCCTGGCGGTATTTGCGGTGGTGCTGGCGCTTCTCGCCACCCACTCATTCCACAAGAGGCTGGCGTAATGAGAGGACAGCGATGCTAGGGCGGCTCAAGCAGATGTTGATCAAGGAGTTCATCCAGGTTTTCCGCGACAAGCGGACGCGCTTCGTGTTGTTCGGGCCGCCAATTATCCAGATGTTGATCTTCGGGTACGCCGCCACTTTCGAGATTTATCACGTTCCCACGGTGGTGCTGGATCTGGACCACAGCCAGGAAAGCCGCGATCTGGTTTCCCGTTTTTCGTCCAGCCCGTATTTCGATGTGCAGCGCCAACTCACGGACTATCGCCAGCTCGGCGATCTGATCGACCAGGGAAAAGCTACGGTTGGCCTCGACATCAATGCCGGCTTCGCCCAGAATCTGCGCAAGGGGCAAACGGCGCCGCTGCAGGTGATCGTGGACGCCACCAATTCGAACACCGCGCTGATCGCCTCTGGCTACATTTCGCAGATCGCGCTCGGTTTCGCGCAGGAATACCAGCGAGACCGTATCTCCCGCATCGCGCCCCAAATGGTGGAGCAAATTCCTTCGGTGCAACTGGAACCGCGGCCCTGGTACAACCCCGACCTCAGGAGCCGCTGGTTTTTCATACCTGGGATTATCGGCAGTCTCACCCTGGTGCTGGTGGTGACTCTGACGGCCTTTGCGGTAGTTCGCGAACGCGAGATCGGCACTCTCGAGCAGATCATGGTGACGCCCATCCGTCCGGCTGAATTTATTCTGGGCAAGACGCTGCCGTTTTTTCTGATCGGGCTTTTCGATGTTTCGCTGATTGCGCACAGTGGGGACGCTGTGGTTTCAAGTGCCATTTCGCGGGCAGATCTGGGTATTGTTCTCTGGCGCGGTTCTTTTTCTGCTGTGCATGTTGGGCGTGGGTCTGCTGATCTCGACGGTTTCATCGACCCAGCAACAAGCGATGGTGACCGCCTTCTTCTTTATTATGCCGGCGATCACTTTTTCCGGCTTCGGATTTCCCATCAGCACCATGCCGCAATGGCTGCAATATCTCACTTACCTCAGCCCGTTACGCTATTTTCTGGTGGTACTCCGGGGACATATCTAGAAGGGGTGGGCATGGATATTCTCTGGCCGCAGATGGTTGCCATGGCGGCCTTGGGAGTGAGCCTGCTGACGATCGCCGTGCTGCGTTTCCACAAAGCGCTCGACTGAGTGCCCACCTGATTCTCCAGGTCGAAATTCTGGCGGCCGGGTTCGCTTCCAAGCCGGTTAAACGGCAAAGACTGAAGTTTCTGCGTGCACTGCCGATGAAGTCTGCGTGGGCAGAACCGCGACAAACCGGTCTGGGTGGCCGGTGCCCTGCTTTGCGGTTTCGAGGCTCGCGCTTTCGCTCTTCGCCGTCTTCCTTCTCGCCATCCTCGCCGCGCTTGCGCGGGGTGCTCCGGGAGACCCCCCAGAAATCACCTACCACACAGCCACCGCGGAAGTAAGCCTGACATTTTTCGCCACCGACCAGCTTGGTCACGCCGTTCGCAACCTGGGCCCGCGGGATTTCGCGGTGGTTGACCGTGATGACGTTGTCCGAGACTTCCAGAGCTTTGCCAGGACAGAGTGGACCAAACTCGATCTCACCATGCTGGTGGATGCAAGCGAATCGGTCGCGCCCCACTACCAACAGGAAATCGCGGATGCCCTGCGGCTGGTTTCGCAAGTGGAGCGAGCACCGGACGACCAATCTTCCGTCATCACATTCCACCACCTGGGGCCGGCGGTGATTTGCCCGGGAAACTGCCGCGCCTCGTTAGCGGCGAACCAGATGCCTGAGAGGTCCGCCAACGGCTTGACGCCTCTCTTTGATGCCATCGTATTCGCGGCGGACGGCACGGCGCAGAACGCCGATCTTCATACCCGGAGAGTGCTGGTGCTATTTTCCGATGGCGAAGACACCATCAGCCAGCATTCATCCGCGGACGCCGTGGCCACTGCGTTCGCGCGCGATGTCCAGATTTACGCAGTTGACCTGAACCCTTCCGGGCCCGCCGCGGAGGGCACATTTCTCTTGCAGAAGCTGGCGAGCGCCACCGGAGGCCGCTACTTCACGCTGGGTCAGCAGGCTGACAAGGTATACGACGCCGTACTCGAGGACTTCCACGCCAGCTACACGGTCACCTACAAGCCGCCCGGTCACGCGGGCGGATTTCACGCCGTCCAAATTCTCCCTACCCACAACCTGAACCTGCACTTTCACTGCCGGAGCGGCTACGAATACACGGGCCGTCGCCACTGATCGGAGGGGTCCCATGAAACCAATTCTCTCGCGAGTCCTCATGGCTGTTGTTTTTGCGCTGCCGATTGTTTCCCTGGCACAAGATAAAGATAGAGGCCGTCAACGCGGCACCGTGATCAAGATGCGCATGGCTGATTGCATCGTCCCGCACCGGGTGATGGCGGCGCTCTCTGGCTCGGGGCAAATGCAAACCGGAGAACTGTGTCCGGAATATGTTCTCCTCAGCGACCAGGTGGTTTACACCATCGTCGGAAAATCTTCGGCCGATCTTCTGCCCTTAGCCGAAGTCACCAGGTTCCATTTCCAGAAGAATCAGTTGCTCATCCGGATTGATGATGCGAAACGTGAGTCGCGCTTCGAGATCAAGGCTATGGTTTTGCGCGCGGAATGGGAACGGGTACGGCAGCGCCAATCGCAAATGGAAGAAGCGGACGATCCCCCGTGGCACAATCTGGATTCCGCCGCCGCGCCCGAGGACCATCCTTAGCGAAGGTGCGGAGACGTGAGTTATCCTGTCCCGTACGAAGAGGGGGAAAAGACGCACGAACTCCCGACAGCAGCGTGAAGTTCCCCAGAGGGGAATCGTTGCGTGCCGCACGATGCTCGTAACCTATTGATAACTATTCGGTTGCAGCTTGTCCTCCTCGTCTAGCCGTTGGCATTCGCCATGCATTTTGATCGTAAGGATGGCGGCCAGCCAAGGGCCGCAAGTGACGGTGGATATTCTGTTAAGCATGAAAAATGAATCCGAAAACGGCGCTCCGGAAGCACGCTGGAAGGCAGTCCAGGTGTACTCGATGGCTGGCACCTGCCTGGTGCTTGGGCTGCTGTTGGGCTACCTGTTCCGCAGTTCTGGATCCGCCGGAACATCGCCGCAGCCAGCCGCGACGCAGCCGGCTTTTGTACATCCGGCTTCAGCGGGCGCTGCGAATGCTGCGGCACAGTCCATGCCGACGCTTGAGCAAATGCAACAGATGGCTAACGAGCAGGCCGAACCCTTGCTGGCGAAGCTCAAGAGCGATCCCACGAACGTCGGCTTGCTGAACCAGATCGGCACCATCTATCGCTCCACCCATCAATTCAAAGAGGGCGCCACGTATTACGAGAAGGCGCTGCAGATCGCGCCCAATAACGTGCCCGCCCGCACCGACATGGCGTCCTGCCTGTTCTACCAGGGCGATGTGGACGGCGCTCTTGAGCAACTGCAGCGAGCCCTGCAATACGATCCGAAGGATGCCAACTCGCTTTTTAATTTAGGGATGATCCGGTGGCAAGGTAAAAACGATCCCAAGAGTGCGGTTGCCGCATGGGAGCAGCTGCTGAAATCGAATCCCACACTCCCGGAAGCCAGGCGGGCTGAAGTGAAGAAACTGATCGCCCAAATGAAACAGTAATGCGGCACGCGCTGACGCCGCGAGATCATTAAGGAGCACCAGGATGCCGGACGATAAGGAGAACTGGAGCAGTACTCAGGCCTACACGCTGGCCGTAATCTGCCTGCTTGCCGGATTGGCAGGAGGCTGGCTGTTTCGGGGATCGCAACCTGCGGAAGCTTCCGTGCCAGTCGCGAGCGCGAACTCTGCGCCTACGGGAATGGCTGGAGGCGCAAGCGCGCAGCCCACACCGGAACAGATGAAGAAGATGGCCGATACGGCCGCCGCTCCCCAGCTTGAGAAGCTCAAATCCGACCCCAATGATCCGGACGTCCTGGCCAGCATCGGAAATACTTATTACGACGCGCAGCTCTTCCCGACAGCCATCGACTACTACCAGCGTGCGCTGCAGGTGCGGCCCCAAGACGTCTCCGTTCGCACCGATATGGGGACTGCCTATTGGTACATCGGACAGGCCGATGCGGCGATCGAGGAATTCAACAAGGCCCTGTCCTATGACCCCAACAAACCCAACACGCTGTTCAACCTGGGAATGGTTAAGTGGCAGGACAAGATGGACATCGAGGGCGCCGTGACGGCCTGGCAGAAGCTGCTGGAGAAAAACCCCAACTACGAGGGTAAAGAAAAAGTCGAACAGCTGATTGCACAGGCGAGGAAACATTCGGGCGTAAAGCCCGGAACTCCGGCGAAAGCCCTGTCGCAGTAGTGAAGTCTAATTCCCGTTACCCTTGACAGCTTCCTTTCGGGCCTTGAGTTCTGCCTGGATAGTGAACTGCGCCCTTACCCTTGGCATTACGTCCTAGACCGCGCGAAGCGATCACTTCCTAGGCCCTATCATCGGATTTATAGCCCTATCATGGAGGGAAGCCGTATCGCCCGGAGGAGACGATGTAGGGCTATCGAAAACAGACGCGGATAGGGGTACGCTGATGAACCGCAAGCCGATCGGGAGCCTCGAACAACCGCGGGAATTACTTGTGCCCCGTTGGTTGCTGTCTTACGGCCCCGCTACGATCGTGGCCGTGGTTTTTGTACTTCTTGCCACGCGACTATTTCGCCTGATCTCGCAGTATGCGGTCAACGTTTTTTTCTCCGACCAGTGGGACTTCAACGATGCAACGCTCTTCCAAAAGCATTCGATTTGGCAGATGTTCGCCTGGCAACACGGTCCGCATCGCCAGGGACTGGGTGGATTGTTCGCCAAGCTGGTCGAACCCCAATTCGGATGGAACAGCCGAACTGAATCATTCGTGGTTGGAGGTGTGATTGTTGCGGCCGCCATGTGCGCGCTGTACTTGAAGAAAAGACTTTACGGTCGCTTGACGCTTTGGGATGTGCTTATACCGGCGCTGATTTTTATTCCAGCCCAGTATGAGACCCTGTTCGTGACCGCGAACTTTGCCCATGGTCCATTTCCGCTTTTGCTGATCCTGCTCTACTGTCTCGCCTGGACTTGCCGGAGAAGCGTGGTCAGATATCCGCTGGTCCTGATCGTCAACTTTTTCACCATCTACACTGGATTCGGCTTGCTGCTCGGCTTTCTTACCCCGGTCCTGCTGATTCTGGATAACCGGGCACGCCTTCCTGAGGAACGGCTCCCGACGGCCTTTCTCGCCGGTGCCGTAGTGATTTCCCTTTTATCGCTCGGGTCTTTCTTCGCGGGGTATAAGTTTAATGCCGACCTGGACTGCTTCTCGCCTCAACCACAGTCGCCCAGATATTACCTGGCCTACATGGCGCTCATGTTCGCTAATTTCTTCGCCGTGAAAGGGGTGGGCACTCTTCAGGTGATGCTGGGGGGCGCGGCTTTGATTGCCCTGTTAGCGTCGCTGGCGACTGCCTCCTGGCAGTTAGTGCGAAAGCAAAATGGGAATCTCCCGGGCGCGGATCGCAAGCGGTCGCTGATAACCGTGGCCTTGATCGCATACTGTCTCTTATTTTGTATGAGCACCGCTTATGGCAGATTGTGCGGCGGATTGGGGACGGCGCGGGCATCGCGCTACGTGATCTATCTGGAGCTCGGTGTGTTAGGTGTGTACTTTCATCTGCTGAACATCCATTGGGCTTCCCTGCGGAGGCTTTTGTTAGCCGGTTTGTTGCTCGCCGTTCTAGCTGCTTCTCGTATGTCAACCAGGGAGAGATGAGCCAATTTTTTCACGCGAAGTTGCAGTGGAAGAGATGCTATTTCATGAACGAAGACATCGACTTGTGTAACCAAATGGCGGTTTTCCCATCTACCAAACCACCAGAGGGGACGCACTTGCAGGAAAAGCTCGATTATTTGAAAGCGACGCATCAGAACCTGTATACGGACGCCAAGTAAGACCGGGTTCTCCAGCAATCGTCGGAGCCCCAAGATCTTCCGGCTGAACGTTTTTTTCCTTCCAGGGCTTATGGCTGGGATCAATCCAATCCCACCGGCCGGAATTCGGCAACTACGATCTCGCCGAACCTGCCGATGACCTGTGGTGTGAACGTCCCACGTGTGTAGCTGGCGAGCCAGTCCAGTGTTTGATAGGAGGTCAAACCGGCGATCACAAGGAATCTCTGGCGATGTTGCGCAGCGGCCAGAACCGCTCTGCTCGCCACTCGCTCGGTCTCATGGTTCAGAGAAATCGGAAGTAGCAAGACCGGGGCGTGGATCGGATAGTAAGCAACTTGCGAAACCAACGCGTTTTCGCTATTGAGATCGGTTGGCATGGTCTGGTAATTCGATTCGATGAATCCGCTGCATACCAGGACTGGCAGTTCGTTTCGGGCAATGATTGTGTTCACAAAATCGTGCGCCGGCTTGTAGCTCACTTCGTGTTGGCGAGTAAGGGGTGAGTGGTAAAACTCGAATACCGTAACTGCCACGAGCCCGACACAGAAGATGCGCCGCAGCCACTTGGAATCGATGTGGCTGGTCAGCTGGGCCCAGACTAACGCGCTGCCCGGCGCCGCGACCGTCAAGTAACGCGGGATCAGCAGATGCGCCGAAGTTGCGGTGCTGACAGTGATAAGGATGCCTGCGGGAATCAGTGCCAGCAGGGGGCCGAAAAGAACCGCAGGAAACTGGCCACGTCCGGGGATTCTTATTTTTCGAACCAGCGCCGCTAGAAAGGCAGCGACTAAGAACCCAATCAGCGTCTGTTGCGGTGCCAGCGTGTTCAAGGTCACCAGCCATGGGTGAGCCATCTCCTGGACGATGTGAGTGTCCCGAGTGTGATAGAGGCCGGCAACGCGATACAGCAGAGGCAAGGAGACGAGAATGAATGACGCCATCACCGCCGCCAATTGCCGAAGGTCCGATTTGATGACGCGCCAGCGCGCCAGCAGATGATAAACGGCGAACACCGGCAGAAGGCTGGCAAAAAGGTAATGAAAGTAGAGAATTCCCGCAGCCGCTGCGCCGAGCCAGATGGCCTGACGCATGTTCCCTTGCGTCATCCACCGGATGAATGCAAAACTGGCGACTGTCGTTGCCAGTAAGGCGAAAGCGTAAGGACGCGCATCGGTCGCAGCAAACGCCACGTTGCCTTCCAAAGAGAAAAAAATGCATGTGAGATACGCAGTCTCCAGACCGTAAAGCTCACGGGCGGTCCGAAACAGAACAAAGACCGCGGCCAGCAGCGCGATGCTGGAAGGAACCTTGAGGGCGATCGCACTGCTCCCAAGAATCGATTTGGCGAACCAGAGAGTGTAAAGATATCCGATCGAAGAAGGCATGAGAGTCGAACGGCTCCAGACCTTCGCGAAACCCCCGCTGACCTGCCAGTAGGAGAGCGTCTCATCCAGCCAAAGAGGCGCCCGAATTGCCAAGAACCAAATCGACAACGAAGCCAGTAAGGCCGCAGGGTAGACTAGTTTCGAAAGGGCGGCGGCCCATCCCCGGAATCCGGTTGCGGGCGCTTGCAGGCTTTCCGTTTCTATACTTTTCGTTTCTGTCATGGTGCTACGTGCCTCTTGGATTTTCGCCGTCGTGTGGCAAATTCCTCATTAAAAGGGGTGTTTTCACTGATCGGTTCCGCAAGTATCGCTCCTGGGGAGCGTAAATTATTGATTTCAGGAGTTCGACGGATCTCAAACAGGAGTTTTGTGGCAATTCGATTGCCGCTTCCATTCGAGCATGAGCACTCCGGAAATAACAGCTGAGGCGGTTCGCCAAACGCCGAGCGATCGAGAACCGTTGTCGGCCAGAAGACCCGTGCGACTCCTGTTCTATCTGACGGTTGTTGTTGCCGTGGCGTATGCGTTCGTCACCGCGCTAAGAACGATCGCTGATTTTGACCTGGGATGGCAAATGGCGACGGGCCGGTGGATTGTGCAACATCATCAGATCCCATCGGTCGATATGTTGTCTTACACCGCCTCGGGGCAACCATGGATTTATCCCATAGGCGCCTGCCTGATTTTTTACGGCACCTTCCTGGTTGGAGGATACGCCCTCCTATCCTGGCTGGCCGCAGCCGGTTGCGCCGTGGCTACAGCCCTGGTTTTACGGCGCGCATCCCTGTTGACCGCGGTCCTCACCATCTTGGCCGTGCCACTGATCGCCACTCGGACCACCGCACGGGCGGAATTGTTCACGGTCATATTCTTTGCCGCTACCTTGTCGTTGCTGTGGCAACAATATGAAACCGGAACCGCCAGGCTCTGGATCTTGCCCATCCTCATGGCAGCCTGGGTAAATCTGCACCCCGGCTTCGTCGCCGGATTGGGGCTGCTTGGCGGCTACCTCGGGTTGGAAGCGCTCAAACTGCCATGGGCGGACCAGCGGGATGAGGCGACGGCCCATCTGAAGCGTGCCTGGCCCTGGCTGCTCGCCAGTGTTGCAGCGACTTTGATCAATCCGTGGGGCTGGAAGGTCTTTGAAGTAATCGCCAGACAGGAAGCCGCGATGGGCGCGCACTCGCAGTTGATTCTGGAATGGGCCCCCATACCACTCAATTGGTCGCGATTCTGGTCCGCCCTGTCTCCGCGCCATCTGGACGAATTCTATGTGCTTTTGCTGTTGATGAGCATCGCCGCTCTTATTGCGCTAGTGCAGCGCAAAGTCGGAGCCGCGATTTTCCTTGCAGCGGCAGCCTATCTTCCACTGCAGCACATGCGGTTTACGGCGCTGTTCGCGATAGTCGCCGCGATTGTTGGAGGTGGGGTTCTCAGCTCAGGGTTGGACGAACTCAAGCCCCGGCTTGGCAGTGCGCGCGTGCGCTCGAGCCTCGCCTTTGTGGCAGTCATGCCCCTGCTGCTTCTCGCCGCAACCCGGTCGCGTGAGATGTGGACAAACCGTGCCTATCTGTCCGGAACGAATTTGGTTTCGTTCGGCACTGGTTTGTCATGGTGGTTTCCGGAACGAGCCGCGGCATTTGTAGAACGCGAGAACCTTCCGGGTCAGATTTTCAGTTCAATCGAAGAGGGCGCATTTCTCTCGTACCGCCTCGGCCCGAAATACCAGGACTATATCGATGGGCGCGCCATCCCCTTTGGTACGGACGCGATGTTGCTGGCGAACCGGCTGAAAGCGACGCCGCCAGACTCGCCGCTCTGGCGCGAAGAGACCGAGCGTTATGACATCAATGTCATTCTGATTCCCCTTGGCCGTTTTTCAGCTTTGCAGTTCTTTCCGGTGTTGAAGCAGTTCTGCGAAAGCGCCACCTGGCAGCCGGTTTACCTGGATGAAGTCTCGGTTATCTTTCTGCGGCGGCGGGCAGAGACCGAAGACTTGATCAAGCGTTTGCAGATCGATTGTGCGACCGCGCCGCTGCCCGCAACGCCCCAGGCCGGAACCGGCGCGACCGCTTTCAATCAATGGGCTAATGCCGCATCCGTTCTGCACGCTCTGGGTAGAGATGCGGAAGCCTTGAACGCGACCAATCGCGCTCTGTCGATTGTGCCGAACAGTGGCTACCTACATTTTCTGCGCGGTCATATGTTCCAGGACGCTGGGAACCTGGCGGAAGCCGAGCACGACTACGTGCAGGCGACCGAACTGGAACCTGCCCTGGTTGCCCCATGGTCGGCCTTGGCTGCCTTCGATCAGGACCACGGTCGGCTCAAAGACGCAATCGGCGCGTGGCAGCATGCCGCCAATGTGTCCCGCTGGCCTTGGGACCCATTGATCAGCCTGGGATACGCCAATCTGCAGGCTCGTAATTTCCAAGATGCCCTGGCCGCCTTCGATCAAGCTGCCAGCAGCCTTCCTGCCCATTCCGAATTGATGGTTGACAACAACGTCCTGGCCAATATTGCGCACGGTCGCTCGCGTTCCTGGTTCTATCTGGGAGATTTACGCCGCGCCACTTCGTACGAAGAAGAGGCGGCGCGGCTGCTTCCCGACCCGAATCTTTGGCTGCAACTCGCGAGCTTATACGACCGCGCCGGCCGGTTTCAGGATGCTGCCCGGGTTCGCGCCCAGGCAATGGCGCTTTCTCAGAACAAATAAGACCGACCGCAGACCCCACTGAGCTTTGGTCAGCGAGGCCGTGCCGGGGGGGTGGGGGTGATGATTGGCATCCTCGTGCCTCCGGCCGCATGAGCGTGCCCATGGCAGGTCAGGCTGCACGAATTGATCGCCTTACTGTAAGTAATCGGGTTCCGGCCGGTGGGAGCGACGACGTTGATATCGAAGTTCACCATCCGGTCGCCCGATATGGTAGCCATTTCCGACCCCACTCCATGCGCGCTGTGACACACGGAGCAAGAAAAGCCGTCGTTGATGTGGCGAGCGTGCTCACTGAAGCTGGAGTTGCTTACAACCTTGGCTAAGTCATGGCACTTTGCGCAAAGCGCGAAATTGCCCGTGGGGGTTAGATCTGGCGGGACGATCAAATTCGTAATTGGCTGGCCGGGCAGCGCCGCCTGGCTCATGTCGTAGCGCCGTTCCAGAATGTGGGAGTACTTTGAGCCATGCGGGCCATTCGGTCCGGCTCCCCCGAATTCCCGGTTGTCGTCGCTATTGTGGCAGTCCGTGCACAATAAGCGCAGGCCCATGGTGCGCCCTTGCCGGCTTCCGTCCACATCGAGCATGTTCGAGCGAAGGCTGGGCTGCGAAAATGGGCTTCGACGATCATGCATCACAGGATGGCCGGACGTGGAAGTCAGGCCGAATTGCGGGATGATATTCAAAGGATCGGACCCGGATACCAACCGGTTCGGCAGGTAACCATAAACGGCCACGTTCTCCGACTTGCCTGTACTGGTGCCGTGGCAGCGCAGGCAGTTCTCGTATTGATTGGTGGCAGGGGACACAATGCTGCGGCCGTCCGTGGCGCTGATGCCATCGATGCCGGCTTGCGAGGTGCGTATCAAGGGAGGCGCAGGGAAAGTCAAGCCTACCTGCTTCGTGGCATGGGGATTGTGGCAATCCACGCAAGCCGCATGACGATTATGATCCAGCAACTCGCTCTCGTGCGCCGAGTGGGAACTGTTTCCAGCAGCCGTGGCAACCACGTGGCTGATCTTCGGCGACGCCATCTCGGCGGCGATATTCGCAGCCGGTGGCGCCACGATCGTGCCCCCGCTGTGGCAAATCAGACAAGCCTGATCGTCAGGTTCGCGCAACAATACCTTGGTCGCCGTATTGTGCGTGGCATGGCAAGATAAACACCCGTTCTTCCTGAGTGTCGTGTAAGGCCCCAGCGCAGCAGGACGCGCCAGGCGTTTCGAGGTCAGGCCAAAGGCATTGGACGAAACCTGGCTGGAGACCCGGTTCGTCGCGGTGGCGTGGATGCTGCTTGCCCAGTTTGCCAGCGGGTTCGTGGGCGCTGCCAAGGATGCCGAACTGGCGGCACCTGCCGGCCGGGCCGCATGTGCGCTCAGCCCCATTCCTGTTCCGCTGGGCACCGTGCTGTGACACGCCAGACAGAGACCGCTTTGCGAATTATCGATCACCAGAAAATCAGAACTGGAATCGATGTTCTGCACGTGCGGATTGTGACAGCTTCCGCACTCCACGTTGCCTTTGATAAGCCGCACCGCTCCGGTTGCATCTTGGGTGGAAGGAGGATTCGCCCCCAGCGAGGGCCACAAATCGCTAGTGGGCTGCAGCGGCGTCACGAAGTTAAACGGATGCGTCGACTGCAGGTTCGTGCCCAGATCGGCGGGAGTTCCAGCCATGCTGCCTGTCATCGCCACCTGACCGTAAGGAGTCAAGGTGCCGAGCGCCACCGTGCCGTCATGGCAACTCAGGCAAAGCGTGCTGTTCGATCCGAGCGGCGGCGACGGGCTCACCTTGTTCACCATCGTCGTGCTGCTGTACATCTGGTAGGACTGCACGCTGGAGAGTCTTTGGCTCCACAGCGGAGTTCCGCTCACCCCGGCCGTGCCTTCGATGCCCGAGTGGGGCGCGTGGCAATACAGACAGGCGCTGCCAAGATTTCCTGTGATTGGCGATCCACTTCCCGGCGCCATGTTGTGCGATCCCAGCACGTCACTATTAATCTGCGCCGACGCCATCCCCGCGCTGAATAACAGGACTATCGCGACTGCAACGAGCCCTGCTTTCAAGGCTGGCCTCCCCCAGCGCCTGTCTTCAAGCCAAAATAGTGGAAGACTTGAACGCGCCGATTGTAGGAGTCCACTACCAATACCCGGTCCTTGCCGTCGATCCACAATCCCGTCGGCAACTGAAATTCTCCGAAACCGGTTCCCCTCTGCCCGAAGTAGTAGAGAAGCTGTCCGGCGTCATTGAATACCTGCACCATCGCCCCTAGCCCTTCCACCACGTACAGATGTCCTTCCGAATCCACGCCAATTCCCTTCGGCCGGAACATCTCCCCGCGTGCTTCCCCGATGTGCCCGACCGCGTAGCGGAAGTTTCCAGACTTCTCCAGCACCTGCACCCGAAAATTCATGGCATCGACCACAATCAGGTCGTCCCCGTGGAGGCGCAACTCGGTGGGGTAGTTAAATTCGGCGTTGCCGCTCCCTAACTTCCCGATAGTCCGTAGCACATTCCCCTGCAAGTCAAGAACGAAAATCTGGTTGCGCAGGGTGTCTGCGACATAAATACGCTGGGCCGCCGAATCCACGGCAATGCCCGTCGGGCGCTTGAAGTAACCTTCGCCTCCTTTCAGGCTGCCGATCATACGCTGGAATTTTCCGCTGGGTTCAAAAACGAAGATCTTCCCCGAGGTGGAATCGGTCACATAAATATTGTCGGCCGCATCCACCGCCAGGCACTGCGGGGTTTCCAGCCCATCCTTGTCTTTGTCGCGCGAGATGAACTTGTACTTCTGCTTGTCGAAATCGAAGATGTGAATTCCGGCAGCGCCGGGATCGGTGACGATGATCCGGCCTTGCGAATCCTCCACTACCTCGTAAGGGCTGATCAGGGCGTGAAAGTCCGGAGCCCCGGCCACCAGATCGGCAAGCCGCGTCCAGAAGCTGCGTTTCAG
>CAWDCI010000005.1:0-4554 GCA_963800745.1 uncultured Acidobacteriaceae bacterium
GAGATATTCTCGCCAGGCCATGGTTGTAAACGTCGGAATACTGGCAGACCTTGTTCACCTGGAACTTGGGGGCGCGGCCGATCTGTAGAACTCGACCGTGTAGGTGTCGCTCGGGTCTAGGGTGATCTTAGACCGGTTGATCCCTTCCTTGGCCATCCGGGCGGGGAGCGGGGATCTTAATGCAAGAAGCTGTCACCCGCGACGAGGTTCGAAGCGCCGTCATCGCGCAGAAACGGTTGCCGCCGAGTTGGGAGAGGATGTGTTTCCGACTTCGGAGGGAGGTAGCCATGTTCCTCCTACGCGCGAGGGGACCGGCGATCAATGAAATAGATAAGAATCTTCTGGGCCGGGCAAGGGGCTAATCCTGATGGTCCAGAAGCACTACCTCAGGGGGCCCGACGTCACGGTTCCTACACGGGCGCTCCTGACAGGCGTGTTGAGCAAGCACCCGCAGGTATCGGGTTTGAAGGTAGACCTCCAGCTTGCCTTTCCCTTGAGCTTGAAGCACCTGAAGCTGCCTGATGAAATCGTCGAGTATCATGTGGATCCCTTTCTTTTGGCCTCTGTCCTGACGTCTACGGGCCCATTCCCGCCGAGGGGCTTGTAACCCTTGGGGGACAGGCCGAGCTTGTGGGAGTGTGTTCCGCTCGTGTAGACGAAGATCCCGTTCCGGTCCTGGACCCGCACCGTGAATCGCATCATTGCTACTTCATTATTGGTTAGCAGTTTCATGATGAGCGCCGCGCTACCCCTGGTGGACCTGCTCTATCGCCGCGGGCGTTTGACCTTCTTCGATTCCCGGGAAATCGCCTCCTACTTTTTCGTGTTTTCGCTTTCGCTGGCTTTTTGGTCGGCTCAAGCCCTGTACGCGCGTGGCTTCTATGCTTCCGGCAACACACTCACTCCCATGGTCGCCAGCACGGTGATCACGGTCGCCTCCATTCCGTTATACCGAGCGCTGTTTCACACCTTGTCGACGGTGGGGGGCGCCTTGGCATCCGATTTGGGGATCGTAGCGAACTGCCTCGCCTTGGCATTGCTGCTGCACTACCGCAAACTGGTTTCACTTGCCGAATTAAATTGGAAGGAGATCGGCAAGGCAGCCTTGACCTCTGCTGCCGCCGGCCTCCTGAGTTACGAAATCGTGCGCGCGACGATGGTGAACAACAGCCGCATGGGCGACCTCAAAGCGCTGGCCCTGGGAGGGATTACCTGGGCCGCAGCCGTGGCGGCTGGGCTTTGGTTTACCAAGTCCAGTTTGCCACGCGACCTAAGGCGGAGGAAGTCTCCGGCCTCCCCCGACCTGGCCGAGAGGCAGGCCGAGGATCTCGCGAAGAACGTGCAGCCGTAATCCTGTCCATAGAGTGGTTTCTGTATCAACGGCAGGAAACCCGGCATGAGCCAGTGTTTCCCAGGCGATTTCGGCTGAAACTGTGTACTTCCCGGTTGAAACTGTGCGTTCCTGGCCTCGTTGCACGCATCCATCGCAGGGTCGCATAAACAGCGTTTTCCCCCTCCGACATCACAACTCCACCACAATCCTCTGCAATTCGCGGGCAATCTGTTGGGGATCTTGGCTGGACTCGAAGCGGATTGGCGATCCGATCGTCACTCTGATCTTTCCAGGCGCGGCATACTTCTTTCCCGCCTGCTTGAGTTCAAACAATCCATCAATCCGGATCGGTACTACCGGCAGGCCAAGATTGTTGGCCAGCAATCCAATGCCGGCGCGAAACGGAAGCATCTTCCCGTCCGGCGTGTGGCGGCCTTCCGGAAAGACCAGGATGCTGTAACCGCGGTCCACGGTTTCTCCGGCGAAGGCGAAGCTCTCGCGGAACCCGGCCTCGCGGGGCAGCGGAAACAGGTTGAGCAGCGCTACCGCTAAAGCCCACTTCATCCGATCGTAGGCTCCGCCGAAAAAGCCTCGCGTGGCCGGCGGCGTACGAAGAATTTCCAGCGCCTCCCCGCCCGTGGCGACCGCCAGCCGGTGGCGCAAGCTAACGGGTAGCACAGTTTTCACGAACCCGACATCCACATCGCTGATGTGGTTGCAAATCACCAGAACCGGGCCGCGTACTCCGCGGAGATTTTCGCGTCCCTTTACGCGCGGCCGTCCCAAAAGAAACACCGCCGGCCGCAGCAACAGATAGTGTGCCGCCAGCCGAATCCAGGTCACCGGCCAGCGCTGCGCCCAGCGCGGATAGTGGAATTTCGCCCGGCTGGGTGTCTTGCCATGCAGCATTTTCTCCACGTCGCCCACTGTGTTGGCCGAGGCAAAGCGAGTCTCGCTGAGGTCGAGCTGATAGCGGTCTTCCAGTGCGCTGAGCAATTCCACTCGGTCGAGGGAGCTGAGATTCAGATCCTCTTCCAGCTTTGCGTCCGCGGCCAAATGGGAAGGCGCACGCCCCGAAATGTTGCGAATCATTTCGGCCAGGGAACCCGATGACGCGCCAGGCGGCATCCCCTGCCCAAGCCGGCTTTGCACGACTTGCTGAATCTGGCTGGTGCGGGGTTTTTGGGTTGAAGTTCGGGGAAAATCCTGCTCCGGCCAGACCAACCATTCCCGCATCCGCTGATGTTCCGCCAACAATTCATTGGCGCGCCGCACCGCCGGCGCCGGATCGGTCACACCATCGCGCAGAATCAGCACCGCACAAGCCTCGGCATTCCCCTCCCTGGGCAGCGCGATCACCACGCAATCCTTCACTTCAGGCTGGCGGCGCAGCGCCGCTTCCAAATCTTCGGGATACACGTTCATCCCGGCCGGTGTGACGATTACCTCCTTTTTTCGTCCTTTGAAATAAAGATTGCCCTGCGCGTCGAGTTCGCCGATATCTCCAGTGCGGTACCAGCCTTCGTCGCCTGCCACCGGCTCGATTCCGTGCCCGCTCCAGTAGCCCGCCGCCACCCCTCCCCCACGCACCATGATCTCGCCGTCCACGGCCAGCTTGATCTCCCGCCCCGCCAGCACTTTGCCGATGGACCCCTGCCCAGGGTGGAACGGATGGTTCAGGCTGATGATCGAGGTGGTCTCGGTGAGCCCATAGCCCTGGATGACGGCATAGCCAAGCCTTACCCAGAACTCTTCGGTGTCGCGGTCGAGCGCGGCGCCGCCGGAAATAAAGGCCCAGAATTTCCAACCGAATTGCCCATGCATCCGCCGGAAGATCCACGCCCGATGCAGTATGTGTTTGCCGTCTGCTCTGCCGAAGCTTTGCTCGAATTGCTCCAGCTTGTTCTCATCCTCCAGATCCCGCTTGATCTTCTCTTTCAGGGATTGCAAAAGCCGGGGCACCGCCACCAGCACTGAAACCCTCTCGCGCCGGATAGTCGCGATCACGTCGGCCGGCTTGAAGCTAGGTTGGAAAACCACCGTCCCGCCCAGGATCTGCGGCAGAAAAATTCCCAGGAATTGTCCGAATACGTGGCTCAGTGGCAGCAAATTCAAAAAGCGAACAGGGTGGAAGGGGCGTTCGTACTTCAGATATTTGCGTATCTCCGTCTCCAGCGGCGCAACGTTAGTCAAAACGTTGCCATGGGTAATCACCACTCCTTTCGGTTCGGCCGTGGTGCCTGAGGTGAAGATGATTTCCAGTGTGTCCTGCGGTCCGACTTCCACAGTCGCAAAGCCGGCCGACGAATGGCGCTTCACCAACTCCGGCATTTCTTCGAGAACGATTGTGGGCAAAGGACACTTGCTAGCGTGCTCCCGCGAGCACACCGCTAGCTTGGCGCCCACCTGCTCAGTAACGCGGAGCGCGAAATCCGGCGCGGCCGCGTCATCCATGGGGACGACAATCACACCTTGCAGCACGCATCCAAAGAACACCGCCACCCACTCGGCTGAGTTCGGCGCCCACAGCAACACCCGGTCGCCTTTGCCGATCCCTCTGGCCTCAAGCTCGTGGGCGAACTGGTACGCGGCGTGTGCCACTTGTCTGTAAGTCCAACGGACTGTGCGATATCCATGATGCTGCACATACGCGTACTCATCCCCTTTCTGAAGGAAGCCCTCAAGATAATTGGCCAGCGAGCCGCTCATAAGGGAATCCTATAGAAATGCGGGGTGCGGTGCAGTTCGAATCGTCTTGTGGCCGTCTTAGCGCCCTTCGCGAATCCTTAGCGCGCCCGGCGGCTAGGAGCTTCTGGCTTCCCACCGAAAGGCCAAATGACTTGCCTTCCGACGCCGGTTTTGGGGTAAAATGCCGCCGTCATAAGCTTTTACCCTGCAAGTGCTACCACGCTTGTAGTAGTAAACGCTAGAGCTTGTCAGATTCATCCGTGCATTCTCCCGCGGAGGCCTGATCTTATGAGCTTCATGGTCTGGAAAGTTTTACGCATTCTCCCCAAGCCTGTCCTGCTGGTGGTTTGGTTTTTTGTGCTTGTGGCTCGGGCATAAGCCGCCACCGGGCAGTGCTTCCTCGGTCGTTCTCCTGTTAAAATTTTCGGTACTGCAGTACCACGAACTCTCACCCGGAACGCGCGGAAGCATGACCTTCGTCAAACGGAGCCTGCGCTGAGCGCAGTCGAAGGGTGTCCTTCGTGGTTATCGGT
>CAWDCI010000006.1:0-14723 GCA_963800745.1 uncultured Acidobacteriaceae bacterium
CCCTTTCACGGCGGTAACACGGGTTCAAATCCCGTCGGGGACGCCAACTTCTTAGCTTATTCTCAACGAGTTAACTGCCGAGTTCGCCGCAGAACGCCGCAAAAAGACTTCGACAGTGCGTTCTACTGCCGTTCGCTGGTCCTGTGAAACAACATGCGCGTACCGCGACAGCATCCGTAGGTCCGCATGTCCAAGTAGGCCATGAACGCAAAACAGATGTTCCATGGCTCCGGTGTTGCATCGATGATGCGTTGTGATTTGTCGGGGGAGAAACAACGTTGTGGTTTTTGCAGTTCTTCGACCGGCAAGCGCAATTTCTGCCAATCGAGTTCCGTTTGCGATTCACGGAGTCACCTCCGGCAATGATCTCCGTCGGCAAGGGCGCTCGCTGGAACGTGGGCAAATACACTTGAGATCAGCTCCTTTGCACGAGCTCGAATAGCTTGCCAAGTTGAGTTGGGTTTGAAGCGATACGGTAGCGAGTGTAGGATTCTTCCGCAAGGAAAGCTACGCATTAGAAGTAACTGACCGCTAAGACCGGAGGGAGAACTTCAATGAGTCACTCGCAGATCCGGCAGATCGCAGTTCGCGGAATTCGAACGTTGCTCATTCTTGCGGTCGTCGTAGGCGTTGAGCGGTCGCCAGCAGCGGCGCAGGCCGCTGGGGAGAACCTCGTTGGCCGGCCGGCCGAGCTGTCGGCATGGGCGTACGCCTATCGCGCCGACCGAAAAGTGCAGGATTCCCCGGAAGCTTACCTTGTTCTTCGCAGGCTGGAACGGCTCGATCAAGCGTACCGTCCGCTCAGTCTCTTGCTTTCTCAAGAGAGCGAGAAGAAGCAGGTGCCGAAACCACCGTACTCGTTCCTTCTTTCGTGCCAGACCATCGGAGAGCAAGGCGCGATGTTGCCGCCGCCCGCCGGAGTTCTGCAGTCCGCGCTGCTGTGGGAAGGACGAATGCGATTGAACCGCATGGAACTCCACTGGCCGGCCAATGCACCGGCGCCGCCGCCGCAGAGCGTGGAAGTCCGAGTGTATCCCTCGCCCTACGGATGGTTCGGTTGGCAACGAGATCAGCAGGTCACGGTCCCCCCCGAAATTTCTTCCGACGGCTCCACCTGGGTCTACAACGGAGATTGGAACGACGTGGACATGGTCGCGGTTTTCGTTGAGTCCGGCGGGAAAGAAAACGCCAAGGAACCGGTGAAAACCGCCGTTGCGCAAATCCGGATCTACGGTCCCGACAAGTGGGAGCGAATGGATCTGGAAATCGAATGGGGATTCAAAGGCGGAACCGAAAATGCAAATCGATGGACGGGCCGAGGGTTTCTTTGGATTGGTAAGCAGCGCAACGCCGTTGAGCGGTGACACGGGGACGACCGTGAACGGGCCGGTCGCCTGGAAGTCGCACGCTGGCGGCAAAAACCGTCGTGGCGTTGCCTTGTCGTTGCTGTATATCCGGCCAACCATGGAACAGGTCGACAACTTGCCGAAGTTTCCTTATGGTCATCCGCGCGACTCGAGAATCACGCTCTGATTCAGTCCGGCAGCTTCACATTCATGCCGCGTGATTTGGACAAGGGGCCCATCCTCGCGCCGGAGTATGGTTTTTTCGTCACCAAGGCGGGCAGCGGTAAAACCGCCCAGAGTTCACCGCCGAATTGTCCTCAAGCAACGCCAAAAGCATTCGCGAGATGACGCGCGAACATCGCGAGGCGAGCTGGGAAGAGGCGATGCGGAGCTCAAATTGCCCCTCTTGCCTCCGGGAACGACCCTGCCCGCTTACAACCATGTGGAAGATCCAGCCATGCAGTCGAGGTGCCAGAAGCACGTTGGCAGGATGCCTGGCGTGAGGGCGTTTCGAACTTGCACAACGGCGAACTCTCGTACATGAATCTTGCACTCGAAGCACCTCGGCCCATTCATGCCATGGATGCGGTGGCGTTGCACGAGACTGCGTCTAAGTGGCTGGATACCTTCTTGCAACGTCATGGCGACCTGGCCGATGGCGATTTCAACGACGGCTCAGGCAGTTTCTCGATGGGCAACCTCTTTCACGGCACGGCCCTGATCGGTTGTCCGGGTAACGTCGGGGATCGCGAATTGCCAGGCTACCCTGACAATGCCACGTATGAACTGGTTCACAACGGCGGGACGGGCAGGATCTTATACGATCTCGCCGAACACTATTCTTCACCGGTGACACCCAGTGGTTCAAAGCGAACCAGTGGAGGATGCAGGCGGCAGCCGAGTGGATCATTCGTCAAAGAAACTCCTACCTGAAAGACGTTCCCAACCGTAAGAATCTCGCGGTGGCCGGACTTCATCCGCCGCAGCATATCGCGGATTGCGCGTGGGGCTACAGCGAATGGAAATGGTACACCGCGATCACTCTGGTATTTCCAGGGGCTGCACCGGTTTGCGGAGGCCATGAAGGAGGTCGATCCGCAGAACGCCGCCCGCTACCTGGCGGAGTCCGAACAGTATCGCCGCGCCCTGCAAGAGGCCATGGATCGGGCGATCACGCTGTCGCCAGTGATCCAGGTGCGGAACGGGACGTACCGCTCCTACATTCCGCCGATTCTATATCTGCGGGGGCCCTCCATCGGGCAAGTGACCCAGATCGCTATGACCGATCAGGACTGGCCTTTGCAAGGGCTCGACGCTGGGGGTTCCGGCAGCGGACGACATTCGCGTGGACGGCGACCTGGACGTTTCCGAAACATCTTGGCGCTCAACCCCATCCACATTCAGGGCGGCAACCGTTATGAGTTGCTGACCACAAGGCGAAAGGAACGGGGCTTTGCTTCCGCGGAAGACTGGTTCTGGGGCGGGTTTGCTCCCCAGCTGGGGTACAGTTCCCTGGCCAACGTTTATCTGCGGCGCGACGAGGTTTCGAGCTTCCTCCGGCAATGGGTGAACAACTACGCGGCATTCGTCGTGCCGACCCCGGAATACGGTTTCTTGGAAAATGTTCTCAACCAGTTTGGTACGGAGTTCATCGATCTCTTCAAGCAGACGGACCATCGCCCTCTACTGTCCAATCCGGGATATCGCAACGGCCATGCCGTGGCCTATTTCATAGAAGAATTCCGCAACCTCCTGGTGTGGGAGGATGGGAGCACGCTATGGCTGGCGAAGGCGACGCCGCGAGCCTGGCTGGAGCAGGGCAAGAAGATCGCGTAAGAATGGCCACCTACTTCGGCACAATCGGTTACCAGATCGTTTCCGACGCGGACCACGGAAAGATCACGGCGACGGTGGAAATGCCGGCCCGCCGCGCGCCCAAGTCGGTACTGCTGCGCCTGCGTCATCCGCAGGCCCTACGGATGAAAAGCGTCACCGTCAACGGAAACGCGTGGAAGGAGTTTGACCCGGCCAGGGAAGTGATTTCTCTGCACGATATTCAGGGTATTGTCACGGTCGAAAGCAATTACTGACGGCCCAGGTAAACTGGGATACAAAGAAATTCCCTATGAGGTTGTGTGCGAAGGATGCGATTGGCTGAGATCGAACCCTCAGAGTGCGCACGGAGAATGGAGATTGCCGTATGTTACGGCCCAGCCGCAACCTTCAAGAGCACCGCACCATGCATGGGGAGAGTCCCTTCGTAGCCTTCGGTCGGATTTCCAAGATCCATTTTGTGCCAGAGGTCGCGAACACTCCGCACATACGTTAGTTGAATTTCCTCCCAGCGGACATTCACGTTCTGTTCTTTCTCTCCCCGATTAAACAGGGCTACCGCCGTCGCACCATCCGACAACGGCCTTGTCCAGACTTCCACCGGACCCTGCTGAAGAACTCGATGGCCCTGTTTCCCCATAGCGTCCTGGTCCACCGCGATGACCTCTTTATTCAACAAGATATCCTTAATCGCGGGAGTCCAGCTGGCGAGATCATTGTTGTTCTTTTCCACCAGAAGCGGCGCCGCCATGATGGACCAAAGCGTCATTTGCGTGCGGTATTCTTCGGTGGTCATTCCGCCGATACCGGTCTGCAGATCGTCAGGGTCGTTCCATCCGTCCGCACCGGTATGGTCCAGTTTGCCGTTATGATCGAATCCGTTCGAGACCATTGAATCCCAACGATCCCCTATATCGTCGGTTGTTCGCCAAAGATTGGCGCCAACCTTTCTTCCCCACGACGAGACGTCGAAGAGGCCATACTGGCAAAGGCCATAGACAATCGGACGGCCCGAGGCGCGAAGCGCTTCGCCCATTTTTTGATACGCCGCCTGCATATCCGGCTGCGTGTGATAGAGGACGCCCGCCGAACACCAGTCATATTTCAGGTAGTCAATGCCCCATGCGGCAAACGTGTTCGCATCCTGCTGTTCATGGCCGTAACTTCCGGCATAGCCCCAACAGGCGGCCGGGCCGGGAGAACTATAGAGCCCTAGTTTCAGCCCTTTCGAGTGCACGTAGCCGGCCAGGGCTTTCATATCGGGGAACTTTGCATTCGGATGAAGATCCCCGC
Organism: uncultured Acidobacteriaceae bacterium; assembly: GCA_963800745.1. Classification (GTDB taxonomy): domain Bacteria; phylum Acidobacteriota; class Terriglobia; order Terriglobales; family Acidobacteriaceae; genus PALSA-270. Next base: position 4,473 of record CAWDCI010000006.1, read on the forward strand.
TGGCGTCGCGGCGGCCCTGCCAACCCTCGTCGATCTGAATATAGACGTAACCCGCATCGCGGAGGCCATCGGCAACCATCTGGTCGGCCACCCTGCGCACCTCCGTGTCAGTCGTCACCGTGAAGTTACCGATGCCCATGGGCGGGGTGGGCGCGGCATTGCCACCCGGTACATCGTGCAGCGCGGGCTGCGGAAGCTTCTCATACGAATACGTTGGCCCTGCTTCTATGATCTTAAAATCCTGGGCGGTCGCCCTTCGGCACGTATACGGTTGCGACCTGGATTCCCCGTCCCAGTTCACAACCAGTTGCAATTCATTCCCCTGTCTCTGGCCATGAAACTTGTTGGTTCCCTGCGAAAAGGAGACCGTTTGGCCCTTCACTTTCAGATCACTCAAGGGCTTGTTGCCGGACATCGACAAGAAGGTGCCAACCAGAGCGCCGTTCTCTCGGGTGAACACAAACCTTTCCGTAAAGGCATCGGAGTTCGGATAACCCGCTATCTGCTGTCCGGGATAAAGGTAGGCATTCGGAGCAGGGGCCATCCAGATTCCGGTCAGATCAGTCGCACCGGCGGGAATGCCGAACGCGAGACATGCCACAAAAACGATACTCAACGCTCCAGCCTTGCCGACCACGGCGTTTCGCATACTCACGAAGTCCTCCTACTTTTACCAAAATGTTTTTTTGGGTGAATCGCACCCACTATCATCTCCACACCGCACGGCGATGAACCTGAAACTCAAGACATCACCACGCCCCCGCAGACGTTGAACGCTTGTCCCGTGATTGCCGCAGAAACGTCGCTCGCTAGCAGTACTGCCATCGGAACGATTTCTTCCGGCTCCAGCCGCCTGCCGATCGGCGTGATCTTCGATTCCAGTTCCTCAAGGCTGATCCCCAGGCGCTCGGCATCATAGCGGATGCGCGCCTCGTTCAAGCGAGTACGCACTGGTCCCGGGCAGATGGCATTCACCGTGATTCCGCTCTTCGCCAGTTCGAGCGCCAAACAGCGTGTCAAACCCAGCAGTCCATGTTTAGAAACCGCATAAGCAACCCCATCCACCAAGCCGATCTTGCTAACGATGGAAGCAATGTTCAAAATTCGCCCAGAACCCTTCTTCAGCAGGATCGGGACCACCGCCTTGCAGAGATAGTAGGGAGCAGAGAGATTCAAAGCCAACGAGTAATTCCAGAAGTCATTATCAAAGTCGACCAGGGGACGTGGGTTCAAGCTGCTGCCCGCTCCCGCATTGTTGACCAGTATGTCGATAGTCCCAAACGCTTCCAGCACTTTGTCCACAACTTTCGCAGGCGCCGCCGGGTCGGTCAAGTCAGCCACAATCGGGACGCACCTGCCTCCCAGACGGCCGACCTCCTGCTCCAGCGACGTCAATTCAAAGTCGGTGCGGGCGACGCCAGCTATGGACGCTCCCTCCTTCGCAAAGCCTAGCGCGATCGCGCGCCCAATTCCTCGGCCAGCGCCAGTGATCAGTGCAACTCGATCATTGAGCATCTTCGCGTCCACGGTGATTTTCTCCTGGTTATAGAAGTTGAATATCAATAAGCGGTCCAACCAATGCCAGCGATTGGCTCTCGCGTAGGCGTCCCATCATAATCTTCTTAACTCGTTCTGCTGTCATTCCTCTGTGATGTTCCTGAGTCAGAGGATGGTCCGAGAGTTCCAGCTCAAAGTTTGGACGCCAATCCACTTTCTGAATGTCAGCATACATCTTGAGACTCAGAGCATTGGGGTATTGGGGAATTTGTGTGGGTAGCCAAGAAAAAATAGGCTGTAGTTCCGCCTCCTGACGGTCACCATGCATGGCGCACTGGATCTTCCCCGATATCTACGCCCCAATGTTAAAGGGAAAACTCAGTCGATTCTCAATTGGCGAAACGTCCCCGTTTCACTCAAAACCCGTCAAAACGGGAAATCGCCTGATTTCGACAGTTATCGCGGAAACCTGTTGAGCCGAGAAGCACCTCAAGTTAGCATTGGGTGACGAAAAAGGTTGATTCAGCCAGGTGAGAATCGCAAAAGCGGCGGGCCGGTGGCAACGCAGGCTGCTCTTGCTTCCAAAACTAGCAACGTACGCCCGGTTGGACTCGAGCACTTCTGAAAGAATCTGACTCATTGCAATCTCCTCGGGTCTCGCGTTTTGATTGTCTCCCGACGAGTCTGCTGCCAACATCGGCCAGCGCTCAGCAATTCTTCAGACGCACAGACCGCGTCCCGGCGCGCGCCAAATCCGCTGCGCAAGGCTTACTTTGGCGATCTCCACGTGCACACCAGCTATTCGCTGGACGCCTACAGGTTTGGCAATCGTAATGATCCGCGGGTGGCCTATCGTTATGGCCGCGGCGAGGCGGTCACGCTTCCCGGCGGGGTTCAAAGTCAATTGCGCGTTCCTTCATGATCCAATTTGATCCAGTCTTCTCGACATTTCTTTTAGGTACTGCTGGGTTCTGTCGGATCAGTGGCTCGATCTTGCACCGGTGCTGCAATTTTCTGAAATCCTCTATCGCAAAGCACGACCGCAAGCTGGAGTGAACTCGTTGTGCTCGCGACCGGCGCTTAGCTCTCCGCTTGAGCCGAAGGGGCCAGAACTTCCATAATGCTGGCAGATTCCGGCGGATAGCGCGGCAACAGCAGGCTGAGCACGGCTCCGGCGAGGCAAGTCAATGCCAGCGCGAAGATCAATCGCGGCTGGTACATGCCATAGCGATCATAGAAGCGCCCGACCACTACGGGCCCGGTGGCTCCGCCCACGGCATACGCCGTCCATGTCAGGCCGTACAACGCGGCAAAATGTTTTCGTCCGAAGTAGCGGGCAATCAGGTAGGGCACAACATCCGCTTCGCTCCCCAGGCCGTAGCCGATCACTGCGGCTCCTATCAAAGCTGTAGTGGCCGTGGCGGCGGTCGTCAGCGTGAAAATGCCCGCGGACGCCACCGTCAGCATACCCATAGAGACATACGGCGCGAAGTAACGGTCGAGCAGCAGGCCGGTAGTCAGCCGGCCCAGAATGCCAGTCGCCCCCATCACGGAGAGCGCGAGCGCCGCACTACCGGCGGAAATTCCGCGCTCCGTGAGCAATGCCGCTAAATGGGAGAGCAGTCCGTTGGAGCCAAACGCTTCCAGCATAATAATGATGGCCAGAGTCCAGAACACAATCCCGCGTAGCGCAGTTCCCACAGCAACTCCGGTGCTGAAGCTTTGATCGGAGTGTGCGGCTCTTATCGGACGGTTTCGCACCAGAAGCGCAGTCAGGGGAAGTCCGAGCAGTGCGATGCAGCCGAGTGAAACGTAAGCGCTCCTCCACCCATAATTATGAATGACGGCTTGCGTGATCAGCGGGATCACAATCGAGCCCGTGCCGCTTCCGGTCAGCACCAGCGCCAGTGCAAGGCCGCGGTGTTTTTGAAACCAGGTCAGTACCGCGCGCGTATAGGAGAGCTGCGCCGTTCCGTTTCCAACCACGCCGAGAACAAAATATGTCAGATAGAAGCGTGTGATATTCGGCGTAAGCAGGCTCAACGACATGTATGCGAAACCGAAAACGAGAATGCTGGGAAGAATGATTCGCCGCGGTGGAAAGCGATCCAGCAGCATTCCGATGCCCGGCGAGAATACCGCTACCGTGATCGCCGCAATGCCAAATGCGCTGGAAATCGCCTCTCTGTGCCAGCCAAAAGCTTTGGACAGTGGCTCAAGAAAAAGGCTAAAGGTGTACGGCATGATGGCGGCAAAGCTCACCATGACGCCGACGAAGGCGGCCAGGCACACTCCCCATCCGGGGTAGCGAATGGAACTCTCTTTCGCGTAGTTGTGTGCTTCCGTCATGACCTGATTGGCCATCCTGTGCTCCGTACTCGCCGTCCATCCGATAGAATTGTCCGGCCGTTAGCGTGCTCCTGACGGTATTTCAAAAAGGCAACTAGGGTGGAGATCGAACAACTGATCCTTTCCATGGGGACCATTTTACTGACCGCAAGTGCATTCGGCTGGAGTTTGCAGCGCCTCCATCAGCCGCGGGCTTTGGGGAAATGGCCGCAGGCATGGTTCTCGGCCCTTCTCCTTTTGGGCGGTTCTTGCCGGACGCTTCTTGCTTTCGTCTTTCCTTAGTCTTTGTGTCCTTCGTCAAATCAGTAAGTTGCTGAGAGCCCTGACCCGCACAGCCGAAGGGAATTCCGGAACTTGACAGGTGATTTACCTTCCGACTGATGTCGCTCTGGTTTGCGGGTGCACGCAGGACAGAAGGTCTTGCCCCCCCAGTTCTGAAGTGTGCGGAATCACACTAATCCGTGACCCGAGTTACATCGCGGACTGTAGATCTCTGATATTCAACCGCAGACAATAGACACCGGAAGAGATTTCCAGGTTCGGCTTCCGGTGCTCGGTTGGCTCCCTCGGGCAACGCAGAGAAAAAGAGGTGACCCCATGTTTCCAGCGAATCACACCTTCTCAGGGGCCCTGCAACAAAAAGGTATCAACCGCCGCCGCTTCATCAAATTCTGCACCGCGATGACTGCCACGCTCGCGCTTCCCTCGCGCTATGTAGCGCAAGTTGCAGCGGCGCTGGAAAACGCGCGGAAACCGGTGCTGGTGTGGCTACAGTTTCAGGATTGCGCGGGAAACTCGGAGGCCATCCTGCGCTCTAGCCATCCTTCGGTGCTCGAGGTCGTTCTGGATCTCTTTTCCTGGGAGTATCACGAGATCATCATGGCAGGCGCGGGGCACCAGGCCGAGGCCGCACTGGAGCGGGTGGTGCGGGAGGAAAAGGGCAAATTCCTCGCCGTCGTGGAAGGTGCAATTCCTCTGGCGGACGATGGCGTGTACTGCACCGTGGGTGGTCGAACAGCTCTCGACATCGCTCAACGGGTTTGCTCCAATGCGGCCGCTACCATTGCGGCTGGGGCCTGCGCCTGGGATGGCGGGTTGGTTCGGGCTCATCCCAATCCCACCGGCGCGGTGGGGATTTCGGAGGCTGTCCCCGCGGCCAAGGTAATCAACCTGGGCGGTTGTCCGCAAAATCCCGCCAACACCGCTGCGGTTCTCGTACATTACCTCACTTTCGGTGAGTTGCCCGCAGTAGATCAATATAACCGGCCCTTGTTTGCTTATGGGCGGATCATCCACGATCAATGCGAGCGGCGCGCCCATTACGACGCCGGCCGCTACGTGCAGGAATGGGGCGATGACGGCCATCGCAAAGGCTGGTGCCTGTACAAGATGGGTTGCAAGGGACCGCAGGCCACCTTCAATTGCCCTTCCGTGCGATGGAACGACGGCACAAGTTGGCCAGTCAAAGCCGGCCATGGTTGTCTGGGCTGCGCCTCTTATCGTTTTTGGGATACTCGATCTCCTTTCTATGATCGTCTGCCGCAAGTTCCCGGTTTCGGTGTAGATGTGACCGCGGGAGAAATCGGATTGGGCATCACCGCAGCCGTGGCCGGCGCAACGGTTGTCCATGGGATCGCCAGCGCGGTGCGCGACCGGATGAGAACCCCGCCAGGAGCGGTTCCACCGCAGAACGACGCCGAGCCGCCGAAAGCATAGGAGGAGCATATGGCACACATCGTGGTTGATCCGGTGACCCGAATCGAGGGCCACCTGCGCATCGAGGCTGAAGTCAACGGCGGGATGGTGTCGGACGCGTGGAGCTCAGGAACCATGTTTCGCGGGATTGAACTGATTCTGCGCGGTCGCGATCCCCGTGAAGCCTGGATCTGGACGCAGCGCATCTGCGGGGTGTGCACGACCGTTCACGCCTTGACGTCGGTGCGCGCGGTCGAAGATGCGCTGGGCATCGAGGTTCCGGAGAATGCCAACCTGATCCGCAACATCATCGCCGCTAGCCAGTACGTGCAGGATCACGTCATCCACTTCTATCACCTGCACGCACTCGACTGGGTTGACGTAACCCTGGCGCTGAAAGCCGATCCTGCCAAGACCGAGCAACTTGCCGAGTCCATCTCGCCCTGGCCAAAGTCCAGCCGGACTTACTTCAAGAGCATCCAGGACCGCGTAAAGTCCCTGGTGGAAAGCAAGCAGTTAAGTCTCTTCAGCAGCGGATATTGGGGCCATCCCGCCTACCATCTGCCTCCCGAGGCGAATCTGCTGGCCGTCGCCCATTACATCGAAGCTCTGGAATTCCAGAGAGACTACATCCGCATCCACGCGGTGCTGGGCGGAAAAAACCCGCACCTGCAGACTTACCTGGTCGGCGGGATGTCAACCGCCATGGATCCAAACGAGCCGCAGGCTACGATCAATCCCGAAAGAATCACCTTTCTGGCGGAGCAAGCGAGCAAAGCCCAGGCCTTCGTTGACCAGGTCCTGATTCCAGATGTGCTGGCGGTTGCAAGCTTTTATCGCGACTGGTTCGGGCGTGGCGAAGGACTGGGAAATTTCTTCTCTTATGGCGACTATCCCCAGGGCGGCGTCAAAGATCCAGCGCGCTTTTACCTGCCCCGCGGCATCGTTTTCAATCGTGACCTTTCCACCGTACATCCGGTTGACCCCGCCAATGTGGCGGAATATGTAACCCATTCCTGGTACGAATACTCCGACGGAGATCAGAACGCGAAGCATCCCTATAAGGGGGAGACCAACCCTAAGTACACCGGACCGAAGCCTCCCTACGAGCGCCTGCAGACTGACCAGAAATACTCCTGGCTCAAATCGCCGCGCTACCAGGATCATCCGATGGAAGTCGGGCCTCTGTCCCGCATGCTGGTGGCTTATGCCTCCGGACACCAGGAGGTCAAAGACCTGGTGAATGCCGCATTGGCCAAGCTGAATGCACCGCCCAGCGCGCTTTTCTCCACCCTCGGACGGGTCGCGGCTCGCGCCATCGAAGCTCAGCTCATGGCTCGCCAGGTCAGCAAGTGGGTCGCGGAACTCGGCGACAAGCTCGGCCATGGAGACTTGCGAGTGCACAACGGCGAGAAATGGGATCCCGACTCATGGCCAAAAGAGGCGCAGGGCTTCGGCTTCCACGAAGCGCCGCGCGGATCGCTCGCTCATTGGATCGAGATCGAGGATAAGAAGATCAAGAACTACCAGGCGGTGGTGCCCACAACGTGGAACGCAGGTCCACGCGATGCCAATGGTCAGCGGGGCGCTTACGAAGCCGCGCTGCTGAAAACTCCGATCGCCGATCCCGAGCGTCCGGTGGAGATCCTTCGTACCGTGCATTCGTTCGACCCTTGCCTGGCTTGCGCGGTACACGTAGTCGATGCCCAGGGCCGACGTTACTCCGTACTCAAGGCGAGCTGAAAGGAGGCCAACCATGGCTGCGATTCAAGAGTACGGGTGGGGTGAAGCTCACCGGCCAGAACCCGCATTTCCACCCGTGCGCGTTTATGTCTGGGAGTTGCCGGTTCGCGTCTCCCATTGGTTCGTATTCCTGCCAGTTGTAGTGCTCTCCTTCACCGGCTACTACATGCACAATCCGTTCATGGTGGCAAAAAGCAGCACCACTTTCCTCATGGCCACCATGCGTTTCATCCATCTGGTCGCGGGGTTCGTGTTCATCAGCGCATTTCTCCTGCGGATTTACTGGTTTTTTCAAGGAAACGAATGGTCGAATTGGCGCGCCTTCGTGCCCATCCATCGCCGCCAGTGGCGAGGCATGTGGAGGATGGTTTCCTATTACAGCTTCCTTCGCAAGGACCTCGTGCATCAAGTGGGGCACAATGCGTTAGCCGCCATTACCTACCTGATCATGTTCACCCTCATGTTCATCGAGATCATCACGGGGCTGACCCTCTATACCCAGGTGCGTGGAAGCTGGCTGCTTGCCCCTCTATTCAGTTGGCTGCCTCGGGTCGTCGATATCCAGCACATCCGGCTGACCCACTTCTGCATCATGTTCGCCTTCTTCGCATTTGTGATTCACCATGTCTACAGCGCCGTATTGGTGTCATGGGAAGAACGGAATGGACTGATCGAGAGCATCTTCACCGGCTACAAGTTTGTCCCTAAAGACGAACTGGAAGAGGACCAGGCGTTGCACAAGGCGAACTGAATGATGACACCCGCGAAATACGTGGTGCTCGGCTTGGGCAACACGCTCCACTCCGACGATGGTCTGGGTCCGCACGCCATTCAGAGGTTGAGAGCCGACGCGCGCGTGCCCGCGGACGTTAGCCTGATTGAAGGCGGTACCCTGGGACTAGAGTTGCTCACCTACATCTGGGACTGTTCCTACCTGCTGGTGCTGGACGCAGTAGACGTTGGGCACCCACCGGGGACGCTGGTGCGCATGTCGAACCAGGAACTGCAGAACTTGCCAGGCAATGGCAGCGTGCACCAATTGGGGGTTGCGGATCTGCTGGTTGCGCTGCGTGTGTTGGCCCGGCGGCCGCCCACAGTGGTAATGCTGGGAGTGCAGCCGGCCACGACCGACTGGGGCACGGAGTTGTCCCCGGCGGTCGGGGACGCGATGGGATCGTTGATCGAAGCCGCAGTCGTCGAATTGATCAACGCCGAAGCAATCGCGTCTGCGTAAGACCAGCTAGGAAGCAAAGCACTGGCGCTGGCGACCGATCAGTTGCCGCGCATCCGCTGCGGAGTTCTATGCACGAGATGGGCATCGCGACTTCGGTGTTAGAAGCGGTTCGAGTGGAAGCGGCACGCCATCCGGGATCTTATGCGTCCAGAGTCGGAGTTCGCATCGGCGAACTAGCCGCCGTGGATCCTTTGGCGCTGGAGTTTTGCTTCGATGCGTTGACCCGGGAAACCGACCTCGAATCACTGCACTTGGAAATCGAGATTTGCCCGCGCCGGCACCGATGTCTGGATTGTGGTAGCGAATTTGGCGTGAAGGACTACGACTTTGAGTGTCCCCGCTGTGGAAGTTTGCGTAGCACATGCTTAAGCGGGGATGAATTGGAATTGGCCTATTTGGAGGTAGAGGAAAATGGAACGGGTACCGCTGGAAAAGAAAGTTCTAAATGAGAATGACCGCATTGCGGCCGCCCTGCGTGCCCGGTTCCTCGATCATGGAGTGCTTGCCCTCAACTTCATAAGCTCTCCCGGTTCAGGTAAGACGAGCCTGCTGGAAAAAACTCTAGAGAGTTTTTCGCAGAGCGAGCGCGTGGCGGTTCTTACCGGCGACATTCAAACCGACAACGACGCCCGGCGCCTGGCCCGCTTCGGTTTTCCAGTGAAACAAATCACGACGGGCGGCACGTGTCATCTGGACGCGCGCATGATCGAACGCGGTCTGGAAGCCTGGCGGCTGGAAGACATTGATCTTCTGCTGATTGAAAATGTGGGAATCTGGTTTGCCCAGCCAGCTACGATCTGGGAGAAGCTGCCAAGATCGTCGTGCTCAGCGTCACCGAAGGCGAAGACAAGCCGCTCAAATATCCCAATATTTTTCAAATCAGAGTTGCTCGTGCTGAATAAGGTTGACCTGTTGCCCTTTGTTCCTTTCGATATCGCAGCGGCCGCCGAAAATGCCCGTCGCGTTCATCCAGAGATTGAGATTGTAAGGGTTTCCTCTCTGACCTGTGGAGGCATCCGCGATTGGATGGGATGGCTGGAGCAGCGCAGGGACGCGACTACACCGGCAAGGCAAAGCGCATCGGATGGATGCGGGATGGAAGTCCGCCGGCCGATAATTGTTAGGGAATTCGCTGCAAGATGTCGGGTTCCAGCGTCACTGGTATGGCTTGGCGACGGAACGCTAAGTTCCCCATATTAGGCCGCCGCGGAGGACGAGGAAGTCCGAATAGCCTGATTCCGCGCGGAGGTCTGGGTCACCTCGGGATTCAATTCGCGCAAAAATTTGGCTATACGGTACGCGGCGCGCGTTCCATGATTGAAACATATCCGCTCGAAAACGCAGCCGAGGCTTACGCGCGCATGATGAGTGGCAAGGCTGAGTTTCTCGCCTTACGGCCGTTTTGACTGTCGCCTCCGGATGGTCTTAAGATGCGGGTTCGTGGCCCCGGCTGCGGCGGCCTGCGCAGCAGGTTTTCCGGTAAGCGCCGCCATTAACCGGGCTCCGTCAGGACTGCCAAAGTCCGGTGCATGGATCCCATCCCACAGCTGCGCTGAAGGAGCCGTTCTTGCCTTCGGTCACGTCGTGAAAACCTGATGCTTCAATGGCCCGCGCGTAGATTAACGGGTTCAGGAAACCGATCGGCTTTCCCATGTGTTGATTGATTCGCGCCACCAGTGCGGCCCATAAGGGCGCAACCGCACTGGTGCCACCGAAAACCGCATTCTCGCCAT
>CAWDCI010000007.1:0-8735 GCA_963800745.1 uncultured Acidobacteriaceae bacterium
CTTCTACCCCCCCTGCTTCAACTCCACCAGCACTTGCCGGGCAATCTCTTTCAGCGTCTCGAATACGCCGACGCCCTGAAATGCCACCGCTTCGATGACCGCCTCATTCTTCCGGCGAAGCTCTTTGTTCAGCGTTTCCACCGGAAGCACATTGGGCAAGTCGCGCTTGTTGAGCTGCAGGACGTAGGGCATCTTCTGGAAATCGTAACCGTGTTCCTTCAGGTTATCGTTCAGGTTCTCTAACGCTTCCACGTTGGCGTCCATGCGCTCTTTTTGCGAGTCGGCTACGAACACGATGCCGTCTACTCCGCGCAGGATCAACTTACGGCTGGCATCGTAGAAAACCTGTCCCGGCACGGTGTAGAGGTGAATGCGGGTCTTGAAGCCGCGTACCGAGCCCAGTTCCAGCGGCAGAAAGTCGAAGAACAGCGTCCGCTCCGTCTCCGTTGCCAGGGAGATCATTTTCCCCTTTTGCTGCTCGGCAGTCTTCTGGTAGATACACTGCAGGTTGGTGGTCTTGCCGCCTAGCCCAGCGCCGTAGTACACGATTTTGCAGTTGATTTCGCGGGCTGCGAAGTTAATGAAACTCAAAGACTTTCCCCACGACCGGCCCAAGATTCAAGACACAGGGTAACCCACCTGCCCCTCCCAAACCGGTAAAATTTTGGCTTTGCCGCTGGTTGTCTTATATCACAGGAGAAAGTGTTACTGGCAGGTTACTCCGGTTACTTTTGGTGAACTGGTTGCACCGCCCTCACCCGAGTTCCGTCTTTAGCGGACCGGCGGCGCCGGACAATAGTACGCCTTCGCGTACACTTTCACCTCGTCGGGCGGACGAGCCACCGTGACTTCCAGGTCGCGGCAGGCTTCACTCACCGTCTGCGCGGTAGCGTATCCCAGCGTGTATTGGTCGCGCGCTTCGCCCATGGCTTTGGCGTAGGCCGTTTCGATGGCGTCGCGGGAGTTATCGGTTATGTACTCTCCCGCTGTGGCGCTGGCGTACTTCGGCAAAATATCGGTGTACCCCATGCGCGGCAAATGCAGCCTCGCCAGCTTTCCATATCCGGGGAGGGCCGCCGATCCCACGCCGATTGCGTAAACCGCGATGCCGTTAGTCTGCAGCACCTTCAACACGTCGCGGTAACTTGCCGTGCTATGCCATTCGCGCCCATCGCTGATCACGAAAATAATCTTGCGCCGGGCCTTGTCCCGTTTGCTCAGATCGATCGCGGCCGCCAGAATCGCGTCATTCAGCACATGCGACTCCTGCGGAGGCGCCGCCGTCACGTGCGGCACATTCGGATCGATGGGTCTCCCATTGACCGTTGGCCCCTGCGGTCCCATCGGCCCATCCAGGGTGGGTGGTCCGTTGTTCGTCCCGGTTACGTACTTCAGCTGGTCCAGCGCCGCATCCAGCCGTTTGCCCACCGCGCCGAAATCGGTCACCTTGGAGGTGCTCGAGCTGTAGGTATAGAGCTCCACCTCGTCGTAGGGACCGAACGCGCCTTCCAACGCCGAAAATGTCTTGTTCACCTTCTGTACGGCCGCATCCGGCATGCCGAGATCAAGAATCACCGCCGCCGACAGCGCAAACGGGTCGCCGCTGAAGTAGTTCAACTTCTGCTTCTTCCCGTCCTCATAAACCGCAAAATCATTGGACCCCAAACCCTCAAACCTGTGGCCGGTAGCATCCGTGACCCGCACCGGGACGATGACCTGATTGGTTCGCACCACCAGCGTGTAAAGCTGGTCCTGGGAGTTGTCGCCGTCGGGCCGCGCCCCTACCGGCAGTTTCGCGCCGCCCTGCGGTACCGTCTTTACATTGAATGGAGGCGCGGCCTGCGGCTCCTCGCCCGGCGGATACGTCGGGGGCGGTTGATAGTCTCCGGGCTGAGCCGGCCGAGCCGTCTGCGGCGTAGGCTGAGCGGCGGGCGGAGTCTGCGAGTCCGGGGCTTGCGGCGGCGGCTCGGTCGTCGGAAACGGCTGCGGCGGCCGGACCGCCGAGGGGGCATCCGGAATGTCCTGCTTTTGATCCGCCGGAGGCTGATTCGACTGGGTTTGCCCCCATCCCATTGCGACTGCCAGGCAAAGTACCAGCCCCCCCATCCCGGCTCTTCCTGCTGTTCCGCCTCGCGTCCCAGACATCATCAGGCCTTTCTATCTACCACCATAATAATCCCGTTGATTGGGATGCCGTTGCTTGCCCATTTGGTGCATCTAACTTTCGTAAGAGATAGACTACCAAAAGAACACGAGATTCACCCGCATGCGAAAACCCTCTTTTTCCCCGCTTCTCGTTGCTTTGGCGAGTCTTTTTTTGGCTTGCGCTGTCCTCCCCATGGTCCGGGCGCAGCAGGCGACGCCTGCTTCCGGCCAGACCCAAGACCAGACCCAGGATCAAACCCCAGACAAGTCTCAGGACCAATCCGTGGAAACCCTCAAGGTCAACGTGGACGTGGTCCAACTCTTCTTCAATGTGAAGGACAAAAAAGGCGGGCTGATCCCCAGTCTCACCAAAGACGATTTTGAGGTTTACGAAGACGGCAAACCGCAAACCATCAAATACTTCGCGGCTAACTCCGATCTCCCTCTAACGCTGGGCATCTTGATCGATACCAGCCCCAGCCAGCAGCGAGTCCTCGGGATGGAGCAGGAAGTCGGCGGAACCTTCCTCAGCCAGATTTTGCGCGATAAAGATTTGGCCTTCGTCATCAGCTTTGATGCCGACGCCAACCTCTTGCAGGATTTCACCAACTCCGCGCACCTCCTCAAAGTCGCGCTCAATAGCACCCATATCAACGGCGGCACCGGGGGCGGCGGCGGCATCGCCGGCATCGGCGGAGGGCCCGTCCCTACCATGAATCATGGCTGCTGCACCATGCTCTATGACGCGGTCTACTCTTCCGCTCACGAAGAACTGGCGCAGCAAGTTGGCCGCAAGGCCATGATCCTGCTCACCGACGGCGAAGATGACGGCAGCAAGCTCAAGCTCATCGACGCTATTGAAGCTGCCCAGAAAGCGGATTCCATCGTCTACGTTCTGCTGTGCGCGGATCGGGGCTTCTACGGGTTTGGTGGCTTCTCCGGCGACAGCGAGATGAAAAAGCTTACCCAGGAGACCGGCGGCCGCGTGATTGACGTGGGCAACAAACTGGACAAACTCAGAGATGCCTTTGACCAGGTTGCGAAAGAACTGCGCAGCCAGTACAACGTCGGCTACGCGCCCAGCAACCGCAACAAAGATGGCAGCTTCCGTAAGGTGGAAATCCGCTCCAAGGCCGGGTACAAGGTCCAGAGCCGCGCCGGATACTACGCGGTTTCCCATCAGGATTGATTACTGATTAAGGCTTACTGATTAAGGCAGGGTTGAATCAAGCCAGGCTGGCTGTAGCGGGATGACCGAAGCGGGATGTCCGGGACGCCCTGCCCCCATCCATCAAACCGCCGCGGAAGAAGCTTTCTGTGCTTGCGGCTCGACTGCAGACCCGGATTTGTTCTGGTACATGGCCTGGTCCGCGGCCGCCAGCACCGCAATCGCGTCCGCGCCCTTTTGATACACCGCCGACCCGCAACTGACGGCCATGGTGTATCCCTTGATCGGTTCTCCCTGGTTCCAGTCGGCTACCGCCTCTTGCAATCGTTCCGCCGCCCGGATGGCCATGGGCTCATCGGAGTCAATCAACAGCGCCAGAAATTCGTCGCCCCCGAAGCGGCTGATAATGTCCGAGGTGCGAAATGTTTTCCGCAGCAACTGCGCCAGTTCCCGCAGAATTCGGTCTCCCGTCAAATGTCCCAGCGCGTCATTGGCCCGCTTGAAATCGTTCAGGTCAATCATCAGAAACGCGAACTGCGAGTTCTGCCGGTCGGCGCGCGCTGTCTCACTCGCGATCGCCCGCATGATGTAACGGCGGTTGTACATCTCCGTGAGCGGATCAATCACCGCCAGCCGCTCCGCCGTCTCGCGGCGAATCAATTCCGAGATCAGTTGCTTTTGCGTATTTTTTAGTGACCGCCGCTGCTGCAGAACATACCAGCACAGCAACGCCACCAGGCAGAATAAGCCGCACAGCAACTGCGGTATGTAATACCGCTCGCTTTCAAGAGTTTCGAGTGTTTCCAGGTTCCAAATCAGCTTGGAAAAAGCCGCAGCACAAAACCGCCAGCCAGCACCATCATCACAATCGAGGTGATGGAGAGCAGGTGAAAGAATCGGCTCTGCACCGAGTCAATCTCTGACCTTAATCTGTCTACTTCTTTCTGATCGAGTTCTTCCATGAATCCGACGCTGCCGAAGCGCGGGAGCAAATCCCGCTCTTCTTTATGGCTAGGACTTTACATTACTTGCGGATTTCATCGAACGTAACCAAGGTAACGTGCCGCAGCTCGCGCCTGGCCGCCTGCCGAAAAAGGATTGGTCGAACCCAGGCTGGACCAGTTCTCGAGTGCGGCCCGTGAACCAGTTCTTAACGGTTTGCCGAACCAGGTTTCGCCGAATCAGGTGACGAGCGAAAATCAGCCCCGGAAGGGGCGTCGCGAGAATAGCCCGGCGCTTCAGCGCCGGGAACATGGAACCAATGACCAAGTCCCGGAGGGACGACTGAACTTCGCCGTCCCACCCTTGATCGCTCTTACCCTCGGGCCTCGTCCCACACCATCGTTCTCCCCTCCTGGCCGCTTTGCCGCGCCAGTTCGAGCACGCGCATGGTGCGCCAGGCTTGTTCCATCGTAACCGCTGCAGGAGTTCCTTTCACAATTGCATCCCGCAAATTGGCGTAGAACCCGCGATAGTCGCCCGCCTCCGTTTTCACTTTCTGCGCGGCGCCCCCCACAACGGACAGCGTCCCCCAATTTTCTTCGGCATCTTCCCCCCAACTGTTTCCTCCGGGAACGGCCCCGGCTTTGAGTAATTCCTCTTGTGGATCCATTCCGTATTTCACCAACGAGCCTTTTGTCCCGTGCACCGCAAAGTGCGGCCCCGGCGCGTAGGCGATGATTCTGGAGTGCAGCAAGGCCCGCATACCCTGATATCCCAGGCAGACGTTGAAAAAGCATCGTCCACCTCCGCTCCTTCCCGCTGCCGGAAAAGCTGCCCCGTAATCGTGCGCGGCGTTCCGAACAACAGCAGAGCCTGATCCACCAGGTGCGGCCCCAGATCGAAAAGCATTCCGCCGCCCGGCCCGTCGCGCTCCCGCCAGGAGTTTGGCCGCAGCTCCGTCCGGAACCGCTCATACTTGACTTCGTACTCCACCACGCGGCCCAAAGTTCCGGCCTCCAGAATCTTCCTCACCGTCTGAAAGTCACCGTCCCACCGCCGGTTCTGATACACCGTGAGCAACCGCTTTTTCTCCTTCGCCAGCCCCATCAATTCCTCCGCCTCTTGCGAAGTCACAGTAAACGGTTTGTCCACCACCACGTCCCGCCCTGCCAGCAGGCAGCGCCGCGCCAGTTCGAAGTGCGAAGGATGAGGGGTAGCGACAACGCAAACTCCAACGCTTTCATCCGCCAGAAGTTCGTCGAGCGTCCGCGCGGTACGCACCTCTGGATATTTTTCCTGCGCCCGCCCTCCGCTCCGCTCCAGAATGCAGCCCAACTCCATCCCCGCCACCGCTCGAATGGTCGGAGCGTGAAATACCTGGGCAGCCATGCCAAATCCAATCAAACCGACTCGCACCATCTCCAGCCTCCCCAAGATTGAGGATTACACAATACAGTGGTTGCACTCGGCGAGTCAGCCTGTCATTTCTTCTATAGCTGCGCTGCTGCCCCGCTCCCAGCCAGCCTTTTGCCCGATTTCCACAGCGCAGACTCCGTCCTCGCCGCGCCACCCTCTAAACCGACCCCCTAAAATCCGCAGGAATTACGGCCTACCCCGAAATCCGATCACCCTCCTGCACCATCTTCGCTTCACCCCCCTGTGGACTGCCTGCACCCCATTGCAGCGCAAGCACATAGAGCCTGATTTGGCGAGCTGCATCTTGAAATTCTCGTGGACCGCATGAAGCGCGAGCACAAGGTCGAGGCCAATGTGGGCGAGCCCAAGGTGGCCTTCCGCGAGACGATTCGCAAGGCGGCGAAGCCAGGGCAAGTACATTCGCCAGACCGGCGGCTCGGGCAACTACGGGCATTGCAAGCTGCGCATCGAGCCGAACAAGCCGGGCAAGGGCTACGAGTTTATCAACGACATCAAGGGCGGCTCGGTGCCCAAGGAATACATCAAGCCCATCGATCAGGGCGTGCAGGGAGCGCTCGAGCTGGGCATCCTGGCGGGCTATCCGATTGTCGACGTCAAGGTGACGCTGTACGACGGCAGCTATCACGAAGTGGACTCGAACGAAATGGCCTTCAAGTTTGCCGGCTCGATCGCCTTCAAGGAAGCGGCGCGGAAGGCTTCCCGGTCCTGCTGGAGCCGGTGATGGCCGTTGAGGTTACGGTCCCCGAAGAGCACATGGGGACGATCATCGGCGACATCAACTCTCGCCGCGGACGCATCGAGGGCATGGATCACTTGGCCGGTTCGCAGGTGATCAAAGCGATTGTGCCGCTCAAGGAAATGTTTGGCTACGTGAACGACATTCGCTCGTCCACGCAGGGAAGAGCTTCGTATTCCTACAGCCTGGGCCATCAGGCCAACATGGTGAACCCCGCGTTCACCGACACCGGAGTCGCGGTAACGCAGGGCGCCGACGGCACATTTTTCGTGACGCAGATCTTCACCCCCCGGCGCCGCCGGGCGTCAGGCTGCGGCGCTGACGGGACCGTCGACTTCAGTTGCGTTCCTCACATCGCGGCAAGCCGCAAACAGAATGGGGTCGGGCCCTTGGCAGACAGGCGACAAAGTCGCCAGGCCGATTCACAATCGGCCTGCAGATTCTCAATCTGCCCCACACGCGCGCGGGGGCAACATTGGGGCGCCTTTCGGGGACGGCCTGTCAACGTGAGCCTCTATGCGGCCCGCGGAATGGCGCCACAGCATCTGTCGAAGGCTGGAGGAGCCGCAGGTGCAGGGGAAGTTGAGTACGCGGGGCCGCGATGGGCCGCGGATTGGGTTGGTTTTTCGGTGGGGTCCAGGCGGGGGCGCGGGTGCTGGAGTTCGGCTTCGGTTTGCGATTCGGCTCGGGCGCGGCGGGCGGCCTGGAGCTTCCGGAGGTCGGCGAGGGCGCGGCGCTGGATGTTGTAGGCCTGAGCGCGGGCGCGGGCGATGGCGGCTTCGTTGGGCAGGCAATCGTCGCGCAACAGGGGATCGCAGGCGGGCCGGTCTTCGTTGTACCGCAGGTTTTCCTCGGCGCGGCAGCCGAACGGAGTATTTGCCGAGCCCCTGGGCGGCCATGGCGCAGCGGCGGAGCAGCCAGGAGGCGCGCACGTATTCGCCGGCGGTGAGCTCTTCGATGGGGCCGACGGGGGCGAGAGCGTCCCAGAGGGTGTGGCAGAAGTGGTCGTAGAATTCTTCCTCGCCGGGCAGGACGCAGTTGTTGGTCGAGAAAAGGCCGAAGCGGGTGGCGTTGCGGGAGGAATTGGCTTTGCCGGCTTCGGTCCGGGGGCCGGTGGAGTGCTGGGCGTTGCGGCGATTGGCTTCGATCTGAGCTTCGGTGGCCATGTTTTTTTTAGTTCCTTTCAGGGGGGATCGGGAAAGAGAACGCGGCGGGTCTCTTCCTGGTTGGACGGTAGCAGACGATTTTGCGGCTGGCGGGTATGGGGATCTCCAGGTTATTGAAAAGAGGGGGAATTTAGTTTGGGGAAATTTGTGACTGAAAAAGATCGCTTCAGCTTTGCGGCGGAAAAATGTGCGGGCGCGGACGGGTGGACGGGCCGCAAGCTGAAGCGATCGTGCGGTGAACTGAACCGCAGGGGATGGTCGGTTATGTACTTTGAATGCCGAAGCTGAATGGATGCGGACTCGGAAGAAAACGGTGAGGTCGCGGTGGATTGCTTCCTGGAACCGGGAAAGCGGGATTTGCCTGCATGTTGTGTGCCTCTATAAAGCGGAAGATCACCGCGCAGGCGCTTGAAAACGGCTCAGGCGGCTTTCCGGACACAGTTCTGGCGCGGCCAGCCGGGATACTGGTGGTTTCGTCAATCGGTGGGAATCGTCTGTCGAGTGTCACGAGGTATCCGGCGGCGATGCGGGCCAGCGGTAGTGCGGCAGCACGGCGATCCGGATCATGGTTCCGATGCCACACTCCGGACAGCGACGGACCGTCGTTTCGGTGAGGGACTCCAGCATCCGACGGCATTCGGCCGGCGGCGGCAGAAGGTCGGCGATAGGAGCAATCAGCAGTCTCCTGCAGAGATCCAGTTTGTCTTTGCGATGGCAGTTGGCCATGAATCCGAAGTGGCGGATGCGCTGAAACCGAGACGGCAAAGTGTGGATGAGAAAGCGTCGAATGAACTCGTCGGCTTCGATCTCCATGACCTTCCGTTTGTCCTCATCCCGATAGTCTTTCCACTGGAAAGAGACGCGACCCTCCTCGTCCGACACAAGCCGGTGATTGGATATCGCCACGCGGTGTGTATACCGGCCGAGATAGGCGAGCGCCTGCAACGGTCCGCCGAACGGCGGTTTGGAATACACCACCCATTTGGCCGCGCGCAGCGGGGCCAGAAAGGCAGTGAAGGCCGCGGCTTCGGCCAGTGGTTCGAGTTCGCCGAAAAACTCCAGGCGGCCTTTTTGGAAAGCCGCATCCAGGGCCTCCAGGAACAGGCGCCGGAAGAGGCTGGAGAGCACTTGAACAGGGAGA
>CAWDCI010000008.1:0-5650 GCA_963800745.1 uncultured Acidobacteriaceae bacterium
TTACTGCCAGACCGTGATCCGCGAACTGGACTTACAGAGCCAGCGCGCCACCGCGGTGGCGCGCTGGCTCCCCTCCCCTCAAGAGTGAAAAGAAAAAGTGTAAAGGATGTCCCGGGACAGAATGTAAAGCATGTCGTGGGACTAGACACCGGGGTTGCGAGACCTGGGGACCACGGGAATTACGGAACGTTCACGTTGTTAGAGAACGCGGCCATGTTGTGTTCCTCCGCATCGGTCACTACCTCGCGTACCGTATAGAGTCCGGGCTTCAGGTTGAAAGTCATCTCCGCATCGACGCCGCTCTTGAGGAATGACTGCAACTGCGAATCGGGAACATGAATGAGTGCCCTTTTTTGCTGAGACGCAACCAGGTGCTGCCTCTCATCGAAAATAGCAAGTTCGAAGATTACAGTGTTCGCATGATGGTCGAGGTCTTTGCGCAAGCGCAGAGGCGTGGTGTCGAGATGAGTGACAAAAGAGATGTCACGGGTGTCGCCCAGGCTCTTGGTGCGTTGCGCATAGAGTACAACCGGCAATTGGCGAAGCACAGCCTTTGAGAACATGGCTTCGCGAATTTGCTCCTGAGTCTGAGCCTCGGCTTCGGAAGCATCTCGCTGCTTAGCTTCCGCTTCAGCCTCGGCTTCATTCTTGGGCGCAAAATAACCCCGCCGCGCTTGGATGGAAATGCCTTTCTCTTTTTCTGCCAGCGTGACCTTCAGGGGATGAAACTTGCCGTCCAGCTTAACGTCAGTGGGAGCAAACGCCAGAATGTAATACACTGGCGATCCCGCCAGCGCCGCAAATCCTGCTTTCAGGTCGTTGTTGTCGTGGAAGAACCCGCCCCCAGTGCCTTGCGCCAACTCGGCCATCACGTCTGTGGCCGCCATTTGTCTTGCAGAATCCACATTTTGAAACTTGAAGGCTGCGTCTCCTTGGGGTATTTGTGCACGTTCAACGTCCAGTTCGCGCATCATGACCGCCAATCCTTCAGCATCGAGCGCGCTGATGACTACCTGCGAGCGCAGCGCATGGTCAATTATCCGGTCCAATTGAGGTTGCTCACTTTGCGACAAGAAACCTGACGTTACCAGAATGACAGTTCGCTGACCCGGCATGTGGGAGGTGTAGTTAACCGCCTGCTCCAGTTCCTGCAAGCTGTCACGCGCCTGCATTTGGGACTGAGCTACGACGCGTCGCGCTAACTCCAAAATCTCTTGCGGCGCATTCGAAGCCTCGGCAGCACCGCCGCCCGTTCCCAAGCAGCCGCGCATCGTTGCATCGTCTAGTGCCACCTGCCATGCGTCGATGCTGGTGTCGTTGGAAAATTCCGTAATCTCGAACGCTTGATAATCGGAAAGATTCGGGCAGTCATGATCTCGGAAAAGTGCCCGCGCGCTGACGTGAAGTTTGCGCAGCGCGTCACGAATCTGCTGCGGATCGGACGTAAAGTCAGACAACATTTTCTCCGTCGTAAAAATCCCAACCCGGTCCCTTGGCTGGAGGTTGGCCGCGAGGTAGCGATCGGCCGCATCACGGGCGCGCGCCATATCCGCGTCACTGGTATTCAGATCGTCAAAGTACAAAGCCAGAAACTTCTCAGGCATCGCGGGAGGAACCGGTGGTGGTGGGGCGGTTTTTCGTGGGGCGACAACTGCAACCGTGCTGGAAGGTGGCGCCGCCGATGTCTCCATGTCAAACTGCGCGATGGATTGCTCCTGGCCCCGATCGAAAAGTTTGAAGTCTTCCTTCTTCAGGCCTTCGACCGGCTTACCCTTCGCGTCGCGCACCACCACCCGCACCACAACCAGATTGCTTTTTACTTTCAGCTTGAACGGAGATTGGTTCTGCGTCTCGGTGGGCGTAGGCTGACTGGGCTGGTTCTGAGCGGGTAACGTGCTACACGAAGATGCGAGAACAACGACAAAGGCAAAAAACCGGGCACGCGAAACCCTAAAGCCAAGCATGAAACGTGCCTCCAACCCAGAAGTTTAGCATCTTCTTCATCAAGGGCAGGCTGAGACATCGGACCGCCCTATGACGGGCCCCTTGACTGGGATGTGCCAATACGCAAGCGCTTGCGTGGTCTTGGATTGCGCGCCTGCCCAAGCTCCCGAATCTTGTCAACCCCCTACAGCCCCCAAATTCCACGCAAATCGCTGATTCCAATCCAGATATAAAGTCATCAACCCTGTCCCATTTCCCCCCTCCAAAATGCTATTCTTAAGTTTGGAGTTCGGAAAGAAAAGGCGCAGCCAAAAGCTGCGCCTTTTGTTTTCTCCTAACCACTTTGTTTTGAATATTTTGCCCGTAACCCTTTTAGATCCAAAGATCTGAAACGAATTTTCTGCTAACTCTGTGATTGCACTAGGTCCCAGGGGGAGGGGGATACCTCATGCCTGTCGGTGCTATAGTTCGCTCGTGAAAAACCATCCCAGTGCGCATCGCTCTCTTTGGATATTGGCGCTGCTCTGCGGCGCCCTCATTTCTTCTCATTCACTTTATGCCGAGGCCCAGCATCCAGTGGCGGCAGTTCAGGACGCCGAAACCCAGGCGCAACGCAGCGCCCGCATGAGTTGGTGGCGCGATGCCCGCTTCGGCATGTTTATCCATTGGGGACTGTATGCGGTTCCCGCTGGAACCTGGCAAGGCCAGCCGGTGCCGAGCATCGGCGAATGGATCATGCACAACGCCAAAATTCCGGTCGCCCAGTACAAGCAACTGGCGCTGCAGTTCAATTCCACCGATTTCGATGCCCACCAATGGGTGGCGCTGGCCAAAGCGGCCGGCATGAAATACATCATCATCACGGCCAAGCATCACGATGGCTTCGCCATGTTCAACTCGACGGCCAGCTCATTCAACATTGTCGCGGCGACTCCCTTCAAGCGCGACCCCTTGCGCGAGTTGGCCATCGAGTGCAAAAAACAGGGCATGAAGCTCGGCTTTTACTACTCGCAGGATCAGGACTGGACTGCCCCTGGCGGCGCAGCCTGGGACGGCCACTGGGATACTGCGCAGAACGGCGACTTCGCCACCTATCTGCACACCAAGGCGATTCCTCAGCTCAAGGAATTACTGACCAACTATCAGCCCTTCCCAGTCGTGATCTGGTTTGACACTCCGACCAAGGAGATGACGCCTGAACTCGCCGGCGAGATTGTGACCTTGGTCAACAAGTATCCCAACCTGATCTGGAACAATCGCCTAGGTGGCGGCTACGACGGAGACACGGAAACTCCGGAGCAGGAAATTCCACCTCAAGGCTTTCCTGGCCGCGATTGGGAAACCTGCATGACCATCAACGACACCTGGGGTTATAAGTCGTACGACACAAACTACAAGCCGACTGAGGTCTTGCTGCATAACCTCATCGACATCGCCAGCAAAGGCGGAAACTACCTGTTGAATATTGGCCCCGATGCCAAAGGTGACATTCCCCAGCCCGAAGTGGATCGCCTGAAGGCGATAGGAAAATGGCTCGACATCAACCATGAAGCTATTTACGGAACGGGCCCTACTGCCTTTGGGGATGAAGACGGCTCTTATAGCCCAACTGAAAAAGATAAGGACGGCAAGCCGGTCTGGGCGGACAAATGGGCTTGGCGCTGCACCACCAAACCGGGCAAATTGTACATACACATTTTTCAGTGGCCGGATGGTGCGTTCCATCTGGAAAAAGCGGAGAAGCGGATAGTCAATGCCTATTTGCTGGCCGATCCGCAGCGCAACCCACTGAAGTTCACTCAGAAAGGCTCGGCCGTCGATGTGAGTTTGCCGCCACAGCCGCTTGATCGGCTGGCCACGGTCCTTGTGCTGGAAACCGAGCAATAAGATCTGATCCGAGGAGAAGTCGGGAGGTCCGTTGTGGCGGCGCGGCCTTTTTCCTGCTTGCTCCACAGCCCTGGTCTCGGCGAAGATGCTGCTATCTCCGGTGCCTCTTCGTCCTAAACTCGCGAACCAGAAACCGTTGTCAGCCTCGTCCGCCAAGTTGCGCCTGCTGAAGCGGCTGCACTGTACGCTGAAGTATGAAAAGAAAGCCTGGCAGCGCGGCGCGCGCCTCATCGCTGGCGTGGACGAGGTCGGCCGCGGCTCGCTGTTTGGGCCGGTGGTTGCGGCCGCGGTTATTCTTGAGCCGACGTATCGCATTCGCGGGCTGCGCGATTCGAAACTGCTGCCCGCGGAGCGGCGTGAGATTCTGGCGGCGCGCATCCGCGAACACGCCATCGCCTGGGCCATCGCCGCCGTAGATGCGGCTTGCATTGACCAGATCAACATCTATCAGGCCTCGCGCGTGGCCATGCGAGATGCTGTCCTGCAACTGCAGCCTTGCCCGGATCATCTTCTGGTGGATGCTCTGCGGCTCGACTGCGAATGCGAGCAGCAAGCCATCATTCATGGCGACGCGCTCTCGGCCTCGATTGCCGCGGCTTCGATCCTGGCCAAAGTGGAGCGCGACCGCATGATGTGCGAATGGGACCCGGTCTTCCCCATGTATGGCTTGGCTTCCAACAAAGGTTACAGCGCGCCGCGCCATCTGGCGGCGCTGCGGGAGCATGGCCCGTCGCCGCTGCATCGGCAATCGTTTGCGCCGGTATGGAAGGCTCCCGTGCCCCAGGAAGTTCTGGCGTTCATGCTGGAATCGGAGCCTGAAGAGGTAGAGGTTCGGGCGGAAGCCGAACCCGCCTGAGATGTTAAGTCGTTATCATCTGTACTAGAACTGGTCTCATAAATAGTTTTGGGTAGGGCCCGGCTTCAGCCGGGCCGTCCAGAGCCCGACAAACCCCACGGGGCTTTAGCCCCTGGGGTAGCCTGTCCTTCCCCGAGAAAGTGATTTATGAGACGAGATCCAAAGTATCTGCACTGACTTCCTCGCCCGCGGCACGCTAGAATCACAACCATGCTGCGACTGATGTGCATTACGGCTCATCCGGATGACGAAGCTGGCGGTTTTGGCGGGGTATTGCGACTCTATGCCAATCGCGGCGTGGAAACTTGCGTCCTTTGTCTCACGCCTGGGCAAGCGGCCACGCATCGCGGCGCGGCCAAGGACGATCACGAACTGGCGGCCATGCGGCGCAAGGAGTTTGCCGCTTCGTGTGAAATTCTCGGGGTGAGCCGCGGCGTGGTGCTGGATTACCCGGACGGCCACCTGCATCGCCAGGACCTGTACAGCGTGGTCCGCGACGTATGCTGCAGTTGCGCGCGTTTCGTCCGCAGGTGGTGCTGGCGTTTGGGGCGGAGGGCGGAGTCACCGCGCACAGCGATCATTCCATGGCATCTCTTTTCGCCACGCTGGCGTTTCATTGGGCGGGACGGGAGAACCGCTTTCCGGACCAACTGGGCGGAGGGGTGACGGCGCATCGGGCGCAGAAACTCTACTACTCCACCTACAATTTCACCTTGCCGGACCGGCC
Source organism: uncultured Acidobacteriaceae bacterium (assembly GCA_963800745.1). Taxonomy (GTDB): domain Bacteria; phylum Acidobacteriota; class Terriglobia; order Terriglobales; family Acidobacteriaceae; genus PALSA-270. The sequence goes on from CAWDCI010000008.1 coordinate 5,415, forward strand.
TCCGGTGGCGCTTCCTCCCATTACCACGACCATCGAAATCGGTGACCTGATCGAAACCAAGATGGCAGCCTTCAAGGCGCACGCCAGCCAGGAGCCCCTTTGGGCGCTGCTCGAAAGGAATCTGAGAAAATCGCCGCGCCAGGAGCGATTTCATCTGGCGGCGGCGGCCGAGCCGAGGCCGGCCGTGGAGGAAACGGATTTATTTGCGGACGTGACGGAAGAAGAGTAATCAGCCG
>CAWDCI010000009.1:0-27651 GCA_963800745.1 uncultured Acidobacteriaceae bacterium
GACTTCAACCAGGCCATGATGGAACTGGGCGCGACGGTGTGCCTGCCGAGGCAACCGAACTGCCGGGCATGTCCGGTGGTCGAGTTGTGCCGAAGCCAGGGAGAATTCTCCAGGCCGGTGAAAAAAACGCCGCAGCATAAGCGCGAGATTCACTACGGGCTCGCCCGCCGCAACCGGTCGGTGCTTTTGGTGCGCCGTCCCGATGTAGCCTCGTTAATGCCCGGAATGTGGGAGTTGCCTGAGATTTCAGCGGACGCTAATGGGAAGACAAGTCTCACCCTGCGGCACTCGATTACGGTGACGGATTACACTGTAAGGGTGCGGGAGGAATCTCTTCCCCAGAATCTTCCCGGCAAGTGGATCGCGCAATCGCGGCTGAACACGACCGCGCTGACCGGACTGGCGCGCAAGATTTTGCGCGCCGCGCGGGTGATTTAGGCGGGTGATTTAGAATGGAAAGTAGTTCAAACTTTCCTGGAAAAATCTTCGGAGGAACCGCCGTGGCCGCATTGACACCGGGGAAACCCGCGCCAGACTTCAGCTTGCCGGCATTGAACGGAGGCGAATTCGCGCTGCGCGACGCCCTGTCTCGCGGACCCGTGCTGGCCGCATTCTTCAAGATCTCGTGCCCGGTTTGCCAATTTGCTTTTCCCTTTCTGGAGCGCATTTACCAGGCTCATGGCCACAAAACTGTAACCATGGTTGGCATCTCGCAGAATGTGGCCAAAGACACTGCGGCCTTCGTGAAGGAGTGTGGCATCACGTTCCCGGTGCTGCTGGATGACAGCGACACATTTCCCGTATCGAATGCTTACGGGCTGACCAATGTGCCGACAATCTTCTGGATTGCGCCGGACGGCGAAATCGAAATCTCCAGCGTGGGCTGGTCGCGGAACGATATTGAAGAGATCAATCGCAAGGCAGCCGGAGCCAATGGTGACACGCTGAAGCCGGTATTCCAGCCGGATGAGTCTGTGCCCGAGTTTCGCGCTGGCTGAGGGTCGAAAAACTAGCCCGCAGGTTGCGGGCTACTTCATAGCATAGGCAGTTTTCAAGATTCACAGCTGCGCAGGAGTGTAGCGTGTATAGAGATAAGATCTGCTTTGTTCTGTTCGTGGCTTTCTTTATTTCGGGTGCATGGGCCGCGCCAGCTAAACCGGCGCGCCGGGGAACGGTACGTCTTTCCGGTGTTGCCTTCTCCGCGATGCAGAAAATTAACCCGGAACGCATCCGGGCGCATGTCCGCTTTTTGTCGCATGATCTGCTGGAAGGGCGCGGCACCGGGCAGCGCGGCGGAGACATCGCGGCCGAATACCTTGCCACGGAATTCGCCCTCTACGGCTTGAAACCTGCCGGCGACAATGGAACCTACCTGCAGAGGGTTCCGCTGGTGGGCGTGACCACCCAACCGGAGACCAGGTTTTCCCTCGTCCCCAATGCCGGGCCAGCGACGGAACTGAAATACCTCGACCAGTACGTCGGCTTCGACGAAACCCAGCAGCCACAGTCCGACGTGAACGCGCAGATCGTCTACGTGGGCTACGGAATCGAGGCTCCCGAATATCACTGGGACGACTATAAAGGCGTGGACGTGCGCGGCAAGGTCCTGCTCATGCTGGTAAACGAGCCGCCATCCGAGGACGCGAATTTCTTCAAAGGTAAGGCGCTCACTTATTACGGCCGCTGGACCTACAAATATGAGGAAGCCGCCCGCAAAGGAGCCGTGGGTGTGATTCTCATTCACCAGACGGATATGGCGAGTTATCCCTGGGAAGTAGTGCGCAATTCGAATTCCGGGGAGAGGTCTTATCTCAAGGCGGAAGACGCGCCCAAATTGCAGGTCGCGTCGTGGATCCAATGGGATGTGGCGAAGCAAATGACAAACGACGCGGGCCTGGACCTCGACAAGATGATGTTGAACGCGCGCGCCCGCGATTTCCATCCGGTGGCGCTGCCCGTCAAACTCAAGGCCCACATGGTGAGCCAGGTTCGTCCTTTTGCGTCGAATAATGTGGTGGCCATGTTGCCGGGATCGGATCCCACGTTGAAGGCCGAAGCGGTGATGTACACCGCGCACTACGATCACCTGGGCATTCGTCCGGACATGCCCGGAGACAACATCTACAACGGCGCGGACGATAACGCTACCGGCTGCGGCATCTTGCTGGAGTTGGCCCATGCCTATTCCCTGGCGGCGAAACCTCCGGCGCGGTCCATCATCTTTGCTTCGGTGACAGCAGAGGAACAGGGCTTGCTGGGATCGGAGTACCTGGGCCAGCATCCTCCGGTGCCCGCGGGAAAAATCGCACTCGACCTGAACTACGACGACTTGCCGCCGCTGGGCGCGCCCGAGGACGTTGAAGTTTCCGGCGCGGAGCGGACGACGTTTTATCCCGTAGTGCAAGCCACGGCGGAGGAATTCCGGCTGGCGATTCGTCCCGACTCCCATCCCGAGGCGGGCTACTACTATCGCTCCGACCACTTCAGCCTGGCGCGCGTGGGGATTCCGGCCTTCTCGGTGAGTGAAGGGTTGAAGTACAAGGGACACGATGAAGCCTGGGGACTGCGGCAGGCCGATGAATACACCACCAAGCACTACCACCAGCCGAGCGATGAATATCATCCGGAAATGGACTTCACCGGGGACGCGGCGATGGCGCGCTTCGGATTCGCCCTAGGATGGGAGGCGGCTTCGCAGGCGCGATTGATCGGATGGCAGAAGGGCGATGAGTTTGAGGCGGCGCGGGCGAAAGCCGAGGCGGGTATCCATTAGCGGCGTGGGTAGATTTTGCGACCGTTGGCGCCGAGACTATTCGCAGCGTAACGCGACCATGGGATCGACGCGCAGAGCGCGGCGGGCGGGAAGGTAGCAGGCGACAAAGGCCACAAGGGTCAGCAACACCGCAACGGAGATCAGGGTCAGCGGATCGCTGGCGTGCACGTCATAGAGCATCGAAGCCAGGTATCGTGTCACTCCGAGCGCAACTCCGGTGCCGAGCAGCGCGCCCACAATGGCCAAAGTAATTCCTTGCTGTATGACCATACGCAACACGTCGGCAGCTTGGGCGCCGAGCGCGATGCGAATGCCAATCTCACGCGATCGCCGCGCCACTTCATAAGAAAGCAAGCCGTAGAGTCCAACACAGGCAAGCAGCAGCGCCAGCAGAGCAAAGAAGCTTGCCAGGCGCGCCACCAGCCGCTCCTGAAACAGGAGTCGGTCAATTTGTTCCGATTGGGTGTGCACATCGAAGAGCGGCAGATTGGCGTTCACTTGCGCCACGACTCTCCGGATCAGTGGAAGAATAGCTTCCGGATTGGCCGCGGTGCGCACTTCAAAGGTCGCTCCGCCTAAGGTATTCGGACTAAAGATCATGGCGTGAATCTCCCGCCTCAGATCGCTGTACTTTGTGTCACGCACGACTCCGACAATTTCGTAACCCGGCGTCGGGGGGATATAGGAGTCTCCAGCCGAATCGCCGAATCGCTTGCCGAGCGGATTCTCCTTGCCTAAATATTTCTCCACGAAAGCCTGGTTCACGATCACCGAAGTGGGTGGGCCCATTGCCGGTTTCGCTCCCGGATTCAGAGCGGCCAGTACAGACGCGAAGTTGGCAGAAGCTATCTCGAAATCGGGAGTAGCGAAGCCACGGCCCGCCACGAATGGTATATGCATTGTCTGAAAGAAACTGGGTCCGACGCCCAGCATGTCCGCCTCGGAGTACTGATCCTGTGGCGTTCCCGGCCAATGAAAACTCGTGCCCATCAGAAAACTACTCAGCAGGGGAACCATCGAATAGCTCGCGGACTTTACCCCCGGGGTCTCGGAAAGCCGCCCTTGCAGGTCGCGGTAGAAGCTGTCTATCTGCGTGCCTTTATAACCAGCCAAATCCGGATTGATGGTGAAGATCAGGATATTGTGGGAGTCGAAACCGATGTCCACGCTGCGCAGATTCTGCAGGGTGCGCACCAGGAGCCCGGCGCCCACGAGCAAGACCATAGCCAGCGCCACTTGCGCGATCACCAGCGTGTTGCCCAGGCTGAGCCATTTTCTACCATGGCCCCGGGGCATCGAACTGCCATCGCCGCGCTTCAGCGCCGGGGCCACATCACCGTAGGTGCTGCGAAGCGCGGGCGCCACGCCGAAGAGAATTCCGCAGAGCAGAGAGATGGCGACCGTGAATCCGAGCACGCGCAAGTCGATGCCGGTGGCAAATCCGAGAGGGCGGATCTGATTGCGCGACACAAACGAAACGATCGCACGCGCGCCGCAGTAGGCGAACACAACGCCCAGGCTTCCGCCGAGGGTTGCGAGCAGCACGCTTTCCGTCAACAACTGGCGGACGATCCGCAGGCGGCCCGCGCCCAGCGCTTGCCGCACCGCCATTTCCGGTTGCCGCTTGGCGGCGCGAGCCAACATCAGGCCGGCGACATTCGCGCAGGCGATCAGCAAGATGATGCCAACGGCCAACATCAGCACATAGAGCGGATTGGCGTACTGGGGACGACTGCCGGTCAAGCCGCTTTGCGCAGGCACAAGCGTGATTTGCGGATCATCATCTACCTGGGGTGCCTGCGGCACGACCGCCGCCGCCGCTGGTCGCGGAGGAGGCAGCGCAATCGGCGTATTCGCCGCGGCTTGCGGCGCAGGACTTCCCACTGCGCCGTGACCGCCGGAACTCTTTCGCGGAGCCGCTCTTTGCGGCAATGGAATCCTGACAGGAGCGTTGGCGCGAACCGCCGGCGGCATCTCTTTCTTTGCGGGCCCCGGTAGTGGCGCCGGAGCCTGCTCTGTCTCGCCACTATGAAAGAGCGGTGTCGGTCCATGCAGGGTCTGATTGCGGAACAGGCCGCTCACCACTGCTTGCGCCTGGCGCAGAGGAGTCTCCGGCGAAAGCCGGCCAACGATGGTCAGCCACCAAAACACTGCATCGGTACGATGATCATTCCGCAAGATGGCGTTGTTGGCGTCAATGCGTTGATCGTCGGATAGCGGAAGCCAGACATCGTAATCACTGCCCGGAGTTATCCCGGCAAATCTTGGTTCGGCTACACCGACAATGGTGAAGGCAGCCCCGTTCAGTTCAATGGTGCGTCCCACCGCGCCGGGAGAACCGCCGAAAGCGCTTTGCCAGTAGCCGTAGTTCAATACCGCAACGGGCTCAGCGGAGGCCGTATCGTCGGCAGGATTGAGCAATCGGCCGACAGCCGCCGTGAGGCCCATATTGTGGAAAAAGTCGCCGGAAACCAGTTGGCCGCTGATCACGCTGGCAGGGCCATTGCCGGTGAGGGCCAGCCTGCCGGCATTGGCAAATGCTGCCGTTTCGGAAAAAATCCTGGCTTGGGCGATCGCGCGAAACATCGGCTCGGAGAATGAGCAACCGGATGGGTTTTGGTTGCCAGGTCCAAGATCGCCGGCACAATCTCCTGAGGACATGTAGCCGTGCACGCTTGGCGAGTTGCGCGCATGCCATCGCAAGAGCACGAGTTGCGAAGGATTCCTGACCGGTAACGCCCGCAGCATGACCGCATCAATCAAGCTGAAAATCGCAGTGTTGACGCCAATGCCGAGGGCCAGCGTCAAAATCGCCACTGCGGCAAAACCGCGCGACTGGCGAAGCATGCGTACTCCGAAGCGCAGATCCTGTAGCAACTGTTCCAGCCAGATGAAACTCCATACCGCGTGGGTTTCCTCTTTTACCCGCACCACGTTGCCGAACTTGCGCAAAGCCGCATATCGCGCCTCTTCCGGAGACATCCCGCGTTCGATATTGTCCTGGGTCTCCATGGCAATGTGCTCGCGGATGTCTTGATCGAGGTCCTCCAGCATGCGTTTGCGGCGGCTCATGATTCACCTTCCGGTTCCGCCGGCCGGAGAATTTGTGCGATGGCGCTGGAAAGCTTCTCCCATTTGCCGGTCTCGACCGCCAATTGCCGCCGGCCCTTGGCCGTCAGGCGGTAGAACTTAGCCCGGCGGTTATTCTCCGAAGTGCCTTCTTCTACCGAAATCCAGCGGCGCTTGATCAGCCGGTGCAGCGCAGGATAGAGCGATCCCTGCTCCACCTGCAGCACTTCATCAGAATTGAATTCAATCGCTTTGGCGATGGCGTACCCGTGCGCCGGTCTCAGCAGCAGGGTGCGCAGGATCAGCAGGTCGAGCGTTCCTTGCAGCAACTCGATGCGATCTTTATCTTCTTTGGTAGACATTCTAGGGGAAGAGGGTATGGCCATACCGGTAGAATGTCAAGGGGAATGAAGCCTCAGGACACAACCAACGTTGGGCCCGCCCGGCTTGCGTCGGCTAGTAGTCCATCCTTTTGAGCTGGGGACTGAGAAGCAGGGTAGGTTCAGTGGCCCGCTGCACATCCTCGGGAGTGAGATTGGGCGCAATTTCCTCCAGCAGCAGTCCGTCCGGCGTCACGCGAATGTAAGCCATCTCGGTGACGATCGTCTCCACCACTCTGACCCCAGTGAGCGGCAAAGTGCACTTCTTCAAAATCTTCGGCTGGCCTTCGCGCGTAGTGTGCTCCATGGCGACGACCACGCGGCGGGCGCTGGCCACCAGATCCATGGCGCCGCCCATGCCTTTCACCATTTTTCCCGGGATCATCCAGTTGGCCAGGCTGCCTTGTTCGTCCACTTCCATCGCGCCCAGCACGCTCAGGTCGATGTGGCCGCCGCGAATCATGGCAAAGGAATCCGCGCTGGAGAAGAAAGCCGTGCCCGGCATCTCAGTGATGGTTTCCTTGCCGGCATTGATCAGGTCCGCATCTTCCTGGCCTTCGACGGGATAAGGCCCGATGCCGAGCATGCCGTTCTCGCTTTGCAGGATGACCTCAATCCCCGGCGGGACGTGATTCGCGATCAGCGTCGGCATGCCGATGCCCAGGTTGACGTAGAAGCCATCGCGCAGCTCGCGGGCCACGCGTTTGATGATGCGCTCGCGCTTGTCATCGTCTTTGCCGGGTTTTGCCAATGTGGACACAGGTTCGGACTGCCCTACTGAACAAATTTTTTCGCCATGGATTCGCCGCGAATCATGCGGATCAGAAATCTAAAGAAAGATCCGTGGAAATCTGTGGCGGCTTTTGTCTTTAACTTGCCTTCCTCACCGTCCGTCTCTCGATGGTTCTTTCATAAAACTCCCCCTGCACGATGCGCTGTACGTAAATGCTGGGAGTATGGATCAGGTCAGGGTCTAACTCGCCGACCTCCACCAAATGCTCGACTTCAGCAATAGTAATCTTCGCGGCCGCCGCCATCATCGGATTAAAATTGCGCGCCGTCTTTCGATAAACCAGATTCCCCAGCCTGTCACCCTTCCAGGCCCGGATGAGCGCGAAGTCCGAGGTAAGTGCCCGCTCCATCACGTAAGGACGCCCATCGAATTCGCGGGTCTCTTTGCCCTCGGCAACTAGAGTGCCGACTCCGGCGGGAGTATAGAAAGCAGGGATGCCTGCACCTCCGGCGCGAATGCGCTCCGAAAACGTGCCTTGAGGAATGAGGCCGACATCGAGCTTCCCCGTAGCACTACTGCTCGAGCAGGCTGTTCTCCCCACGTAGCTTCCGATGTGCGGCGATTTGTCCCGCCGCAGCAGATCGCCCATGCCATGCCCATCCACGCCCATATTGTTACTGATGGTGTTGAGGTGCTTCACTCCTTTGCGGATAAGGCGCGAATCAGGTTTTCCGGGATACCGCACAGGCCGAAACCGCCCAGCATGATGGTCGCGCCGTCGGGAATGTCCCGAATAGCCTCGTCGGAACTGGAGACAACTTTGTTCATCGCAAAGAGCCTTAAATTACCACAGGAGCACAGGGACACAGAGAAAAAGCAGCTTAAGGTTTTGTCTTCTCTGTGGCTCGGTGACTCTGTGGTGAGATGTGACCTTGTGGTGAATTCTTCTTCAAGTGATGCGCTCGCTCGAATTCCATCGCGAGCTCTTTACTGTCCAGGTTTTCCCGGATGTGCGCCAACCGCTGCTCCAGCTTGAGCAGCGCGTCCGCAATATTCTTCTTATTGGTAAGAGCGACATCGCGCCACATGGAATACGGACTGGCCGAAATGCGCGTCATCTCCCGCAAAGCGCGGCCACCGGCCTCCAGCAGAGGGGCATTCTCTCCGAACTCCTCGACCAGGGCGGCAGCCAGGGCGGTAGAGATCATCTGCGGTAAATGGCTGATCCAGGCGCAGAGTTCGTCATGCGCGGCGGCTTCCATGCTGGCAACCCGCGCACCAATCTTTTCCACCCACTGCAGGAATTCTCCGCTGAGGCCGGAATAAACGTCCTGCTCGGCGGAGGGAGTCAGCAGCCAGGCCGCGCCTTGAAATAAATCAGGATCGGCAAATTCCACGCCGCATTGCTCTTTCCCGGCCATAGGATGCCCGGCCAGAAAGCGGCGTCCGGTTTGCTTGCCGAACACTGCTGTAGCGCGGGCCAGGACTTCCGCCTTGGTGCTGCCCGTATCGGTAAGCAGGGTCTTGGGCGGCAGCGCCGGGCCAAGGCGGCCAATCAAATCAAGAATGCCGCCCACCGGTGTAGCCAGAACAATGATCTGGCTGCCCCGAATTGAATCGGCTGGATCGGTGTGGCCGTCGTCAATCGCACCTTTGTTGCGCGCGCGTTCGAGCACCGGCGCGCGATCACAGCCAAGGATGCGTCCCAGAAAGCGCTGCTTCTTCAGCGCCAACCCCAACGACCCGCCGATAAGGCCAGTGCCAATGATCGTAATTTGGCGAATAGACATTTTTGATCAGGGCCGATGGTGCGAATAGGAATTGTAAACGAGGCTACAGGGTACGCACATACGTAGGGACAGGCGCCCCCGCCTGTCCGGCGGAGCCAGCTCCGAAGCTCTTCCTTGGGTGGACTCGAGAACCAAACCTCGGGCCTTCGCCCGATGGATACCCGAGGGCGGCTGTCCCCACGCGATTTGCCAAGCCCTACTGCCGGTTGTGAAGTAGCTTGTCAAGCAGTTAGCTATAAGCTATTGAAGATGCGGCAGGCATCTGCTAGCCAATCCTGAAGCAGGGGCTCGATCGCCGCCCAGAATGCCCCGCAATTGCGTCAGGATCGTTTATAGGCGCGTTTCTCGCCATGGGGCCCTAAGGTCCATTTCTAAACAACGAAGCGCTAAGATTCTGTTTTATTATAGCTATAAGTTATAGTAACAAAGGCAATGCTGTCAACAAATCGCTGGGAACCTGGAGTTTTTTTCCGGACCTTACGGTGAACGCGCCGAACCCGACTAGATTCGGCATCTGCCGGGCAGCTACGAGTGGGCGATCACTCGAGGCTCCCTAAACCAAGTCTGTCCGCAAGAGCGCGCAGAAAGCCTAAGTGGGGCTGATTTCTATTTTCTCGCGCTTGTGTAGCGAGAAGCGATCGGGCTTCATCGCTCTGTCCCGACCGGCTAGAATGATTGCGCATATAATCCTCGGTCTGCAAGTGAACGAACTGGTGGGATGTTCCGTCAATTGCTTGAGGATCGCATCGCGATTCTCGAATTGCGCCAAGAAGGGGAATGCGTCTCTTTCCAATCGGAGGAATACCTCCGCAGCGTAGTCTTGAACCTTCGGTGCTTCGAGATCCCACCAAATATCCCTGTGCTCCGGTCCCAAATTTCCAAGTCTCTCGCGGACGTCGCAGTTGTATTCATGAACGAACAAGCGTTCACCATCGCCGGGAAACGTGTATTTATTTACCTCAGGTATATAAACACCAACGTTGACGGTGAACTTTCCGTAAAGGTCGCGCCGATATCCGGTAGCGTTGGTGCCGGGAGGATCAAATCTGCCGAGTTGGAACTCAATCACCTGCGTGAGCCCGTCCGACGAAGGCGGTTGAATGCTCGCCAACGAGCACGGAAACCCAATTCCTTCAAGAATGGACGCACGGCTGCCTGTATCTCATCCATTGCGTGCTCGGCTCGGATTTTTCCTTCAGTTATCCGGCATTACGAATCCAGATCAGCCTAACCGCTCTGCCTTCAGGCGAATCTCCAGATCATCGGGATGCATGGCGCAGAGCATCGCTTCTTCGCGATCCAAATGTCCCTGACGCACTAACTCCAGCAGCGACTCCTCCTGCGTGAATGACCCTATTCTTGGTGATGGTGATTTCCTGATGCATATGCTGTAGGGCGTTGCGGCGAATGTGCTGCCGCCCGCCATAACCGATCATCAGCAACTCAGCGGCGGGCACGCGGCCACCGCGTTTGCTCGGCAGCAGAGTCTGAGTAAGGACCGCGGCCAGGGCCATGGCGAACTCCTGGCGAATTGTGTTCTGCCGTTCCACAGGAAACGAGTCAGACACGCGGGAGATGGTCGAGGCCACATCGGTAGTGTGCAGCGTGGAAAAAACCAGATGCCCGGTTTCGGCAGCGGAAACCGCAATGTGCATGGTTTCAGGATCGCGCATTTCGCCGACCACGATAATGTCCGGCGCCTGCCGCAACGCGGCGCGCAGAGCGGAAGGGAAATCCGGAGCGTCGGTAGCCGATTTCTACCTGCTCGATCAGACTTTTCCCATGCTGTGTGCTCGTATTCAATGGGATCTTCGATGGTGACGATATGGCGGGCTTCGTGTCGATTGATGATGTCCACCAACGCAGCCAGAGTGGTGCTCTTGCCCGAACCGGCCGCCCGCCAATCAGGACTAAGCCGCGCGTCAAATGAGCCAGCGCCTCCACTGCGGGCGGAAATGCAAATCCGCCAGAGCCGGCACTTTGGGAGGCAAGGCGCGAATCGCGGCGGCAGCATTCCCGCGTTCCCGATGCAGATTGATGCGAAAGCGTCCCAGGCCAGGAACGTGATAGGAAGAATCTCCGATGTGGGTCTCGCGATAGAGCTGCAAACCGCGAGGCGTCAGCGCCGGCAGGACGGTAGCTTCAATCTCTGCGCCTTCCAGAATGCCCTGATCGAAAGGTTGCACCATCCCATCGAAGCAGATGCAGGGCGACGCGCCCTGGACCAGCAGCAAGTCGCTACCGCCTCGGGCCACGAGTGTGGAGAGCCAATGGTCCAGGCGAGCGGTAGGACTAGGAAAATTCATTGTAGGAGTGGAGCCTCACCGCCGTCCGAAATCTGCTTTCTCGCTCCGGCGTTTTGTGGAATCCCACCCTATCGCGCAAAACGCGATAGGATGGGGCCCCTCGTTAAAAAGTCGCAGCCTACTACGCGATCTTGCGGCCTACCGCGGGCGCAATGATGCGCAGTTCATTCATCAGCTGAGAAAACTGGTCAGGATAAAGAGACTGCGCCCCGTCGGAAAACGCTTTATCCGGATCGTGATGCACCTCGATCAGCAGTGCATCGGCTCCGGCCGCCAGCGAAGCCCGCGCCATGGGTGCAACTTTGTCGCGGATGCCCGTGCCATGGGACGGATCGGCGGTCATCGGCAGGTGCGAAAGCTTCTTGATGATAGGAATCGCGGAAATGTCCATGGTATTGCGGGTGTAAGTCTCGAAGGTGCGGATGCCGCGCTCGCAGAGAATCACGTCATAATTTCCGCCGGCCATGATGTACTCGGCGGAGAGCAGCAGTTCTTCCAGCGTGGCCGCAATACCGCGCTTGAGCAGCACCGGTTTCTTGACTTTGCCCAGTTCGCGCAGCAGGTTGAAATTCTGCATATTGCGCGCCCCCACCTGGAAAACATCAATGTAAGGCAACATCAGGGGGATCTGGGAAATTTCCATCACCTCGCTGATGACCAGCAGGTTGAACTTGTCTCCGGCTTCCCGCAAGAGCTTAAGGCCGGCTTCACCCATTCCCTGAAAAGAATACGGCGAGCTGCGAGGCTTGAAGGCGCCGCCGCGCAGGCCCTTAGCACCGGCCTTGGCGATCAATTCCGTGACCGTAAACAATTGTTCGCGCGACTCCACCGAGCAAGGGCCGGCCATCACCACTACTTCGTCTCCACCGACGCGCACCCCGCGGCCCAGTTCAATAATCGAGCCTTCCGGCCGGAACGCGCGGCCCGCCAGTTTGTAAGGGGCGCTGATGCGGTGCACGTGCTCCACCCCGGCCAGCACTTCCAGGTTGCGGATATCAAAATCGGTGCGCGCGCCCACTGCGGCCAGAATGGTCTGGCGCTCTCCAGTAGTGCGGTGCACGGAGAAACCCATGCGGACCAGGTGTTCCACCACATCCTGGATCTGCTCATCGGTGGCGAGTTCTTGCATGGCAACAATCATAAGATCAGCTGTCAGCTTTCAGCCTTCAGTCGTCAGCTCAATGCCCACGGTGCGGGCTGAATGCCGATGGCTGAGCGCTGAAAGCTGCTTCAGTCACTTACCTCCGAATCCAATTCCGTATCACCCGACCCATCGGAAACCGCCTGCGGAGAAATTTCCTCCCGCTGGATCTGCCGCATGATGTCAAGAATGCGCTCGTAAATCCGCAATAAATCGCGTTCCGGCAGGGGTCCCCGGTTGGCTTTCCGCACATTCTCGAACACCAGCCGCTCCCGCTCCGGCTCGTAAATCGGCATGGCAGAGTCACGTTTCAGTTTCCCAATCTCATGCGCAGCCCGCGCCCGCTGGCTGAGCAAATCCACCAGTTGCCGGTCCAGTTCGTCGATTTTGTTACGCCAGTCGGGAATGTCCATGGTTCGTAAAGCTGTCAGCCATCAGCTCTCAGCAATTCAAAAACATCGGCTCGATAGGAACCAAACCTCAGTGGCCGTGGATTGCTGAAAGCTAAGAGCTGACGGCTGAAAGCTGTCTTATGAATTGTGCCACAGACTCGGCTTCTTTGCCGGGATTGCGCTCGATCACTTCGACAATTGCGCTTCCTACGACTACGGCATCGGCAAATTTTCCGACCGCTGCAAACTGCTCCGCGGTCGAGATGCCAAAGCCCACGGCCACCGGCAATTTCGTGTACTTACGTACTCGCCGGACCAGCTTCTGCCCATCGTCCGTCAACTGCTTCCGAGCCCCGGTCACGCCGGTCCTGGAAACCGCGTACACAAATCCGCTGGATGCCTCCGCGATAGATTTCAGACGCTCGTCCGTGCTGGTCGGAGCGGCTAGAAATACCGTAGCCAAATCTCGTGACCGCATCTCGCGCAGGTAAGGTCCGGCTTCCTCCACCGGCAGATCGGTGACGAGCGCGCCATCCAGGCCGGCATCCTTGGCGGCAGCCGCAAATTTGGCCAGCCCCATCCGCAAAACGGGATTGAAATAGGTGAACAGGATCATTCCCGCTTGCGAACGTTCCCGAATTTCTTTTGCCAACTTCAGCACTTGCTCGATCGTCGTGCCTTGGCGCAGCGCTCGTTCGCTGGCGCGTTGAATCACCGGTCCGTCGGCCAGCGGATCGCTGAAAGGCACGCCCAGTTCGATGAACGTCAGCCCCGGCGTCAATCGCGGCAAGAATGATTTCACGCGTGGTGACGAGATTAGGATCGCCGCAGGTGACGTAGGCGACGAGGGACGGTTTATTTTCAAAGCGAAGAGGCATGGAGAATTATGAATGAACTGGCAGACTAAGGGCGTCCTTTCGAGAATCCCACAATCACAGCCATTCCGCTGGCCCGTTCGTCCTTGTGTGCCAGATCCAGCGTAGTCTCATCCGTCAGCTTGATCTGCGGAAGATCATAGCCAACAACAGGCCACCAGCCGTCATGAGTCGCCAACACACGAATCTCCCATCCCGGCAGCACCCCCATGGTTTCCTCGGAGACGGGAATAGGATCGCCCACTCTGAGACCATCGGAGGTCCTGAAGTTCTGGTCATGGGTGTGAAGGTAGCTCACGCGGCCCGTCTGTGCGTTGTAAGCCACTTGATAAATGAGGCCGTCGAAAACTCGCTCCACGCACGGGTCCGCCTGCGCGGGATGAGTCATGCAGACGGTTGCCACGTCGCCCGATCTCCATGCTTTCTTGAACTTCGCACCGATCACGGGCGGCTGTTCCGAAACCGCAAGGCTCGAAGTGGACAGTAGCATAATCGCAACACGCGCGAAGCCACTCATGGGCTTTTCGCTCCGAGATCCAGATTTTCCCGCAAAATCCCAATATCCTTATCCCCGCGCCCCGAAATATTCACGATCACCACTTCCGACTTCTTCATCTTGGGCGCGCGCTTAATCACTTCCGCCACGGCGTGAGCCGATTCCAGCGCTGGAATAATTCCTTCGGTCCGCGCCAAAAGTGTGCAGGCTGCCAGAGCCTCAGCGTCCGAAGCGGCCACATACTCGGCGCGGCCGGAATCCTTCAGCGCCGCATGCTCTGGTCCAATCGATGGATAGTCGAGTCCGGCAGAAACCGAGTGCGTGGCGGCAATCTGGCCGGCCTCATCTTGCAGCACATAAGAGAAGGTTCCCTGCAATACTCCGGGCGACCCGCCCCGGAATCGCGCTGCATGTTCGCCTAACGTTTCGCCGCGTCCTCCGGCCTCGACTCCGACCAGCCTGACCTTCTTGTCTTTAATGAACTCGTAAAACACGCCAATCGCGTTCGATCCTCCGCCCACGCAGGCAATGATCGCGGCCGGCAACTTGCCCTCCGCCTTAAGAATCTGGGCGCGGGCTTCGTGGCCAATCACTTTGTGAAAATCGCGCACCATGGTTGGATAAGGATGCGGCCCCAGCACACTGCCCAGCAGGTAATGCGTGGTGCGGACGTTGGTCACCCAGTCGCGCATGGCCTCGTTGATAGCGTCTTTCAAGGTGCGCGAGCCGGAATCCACTCCGCGCACCTCGGCGCCCAGCAGGCGCATGCGGAAGACGTTGAGTTCCTGGCGGCGCATGTCTTCGGTGCCCATGTACACCACGCACTCGAAGCCGAACAGCGCCGCGACCGTGGCCGTCGCCACTCCGTGCTGCCCTGCGCCGGTTTCCGCGATGATGCGATGCTTGCCCATGCGCTCGACCAGCAACGCCTGGCCGAGACAATTGTTGATCTTGTGCGCGCCAGTGTGCAGTAAATCTTCGCGCTTCAGATAGATTCTTGCCCCGCCGAGCTTCTTGCTAAGCCGGCCGGCAAAGAATAAAGGGGTAGGACGCCCTGCATACGTCCGCAGCAGTTCGTCCAAACGCCGATGGAAGGCGCGATCCCGCTTGGCTTTTTCGTATTCCCGCTCCAGCTCCTCGAGCGCCGCCATCAGGGTTTCCGGAGCATAGCGGCCGCCATAGACTCCGAAACGGCCAGGCGCAACCTTCCCACTAGCGGGTTTCTTTCTTGAGATGGTCGCAGTTGCCATGAGTCGTTTTGTCATTCTGAGCGAAGCGAAGAATCCCTAGTCATCCCTGGGCCCCTACTTCTCATCCATGTCGCGAACAGCCTTGATAAACGCCCGAACTTTTTCCGGATCTTTCTTTCCCGGCTTGGCTTCCACGCCGGAGGAAACATCCACGCCCCAGGGGCTAAGTATACGCATGGCTTCCGCTACATTCTGGCGATTCAGTCCACCCGCCAAGACAAGATTCCCGAGACGCCTGATCACATCCATGGTCGGGGGTGTCGATGCGCTCCAATCGAATGCGCGGCCGGTCCCTCCTGGCTTCGATGAAGTTCCGGAGTCCATCACAAAAGCGTGCACCGCATCAGGGCGCCACATCATGGCCCAGCCTTCCGGATTTGGATGGTTCATCGAGATTGCCACCAAAATCTTAAGCTGCGGTCGTTGCTGGACAACGATATCCGCTACATGCGGGTCCTCGCGGTCACCATGAAACTGAATCGTCGTAAGGCCCACTTGGTCCGCGATCCTGAGAATCGCATCCTCCTCCCAGTTCACCAATACACCGACCTTCTCAACATTTGCCGGTAGTTTCGCCACAATTTCGCGCGCAACTTCCGGTTCAATGTTTCGCGGGCTCTTCTCGTAGAACACAAATCCCAGAGCATCGGCGCCCGCTTCCACGGCCACCTTCGCATCTTCCAGATTCGTGATCCCGCAAATTTTGACCCAGGTCATAAGACCAGTTCTCGGTTCCCTGTGCGGAGTTCTCAGCGCAGAGGCTCACCGCAGGCTGCTGGCAACTTTGCTCTCTGATTTGGCTAGTAGAGTCTGCAGCGCCTCCCCCGGCGACTGCGCCCTCATCAACGACTCTCCGATCAGGAAGGCGTGGTACCCGGCCGCACGCAGGTGCGCGATATCGGCCCCGCTATGGATACCGCTCTCCGCCACGCGCACAACGTTCGCGGGCATGAACTCTGCCAAACGCACAGCGGTTTCTATATCCACTTTGAAGGTTCGCAAATCGCGATTGTTTATGCCGATCAAATCGCAGCCCGCATCGATCGCTCGCCCTAGCTCGTCGCGATCATGCGCTTCGCACAGAACATCCAGCCCCTGCTGGCGCGCCCTTCCCGCCAGCGCAATCAACTCCGCCTGAGGCAGAGCGGCCACGATCAGCAGAATCGCGTCCGCGCAATTGGCGAGCGCTTCGAGCACTTGAAATTCATCCACCATGAAGTCCTTACGCAGGCAAGGGAGATTAGTGCTGGCGGAAGCGCACCGCAAATTCTCCAGGGAACCTTGAAAGAACTCCTCGTCCGTCAACACGGACAACGCCGTAGCCCCAGCTCGTTCCAATTCCGGCGCCAACTTCGCAACGTCGAAATCCGGACGAATCAGGCCGCGCGACGGAGACGCCTTCTTAAGCTCCGCGATGATGGCTGGCCCGGTCTTGCCCGCCGTGTGCAGAGCCCTCTTGAAGCCGCGTGGGACGTGCTCCGCCGCTCGCCTTTCCAGTTGGCGCAAATCCGCTGTGGCCTTGGCTACAGCGACACGGCGGCGCGTGGCCGCCAGGATCTGGGCGAGGCTGGAAGACATAGCGAATCCTGTCGATTATACGGGATTGGCCGGGAAACTCTGGGCGAGTGGCTTCGGCAACGGGCCGCCGAATTTTGGTCTTTTCTGGTTTCAATCTTTCTTGCGAAACACCCGCGTCTTGATGTCCGGCCAGAACTCGATGAAGGCATTCTTGCCCATCAGGCCGGCGAATCCGTAGAGGGTGCGGAGGAGGGCGTCGCCGTTGCCCGCCTCGCTATCCGCCCGCCAAGTGTTGGAAAGAAAGTTATTTCCGGCGGTGGCGCCGTAGCGGGCATAGGCTGGCATGAGCGCGCCTTCGCGATTGTGGGCGAGGAAGGTCATCACCACAACATTCCGCACTCGCCCCTTAAATGGCTGGCGGTAGGTGCGGAAGTAGCGTGGATCTTCTCCCCACACGGCTCCCACACTGGCCTCCATGGCGTTCCCGGTTGCGACTCCAGTCAGACCCATGCCATAGCGCTCCCCGAAACCTGCCCAGTGACTGCCATACTCGGGGGGAGCGTCGCGGGCTGTGCCGATCCCGGGGTTGACCAGTCCGACAGCCAGAGTTTGAGGCCCCAGGGTACTGTCCAGAAACCATGACAGCCGCTGTCTGCCCGTGATGGCATGGTACGGCTTGATGGAGGTTGAACTGGATTGCGCGGCAAGCGGCGTTTGCTTTGCCGGATTGACCTCCACGCCTTGGCCCTGAGCCAGGAGTTCGCCGGCAAACACCAATGCCAAAATCCCAAAGCGAAGAATCTGCATGGATACTTTGGTGCGCTGGATCGAAAGAGGTTGCCGAACCATGGGAGAATTCGGCCGGAATCCCGGCCATGGCGCGGCCGCCTGACGCGCGAATGCAGGGCCTCCCTTAGGAGTCCGTGGTTCAAGGGCGGTTTGTATCAGGGTATGCCTTCAGGCATACCGTAAGTGCCGTGTTATGAATCCGCCTTTAGGCACCGTTTTTCGCAAGTCGACATTCACCACCGGCCATTGGGAGCAAGCAAGAACGTCGGGAAGCCTGGGGAGTCCGAGAATCCATACCCTTAGCCATCGCGCGGGCCATGCGCCAGCGCCACCCTCAAAGTGACTTCCGGACTTGATTTGGTGCCATCGAAGGGACTCGAACTTGAGCCGTTTTGCGGGCGTGAGCGGAGCGGGAGCCCGCAGGCGAAATCCTGAGCACAGCGAAGGACCCGCTACCTTAATGGTGCCATCGAAGGGACTCGAACCCCCACACCCTTGCGAGTACATGGACCTGAACCATGCGCGTCTGCCAATTCCGCCACGATGGCAATCACAATTCGGCAGGCGGCCATTTTTTGCGCGGCCCGCCAATCAGGAAAGAACTGCATATCTATTCTACAGGGGCCAAGCTGAGTTTTAAACCCGCCCGGGCCTTTTAGCCTTCCAGCTTGGCATTCATCGTAATTTTGGCATTCAGTACTTTGGATACCGGGCAGCCTGCTTTAGCATTCTCCGCCGCCTTTTGGAACGCGGCATCGTCGGCGTTGGGCACGCGCCCGACCACGTCAAGATGAATGGTGGTTATCGCCCAGCCCGACTCCAGCTTCTCCAGGCTCAGGCTCGCGGTGGTGTTGATGCTTGAGGGCGTCAGATTGGCGGCGCCCAATTGCGCGGAAAGCGCCATGGAAAAGCACGCCGCATGGGCCGCCGCAATCAATTCTTCGGGATTGGTTCCGGGGGTATTTTCAAACCTGGTGACAAACGAATAAGGTGTGCTGGAAAGCACTCCACTGTCGGCGGAAACCGCTCCCTTGCCATCCTTGAGGCCGCCCTTCCAGACTGCGCTTGCCTTGCGTTGCATTTCGCATCTCCTTGGCGATTGAGTGAAATAAGGTGAGCTGCCATTTTAGATGGAACCGAGGCGATCTGTCAGGCCATCGCCGCTATCAGTAAAAATCCGAGCAGCTCAGATAGAAACTGCAATGCGAACAAACCAGCTTGCAACCATGTTCTCGGAGTTGCGTCGAGCAATTAGGACAAAAGCGGGAAGGGTGGGGGGCCGCTTCCGGCAAAAATTGCCCCGGAGCGGACCCGGCGCTACCAGATGGGCCTGACGCTGGGACATCGCCGCTCTGCTTTGGCATCTCTTCGGACTATCGTTCCTTGCCCAAAGGCAGATTGCTGTTCCAGCAGTCGGCGACAATCAACCACGCTCCCAGCCTCCGCCAGGCGCGCAAGTACTTCCCGCGCTGAGGCGAAGTGGTGCCATCTCCCTGGGAAATCGCCATGGTGTAGCGGCCAATTTCAATGGCCATGTCGCCCGCCAGCGTGATTTGTGCGGTCTCGAAGCGCAAATCGTGCTGCCCGGCTTCTCCCAATTCACGCATCACCCTCTCAATCGCCTTCAAACCCTGCACAGGTTCGTGGTTGGGAGGCATGAGTTGCGCCTCGGAAGCAAATAGCACCGCCCATTGATCGTAGTTTCCAGTATTGAATGCGGTGCATAGGTCCTGGGTTAAGCCGCGAATCGTGGATTCCACATCGACAAATGGGCTGACACTGGCGCTAGCCGTTGCGCTAGCAAACGACCGGTACATGAATCTACCTCCTGGGAAAGGGAGCCAACTCCTGGAACGCCTTACCCGTCGGCCACGAACGAGCGACGCACCACCTTAGTGATCGGAGTGTAGCGCAAAAGGCTGTGGAAGAAAAAGTTTAGTTTTCCACCGGAACAAGAATTGGCGACCAAGCGAAGAACCAATCCCGCCACCTTACGAAAGTACTATGGTCACTGGAGAATGCTGCTCATCCTGATATAGATATTCGTATAGGTGGAGCAAAAGGAGTGAGCGATTTATGAAGTTACTGAATTCGGTGTTTATGCTTTGCATGATTTGGGCCTTGGCCGGAACTGCCTCTGCCAAGAGCAACGAGATCCTGGGCGAGCTTCGGCTGAAGGGCGCCTCCAAGGTGGAGAAAGATTCCGGTGTTTGGGTGGACGGCCAGTATCTCGGCTATCTGAAAGAACTCAACGGTTCAAAAAAAGTCCTGCTGCTTCCCGGCGCGCATCAGGTAATGGTGCGCCAGGCTGGATATGAGGACTTCAGCCAAAAAGTGACGCTTCAACCCGGAGAGAAATCGGTGGTTCGGGTCCGGATGGCAAAAGAGGCCGGCATTCAATATCCCAAGGTGACTGCGGAAATCCAACTGGTGGTCGAACCGCAAAGGGCCGCCGTGTTCGTGGATGGACAGCTGATCGGCCACGTCGCCGAGTTCGAAGGACTGGGAAAGGCCTTGCTGGTGGCGCCCGGAAAAAGAAAGATCACCATCAGTCTCCCGGGATACCAGACCTTTGAAACCGAGGTCAACTTGGCCGCGCATCAGAAATTCAGACTCACGACCAGCTTGATGTGGCAGGACGTTGCCGAGAACTTAAGTCCGCGGTAAAGGTTCAACTCGCGCACACCGGCTCCGGTTGCAAAGCGAGAAACAGTGAATTAACCTGAAGGTGCCGCAAACCCACCGCAATTTGCCGGGATGGCGGAACTGGCAGACGCAGCGGACTCAAAATCCGCCGGGCTTCGGCCCATGGGGGTTCAAGTCCCCCTCCCGGCACCAATCCTAAACCCCTTGGAATCAATCTCTAGCTGTGGCTAGTTCACCGCACGGGATGCGGTGGGTTGGGTCAAAACCGTTTCATTGTGCCCAATTTGTGCCCTTATTTGTTCTGGCTGCTCTTCTGCTTGCAGTCTTTCCTGCTCCACTCGGTTCTCCGATTCTTGCAACTTCAGAATCGCGTCATTCATATCCGAACGGCTCACGATTGCGTAACGTTCGAACACGCTGCGAGTGCGCCAGCCACCAATTTTCATGATGATTCCCTCGGCAACTCCCGCCCTGCGAAGATTCCGTGCTCCGGTTCGTCGCAGATCGTGAAACAGCAGTTCAGGCACTCCCGCGTGAGCGCAAGCGTTCTGCCACATGCCTCGAAAATCACGCACGGGCTTGCCGTTTGCACGGGTGAATACGTAATCAACGGGCGACTTGCTATGTACGAGAGCGGAGAGCAGCTTGTGAACCGAATCAGTCATAAGCACCTCTCGGCCGTCAAGGTTCTTGGTCGTGCCAGGTTCAAGCCGAATCACTCGCTGTGCAACGTCCAACTGGTTAACGCGCATGGAGAGCAGTTCCGAGACTCGCCATCCATACGTGCGGCCACATTCAACCAGCGAGCGGAACCAAAGCTCAGGGCAATACTCGATCAGTTTCCGATACTGCCCATCTTCGAGAAACCCCTTGCGGATATTGTTCTCTGCCAACTTGGGGAACTTCGGCGCACGAACCACTTTCGGCGGAGTAGAGTGCTGTCCAAGCCGAACATCGCTTGAGCGCTGCCAACTCGCGGTTGATCGTCGCGTTCGCTGCCGCTTCCTGCTGTCGCTTGTCCACATAACGGGCTAACTGCTCGCTCGTAACGTCAATGGCCCTCATGCCCCCAAAGAATGGCTTTAGATGCCGATTCCAGCGAGTCTCAGCATCCGCTAGGCTCTTCCGGCTGTTGATGCGATAATCCCGACAAACATCACCGCCAGTTCACCACCTTCGTTCTTCAAGCTTTGGTCCCATGAATGTTCCTTGGTTGATTTCCGAGAGCCGGGTTTTCAGCATCTTTCCGGCTTTGTTCCAATCGGTTGTGTGGGTGCTCTCTCTGGAACGGGCGGCCATGACGGTGATACTTAATCCACCACACGGGCGAGCCATCCCGCTTGTAAATGCTGCCTGAGCCTTTCTCGCGTCTCATTTCTCCTCCAGCTTTTCTCGCCTTTGCCCAACGAGCCTCCACTGCTTTGCGGGCGATCTCTTGCCGCTGGCTGCTGCTTAGACTCTTGAGCCGTTCCTTAGCGCCTTTCTTCCCAATGGCTAGACAGTTCATCTGCCGAGAGTCGTTCGGCTCTCGCCTTGCCGCCCATGCTGCCTAGAGCTACTGCGTTCGGGTTTTTCACTCCCATGTTCCTCCTTCCGAAGTCAATACTAAGCTAGCGCTAGGTTAGTAGTCAAGAGAAATCTGAGAACGTATGCTTGGATTTCTCTATATGGGTATCCAGATCGTGAAGATCGTACAACCAAGGCGAGTGCTCGTCGTGCTGGATGATGGGCAATTCACCGGACTGGGTGAGCCGTCGCAGCTTGCCCGGGCTCATGCCGAGATACAAAGCCGCCTCTTTTGTTCGCAGCAGCCGTCTCGGAATGTGACTTGTTACGCGCATCTACCCTCGAAAGATTAGGCACAATCTAGGCACAGTGATTTATCGTTCTTGCAAGCTATTGATCGACATGGCGTTTGGATTGGCAATATAAACCGCGACGGATTACCAATCCGCTGCGCTTCGCCGAAGGTGGCCAATATTTGACGAGGAAGGCCACGATTCTCTATTGGCCACCTTCCGTCATACCTGGCCATCTTCGGGTAGTTTCTACTCCCAGCCGCCTTCCATGCCACGCTTGCGTGCCATATCCCCAAGCGCTTCTTGCCACGTCGCAGCGTGCGTTTCGCGATACCTACCTGCCGGGCTTCGGCCCTGATTTCTTTCTGTGGTCGTGGACCTTCGCGCAGAGTGTTTCGTAGAAAATCCTCGGCCTCCTGCCGAGTCCTTCTTCGTCGGCGCCGGATTCTGCTGCCAGAAGAGAGGAAGCGGTGAGTTCACTCTCGCCAGTCCAGCGAAACGAGCCATCCGCGTCAATCGTGTAACCTAGGGCCTTCCGAACGGACCCAGGTCGTTCTTAACCTTAACCATTGCTGTTGTCCGAACGATCGGCTGTAGTTCCGGCCATGAGTTCGGTGCGGACAGCTCCGGTCAAATCAATCGAGCCGAGACCACCATGGATGGCTCTGCCTGTCGGCGCTTTGCCCAGATGTCTGACCAGCAGAATGCAGCAACCGAACTCATCGGCCAGTCTTCTGCCAATCCATCCAAGACTGGTTGAGTCTCATTCGAGCGGTGCGCGTCAACTTCTGCCCCAAGATAGGATTGGATCGGGTCCACGACCACAAGCCGCGCTTTTGTTTTCAGCAGCGCATCGCGCAGCAGCGACACATCGCCGAGGTGAACCGAAACCTATGTTCTGCTTCCTCGCCCTCGCCGGCGATTGAACCCTGCAACAAGTGGAAACGCTTCGCATCGCCGCCAAGTGAATCGAACCTGGGACGCAAGACACATTCCGGGCTGTTTTCGACGCTTAGATACAGCACGTCGCACGGCTCACAAGGCTCACCCGTGTAGGGCGTCGCACCGACCGTCAGAGCCGCCGCGATTGCCAACGCAATGAAAGTCTTTCCCGCGTCTGGGTCACCAGACAGCATGGCCAACGTTCGGTATGCGAGGAAGGGCTTCCACAACCAATCGACCTTACGAGCTTGAACGTCCGAGAGAGTCAGAATCTCGGCGCGGCGAGGGAGTGCTGTCTTAACTTGCCTTGGCGAATACTTGGAAACCGAGTGAGCAATTCCACGCACCTCAGAATCCGGCAGCGGCGGGTTGCATCGTTCCTTGTTTTCGATCAATAGCGCCGCTTCGATGGATGGCTCAGTCATGCCCTTGCTCCGCATGGCTCCTGCCTGACTGGTCAAAGTAGAGTTGCGCTGGCCCCGCGAAATAGCGGATTTATTCCCGTCCGCGCAAATGACTTGCGGCTGTGAAGGCACAGCATTTTCCCGCAGCATCTCCAAGAGCCATTCCGGTGCCGGAGCAATCGCGCAATCTTCGCGGACAAACTCGTAAACGCTCCCGCTGGAGTGAACGGAAGGCGGAATAACCACGTACCCACCGGCTCCGCGTATGTCGAGGCCGGGGGCCAACTTAGCCGCTGAGTTGCGGACGATGGTATTGTCGGGATATACCAAGTAGGCATGGCTTCCTCCCCCTGTGCGTACCATCAGAGTTACGGGTAGTGATTTTCCGGAACGCTCCAGTTGAGCGAGCGAATGCAATCCTTCTTCGCCATCCACATCGAGGACGAAAAAGCCGGAACCCGGGCCGGTCGGCCACTGCCCAATTGCAACCTGGAAATCTCCGAAGCCAAGACTTTAGGCGTGTTGGTTCGGTGCTGGCTTGATTCGGCCAGTCATCAATCAGTGGTTCTTTGCCCTTAGCTCTAACTGGAAATAGTCGCCAGCCACGTGCAGCAAGTTGAAAAATCTCCGCCGCTGGACCGTCTAACGTCGTTGCCATATGTAGCTCCTGCGGCATACCGCCGGCGGCAAACAGGTTTTTTCAACTGTTTTGGGCACCAAGCCGCTCATCGGGCATCCCCGCGTTGAAGGCGTGACGCGATCCTGGCAAGCGGAAGTGCGAGGTCTCGCAGGCCACTTGCCGAAGACTCCCATTCGCGGTAGCTTTTGGCCCAGCAACAGTAGGCGACATACAAACCCGGCTCGATTTGGGGATAGTCTTTGCCATTCGATTCCGGGCTCGGCTTCGCGCACAAGCAGTGGGCCGGATAGCTGTGGTTGTTGCTGTCGCGTCGTGTTTTGTTTTTGGTACCCATCCTGTCACCCACCTAGAACGTCGCGTCCTGGGCCGGCTGTGAAGCTTCACGCGACCTTTCCACTGCAGACTCAGGTCTCACTTCGCCATACCTCGCTCCGCGTCGGACACAGGCCGTTGCTGCTGCAGCCATCTCTTGAATCTCTCTTCCTCCTGGCTCCGCCGTTCGCGTATGCGACTTCGTTTGTCCTTCTGCAGGCAGTCTTTGTGAAAGTGTCCCCGGAACCCATGGGGGAGAACTTGGCCACAGCCGCGGCAGTAGTGAGGCGGGTGTTCCTCGCTAGCGGCTGAACTCACCTGAGAGCTCTGATCTGTGTCCACGCTTCTCATGCTCTCGGGATAAACGAATCACTTTCTTGCGAACTGCAAAACGTCATCACGATGAATCATCGTCCGGCGGCGTACTTTCCTCCTCCTTAGGTCTCCAGAAGCGAGCAGAAGGAATACCGTCCTCCTGCTTATGCCCAATAGTCCCGCTGTCTCCGGAACCGAAAGCAACAGTTTCGAACCAAGGAACGGCCCCGCGGAATTATCCAGTTCTTGGTTTCCTGGGAAGATTTTTCGGGTGCAGGTTCACGTATCATCATGCTTTCATGTCTCCTGAACCGCATTTTAAGGTTCCGGCGTGCAAATCCAATGGACAGAACTCGACCGCGACTTTTGTCCGATGATGGGAAAGCAGGCAATGCCGATCGACTATGAAAAGGTGGTGAAGAAGGCATTTGACAATCTCGGCCCTAGAAACCCCTTGAAAAAGCTGGGTGGTTCCGACAAGCGCCTTCTACTAGCTTTCCTCGAAATTTACATGTTTCCCGCCGACTATCAGCAAGGATACTCATTTTTGGAAAATGCGTCGAGCATTGCGTCCGAGGCTGCATCACTTGCCAGACGTATGCGGTCCGTCGTATTTGAAGGAAGGGCAGCCGGATCTTGGCGCCATTCGTTGCGAGTTTCCAGGATTTGCCGGTACGGCTTGAGGCGTTCTCGATACAGGTGGGCACGCTTCTCGACGAGGCAGTAGGAAAGAAAGGGCACAAAGGGAAGATGCAGAAGAATTGCGATCTTATTACGGGTTCAGAGTTCGTTTGGCTCAAAACCGGAAATCACTATGATGAGCACTTGGCCGAGTTGCTACAAACGTTGAGCCCAAGGACTGACCTGAAGGAACAGGAGGATATCTCTGGAGATTCCATTCGCAAGAAAAGAGAACATCTCAAGAAAGATTATCCGATCATCCACGCCCACATTATGAACAGGCTACGAAATGGATGTGCCCGGCACGAAAAGCGATCAGCGATTGTCTCTCTCGATAATTAGGTCCACAATACCCGGCTATACTCCACCTGAGGGACGAAACTGAATGCTGGAGCAACTCTAATGACCATGAACAGAGAACGGCAGGTGCAGTCGATTGTTAGCCGAGGCCACCGCGGCAGAAAAGCGCGCACGGCCCTGACAGAAGCAGAAATTGCTTTCTGCGCTTACTTTGTGCTCACCGGCAACGTGAAGCAATCGTCTCTGCAAGCTGGCTACTCCGCGTGGTGGGGATATGAACTGCTCAAGATGCCCCGGGTTCAGCCTGTGCTTCAGGAGTACGAGAGGCGAAAAAAGGAAGAATCGTGGAACGTGGCGAAGAATCGGGTTGTGGTTACGCGCGAGTTTCTTGATGAGCAATTTATGCATCGGCTGGTCAATATGAGGACGCATCCCAAAGTCGGCGACATGCCGATCGTGAAGATGTTTGAGGTCGGCTATAAGCGGACCGGCGACATCCAGGCGGTGAAGATCAACAACCAGGCATCTGCTGGCGTAGCAATTGCGCCTGGGAGCACGATGAAGGAAATCTACAAAGCACAATGGCTGCGCGATAAGGAAGCGCAACTCGCAGCCGAATGCGAAAAAGAGTATGGTGTCGAGCGCCTCCTTTCAGGAACTGCAGAACCCACAAACGAGTGATATCCTCCCTTGCGCACAGGTGTGTCAATTCGCAAATTTCCCTAGCGTATCCACAGGGAATCTGACGGTCGGCTATCTGCCCGACAACCCACTAACTTCGCCCACGTAGGCTCGAGCGTTGCACTTGCTGCCTCTTCTTGGCGTCGAAGTCGTTCATAGGTGCTCCAGTGCATTCCCTTGGGCTTTCCGGGAAACGGTGCAAACAGACGTTCATCTCCTCCCAATCGCCTCCGTATTTTCTGGGCCTTGGCTATTGCACGCTGAATAGGCTTATTTCGCTGGCTGCCATACGCAAGCTGGTAACAGTCTCGACAGACAAAGACTCTACCAACGTACAAAATAGCGACCCGTCGCCCACAGCCTTGTGCGGGGCAGATGAACCAAGCGCGGGCGCCGCCATAGTGGCATGGTGTCCAGGTGATTGACACTGGATACTCCATTTTTTGCCACAACCCATCGTTGCCACGGTTGTGGTAAGTGAGAGCTATTCGCCCGGGCTCGGTACGGACATTGACTGACGCGATTACTTTGCCGTCTTGCGACCATTCGGATACAAAGCAAAGTCCTGGACGAAACCACCCTTTTCGCTGCCATTGGCGCGAATCCATCTGTAGATAACAATCGGTGGTTGCCTTTCCAGTCCTTTGCACTCTGCCGACCCTCGACCAGTATTTGGGCGAAATCATAGGCAAATCGCGCCCTTAACGATTCTACCGCTGTGCAGGTTCAACCAGAAATGGAGAAGCAGTACTCCGCGATAGCAGAAACCTGACTGTCCCGGTGGAGATCGGAAGTTTGAAGAAACCGTTGCCCTAAAGGGTGACGGACTGCCCCGCCGTGGAAGGATTCAGCGACGAAGCTAGCGTGATCTAACTAAGCAAATGATGACTTGCAGCACTTTAAGGCCGGGACGACATATACCAGTACGTTATCTCGCGAAGGTACTCCGCTTGAGGAGCGAATCCAAGATCTGGATACTCTGCGAGCCAGCCCGTGTCGTGCCGTTTTATCCAGTCGCCGTGCTCATTTTCCTCATACGTGGAATGCCAGGTGTACCGCAACTTGTCCCCCCAATATTCGAATATCCGTCTCCTCTTCCAAGTGAGTCATATTTCATCACTAGCTTTCGGCCCTCGTTAGGGAATGTCTGTTCGATGAGATGGCCACTGTGGTCGTACTTGTCTTTGTGGTAGTCGGGATCGCCCTTCCGTTCCGCCTGTGACTGTTCGGTCGAAATCTGCACGAAGGCCGACAAAAGTCACAGCATCTTTGATGGAATATTCCATATCCTCCCGCCGTCCTTGACGATCTATGTCAACGGTCCGCTTTTTCAGTCCATCATCTGAATATTCATGAAGAATTTGTCCGTATTCCACGCCATCTGCAAAGAATGTATATCCCTCCCAATTGCCCGTCTCG
>CAWDCI010000010.1:0-203073 GCA_963800745.1 uncultured Acidobacteriaceae bacterium
GAGATTCGCATGGATATCCTTCGAGCGGGGAAATCGGCCTATGCGGGAAAGACCACGCTGTCGGCTAGAAGACGCACCTCGGAATCTTTGGTTTCGTATCTGTACCGGCACTGTAGCTTCCCCAGCGGATGCTTTCTGATGACGGGCACCGGAATTGTTCCGGAAGATTCCTTCACCCTGCAGGCCAAAGACGAAATAAGGATCTCAATTGATGGAATCGGAACGCTAACAACTTTTGTGGGGTAAAAGAGCGGGAAGGGAAAGATATCAGCCGGCGGCTTCGGCAGGCGACACCGTTCCCCGTAGCGTGTCGGAGTGTGCCGCGTGCGACTCATACCCCAACTCGGCGGAGAGCTGGTTTGCCGCGTTGAGCAGGTGTTCCTTGGATGTGATTAAGTTCTCTCCGCGGAGGCGCTGAATGGGCATCGAGATGCTGATCGCAGCCACGGGCTGGCGCGTGTGGTTTCTTACCACGGTGCCCATGCAAACCACCCCATTCTCATTTTCCTCGAAGTCGTAGGCAACCCCATCCTGGCGCACTTTTTGCAGATGTTCCTTGAGCCGCTGCTTATCGGTAATGGTGTGCGCCGTAATGGCTTCCAATTTGTCCACCTTGCGATAGAGTTCATCGAACTCTTCATCCGGCATGGTCGCGAGCAGGGCCTTGCCCAGCGAAGTACTGTGTGCCGGCACCCGGTTGCCGATAGCCTCGCTCATGCGCAGCCTTTCCATGGACTCGAACTGAGCTACATAAAGGATCTCAGTGCCTTCCAGCACCGCCAGGTTCGCGGTCTCGCGCGACACATTCACCAAATCGCGCAGGATTGGCATGCCGTGGCGGACCAGCAGGTTTTGTTTGACGAGCAAGTCGCTCCAGCGCAGGATTCTGGCTCCCAGCGCATAATTCGAGGTGCTGGGATCAAACCAGACCAAATCAAATTCGCGCAGGGTCGCGAGCAGGCGGTGCACCGTGCTCTTCCCCATCTTGAGTTCTTTGCTGAGGATTGCGATGCTGGTGCCGCTCTGGTAGCGGCCCACCGTATCCAGAAGGCGCAGCGCCTTGGCCAGCGACTTGACCGGATACTTCGCCGGCACGTTGCCGCCTGATCCCCCGCGTGTACCATTCGAAGAAGCCGGTTTCATGTTCCATGGAAGCTGGAGGATTAGAACCATCATCCCCCAACGCAGAACATCATCATAGCATGCGGGATAAATCGCCGACACGGGCGGCTGACTTTGCCGGCCGGTGAGGAGACCATTCGTCTAAACCGCAGCCAGAAGTTCCAGAAAACGAGAATTTATTCGCCTCATTGGCTGGCTGTGGGATCAAGTTGTGCCTCCCCTTTAAGGTCCCGCATACCCGGAATCACGTACGGGTCGGGCAATTCCTTGTAACTTTGCAGCGCGATGGCATCGAGCAGAAGTTCGGGCGTGGGCTTGGAGTCCGGGATCGTAAACACAAGCGTGTGTTTGCCCTTGCTCAGCCGCATGTGCCATCCCGGGTACCACGAGATGGCAGGCGGGTCGTAAACGTCCCGCGTGAGGCGTTCATTTGTGTCAAGCACGCCGTAGGTTTCAAACGACGCTCTCTTTCCGTCAATAGTTAGGTCGAGTTGATGAGCCGCTTCGCCGGAACTCGCCGACACGCGGATGTAGTAGTCGCTGTCTTCGGGAACGTCTCCCACGAATTCAATCTGCGGTCTTGTCCCCTTTGGGACCGTTTGAAGCAATTCCTTGCTGTAGGTTCCCCCCTCGCTGATCTTCTCGCTCACGTTTCGAGCCACCGTCGCCTGTTCGGCTGTAAGCACAATGGAATTGGCAGGCCGAACCGGGGCCAAGGGATAGACCGACGTTAAGAAGGTTTGAACTTCCCACTCGGTAAAGTCGTAGTGATTTTCGGAGAGCAGCTTGCCGTCAGGATCGGAAACCGTCAGATCGGCGAAGAATCCGCCAGGCACATGCCAAACGTCTCCCGTCTCGTCTCTACTGAGAACGGGCACGCTTGAGTCAGGCGGAAGGTCGAAGGTTCGCTTTAGGTCTTTTATGACTCTGCCGTCGCGCGTGCGCAAGCGGTAAGTCAGCTTGGCGTTTTTCCAGGACTGGAACCAATGATCATTCACCACGCGGACATCTTTCGCGCCTTCGAAATCAAAGAACAGTATGGGCAGAACCGGACGGTTTGCGTTCTGCATGGCGAAGTATGCGGGTTTGGGACGTCCTGTAAAGTTCACGGGCGCGCCGGAGTAGCCTAACGGATACGCGTCGTCAAAGCGGCAGTGAATGAGAGCGGTGGTCGGTGCGAAACGTTGTGCCCGCGCATTCTCGAATTGAAATTTGTGATACTGCGCGTAAAAGCGCTCGCTGAGTTTGATTTTCGCCAGAACGTACTTCTTGATTTTGTCGGTCGGCCATGTTGCCGGTTTGGGCGCATCCAAGAACAAAGGATCATCAACCCAGCGGTAGGAATCGAAGCCGTCCCAGATAGGATCCACGGAATCAAAGTGGAAGTAATCGTCCCCGGCCATTTCTTTAATGGCTTCTTCGGAAGAGAGTCCGTAGGAACCAGTCTCACTGGCAAAATTCAGTGTGTAGCCCGTCCACAAGGCAGTACGTCGTTGAAGGCCGTCATCCATATTGGGATAAATGTGAACGTCGAATTCTCCGTTCCCCGAGGCTCGCGTCATAGGACGTGTACCATCCAAGCTGCGGATCAGCGCTGTAATCCGATCGGAGAACTCGGCCTGCCCTCCCTCATTCCACGCTGACCACCCCACGACGGAGGCATGGGGCCGCGTTTGTTCCACGGTCTCGCGAACCACTTGCAGGATTTGTTGCCGGATGGCTTCCGTGCGCGAGTAGCCCCACTGCAACGGCGTCTCCTGCCAGATCATCATTCCCATCTCGTCGCACAGGTCGTACATATCCGGCGACGATTGATGGCCGACCATTCGAATCAAGTTAAGATTGGCGTCTTTCTGCATTTTGATGCGCTGGGCATAGCCGCGCCGGTCCATCAGCGACATCCAGTGAATATCGTCGTTGAGCACACCTTTCAGGAAGATCCGGTGGTGATTCACCAGCACATAATGTTCCTTTTCGTTGAAATCCACTTGCCGTAATCCCACGCGGATGAATTGGCGATCCAAAACTTGGCCGTTCTGCAGTACCTCAACCCGCAGCATATGCAAATAGGGAGTCCCTTGTTCCCACGGATACCACAGCAGCGGATTATCCACGCTTATCGGCAGATCCACAGATATCTCGCCGGAGTCGAGTTTGACTTCAGTGGTCGCGGCAAAACTGCGAGCCTTCCCCTCTGGATGCTCCGGTTCGATCAACGTAGCGCGCACCTCCGCCGTTCCCGACGACGCGTTTTCTAGGTTCAGTTTCACTTGCACGTCGGCACGTTTCAGATCGTCACTAAGTTGGCTGGCGGCCCAGAGATCGCTTATTCCCACATCTCCCCGGGATCGCAAGAAAACAGAGCGAAAAATGCCGCCCATGCAGCCTTCTTCACCGTAAGGCATGGCGATGTCGTCCATGCTATTACCCTTGATCAGGGTCTTCTCGGTTTCAAGCCCTGGCTCGAGCGGACTATCTACACGGACGACCACAAGATTCGTGCCGCCTTTGCGTATCGCGGGCGTGACGTTGATCTTGAAAGATGAGTAGGCCCCAATGTGTCGACCAACATAAACCCCGTTGACCCAGACGCGCGCTTCGTAGTCCACTCCGCCAAAATTCAGTTCCACCACCGATCCGGGGAATGAGGCCGGGATCTGAATCTCACGCCGAAACCAAACCACGCCGTTGTAATCCAGTCCTTTTACATACCACTGGGAGGGCACGGGCATGGTCTTCCAGGACGACGCATCATTGGAAGGGCTGAAGAACTGCTTGCGAATCCCTTCGTTGCCAGGATCTGTTTGGTAGTTCCAGTCTCCATCCAGCGACAGCTCTCGGGAGTGATCCTTCATCGCTTCTAACGGCGCGGAAGGAACCTGCGGGGCATCGTCGGGATAAGGTTTCACCATCCTCCCGCCGTAGAAGAGTGGACTGATGCGCGGACCCGATTGCTGCAATGTAACGGCCGCGAGTAATAGTGCACTGCCGGGCCGCGTGCAGCGGAACTCGACCGACTGCACTGGCCAGTCGCTGTGGCCAAGGTGATGAGTAAAAAACATGAGCTGACTTTTGGCTTCGACCGGAAGCATCTGCTCCAGATGATAGGAAGCGTGGCCCGGCGCCGGATCATGCGGCTTCAAGCCGTAGGCGAATTGCGCTTCAGGGACGAAATGACCATAGTTCACATCAGCAACATTCGTGCCTGCTATCAGAGGGATATCTTCGTTTTGTCCGTTAGCGTAATGAACAATGTAATCACCGACCGGCGTCTGTACATCCGGGCCAGTCGGAAATCCCGCCCCGACATTCCCGACGAAATGCAGGTCTGTCCCGGCATAGCCACCCATCGGAATGACCACTTGCGAAGGGAATGAAGGAAAACGCGGGGCCGATAGAAATTCGCCTTTGGCCTCCAGTTCATTGATTTCCGGCGCGTGCTTGCCGCCATTAGAGGAGCGAATAAAAAGGTAGATTCCTTTCGCTTCGATTCCAGAAACAGCAAATTCACGCCACTTTCCCCCGATGCTGTACTCGCCCTCAATTGAGGCAACCTCCTGGGGAGCCCCATCGGGGAGAATCAAACCTACGGAATAGTCTCGCGGCGTGCTGCGGGGCGATCCATCCGACAAGAAGCGAACCTTGTTGACACGTGCGACGGTGGCGAAGGTCACGATGAGCTTACCGCTGGATTTCCGGCCAGCGGGCGCCCACGCCGTTGACTTATCCTGGTCGTTTGCATTCCGTGCAACATTTTCATCGTTCACATGAGGATCGATTCCCTGGCTCGCGGCGATGGTGGAAACATCGACGGCTTCGGTAGCTTTCCCCCCCGCTTCCGCGCTTGAGATGTCGCCCCCTAGTTCCGGATGCCAACCTTCCCCAGCCACGCGCACCACGCCGGTGCCTTTGGGATACCAGAAGGGCACGCCGAGTCGCCTCCAGACCTCCATCCGGAAGCCAGTGTAGTTCCAGTAGCCGGTGCTATAGAGGTCCAGACTCGAATCATTTTTCAACGGCTTGACGCTCGCACAGCGGAAGCCGCCCACGTGCAGCATGCCGTTTTCCGTTTGTTGCGCGGACGCTACCGGCAGCCTAACCATAAAATAGAGCAGAAGTACGAATAGAATTTGTGCAGACCCTAGGACATTGCGTAATTTAATGCTGTTCACGTCATGTTTGCGTGGCAAGTCATAAGACTGGAAGATATTCATATGATCCTCGTAGGTGTTTGATTTCTCTTAGGACTCAACAAGCCGATGCTTTGCAGCTAACAGCGAATGCCGTACGCCAGATAGCTTCGCTACCGCCCCGCTCGTCAAGAAGCTCATGTCGCTGCCGATAGTCAGCAGTTGAGCGCCCCGCTGCACATAGCCGTCGAATTCCCGCTGCGACCAGGTGGGAAGGCCTACGGGCATCGAAAGCGTACAAGCCATCTTGATGAGGTCATCTACAACTTCTTGAACTGCCGGGGAACCGGGTTGACCATGATTCATGAAGTTGGCCAAATCGCCATTTCCAATGAACACCCCGTCAATGCCCTTGGTTTCGAGAATTGCCCGTGCGTTTGAAACACCTTCCGGCGTTTCGATCTGCACAAAGAGCGCGATTTCGTCATTCGCCTCTCTCCGGTAAGCATCCACGTCTTTTGTGTAGCGTCCAGCCCGAGTCGGTCCGAAACCACGGCGTCCTAGTGGCGGATAGTGAGAAAACTCAGTTGCGTATTTGGCATCGCGCGCGGAATTCACCATTGGTGTCATGACGCCTTGTGCGCCCAAATCAAGGGCTGCCTGAACATAGTCCGACGAATTGACGGCAACCCGTACCACGGGCACGCTGTCGCTGCCTTTGCAGGCCATCAAGATCGTGCGCAGCGTTTCTTTGCTCATGGGTATGTGCTCCATATCCACAAGCAGCCAATCAAAGCCCATGTCGGCCATCATCTCGACTGCATAAGGATCGGAGCAACATATCCAGCTTCCGATCGCTGGTTCTCCGTTCGCCAGAATTTTCTTGAGTTTGTTCTTCATAGGCCTCCCAGGTGAGCCCTAGTCGGAAAGGGACCAGGTCAATAATCGTTTCTGCCGCCGATTCCGAGTGCAAGCCCAGCCGCATTTTGCCACCGGTTAAATATATTGTCCATAATAAAGAATTCTGTTCTGTGTTATTTAAGATCACACGTCCAACCCGTCAAACCGGCATGCCTGTGCAGATAGTGCCCACAAACGTAGATTTATCGAGATTTTGGCTGAGATGGGAAGCTCCCAAGCCGTTAATTGTTAAGGGTTTTTACACCACATGTTCCATATAACAGAACAACGTATCATATTTATCTTGACAGTCATTCGCGACCCGTGATATTTCTTCCGCGCCATCGAGATGTCAGGCAAAACGAAAGTCTACAGAGGACTGCCTGACCTCTCCGGACTTTTGCTAGGAGATGAAACTCATGAGAACGTCTCTTTGTGGCCGGAATACTTTTCTTATTGCAGTTCTTTTGTCTCTGCGCCTTTCTCGCTTTCGGGCAGGGCGGTCGAGGCACTATCAATGGAAACGTAACTGATCCGACCGGGGCATTAATTTCCGGCGCTCAGGTCAGCATCACAAACACGCTCACCGGTCAAGTCACGACGGTGAATACAACCTCGGACGGAAACTACTCAGCTCCCTTCTTGCAGGCAGGAAAGTATGAGGTTTCCGCGTCCCACGAGGGTTTCGAAACCCAAACGCAAACCAATCTGACCTTGACTGCCGACCAGGTGGCCAGCGTGAATTTTGCGTTGAAGGTTGGCGCATCCACTACCAAAGTGGAGGTCGTAGCTACGGGAACCCAAATAGACACGACCACCGGCGCCGTGGCTCAAGTCATCGATCAGAAGGCAATTTCAGAGTTGCCCTTGAATGGACGGAACCCAGCGGAACTGGTGTTCCTGGCACCTGGCTCAATCAATGGTGCCTTCACCACGGCAATTGCGCTGCCTGGCTCTGGAAGCGGGTTTCCTCAGGAAACTGCAGCGTCGGTAAATGGCAGTCGTATGGGTGGCGTCTCCTACGAACTGGATGGCATCACCCACATGAACAATTACTTCCAGACGGCTAGCCCGTTTCCCAACCCAGACGCGACGCAGGAATTTCGGGTCATCACGAACAACTTCGATGCGCAATATGGTTACACGTCTGGCGCCATCGTAAGTATTGCGACAAGATCCGGCACCAACCAGTGGCATGGGGGCGTGTTCGAATTTCTCCGCAACAACGTTCTCAACTCCGCGGACTATTTCACGCGCCAAATTGATCCGCTGAAGCGCAACCAGTTCGGCGGTTCACTGGGCGGTCCGATCATCAAAGACAAGCTGTTCGTCTTTGGCAACCTTCAAATGACCAAAGAGCGCGTATCCGTCAGCTCCGGCGGGGTACAGGTGCCGAATAATAATGAACTGAATGGCGATTTCTCTCAATTTTGCACCGTTGTGAATAAGTCTACGTTCGACGCCAATGGCTTGTGCACCAATCGGCTAGGTCAGCTCTACAAGAGCTTCAACGACCACTCCGACGCCAATGCCTATGTAAATAACAAAATTGACCCGTCCACCTTCGTCCCCTTCTCGACCAACCTGGAAAAGGGAATCCCGAAAACCGATGACCCGATCGGCAACATTATTCTGACCGGGAGATCACAAATCAATGATGGCTACGAGTACACGGTGCGCTCCGACTACAACATTTCTCCCACCCAGACACTGACCGGTCGCTTCTTTTACGATAATTTCAATCGCCCCGCGTATGGACCTCCTGATAACTATCTCGCGGGTGATCGCTCCAACCAGGCACAAAGCACCAACGTTTCGGTGAACCACACCTGGACCCTCCGGCCGAACATGGTGAATGACCTGCGGGTTGGGTACAACCGTAACAACAGTTCAACTGTTAACGGCATTGATGTCAGTCCCAGCACCCTAGGCGCAAACCTGGCTTCCGTCTCCAAGACGATCGGGCTGGTTCAAACTAACGGTTTTGGAATTTCCCAGATTCCAGTAGTCCAGGCACGCCACAACTGGATCGTTGACGACACGTTGTCGGTCACGAAAGGGAAGCATTCGATTGTAACCGGCGTAAGTTCCTTTTCCCAGTACTCGTTTGAGAATGCGACCTGGGAAGCAGATCCGTTGATGTGGTTTAACGGCTCGGTGACCGGTAATGGCGATGCTGACTTCCTGCTTGGCGATCTGCAACAGGTTAGCACCGCCGCCGGCGAATACAACGAATATCACACCTTGAGTTGGGCGGCTTTCGGACAGGACAGCATTAAGCTGAGGCCTAATCTCAACGTTAACCTGGGAGTACGATGGGAACCGCAGAACGCACCCACTGCTTTGCAAAACAAACTAGCCGACTATTGGTCAGGTTACCAGAGTACGCGCTTTCCGAATGCCCCGGTAGGGCTAGCTTTCGCTGGCGATCCGGGAGTTCCTCTGGGCGGGTGGAAAGACCAATGGGCCACCTTCCTGCCCCGAATAAGCGTGGCCTGGTCGCCCAAGGCTTTACCCAACACGAGCATTCGCAGTGCTTTCGCGTACATGGCTCCGCCATTCGATTTTTCGTTCTACAATTGGCAAGGTCATAACTCGCCCTTTAGCCCGGAACACATCCTCGACTTCAACACCGTAGATCCGGGTTGCGTCCTCAACGTCATGGATCCGTTTAAATGCTACTCGCCGACCAACCACGTGGATCCATTCCCGCCTTTTTCCGGGCCGCAGTTTAATCCCGGTGCGAACGCAACTTTCGTTTTGCCCCTGAACGCGAAGGCCGGCTTCGACCGGGACTATGTTTCCGCGCGGGAGGAGACGTGGAATCTCACCCTCCAGCACTCTATTGGAACTGATCTGCTGTTCGGTGTGACCTACATCGGACGACATGACTTCCACCTCCCCACATCCTCCGAAATTAATCCAGGGCTCTTTTACTGTGGTCCGGTTGGACCCAACTGTACTCAGGCTCAATTTGATTTGAATGGAACACGGAATCCGGCCCTGCCCGCGTACACTCTAATCGAGCAGTACCATTCCATCGGCGTTGCGTCCTATAACGCCATCCAATTCACGGTGGACAAACGCTTTTCCCATGGATTGCAGTTCACATCCAATTTCACCTACTCCAAGAATTTGGATGAGCAGGCCATGGCCTCGATTTCCAACGTGAACGACGCGGGACTGTATAACCCGTTTAATTACCGTGCAAACTACGCGCTTTCGGACCTGAACATTCCCCGGATATGGAACAACACCTTCGTCTATCAAGTGCCAAAGCTTGGCAACCTTGGTAAAGCGGGAAGCTACATCTTGGGAAGCTGGGAAATCGCTGGAATCTGGGTGCTGCATTCCGGACAGCCGTTCTCAGTTTATGGCGGCCTCAACCCCGAGGCGACTGGAGCAGGGGGAAATAACGCCTCGTACTCGCAAATCGGGGCTGACCACGCGGACCTAGTTTCGGGAAAATCCTTGAGCGTGCATCAGGGATCTAAGGCACAGTGGCTGAACCAATACTTCAACCCCGTCGCCTTCACCTATAACGCGATTGGAACCTTCGGCGATTCCGGCCGGAATATCTTGCAAGGTCCGGGTTGGAACAATGCCGATCTCATGTTCTCTAAAAACATCCCCTTCCGGGAACGTTACAACGTGCAGTTCCGGTGGGAGATGTTCAACGCATTCAACCGGACAGAGTTTGCCGTCCCTGGAACGACTGTAGGGAACCCTAACTTCGGCCAGGTCCTCTCTACAAGCGCTCCGCCACGCCTGATGCAGGCGGGGTTGAAGCTCAACTTCTAGTGCGCAACCCACTCGCCAGCGGGCCGATACCATTCGGCCCGCTGGGTCTTTTTCTCTCACGCCAATATGGAAACCATGGAAAGCAGTTCGCGTGCCTGCACCAGCAAAGAGCGCGTCCTTACTTCTCTTTCGCATCATCAACCGGACCGCGTGCCGATTGATTTTGGCGCTAGCGGCGTCACCGGCATGCATATCAGTTGTGTGGCTGCGCTTCGAGATCATTTTGGGCTCGAGAAGCGTCCCGTCAAAGTCGCGTGTCCGTATGCCATGCTGGGCTCCGTAGACGAGGATCTGCAGGAGGCCCTTGGGATCGACATACAAGGCGTCGGCCGCCGCATGAACCCTTTCGGATTCAAGAATGAGAACTGGAAGCTCTGGTCCTTCAATGGACTGGAGGTATTGGTTCCGGGCAAGTTCAACACGACGGTGGAAGACAATGGTGATATTTTGCTTTATCCCGGTGGCGATCTTTCCGCCAAACCGAGTGGCCGAATGCCCAAGGGATTTCATTTTTTTGATGCCATTGTGCGACAGGATCATTTCGATCCCGACCACCTCAACCCAGACGACAATTTAGAGGAATTTCAGGCTCTCACCGAAGAAGATTTGGACGAAATCGCTGCGGACACATGTCTGGCCAATGAGGGTGGGCGCGCGGTGTTCGCGAATTTTGGCGGAACTGGGCTGGGAGATATCGCTGTCGTTCCCGCCCCTTTCCTTCGCGATCCGCGCGGTATACGTGACATTACAGAGTGGTATGTTTCCACGGTCAGCCGGCGCGATTACGTTCATCAAATCTTCTCCCGACAGACCGAAATCGCTCTGCACAACTTGGAACGAATCTTCAAGAGAATCGGCAATAGCATTGACGCTCTGTTCCTCTGCGGGACGGACTTCGGAACGCAGGCATCGGCGTTTTGCTCAGTAAAGACGTTCTATGAGCTCTGGTTCCCCTATTACAAACAAATGTGCGATTGGGTCCATCGGAACACAACGTGGAAGACTTTCAAACACAGCTGCGGTTCCGTCGAACAATTCTACGAGCCCTTCATTGAGGCCGGGTTTGATGTCGTTAATCCAGTGCAATGCTCAGCCGTAGGCATGGACCCAGCGAATCTGAAAGCTAAGTACGGCGAGCGATTGGTTTTTTGGGGAGGCGGCGTAGATACGCAGCGAGTCTTGCCTTTTGGAATGCCGCAAGAGATTCGCGAACAAGTGCTTAACCGCTGCGAAATCTTTTCTTGCGGAGGCGGCTTCGTATTCAACTCTGTCCACAATGTACAAGCGGGAACCCCAATTGTGAACATCCTTGCCATGATCGAAGCTGTCCACGAGTTCAACGGCGTAGCAATGCCAGCTTCGTGAACGCGCAAGATTGAGGTCCCCGCCGCTCGCGAATGGGGACGTATGCCAACGACGGCAGGCGTGCATTCCTGGCGGGGACAACTATTGTTCAGGCGCCTCTCACCCCGCGCAACCAAGACTTTATCTTAACCCCCGGCCCCGAGGGCCAGAAAGAAAACCAGCGTGCTTATGAAAGTGACGAAAGTTGACGTAATGATGACCGCTGCAGCTTGGCGCAATTTTCTCTTTGTCAAAATTGAAACTGATTCTGGTTTAGTAGGCTGGGGTGAGGGCACCCTGGGATGGAAAGAGAGTGCGGTGCGCGAGTTGGTCCTGGATTACGGCCGCCGTTATGTGATTGGACAAAGCCCCTTCGACATAGAAGATATCTGGTTCAAGCTTTATCAAATTGAGTTCAACGCGGGGCCCGTCATGTTTTCCGCCATGGCCGGGATCGAAATGGCCCTATGGGATATTGTCGGCAAGGCATGCGGCCAACCGGTCTACAACCTTGTCGGCGGCAAGGTGCGAAACAAGGTCAAGGCTTACGCGAATGGCTGGTACAGCAGCATAAAGGACCTAAAGGAAGTTTCTGACAAGGCAAGCGAGGTCGTAAGCCGCGGCTACAAAGCGATGAAGTTCGATCCCTTTGGGCCGGGAGGACGAGAAATCTCTCGAGCTGATTTACGCCGGGCCTGCCAAACGGTGGAAGCAGTCCGGAAAGCTATCGGCGAAGAGGTCGATATTCTGCTGGAATTCCACGGACGCTTCAGCCCGATCATGGCGCTCGAAGCCATCCGGGCAATGGTTCCGTATAACCCGAACTGGTGCGAAGAGCCAGTTCCCGCGCACAACAATGAATCCATGGCCCAAGTAGTTGCGGGGTCTCCCCTCCGCATAGCTACAGGCGAACACATTTATAGCCGCTTTGGTTTCCTGGACCTTTTGCAGCGCAAAGCAGCCCACGTGATTCAGCCGGACATTACCTACTCAGGCGGTTTCCTGGAAACGAAGAAGATCGCAGCGTTGGCGGAGGCTCAGTATGTCAGCGTGGCCCCGCACAATTGCGATGGACCGTTGAAAACAATCGCCGGAATTCACCTTGCCGCGAACATTCCGAATTTCCTGATCTTGGAAACCTTTCAGGACTACGATGTCCCGTGGCGAGCTGACTTGACATCAGGAACTCCCCGCTTGAAAGACGGCTACTACGATGTCCCGACGGCGCCAGGCTGGGGGCTTGAAGTCAACGAGTCCGTCGTGGCAGCTCATCCCGAAGATCCGAACGCGAAATTGAATATGTTCTCGTCTGATTGGGAGAAGCACATGTGCCAGTGAACCTGGAGCCCATGGCGACCAAGCGCAAGTCCAGTGGCGGGAATTCGCCGTACCCAATTGCCGTGGCGAAGGGGATTTATTTGGATATCCGAGGTACGACCGATCACACCTCTTCCCCGCGCACAGTTGCGACTCATCGGATCGCGGCTGATTTGGAAATCTCTTTATTTCATTCGGCGCTGGGAATCAGTGGTCACGGCAATAGTGAGGGTGTAATTGCCGAACGGGAACGTCAGCTTACTTCTGTCGTGAGAGACGTGCGTGAGTAATGGGCGCGCGCAACGTCCACATCCTCGATGTGTCCGACGTGGACGGCAATGGCCGATCAAAGAAGTCATTCGGCAGTGTGTTCCTAGTGGAGGGCAAATCACTGATTTTCTATGATGCGCAAAAAAGCGATTGGTACTCAAGGTCGACGATCCTGTGAAACTGACCGCGATAAACTCCGCCTTCGTCACGGTCGAGCCACCATGTGGCCCCGACCGGCCCACTGGCAAGAAACTGCTGTACACCTTCTTGGGAACTCAGGCGAATCACCCATACATTGGAAAGTGTAAATGGGGATGGTACAGACTTCATTCGCTGCTGGCATTCTAACTAGAAGAGGCTCGTGGGAAGAGGCGAAGAAGGCTATGAGGACAACCATGAAAAACTCAATCAAGTTGAGCGCAAACGTTTGGAGTGTTGCGCTGCTTTGTCTGATGTTGGCGTCAACCCTAAGCTCAGCCCAGACCGGGCAAGGCAGAATCACAGGCTACGTTCACGACCAGTAAGATGCGGCGGTTGTGGGTGCCAAGGTTGCTTTGGTCAACTCCCTCACCGGCGAGAAACACGAGACGGTCACGACGGAGAATGGAACTTTTTCCTTTCCGCTTCTGTCTCCATCCGCTTATGAAGTGACTGCCATTGCAGAAGGCTTCCGCCCCGAAAAGCACACGGGCATTCAGCTGACAACTGAGGCAATCATTAACGTAGACCTGGCACTGCAAGTGGGACAGATATCGCAGTCGGTTGAGGTCAAAGCCGATTCCGAACTGGTGACCACTCAGGGTGCCGCCATCGGCGAGACCATCGGCGAAGAAGCCATCACCGAACTTCCGCTGAACGGGCGCAATCCAGCCAGTCTGATCAATATCACTCCGGGCGCGGTGGACACGATCAACACGAGCAACGCCGGTTTCAATGAAACCTTTGTGAGCTTTCCATCTTCCACCGCGTCGTCGGTCGGCGGCCAGCGGCAAGGCAATGTTTACTACACGCTGGACGGAGCCAACGCCATGGATTCCTGGGGCGGATTGGCAACGCCCATGCCGAATCCGGATGCCACGCAGGAATTCAAAGTGACCAGCAACAATCCGGATGCCGATAGCGGGTTTTCCGCCGGCGGAACAGTAAGCATTATCACCAAATCCGGCACCAATCAATGGCATGGTGATCTATTCGAGTTCCTGCGCAATGGCACGTTCAATGCTCGCAGCTACTTTGCTCAGTCAACCGACGAATTGCACCGCAACCAGTTTGGCGGCTCCATCGGCGGCCCGATCAAGAAAGACAAGTTGTTTGTATTCTTGAACTATCAGGGCACGGTAAACCACGAGACGGCCAACGGCGGTCAAACTGTCGTTCCCAACACGATGGCGCTGGCGGGAAACTACCAGTTCCTTTCGGGGCGACCCTTTAGTATCCAGGGCGGCAACGGCAACGATAATTCATTTTCCCTGGAAAACCAGGACCGCGCGGACGTTCTGCCTGGCCAAACCACGGGTGTAAAGCTTAATAAAGCGGGAGCGGACCCGAATAGCGGCTCCATTCCATACCTCACCAACCTGAACGCTTTCACTGACAACGCATTTGGGACTTTTGGAAACTCGGGGCGCAATATCTTCCAGGCTCCGGGCATCAACAACTGGGACCTGGCCATGAGCAAGAACTTTCAAATCACCGAAAGATACCGTCTGCAAATCCGGATGGATGCCTTCAATGCCTTCAACCGGACACAGTTTGCTGGCCCCGATACCAATCTGAACGACAGGTTGGGGGGGGCAATATGGCTTGATAAGCGCCATTCAGAACTCCCCGAGGGTACTGCAGTTTGCCACGAAGTTGTTCTTCTGAGGAAAGTTAATTCCTCACTCAGGTGCAAGCCGCTGCTAACACGGTTTGCACCTCATCCTCTTAATCTGCTGCGCGGCGATCAGGGAACGCCACGCTGGATAGGGATTACACGGGCGGGTACACAATCGTGGATCGAAGAGAGTTTGCTAAGTTACTTACCTGCGCTGCCGCCAGTTCCGCACTAACTCCTCCTAGCTGGGATTCGGCTGTGGAGACCGCGGCCAACGCCAAAGCCCTTTTCAGACTGCAACCCTTCAACTACGGCGGAGTCTGTCTGCTGGAGCGCATGTTGAAGCGGCAATTAGATGCCACCCGCGACACGTACTTCAACATCCCCAATGACTCGTTGCTTCTGGGCTTTCGCCCCCGGGCCGGCATGCCAGCCCTAGGGAGGGAGTGGGTAGCTGCTTTGGCCGTTCGGCTCCACGGTTCAATTTGTGCCTTTCTGGCAAATGGAGATGGGCCAGCCGTATTCGATATATTTCGATGTTGAGGATTAGAAACCCTATAAATGTTTGGCTGTTATAGTGCTTTCGTTGTTTAGCCATGCAAATTGCGGTTACCCACAATGACTCTGAGGAACGAGAAATCATGAAGAAGACCAGCCTGGTTGTTTTGGCCCTCACTTTACTGCTATCGTTATCGGCCCTGGCCGAGACGCAACGCTGGTCGGAAGCCAAAGCCAACGCCTGGTACGCGCAACAACCTTGGCTAGTGGGCGTTAACTACGTTCCCGCCACCGCCGTCAATTCCATCGAAATGTGGCAGGCCGATACCTTTGATCCTCCTCAAATCGACAAAGAGCTGGGCTGGGCCGAAAACACCGGCATGAACATGGTTCGGGTTTTTCTCCCGTACCTCCTTTGGGACAGAGATCCGGCCAGCTTTAAGCAGACAATTGATACTTTCCTGACTATCGCCTCGAAGCACCACATCCGCTCGATACTGGTTTTGTTTGACTCCTGCTTTGATCCCCGTGCCAAGCTCGGCCCGCAGCATCCGCCCATCCCAGGTGTGCATAATTCCGCTTGGGTGCAGAGTCCTGGCGGGGCGGCCCTGGAAGATCCTTCGCAATACCCGCACTTCAAGGCCTACGTGCAAGGAGTGGTGGGAGCGTTTGCCAACGACCCGCGCGTTCTTCTTTGGGACATTTGGAATGAGCCCAACAATATCGTTCCGTTTTATGCGAAGTATGAACCGAAAGACAAAGTAAAGTTGGAACTGGCGCTTCTCCCCCAGGCGTTTGAATGGGCGCGCTCGGCGAATCCCACGCAACCGCTCACCAGCGGT
The DNA here is from genome assembly GCA_963800745.1 of uncultured Acidobacteriaceae bacterium. Taxonomy (GTDB): domain Bacteria; phylum Acidobacteriota; class Terriglobia; order Terriglobales; family Acidobacteriaceae; genus PALSA-270. The sequence continues at coordinate 16,041 of CAWDCI010000010.1, forward strand.
GTTTGGCGGGGCGGTGGTTGGTCTTCGACGGGGCAGTTAGCGCCGCTCGAACGCATCCAGACCGAAGAGTCGGACGTAATGTCATTCCACAACTATGGTTGGCCAGAAGACTGGGAGCAGCAAGTCGAGGAGTTGGAGCATTATCATAGGCCAATCATCTGTACCGAGTTTATGGCGCGTGGGATTGGAAGCACATTTGACACCATACTGCCCATAGCCAAGAAGCATCATGTGGGAGCCAATGCCGCGGCTTTGGTCTACGGCAAGATTCAGTCTTATTTGCCGTGGGAGTCGTGGGATCATCCCTACATTTTGAGCGAGCCCCCGATTTGGTTCCACGACATCTTTTATCCGGATGGACGGCCGTACCGGCCCGCGGAAATCAAGCTGATTCGCGAGTTGACGGGAAAATCCGCAGCTTCGGATACGCATTGAGCATGGGAAGCCGGCCTCAAAGTACATGATGACACCGCGAAAGTGCGCAATCACGGGGTTGGCTTGGGCAGGCATTGCGATGCTAGTTTGGCCGGCGCCCGTGTGTGCAGCGGATCTTGCGAAATCGAAGTGTCAAGACTGGGAGACTTACCGCCTCAGCAACGGCATTGTGACTCTTGAGGTGGCGCCGCAGATTGGAGGCCGCCTTATCCAGTATTCTCTGGGCGCGCATCACTATCTCTGGGTAAATCCTGCTTTGGCGGGAAAGAACCCGCCTCCCTCCGGCTTGGGCCCAAGCGGAAGTTTTCTAAACTGGGGAGGCGACAAGTTGTGGCCGGCTCCGCAGGGATGGGACGGTCCCGATCAATGGCCCGGCCCTCCAGATGCCGTCCTAGGCGGCAGTCCATATCGTGCGGAGAGGCTTGCGGGACCCGCGCTGCGCTTGACCAGCCAGAAGGATGCACGCAGCGGCATCCAATTTACCCGCGTCGTCACCCTGGAGGATGGGTCGTCCATCCTGCATGTTCATGCCACGATGGAGAATATCGATACTAAGGCTCGTTCCTGGGGCATCTGGACGGTGACGCAAGGCAAAGGGTTGGGTGTCGTTGCGACCGACATCAACAACGATGGCTTCATGGACATTTTTCAGGCCAACGATACCACGGCCAATTCTTTGTTCGTGAATCGCGGAGGCAAGCGGTTTGAGGAAATTGGCTTTCAAGCCAATGTAGCCTACGGTGAAAATGGCGCGACCCGATCTGGAATGGGAGTGGACGCAACCGATTTCGATGGCGATGGGAAGCAGGATTTGTTTGTCGCCAACATCGATCAAGAGACCTTTGCCCTCTACCGTAACAATGGCGACGAAACATTTAGCGATCTGAGCCGAAACCTGGGAATCGCGAATGCGACTCGCCTGTTGAGCGGATGGGGATTGCGATTTTTCGACTACGACAACGATGGCCTGCCGGATCTGATCCTTGCCGACGGCCACCCGGACGATCTGATCGAGAAAGAGAAGAAGACGGTGACCTATCAAGAACCGCCGCTACTCTTCCATAACGAAGGAAATGGGAAGATGACCAACGTCAGTGCGAATGGCGGAGATGCTTTTCGGCAATCGTATGCCGCACGGGGCTTGGCGATCGGGGGCCTCAACAATGACGGCTATCCCGATGTCGTCGTGGGAATCAACGGTGGCGCGCCTTTGATTTTGTACAATAATGCGCAAAGCAAGAACAATTGGGTAGGGCTCAAGCTGATTGGCAAGCAGGCAAATGCTGATGCCATTGGCGCGACCGTCAGGTGGAGTTGCGGAGGACAGATACGCTCAAGACTCAAAACCGCGGGCGGAAGTTTTCTGTCGAGCCACGACCCGCGCGAGATCCTCGGTGTCGGAAAATGCACAAAAATGGACTGGGTAGAAATTCGTTGGCCTCGACCAAGTACCCGCGTTGAACACCTATCAGAGGTGCCGCTCAATCGTTACTTGACGGTGGTCGAAGGCCATGGCATCGCAGGAAAATAAATGTTTGCCTACACCATCTTACTTCTCGTGCTCGCCCGGCCGCCCTTGGTCAAAACCCGTGCCGGGCTACTCGACGCTCCCCGCGATCCCGCTCTGTGGACGTATTTGGGCTTAACGGACGAAGAACTCGATGACCTCGGGGCGCGAGCACGTGGAAACCATGACATCAAGCAAGGCAGCTGGAAGCATCGTCAATCCTGCAAAGTTGACGCGGGAAAGCCAGATTGAGGTCTGTGCACAATGTCATGGAGGTCGCCGGATCGCCCTCGCAGCTGCTTTTTCCTATGTTCCCGGAGAGCCGCTCGGCAAATATTTCCGTCAAGATCAGTCCAACTCTACGAGGGTAGATGTACACGGCAATCAGGTAGCCCTTTTGCAGATGAGCAGGTGTTATCAAACTTCGGCGGATATGAGTTGTTCCACGTGTCACGACATGCATCAGACTCAGCGAGGTGCAGCCGCGTTTTCTGATCGCTGCCTCAAATGCCATCGCCCGGAAACCTGCGGAGAGTTTTCCAAGGCAAAAGAAGAACTTGAAGGAGAATGCGTTGACTGCCATATGCCGGTGCAAGCCTCCAACTCGATCATTTCAAACTTCGAGGGGAATGAGGCCAGGGCAATGGTGCGGAGTCATTGGATCAAGATTTATCAGGACGTGCGGACACCTTGAAATCGGAAAATCACAATTCTGCGTGCGCGGTGAGGCGCTTGAAATCGATTTTGGTGCCACAACTCAAACTGCAACTCGGCGATTAGCCGCTCGAACCAGTCACAACTTATAGTCAACATCTTCGGCTCCTTTCTCCCGAGCCTTTGGGTTGGTTAGCGCCACCAAAGTCTACTCGGGCCGGGATCGGCAGATTGATGCGACTGGCTCAACTGCGGTCGTTGAACTCCTGACGGTGAGGGATGGAGCAGTCGCATTCCAGTGACAATTCGACTAAGTAAACTCCACAATTTGGCCCCTGGGTGTGGATGAAGCTGGCGTAGATAGCTCCGGGTCGGGCGGTTGATTGAGCAGGCCATAGTCCTATAGGGTTGACTTGGAGATCCGCTGTGGAAATCTATCTGGTCGACGGCACATACGAGCTGTTCCGTCATTATTATGCGCTGCCGTCCGCGAAGGATACGGACGGGCGGGAGGTGGCCGCCGTCCGAGGCGTGCTCGCGTCAGTGCTGGGTATGATCAAAGGCGGCGCCACGCACATTGCTGTCGCGACCGATCACGTTATTGAGTCTTTTCGCAACGGACTGTGGCAGGGCTACAAGACCTCCGAAGGTGTCGAACCCGACCTGCTGGCACAATTCCCATTGCTCGAAGAGGTCCTCGTCGGCGGCTGGTATTGTGGTGTGGCCGATGGTGGAATTCGAGGCGGACGATGCGCTAGCTGCCGCTGCAATCACGGCCGCTCGAGATGCCCGTGTCGAACGTGTGATCATCTGCACGCCGGACAAGGACCTTGCCCAATGCGTGCGGGCACGCGCATCGTTCAACTGAATCGTCGGACGAGGGTCATTTTGGACGAGGCCGGCGTAGTCCAGAAGTTCGGAGTTTCTCCGGCATCGATTCCCGACTATCTGGCGCTGGTGGGCGATGCGTCAGATGGCTATCCCGGCCTGCCAGGCTGGGGTGCCAAGTCGTCTGCGGCCGTCCTTGCCAAGTTTGTCCATCTCGAATCTATCCCTTTGGACAGTCGTGAGTGGAGAGTGAACGTTGCCAACGCGAGTGCCCTTGCAGGCACACTCTCCCGCGAGCGGGATCGCGCGCTGCTCTTTCGCACGCTCGCCACGCTCCGGACCGACATCCGCTCTTCGACGACATGGACCAGATGCGCTGGAACGGCCCCACGCCCGCTTTCGCTGCGCTCGCGGCCAGATTAGACGCCGCGATTACGAAGCTCGGCGACCAGTGGCTCGTCGGTCTTTGGGGCACCGATCCCAGATCCACGACCCAGCTATAAATGGCGACATCCCTCAGCCGGGTATAACCTCAAAGAGCTGCTCTGAGGCGCCAGGAGACAGCAATCATGACTTCCATCAGAAAACATGCCGATGGGGCATCGAGTGACCAGCCCAAAATTCCCGAGCCTTCGTATGCCGAGCGTGCGCGCACCTTGATGTACCTGGGTCGTATAGGCAGTCTTTCAACCCTCTCGCGGAAACAGGCGGGGTTTCCCTTCGGATCTGTGATGCCCTACGGTTTGGACAACAGGGGCGTCCCATCTTCCTTATCAGCACCATGGCCATGCATACGCAGAATTTGCAGGCCGATGCTCGCGCCAGCTTGCTCGTCACCAGAATGAAGTCGTCGGTGATCCGCTCGGAGCGTCCAGAGTGACGCTGGTCGGAAACGTTCTGCCGGTACCGGAGTCGGAGGTCGCGGAGGCCCGCAAGCTCTACTTGGCAAGATATGCCAATAGCCGCACTGGGTGGATTTTGAAGACTTTTCTTTTTATCGCATGGAAGTGGCGGACATTTACTACGTCGGCGGCTTCGGGGTGATGGGCTGGGTATCTGCCTCCGAATATGCCTGCGGCAAACCCGACCCTCTTGCTGACTCGATGGCTGGAATCATTCAGCACATGAATGCTGACCACAAGGATGCGCTCATCCTGCTTGCCCGGGAATTTGCTGGCATTGAGTCACAGGAAGCGACGATGACCGCAGTCGATCGCCTTGGGTTCCATGTGCGACTGAAGACACAGGATGGCATGCGCGGCGCCCGCATCCCATTTCTGCGAGAAGTGAGCAATCCCGCAGAGGCTCGAAGAGCCTTGGTCGAGATGGTGCAACAGGCGCGCTCGCGGGCCGAGTAAATTCGTAGCATACAACTGGTACACCAACCGCCTGGCGCGCATGGACCTCGATGGGTCCCGAAAGACGAAGTTAGTTGTCGGAGGGCATGCCAAGAGTTCAACGACTCCTGCTTCTCGGCCAGCAGGGGAATAAACAGGCTTCGAAAGCAGACGTGGAGCGCGCACAGCGGGAAGTGCAACGGGTACAACTTCTCCTCCGTGAGCGTGCGGTTGCGCTGCTGCAGAACTACATGACATCGCGTTCGACTGCAGAGAGATACCGGGACCACAGGATCCCGCGGGCGCGGAAGGCCTACGAACTCTACTCAAAGAGTTACGCGCGGCGTACCCTCAAGTGCTGATCTCGCAGAGAACTCTGTTCCAGCTCCAGACCGACTACACCGCCGCCCTCGAAAGCCTCTGGGGTAATTCGATTGCGCTCAAAGGATTCCTTTTGACCGATCAGAAGTTGCGCTGTCTATACCGCAATCCGGTGCAAGTGTTGGCTGGTGCGGGAGCCGGAGCAATGGCGCTGGAGCAGCGATCGGGACTACGCTTACGGCGAAGCGGGCGCGGTGCAGATCGATCGGTGGGAAGCGGCAATCATGAAACGCAAAGACCGCGCTGCATGAGTCCCGCCCTCTCCATCTTTGCAAAAACCGCACCCACCTGATTTATAGTGTTGGCGGACCTGTGGGGCATTTGAGTTTTCACCAGGCCAGCGGTTCTCTGATTTTGAGAGCGGTGTTCATGTGGTTTGGAGGGGTCATAGTGACTCGATCTTTCGGCAACAGCGATGCACGGTTCGATGAATATGCACGGGTGGAGCAATATGCCCTGACAATTATTTTGTGTTTAGCGCTGCTGTTGTTGCTAAGTACCTCCAGATTTCGATGTTGGGCTGCTACGTCGGGGCCAAGTCAAGATGCCTCCTCGTGGACTCTATCCACGGACGACACGGTGTTGACCGTCTCGGTCAAAGACGACTGGCCAATCTTGCGATCCCTCCGTTCTAAGGTTGGAGACGATAACTGGCTGCAGGGGCCGCTGAAAGAAAATCTCATGGAGGCCGTTCAAATAGACGGAACCATGGTGAAGACAGATTGGAAATTCCAAGGAGCGGACCTCGACGCGAAAAAAGAGCAGTTAACCCTGCGCTTCGCCAATGCTGATCCGCAGCTCGAGCTGAATTCGATATGGCGAGGCCGGCCTGGTCCGGGACCCGTCGAGCATTGGCTGACGATTGTGAATGACTCCGGCAAGACGGTGACAGTCACTCGCCAGGACAGTTTGGTGCTCGATGGATTGACGCCGGCGGCGAACCAGTCCGCCGACGTTTGGTGGATCAATCGTGGTGGCAGCAACGCGAGCCTGGAGGGAGGAACCTTCGTGGCGAAGGCCGACGCCGACTTGGATCAGGTCCTCAAGAGCGACGTGATGGACGGATCCAGTCCGGTTCCGTGGCTGGCGGTACAGGTGGGTACGCTCAAGGGTCTGTATGTGGGCTGGGAATTTTCCGGCATCGGGCGCATCCACGCCAAGACAGTTTCCACCAACCCGACGCGCCTATCGGTGGAGGTTGGCAACCTGCCTGAGTTTAAGACCGACCTGTACGCCGGGGAAACGTTTCTAGTTCCACCTGCTTTTGTCGGGTGTTATCGCGGCGACATTGATGATGGCAGCTACTCTCTCCACCAGTTCGTACTTCACAAACTCCTGCCGCCGCTCCCCACGGGCATACCCTACCCGACGCTGGTCTATAACTACTACGTGGACAACACTGGAACGGGTGACGGCTCGGTGCGCGCCATCAAAGTGAACGAGGCCGGACTGATGCGGGACGCCGCCCTGGCCCAGCATCTCGGTTTTGAGACGTTGATGATTGACGCATCCTGGTTCCCGCAAAGCGGCGACTGGCGATGGGATCCGGTCCGATTTCCCAATGGTGACCGCCCAGTTCGCGAGTTCTTGAATCAGCACGGTATGAAGCTCGGCGTCTGGATGGCCTACACCCACGGTTCCGACTCGGATGACCCCGGCGCAATGAACGTCTACCGCCATCCCGACTGGTTCAACAAGACGTACAAGCAGGGTGAATGGAAATCGACTTACTTGAACTTTGAACAGTCTCATCTCGACCTCGGGTACGATCCGGCCAGGGACTGGGCCATGAAAGAAACCCAGCGAGTGGTCGGTGACTATCATCTCGACTATCTGAAGCATGATTGGACTCCGATCGTCACCCAGTGCGAGCAGACCAACCACCGTCACAAGTACGGCGTGGACGTCAGCTACTGGTCCGCGTTGGGCTACTACAAGGTGCAGGAAGCATTGAAGCAGCGCTTCCCGGAAGTCGCGCTGGAAGGCTGCTCGAGCGCCGGACACATCAAGGACTTCGGCGTCATCCAGCGGGTTCACTACATCACGACTACCGATACCCTGTCGTCGCTCCCCAACCGCCAGAGCATCTGGGACTCGACACACGCCTTTCCGCCTAGCGTTCTCATGGCTTACAACGCGGAAGAGCTTTACACGCAAGTCAGCGACCGGCCGCTGCCATATTTCTGGCGGACGTTTATGATGAGCGCCTGGCAACCGATCCCCGAACACAGCGGCTTCTGGACGGACGAGCAGAAAGCTCAAATGCAGCGGCAGGTGGCGATTTACAAGAGTTGGATCCGGCCGATACTCCAGGATGCGAAAGTGCACCACATTTTGCCCAGGCCAGACGATCTCCATTGGGATGGGATGTTTTACTGGAGCCCAAGCTTAACGCGCGGCACGGTATACATTTTCCGGCCTAACAATGACCAGGCTTTTCAGCGAATCTGTCTGAAAGGGCTGAGGGGCGACCAGCGTTACCATATTTGGTCCGAGGATGGTTCCGTATCCGACGGAATTCAGACCGGCGCAGACTTGATGAATACTGGTATGGGGATCAAACTGCCCGGCAAGTACTCGAGTGACCTGATTTATGTGGAAGAACGCAAGGCGAACTGAGGCAGTGTCATCGGTGATGGGTCGAGTCTAGTCTGATGCAAAACGAGGCTCCAGTACTGCAACCTCACAAGAGCGGGCAAAATGCATGCATTGTTTTCTCTAAAGGATAAGGTTGTCCACGTAAGCGGTGGTTCACGCGGAATAGGCTTGACCATTGCCAACGCGCTTCACGAGGCAGGCGCGCAGATCGTGGTCAGTGCCCGCACCGAGCAATCGCTGAAAGCAAGTGGCTTAGACTATGAAGTGTGCGATATTGCGGACGCAGCTCAGATCGAACGTTGCGTGCAGTCCATCGAGAAGCGTTTTGGCCGGGTCGACGTGCTGTTCAACGCTGCGGGAACTAACTTTCGCCATGCGGCGGAAACTCTCCCGGTGGAAAAGTTCGACGAGATTCTCGCCATCAACGTTCGCGGGAATTTTCTAATGGCTCGCGCTTGCGGACGGATCATGCTTGCGCAAGGTTCGGGCAAGATCATCAACATTGCCAGCCTGCATACATTCATGAGCCTCCCGGGTGTCAGCGCATACGGAATGAGCAAGGGCGCCATCGGTTCCATGACCCGGGCGCTGGCGGTGGAGTGGGCAGCACGCAATGTGCAAGTTAATGCCATTGCGCCCGGGTTCATTCGCACCGATTTGAGCGCTGATTTGTGGCGGGATGCCGAGATTCTCAATTGGGCGCAGAAGCGCACCCCAGCGCAGCGCCTCGGTGAGCCCCGAGACTTGATTGGAGCAGCGATTTTCTTGGCCAGCGAAGCCAGCGATTTCATAACCGGCCAGGTGCTTTACGTCGATGGAGGTTTCGTGGCGGGACAACCTTGGCCCTTCGCGCCGCCGTGCTGACCCTCGGCTTCCCCTCCGCGTCGGGATTGTAACTATCCACTGATTGCCGCCTGCCGAATGGCCACGCAAACGCTAAGATCGCCGGCGGGTGGCCCTCGATAAGAACGAAGTGGCCAGAGAGGTTGAGGGCCAAGACTCTGGAAAGCTCATGCGGATCACTTTGCGGCGGAAGATCGTTCCACCAACCGTCGATTCGGCCCCCAACCGCGACCATGATTCTTCCATGCGAACGTCCCGTCTTTACGGGATGCGAGAGCACCCGATCAACTCAACCGCCTAGCTTGCGCCGACCAGAGCCGCCCGCCATTCATAAAAATCTCACGCTATACTTGAGGGCGTCTTTTCTCAATTTCTAAAAGGAGCGGGAATGAAACTCAGAGGGGCAATCCCGGTGATGGCGGCACCGTACCAGGAAGACGAAAGTATTGATGAAGAGGGCTTGCGCAGGCAGGTGGACTTCGCTATCGGGAAGGGCGCGGCTGCGGTTTGTGCCCCGGGTTTCGGCACCGAGTTCTATAAGCTGTCCGATCCCGAGCGCTATCGCGTGGCAGACGTGGTGCTGGAGCACACTGCAAAGCGCAAGCCGGTGATCATCAGCACGGGATCGGGTTCCATCTACAGCACGATTGAGTTCTCGCGCTACGCGGAAAAGCACGGCGCGGATTGCCTGATGGTGCTGCCGCCTCGAATCACTCCGCTGACCATGAAAGAACTGGTCCGTTTTTACGAACGGGTTACGAGTGCGGTCAGCATTCCCATCATGATTCAGGATGCCGACTTCACCGGCTCGGGCATTCCTCCCAAAGTATATGCCGACCTGTCAAAGCGTCTGCCAAATTTGAAATTCGCCAAGCTGGAGAATCCTCTGCCCGGCGCCAAGTGCGCTGAAATCATTCGAGAATCCGAAGGACGGCTGCAGGTGGTCTTTGGCTTGTGGGGAATCTACATGGCGGACGGGCTCCCCAAAGGCGCGAGCGGAATCATGGCCGGACCGGGAATGGTCGAGGTGTACGCCCGCATTATCAGCCTGTTTGATGAAGGCAAGCCAGAAGAGTCACGCCGGCTGTTGTACCGCACCATGCCCTACTTGACGTTTTGCTTGCAGCATCTGGAATCGGGGCTGGCGCTCGATAAGAGGATGCTGAAACGCCGTGGCATTCTGCGCAATGAAATACTGCGTGAGCCGCACCTGCATTTGGCCGAGACCAATGCGGACGAGATGGATGCCCTGATTGAGTTAGGACTGGCTTTGTGTAAGGAAATCGCAGCAGCCTAATCTCCGCGCGGCCGGAATTCGACGCCAGAACTACGGAGCCGCAGCCCAGTCCGCGTCCGATAGTTTTGCGGCTGCGGCGTGATCCTCCAGCCAGAATAGTCTTCCATTGGCGGGATGCACTCTTTGCGCCGGGAGTTCTTCGCCTGGGGATTCGAGAATCTGTTCCAGGATTTCCGCTTTATCCGCGCCGCTTACCAGAAACATGACGCAGGCCGCATGGTTGAGCACCGGCAGCGTAAACGTGATGCGGTCAGTCTTCAATTTTTCCACCCAATTGGCGACCACCAGCCGTTTGGTTTCGTTGAGGGCTGGGCTGCCAGGGAACAGGGAAGCAGTGTGCCCGTCCGTTCCAAGGCCAAGCAGAATCAGGTCAAAGCGCGGGAATTCGCCGGGTTGCAAAGTAAAAACTTTACGCAGAGTTTCTTCGTAGGCGAGGGCTGCGGCCTCCGCGTCTTTTTCTTCGCCGGGAATTCGGAAGATATGCTCCGCGGGAACGGGAACTTTGGAGAGCATCGCCTGGTTGGCCATGCGGTAATTGCTATCAGGATGGTCTGGCGGCACGTGGCGCTCGTCGCTCCAGAAGAAAAGAGTCTGATCCCAGGGAATCGATGGGATGGCGCCGCTGGCCAACAGTGAGTACAGGCCTCGCGGCGTCGAACCGCCGGACAGTGCGACACAGAATCGCCCGCGTGCGCGCACCGCTTCCGCGGCGAGATTGGCGAATTCGGCGGCCGCGGCCTCAAACAGTTCGGCTGCGGTTTTCACAACACGGATTTCCGATGTGGCGGGCATATTTCGTTGCTCCGTTTTTGCTACTGTAAGTTTAGCGCGGCGTAGCGGGCTGCTCCCAACAAGGCGGTTTCGTCGTTGACGATAACCTGGACAGGGATTTGTTCCATGAGCGGCCGCAGACGTCCCTTCGAAACAAACGCTTCCATGAAGCCAGAATCATTGACCAGTTTGGGCAGAATTTTGGGCGCGATTCCTCCGCCCACGAAAACTCCGCCGATAGCGAGGAGTTTTAAGGCGAGATTGCCCGTTTCGGCCCCATAGATTGCAATGAAAAGATCCAGAGCCTGTCCGGCCAGCGCGCATTTGCCTTCGGTAGCAGCTCGAGAGATAGCGGCAGCCGGGTCCGATTTCTGGATTTCCTCCAGTAGCCATTCCGGCGGGGCGCCACGTCCGCTGTCGCGCAAAAAATCGAAAATATTGACCAGTCCCGGGCCGGAGAGCAGGCGCTCATTGCTGACGTGCCCGAATCGTTTCTCCAGGTAGACGAACAGCTCTACCTCAAGATCATTGCGCGGAGCGAAGTCACTATGGCCGCCCTCGCATGCAAAAACGTGATACCTCGACCCATCCCAGTACATGCCGGCTTCGCCCAGGCCGGTGCCCGCCGAGATCACCGCCTGATTGCCGGATGCGGTCGCCACCCGGTTGAGTGGCGCCAAATCTTTGGCGGCCAGCGCGGGAATTCCCCAGGCGTTAGCCTCAAGATCGTTGATCAGCTTTACTTTGCGAATCTGTAACCGATCGGCCACACTCTGCGCATCCACTGTCCAGGGAAGGTTGGTGGCTTCCACTCGGCCATTCACGACCGGACCGGCTATGCCAAAACAAGCGGCTTCGGGATGGACTTTGGTGGTCTCGACGAACCTGGCGGCGATCGCATCCAGGTTGCGATATTCGTGGCTGGGAAAAATAGTAAGCGAGAGCGGTGCGTACTGCCCTCCCGAAACCTCGAAGAGAGCCAGTCGCGCATGCGTGCCTCCGATGTCGCCGGCCAGGATCATTTTTCGAAATTTCTCCAGCGGCGGCCATCGCGCTCCAGGAGATCATCGGCTTCCTTCGGCCCCCAGCTGCCCGCCGGATAGTTGGGGAAATTGCGCGGCGGCAGCGCCTTCCACACGTCCAGCACCGGGCTTACCACGCACCAGCCGGCCTCGACCATGTCCGCCCGCTGGAACAGGGTGGCGTCTCCAATCATGCAGTCGTGCAGCAGGCGTTCATAGCCGGTGGAGGGCTGCTGCCCAAAATAGTCGGCGTACTCGAAATTCATGTCCACCGCGCCCAGGCGCATCGCGGGCCCAGGAACCTTGGCGGCAAATTGCAGCGAAATGCCTTCCTCGGGCTGAATGTGCAGGACCAGTTGGTTGGGCATCAGGTTCTCCACCGGAGTATCGCGGAACAGCACAAAGGGGGCGCGGCGGAACTGAATCACGACGTGCGTATTCTGCGCGGCCAGGGCTTTGCCCGTGCGCAGATAAAAGGGAACGTCCGCCCAGCGCCAGTTATCGATCAGCAACTTCATCGCCACAAAGGTTTCGGTTCTCGATTCCGGCGGAACGTCGTCTTCCGCGCGATAGGCAGGGATGCGCTTGCCGCGGACCACTCCATCTCCATATTGTCCGCGCACCGTCCGGGTCAGCACCTCCTCCGAACTTAGCGGCTGAATGGCATGCAGGGTCTTGGCTTGCTCATCGCGGACGGCGTCCGCGCGGAAAGAAACCGGCGGCTCCATCGCCGTCAGGCTGATGAGCTGCATGATGTGGTTGGGCACCATGTCCCTTAGTGCCCCAGCCGTGTCGTAATAACTGCCGCGATCTTCCACGCCCACGGTCTCCGCTACCGAGATTTGTATGTGATCGATGTAACGTCGGTTCCACACCGGTTCGAAAATGCCATTGGCAAAGCGGAGGGCCAAAATATTCTGGACGGTTTCCTTCCCCAGATAGTGATCGATGCGGTAAATCTGATGTTCGGCGGCGACTTGTAGAAGTTGCTTATTCAGTGCCCTGGCAGAGTCCAGATCGTGGCCGAAGGGTTTTTCGATAATCACGCGGCGCCAGTTCCCATCCTCCTGCATCAAACCAACCGCCGCCAATTGCTCCACCACTGGCCCAAAATAATCCGCCGAAGTGGCCATGTAGTAAAGGTGATTGCCATGGGTGGCGTGGTCGCGGTCCACCTGATCGAGCAGGCTCTTCAAGTTGGTGTACAGATCCTTATCGCTAAAGTTTCCCTGAAGGTAGTACAAGCGGCGGTCAAACCATTCCCAGATGTCAGGATCAATGGCATCGGTGCCAAATTCCTTGATGTCTTCCGCGGCCTTCTTGCGGAAATCGGCTGTCATGAGCGGAGCCCGCGCCACGCCCACTACGGCGAACTCGCGAGAAAGCAGTTCACTTTTGGACAGGTTGTAAAGCGCAGGAATCAGTTTGCGCCGAGTCAGGTCCCCGGCTGCGCCAAAGATCACCATCACACAGGGATCGCCGACCTTTCCGACTCGCTGGGTGACCGGCACAGGTAAGGTTTGAGCCATTCGATATCCTCTTCCGCGACCTGCGCGGAAACTTTACGTCGTTTTCTTATTAGAGGCAGGCTCTACATGGCCGCCAAATTTTTGCCGCATGGCGGAAAGTATCTTCTCCGCGAAGGTGTGTTCCTGCCGCGAACGGAAGCGAGTGAAAAGCGCGGCGGAAAGCACGTCCACCGGCACCGCTTCATCAATCGCCGCTTGGATGGTCCAGCGGCCTTCCCCGGAGTCCTGCACGAATCCGCTGTACTCAGACAGCGTGGGATTCTCTGCCAGCGCCATGGCAGTCAAATCGAGCAGCCACGAACTGACCACACTGCCGCGCCTCCAGACCTCCGCGATGTCCGCCAGGTTCAAATCGAAGCGGAACTCTTCGGAGACTTCTTTGCTGGTGGCATTGCGGAAAATGTCGAAGCCCTCGGCATAAGCCTGCATCAATCCGTATTCGATGCCGTTGTGCACCATCTTGACGAAATGTCCGGAACCCGAGGGCCCGCAATGAATGTAGCCCTGCTCGGCGGTGCCGGGCATCTTTTCGCGGCCCGGCGTCCGAGGAATATTGCCAGGCCCCGGCGCGAGCGTTTTAAAGATGGGGTCGAGCTGCTGCACAGCTTCCTGCGGACCTCCGATCATCATGCAATAACCGCGATCCAGGCCCCACACTCCGCCGCTGGTGCCGACATCCACGTAGTGAATGCCTTTTTCCTTCAACTGCTGGGAGCGCCGAACGTCGTCTTTAAAATAGGAATTGCCTCCATCAATCAGGATGTCTCCAGCCTGCATGCGCTGTGCTAATGCCTGCACGCTTTGCTCGGTAGGTTCGCCGGCTGGAACCATGAGCCAAGCCACGCGCGGCTTACCCAGCTTGCTGGCGAAATCGTCCAGCGACGACGAAGCCACGGCGCCTTCAGCCGAAATTTTCTTCACATTGTCGGCGCTGAGATCGGTGACCACAACTTCGTGCCCCCCCCGCATCAAACGCCGCGTCATGTTAGCGCCCATTCTGCCTAGTCCGACCATTCCTATCCGCATCGTCGCTCCTTGTTCCTCTATGTCCCCGGTGGTTGTATATTTTTTGAACAGCGTTCCTCTGAGTTCCCCAGCGTCCCCTGTGGTCGCATGTTTTTGAACGGCCACAAAGAACACAGGGTATCAGCTCAAAGCCTGACGGACCGCCCTCGTCAGCGTCTTCAACCCGGCCCGCAGATCATTGCCGAGGTGCACTCGCAGGGCTCTGCGTCCGCGGTCGGCGAGAACCTGAAAATCTCCGCGGGCTTGGGCCGCTTTAACCACCCCGAATGTGTACTTCTGGCCGGGGACGGGCAAATCAGCGGCGTCATCGCACGTCACCTGCAGAAAAACTCCGCTGTCCGGCCCGCCTTTGTAGGCCTGGCCGGTGGAGTGCAAAAAGCGAGGTCCGAATCCAAGGCATGTCGCGGACCGCTTCTTGTCCCGCACGGCATCCCGCATTTCCTGCAAGCTGGATTCGTGGGCGGAGTTCATTTCGATAAAAGCCAGCAGCGCGAAGTAGTCTCCCTGGCCGAGGCGGTTCAGATGCGCGCGCAGATAGCCAGCCAATGACTTGTCTTGGCCGACGGACTTACCCAGCGCCGCGGCGTTCGCCGGATCGGTAAATAATCTGATTCCAGAGTCTTCGAAAATGGGAGACTCCGCGGGCAGGGAACCGGTCTTTTCGTAAGCTTCGGTAAGGCTGCGCGTGGCAATTTTTGCGGCTTCGACATCCGGCTGATTGAAGGCGTTGATGCCGAGGATAGAGCCGGCGACGGCGGTGGCAATCTCCCAGCGGAAGAATTCCTGCCCCAGATTGCCACTGTCTTCGACTGAGATTCGCACTACAGGATGCCCCGCCTTCTCCAGCGCCGCGACTCGATCATCCTGCTGCGGGTCTGCCGCGGAGTCCAGGCGCAGGTAAGCGAAAACGCGGTCGTCGCTGTAGACCGGTGGCGCTCCCAAAGCTTCGCGATCTACTGGGATGATGCCCTTCCCCTGTTTGCCCGTGGATTCTGCCAGCAGCTGTTCGAGCCATGCCCCCAAGTCGGAGATTCCCGGTGAGGCAACAATCGTGACCTTATCCCGCCCGCTCTGGGCAGCGCTGCCGAGGATAATTCCCAGCATCGCGCCGGGATTTTCTTCGGGCTTGGTGGAGGGCCCGCAGGCTTCCACCATTTGCTGCGTCCGTTCCAGAAACCTGGCGACATCAAGCCCCATCAGCGCGGCCGGCACCATGCCGAAATTCGACATGGCCGAGTAGCGCCCGCCGATGCTGGGCAGCCCATAAAAAATATGGCGGAAATGGTCTGCTTCGGCAACCTTCTGCATCTTGGAACCAGGATCAGTGATGGCGATGAAGTGGTTTCCCGCCTTGTCCGCGCCGACTGTTTGCTTAGCGCGCTCGAAGAAGTATTGCTTAAAGATATTGGGCTCCAGCGTAGAGCCAGATTTGCTGGAGACCACGAATAGGGTTCGCGCCAGGTCGATCTTGTTTTCAAAAGCCTTGACCTGTGCAGGATCGGTCGAGTCGAGCACGTGCAGTTGAGGAAATCCCGCGATGCGCCCGTAGGTCTCGGCGAATACTTCCGGACAAAGGCTCGACCCTCCCATGCCGAGCAGAAGGATGTCGGTAAAACCGGCGGACTTTATCTCCTCGGCGAGGCCATGCAAATCGGTGAGATGAGCAATTTGTTGCCGGGTGACGTCCAACCAGCCCATCCAGTCGGCTTCGTCCGTCCCAGTCCAGAGCGAGGCATCCCGCTGCCAGAGGCGGCGGACCTTATCCGAGGCCCGCCAGTCATCGAGGTTCGACTTGACCAATTCCGCCAGCGAGTTGGGAAGTTTGTAGGACTGGCCGTTCATCGAGCGCTCGTCTGTGTGTTTTTCACCACCGCCTTCAGCAGTTTGTCGAATGCCTCGGCAAAAAGGCGGACGCCGTCTTCGGTCAGCTTGTCAGTGACTTCGTCAATGGAAATCCCAACCTGGGCCAGCGTTTTCATGGTTTGCTCCGCCCCTGGAATATCTTCCGTCAAGCTGAGCCGGGGAATCCCGTGATCCCGAAAAGCTTCGAGCGTGGCCGGCGGCAACGTATTGACGGTATCAGGACCGATCAACTCCTCGACGTACAGCACGTCGCGGTAGGCGGGATTCTTAGTGCTGGTGCTGGCCCAAAGCACGCGCTGCGTCTGCGCTCCTTTGGCCGCCAATTTTTTCCAACGGCCGGAGCCGAAGGTCTTTTCGTAGCGCTGATAAGCCAATTTGCCATTGGCGATGGCGACTTTTCCCTGCACGCTCTTGAGTTGATCCTGCTCGCCTGCATCTTTCGAAGTTTTCAGCCGAGCGGATATCGCGGCGTCTACCGCGTTATCAATGCGGCTGATGAAGAAGCTGGCCACGCTGGCGATTTTGCTGACTTCTCCGCGGGCCGCCAGTTGCTCCACCCCCGCTACATAAGCGTCCGCCACGTTCTGGTACACCTCTTGCGAGAACAACAGCGTGACATTGACGTTGATGCCTTCACTGATCAGTTGCTGGAAGGCCGGTATGCCTTCCTTAGTGCCGGGGACTTTGATCATGATGTTGGGCCGCCCGACTGCCTTCCACAGCCGCCGCGCTTCGTTCAGCGTGCCTTGCGTGTCTCGCGCCAGATACGGAGAGACTTCAAGGCTCACGTATCCGTCGCGCTGCTTGGTGCTGTCACACACCGGGCGCAGAATGTCGGCCGCATCCTGAATGTCGCGGATGGCGAGAATTTCGTAGCGGGCGGTGGGGTTGAGGTCGGTCCGCGATTGCAGGGATTTCAGCACATCGTCATACAGCGTGCTGTCGGCAATGGCCTTTTCGAAGATCGCCGGGTTCGAGGTCATGCCGCGCAGGCCGTCTTGTTCAATCAAACGCTTCAGTTCGCCGCCGGTCAGCAGGTCGCGTCGGATGTAATCCAGCCAAATCGATTGGCCGAACTTCTGCAGGCCGATGAGGGGGTTGGTGGCTTTGGCGGTTTCCAGTATTCCGGTGGGATTCATTTCATTCTCCTATTAATCTGGGTTGCGACCATGCTCTCGACCGAGGCGGAGGTGGACTTCGCGTCCACGATCGCTTGGCGTGCGGCGGAGACTACGTTTTCAGTGGTGAAGCCGAACTTCTTCAATAAGTCCTTGAGCGGCGCGGAAGCTCCGAAGCGGTGCATTCCGAGGACGGTTCCAGACAGGCCCACGTACTGCGCCCAGCCGAAGGTGGATGCCATTTCGACGGCCACGCGCGCTTTCACCGAGGGCGGAAACACCTTCTCCTTGTAATCCGTGCTTTGACTGTCAAAAATCTCCCAACACGGCACGCTGACCACGCGTGCTTTGGTGCCGCTGGCCTTTAGGGTTTCATAGGCGCTGATGCAGAGCGAAACTTCACTCCCGCTGGCCATCAGGATGACATCGGGTTCACCCTCGGCGTCGGCCAGAACGTAAGCACCTTGGTTCACTCCCGAGGCTGCTGCGTACTTTGTGCGGTCGAGGGTGGGCACGGCCTGCCGGCTTAATACCAACGCGGTCGGCCGATCGCGGAATTGCGCCGCAAGCTTCCAGGCCTCGACCACTTCATTGGCATCCGCCGGCCGGATTAAGACTAAGCCCGGCATGGCGCGTAACGAAGCCAGTTGCTCGACCGGTTGATGGGTCGGTCCGTCTTCGCCCAAGCCGATGGAATCGTGGGTATATACGTAAATCACCGGAATTTCCATGAGGGCCGCCAGACGAACGCTGGGCCGCATGTAATCACTGAAGTTAAAGAAGGTGCCCCCATAGGGTAGAAGGTTCGAAACCGCCATTCCGTTGAGGGCCGCGGCCATGGCGTGTTCACGCACCCCGAAATGGAAATTGCGGCCCGCGTAGTTATTGGCGGCGAAGGTTCCGGCGCCCTCGAATTTCAAATCGGTTTTATTGGAAGTCGCCAGATCAGCCGCGCCGCCAAGTAGCCAGGGAATATTCTGCGCGATCGCGTTGAGTACTTTGCCGGAGCTTTCGCGCGTCGCCATGCCTTTCGCGTCGGCGGGGAAACTGGGAAGGTTCTTGTCCCATCCGCCGGGCAACTCGCGGCGCTGCATGCGGTCGATTTGATCCGCTAAATCCGCATTCTGGGCTTTGTATCCCGCAAATAATTTTGTCCAGTTGGCCCGCAGGTCGGTGCCGCGTTTTCCGATGCCTTCCTGAAAATGTTCGAGCACGCCATCCGGCACCAGGAATTTCGCGTCTTCCGGCCAGCCATAGAACTTCTTCGACAAGCGGACTTCCTCCTCGCCCAGCGGTTCGCCGTGCGCGGCGTTGGTGTCCTGCTTATGCGGAGAACCATAGCCGATGTGGCTTCTTACCGAAACAAAAGTCGGCCTGTCATTGATTTGCAGGAAGTTATTAAAAGCATGACTGAGGGCGTTCAGATCGTTCGCGTCATCCACTTCCACCACATTCCAGCCGTACGCGCGGAAGCGGGCAGCCACGTCTTCATTGAATGACCATGCCGCAGGACCATCGAGGGTTACCTGATTGTTGTCGTAAATCCAGCACAGATTCCCCAGTTGCAGATGCCCGGCCAGAGAGGCCGCTTCGCTACCTACGCCTTCCATCATGTCGCCGTCACTGCAGATGGCGTAGACGTTGTAATTGAAGATTTCGAAACCGGGGCGATTGTAGCGAGCCCCCAGCCACTTGGCGGCGATGGCCATGCCTACGCTGGTTCCCACACCCTGGCCCAGCGGTCCAGTCGTGGTTTCAACGCCGGTCGTAACGCCGTACTCGGGATGGCCTGGCGTTTTGCTGTTGAGCTGGCGGAAGCTCTTGATGTCATCCAGCGAAACTGCTGGTTGATTCGTCACTTCATGGTTCGCGTTAACTTCTCGCACTCCCGCGAGGTACAACATGGAATAAAGCAGCATGGAGGCGTGGCCGGCGGAAAGCACGAAACGATCGCGGTTGGGCCAGAGGGGATCCTGCGGATCGTAACGCAAAAAATTCTGCCACAGCGAATACGCCACTGGAGCCAAACCCATGGGAGCGCCGGGATGACCGGAATTTGCTTTCTGTACCGCGTCAATCGACAGCGTGCGGATGGTGTTGATGCTTAACAGCTCCACTTGCTGACCCGTTAGGATTGCCTGATCACTGGTTACCATATAAGAACGTCTCCTTGGACCGCGGCTTCCGCTCGCACCCTGCGAAAGAATCTACGGAATAGGTATTAATGATGCAGTTCTTGCCATCCGCAGTTTATCAACTTTACCCGAGGTTCACATCTTGAGGACGATCATACCTTCCTTCCATGAAAGTATGATGACCGCGGTGGGGCCAGGATTCAGCGGCCGTGCGGAAACGAGAAATGTTTTACGAGGTGAGCTTAGCGCTTGAGTTGCGCAAGATATCCGTGGTCGTGGGCGTAGCCCTTGGTGGAGGTCTCCACGAACTTAAGGAATTGCCGCAGGGTCTCCCGCTCGGGTGACTCCATGGCTGCGAACTTGACCCGCATCCCGAAGCTGGGATTGGTGCGGGCCACGACTCCATTCAGGATCAGGCCCTTGACCCAAATTTGGCCGCTCGTGACCCACAGCCCGATCTCGATCTTAGCTCCCGATTCGAGACTGGCCGGAGTCTCCACGAAGCAACCCCCGATGCTGATATTTGCCACGTTGCCCCAACTCGGTTTTTCAGACCCATCCGACCGCAGTTCGACCACCACGAAGCATTTCATCCGGGGATGCCTCCGCCGGTCCTCGCCCTGCGATGCAGCAAACATGCTGGGTTCGAATGGCGGCGTATCGGAAGGTTCCGTGGCCATGGGTTCCGGCGGCGCGGCGGTTGGCGCAACCGCGGCTTGTCCGTCCTGCTCGGCTAGCTTAGCCTTCCCCGCTTTGATCTTGCGCATCGCTTCCAGCAGAGCGTGTTCCCGGCTTGCTGGCGGGGAATCGCGATAGGTCTGCAGCAACTCTGCGAGGTGGGTTACCAGGTCGGGATCGGCCAAAAGACGCGTCCAGTCCGCGCCTCTTGCGGAAGCATTTGGATCACTCATAAAGGTAGAGCTTTACCCATCGGTGTGACTTTGGTGATACCGCCGCTACTAGAGTGACGTACAAACCGCCTGGGTAACAAGATGACTATAGTGACTGATGACGGTAACCAGACTATCCGCTTCCAGCCAACTGCCCAATTCTTAGAAAAACGGCCCGCAGGGATCCCACTCGGTGACGTGAGATCCCTTGCGGGCGCAAGTAGAGTCCAGTTTATGCGCTGACGTTCAGCTGTCCCGAGGTGGCAGCAGCTGGGGTGGTCGTGGCCGTCGAAGCCGCTGCACTTCCATTGCTGCCTAAATTCAGGATGATGTCCGGGTTAGTGCCCGATCCGAAATTGACCGTGATCTGTTCCGGACTGCCGGTTCCATTGCTCACCCCAATGGTCAACTGCTCGCCATTGCTGCCGTTGTTGGCGAAGCTCAGGCTGATCTGCTCCCCGCTTCCGCCGCTGCTCGAGCTCCCCAGGTTCAGAATGATGTCCGGGGTGGTAGAGCTGGCGGATGAGCTTTGCCCGCTCCCCTGATGGTGGTGATGGTGATGATGGCGCCCGCCGCTGGCTTGCACCTGGCTACCGCCACTTTGCGCTTGGCTGCCCCCACGGACATTTTGCAGGTCCTGCTGGAAGGTGGCAAAAGCGCTCTGCGCCCCGGCCAGGTCGCCCGACTGCAGAGCCTGTCCGATCGCATTGAAATCCTGATTTAACTGAGAATTACGGAAAGGACCGGAAGTTGAACTTGCAGTTGAGCTCGCGCTCGTAGAACTCGGCGCGACGCTCGAAGTTGCCGCGGTGCTGGAACTGACGGCGGCCGTGGCCGGTGCGGCAGTCGAACTTGCGGCAGCCGAACTTGCGGCGGCATTGGAGCCGGTTAGACTCAGCGCGGATAGGGCGCTGAATGCTTTTTGGGCTCCGCTCAAATCGCCCGATTGCAGAGCTTGGGCAAGCTCTAACATATCGGCTCTGCGCTGTTGGTAGAAACCCTGCGCTGGAATGGCGGCACTGCTGGAAAGAATACCGGCGACAGACATAATACATCTCCTTAAATTGTTATCGTTGGTAAGGCCGAGCGTTTATCGGTAATCCATCCCCAGATCTTCAGCGGGCCGGCAAAACTTTGGTAATGCCAGACAGGCGGAGTTTTCCCACCGGAAATGCTTGTGCCATAAGGCTGTAGCTGACGTATCCTTTCCCTATGAAAGTTGAACCCCAGGCTCCACCCTCACCGATCCGCCATATGGCCCTGATTTTGCCCCTGGCGGGATTTTTCGCGATCTTTTCCCCAGGCGCATCCGCTGCGGATGCGCACACCGTTCCCCAGGTAGACGGAGGCATTGGCTCTTGTTCCGCGGAATTCACGGTGAAGGATCAGGCAGGCTCCCCGGTTTATGACTCCAAGGTGCGGGTCCATATTGCCTATGGCGTCTTCCACAAGCTGGACTTGGAGGTTGGGACCAACATCGACGGCAAGGCTCGCTTCACCGGCTTGCCCAACCGGGTGAAGCAACCATTGTTGTTCAGGGTTTCTCAGGGGGATCGCGAAGGATCTGCGGTTTTTGACCCCGCGGAAGGTTGCCGGGCGGAACGCGCAGTCGTGATTTCAAAGCCGCCTGCCGGCTCCAGCCAGCCCTAGACTGATTGCGCGCAAACTAAGCGGAGCGCAGGCGGTTGTTTCTGAATACACTGTATCCGCGCGGAGTGAGCCGTATGACGCCCCGCACTTGCTCCTCAACAATCCCTTCGTTCCGCAGCTCCGAGACCATAACCCGGGTCGTGGCGGAGTCCACCGTTTGTTTGGGCAAAGTCAAGAACTGCTCGGGATTCTGCTCGTAACAACCTGCCAATGTGTCCAGAAGCTCGGTTTGGATCAGTTCCAGCTGCATAAGCTTTCTCGCAAACTATTAGAGATCGTATGCGGTTTTCCCAGAACTGGGAATGGCTCCCCCGTGCCAGCGATTTGGCACTTCAGTCACCTGCTCCACGCTGACTGGTACAGGTACCGCGGTACAGGCCGCAGGACGCCCGCGGTACATCCCCGAGTAATGATTCTGGCGGACCTCCGGCAAATCACCCCGGGCTGTAACTGTTCTAACGAGGCAGCACATCGCCGACCGGTTGGCCCGCTTTCGGAACCTCGGCCCCGTAGTCTTCCCCGAACAAAGCGGCCAAAGTGGCGGCGATTTGGTTTTGCGTCACCGCTGGAATATTGCTGCGCTCGCCCAGCGCGGGCGTATCCGGTCCCAGAAAAGCCATCCAGATGTATTTTGAATCCGGAGCCTCGCGGCCATGATCTCTCCATTTTTCGCCTTCGCCACGGCCATGATCGGGAGAAAAAATCAGGGTAGTGCGATCGCGATATTCTGGCATCGACTGCAGGGTCTCCCAAAGGATCTTCAAGTAGTTGTCCACCCGGTGGGCGGCTTTCAGGTATTCGGGATAGTCCCCACGGTGGGCCCAGGTGTCGGTTTCCCCCATCGAGATATAGAGTACGCGCGGCTTGTGCTCTTTGAGATATTCCAGTGCGGTGCGAAATTGCAGCGCGTCAAAAGCTTCGTTATCCCAGACCTGCGGAAGTTCGCCCTTGAGCTGATTGAGAAGATCAATTCGAGGATTGCCCGGGATTTCGCTAAGAGGAGCGTATGCAGAATCTACCAGCAGACCCGAACGCCCAGTGTTGAGGATGAACGGAAACACGTCCCACGCGGTAAAAGCTGCAATCCGCCCGTGATAAGAAGGCTTGCGGTTCAGCCATTCCAAAACCGTCACGTTCTGGTTGGGGATTTTATTATTGCTGTCGATCCGGTCGTCGGCAAAGCCACAGAGAGTTTCGTTGTATCCAGGATAGGAAAAATAGCGGGTATTGGTGACCAGGGCGTCTGACCCCTTGTCGCGGTTTCCGTAGATCTGGCCATTTTTCGCCACCATGCTCCACAGAAAAGGCATGAGTGCCTGGCGGCGCGCCTCGGACGTATCGCCTGCGTAACTCTGCTGGAGCGCATCCGCGTCTTCAACCTTGTTCTCCTTGGTCATCAGCGATGCTTCCGCGCCCCGAAATACCTCCTGCCATCGCAAACCGTCAGTCATCACGAAGACGATGTTCTTGGTCTTGTGTTTGGACGCAGGAGCGGCGAAGGTTGCCGAGGCTGATATTAAAAGCGCCAGCGCGGTGATGAGATTGCATATACGGATCTTCAAGGATGCCTCCTCGGGGCCTGTTCCCAAGCTACTCCCAGCGGACTGTTTGCGCGAGCTTGAGCGGTTTTGCCGGCGTGGAGAATTGATCTTCGGAGGGAACTTGCTGCCCGCGACGGAGACGGCCGATCAGGAGAGGATTGCCGCGGCTATTTTGCGGTAAAAACCAGAAAATAGTCCATTCCATCCTTCACGAAATCATCTTGTTCCAGCAATTGATAGCCCGCCTCGTTCGCCTCTCGAATCACAATCTCCGGGGCAACGCCATGGTCCTCGCCATTTCCATTACGGTCAATCACTCCCACCTTCGCCCCCGCACTGAGAGATGGCCGAAGGTTACGCAAAAGTGCGACCGGTTGCGCGACCTCGTGATAGGTCTTCAACAATAGCGCCGCATCCACGGTCGCGGGTAGCAGAGGATTATCCGTTTTGCCCAGGATCGTTTTGACGTTGCGCAATTTCTCTTTCCGGACTCGAGCGTGAATGTAACGAATCGCCGCGGGATTGATATCCACGGCGTATACGATCCCGCTATCGCTGACCCGTCTCGCTGCTCGCACCGTGAACCAGCCCGACCCTGCCCCGATATCGGCCACCCTCTTGCCGGGGGTAATTCCTAGAATGTCCATCACGCGATCGATCTGCAGCCGCTCGTCTCTCCCCGGAGAATCAAAAATTGAAAGATCGCCGGTGTACGGCGTACTGGTTTTACGATTCTCCGTCGGTTGCGTCGCCGCAGTTTGTGCGTGGGCGGTTATACAGTGGAATTGCAGCAGCAGGACAACCATCAAGCTGAAGCGCTTAAGCATGATGCAGTCGATTCTAAGGCATCTCCGGTCAACTGTGGCGAGGACATTCTGGTCGGCGCCGAGGCTGCGTATTCGTACTGGCTGCTTGATCCCTGACGCATCGCCCGATTCCAGAGGCGGATTCTCAGTTCGCTCCCCGCCGCGGACTTATTTTTATTCCATCGTTGGATAAAGCCTTTATTGACACTATATTAGGACAGAAGTAGATTGTGTGAGCTGTCCTGGCGGCAGGAACGGCGGTAAGTCGGCGACGTTATGGGATCTTACGAGGGGTTAACCAGAAGGGTCTCGCCTAGGCGCTTTCGCCGGGGCCTCGTGGCACTCGGGATTATCGTCCTGGCCGCGCTCTTTTGCGCATCCTGCCACAACCAGCGGGACATCCACGCTGGTTCCTCAAAGCTGTCGTTCAACGCAACCATTCAGCCCATTCTTTCAGAAAATTGCTACGCCTGTCATGGGCTCGATTCCGGAGCCCGCAAGGCGGGGTTGCGCCTGGATCGGGCCGAGTTTGCCTACGCGCCGCACGGAAAGTTCGGCCCCGCGCTCATTCCCGGCAATCC
Source organism: uncultured Acidobacteriaceae bacterium (assembly GCA_963800745.1). GTDB lineage: Bacteria > Acidobacteriota > Terriglobia > Terriglobales > Acidobacteriaceae > PALSA-270. The sequence goes on from CAWDCI010000010.1 coordinate 40,853, forward strand.
CAACAGGAGCCCGCTCATCCGGCGGATCGAATCGCAAGACCCTGAACAAAGGATGCCGCCCGAGGAAGCCCATCGAACCCTGAAACCGGAGCAGATTGCGTTGCTGCGCCAATGGGTAAAAGAAGGCGCGCATTACGAGCCGCACTGGGCCTTCGTCGCTCCCCAACGGCCCACCATCCCTGGGACAAGAGACGAGCATTGGGCGCGCAACGAAATTGATCACTTCATCCTGAGCCGGCTGGAGAAAGAAGGGCTAAGGCCGTCTCCTGAGGCCGACAAGCGCAGCCTCATCCGCCGAGTCACATACGATCTGACCGGGTTGCCACCAACGCCGGAAGAAGTGGCGGCCTTTGTGGCGGACACGTCTCTCAACGCGTATGAGAAAGTCGTCGACCGGCTGCTGGCGAGTCCGCGATATGGCGAGCATCGCGCTCACTACTGGCTGGATGTGGCCCGTTACGGGGACACTCACGGCCTGCATGTGGACAACTTCCGCAGTATTTGGCCCTACCGCGACTATGTGATCAACGCCTACAACGAAAATAAGCCCTTCGACCAATTCGTACGCGAGCAAATCGCGGGTGACATGTTGCCCGACAAGAATCTGGATACCATCGTGGCCTCAGCCTATCTTCGGGCAGGAATCAGTTCCGGCGAAGGCGGGACCGTCATCGAAGAATTGCGCGTGAACAATAAACGCGAGCGGGCCGAGGCGTTCGGCGCCGCTTTCCTCGGGCTCACCACGGGCTGCGCCGTCTGTCACGACCACAAATTCGATCCCATTAGTCAGAAGGATTTCTACCAGCTGACTGCATTCTTCAATAATCTTACGGAGAACCCCTCCAACGACGACCGCAAAGACTGGCCGCCCTTTATTCGCATCCCCAAGCCTGAAAACATGTCCGCCTACAACCGGGTCTTAGCGCAACGCTCGGAAATCGACCGCCAGATCGGCGAGCGGAAGGCGAGGGCCCGTGAGCTGGTGGCGGCGTGGTTGAATCAGCCCACAGGGAAACCGCAACCGGTAGATCCCGCCGCGTTGCAAGCGCGATTCCGTTTCGATGAACAGAACGGTTCGACTTTCACCAATTCTTCTCCATTCGCCAGAACAAGGACCGTCTCCGCGACCGAAAGCCCAATCATTTGGGGTGAAGGTACCTGGTTTTGGCCTTATATGCGGATGGACGTCAGCACCAAACTCGACCTGCCCGACGTAGGCGATGTGGACACCAACCAGGCTTTTACGTTGGCAACTTGGGTTCGTCCTTATTTACGTCCTCTGGAAGCAAAAGACAAGAAGCAACCCAACGGAGTGATTCTGGCGCGCGCCGACTCCACGCAGAACCAGCGCGGTTGGCAACTTCGGGTAATCAAAGGCAAACTGGCATTCACCCTCGCCAACCAGGCTCCCGCTAACGCCATTACCATTGAAACTAAGGAACAGAAAGCCATGGTCGTCGGGCGATGGAATCACGTCATCGTAACCTACGACGGCAAGAGCAAGGCTGCCGGCTTGAAACTCTACCTTGACGGGCAGCCCCAGCAGATGGCCCTAGTTAAAGACGCGCTGAAGGGAAGTATCCGCACCGCGGCTCCCTTGAACTTCGGACGCATGTATCCCGATGGCGAACCGCTCCGCCAGTTGTCTTTTCAGGATTTCCGCTTCTATACCCGGATGCTTTCCCCCGAAGAGGCATCACGCCTTCCCTTTGAAGACTACGTGACCGAAGTTGCTGGGAAGCCGATGGCGAATTGGTCCGATGACGAATTCAAGGTAGTGAGTGAGTTCTACTTTGCCCAGCGGGACCAGCCTGTGCGCTCGCTAACCGCACAACGTGCCGAGCTGAACACAAAATTGGACAACCTGTCGAAGGACGGTACGATCGCCCTGGTCAGTGAGGAGGCGCCGGGGCCTGCCTCCGCCGACGTGCTCACGCGGGGAGTTTACAGCGCACGCAAAGAGCGGGTGCAGGCGAACGTACCGCACTTTCTGCCCCCGTTGCCGCCGGGAGCGCCGCGCGACCGCCGCGGGCTGGCGGACTGGACGGTTAGCCCTTCCAATCCTCTGACTGCGCGTGTGACCGTGAACCGCATGTGGCAGGAATTGTTTGGCACTGGAATCGTTGAAACTACCGAAGACTTCGGAGTGATGGGTGCGCGGCCGAGTCATCCGGAACTGCTGGACTGGCTGGCGGTGGACTTTCAGGAAAATGGCTGGAACGTAAAGCGCTTTTACCGTCAACTGGTTTTGTCGGCTACCTATCGGCAGTCAGCTCGCGTTACTCCCGAACTCCTTGAAGAGAGACCCGAAGAACCGTCTGCTGGCGCGCGGTCCGCGCTTCCGCATGGATAGCGAAATGATTCGCGACACCGCGTTGCAGGCCAGCGGACTCATCGTCAACAAAATTGGCGGGCCCAGCGTGAAACCCTATCAACCCCCCGGAATATGGGAGGCGGGCGCCATCAATGGCAGCAACACCAGATTCTACAAACAGGATCACGGCGAGGCGCTGTACCGCAGAAGTCTTTACACTTTCTGGAAGCGCATGGCCACTATGCCAGACATGGACACTTTCGATTCGCCGGCGCGCGACGCGGCCTGTACTCGCCGCCAGCGCACCGATACCCCGTTGCAAGCGCTGGTATCGATGAACGAAACCCTGCGGCTCGAAGCCTCACGGAAATTGGCTGAACGGTTGATTCATGATTCTCCTAAAGAAGACACGCGGCTGAATTTGCTTGGCAATCTGTTGCTCTCCCGTGACTGGGAGCCCAGAGAAAAGGCAGTGCTGGAAAGTGCGCTGACCCAGTACCGCGAGACCTACAGCAGGAATCCCGCGGACGCCGCGAAACTGCTGAAGGTGGGTGAAAGCCAAGTCGACCGGACCATCCCGGCTCCAGAACTGGCAGCCTGGATGCTGGTTTCGAGCACGGCAATGAATCTTGATGCGGTGATCAACAAATGATGCTACGAAAAATACTGTCGACCCCAAGTTCTTCGGATCATGTGTGTCCCGATCATGCCTGTTCCGATGACCACGGATGCGGGCCCACGGTTTACGATCTTCCTTTGCCGCTTTCCCTGCGCGAGGAGTGGCGGCAACTGGAAACCCGGCGGCATTTCCTGGGCCGCATGGGCAAGACGCTGGGATGGGCGGGCCTCGCCACACTAATGGGGAACGGGCTTTTCCGCGGCACGGCTCGCGCGGCCGCGGAATCGGGCGGTTCGGGCGCGGATTCCGTCTACCTGCCGAACTTTGTGCCGAAAGCGAAGCGAGTCATTTTCTTATTTATGTCGGGTGCGCCGCCGCAAATGGATTTGTGGGACTACAAACCGGGCCTGGCGGATTTCTACGATAAGGATTTGCCTGACTCGGTTCGCGGAACACAAGTGCTCACCGGGATGACCGCGGGACAGGCGCGCTTTCCGGTGGCTCCGACTTATTTTAAATTCGTGCAGTCGGGTCAGAGCGGACGGTGGGTGAGCGAGATTCTCCCCTTCACCGCGAAAATGGCCGATGATCTCACGGTGATTCACTCTCTCCACACCGATGCGATTAACCATGAACCGGCGAACCTGCTGATGAATACCGGCAACATGGTGCCTGGTAAGCCTTGCTTCGGCTCCTGGCTGGCGTATGGTTTGGGCAGCATGAATGCGAACCTGCCCACCTTTGTCGTGCTGAACTCGCTCACCATCAAAGGCACGAACATGCAGCCGATTTCCCCGAAATTGTGGAGCAGCGGATTTCTCTCGAATGAATACTCTGGAGTAGAGTTTCGGGCTCAGGGGCAACCGGTTCTGTATCTTGAAAATCCAGACGGCATGACCAGCCAGACGCGGCGCACCATGGTTGACAGCGTTCGCGCCATCAACCAGATGACCTACGAAGAAGTAGGCGACCCAGAGACGCATGCCCGCATTCAGGAGTATGAAATGGCATTTCGCATGCAGACCTCGGTCCCGGAATTGACCGATATGAAGTCAGAGCCTGCGAGTACGTGGGAACTGTATGGAGAGGACGCCAAGAAGTCCGGCAGCTTTGCCTACAATTGCCTGCTGGCCCGGCGGATGGCCGAGCGTGGCGTTCGCTTCACCCAGATCTATCAGCGGGGCTGGGACGTGCATGGCAACGCGGTTGGCGATCTGCCAAAACTTTGCGGCGCCACTGATCGCGGCTGCTATGCCCTGGTAACCGATCTTAAACGCCGCGGAATGCTCGACGATACTCTCGTCATCTGGGGCGGCGAGTTCGGTCGCACCATCTACAGTCAGGGTGGCCTCTCCCGCACCAACTATGGCAGGGATCACCATCCCCGCTGCTTTACGGTTTGGCTGGCCGGAGGCGGAGCCAACCCTGGAATTGCCTACGGCCAAACCGATGACTATTGCTACAACATCGTGAAAGACCCGGTTCATGTCCGCGATTTCAATGCCACTCTGCTTCGTTTGCTGGGCATCGATCACGAGAAGCTGACCTTCAAGTTTCAAGGATTGGATCAGAAGCTTACAGGAGTAGTTCCAGCGAAAGCCGTTGACGAGCTGATTGCATAATTCTGGAACATTTAAGGAATGCCGTCGCCTCCGAACGTTCGTGCTCCGCACGAAAAGCGCACTTTTGCCGAAAACGGGGCGAGTAAGACCGCTGTGGTGAGTTAGACAACAATCCATGCAATCTCGCCCTCGCTCAATCCTCATAGGTTCCGCGGCTGTTTCCGTCCTTCTCTTGATGGCGCTTGTCAGGCTTGTTCCTCCTGATGGACGCGAACATGCGGAACTTGCCCAATTCCTCGGCAGATTTCATCTTCTCGTCATCCATTTCCCCATTGCCTTGCTTCTGCTCGCCCTGCTCCTCGAATTAGCCGCCCTCGGCCAACGGCGCGTGGCTTTGCGCCAATCCGCGGACTTTGTGTTAGCGCTCGCAACCTTAGGGGCAATCACGGCTGCCTGGTTTGGATGGCTCTTAGCCTGGAGCGGCGGCTACCAGGGCGAACTTGTCAGAAACCATATGTGGGGCGGCACCTCGCTTGCCGCGGCAAGCTTGATCTGCTGCTGGAGCCTGAACTGGAATCGCCGGTTTTCCTTGGCGCTCCTGCTTGCCACCGTTGGCTTGATGAGTTGGACCAGCCATCAAGGCGGAAAACTGACGCATGGGTCGGCTTTTCTGACCGAGCATATGCCCACACCCATGCGCAGCCTGCTCGGAGTCAGCGTTAGCGGCGAAAACATCGGCGTCGATCCCGGCAGCTTCTATGCAACTCGCGTTCATCCCATCTTTGCCGATAAGTGCCTCTCCTGCCATAACGCCGGTAAACACAAAGGCAGCCTGCGCCTGGACAGTTATCAGAACGCGATGCGCGGAGGCAAAGACGGGAAAGTGATACAGCCGGGAGACGCCCCTAAGAGCGAACTTTTCCGGCGCGTCACATTGCCTCCAGACAGCAAGGGTTTCATGCCGGCGGAAGGAAAGCCCGCGCTAACCGCGGACGAAACAAAGGTTCTTGAGCTCTGGATCACCGCCGGAGCACCCGTCCAGGTCGACGAAAAGTCGCTTGCCGGTCTGCCCATGCTTCGTCGAGTGGCAGCGCCCCAGCCAAAAGTCCCGGATTACCGTCCGCAATTGAAGACCATGGCGATGCTTGAAACATCGCTGGGCATTCGTCTGGTACCGCGCTCGCAAGATCCGACCGATGGCCTGATCCTTCGTACGGTCGGTTCCCCAGATTCCTGCACTGACGAAACCCTGGTACAACTTGGCCCGGTGGCAAGTCTAATCGTGGATGCGGAACTTGCCCGCACCAAGGTTAGCGACCACGGCCTGCCCACCCTGGCGAAAAGCTTTCCGAACTTAAGATTTTTGGATCTTTCCTACACCGCGGTGACGGCCGCCGGCGTGAAGGAAATCGCGCGACTCGACAAACTGGAATCACTCAACCTGACCGCGACCAGGGTCGACGCCCGGGATGTGGCTGAACTCCGCTCGAAGCCCAATCTGAAAAAACTCTATCTGTTTGAAACCCACTGACCGCCGGTACTTGATGCACGGGAAGCCGGCAGTCCAGTGTATGGATCAGATTAAAAAAACCTCCATCTCTATCTGTGCCGGAGCCTGCTCACTATAAGAACTTTAGTAACCATCTCGTGATCGCCGTCACGCTCGAAATCCAGACACGCGCTTCATGATGAAAAGGGCAGGAACTTTCCTTGGGGAAATTTCCCGCTTAAAAGGAGATGTTTACGAGCCTGACAGTGCTGCTTATTGATGACAGTAAGTTCCTGCGCAAGGCAAACGAGCTGACGATCGCCAGGAGCGGATACAGCGTTCTGGTAGCTGGGGATGGGGAAGAAGGGCTGAGAATGGCCCGCGAGCAGGTTCCGAACGTCATCGTGCTTGATATGATGCTTCCCAAGCTGCCGGGTCCGCAGTTATTGCGCGCGCTGAAGCAGAACTCGGCGACAGCAAAAATTCCGGTGATCGTTTTGAGTAGTCTTGCTCAGAGCAATGCGTCAAGGCTCATCAGCGAGGGAGCGGCAGCATACTTCGAGAAGTCAAAGTTGGGAATTGAAAATGGCTCTACTGAACTGATTCGGACGATTGAAAAGGTACTTTCTGAGGCAGCAAAAGCCGGAGAAGCCAGCCAATCAGGAACCATCTCGGGTCGTGCATTCAAATCAAACCACGCGGCGCCGTAGGAAAGATTTGTCTTTGCGGATGCGGACCGAAAAAGTCCACGGGCGTGAGCGAAGCGGAAGCCCGCAGGCGAAATCCTGAACGAAGCGAAGGATCTGGGGATAATTGGTGCGCCCGGAGAGATTCGAACTCCCGACCTATTGCTCCGGAGGCAATCGCTCTATCCAACTGAGCTACGGGCGCATGGATGCACTCAGTTTACATGGGGAGGTAGACCTCGGCAATCGGCGCAGGAATAACCCGCATGAGCCGAGCGGGCCTTGAACGGGCCCGCGTCTGGAGGCAACCCTGATTGTGCGCGAGTACCGCGACGACTTACCAGCGGTTCCTGCCACCACCTCCGCCACCACCGCGTCCACCGCGATCTCCACCACGGTCGCGTCCCCCGCCGCCCGTCCGCTCCGCTTTAGGACGAGCCTCATTTACGTTCAGCGTCCGGCCGCCCAGTTGCGTGCCGTTGATGGCCGCAATTGCTTTATCCCCCTCTTCCGAGCTGGCCATCTCCACGAAGCCGAAGCCCCGCGATCGGCCCGTATCCCGGTCGGTCATAATGCTGACTCGGTCCACCTGTCCGTGTGCCTGGAACATTTGGCGCAAGTCGTCTTCCGACGTGTTGAAATCAAGGTTGCCTACGAAGATGTTCTTCAAACGAATCGCCTCTGGTTGAGCTATTTGAGTGTGGGCGAGTTCGGCGCGCAAGCAGGGGCAACTGCCGTGTGCTCATAGCGGGAGCTGGCGAACAGTCAAATGCGAGGGAAGTATAGCAGTTTGCCGTGGGGAAGCAAGCCGCAAGCCCCCAGCCGGAGAACCGGGAATTGGCATCGGGAAACTGGGAAAATCCCAGGGACCGGAAACTAGCAGGCATCCACCTTCCAAAAACCTTCGCGCTCGTAGCCCAGTTGCAGCAGCCGGTTCTTCGGATCATGCCGCTTGCCGCAGCCTGGACACTTCAAATAGCGGCTCCAGGCCGTTCCTTGACGATCGTAGTTTTCGGCCACGGCAAACGTCAGCCCACAACTGCACGGCACCAGATACATCTTGGGACGAGGTTCATCAGCCTTCGACATTCCCGCCAGCCTTCCTGATCCGAGTATATACATTTCAGTATTGCTTCTACGTGGACCGGGACTTGGTTTCGTGGCAAGTTCTTTTCGCCGCATTTGCATTGAAGTTTCCTTGGCAACAGTGTCGGGGAGTGCTGCGGTCTACACCCCCTCTTGGGATACCCCCTCCCCCCTTCCCATCTCTAACATCGAGAAAACAAAGCACCTGGCTTGCGACCCTACGCTAAATCTTTGAGTTTTAAGGAGTTACTAGCAAAATATAGATAGGAATGGAGTTACGTCGCACAAAGATGGGAGATGAAGGACCTCCAAGTTGCCTTAGGAATGCTGGACCGGTTTGAAATTCCCGCGCATTCGGAGGGCCGCAACTGCGCTGCTCAGATTGTCAAAGATCGTGCGGCATCGAAATGGATCGCGCGTCTTAACTAATAGGCTATGGGATTGGAAAAGTGAGGTCAACGAGAAAGCGGGGAGCGGCCTGGTTACATCAACTATGATGGATTCGGCCGATGAAACTCCTAAGCCGTTTTTTCTCGCGTAAGCCGGTCCCTAAAAACGAAGAGGAGATCGCGGCTTTGATCGAGGGCTTTGCCAACGGCACGGGCGGCCGTTGGGACTGGGACTACTTCATCAGTACCGATTTTGAAAACGAAAACGTCAGGTGGGCGCAGAAGGAATGTTTCAAGGTTGAGGAGGACTTCCCGCGCACTGGCCGCCTGGGTTGGTGTAATGAGAAAGGCCTAGATTGTCTGCGGGCCATTGCATCCGAATTGCGAGCCGCTGCGAAAAAGCCGTAGTTGGTGTTGCCTGTTTACATCAGTTGCGCCAAAGATCAGAATCAACCCATGCGCCGCTGCTTAGTCGCCGCTTGTTTCTGGCTTGTGGCAACCTCCGGGTTGTGTCAGTCCACCGAAAGCGCTTTTGGAGGACAGCCATGGCACAGTCGGAGATGAATCACTGCGGGGGGGTGCCCCATCTTTCGCGGGTTTTGTTTTGCGAAAGGTGGGATTCCACGAAGCCTAACTTCATGGGAGTTTAGTTTTCTTTGTCGTGACACCGCACAGTTCCGCGGTCACGCTATGCAATCGCGCGCGGGACGGGGAGAGCCACTCTTGCAAAAAAGGCGGAGCATCCTAAACCATCCTGCTCCTGGTCCTAGCCCTCCGGTGATCTACTCCGGCGCTGGAAATTGCGTCACAATGGACGACTCATGCGGCTTCAACGAAACAGCGCTGCCTTCGTGCTGCTCTGCGCGCTCGCTGGCGGTATGGCCGAGGCACAGCAACAGATGCAGAATCTGGATACCGCTCGTCATCCTTATTCCACGAGAGTTGCGAAACATCCCAAGACCGCTTTGATTGGACCGGATGACGGCATGGCAGTCATCGGCGCGGCACTGGATGCCCGCACCCGGCGTTCGGCAAACTCAGATTGTTCGCATCTGGTGCACGATATCTACGAGCGGGCTGGCTTTGTGTATGACTACGCGAGTTCTTCCGACCTGTACGCAGGAGCCGACGAATTTCGGCAGGTGCGGCGTCCACAACCTGGGGACCTGGTGGTATGGCCGGGCCACGCCGGAATTGTAGTGAATCCGGCGCAACACTCGTTTTACAGTGCGTTGAGCTCAGGATTAGGTGTGGACGCTTACGATTCCACCTACTGGAAAGACCGCGGGCGGCCACGCTTCTTTCGCTACGTGAAAACGCATGCGACGGCAGACCGCGCCAGCAATAGGTAGGGCATCGGCTTCAGTCGTGCCGAACACTTGTGACCCCGCCCCGCATGGGGCGCCCGTTCCGCATGGGGCGACCAAGGAATTATCTACCTCCCGAGGGTCTTCGGTACCGGGGCAGGTAAACAGCCGCATCCCCCTTCACAGCCTCGGCGAGAAGTCCGTCAACATCAGAAACGTCGAATCCACTTTTTCCACCAGCTTGCCATTGGCCTCGGATTTCGCCTGCACATCCTTCCACTCCGGATCGTCGCGAAACGCCTTCCAATTGGCGTCGGCGGCCTCGCGGCTGGCGTGGGCGATTACGTAGAAGAGCGTTTTACCCTTCAAAGGATCATCGGTCGGCGTCCAGTAGGCGACGTTGGTCATGCCATGCTTCTCGAAGATCCGCATGGTGTGTTCGCGAAAGCGGGTGAGCAGGTCTTGCAGTTTGCCTTCGTAAGTGTGATACACCCGCAACTCATAAACCGCAGTCGAAGGCAGGGAAGTCACGCGCTTGGGTTCTTTTGCGTTGGCCGAGGCAGCGTTTCCGAGCAGCGCCATAGCGGGAATCGATTGCAGCAAAGTTCGTCTATCCATCGCGATATTCTAAATGGAATCCAAAGGCTGAGCATGGGCTGCAACACTTCTTCGACCTCGGCAGCGGTTATGACCCCTCGACCGCCACCATGGAACTCTTCTTTCTCCGGTTGGATTGCAGGACTTTCTTGCGCAGGCGGAGCGACTTGGGCGTCACTTCCACGAACTCATCGTCGGCGATGAACTCGATGGCCTGCTCCAGATTCAAATTGCGGAAAGGCACCAGCCGGATGGCTTCGTCGGCCGTCGAGGCGCGCATGTTGGTCAGCTTCTTTTCGCGTACCACGTTCACGTCGAGGTCGTTGTCCTTGGCATTCTCCCCGATGATCATGCCCTCATATACTTCGATGCCGGGGCCGACGAATAGCTCGCCGCGCTCCTGCAATCCCCAAAGCGCGTAGGCGGTCGAAGTGCCGGGCCGGTCAGAGATGAGCGCGCCGGTGAGCCGGTGAGGAATGTCGCCTTGCCACTCGATGTAGCCATCGAACAGCGCATTCATGACGATGGTGCCGCGCGTGTCGGTCAGCAGTTGGCTGCGCAGTCCGATCAGCCCGCGGCTGGGCACGCGGAACTCGATGCGCACCCGGCCATAGCCATGGTTGTGCATGTTGCGCACTTCGCTTTTGCGCGAGCCCAGTTGCTCCATCACCACCCCGACAAATTCCTCGGGCACATCCACGGTAAGATGCTCGACCGGTTCCATCAGCTTGCCGTCCACTCGCTTGGTGACGATTTCGGGCTTGCCGACCATCAGTTCGTAGCCCTCGCGCCGCATCATCTCGATCAGAATCGAAAGCTGCAGTTCGCCGCGGCCCATCACCACGAAGACATCGGTTGTGCCCGTGTCTTCCACGCGCAGCGAAACATTGGTCAGCAATTCTTTCTGCAGACGTTCGCGCAGGTTGCGGGAGGTGACGTAGGTGCCATCGCGCCCGGCGAACGGGGACGTGTTAATGGTGAACTGCATCGCGATGGTGGGCTCATCGATGGTGATGTGCGGCAGCGGCGCTGGATTTTCGGCGTCGGTAATGGTTTCGCCAATGGTGATGCCTTCCACTCCGGCCACGGCAACGATATCTCCCAACGTGGTTTCCGTGATGTCGGTGCGCTTGAGGCCGGAAAAGGAAAACAGCTTGGTGATCTTGGTTTTGTGGAAGGAGCCGTCCAGCTTGGCGATGGCGACATCCTCGCCGGTAAACATGCGTCCGTTGAAAACGCGGGCGATGGCCAGGCGGCCCAGGTAGTCGCTGTAGTCGAGATTCGCGACCAGTATCTGCAGCGGGCCGTCAATATCTCCCTGGGGCGCGGGAGTCGTCTTCAAAATGGCGTCGAACAGCGGACGCAGGTTTTCGCCCCCGCCTTTGATATCGGTCGAGGCGGTGCCTGCTTTGGCGTTGGTGTAGAGCACGGGGAAGTCCAGTTGGTCTTCCTGGGCATTGAGATCGATGAATAAATCGTAGACTTCGTTCAGCACTTCCTGGGGGCGCGCGTCGGAGCGGTCGATCTTATTGATCACCAGAATCGGAGGCAGCTTGGCTTCCAGCGCTTTGCTGAGCACGTAGCGGGTCTGCGGCAGCGGGCCTTCGCTGGCGTCCACCAGCAACATGACGCCGTCCACCATCTTGAGAGCGCGTTCCACCTCGCCGCCAAAGTCGCTGTGGCCGGGCGTATCCACGATGTTGATTTTTACGTCGTGATAAAAGATGGCCGTGTTCTTGGCCAGAATAGTGATGCCGCGCTCGCGTTCCAGGTCATTGGAGTCCATGACGCGCTCAATCAGGTGCTCGTTGGCGCGGAAGGTTCCACTCTGGCGGAGCATGGCGTCCACCAGCGTTGTCTTGCCGTGGTCTACGTGGGCGATGATGGCGATATTGCGAATACTGGAAGTCAAAATGTGTGGTGTCCTCAGGGTCTCTAATACCACTTTACTATGCATGGAGGCCCGTGTCGTGTGGGCTTGAGGATTTTAAAGGACCAGGTGTCCGCCCCCAACTAAGTCAGGCGCCACGGATCAAGTGTGGCGCGGTGTTCCCGCTCCGTTCAAAATGACAGAGCGGTTAGCGAGGTTCGTGTCAGGGCATTGCCGTCCGGCATGCCGTCAGGGGTCCCGATGATTGAGTTCCGCGCCCATGGGGCGCAACTACCCGAATGCTGGGCAGTGGTCCCGGCCGTCCTGGCAAATTGCGCAAGTTCTGAAGAAAAAGCGAAACTCTGCCCAAGGCCTCCCGTAACCCACTCCCGTTCAATCGTTTATCTGTCTATACATTTTAGTGATGACGATGTGTTCCAATTGGAACACTATGCGGTTGGGGGCGTCATACCATTTCCGTTCCCCAGAGATCATGCAGGTGGACGATGCCGAGCAGGTTGCCCGCGGCATCCACTACCGCGAGCGAAGTGATTTTCTTTTCTTCCATCAGGGCGAGGGCGGCCGTGGCGAATTCAGTGGGGGCGATGGTCTTCGGTTCTGGAGTCATGGACTCGCCCGCGGTTAGGTCGAGCACATCCTTGCCGCGTTTTTCGAGCAGGCGGCGCAAGTCGCCGTCGCTGATGATGCCGACCAGCTTTTCGTCTTTGACCACCGCGGTCACGCCCAATTTCTTGCGCGACATTTCATAAATCACATCCGGCATTTTGGTTTGCGGAGAGACTCGCGGTACGGCGTCGCCGCTGTGCATGAGCGATTCGACGCGCGCCAGTTGCTTGCCCAGCTTGCCTCCGGGATGCAGGTTGGCAAAATCTTCTTCCTTAAAGCCGCGCCTTTCCGACAGGACGACGGCCAGCGCGTCGCCCAGAGCGAGCATGGTGGTGGTTGAGGCTGTCGGGGCCAGACCCAGCGAGCAGGCTTCTTTTGCAACCGAGCAATCGAGAGCAACGTCCGCCGCTGAGGCGAGGGTAAACGTCTTATTCTTGTTTTCTGGACTCATCTCGTCGCAAGTCATTTCGTCGCAAGTCATGGCGAGGAGCGGCACCTGCAGCCGTTTGAGGGTGGCCAGCAGGCGGAGAATTTCTTCGGTTTCGCCGCTGGCCGAGAGGGCTAGAACCACGTCGCCGCGGACGACCATGCCAAGGTCGCCGTGCAGAGCTTCCACGGGATGCATGAACAGCGCAGGCGTTCCGATGGAACTCAAGGTGGCGGCGATTTTGCGCGCGATGATGCCGCTCTTGCCCATGCCGGTGACCACGACGCGACCCTGGCAGGCGTGCAGCAAATCCACGGCGCGGTTGAAATTGGCGGCCATGGGGCCGGCAATGCGATCGGCCAAGGCACGCAGCGCCTCGGCTTCGATGCGGACGACATTTTCGCCGGCATTTTTCATGGAGTAGGAAATGTTAGCACGCTGCCTCAGGATGACAGGCGAGGACCTTAGAAATGTTCATCCGCGCGGTGACGTTGTTGTTGCGTGCTCATCAGGCCGGCCAGACTGCGCGCCTGAATCGCCCGGTCCCAGGGGCCCACCTGCCAATTATCTTTTTTCTTTTCGGGGTGAATCCACGGAGGCAGATTGATGAGCAAATTGCGCGCCATGCCCTGGGCATAGGGCTCGTACAGGGCGCGAAGTTGGGTTAACTTCTGCTCGCGTTCTGGTCCGAGGAGAAGCTTGGTGCCGCGCTCCGCCAAGGTTTGCTGCAGCCGTTCGAATTCGGGGGCTGGCAGCCGGTCGGGAATGCTTGGATCGTAGCTGGCATACACCACCTGCGACAGATCCACCACGGCATGACGCGCGATGGCAAAGGTGATCTTAGCCTGATCGCTGCGCAAGCCATCCACTCCGGCGATGACCAGGGCGCTGGCATCGAGAATTGTGGTCAAGGCTCCGAGCCAGGACTGATTGTTATGCTGCGAGCGAAAGAAACTCAACGCAGGATAGGAGAGATGGCTTTCCAGCACTTCGGCGGCCCAGCGTTCCCAGGAGCGAAAAATCTGATCGAGCACTTCCTGTTGCGGAGGGTTGCCGAATCGCGAGAGCAACTCGGCAGCGGTGGGCGGCGAACCGGCGCGGGCATCGAGCAGGGAGATTTCGATTTCCCGCCGGGAGAACGAAGAATAAATTGTAGGCAGGTAGCCAATCACTGTGCCCAGGAATCCGAAACCCATGCCGGCTTCGAGCACGGCGAGGGCGCGGGCAATCCCCGAGATGGGAACGATATCGCCATAGCCAAGGGTAAAAAAAGTTTCGCCGCTCTGATAAATGAGGCGGGTGAAGGTGATGGGTTCTTTGTTGAGCTGAAGATGTTCGCCTGCGCCGAACTGCAGGAGCGCAAAACCGAAAATCAAACCCACTGCCCAAAGGCCAAGGAGAACGATGAGCGACAGAGGGCCGAAATATCCCAGAACGTTTTCGCGGCGGCTGGCGGATTTGATCCGGCTGCAGATTCTTCGCCAGGGAACCCAGGTTTTGCGGTAGAACAAGGCGCTGATGCGAAACTGGCGCTGCACCCGGCGGGGCAGAACGACCGTCTCAAATGCATCCAGCAGGACGCTGAGGATGACGAGGACGCCGGCGATGGCGGAGGCAGTCAACATGGCGGAAGAGGGGTAATGAGAATGGATGGTAGCAGATTCAGTGGGCCAGAATCCGCCTTCAGGGTTTTACCCGTGCAGCCGCCAGGGCGTTTTGCACGGCCAGCAATTCCTTCAACAACTCGCGCAACTTGGTGGAATCGAGCGCGTTGGCGCCGTCTGACTTGGCTTGCTTAGGATTGTCGTGGACTTCCATGAAGACACCATCGACGCCGGCCGCGACCGCGGAACGCGCCAGCACGGGGATGAATTCGGGCTGACCTCCGCTGGCGGTGGGTTGGTCGTCGTCTCCGTGTGATGCGGAAGGGAGTTGCACGGAGTGCGTGGCGTCGAAAACTACCGGCGCAAACTTGCGCATGACCGCGAGGGAGCGCATATCAACGACCAGATTGTTGTAGCCGAAGGTGGAGCCGCGTTCGGTGACGAACACGCGGTCGTTGCCGGCGGCGCGGCATTTGTCGACCGCATATTTCATATCCCAGGGCGAAACGAACTGGCCCTTCTTGATGTTGACCACCCGCTCGCTCATGGCGGCGGCGACGATGAGATCGGTCTGCCGGCAAAGAAAGGCGGGAATCTGAAGCACGTCGGCGACCTCGGCAACCTTGGCCACATCGGCGGTCTCGTGCACATCGGTGAGCACGGGAACGTGGGCTTCCTCTTTCACCTTTTTCAGGATGCGCAAGCCCTCGGCCAAGCCGGGGCCGCGAAAGCTGCGGATAGAGGTGCGGTTGGCTTTATCGTAGGAAGCCTTGAAGATGAAGGGGACATTCAGCGAGCGAGTGATGCCTTTGATTACCTCCGCCATGAAAAGCGCGTGCTGCTCGCTCTCGATGACGCAGGGGCCGGCGATCAGGAACAGGGTTCCAGAGCCGATGCGGACATTATCGAGTTGGAATGACGTGGGCATAAACCACAGGGGACACAGAGGAACACGGGGAAAACCCTTGTGCCTATTTACCGGCTAGCCACTTTCTGCGGCCGGTGGAACATCTCCACTTCCGCGACTTCCTTCTCGGCCCGGCGCTTCAGTCCATGCTCATAGGCCGCGCCCACGAACGTTCTGAACAAAGGATGGGGCTCCAGCGGCTTGGACTTGAATTCGGGATGGAACTGGCAGCCGATGAAATGGGGATGATCGGGAAGTTCCACCATTTCCACGTAAGTTCCGTCAGGGGAGGAGCCAGAAATCCTTAGGCCTGCGGCGGTCATTACTTCTTCGTATTCACGGTTGAACTCGTAACGGTGGCGATGGCGTTCGCTGATTTCCAAGGCGCCATAGATTTTGTGGGCTAGAGTGCCGGGCTCGATCTTGCACGTCCAGGCGCCCAGGCGCATGGTGCCGCCCAACTCCTCGACGCCGCGCAATTCGCGCAGCTTGTAAATCACGCGATGCGGCGTGGCCGGATCGAATTCGCTGGAGTTGGCATGCTCCAGGCCGCAGACATCGCGGGCAAACTCAATGCAGGCGGTCTGCATGCCCAGGCAAATGCCGAAGTAGGGAACATTATTTTCGCGCGCATAGCGAATCGCCTGCAACATGCCTTCGATGCCGCGCTTGCCGAATCCTCCGGGAACCAGGATGCCGTCGTAGCCGCTCAGTTGTTCGTGGCAGGCGCTCTGGCCAGCTTCCAAACCTTCCGCTTCCACCCAGCTCAGGTGCAGCTTCAAGTTGTGGGCCAGGGCGCCGTGAATCAGAGCCTCTTTCAGAGATTTGTAGGAGTCCTCGTATTCCACATACTTGCCGACAATGGCAATCGTGACCTCGGCTTTCGGGTTATAAACGCGATGCACAATGTCTTCCCACTTCGACATGTTGCGATCCCTGGCTTCCATATGCAGCAATTTCAGAACCAGCGTATCCACACCTTCACTGGCAAACACCAGCGGAACCTCATAGACGGAAGCCACGTCTTTCGCGGTGATGACGGCTTCTTCTCCCACGTTGCAGAAGAGGGCGATCTTGGACTTGATTTCTTTGGAGAGAAAACGGTCGGTGCGGCAGAGCAGGATGTCGGGCTGAATTCCGATGCTGAGTAATTCCTTTACGGAGTGTTGCGTGGGCTTGGTTTTGAGTTCCTGAGCGGCGGCGATGAAGGGCACGAGGGTGACGTGCATGAACAGCGTGTGCTCGCGGCCGAGTTCCTGGCGCATTTGGCGGATGGCTTCCATGAAAGGCAGAGATTCGATGTCGCCGACCGTGCCGCCAATTTCCACGATGGCTACATCCACATCCTGCGCTACCTTTTTCATGGCGGCTTTGATTTCGTTGGTCACGTGCGGGATGACTTGCACGGTCTTGCCCAGGTAGTCGCCGCGGCGCTCCTTGGCGATAATTTGCTCGTAGAGGCGGCCGGTGGTCCAATTATTGTCGCGGGAAAGTTTGGCGTGAGTGAAGCGTTCGTAGTGGCCGAGGTCGAGATCGGTCTCGGCGCCGTCGTCGGTAACGAAAACTTCGCCGTGCTGGAAGGGCGACATGGTTCCGGGGTCGACGTTCAGGTAGGGGTCGAACTTCATGATGTTGACCTTCAACCCGCGGCTTTCGAGCAGGCAGCCGATGGAGGCTGCCGCCAATCCCTTGCCTAAGGAAGACACAACTCCGCCTGTCACAAAGATGTACTTGGCCGACATCTGTTCCTCGCTCTAAATTGGAATGAAATTTTGTGCAGGTTGGGGTGCACAATCAATTATGGCAGAGAACCCTGTGGAAAGGAACGATTTCTAAACAGCCTTAACGCCAGTGAATCTATGTGTTTGCAACGAGGCATAAAGAAGGATAATAGAGCCGTCATGATCCGATGGGGCAGGTTTCGCTTTCTTGCACCGCTTCTGGCTGGTCTTGTCCTGCTAGTCGTCCCGGTTTTCGCTCAGCAACTCTCCAAGCGCCTCATCCTGAAAGATGGCTCCTACCAGTTGGCGACCAAGTGGGAGGTGCAGGGGGAGCGCGTGCGCTACTTCAGCGCGGAGCGCAGCGAGTGGGAAGAAGTTCCGAACTCCATGGTGGACTGGGCGGCTACCGATAAGTATCAAAAAGAACGGGCCGCTGGCGTGCCGCTGCCCGAGGCGGTGGAATTCGACAAGAAACTGGCGGCGGAACGTGCCGCTGAAGAGGCCAAGAGGCCGGAGGTCGCGCCCGGTCTGCGCCTGCCTTCCGATGGCGGCGTGCTTTTGCTTGACACCTTTGAGAACCAGCCGCAACTGGTTCCCTTGGAAGAGAAAGTGGTGCAGGTTGACCAGAAGGGCAAGGGCGATGTTGCCTGCGACGAGTTCAACCAGGGATGCGCGGGCAAGGGCAATCAGGTTATTACGGTAAAAAACAACGTGGAGATTGCCGGTCCGCACGCCGAGGTGCAGGCGCACGCAGCTGTTCCCGTTCTCTACCTCAAGCTTGAATCAGTCAAGCTTGGCCAAATGACCGGCGCCAGTTCATTGAAGGAAGTGTCGGATCGTTTCCAAATCGTGCGCGCGCAGGCCAAGAAAGACCGCCGCATCGTGGGCGCGATTAAAGTCTCGATCAACGGAATCGCAAAGCAGGAGGAACAGAAATCCATTCCGGCCAAGATCGAGCCGGTGGCGGAAGGCTGGCTGAAGATCACGCCTACCGTCCCGCTAACCCCGGGCGAATATGGCCTGGTGGAACTGATGAATGGCAAAGGCGAAATGAACCTCGCCACGCAAGCCATCTATCTTCCGGACAACATCTGGGACTTTGGAGTAAATCCGGTGGCGCCGGCGAATCCACTGGCCCTGAGGCCCGAGGTCCCGGGGGCGGCGCCTCTGGCCGACCAGCCTCCGGCGGTGCAGAATCGGCCAGAACGCCCGAAGGAGAATTGAGCCAGAGAGCGCTCTCCCCGGATTTATACTTTCGGCAGAATCGCCGCCACCGATTTCAAGTATGAGGGACCTTACCTTGAAAATTTATCGTGATAGTACTTCATTGCTGGCCGAAATCGAGTGTGTGCTCGCGGCGAGCCGGCCTTCGTTCCACCGTTCTCCTTTGCAGGACGTCATCGAGTTACTCTGTCATGGCCGTCATGCCAGCTGGGTAGGCATCTACCTGGCCGCGGGAACAACCAGCCAGCAACTGCTGGGCGCGGGTGGTGAGCCGCACCCCGGCCAGATGGCCAGGCCGGAAACGAAATCTAAAATTCTGGTCTCCATGAAACTTGCGGGACATGAGTTTGGAGTTGTGGATGTGGAGAGCGACCGCGAGAACGCTTTTGGGCCGGAAGACCGCGTACTCCTGGAGAAAGTGGCGAACCTTCTGGCGCGCTTTCTCGCCGGACCCGGGCAATACCTTGCCCGTAAGGCTCGCCTCACCGCTATGGCGAAGTCTTAGGGGAAGGAAGACTAGCGCCAAGAACGGTTGCGGCCTCTTGCTGAATTCTCTTCCAGGCGTGTTCCACGTGTCGTGATTCGGTGTTCGTCTGCCCTATGCAAAAGCGCAAGGTAAACTTTCCGTTGAGCTTGGTGTGCGTCAAATAGAGATCGCCCGAGCGATTGAGACGATCCATCAAGGCTTGATTGATTTCGTCCCCGGCGTTCAGCCGAAAGCAAACCAGATTCAGGGGCACGGGCGCCGCCAGCTCAAATCGCGCATCATTTCTTACCCACTCAGCGAATTGCTGGGCGAGAGCTACGTGGCAGCGGACGTGATGTTGCAGCCCCTCCACCCCGTAGTGGCGGATCACAAACCACAATTTCAGGGAGCGGAAGCGCCGCCCTAGGGGAATCTGCCAATCGCGATAGTCAATCACCGCGCCGGATTCGGTTGCCTGGTTGCGCAAGTATTCCGGCAGGACGCCGAGAGTCTTGATAAGCGCAGCCCGGTCGGCCACGTAGAAGCAGTCGCAATCGAAATTGGTGAACATCCACTTGTGCGGGTTGAAGGCGTAACTATCGGCGAATTCCAGGCCGTGGTGAATATGGCGAAACTCCGGGCAAAGCGCAGCAGTGCCGCTCATGGCTGCGTCTACGTGCAGCCAGAGATTGTTTTGCCGGCAAATGCGGCCGATTTCCGGCAGCGGATCCATGGCGTTGGAGGAGGTGGTCCCGACCGTGGCGCAGACAAAGCACGAGGTCAGCCCCGCCTGGCGGTCGTTTTCGACTTGGCGGGCCAGCGCGGCGGGCCGCATGGCGAACTTTTCGTCTACTTCGACGAGTCGCAGATGGTTGCGTCCCAGCCCGGCAATCTGCATGGCCTTCTCGATAGAGGAATGAGCCTGCGACGAGGTGTAGGCCACGAGCTTTCCATCGCAGCCGAACTGGTTGCTGGCAAAATTGGTGGCCCGCTCCCGGGCAGCCAGCAAGGCACACAGGTTCCCACTCGAGCCGGAGTCCTGGATTACGCCTCCACCTGCGCTCGAGGACAAAAACTTCCGCGGCAGGTCCAGCATTTCGACCAGCCAGTCGAGCACATGCGTTTCCAGTTCGGTGCAGGCCGGGCTGGTGGCCCACAGCATTCCCTGCACACCCAGGCCGGAGGACAATAAATCGCCCAGGATGGCGGGGGCCGAAGCATTGCAGGGAAAGTAAGCGAAGAAGTTTGGCGATTGCCAATGGGTGATTCCGGGGAGGATGAGCTTTTCGACATCGCTCAGAATCGTCTGGAAAAGTTCGCCACGTTGCGGGGCGCTGGCCGGCAGCGAGGCTCGAATTTGCCCAGGGTCAGTGCGCGAGAGGACGGGGAGAGATTCAATTCCCGCATAGTAATCCGCGATCCAGTCAATGACGGCGTGACCGTGGCGGCGGAATTCGCCGGGGGTCATGTGGAAGCTTTTCTCAGGCATCATCTGGAACCTTCCTCGGTGATCGCTGTGTCGCCGTGGTTATCGCTCTTCGCCAACAACCACAGAGGAGCACAGAAAACTCAATCCAACCTGCCGTAAAACACGCGCGTGTGGTACTCGAATGCTACCTTGCCGTTCAAGTGGCAGGCGTCGAAAATCTTCTTCAGCTCGCGAAGCATCGGTTGATAGGTAGGAGCGCCGGCTGGCGGCGCGTATGAAGAAGACAGCAGCCGTCCTTGCAATGCGGGGTAGTCAAACTCCTGCCGCGAAGCGAAGACGCGCTCGCGGGAAGGCGACGGCGCAAAGAACTCATCCATTCGCGCCGTGGTGAGCTCGTGCCGCACCTGCTGGTAATCGGAGCCATACTCTCGCAGCAGATGCTCATAGGCCCGCAGGAAAGGCGTCGAATCCAGTTGCCGCTCGTTCCACAGCAGCACGCACCATCCGCCGGGTTTCAAAATGCGGACAAACTCGCGGCGCGCCTGGCCCAGGTTAAACCAATGAGCTGCCTGCGCGGCGGTAATCAAATCCACGGTCTGCGCCGCCAGGGTGGTCGCTTCCGCGGTTCCATTCAAGCTGGTAAACCGTGGAAAATCGGCTAGATATTTTTCTCCAGCCTGCCGCATTTCGGCATTGGGTTCCACCCCGAAAACGGGATTGCCATTTTCCAGCAACAGGCGAGTGAATATTCCAGTCCCGGAGGCGATATCTGCGATGACCGAGGCCGGAGTGAGTCCGCACTCAGCCCGCAAAAGGTGGAGCACATCCGCCGGATATCCTGGCCGGTGAAGGACATAGTTGCCCACCCGGGAAGAGAAGCGCTGCGTTGCATCTGGCACGTTCATGCTTTCAGTTTACTAGGCTCGACGAGCCGAACCAGGGTGTCGTGTTGAGCGTGGCAGATCCAGGTCCTTCGACTGCGCGGCCGCCTCGCGTTTGCGAAGCACCAACTCCGCTCAGGATGACAAGGGGAAAAGCGAGCGATGCCTCTGCATCAGACGCTCATCAACAGCCAGTGCCCAATCCGCGCCGGAACTGCTAAATTAGTTGTACTGTGCGTCTCGTTGTCAAAGTCGGAACCAGCCTGATTGCGCCCGGCGGCCGTATCGATACTCTGCGCATGCGCGCGCTGGTGGACCAGTTGGACCTGTCGCGGCACGAGTATCTCATCGTGTCTTCGGGCGCGATTGCTGCCGGCATGTTGAATCTTGGCATCAAGGAGAAGCCGTCCAAAGTGCCGTTGATGCAAGCCTGTGCCGCGGTCGGGCAGAGCGTGCTCATGCGCACCTACGAGCGGCTGTTTTTCGGCAAGAAACTGGTGGCGCAGCTGCTGCTCTCGAGCGACGACTTTACTACTCCGATCCGGTACAAGAATTTACAGAACACGCTGCGCCAACTTTTGAAACTTGGCGTGGTGCCTGTGGTGAATGAGAACGACAGCGTTTCGGTGCGCGAGTTGGAAGGCGCATTCGGCGACAACGACGAACTGAGCGGGCTGGTTGCCACTGCGGTGAAGGCGGACTGGCTGTTGCTGCTCACCGATGTGGACGGCTTTTTCGCTCCCGATGGCGCGCGCCCGCGTCTGGTGCGCACCATACGCAAACTCACTCCGGAGATGGAAGCGCTTTGCAATGGCCATAGCAAACTGGGCCGCGGGGGCATGCGGTCCAAGTTGCGCGCGGCGAAAACAGCCAGCGAATCGGGAGTGCATGTCGCTATCGTGAATGGCCGCCACGAACAGGCCATTGCCGGGGCGATCGAGCGTAAGATTGGCACTTACTTTCCTCCCGCATAGAGCCACTTAATATGTCCAGCACGCTGACCACCGCACCCTCGACGCACCATAAGTTATTACGCGCGCGCGACGCTGCGGCGCACCTGGCGCAGCTTTCCACTGCGCAAAAAAACACCATCTTGCTCGGGATGGCGGGGGCGCTGGTGGCCAACGAGAAAAGTATCCTCGAGGCCAATGGCGAGGACATGGAGACTTGCGGGCTGACCGGTTCGATGCGTGACCGGCTTTTGCTGAATGCCCCGCGGGTCAAAGAAATGGCGGACGGGATTCGCGAAGTGGCCAAACTGCCCGATCCCGTCGATCGGACGGTTACAGAATGGACTCGCCCCAACGGCCTGCGGATTCGCAAAGTGCGGGTGCCCCTGGGTGTAATCGGGATCATCTACGAATCGCGGCCCAATGTCACCGCGGATACGGTGGCGCTCACGCTGAAAGCCGGCAACGCCATTGTGCTGCGTGGAGGTAAAGAAGCCGCCCGCAGCAATCAACGTATCGTGGAGATTCTTGCCGCTGTGCCGGGCGTGCCCGAAGGCTCGATCGAACTGCTCGATTCGAGCACGCGCGATTCAGTGCGCGAACTGATCAGCGCGCGCGGCTTGGTGGATGTGGTCATTCCCCGGGGCGGCGCCGAGTTGATTTCTTTCGTCCTGGAAAATTCCGTTGTGCCGGTGATTGAAACAGGGGCGGGGAACTGCCATATTTTCGTGGATGAGTCAGCCGACCTCGACATGGCGGACAGCATCGTCATCAACGCGAAGACGCAGCGGCCTTCGGTTTGCAATTCCGCCGAGAAGTTGCTGGTACACCAACGCATCGCAGCGGAATACGTTCCCCGCATCCTGAAAAAACTGATTGCTGCCGGCGTGGAGATGCGCGGCGATGCGGAAACGCAGCGGCTAACGGCCGGTTTGGAGGTCCGCCCCGCCGAATCGCAGGATTGGGATGAAGAGTATTCCCGGCTGTGTATGGCGGTTCGCGTCGTGTCGAACGTTGAGGAGGCCATTGCTCACATTAATCGGCACTCGACCAGACACTCGGACTCCATTGTCACCCGGAACGAAGCCCACGCCCGTCAATTCCTGCGCCTGGTGGATTCCGCCGCGGTGTACTGGAACGCTTCTACCCGCTTCACCGATGGCGGCGAGTTCGGCATGGGCGCCGAGATGGGCATCAGCACGCAAAAACTGCACTGCCGCGGCCCCTTCGCCCTGGAAGAACTCACCTCAACCAAGTACGAAATTGTCGGTACGGGCCAAATCCGAACCTAGCGGAAGGGATTCATGCGAACTCATCTGGTTCTGGCATTTCTCTGCGCAACCTCGCTGCTCAACGCTCAGGATCGTTCCAGTGCCCGGTCGATGACGGTCAGCCGCTACGGCATTGTGGCGACTAGTTATACCCAGGCTTCGGTGGCCGGGGCGCAGGTTCTGGCGCATGGTGGATCGGCGGTCGATGCAGCCATTGCCGCCAATGCCGTACTGGGTGTGGCCGAGCCCATGATGAACGGCATGGGCGGCGATCTTTTTGCCATCTATTGGGACGCCAAAGCCGGCAAGCTCTACGGCCTGAACTCCAGTGGATGGGCGCCGAAAGGGCTCACGGTCGAGCACCTGAAGGCAAAGGGTGTGACGGCCATGCCGCAGTCGGGCATTGATTCCGTCACTGTGCCGGGAGCGGTCGCGGGATGGGACGCTCTTCATCAGCGCTTCGGGCATCTTCCCTGGAAAGATCTGTTTCAGCCGGCTATCTTCTATGCGGAGAACGGATATCCCGTTCCGGAGTTCGTTAGCGCCTACTTTAAGTCTGCCGCTCTAGTGTTTGCGAATGATCCGGAAGGCGGCCGAGTTTATTTGCCGCAGGGCCATCCGCCCGCGCTCGGAGAAATGTTTCGGAATCCTGACCTGGCCAAGGCCTTGCATTTGGTCGCGCAAGAAGGACCCGGCGCCTTCTACAAAGGCGAAGTTGCCCGGGCGATTCTGCTTACTTCGTCCTATTCGGGCGGCACCATGTCGGCTGAAGACCTGGCGGAATTCACACCGGAGTGGGTGGAACCGGTCTCGACCACTTACCGGGGATGGACGGTCTATGAACTTCCACCCAACGGCCAGGGCATGGCTGCTTTGGAAATGCTGAACATCATGGAGACGATGCCCGTGTCGCCTGATGGGCCCTTGAGTGTTGCCGAGTTGCAAAAAAAGATTGAAGCCATGAAGCTGGCCTATGCCGATCTGCAGCGTTACAACGCCGACCCGCGCTTCGCGAAAATTCCGGTGAAGGGTCTGCTGTCCAAGGATTACGCGAAAGAGCGAGCCAAACTCATCGATCCCGAGAAAGCCAATTGCCAGGTGTCGTATGGCACGCCCGCGAGCGACACCACGTATCTTTCGGTGGTGGACCGGGAGGGCAACATCGTTTCACTTATTCAGAGCAACTATAGCGGCTTTGGATCAGGTGTCACGGTGCGGGGCATGGGATTCGTTTTGCAGAATCGCGGCGGACTGTTTTCGCTTGATCCGGCGTCGCCCAATGTTCTGGCGCCGCACAAGCGGCCTTTTCATACCATCATTCCAGCCTTCATGGAGCGCGGAGATCAGCACATCGGATTTGGCATCATGGGAGGCGCAAATCAGCCGTTAGCCCATGCGCAGTTTGTTTCAAACTTCGTGGACTACGGGATGAATATCCAAGCCGCGCTGGAAAATGCCCGCTTTACCGTGAGTGGTAAGGGCGGCTGCGATATTGTGATTGAATCGCGGGTCAAGCCGGAAGTCTTGGGCAAGCTCACCGCGATGGGGCACGAGCTGGAAATTCAAGGGGACTATTCCACGCGCATGGGGCGTGGCCAAGCCGTGCTGCACGATTCCAAAACTGGAGTGAACTACGGCGGCTCGGACGCCCGCGCCGACGGCGCAGCTGAGCCGGAGCCACCGCCGATTCCGGGGAAGTGAGCGTTATTCCTTCGCGGTCCTGTTGTGTGCTTCGTGGTAATCGCATTCAGAAATCATTCACCACAGGATAAAAGGAGCACGAAGTTTACAAAACCCAATCCATTGAGGAAGACAGAAGCAATCGATTGAGTCAAGAAGGCAACCGCCTTTGTGCTAGTTTAGTTAGTTGACCGATTTACCCAGGGATTCCAATGAAATTCTTCTCCGCCACGCTTCTCGCCTGCGCTGTTCTTTTCTTCTCGTTTTCTCCTAAAGTCGGCGGAGCCGCGGCAGAGTCGACCCCATCCCCGCGCATCTTCGGGTTTCGCGATTCCTCGGCGGAGAGCTTCATCGAGTCTCGCTTCCTGGCCGTGCCCGACGCAAAACTGGCCGGGGAACATCTCCGCATCCTGACCCAGGCTCCGCACATGGCAGGGACGCCCGAGGACAAAACGACGGCCGACTACGTCGCGCGGAAATTCCGCGACGCCGGACTGGAAACGGAGATTGTCGAATACAAAGTGTGGATGAACTATCCCGCTGAGATCAGCGTGGATGTCACGGCTCCCCCGGGCGTCACCATGCACGGCCCAACGCGTGAGCACGTCGAAGGCGATCCTTTCCAGGACGACCCGCGCGTGGTTATGCCGTTTAACGGGCAATCGCCTTCAGGCGACGTTGAAGCTGAGGTGGTCTATGCCAACTATGGCACGCCGGAAGATTTCAAGAAACTCGACGAAATGAAGATTGATGTCCGCGGAAAGCTCGTGATCATGCGCTACGGCGCGAATTTTCGCGGGGTGAAGGTCCTGCTGGCGCAAGAGCATGGAGCCGCTGGAGTGCTCATCTACTCCGATCCTTACGACGACGGCTGGCGGCAGGGCGACAAGTATCCGCAAGGACCGTGGCGTCCGGATAGCGGCGTGCAGCGGGGATCGGTGGGCTTGCTGCCGTACTTTCCCGGTGATCCTACTACGCCGGGCATTGCCTCGGTACCCGATCTACCCGAATCGCAGCGCACGCCGCCGGAGCAGTCAAAAGCGCTGCCTAAAATTCCCTCAAATCCGATCTCTTACGCGGACGCTGCGCCCATCCTTGAGCGCCTGGGTGGCCCTGACTCACCCCGCGAGTGGCAGGGGGCTTTGCCGTTCACCTATCACCTCGGCCCCGGCCCGGTGAAGGTACACCTGCACACCAAGCAGGATTACCAGTACCGAACGATTTGGGATGTCATTGGCCGCGCGCCCGGCAGCGAGTCGCCCAGCGAGTGGGTAGTGGCGGGGAATCACCGGGACGCCTGGGTGTACGGCGCGGTGGACCCTAACAGCGGCACGGCGGCAATGCTGGAATCGGTGCACGGCGTGGGCGAGTTGCTGAAGACGGGATGGAAGCCCCGGCGCACCATCGTCTTCGCCAGTTGGGACGGAGAAGAAGAAGGCTTGGTCGGTTCGACCGAATGGGCGGAACAGCACGCCACCGAACTCACCAATGCGACGGCGTATTTGAATATGGACGTAGGAGTCGCCGGCCCGAAGTTTGGATCGTCTTCGGTTCCGAGCTTGAAGCAATTCCTGCGCGATGTGACCAAGGCCGTTCCCAGCCCGCAGGGTGGGACGGTCTATGACGCATGGCAGAAAGACACGCAGGCGGCCGATCCCTCGAAGCACCGTGAGAATGAGGTTTCTGATCCTCCCGTGGCGCAAACCAAGGCTGATGTGCCGGTCGGCGACTTAGGCAGCGGCTCCGATTACACTCCATTCTTGCAGCACCTCGGCGTGCCTGCGACGGATATAGGCTCCGGCGGACCGTACGGGGTGTATCACTCGGTGTTCGACAATTTTGCGTGGTTTACGAAGTTTGCCGATCCTACCTTCGTGTACGAGCAGCAAATGGCGCGGGTGTTTGGGATCGAAGCTATCCGCATGGCGGATGCCGACGTGCTCCCGTTCGATTACGAAGAATATGGGAAAGAGGCCGAGGTTTATGTAGAGGCCGCTAAGAAAAGAGCTGACGCGGAATTTGGGAGGCAAGCGCCCAGCTTCGCCGATGCGGTCGAGGCGGCTAAGCATTTTGAGCAGGCCGGC
Organism: uncultured Acidobacteriaceae bacterium; assembly: GCA_963800745.1. Lineage (GTDB taxonomy): Bacteria > Acidobacteriota > Terriglobia > Terriglobales > Acidobacteriaceae > PALSA-270. The sequence goes on from CAWDCI010000010.1 coordinate 68,043, forward strand.
GCGAAAATTCTCTCCCGCCAGGGAAAGCGATCCGGTGATCTGAGGAAGTTGAATCAGGGGTTGCGCGAGGCGGAGCGCGCTTTGCTGATTCCCGAAGGCCTTCCCAATCGGCCCTGGTACACGCACTCCATCTACGCGCCCGGAATGTATACAGGCTACGCCGCAGTGGTGATTCCCGGAGTCAACGAAGCGGTGGAACAGCACGACCTGGAGCGCACCCGGCAACAGATTACGGAGTTGACTGCCGCGCTGGAGCGGGCGGCAAGAATTCTCGAAGCGGCGCGATAACGGTGTGCGTAAAACCGTCCGGGGCTACGAAAACCGGGTCCGGGGCTACGGAAATCTCTTATGTGATTGAAATCAATTTTTCCACCAACCCCGAATAATCCTTCTTTTCCAACCCGTGCACCTGCTTGTTGTACTCATCGACCTTGGAGGAATAGTTCATGGAGCAGAATTTCGGGCCGCACATTGAGCAGAACGCCGCTTCTTTGTAGGAATCGTCGGGGAGGGTTTCGTCGTGCATCGAGCGAGCCGTCTCGGGATCGAGGGAAAGCGCGAACTGCTTTTCCCAATCGAACTTGTAGCGGGCATAACTGAGGGCATCGTCGCGATCCTGCGCGCCCGGACGGTGGCGGGCCAGATCAGCGGCATGAGCCGCAATCTTGTAGGCGATGATGCCATCTTTTACGTCTTTTTCGTTCGGCAAGCCCAGGTGCTCTTTAGGCGTGACGTAGCACAGCATGGCCGCGCCGTGCCATCCGATCATGGCTGCGCCGATGGCCGAGGTGATGTGGTCGTAGCCGGGAGCAATGTCGGTGACCAGCGGGCCCAAGGTATAGAACGGCGCCTCGTAGCAAAGTTCTTTTTCCTTATCCACCTGCTCTTTGATTTTGTCGAGCGGAACGTGGCCGGGACCTTCGATCATCACCTGGACGTCGTGCTCCCAGGCCTTCTTGGTGAGTTCGCCCAGGGTTTTCAGTTCGGCAAATTGGGCCTCGTCGCTGGCGTCGGCAATGCAACCGGGGCGCAGGCCATCTCCTAGCGAAAAGCTTACGTCGTGCTTGGCGAAGATTTTGCAGATATCGTCAAAGCGCTCGTAGAGGAAATTCTGTTTGTGGTTGTGGGCCATCCACTGCGCCAGGATGGCGCCGCCGCGGCTCACGATGCCGGTGATGCGTTTCGAAACCATGGGCAGGTACTGGATGAGCACGCCGGCATGGATGGTCATGTAGTCCACGCCTTGCTCGGCTTGCTCTTCGATCACTTCGAGCATGACCTCGGCGTTTAAATCTTCGACGCGCTTTACCCGCGAGATAGCCTCGTAGATCGGCACGGTGCCGATGGGCACGGGAGAGTGGCGGAGGATGGCTTCGCGGATCTCGTGAATGTCGCCACCCGTGGAGAGGTCCATCACCGTATCGGCACCGTAGTGGACCGAGGTGTGCAGCTTCTTTAATTCCTCGTCCACGTTGGAAGTGACTGCGGAGTTGCCAATGTTGGAATTGATTTTGCAGAGCGACTCCACGCCAATGCACATCGGCTCCAGTTCGGGATGATTGATGTTGGCGGGAATAATCATGCGGCCGCGGGCGACTTCGTCGCGAACCAATTCCGGAGAAATCTTTTCGCGGCGGGCGATGTAGTCCATTTCCTCCGTCACTACGCCCTGGCGGGCATAGTGCATCTGGGAGAAATTGCCGTCCGCGCTTTGCGCCTTGCGGCGGGCAATCCACTCGGCTCGTGGCTGGGGGACGCCGTTTCCGTTGTTGCTGTGTCCGTTCTTGCCGCCACCGTTGCCATTTGTCGAATTCATCGCGCAACTACCCTCGCCTACGAAATTTGGAAACCTTGATTATACGCTGCGATTTGGGATGATTGCTTTTCGGGTGTCTTTGCGCGCTCGGCGGCAGTTCTCCGCGGACTTTGCGGTCAAAAGCTTTGATTCGGCGTCCGGCAAGATCAAGAGCCTTTAACCGCAAAGCACGCGGAGAACTGCCGCCGAGTGCGCGGAGGGATCTCGAGTATGCCACAGGAACAAATCTTAGGAAACCAACGAAGATACTAACGTTTGCCGTGCTTGTTCGTCTAAGGCCTGAGGCTTAGAATCACCGTTCCGTCTAAATGAGGTTATAAGAATGCGTATCTCTCTGACGTTGGCTGTTTGCTGCCTGCTTGCGGGCAGCGTTTTCGCGCAATCCGCTGCTTCGTCGTCCACCGCTCCCGTCGAGCCCAGCCCTGAGTTCAGCATTGACAACATTGACAAGACGGTGAATCCCTGCACGGATTTCTACCAGTATGCCTGCGGCAACTGGCTGAAGAAGGCGGAGATCCCCGCCGACCAAACCGCATGGATCAGCTTTGTGGAACTGGAGGAAGGGAACCTGACGATTCTGCGCGGCATCCTGGATAAGGCGGCGGCGGGCGGAGCGGAACGGGACGCCATCAGCCAGAAGATCGGCGACTTTTATGGCGCTTGCATGGACGAGAAGGCAGTGGATGCCAAGGGCATTGCACCGCTCAAGCGCGAACTGGCGCGGATTGTGGAGGCAAAGGACAAGAATGCGCTGATTGGCGTCATCGCCCACGACCATTTGCTGGGCGCCAATACGCTTTTCGACTTCGACGCCGACGCCGATTTGCACGACGCGAAAATGGATATTGCCAACCTTGATCAGAGCGGGCTGACCCTACCCGACCGCGATTACTACCTCAAAGACGACGCCAAGATGACCGAGATGCGCAAGCATCTGGTCGAATACGCCACCCAGCTATTCACGCTGCAGGGCCAGACTCCGGCCCAGGCAGCGGATTCGGCGCAGACCGTGCTCCGCATCGAAACCGCGCTGGCCAAGGCCGCCATGGATCGCACCTCGCGGCGGGAACCGAAGAATCTGGACCATAAGATGTCCCAGGATCAAGCCGTCGCCTTGGCGCCCAGTCTCGACCTGAAGTACTACTTCAGCGCCGTGGGGTCGCCCAGCTTTACGGATATGAACGTGCGCAACCCGGAATTCTTCAAGCAGATCAACGATCTGCTCAACACGGAATCGCTCGACTCGCTCAAAACTTATGCCAGTTGGCACCTACTGAACAAAGCCGCCCCCTGGCTCTCCAAGCCTTATGTGGACGCCAACTTCCACGCCCGGCAGTACTTGACCGGCCAGAAGGAAAACCAGCCGCGCTGGAAGCGTTGCGTGGAGTTGACCGATGGCGAACTGGGCGAAGCTCTCGGGCAGAAGTATGTGGATCAGACCTTCGGCGCGGATGGCAAAGCGCGCATGCTGAAGATGGTGAATGCGCTGGAAAAAGCGCTGGGCGAGGACATTCAGAACCTGTCCTGGATGTCGGACACCACCAAGAAGCAGGCCGAGGTCAAGCTGGCCGCTATTACCAACAAGATCGGCTATCCCGACAAATGGCGCGATTACAGCGCGCTGAGTATTGCGCAGGGCGATTTGCTGGGCAACTATTTCCGGGCCAACGAATTTGAATCGAAGCGCGAGGTTAACAAGATCAGCAAGCCGGTAGACCAGGGCGAATGGGAAATGACGCCTCCTACCGTGAACGCGTATTACGAGCCCACGAAGAATGAAATTGTTTTCCCCGCTGGGATTTTGCAGCCTCCGTTCTTCGACAAGAAGATGGACGACGGAGTGAATTTTGGCGCGATCGGCCTGGTGATTGGCCACGAACTTACTCACGGTTTTGACGATGAAGGGCGGCAGTACGATCCGGCGGGCAACTTGACCGACTGGTGGACCAAGGAAGACGCGGCGGAGTTTGAAAAGCGGGCCAGTTGCATCGCCGACGAGTACAGCAGCTTTGTCGCGGTGGATGATCTGAAGCTCAACGGCCGCCTGACCCTGGGCGAGAATACCGCGGACAACGGCGGGGCGCGCATTGCGCTGATGGCCCTGAATCATCTGATCGCCGAGGACAAGACCGGCAAAGAGGCGGAGAAGATTGACGGCTACACTCCGCAGCAGCGCTACTTCCTGGGATTCGGGCGCGCCTGGTGCTCCAAGATGCGTCCAGAGTTTTCGCGCATGCTGGTCACGGTGGACCCGCACTCGCCGGGAAAGTTTCGCGTGGATGGCTCGGTGCAGAACATGCCCGAGTTCCAGCAGGCTTGGAGTTGCAAAGCCGGCGATGCCATGGTGAAAGCGAACGCGTGTAGAGTGTGGTAAAAACCCGTCGACTTTCGGCATTTGTGGAATCCCACCCTAGCGCGAAAACCGCGCGCTAGGATGGGGCACCCGCCTTCATTTCTGTTTGATCATTTTGACACCCTTGGCATAGGCATCCGTGCTGCCTGTTGACTGCAGGAACCCCACATTATCGCTCGTGAGTTTCATTTCGAAGCTCAGCGTCTCATTGTCGGACGGTCGCGTTACCTCAAAGAAGAAGGCGTTCCCCTCTTTGCGTATCTTGTTCAACCGGAGTTCCCGCTCACCTATGACGCCGGTCGGCGGCCCGCCTTCGAAGTCGCGGCGCAGCGCAAAAAATATCGCTGTCCCACTAAGCTGGTTTTGATTCTGTGCCACGTTCAAGACGACCCAAGGATAACCGCCAAGCTGAGCCTCCCATTTGCCGACCACAGAAGATTCGGCGGAGCAGGTTGTCGAGAGCACAATCAATAACGCAATGAAGATTGAGGCTTTCTTAGTTTTCATCCATCCTCCTTCATCCAATCAAGTCACGTCCATTCGCGCCGACTCGAATCATTGCGGGCCCTTGGCGAGCGCGACCGTCGCCAAGTTTCCACCCAACCCCATCGTCTCCACGGCTGACGACGGGACGATCACCATGGACCCGCGCTCCTTGATGGCTTCATAGAGCATATTCATGGCGCGCAGATGCAAGGCCACGGGGTTTTCTGCGTAGGCTGATGCCGCTTTCACGAAGCTGTCAGAAATTTCCGTCTCTGCCTGGCCCAGAATGATGCGGGCCTGGCGCTCGCGCTCGGCTTGCGCCTGGCGGGACATGGCGTCTTCAAGCGCCTGCGGAATGCGCACATCGCGAATCTCCACCGACTGCACGGTAATGCCCCAGGGGTTAGTCTTCTCATCCAGGATGCGCTGCAGTTCGCGGCCCATAGTCTCGCGCTCCGTGATCATTTGGGCCAATTCGTGGCGGCCGATAGATTCGCGCAGCGCCGTCTGTGCGCTCATGTTGATGGCCTCAACAAAGTTTTCCACTTCGAGAATGGACTTCTCCGCATTCCACACCAGCCAAAAGACGATGGCGTCCACGTTTACCGGGACGGTGTCGCGGGTGAGCGTGGATTCGGCGCTCACGTTGGCCACGCGTACGCGTTGGTCCACGTAGGGGCTGAGCGTCTCGACGATAGGGATGATGTGGAACCATCCCGGTCCGCGCAAGCCCACGTAGCGGCCCAGACGCAGGAGCGCAACCTTCTCCCATTGCTGGATGATCTTGATCGAGAAAAGCAGATAAGTGCCCAAAGCTGCCCCCGCGACAAAGGGCCAAGGCTGGTGGAGCAGGGAAGTCGCGGCTGCACCGATCACAATACAAGTCACGAACAGAGCGACTGCGGGTCCATTGACCGTCGTGATTACAATTTTAGGCATCATGGCTTCATCTCCTTAGCCCGCGATCGGGCACGAGTTCACGCAGTTGGGTGAGCAGATCTTCCACGGTGAATCCGGCAGCCCCGGCGCGGGACACAATCTCGCCTACCAGTTGCGCCAGTTGCCGCTCGCGTTCGGCTTCGTCTTTTTCAACTTTCTTCTGAGTCAGGAACGTTCCCGTGCCTTGCTGAGTTTCCAGCAGGCCGCCGAGTTCGAGCTCGCGGTAGGCACGCAGAACGGTGTTCGGGTTTATTGCCAGATCTACGGCAAGCTGACGCACCGTAGGGAGTTGGACGCCCGGGGATAACCGCCCCGCAGCCAAGCCGCCCCGCACCTGATCAATGATCTGGCGATAAACCGGCACCCCGCTGTGCAGGTCCAGATGGAACTCAAAGGGGCGGGATGGGAGCTTGTTTTTCATATGTACTAGACATTCAGTGTTATATATAACTAATACATTGATGTCAAGGGAATAGTTTTTGCGGCGAAACGGGGAAAGAACCACGTAGGGGCGGACGTCCACGTCCGCCCGGCCGGGCCACCGGCGCTGCTCCTCGAACGAGGGCGTCCGGGGCTACGAAACCTCCGCTTAAGTCTTCAATCCTTGTCGCCGAGGCTGGCGAAGCCTTTGCGGCGTTGTTCGCTATAGCGGTGCAGGGCGTCGCTGATGACGGGATAGGCCTCGGCGGCGGAGCGGATTTCATCCACCTCGACGGCCTTGCCTTCCAGTTGCTTGTAATCCTGAAAAAAGCGCCGCAGCATGAGCAGGCGATGCGAAGGCATCTCGGCGGCTTCCTGGTAGGAGTTGAATTCGGGATCCTCGGTGGCTACGGCGATGATCTTGTGGTCCTTCTTGCCGCAGTCAATCATGGTCATCAGGCCGATGGTGCGGGCGTGGATGATGGTGAGCGGCACCACGGTTTCCTGGCAGAGCACCAGCACGTCGAGCGGGTCATCGTCCTCGGCCAGGGTTTGGGGAATGAATCCGTAGTTGGCCGGGTAATAGACGGCGGAGTACAGGACGCGGTCCAGCTTGATGAGGCCGCTGGTTTTGTCGAGCTCATACTTGACGCTGGAGCCGAAGGGAATTTCGATGACGGAAGAGAACTCGCGCGGCAGCTGGTCGCCGGGTGTGACGTTGTGCCAGGGATGAATCATAGAGGGCCTTTTGCAATTGGAATGAGCAATTGAGAATTGTAACGGAAGCGGGGTGGGGTCCGTGGAGAGGCCACGCACGACGGTAATGTGGGCGAAAAAATGGGCCGGTTCAGCGATGAACCGCGACCGGCCCTTAAAGCAAAATCCGCAGCGAGCCTCAGAAGGTGTACTGCAAGCCCAGTTGCAACTGGCGGTTATCGTGAGCCAAGTTGGTCAGAACACCATACTGGCCGGGGTTGGAAATGCTGTTGTTGGTGAAATTGTAGGAGCCGTAAAGGCTGGGGTCGGTCGATGGATCATTGAAGTTGGGGTGGTTGAACACGTTGAAGGCTTCCGCGCGGAATTGCAATACGTGTCCCTCCCACGGCATGTGAAAGTTCTTCAGAATCGCCATGTCCACGTTGAGGTAGTGCGGCCCGCGCAGCGAGTTGCGATTTCCCACATCGCCTCCGAAAGGATAGTCGAACGCGCCGAGCGCGTTGCTCTGGTTAGCGAAAAATTGGACCTGTCCATTCTCGATGTGGATGTCACGCTTTACCGCTGAGGATGGCCCCACGAACTGTGCTGGCGATTCCTGGGTGAAGTTGATGGGGAACGCGCCAGCGATGGTATTCCAGGGGTAGCCGGTGTGGAAGGAAACGATTCCGGAGGTTTCCCAGCCGCCGATGATGTTATCCGCCCAGCGCGGCGTGGAGCTCAGTAGCGCCTGGCCACGGCCCACGGGTAATTGGTAAATGTAGTTCGCGCTGACGGTGTGGGTGGCGTCGAAATTCGAGCTGGCCCGGCAGGCGCGCAGGTTGCTGAGGTCGCAAATCAGCCCCTGGCCGTTGTAGCCCGCGCCGATAGCATCATTGGTGACGTCAGAAACATTGTCGATGGCGTGCGCGTAAGCGTAGTCGAAATCAAATTGCAGGTTGTGAGACAAACGCTTGCGCAGCGTTACCACCAGGCTGTTGTAGCTGGAAATTCCATAGTTCCCCACATTGGCGTCAGAGCCGGTCTGGAAGGCCAAACCGGTGTTGGGCAAGATCAAGCCAGAGTTGGCCAGCACCTCGTCCACGGTGGAGAGATCGCCGACGAAGAAGCTGTTGGGGATAAAGTTGGCAATCAGAGAAGTACAGCTGCTTCCGTAAACAGCCTGGCAGGTGGCGCCAGAGCCGTATAGCGACGACACGGCGGCATTCATCTGGTTCTCAAACCATGCCTGATCGGCTGGGGCGTTGCCCGCCTGGATCGCTTTTTGCACGTTGCCGAAAGCGGTCTTGAGAAATTGACCGGATGCGGGATCCCTGAAGTTGGTCTGCTGCGCAGGATCGCCCACCGCAATCAGGCGGTGGCCGAACTTGCCGAAATAGTCAGCCTCGATCAGGAAGTTGCCGGGCAGTTCCCGCTGAATTCCTAAAGAGGCAGTGATTACGTAGGGGGTTTTCAGATTGCGGTTGAGCTGAAAAAGGTCACCGTTGGTGAGCAAGCCTGTGCCGCAAAGTCCCGCCGCGGTCGGGAAGGGGCAGCCAATGTTCGCTTCCGTATCAACATACGGCGTTACGCTAGGACGCGGGATCGTGCCGGCTGCCGGCGGCGCCGGAGGCGTCGCGATGGAAGTGAAGCGGGGGTCGTCTATTAGGGACTGCTTGGGATTGTTCGTAACCCCATACTGTTGTGTATAGGAACTGGCGAACAACTGGCTCACTTCATCGATTTCGAAACTCAGCGTACTCAGTACCCGGTCATAGCTCACCCCCGTGCCGGCCCGAATACTGGTTTTGCGGTCGCCGAGCAGACGGCCGAGAAAACCCTGGGTGTACGACGGGGAATAGGCAACACCGAGGCGCGGCGAAAAATCCTTCCAGTCCGAACCGTAGTAAGCCGGCCCGTGATTGGCCGGTCCGCCCAGGGTGTAGCTTACGAACGGGATTGCATCTGGCCCATTGATGCCATTCAGGGCTTGTTGCTGGCGAAGGTTGAACAACTCTTGACCCGGCACGGTGGGAACTGACTGAAAACCGTTTGCCTCGAAGGGCACGCTGTGGTAATTCCAGCGCAGCCCGTAAGTCATGGTTAACGAAGAGTTGATGTGCCAGGTATCCTGGCCGAAGAACTCAAATTCGTTGTAGTGAAAGTCGCGGACGGCGGAGCTGTTCTGCATCAGCGGGTTGCCCGACACGCCGTAGTTGTAGTTCGCCGTTTGGCTGGCATAGCGGCCGAGGATGGTGGTGAAATTGTCATCCCAAGCGGTGGTCGCGCTGGGGTCCTGCAGGATGTCACTGGGGCGCAGAGAAGAATTCAAATTGCTGATCAGCGATTGCAAACCGATGGTGGGAAAGCTGACATCGTTTATGTTACTGGAATGATCGCGAATCGGCTTGATGTCCGCCCCGAATTGGAAGGTGTGCTGGCCCCGGCTCCAACTGAAGGTATCGCGTACTTCGGGTACCGGCACATTGCTGCTTTGTCCGCGAAAATCTCCGTAGGGGCCGGAGATTCCGTTGGTGAAACCGAAGAGATTAGGCGCCGGCGGCTCAAACGTGGCAGGGAAATTGTAGACCAGGCGCGCGATTCCGAACGATGCCTGGTTTGTCATGCTGGGGTTGATCAGCCAGGTGTCGCCCACTACCCAAGTGACGGAATGGTTTATGAACGCAATCAGTTCGGGAGGGTCTTGGGGAAACGCCTTCGGAGTCTGGGTGCTGTTATCGCGATCCCAGGTTCCGCGCCCAAATAAACTATGGCTGGAAGAAAGCTTGTAATCCAGTTTGCCGACGAAGGTGTTTTCCTTCACATACGATGGCGCCGTGAAGGCAAATCCGCCGGTGTTGATGCCATCACCCGAGCTGTTGTTGTTGGGTTCTGGATAACGACTGCTCATGAAAGAGAGAAGCGACTGGTTGGGACCGCTTTGCGCGCACCCAGCCAGGGTGCACGGGTCCAATTGCGCGACCTGCGCGCTTGTAAGTGTAGTGATGCAATTGGGCTGGCTCGCCAGCGTCGAGGACGGAGTGCACCCCTCGCCGTTGTTGATGTAGGAAAGTTCGCCGTTGCGGAAAGAATCGAGCGGCACGGTGATGTTCTCCGTTCCTCCGATCGCATCCCGGCGTCCCAAGTAGTCGAAGAAGAAAAAGAGCTTGTCTTTTACGATGGGCCCGCCCACGCTTCCGCCAAACTGGTTACGGGTCAACTGGCCCTTGGGTAGTCCGTAAAGGTCATTAAAGAACTCATTTGCCGCCAGCAAAGAGACCCGGTTGTAGTCGGAAGCCGTACCATGCCACTGATTGGTTCCGCTCTTCGTCACTAAATCAACCTGGGCGCCGCCACTCCGCCCATAGCTGGAATCAGCACCCCCGACGATGGTTCGAGCCTCTGCGATAGAGTCAATGGGCGCACGACCGACGGAAGTAAACGCTTGCCCAATCCGTTCGTCAGTTACGTCCAGCCCATCCAGCGTGATGCTGCTGGCGTCGGCGCGGGAGCCCGTCACCGATCCATTCTGCGCATCGGCACCGTTCGGCGGCGCTTGCACTCCAGGCTGTAACTGCAAGAGGTTGGACGCGTCCGCACGGAAGAGGCTGGGCAAATCGGCCACCTGCTTGGACGTGATTACGTTCCCGATACTGTCGTCAATCGTATTGACGGTGCCTTCGCTGGCCGCCTTGACCTCCACTACCTCGCTGACATCGCCGATTTCCAACTTGACGTTCCGTGTCTCGGTGACGCCCACGCCCAAACTCAGGTCGGAAACAGTCGCGGTGCGGAATTGTGCCCGCATAATGGTTAGCGTGTAGCCCTGACCTGGCGGGACGTGTAAGAACTGGTAGCCCCCTGCGCTGTCCGTCGTAGTAGTGGCGGAAAAGGCGGTAAGGGCATTGCTGAGCTTTGCCTGAGCACCCACGACAATGGCTCCAGACGCGTCCGTGACGATGCCGGTGAGGCCAGAGGTGGCTTGTGCCCCGGCGCGACTTCCAGCGAAAGCCACCATGAGAACCAGAGCGGTCAAAAAGTAGGCAACCACCCGCATGAGGGAACCGACCGCCGTCCTGGGAAAAGCCGGGCGCGCAACGAGCTTCATTGGAAGAATCCTTTCTAATCGCAGTCACTTAACCGGGAAAAACAAGAACTTTGTCAATGCTGAAGGCAGTTTTCCCCCCACTTCCCGAAGACTGTGTGCAACTCGATTGAGATATCAACTATCGCCAGTTAAATCAATAAGATAAGTAGATCTCGACGACTGGTCAGTCTGCTTCCGCCGGACCTATGAATCGCCGTAATCTACAAATTATTGTTATAGGTATATGAATTCCAATAGTATCCCGCGGAGGATCTAACCGTCCTTGACCGAACCGGAAGCCAAGAATAGAGTCTGAAGCAAGAGGTGGCTTGATGTCGGGTGAGACTGGCAGATACTTGAAATTTGGCAGTGCGATCGTGGTGGTCCTGCTGGCGCTGGCGTATTTGGCTTATACCGGCGTGCAGGAAAGTAAGAGCTATTACGTCACCATCAAAGAGCTGCATTCCATGGGGGATGGCGTCTATAGCAAACGGCTGCGGGTGGCCGGCAACGTTCAGCCAGGATCGATCAAGCGGACGGGAACCAAAGTGGAGTTCGCGCTGGTGGAGAATGACCAGGTTCTGCAAGTGGCCTACGCCGGGAGCGAACCTCCTCCGGATACGTTTAAGGACAATGCCCAGGCCTTGGCAGCGGGACATTTTGGACGCGACGGGGTTTTTCACGCCAACGAGATCCAGGCCAAGTGCGCGTCAAAGTATGCTCCACAACAGCCAGGAACGCCGGCCAACGGCATGCCTGCCAGCCCGCCGGCTAAGAACATGACGCAGGTGCAAGGCGCGAGTCCGGCTGGTGCCAATAACTAACGCCGGGCGTTTTTGCTGGGTTTGCAATTCCGGCGGGAAATGCATAGATTCTTCACTTCGCTCCGAATGACAATCATCTTGTGCCGCCTGTGATCGCTGACAATCCTGAAAATTCCGCGGCGAGTTCCGCCGTCTTCGTTACCAATCTCATCAAGCAATTTGGGCGCTTCGCGGCGTTGCGTGGGGTGACGGCGGAATTTGCCGCGGGGCGTCTCTATGCCATCCTGGGCGACAATGGGGCAGGGAAGACGACACTGCTGCGCACTTTGGCGGGATTGTCGCGGCCGACGCGGGGCAGCGTGTCTCTTTTCGGATCGAAGGATGTTCGCGCGGTCTGCGCGCAGGTGGGGTACATGGCGCATCCGTCGCTGCTGTATGACGAAATGAGCGGCCTGGAGAACCTGCGGTATTTTGCGCGGCTGTATGGGATCGGGGACGAGCGGCGCTGTGCGGAGGTGATTCGAGCGGTGAAGCTCGATCCCGGACTGGAGCGTCCGGTTGGGCAATATTCGCAGGGCATGCGGCAAAGAATGTCGCTGGCGCGGGCGCTGTTAAATGATCCCAAGATTCTGCTGCTGGATGAGCCGTTCTCCAACGTGGATATTCGCTCGGCGCATGAAATGGTCGGCTTGCTAGTCGAGATGCGGAATGCGGGCAAGACCCTTTTCGTGGTGACTCATCAGGCGGCATTGCTGGAAACGGCCGCGGATGAGTTTGTGTGGATGGAAGCAGGACAGATTGTGCGGCGGGAACAGAGAGCAGTTGGCAGTTAGCACTCGGCACTTGGCGGTTCGCCAATCGGGATTGTTGACGGTGATGAAGCGGGGTAGTTGTGGAATGGGTTCACTGCTGGCATCTGTGGAATCCCACCCTAACGCAAAAGACGCGTTAGGATGGGGCACCCAACTCATTGGCAAATGCTGACCGCTAATTGCTCGACACCATGAACAAACCATCTAATATCACCGCGGCCACGCTGGCCAAAGACATCCGGCTGGAATGGCGCTCCAAGGACGCCATCAACGCGATGTTATTTTTCTCCCTGCTGGTGGTGGTGATTTTCAGCTTTTCGTTCGATCCCACGGCGGAAGAATCGCGGCAAATCGCGGGCGGCTTGGTTTGGGTGGCGTTTCTGTTTGCCGCGGTGGTGGCGCTGAATCAAACCTGGGCGCGGGAATTGCGCAATCAGGTTCTGGATGCATACCGGGTCTCACCCGCGCCGCCGAATTCGCTGTTTCTGGCCAAGGCTCTGGGAAACTTCATTTTTGTGGGAGTTCTGGAAGGGCTGATGACCCCGCTCTTCATGGTGTTTTACAACCTGCGCCCGCTGGGCCCGGCGTGGGAGTTGATTCCGGTTGCGATGTTGGGAACCTGGGCGTTGGTGGTGAATGGGACGTTCTTCGCCGCGATGTCGTTGCGCACGCGCAGCCGCGAGATCATGCTGCCGCTGCTGTTGTTCCCAATCTCTATTCCTGCGCTTTTGGCGATGGTGCGCGCGACGACGTCGATTTTGACCGGAGACGAGGGCATCAGCTTTTGGATCGCATTGCTAGTGGCCTACGATGTGGTGTTTACTATGGCCAGCCTGTTTTTGTTTGAAACGGTGTTGCAAGCGGAATGAAACGCGCTTTCCCCATCCTCGCTGTGCTGACGGCTGCGTTCCTGGGCTACGGGCTCTACCAGGCTCTGTGGGGGGCGCCCACCGAGCAAACCATGGGCGAGGTGCAGCGCATTTTCTACTACCATGTGCCCTCGGCCTGGACGTCGTTCATTTTTTTTGCGGTGAATCTAGTCGCGTCGATTGTCTATCTGATCCGGCGCAATCTGAAAGCCGATGCAGTTGCGGTCTCGGCGGCTGAGGTTGGCTTGGTCTTCTGTACCGTGGTGCTGGTGACGGGGCCGCTGTGGGCGCGTCCGGTGTGGGGCATCTGGTGGACCTGGGATTGGCGCCTGACTTCGACGCTGGTCATGTGGCTGATTTACGTCAGCTATCTGGTGCTGCGGCGCTTCTCCAGCGGAGGACAAACTCCGGTGCTGGCGGCCGCCCTGGCGGTGTTTGGCGGCCTGGACATTCCCCTGGTGTACTTCTCCATCTGGTTCTTCCGAACCCAGCACCCGCAGCCGGTGATCGGCGACCAGGGTTCGATTGATCCGCAAATGCTTCGTGTCCTGCTGATAAACTGGGCTGCGTTCCTGTGCTTCGGATGGCTGGTTTTCTGGGCGCGCTACCGCGTGGAAGTCATGCAACAAGAGGTGGAGGAAACCGAGGCGCTGGAAGCGTTGCTGGAACCGCGGAGTTCGCGATGAATGCCACGCACTATCTTTACGCCGCTTACGCCGCCACTGGGATCATTCACGTTGCCTACCTCTGGAGCGTGCTGGCACGCTACCGGCGGGTGCGGAGCAAGATGCGCGAACTGAATAAACCCGTATAACTACCGTCATTTTTTTCTGCTAGTTTCACCCGGGATTGTGCCGGCACACCACTAGCAGCCTGTGGTGAATGTCGAATTACGAAGAACAGCGCCTAAAGGCGGATTCATAACACTGCACTTACGGTATGCCTGAAGGCATACCCTGATACAAATCGCAGTTGCACCACGGGCTTCTAAGCCTGGTTTCGCGAAACCCGGACGAGCGATAAGCTCAGGAGACGAAATGCGGATGACCTTCCCGATCACCCAGGAGTGGGCCGAAGACTTTGCCCGGGAGTGGATTGCGGCGTGGAATAGTCACGATCTGAACCGGATATGCTCGCACTACGCGGCTGACATTGAATTCACGTCCCCTTTCGTCAGCAGCCTGACGGGGAACGTGGATGGAACGGTGATCCGGATTGCGGCTTTGCGGGGATACTTTCGCTCAGCCCTAGAACGGTTTCCCGGGTTAGAATTCAAGTACATGTTTACCTGTGCGGGGATACGGACGATCACGGTCGTGTATGGTTCGGTGAACGGTCTGACCGCTGGGGAAACCATGGAACTGTGCGCGGAAGGCAAGATCGTGCGGGCCTTCGCGCAATACAGCCGCACTGCACGGTCGGTCTAGCTGCCTGGCGAGCCGGACCACTTTAGTTGCTATTTTCGAGGTCACTGAGTTGGGCGCCGGCGGGGTTGGAGCGCAGGAATTCGTATTCCTCAATGAAAGCCGCCACGCCGACGCGGGAGATGGGATCGGCGTCTGTGCGCAAAACGCGGGCCAGGAACCGAATCCGCACCGAGTCGGTGAGGGTAATGTGGGGAGGAAATGTTAGAGTTACTTCCAGATGGGCGCCGGGCTCGACGAGCCGGTCGAGGTAAAAGAAAACTCCGCGGGCGCTGACGTTCTGGGTTTCAGTGCGTAATTCGTAGATCGTGCTGCCGATGGACTTGACGGTTGCAGGCAGGCGCATGTCGAAGCGACGCGTGGCCCGGCGTTCTGGGGAAGACTCCAACAGCATGCTCTGGTTTCCTGGCAGCAAGTCCATTTCACCTGACCGGATGTGATTGACTGCCGTAAGTTAGACAGCCTGCAAGGAAGATCACTGAATTGGCGATCATTTGCAACAGCTTAACGCACTGAGGAATTGCTTCGGTTAATACCGGGAGAGGGCAGGCGGGTGCGGAACTTGCAGTAAGACTTTATTTCGCTGCGGCATCTTGGATGGAAGCTGGCCGCATCTCAGCAAGACAAGGCCACTCAAGCAGCCTCCGAGGGAGCTGAGAAGCGGGGGGAGTGGGTCAGTTTGAATGTTTGGCGTTCCGAAGCGCGGCATTATCGCGCGAGGAATCTGCTGTTCTCCTGGGCTCAAAAGCAGATTCCTCACCCAAAAAGCGGGTTCGGAATGACAAATCGTTGAGATGGAATCACGAAACTGACCCACTACCGAAGCGGGCCGCAGCTTGACAGGCTATCCGTCAGATGTTTAAGTAGTTATTTATTTTTTCACCCAGTTTCTGATGACAACTACGCATGCCGCTTTATGGGCGCCAGCCGGGTATTTGCGGGTGCGCCGTTTTTTCTTCCTCGTCATGACACCGGAAAATCGGAGGAGCTTGTGAGATTGAATTGCCGTGGGGTGAGTACAGGTTGGGGTGGGGGCCGCATTGGGATCGCGGTTGGGCTGCTGCTGGCAGGAGGGGCGGCCTTGCTCGGATTGGCGCCGGCGCGCCCCATGGCTGCGGTACGCAGCCAGAACGCCCTCAGTCCCGCCGTCTCACAACAACCTTCCACAACGCCGTCGGGAGCACAGCCGGTGCACTTAGCTTATGCGCGGCTGCCACTGGGTTTTGAGGCTAACCAGGGGCAGAGCGACGCCCGAGTGAAATTCCTGGCTCGGGGCAGCGGTTACGGCCTGTTCCTGACCGAGGAAGAGGCGGTGCTGGTGCTGCAGTCGGCGGGCAAGGATTCGTCCGTGGTACGGATGCATCTTGCCGGAGCCGATCCAACCGCCCGGGTGGATGGAACTGACCAGCTGCCGGGGAAGAGCAATTACTTTATCGGAAACAATCCCGCGAAATGGCATCGCAATGTGCCGCAGTTCGCGCGAGTGCGATATCAGCGCGTTTATCCCGGAATTAATCTGGAATACTACGGCAACCAGGGCCGATTGGAGTACGACTTTGAAGTGGCGCCAGGGGCGGATCCGCAGCAGATTGCTCTACGGTTCGAAGGGCCGCGAAAGCTGGCGCTGGACGCCGCGGGCAATCTGGTATTGGCCACGGGCGGCGGCGAAGTTCGATACGAAGCGCCCCAGGTGTACCAAAAATTCGGCGAGGAGCAACGGCCAGTCGCTGGAAGCTTTGTGCAGCGCGCGGACGGCACGGTTGGATTTGAACTGGGCTCCTACGACCATAGCCGCACGCTGGTCATTGATCCGGTGCTCAGCTACTCGACTTACCTGGGGGGCAGCGGGGCGGAGAGTTGTTCCGCGATAACGGGAGCTGCGTTTACTCCGGGGTGCCCGGCAATTACTGTGGCTTTGGATTTGAACGTTTACATCGCGGGGGCGACGACCTCGACGGTGAATTTCCCCAATCCCAGCGGCGTCGCCAGCAGCAACACGGTGAGTGGGCCGGCCGATGTGTTTGTCACCAAGCTGATCAATTCCGGGACGACGCAGGCTTTCACCACCTATCTGGGAGGGAGCGGAACGGACACGCCAGCCGGAATTGGCGTGGATGCGGGATTCGACGTGACGGTGGGGGGCACCACCAATTCAACCGATTATCCAACGGTGAGGGGCTACCAGTCGGCTCCGGAGTCGAATGGCAACAAGCACGTGTTTGTCACTCAGCTGAGTCCGGCGGGAGTTATTACTTATTCGACCTATCTTTCGGGCAACGGCACCGACATTGCGACCGGGCTGGCGCTCGATGTGAATGGCAAGGCTTATGTCACCGGCACCACCACTTCCACCGACACGCCTTCCGCAACGGTTGGGTTCCCCGCGACGGTGGGAGCTTTCCAGACCAAATCGCTGGCGACCAATCAGTTCTTCATGACGAAAGTGGACCCGGCAAGCTCAGCCATGGCGAGCCTGCCGTATTCCACGTATTTTGGTGGGGGTAATCCTGCGAACGGCGTTGCTATCGGCGGTGGGATTGCGGTGGACCAGAACAACACACCGAATGTTTACATCACCGGCGGCACGAATTTTCTGGATACCCAGGCCAGCCCGCAGAGCGCAGGGGGGAGTGATTTTCCAATTCTAAACGCGGCTCAGGCTTGTCTGGATGTTCCGACCGCAAGCACTAGCACGACTTCGGTAAGCTGTCCGGTAACTCCGCCCACGGCGACCGATGCCTTCATCGCGAAGTTCAATCCGGAAGCCATTACGGGGGCGCAACTGCTTTATTCGACGTATGTGGGCGGGAGCGGCGCCGATGTTGCTTACGGTATTGCGGTGGACGCCGGCGGAATTGCTTACATCACTGGGTCCACGACTTCCACTGACTTTCCGGTTGGCATCGGGACCGTGGCCTTCCAGCCATGCCCCAATGATCCCAATCTAACCCCCACCAGTTGTGCGGCTTCATCCGGTGCGACGGACGCTTTCGTAGCGAAGGTTTCAAGTTACACTCCACCGGTCGCGGGCGCGAGTCCGGTGTCGGTGGCGCTGATTTACTTCTCTTACCTGGGAGGCAGCGGGAACGATGCCGGCACGGCGATCACCGCGGATACGGTAGGGGGAGCGCGGGTGGCGGGCTGGACCGATTCCGCCGATTTCCCCACGCAGAATCCCGTGCAGGCCGCTTCGGGAGGAGGCCGGGACGCCTTTGTGGCCAACCTCAACACGGTTTCGACTTCGATCTGCACCCCGGATCCGACGGCCAATCCGCCAGTGGTTTGCCCCAGTTACTCGACCTTCCTGGGAGGTGCCGGCACGGACATGGCCACGGGGATCGCGTTGGACGCGCAGGGATCCGCCTATGTAGCGGGCGAAACCACGTCCGGAAATTTCCCCTTGAAAAATCCGTTCCAGGGAACTTTGGGGGGGGCCAGCGATGGGTTCGTCAGCAAGTTAAGTCCGGCGCTGGCTCTGGCTATGACGGCCACGGCGTCTCCGAGTCCGGTGGGGGTAGGCAATACGATTACGTATAAGTACACAATTGTAAATAATGGGGACGCCGCGAACGGAGTCACTTTCACCGACAATCTGCCCTCTGCCACCACCGCCACGTTCGCTTCGGCGACCGCGAGCCCGGGGAGTTGCGGCACCGTCAACGGGACCACGGTGCAGTGCAACCTGGGCAATGTGACGACCACCCCGAGCGGCAGCACCGGTCCAACGGTGACTGTGCTGCTCACCCCGGTTGCTCCCATTACGCCTTCCACAACCCCGCTTCCGAATCTGGGGAACAGTGCCACCGTGAGCGTGCCCGGACTGGCCTTCCAGGCCTCAGCCAGTGCAACCGCCGCGGTGAATGACTTTACCCTCAACCCGCCACCGTCGCCCGCTTCCGAAACGGTGGTGGCCGGCCAGTTGGCTAGCTACAGCGTGCAAGTTACGCCGACGGGTTCCATTCCGAATACGGTGTCGCTGGGGGTTAGTTCCACTTTGCCGTCGGGCGCCACCGCCTCGTTCACCGCCGCCTCATTTACCAACCTGAATAATGGGCCCCAGTCCTCGACGCTGAATGTCCAGACCACGCAGCGCGTCACGACAACCACCGAATTGCGGCGAGGCATCGGTCCGCTCTATGCCTTGTTGTTGCCGGTTTCGGGATTAGCTCTGCTGGGCTTGGCCGGCGGAACGACCTCGCGGCGACGGCGCTGGCTGATGGGGATTGTGGCCGGTGTATTCCTGGTGGTTCTTGGATTGTCCGCGAGTTGCGGAACGACGCCCACGAGCTCAGTTACTACCGGAACTCCTGCCGGAACCTACACGCTGACGATCAGCGCGACTTCAGGGTCCGCCGTACGCAGCTCAACCGTGCAGATGGTAGTGCAATAAGGCGCGGCAAAACAAAATTCGACAGCGGCGTGGGGAAGCACCCGCGCCGTTTTTCTTTTCGTCCAGGGAACCTCTGAACAAGCATCTCCCCCGCCCCAAACAGCAGCCCAAATTCACCCGGCTTTTTCGCGAGGGAGGGCGCCTCGACTACACGCGGGGCAGGCTCTTGGCCGCTCGGCAACGGCCGAGGAACATTGGCGGCATGCGCGTTAGACGGCCGATGGCAGTCTTTTCGAATCTGGCGTTTCAAAAAGGTTCTTTGCACAACACGGTGCGGGACGCGCGAAAACACTTCATCGTCACGGTAGTTACGTAAGGTATTCTTAGCGTTGGTCAATAAACATGCATCTTAGATGTCGTCTGTTCGGCCATGAATGGCAAGGCTGTATTTGCCCGAAGTGCAAGACTTCCCGCGATCTAGCTCACGACTGGGGCAAGGACTGCGAGAAGTGCGTCCAGTGCGGTAAGACGCGAGCCAACGTTCACGACTGGGGCAAGGACTGCGAGAAGTGCGTCCAGTGCGGCAGGACGCGAGCCAACGCTCACGACTGGGGCAAGGATTGCGAGAAGTGCGTCCAGTGCGGCAAGACGCGAGCCAATGCTCACGACTGGGGCAAGGATTGCGAGAAGTGCGTCCGGTGCGGCAGGACGCGAGCCAACGCTCACGACTGGGGCAAGGACTGCGAGAAGTGCGTCCGGTGCGGTAAGACGCGAGCCAACGCTCACGACTGGGGCAAGGATTGCGAGAAGTGCGTCCGGTGCGGCAGCACGCGAGCGCTCGTGGCGGAAAGGGAGATCGTTCGCTTGCAGAATGCTTTGGAGCATTTTGGCGACCGAGCTTACGATGAGCGACAAGAAAAATCCAGGGAATCGCTTCGCGCCTTGGGCGGGCACGCCGTCAAGCCCCTCATCGCTGCCCTGAAGGATAAGAATTGGCTTGTGCGCACTGACGCCGTCAGCCTGCTGGGCGATTTGGGCGACAGCCAAGCTGTCGATCCGCTCGTCAGCGCCTTGAATGATAAAGACAGCCTCGTTGGTGAACGGGCAGCCAAGGCGCTCGGTAAGCTTGGCGACAAGCGAGCCATCGAACCCCTGTTCGCTGCCTTAGACGGCGGTAAGCCGTGGAAGGCAACCTCAGGTGGTGATAGGCGGTTGGGGGCGGCGTTAGCGCTTTGCGATCTCGGTGACAACCGGTCGGTCGAACTGCTGTCGGCAATTCTGGGTGATCCAAGTGCTGATCGATGGACCCTTAAGGATGTAATTCGCAGACTTGGGAAGATTCGCGATTCCCGCGCGGTTGAGCCGTTGATCAACGCCTTAAGCGACCAACACGACGACGTGCGAGTCGCGGCCGCGAAGGCATTGGGAGATATTGGGGATGCGCGCATACGAGAGCCCCTTCTTTCCGCTGTGAGGAATGACCGAAACCTGGACGTGCGCCGTGCATCGGGCCAGGCGCTTACCACTGCCGGAATGGCGCCCTCGTTGGGTAGATTTGTCAACGCTTTGAGCGGCGCTGGCGGTCAAAGCCGTATCGAGGCCACGCGATATTTGGGTGCGTTTGGCAACGATGAACACGTTCAGCCGCTCATCGCTACACTCCGGGACTCCGACGAGGAGTTGAGAGACGCAGCACTGGATGCCTTGCTCGGTATTGGGGGCGATTCCAGAAGGCAGATCAAGGATTTTTTCGGCTCTGACCCGCAACGGTGGTTCAAGGAGCCCTGTGCTCGCGCACGGCCAAATAACGTGTACAACCCGAACCTTGCGAACAAGCAAGAATGGAAAGAGGGGCAGTATCGGCGGTATGACTCGCTGGAGGAGTGGGCAGGTCAAGTTTCTGTGGAACCCAGGAGGAAAAACCAATTTACGTTGATATCCGTCGGTGCCTGGGGAGATGCCACGCATGCGCTTTTCGGCGCGCTGAAAAGAAGGTTTCAGGTGGAATCCGCAGATGCAGTTCGTTTATTTGACACATATCTCTTTGCAATCTGTGAGGACTGCAGCTATGGCTCAGATGGGCATATGCTCCAGATGTCCTCTGGGCTGAGCAAAATGATCAACGTGCCAACTCGCGGAACCTGCGCGAGGTGCGGCGGCCGCGCGTCTTACGTAATGTGGAGAGGCGACAAGCTGCACGACATCTTTTACGGAGAGCCGGGGTGTTCTTGAAAGGGAACGGGCTTGTTGCACAAACATATGTGTCGCCAAGGCGTCCGGGAGGCTCACACTCGGCGCCGAATTTCGCTCAGACGGCACAAGCGCCACATGAAGCAGGGCGTATTTACCTATGCTTCAGAATAGGTAAGTTTTGAGACAACCGCCGAACTTCCGTTTGTGCGCACGATACGACATTTGCCGGGGTGAGCGATCATTCTCCGACGGCATTGGGCGCTAGAATTTGGGCGAAAATTACCGGTGTTCACCCGCAACGTCCAGCGTTTTGCTAATCAAGTGCCTGCTGATCAGTGCCCGCTGATCAATTGGCCTCTAGTTGGTGACGCTCAGCAGTCGGTCTGCCTTGCGCAATTCGGGGAAGCGCCATGCCCAAATTGCGATGACGGCCAGCGTGCCAATCCCTCCCAGCACCACAGCATGCACGGTTCCGAACCATGCTGCCGTTAATCCAGATTCGAATTGGCCGAGCTCGTTGGAGACGCCGATAAAAATCATATCCACGGCGTTGACGCGGCCGCGCATTTCGTCGGGCGTAGCCAGTTGCACCAGAGTGCCGCGAACGATCACGCTGATCATGTCGCAAGCGCCGGCCAAAAACAGAGCGGCCAGCGACCAGACAAAGCTGCGGGAGAGGCCGAAGACGATGGTAAAGACGCCGAATCCGGCCACACACCACAGCATTGTAGCGCCGACATTACGCTTGAGCGGCCAATGCGCCACCAGTACGGCCATGGCTGCCGCGCCCGCTCCGGGAGCGCTGCGTAGCAGGCCGAGACCCCAGGGGCCGGTCATCAGAATCTCTCGCGCGTAGATGGGAAGCAGCG
The DNA here is from genome assembly GCA_963800745.1 of uncultured Acidobacteriaceae bacterium. Taxonomy (GTDB): domain Bacteria; phylum Acidobacteriota; class Terriglobia; order Terriglobales; family Acidobacteriaceae; genus PALSA-270. The sequence continues at coordinate 90,098 of CAWDCI010000010.1, forward strand.
CCACCGCGCCGCCCAGCAAGACGGCGAACATATCCAGCGAAATGGAGCCGAGTATCAGTTTCTGGTTCCAGATGTAGTGAAGTCCTGCGAGAACGGTGGTCAGGCTCATGTCCTCGGGCGGTTTGGTTCGGGGGCGCGGCTTGATTCGCACTGCGGAAAACATCGAAACGATGGAAACCAGGAACCCGGCTGCGTATACCGCCGACGGCCCATGAAAAAATGCATACACAATGCCGCCCAAGGCAGGGCCCAGGATGGTAGCCGTCATAAAGATGCTGGAATTCCAAGCCACCGCATTCTGGAAATGCTCTTCCGGAACCAGTTGCGGGAGGATGGCGCGGCTTACGGGACCGCTCAGGGAGCGAACGATGCCAATGAAAATCAGCACTAGGTAGATGGCGTAAACCGAATGCGGCGCGCGCCAGGCGATGGCCAGCAAGAACGCCGAAGATAAAGCAAAGCCGGCGTAGCAGACCAGGAGCAGTCTGCGCCGGTCGAAGCGGTCAGCGGCGTGTCCGGAGGCAAGGAATAAAACCAATCCGGGCAGAAATTGTGCCAGGCCGACGAAGCCGAGGTCCAGAGCGCGATGCGTGATCTCATACACTTGCCATCCCACGGCGACGGATTGCATTTCCATGCCGGTGACGATGAGAAAGCGTGCGACCTCGTAAACGGTAAACTCCGGATAGGTGAAGGCAATGCGTCCGGCAAGCCTGGGGTCGGCGGCGATAGCCATGGTTCTCTAATGTGGCATAAAAATCGAAATCGGACGAGAGGGGTAGGAAAGTTCTCGGCGTGCTTCGCGCCGCTCCGGGCGTCCTCAGCGGTTAAAGGCTTTTACGGCGTCCTGGTAGATAATGCTAGGCAAGTCGAATCGGAATGTTCCATGAATAGCCCAGACTCAAGCGAAGCGGCAAGCGCCCTCGATCCAGAGCCATCTGCCGCGGATAGCTTCTACTCCGGCGCCCTGCAGAGGATTTCCAATTGCATGATTGCACTGGCGGTTATTCTGAGCGCGGCCGCCTGGCTTCGGCTGGGATGGCAGGTTGCGCTGGGGTTCATCTGCGGCTGCGCTCTGGCCTACCTGAACTTTCACTGGCTGGAGAAGGTGGTCAATGCGCTGGGCGAACGAATGAGCGCGGGGGGAAATCCCAAATCGGGCAGCGGAGTGGTGGTGCGGTTCCTATTACGCTATGTTTTGATGGGTCTGGCGGCCTATGCTATATTCACTGTTTCTCGCGCCAGCCTTCACGGATTATTGGCGGGCCTGTTTTTGCCAGTCGCTGGCGTTTTGTGCGAGGCCGCCTATGAGGTCTATGCTGCCTTGGCGCGCGGCTTGTGATTGGTTCTACATGCGGCCAGCAAGAGGAGCAAGAAGCGAATAGCTGATTTATGCCTGAGCAACTTTGGTTTACGGCGATTCTGAATCATTGGTTCGCGGGCCCGGTCACGGCCCTGCTGCGAGCTATTCATGTTGAGCCACAGTTCCCCCAAGCCCCGATCACCAACGGCGTGTCCATGGAACTTTTGGTGTTTGGGTTTCTGGTGATGCTGTTCGCCATGACTCGGTCTGGCCTGTCGGTGGAGACGCCCGGGGCGTTGCAGCACATGTTTGAAGGCATCCACGGTTTTATTCTTGGGCAAAGCGAAGAGATGATGGGGCACGGCAGCGCCGAGTTTACCCCGTTCCTGCTGGTGCTCATGTTGTTCATTCTGATCTGCAATCTGATCGGTGTTATTCCAGGATTCGAATCGCCAACCGGCCTGCCGGTAGTTCCCTTGGGCTGCGCAATCTGCGCCTTCGTGTATTACCAGACTCAAGGTTTCAAGCATCACGGGATCGCTTATCTCAAGCACTTCATGGGGCCGATGTGGTGGCTGGCCATCATCATGATTCCGATCGAGATTATCAGCCACCTGGCGCGAATGCTTTCGCTCACCATCCGTTTATTCGCCAACATGTACGCCGGCGATAAAGTTACCTGGGTATTCTTTTCGTTGATCCCGGTTGGAGCGCCGATAATTTTTATCGGGTTGCACATTGGGGTGTCGTTGCTTCAGGCGTACATCTTCGTCCTGCTGACGACGGTGTACCTGGCGGGAGCAGTCGCGGAAGAGCACTAAGGAATGCAGTTGTCAGTCTCCGGCCGTCAGCCGTCCGCAACCACCATTGAATCAGTTCCGACGATTGACGACTGAGGACCGACGATTGTTGTGGTTGGGCCGTTCAGCGTGAGGGCGCCTGCAAGAGGATGGCGTCAACCACCCACTGGCGGCAATTCATGCGAGGAGAAAAACAGAATGCGTAAACTTAGTTATCTCTTTATGGCGCTGGCCATGCTGTGCTTTGCCATGCCAGCGTTCGCTCAAGGCGGCTCTTCGGCTCCGGTCAACTGGGTCGCGATCGCAGCCGGATTCTCTATGGCTATTGCTTCCGCGGTCTGCGGATTGGCGCAGGGCAAGGCCACCGCGGCAGCGACTGAGGCGTTGGCCCGCAATCCTGCGGCGCGCGCCGGCATCCAATTTGCTCTGATCCTGGGGTTGGCTCTTATCGAGTCGCTGGCGCTTTATACCCTGGTGATCATATTTGTCAAAGTTGTTTAGCGAATCTTTGAGAACACAAAAGCCTCTGCCGCTATCGGCAGAGGCTTTTGTTTTGTATTCAGATGGCCTGCTCGCTATTTTCTTACTCCGTCCCACTCCGCCACTTTGGCGTCGCGGTTCTGTTCCAGGGCGTCCATGATGAGGCGGCGCAGGCGGTAACGGCTCTCCAGATCCATATTCACGATTTCAAAGCCCACTTCGTTGACGCGGGCGCGCCGCAGTAAGACTTGACCGCGAATCTTCCGCACCCCGGCAGAAATTTCCAGGTTGGCTTCCGTGCCCACGCGCAGGTTGTCTTCCTTGACGCCCATACCCCCGCCGAGACTGAGTTCGCGAACCGAGATACTGGATTTGCCCCATGAACTGCTGATGGTGGAGGAAAGCGGCTTGCGCAGGGCCACGCGCTCGTAACGCCGCTGCCGCACCCAGGGACAGGCCGGAGCAGCATCGAGCGGCGCCAGGGCCAGCTCAGCCGGCTCCAGGCCAGTGTCAGAAAGAACTTTGCTGCTGTAGCGGGCGTCGATTTTCGCCAGCGCCTGCGCGGCGGCGATGCGTAACTCGCGGTGGTTTACCCACTTCCACATTTTCTTGGCTTCGAGAAGACCGCTGAGAACAGGAATAGAATCCGGGTCGCGCAGCCGGCCTAAGCTTTCCACCGCCTTCAGTTGCAACAGCGGAGAACGGCCCTGGGCCTCGCCACTTTGTGCGACGATCAGCAACGAAGGAGCGGCCATACGGTCGCCGCTCATGCCGATTTCATCCACCGCCTGCGGCAGCACCATGGTGTCGAGAACTTCCAGGAATTCCAGCAGGGTGCGCCCGCGGTCGGCAGCGGCGGCAAAGGCAATCTGCCGCACCACCATATCGTGGTAAAAGCGGTTCCACTCGCGCAGGCGGTTGGGAAGCAATTCCAGCAGAGTGGTCACATCCACCCGGCTGAGCAAGCCTACTGCCGCGGTGGCTTGACGGGGCTGCCCGGTGCGCAGGTTTTCGCGAATATGCTCCAGCCCTGGGGCGCCCAGCTCTTTGAACAGTTCCACGATGCGGTCACACTCTTCGCGGCGCATACAGCGGAAAAAGCGGTCGGCAATATGTTCGGTCGCAGCCCGCGAAGTCTGGCGCAAAACCTGAATCAAGTCAGGCGCGACGCGAGGTTGCTGCAAAGCTTCTTCGATAAATTCGGCCAGGCGGTTTTCCACTCCAATGCGCGGGCGCAATTCGCCGGCAAGGGTTGGCCGGTGCTGGGCAACCAGTTCCATTACCCCGCAAACCTCGCTTACCGCGCCGTATTGCCGGCGTGTGTTGGCTTCCGCGCTCAGTCGCACGAAGGCCGCCGCCAGCAAGTTCTCCAACTCAGCATCGGCTTCCACGGACAGGGTTTCGCCGACTTTGCGGATCGCCGACCCCAGCGCCTCGCTCCCCGTGCTGGCAAACAAGTCGGCCAGTTGTCCGATGCCAATCGCGGTCTTGCGCCGCGGCTCCACTTCATTGGCTCCCAGGCAGTTGACGTAGTTGCGGAGAATGGCGGCCGCAGTTTCCTTGTCCCCGCGGTCCAACATTTCTTCGACGAATTGCCGGACATTCCGCGGCGGCACGCAGGGGGCTTCACTGGAGAGCAACACGCTCTTCTTGCCGGCTTCCGGCACTTCGGCCCAGAACATCCGGTCCAGAATATCGGCATGGGACTCGACCAGCATCCCTGCCTTGTTCATCTTGTCTTCCTGAATGCGCAGGATCTGGCGCAACGTATCCATCTGCCGGCTCATATGTTCCAGCATCTGGTGGACTGCGTTCACCTTCACTTCGCCGCGCTGGAAGCGCTCCATGGCGAAACGGATCGCCATGTGCTCGGCCGCTTTCATGAGAAGCGGGGTGTCGGCGCCTTCCGCCGTCACGTTCGAGGCCAGCGAACTCAGCAACTGCTGCAGGTTAAGCTTGGTATTGGGATCGGCCTCACTGAGTTCCTGCTGCAGCACTTGAGGATTGACGTTGGGGTCGCTGCCAACCTCCCCAAACTTGGTGAGCAGACGAATCGCCTGAATCACCTCTTCTTCCTGTAGGGGCACTACCCCGCCGCTCCAGGTACCACCGCCGGTTTGAGCACCCTCCGCACTAGCGCTCTCCGTTGAACCCGTACTATTCGGGACGCTGCCCATCGGAGCGCCTGATCCGTCGCCCCCACCGCCGCTGTGCGCGCCTTCGGCGGCCGCAATCAGCTGCAGCAGTTTCTGCGGATCGTTCAGCCAATCCTTGAATTCCGGGCCCAGGGTCTGCGCGGCGATCTGGGCCGCGATGGAAATGTCGCCCGTGGCCGGGTCGGCCGCGATGAATTTGACCTCGTTAATGCGAATTGCCGCTTGCTTGTTGTCCCCGAAGATGGCTTTGATATGCTTGGTGACATCCTGGGCCCTGGAGCCACCAGAGGCGAAAGCTTCGATCAGGCGGGTAAAATCCTCGTGCGTGAGCTGGTTGGAAAATTGGATACTGGCCAGGCCTGCGGTAGTCAAAAGTTGTGCAAAGCTCTTTTCCGCCTGGCCGGTTTCGAGCGGAATGCCGTCCACCAGGAGCCGGTTGTCAGAAACACCCAGCAAGAAGCTGCCGTCGGGGCCTTTGGGCAGACCCTGCTGCAGCTCGTCCCATGCGATCTTGAACTGTCCCTCAGTACGCTTGTGGGTCAGGCCATAGAGCCGCACGTACTTTACCAGGATGTTCAGGCTGTGCACGAAGGCGCGAGCCGATGCTATCCTGCTTTCCTTTTTGTCGTCCGCGGTAAGGATATGGAACTCCTGCTTTTCGTGGTCCGCCTAAGCGTAATGCGAAACGGGTACTGGCGCACATTACGGAGGTAATGGAAGGCTTGGCCGGACAATTGCCGCTTTTTGCCGGCAATTCCTGGGATCTCAAGCGGGCGGGCTGGAATTCTTTGTTGGCAACGCAGACAATGCTAAGTCGTCTCTTCGCTGGAGAATTGGATGCCGGTTGCGGTTCTAAACCCGCGTGATCGCAAGGCTGGCTTGGCCTTTTGGATGGAACGCGTCCTCCAGGAGTGCGACCACGCCAGCGCAGGCTTTGCTCCCGACGCTGTCCACGATCTGCGCGTGGCCCTGCGCCGCTGCCGCTCCATGGTGGACGGCCTCATGGCTATGGACCCCAATCCTGCCTGGAAGCAGATGAAGAAGGCCGGCAAGCGCCTGTTTAGCAGCCTCGGAGACTTGCGCGATGTGCATGTAATGGAGGAGTGGGTTCACCACTTCGATTCGCCCGGGGACCCAGTTGCCAGCAAAATGCTGGAGTTCCTCGCCCTGCGCGAGACCCATTTGAAACAACAAGCGGCGCAGGCCCTGCAGGAATTTGACCGCAAGCAGTGGCGCAAGTGGAGTAGTTCGCTGCCGCGCCGCGCCGCGCGCCTGCGGCCCGGCGGTTTGATATTCAAACATCTAGCGCTGGAGCGCTGGACTGAAGCTCACCAGTTGCACCGGCGCGCCCTGCAGAACCGGTCGCAGGTGGCCTGGCATGCCTTGCGCATCGGTATCAAACGTTTCCGCTACATCGTGGAGAATTTCCTTCCGGAACAGCACGTCCTTTGGGGAGACGACTTGAAGAAGCTGCAGGATCTTTTGGGGGAAGTTCACGATCTGGATGTCTTGTGGGCCACGGCACAGCAAGTGAATGTTTTTCCCGATGATGCGGCCCGCTCGCATTGGCACGCCCGTTTGCAGCAAGAGCGCGAACAGCGGATCGAAAGCTACCGGCAGAAAATGGTCGGTGAGACCAGTCTTTGGCAAGTCTGGCGTGCCCAGTTGCCACAAGGAAAACAGATCGAGAGCGCTGCCCGGCAACGGCTCAGACGCTGGGCATTGGTTTTGGATCCGGACTTTAAGCATTCCAACCATGTGACCAGCCTGTCGTTGCAGCTTTATGACGGATTGACAGCCATGGGGGGGAAGGTGAGACCTCCCGAAGGCAGAGCCTGCGAGATTCTGCGCCTGGCCGCCATGCTTCACGATGTCGGCCGCTCTAGAGAAGGGAAGGGGCATCACAAGGAGTCCTATCGCCTCATTCGGGACTTAAAGCCGCCGCTTGGAATACCGGGAGATGTCTTACGAATGGCCGGGATTGTGGCGCGCTATCATCGTGGGGCCCTGCCACGAGCCGGGCAAAAGGCTTTGCGGGATCTGATCCCCAGTGGGCGCAAGGAAGTCTTGTGGCTGGCTGGAATTCTTCGTCTGGCGAACGCGTTTGACGCGGATCGCAAGGGCCGAATTTCACGTCTCGAAGTTCGCCTGCAGGATGGATTTATCCTGATCGCGGCCCAAGGTTACTCGCCGCGCGGCCGATCAGCCGAAGAGATCGCGGCCGCCCGCCACCTGTTGGAATTGGTCTGCCGCCGCCCGGTGATGGTGAAAGCCTTGCGGGCGTCCGTAGCACGGATCGTGAATCAAGGAAGTGGCTAGTGATTAGTGGTTAGTGATTAGCAACTAGCCACAAACCACAAACCACAAACCACTCGAAACCGCCCCGCCACTTCCATCCGGCGTTTTCATCGCGTAGTTTTGAACCATGACTCATGCTCAACTAGTCCAGAAGGCGGTAGCCTGGCTGCGTTCCTATCGCTGTGGAGTTGTGCTTTCCGAGCAAGCTTGCGCCAGCGGCGAGGTGCCCGATGCTATCGGCTGGAAACGTGCCTGCCATTCCGTTCTCGTCGAGTGCAAAGTTTCCCGCGCCGATTTCCTCTGCGACCGCGACAAGCCTTGGCGGCAGAAGCCCAAAGCAGGAGTCGGCTGCGAGCGCTTTTATCTCGTACCCGCTGGACTGTTGCGACTACAAGAACTGCCTGAGGGCTGGGGCCTGCTGGAGCTTCGCAAACGCGAAGTCACGATGACCAGGCCCTCCGCTAAAGATCTTCGCACCGCAACTGGCTTCCGCTACGAGATGAATTTGCTGTTGTCCAGCTTGCGGCGCGTGGAAGTCCGCATCGAGCCACAGTCCATCACCGATTTTCTGAAGTGGAAGAACCGCATGGCGGAATACAACCGGGGAGCTCTGCCGGAGGGAATTCTGTCCACCGAAGAAGAATCCAATCCTTTCCTGGATACGGAAATCTAGCCCTACGGGGCGGGATGATGAGTGCGAGGTTTAGCGCAAAAGAAAACCGGGCTGGTTGGCCCGGTTTCCTAAAGCGTCGAGTTGGGATGCGTTTACATCGGCAGCGCGGCGCAGGCTGGATCGAAATGCATTGACCTGGTTGTGGCCATTTATTCCGCATTTCCTCGTGCCAGCCAACATCAGAGAGAGCGGGAGACGAGGTGATTGCTAGGTACAAGTGCAAACGATGAGCCAATCCTGGACGGCTGATCCGATACGTTATGAATCGTCCTTAAACTATTGATTAATAAGTAGATGACTCAGGCTTATATCGCGCGCGGGACGGATGGCGCCAACTCGCCCGAGAGAAAAATTCTTGCACACATTGTGCGGGAGGACGGGGCGTCCCAGGAGAGAGGTGGCGCAACTATTTCTCGATACGAGAGGGTGCAGCCGACGGTCTGGTGGGCCGGCGCAGCTACAGCTCCCGCCGACCCTCCATGGCCTTCAGCATGGTGATCTCATCCGCATACTCGATATCGCTGCCGACCGGGACCCCCATGGCAATGCGCGTCACCTTGAGTCCCGCACGACGCAACTGTCCGGAAAGATAGACCGCGGTAGCTTCGCCCTCCACCGTCGGGTTGGTCGCAACTATGACCTCATCCACGCCGCCATCTTCCACGCGTTTCATCAAATTGGAAATGCGCAACTGTTCCGGCCCCACGCCGTGCAAAGGGGAAATGGTTCCGTGCAGCACGTGATACGTGCCATTGAAGTGCTTGGTTTTTTCAATGGCGCCGATGTTGGTTGGCTCTTCCACCACGCACACCAGTCGCTGATTCCGCGTAGGACTGCTGCAATACACGCAGGGGTCAACGTCGGTGATGTTGTTGCAGATGGAGCACAGCCGCAGGCTGGCTTTTACGTCGCGCACGGCGGCGGCCAACGCCTCGGCGTCGTCATCGCTGGAGCGCAGGATGTGGAACGCCAGCCGCTGCGCCGTCTTGCTGCCGATGCCCGGCAGCTTTTTCAACTCATCGATGAGCCGGGTCATCGGCTCGGCAAATTTAGAGGACATTGTGTAATTGGGTAATTCAGTAATTGGGTAATTTGAAAAACCGGCCACCTTCTGCCAATTACCAAATTACGCAATTACAAAATTACTCAATCTAAAGCCCCGGAATGCCCAACCCGCCCAGCATTCCGCCCATGGTGGATTGCATGGCTTCATCCACCTTCCGGCCCGCGCCGTTGATGGCCGCGGTGATCAAGTCCTGCAGCATCTCCAGGTCGTCGGCCTTCACCGCTTCAGGGTCGATCTTGATGGCCAGCACCTGCTTGCGGCCATCCATTTTGACGGTGACCGTGCCGCCGCCCGAAGAGCCTTCGACCACGGTCTCTTCCATCTTCTTCTGCAGGACTTCGTACTGCTTTTTAGCCTGCGACATCAGCTCTTGGATATTGAATCCACCCATAGTTTTTCGTAGCGCTACCGTCCTTCTTTGTAATCAATGATGGTGCGAATCTCCGCGCCGAATTTTTCCCGCATACGGCGAACCACTGGATCTTGCTCGGCCCGGCTGCGGCCTCCTGCATTAGACGCCGCACGGGGCGTGGGGCTCAGTGCCGCAGCGCCTGAAACCACTTTCAGCTTCGCTGGTCTCCCGAGCACGCCGCTGGCTGTGGCGATGGCCAGGCGTTTCGCATCCGCGCCCAGCGACATATCGATCAAAGACTCTGAAGCCGCAACTTTGATCTGCAACTCATTGCCTTCGACCTGCCATTCACCGGCATCGAGCATGGAGACCAGCATACGATGACCGCCATTCGACAGTGCATTCAAGACGGCATCGCGCAGCCTGTCTGGAGCGCTCTTTCCTGTGATCCCTGTGTCGGTGGTCCCCGGATCTGTGGTCCCCGTGTCCTCTGGGGTTGACTCTGGCGCAACGGAAAGAGGGCTGATCTCCGCCGTTTCTGCTGGGACCGCCGCTCCCATCACTACTGGGATCGAAGGGGCTGCGGCCACCAACCGGGGACCGGTTTTCGGCGACGCTTCGGCTGAGAGTTCCGGCTTGCCTCCGCCCTTGCGCGCGGAATCCGCCGCGAACGGAGAAACGTAGCCCGAGCGCTGTGCTGGCGGGGGCTCGGAGCGCTTCGGTTCCAGCACCGCGGCAGGCTTGGCCAGCGCTCGTGGTGAATTTCCTCCCGCAGCCGCTGCCTCGCTGAGCAACTGCTCAATGGGGAGCAAGCGCTGCGCATGCGCCATCTTCAAGAGGCCAAGTTCCAGGTGAAAACGCTGTTCCTGCCGGTAACCGAGTTCGCCGTGGGTGCGCAGCATGATTTGCAAATGCCGGGCCAAATCTTCCTCGCCGAACAGCTCCGCTACACTGGCTACACGCCTGCGCTCATCGCTGGAAATCTGCAGCAGGGAAGAATCACCGCCCGCCACCTTGGCGACCACCGCATTGCGCAAGAACCGCACCATCTGCCGCGCAAAATGGGTGGGATTCTGTCCGTCAGCCAGCAGCTTATCCACCAGCCGCAGCACCGTCTCGCTCGACCCTTCCGCCACCGCGCGCATCACTTCTTCCAGCAAGCCGGAGGGCGCAGTGCCCACCAGTTGCCGCACCGCTTCCGCCGTCAACCGGCCATCGCAAGAGGCAATTGCCTGGTCGAGGATGGAGAGCGCGTCACGCATGGAGCCATCCCCCGCCTCGGCGAGCAAGGCCAGCGCATCTTCGTCCGCTTCAACTTTCTCCCGGCCCGCGAGATCCTTCAACTGAGTAAGGATTTCCTCGAAGCGCACGGCTCGAAAGCTGAAGTGCTGGCAGCGGGAGCGGATGGTCTGCGGAATGTCTTCCGGCTGCGTGGTCGCCAGCATGAAAACCACGTGCCCGGGAGGCTCCTCCAAAGTTTTGAGCAGGGCATTGAAGGCCGCATCCGTAATCTGGTGAGCCTCGTCCAAAATGTAGATCTTGAAGCGATCTCGCGCCGGACGGTAGCGGGCCGCCTCGCGCAGTTCGCGGATCTCATCGATTCCGCGGTTGGTGGCGGCATCGATTTCGATCACATCCACGGAATTTCCCGCGCGAATTTCGGTGCACGAGTCGCAGACGCCGCACGGTTCGGCAACTGGTTGATCGGAAGAACGGCAATTCAGCGCCATGGCCAGAATTCGCGCCACGGTAGTCTTTCCGATGCCCCGGTGCCCGCTGAAAATGTAGCCGTGAGCGATGCGTGCCTGCCCGATGGCATTCTTCAGCGTGCGGGTAACATGCTCCTGTCCGATGACCTCAGAGAATTTCTGAGGGCGGTATTTGCGCGCCAGAACCTGATAGCTCATGATGAGGAAAAGCTGATTATACGTGATGCTTACGCCGCCAGCCGGAGCTGCCGGAAACAACTTCCGGCCGCGGTCCTTGCGGTGGACGAGCCGGCGGGATACCCTCATAGAGTAATTCGATCGGCGCCCGCAGGGAGGGCCTCATGCAGCTGAAACTGAGTGTTCGCAACATGAATGGCATTGCCGTCGTAGACGCGACGGGCCGGATTGTTTTTGGCGACGAATCCGCGAGTTTGCGCGATACGGTGAAGCGAGTTATCTCTGAAAACAAGCGCATTGTTCTGAACTTAGGCGAAGTTACCTACATTGACAGCGGCGGGCTGGGTACGTTGGTTTCCCTATACACCACTGCCCGGAGCGCCGGAGGCACCATCAAACTGGCCAGCCTTACTAAACGCGTAGGCGACCTGTTGCAAGTCACCAAGCTCCTGACGGTGTTTGATGTGTTCGACAGCGAGAAGCAGGCCCTGGATTCCTTCGGTAAAGGCGAAGCGGCCTAGTTCCATGAGGGGCGGACATTCCTGTCCGCCTCCGCGGGTCGTAGCAAATCCGTTTTGTGGATCACTCTAGTGCGCAATCGCATCCTTGCCGCCATCCGCAAGATTCCTCGCGGCAAGGTTTCTACCTATGGTGCGATCGCCCGCGCTGCGGGATACCCCGGGGCTGCGCGGCAGGTCGCCCGAGCGCTGCATGGTTCCGTGGATCTGCCCTGGCACCGCGTGCTGGGCGCGGGCGGCGAAATCAAGCTTACTGGAGACTCAGCTTTCGAGCAGCGCTTCCGGTTGCAGGCCGAAGAGGTGGTATTCCGCGGCCGCAAGGTGGATATGAAGCGCCACGAATACCTCTTCGGTAAAGTGAGGGCCCGCGGCAACTCCGCCGAAAGCGGAGAACTAAAGCGGCTCCGGGGCAAAAGCCCCAGCAGGAGAAAACATGCTTGACCGACTTGTCGATGGCCGCACCGACCTTGTCTTCGACTACCTGGCCGGAGGCCATGCGGCAAACTCCAAGGACGCGGACGGAGTCTCCCTGATCCAATGGTGTGCCTACTACGGCAACGTCAGCGCCATCCGATTCCTGTTGGCAAACGGAGAATCACTGGCGTCGCTTGGCGAAGATCTGGGTCTTAACGCCGCCGCTTTTCATGGTCACTGGCAACTCTGCCAGTTCCTGGTCGAGCACGGAGCCGACCCGAATCGGGCTTCCCCCGAAAGTGGTGAAACCCCGCTGCACGCGGCGTTGTGCACCACCGACCGGCCCGCTCGCGACCGGGTTCTCCAGGTCTTGCTGGCCAATGGCGCGAACCCGAATGCCGCGACCAAGCCATCCGCGGAAACTGGCGGTTTCATGCGCGATTGCCGAACCAAAGCCGAGACACCCCTGCATCGGGCCGCCGCATTCGGCACCGAGGAGACCATTCAACTTCTTCTCGACGCAGGCGCCGTCATTGATGCCAAAGACATGAATGGAGATTCGCCGCTCAGTTGGGCGAGTTGGTACACGCGTCCGGACCCGATCTTGAGAAAGCTATGTTACGGGGACTTTCGCATTCGCCCCCAGAGGCGCTCCATGCGAGAGAACTTGCTGGGAGAACCACACGTCCAAAAATAGCGGTTGCCCGTGCGAAAGCCAGACCCGCTAGCGCTGGCTCGCCTCCCCGGCCGCGATCTTGCGATTGAACTCCGCCGACTTTCCTCGCGGCACACTCAACGATTGCCACTGGGCGTGCTGCAAGTGCTTCGCCAGAAAAACGATTTGCCCCACGTGACACGCGTAATGCGCGATCTGGCGATGGATGGCTTGCATCACCGAATGGGCTTCGCCGCGGATCGCGACCGGGCGGCTCATGTCCGCGTCAGAAAGCGGTTCCAGAGCGGCAAAGACGCACTCCCAACCTTCCTTCCAAAGTTGGATAACCTGGGCTCGAGTTTTGGGTGGAGCTTCGAACTCACTGTCGCGATTTCGTCCAGGCTTCTCGCCGTCGCTGCTGAGGAAATCCGTCCAGCGCGAGCGCATATTGCCAGCCATGTGCTTTACGATGATCGCAATGGAGTTCATTTCCGGATCGAGTTGAGTAAACAACTGCTCATCCGCGACCTGATCCAGGGCGCCTTCGCCCATTTTCTTGTAAGCGCGAAAGAGTGAAATCGAATCTTGGAGATAGGAAGTCGAAAATTCATGCGCCATGCGTTACACCTTGAATTGCTTGTCGATTTCTACCTGATAGCCCGCCACCAGGCGATTCGTCTCATTCGCCATTCCAACCACGGCCATCAACTCTTTGAATATCTCGTCGGTCATCCCCTTCTTGCGGGCTGACGCGGTATGGGATGCGATGCAGTAATTGCACTGGTTGCTCACGCTAACCGCGACGTAGATTAGTTCCTTGGTTAGCGCATCCAGCGCGCCCGGCGCCATGATCTGCTTAATGTCTTCCCAAGTGCGCTTCAAAGCTGCGGGGTCGTGGGCCAGCGCCTTCCAGAAATTGTTGATCCAGTCTGTCTTGCGGGTGGCCATGATGTCGTCATAGACCGCGCGCACTTCCGGGCTGGCATCTTCGTATTCGATAAGTCCAAGGGTAGCCATGGGTGCTCCAGAAAGCAAAACATTTACCGCAGAGAACGCGAAGAAAAGGCTCGCGAAGTTCGCCGAGAGCTCCAATGAATTAAGGTTGTCTTCGCGACCTTGCCTCACTCCTCCGCGAAACTTTGCGGTTCAAGATTTTGGCAGTTCGCCGCGTAACAATTTCCCCAGCTCTGCCGCGGGGCAGCGCAGCCCCACATAAAAGTGCCCGAACAGGGCGAACACCGCGCTCACCTCGTCAAAGCGCATCTCGTAGATCAGCTTCTTAAAGACCAGCGGATCGGCCGCGAACAGGTCTACGCCCCACTCCCAATCGTCGAAGCCAATCGAGCCAGTGATGATCTGTTTGACCTCTCCCGCATAGCGCCGTCCCACCAGTCCGTGCTCGTTCATCTGCCGCGCGCGTTCTTCGATGGGCACCATGTACCAGTTTTTATCTTCACCGCGCCGCCGGTCCATGGGATAGAAACAGAGGTAGCGATGTTTGGGCAGTTCCGGAAACAGCCGGGGATGCATGGCTTCCTTTTGCCGCGCCAGCGTTTCGGCGATGCCGCGATTCCATTCTTCTGAGTGCGGAGACAGACCTTTATCCGCCAAGTCTTTGTAGGTCTTAATGGTGGATTCGTAGAGTCCCAACTCGATGACGGACAGGTAGGATGTGGTCGGCTCCAGATAATCGCCGAGTCGCGCTTGCGCCAACTGCAACTCCGTCTGCTTCAACTCGTCGAAAGAGTTCCGGAAGTGAACCAGCATCAAGTCGCCTTTGTGCCCGAGCAGGGAATAGAGTCCCGACTGACCAGAGGAAGCCTGCTCCATCTTGCCCAGCAATCCGCTTGCCTCGTCAACAATTTCCGCTTTCTGCGTGGCGGGTACGGTGCGCCATTTGTCCCAGCGAAAGCGCATCATCTGATGCAGCACGCTGTAACCTTCAAGGGTGAGAGGAACAGGAGGAATTTCGGCGGAAGCGGCCTGGGGATGCACGGTACGGCTAGCTGTCATGAGCCATCCTTGGAATCGAACATGATGTCAAAACCATTATTTTGTCACTTCCCCGATGTACACGCCAAAAGGATCGAGCGCAACATTCGACAAACTGGCCGGTTCGGCCGCGGCTGTCTTCAGCAAAGCCTTGGCCTTGGGCGAAGCGAATCCTTGAGCGCCGAGATCAAAACTCACCTTCTGCGGACTCCCCGACATATTCAACACCACCAGAACCGTCTCATCTTTGTAGCGCCGCAGATACGACAACACATTGGGATCGTCCTGATTCAGGGGAACGTACTCGCCGTCCAGCAGTCCCCGGTTCTGATGTCGCAGCGCGAGCAGTTGCCGGTAATACTCCAAGATTGAATTCGGATCTTTGCTCTCGCTCTCGACATTGTGCGTGGCTGCACTCGCCGGCACCGGCAGCCAGGGCGTCCCGCTGGTGAAACCGGCGTTGGGGCCACTGCTCCATTGCATCGGGGTGCGCTCGCCGTCCCGGCCCTTATCTACTGGCCAGTTGACGCGCCCCACCGGATCTTTCACATCCTCGACACGCGTCGGGTCGTTGTTCTCCATGCCGAGTTCTTCGCCGTAGTACATGATGGGCGTGCCCCGCAAAGTCAAATAGAGTCCCGCCATCAGCTTGGCAATTGCCTCATTGTGCTGCCCGTCGCCGTAACGATTGTAGGATCGTTGAATGTCGTGGTTGCTGATCACGTACACCGGCCATCCCCCGGAAGACTCCACCAACGAGATCTGCTTGCGAAAGGATGGAGCCGAGACTTTATCCACCATGGCGAACATGAAATCCATGGGCATCTGCACTTCATTGTTATGCTCGCCGTAGTAGGCGCGCAGTTCCTGGATATTGCTGGTCCAGGTCTCTCCCACCAGAACCGCGTCGTGCTCATCCGCAACCTTGCGCAGGCCGCGCAGGACGTCATGCACCCCCGGCAGTCCCGAGGTGTAAATTTCGTCTTCGTTGGGGTCGGCGTGCTCATTCTTGCCGGGCAGGACAGGGTTATCCCGTAAGTCGGGATCTTCGAATAACTTGTCCACTGCGTCCAGCCGGAACCCGGCGACGCCGCGCTTGTACCACCAGCGGGTCACGTCGAACATGGCCTTTTCGACGGCCGGGTTATTCCAGTTGAGGTCAGGCTGCTCCTTGTAGAAAGCGTGATAGTAGTCTTGCCCGGTTTTCGGATCCAGTTGCCACGCCGACCCTCCGAACACGGAAACCCAGTTGTTCGGCGGGCCGCCATTCTTGGGATCGTGCCACACGTACCAGTCGCGGTGCGCCGAGTCGCGCGCCGAACGCGAATCCAGGAACCACTTGTGCTGGTCGGAAGTGTGATTGATTACGTAATCCATGATGATGCGGATGCCGCGCTTCTGGGCCGCGCTCTGCATGCGGTCAAAATCTTGCAGAGTTCCGTACATCGGATCAATATTCTCGTAGTCGGAAACGTCATAGCCGAAATCGACTTGCGGCGAGGGGTAGCACGGCGTAATCCAGATAGCGTCTACCCCAAGTGTTTTCAGGTAATCGAGCTTGGAAGCGATCCCGTTGAGATCGCCGATCCCGTCATTGTTGCTGTCGGCAAAACTGCGGGGATAAATTTCGTAGAACACCGCATTCTGCCACCATTGATGCCCCGCGGCGTCCACCGCCTGGGTCTGCGCGGACGCACCGGTCGTCAGTAAAGAAAGGAGCAAGAAGAACAGAAGAGAGGAGGAAGAAAAGAAAGAGCGCCACCTTCGCATAAGATCTCCGCTGAGAATTTAGCCAGCTTGCGGCTGCCGACAGTATAAGCCAGCAATCCCCGCGGCGACGCGGTCCGTCTCGGCAGTGATGCAAAAAGCGGCGGGAGATGAATCTCCCGCCGCTCGCAAGACATTTCACGGCTATCTAGTGCCGGTCATTGTCGTGGCTGTGGCGCCAATCCCAGTATTGCTTTTGCTCGTCCTGGTTGAGCTTGCGGAAATCTTTGTTCTCCCGGTGATTCTCCGTCTGCCACTGGTTGTAATAGACAGTTTCGTGGTCATCCCAGCGGTGGTAGTCGTGATAGTAGGGATCATAAGCCCGGTAATAACCATGCCCACCGCAGCCTGTGGCAATTACAGGCGAAACCAGAGCGGCGCCTAGAAGCAGCGAACTCAACCATCGCGATGCGAGTTTCATCACAGTCCTCCTTCTCGGTATTCTTGAACACGGCACCAACCAGTTTGTTGCTTGGCGGGTCCGTAGAGTTGTTTCAAAATTCTGTGACTGGAGTGAACCGGCCTATTTCTTCTGATTAACCCACTCCCATCCGAAGCGGCCCTTAATGCAGAGGTGGCCGTGCGTTACTTGCTGGTCTAGCGGAGAGGTTACTTTCACGATTTTCTCATCCTGTACATGCACGGTAAGCGTGCAGCCCACGCCGCAATAAGGGCAAATGGTGTCGGTCTGTGCTTGCTTGGTTTCGTCCCAGGTTCCGGCTTTCCGCATTTCATGCTCGCTGCGGAACATGAGCGCCCCGGTGGGGCACACGCCAATGCAGTTGCCGCAATAGACGCAGGCCGAGTCGGTAAGCGGGACGCTGTATTCCGTGGAGATGCGCGCTCCAAAGCCGCGACCCGCCACGGCGATGGCAAACGTATTCTGCGCGTCGGTGCCGCAAGCCTCGACGCACTTGTAGCAGAGGATGCACTTGCTGTAGTCGCGTACGTAGAGATCATTGTCTACTTTGACCGGCTGCGCCACGTTTGCCGCGCTGCCATTTTTCGGAGCGTGATGATGTCCGGGTTGCTGGGCATCGCGCTCTCCGGGGTCGGATGGGGGCACTGGATCCCCGAAGCGCTCCGGCTTCGCTCCGTAACGCCGCATGTATTCCTGCAGTTGGGGTGCGGTGGAAACATCCACGGAAGATGCCAGAAATTCCAGCACCAGCCGCCGGCTCAGGCGCACCCGTTCGGAATCCGTTTTCACCACCATGCCGGGCTCAACCTGCCGCGAACATGCGGGAACCAGAATGCGCGAGCCTTCCACTTCCACCACGCAGATGCGGCAGACATTAACCGGAGTAAGGTTTTCCAGAAAGCAGAGCGTGGGGGTATCGATACCGATGCTGCGCGCGGCATCGAGCAGCGTCGATCCTTCTGGAACCGAGACCGGCCGGCCATCGATGGTGATTTCCACCATGCGCATGGGCCGCGATGGCGGCAAAACCGGCAAGGGGCCGGGCGGAATGGGTACAGTCGCGACTGGCGCCTTCTGTGTGCTCACGCCTGGCCCTCGTCGAGCTTGTCTGGAAAGATTGGAAACTTCGCCAGCGCCGATTCAATCGCACTGGACGCGGTTTGCCCGAGTCCGCAGATGGAGGCGTCCCGCATGGCCTGCCCCACCTCTTTGAGCAAGGCCACTTCCCCGGCGGGCGAGGTCAGTGGCCTGCCCGACCTCAGCCGATGCAAAATCTCCTCCTGCCTCACCGTGCCCACGCGGCAGGGCACACATTGTCCGCAGGATTCATCGCGAAAGAACGCCGCAATGCGCAACAGGATGGGGCGCAGGTCCACGGTGTCATCGAACGGCATGACCACGGCGGAACCTAACGTTGCCCCAGCGGCGCGCGTGCCCTCGAAGGTTAAAGGAATATCGAGATCGTCCGGCCCCACGAAAGCGCCCGCTGCTCCGCCCAGCAAAACCGCTTGCAACTTGCCACTTCCACCGATACCGCCCGCCAGCTCCAGAAGCTGGCGCAGTGTAATTCCGAAGGGGGCTTCGTAAACTCCCGGCCGGGCGACATGACCCGACAAGCAGAACAGTTTCGTTCCCGTGGAACGCTCGGTGCCAATCGCTGCGAACGCCGCTCCACCCTCAAGAACAATGTGGGGAAGATTGATCAGCGTTTCCACATTGTTGATGACCGTAGGCTGACCGAACAATCCCACCTGGGTGGGAAATGGAGGCTTATTGCGCGGCTCGCCGCGCTTGCCCTCAAGGGAATTCAACAGCGCCGTCTCTTCACCACAAATGTAAGCCCCGGCGCCGATTCGCGGCTCGATCTCAAAGCTCACGCCGCTGCCCAGGATGTTGTCGCCAAGCAGCCTGTGCAAGCGGCACTCCCGAATCGCATGTTCCATGCGGCGCGCCGCCAGCGGATATTCGCCGCGAATATAAAGGTAGCTATGCTCGCATCCCGTAGCGAAGCCCGCAATGATCATGGACTCGACCAGCGCGTAGGGATCGCCTTCCAGAATGGCGCGGTCTTTGATCGTGCCCGGCTCCGACTCATCCGCATTGCAGACCAAGTAGCGTGGCAGGGAAGTGCTGCGCACCGCGTTCCACTTTTGCCCGGTCGGAAACGCGGCCCCGCCCCGGCCTACGAGCTTGGAGGCGATGATCTCGCGGATTACCTCCGCCGGCCCCATCTCGATGGCTTGCCGCAAGGCCTCAAAGCCACCGGTGGCGCGGTATTCATCCAGGCTCAACGGATCGACCTCGCCCACGCGCTTTAGCAATTTCAGCCCAGCGTGGCCGGCTTGGGGAAGCGACTCAGTCAGCGCCGGCTGCCAAACCTCGCTTCCTCGCATCGCGGCCTCGACATCGGTGGCTCGCGGCGAAGCCAGCAACTGATCGGAGTGCTTCGGCCCCGCCGTGCGTACCAGAACCGCAGGCGCCTGTTCGCACAGTCCAAGGCACGGGCTG
The DNA here is from genome assembly GCA_963800745.1 of uncultured Acidobacteriaceae bacterium. Classification (GTDB taxonomy): domain Bacteria; phylum Acidobacteriota; class Terriglobia; order Terriglobales; family Acidobacteriaceae; genus PALSA-270. The sequence continues at coordinate 109,387 of CAWDCI010000010.1, forward strand.
CGGTGCCAGGTTGCTTTTCCGTCAGTACTCGAACCTTCGGGTCCATGCAGTTTCTCAAGAGCCGCGCAGAGCAGGTCCGCTCCGCGAATTTTGCAGGCGATGTCGTCGCAAACGTGCGCCACCGCCGGTGGGTGCCGCTTGGTGGAAAGAAGTCCGTAGAAATCGGCCACACCAAAAACTTCCGCCGGTGGAAGCTCGAGCACGCGGCTGGCATGGTTCAATGCGCCTGGGCTGATCCACCCGACGCAGTTTTGAATGGCATGCAAAACCGGCAACAGATAGGTTCGCTTGCCGCCAGGCGCGTCAGCGCAGACGGCCACACCGTCCACTGCCGCTCTCTCTTCCGATGTAGGCTCGTCTCCGGTGAAATGCAGATCCATGGGTTTGTAAGACAGTGGCCAGTGGCTAGTGACTAGTGGTGAGTGGCCACCGGCAAGGCGTTAACTAACCACTGGTCACTCATCACTAATCACTTGCCACTGACTCCAACAGGTTCAGGCTGGCGAATCTTTTCTATGCGCACCGCGGTCGCCTTAAACTCCGAGGTCCCAGATTTCGGATCCACCGCGTCCACCGTCAGTTCATTGGTGGCAACCTGATCGGGAAAGTGGAACGTCATGAACACTAACCCCGCGCGAAGATTTGCATCAATGCGGGCCGGAGCCATCACGCAACCGCGCCGCGAGACCACCCGGATCGTGTCTCCCTCTTGCACACCGTACTGGGCGGCATCTTCCGGCGAAAGATCGACGGTCTCGCCAAAGCGCAACGGGGAAGCATAACGTCCGGTCTGAACCCCGGTATTGTAGGAATCCAGGCGGCGCCCGGTGGTCAGGCGAATCGGGAACTCCTCATCCAGCGTGTCCACTGGGGGTTCGTATTGCACCACGCTGAACGGCGCCAGCGGCCCAGTTACTGGCCGCTCCCACAGCCGTCCATGCAAATACATCTCGCCAGGATGATTTTCGTCATAACAGGGCCACTGCAGCCCGGCCCCTTCCAGGCGAGCGTAGCTCATGCCGGCATGCATGGGACTCAGACTGCGCACTTCGTTCCAGATCTCTTCAGCTTTCGGGTTGCCCAGATCGCGCCCCATGCGGCGGGAAAGCTCACAAAGAATCTCGATATCGTCCCGAACTCCTGCCGGTGGCGGCAAGGCTCGCCGCACGCGCTGCACGCGCCGTTCACTGTTAGTGACGGTGCCGTCGGATTCGCACCAACCGGCCCCTGCCGGAAAAACTACGTCGGCTAGTTCCGCGGTTTGCGTCATTACCATGTCCTGCACCACCAGAATGTCGAGTCCACTGAGCAGCTTGATGCCGCGATGCTGGTCCGCCTCCGAATTGGCCGGGTTCTCTCCAATCACATAAAGCGCCCGGAAATCGCCGCGCTCCATGGCGTCAAACATTCCGCTCAGGTGCAAGCCTTTTTTCGGCGGAATTTTCACTCCCCAGGCTTGCTCAAACTTGGCGCGCAATTCGTCGTTCTCTACGTGCTGGAATCCCGCTAAGCGGTCCGGAATGGCGCCCATATCGCCGCCGCCCTGCACGTTGTTCTGCCCGCGCAGAGGATTCAGTCCCGAGCCATAGCGACCGACGTGTCCGGTCAGCAGAGCAAGATTGATCAGCGCCAGGACGTTGTCCACCGCGTTGTGGTGCTCGGTGATGCCCAGTGTCCAGCAGATTACAGCCCGGTCAGCGGTGGCATAAGCGTGAGCCAGTTCGCGAATTGTCTCCGCCGGCACCCCGCAAATCCTTTCCGCGTACTCCAGCGTGTACTTTTTCACGCTCTTGCGGAATTCCTCAAACCCGCTGGTCGCGTTCTCGATAAAACTGCGGTTCTCCAGCCCCAGCGCCAGAATTTCCCGGGCCACCGCATTGGCCAAAGCAATATCGCTGCCCACCTGCAACCCCAGCCACTTTTCGGCAAATTGGGCCGAACTGGTCCGCCGGGGGTCCACGACGAAAAGCCGCGCCCCGTGATGAATTCCCTTCAGCACGTGATGGAAGAAGATGGGGTGTGTCTCCCGGGCGTTCGATCCCCAGAGGACAATGAAATCCGTCTCTTCTATCTCGCGATAGGAACTGGTGCCGCCACCCGCTCCAAAGACCGTCGCCAGACCGACGACGCTAGGAGCATGTCAAGTCCGGTTGCAGCTATCGATATTGTTGCTGCCGACCACCGCCCGCGCGAACTTCTGTGCCATGAAGTTCATTTCGTTGGTCGTCTTCGAGCAACTGAACATCCCGAAGCTCTGCGGGCCGTGCCGCTCGACCGTGCCGCGAAAACCTTGTGCGGCGCGGTCCAGCGCTTCGTCCCAGGTTGCGGGACGCAGCTTGCCGTGCTCCCGGACCAGCGGCGTGCTGAGTCGCAAATTCTGTTTCGCCATGTTGGAAACCCACTCCTGAAGCGGAATTCTAGCACGGGCGCTGCACAGCGGCCATGAAGTGACGCCTGTCACCATTCCAGGTGATCGAAAACACACAGCGCTTTGCCGCAGCTGTCCATAATCCTTAGGGGAAAGGTTCCTCAGAGCACGACATCCCCGCAAAACGGGTTCTTCACCAACCGAGGGCAACATGGAATGCGCACCAGTGGTTTCTCCGTCGTTAGCCAGTCGCGAGCGCGTTCTGGCGTCTCTCTCTCATCGGCAACCGGACCGAATACCGATCGATGTGGGAGGCGCTCCGGTTACCGGGCTGCACGTCAGTTGTGTGGCTGCGCTGCGCGACTACTTCGGATTAGAGAAGCGGCTCGTCAAAGCTTTCGAGCCGTACCAGATGCTGGGCGTGGTCGATGAAGATTTGCAACACGCGATGGGAGTCAACGTCGAACGCATCTCTCGCCCCAAGACCTTTTTCGGCTTTCGCAACCGCGATTGGAAGCCCTGGCGAATGCCCGACGGGCTCGAGATCCTGGTCTCCGAGGAATTCCGTACTACCCTCGGCGCGAATGGCGACACCCTGCTCCATCCCCAAGGCGATTTGAGCGCGCCTCCCAGCGGGCGCATGCCCAAGGATGGTTATTTCTTCGATGCCATCCTCCGCCAACCGCCGATTGTCGAAGAAAAACTTGATCCGCAAGACAACCTCGAAGAATTCAAGCTGCTCGACGACAAGGATCTGGAGGAGTTGAAGCAATCCGCGGCTGACGCGCAACGCAGCGGCCGTGCCGTACTGATGAGCAGCGTTGGCACTTCGCTGGGCGATATCGCCCAGGTGCCGGGCATATCGCTGAAGTACCCCAAGGGAATCCGCGATGTCGCGGAGTGGTATATGTCGACCACCAGCCGCCGCGACTACGTCCATGCCATCTTCTCCCGCCAGACCGAAATCGGAATCGAAAACCTGATGCGTATTTATCAAACGGTCGGGAATGCATTCGACGCCATTGTGGTTTGCGGAACCGATTTCGGCACGCAAAATTCATCCTTCTGCTCGGTCAAGACTTTCCGCGAGCTATATCTTCCCTACTATGCGAAAGTCAACGGTTGGATTCACGCCAACACGACCTGGAAAACCTTCAAGCATTCCTGCGGTTCAGTCGAACGCTTCATCCCGTCCCTGATTGAAGGGGGTTTCGACATCCTGAACCCGGTGCAGTGCTCGGCAGCCAACATGGGTGCTGAGCACTTGAAAAGCGCTTTTGGCGATCATATTACATTCTGGGGCGGCGGCATCGATACCCAGCACGTGCTGCCCTTTGGCACGCCCGAGCAAGTTCGCGAGCAAGTTCTGGAGCGTTGCCGGATCTTTTCCCGCCATGGCGGTTTCATCTTCTCCGCGATACACAACGTGCAGGCGCGCACCCCGGTAGAGAATATCGTCGCCATGCTGAAGGCCGTGCATGAGTTCAACGGCATGCCAATGCCTGGCGCTTGAATGCTTGAAGCGCGGTGTTCCCGCGCGTTGGAGGCAGATATGGAAATCGTGACGGATGGGTCACGCACTTTGACCAGCAAAGATCGAGTTCTCCATGCCCTATCGCATCTCCAGCCCGACCGCATTCCTATTGATTTTGGGGGTACCCCGGTTACTGGCATTCATGTGAGTTGTGTGGCCGAGTTGCGCGACTATTTTGGCCTGGAAAAGCGACTAGTCAAGGTTTGGGAGCCTTACCAGATGCTGGGCGCGCTGGACGAGGATTTGAAACAAGCCATTGGCATTGATGTGGACGGCGTTTATCGCCCGAAAACTAACTTTGGCTATCGCAATCGCGACTGGAAGCCCTGGCGCATGCCGGACGGCCTTGAGGTTCTTGTCTCGGAGGAGTTTCGGGTTACCAGGGATGCCAACGGTGACATCCTCATTTATCCAGAGGGAGATTTGAGCGCGCCTCCCAGCGGGCGCATGCCGAAGGATGGCTATTTCTTCGACGCGATCATTCGCCAGCCCCCCATTGTCGAAGAGCTACTGAACCCGGAAGACAACCTGGAAGAATTCAAACTCCTCGACGACGAAGATCTTGAGCAGTTGCGGCAGGCTGCCGCCGAGGTGCAGCGGACAGGCCGCGCCGCGATTACCAGCAGCGTTGGCACTGCCCTCGGCGATATTGGTCAAATCCCCGCTACCGGCTTGAAGTACCCAAAAGGCATTCGCGATGTGGCCGAGTGGTACATGTCCACCAGCTGCCGCCGCGATTACGTTCACCAGATTTTCACTCGCCAGTGCGAAATCGGCATCGAGAACCTGAAACTCATTTATCAAGCGGTGGGAAATTCGGTGTGCGCCATCCTGGTTTGTGGGACCGACTTCGGCACCCAGAACGTCTTCCTTCTGCTCCGTCAAAACCTTCCGCGAACTCTACTTGCCCTATTACCAGAGAGTGAACGGATGGATCCACACCAACACGAAATGGAAGACCTTCAAACATTCCTGTGGTTCAGTGGAGCGCTTCATTCCGTCCTTTATTGACGCTGGCTTCGATATCCTGAACCCGGTGCAGTGCTCGGCCCTGGGCATGGACCCCGAGTACCTGAAGGCCACCTACGGCGACCGCATCACATTTTGGGGTGGCGGCGTGGACACGCAGCAGGTGCTGCCCTTTGGCACGCCGGAAGAGGTGCGTAAGCAGGTTCTGGAGCGCTGTCGCATCTTCTCGCGCAACGGCGGCTTCGTGTTCAACACGATTCACAACATCCAGGCACGCACCCCAGTGAGGAATATTGTCGCCATGCTTGAAGCGGTGCACGAGTTCAACGGCGTGGCCATGCCGGCGGCCTGAAAGGTTCGTCTTGCGCCGATTCAAGGAAACTGGATGTAATTCCGACTCTTAAAAAAGGAACGTCAATAAGGCCATGACAAACCCGACACGCGCTGCAACCACGGATCGCCCAGCGGATTTATCCTTCCTCGCCAACAGCCGGGATCGAGTCCTTACTGCCCTCTGCCATCGCCAGCCAGACCGTGTTCCCATCGATTTCGGAGGCACCGTGGTCTCGAGCTTGCACGTCAGCTGCGTGGCCGCTCTGCGCGACTATTTCGGACTGGAAAAACGTTTGGTCAAAGCTTGCGAGCCTTACCAGATGTTGGGCATCCTCGACGAGGACCTGAAACAAGCCATCGGGATTGACGTAGAGCCCGTCGAAAGTCCCGCCACCGCCTTTGGCTACGTCAACCGTGATTGGAAGCCCTGGCGTATGCCCGACGGCCTCGAGATCCTCGTCTCGGAAGAGTTCCGCATCACCACCGACCCGAATGGCGACATCCTGATTTATCCCGAAGGCGATCTGACCGCCCCGCCCAGCGGCCGCATGCCCAAAGACGGATATTTTTTCGACGTGATCATCCGTCAGCCGCCCATCATCGAAGAGGAGCTGAACCCGCAAGACAATCTGGAGGAATTCAAGCCATTCTCGGAGAAAGACATTGAGCAGTTGCGGCAAGCCGCGGCTCGGGCGAGAGCCACGGGGCGCGCCGTGATCATGGGTGGCGCTGGCACCTCGTTCGGCGATATCGGGCAGATTCCAGCTCCTGCGCTGAAACACCCCAAAGGCATTCGCGACGTGGCCGAGTGGTACATGTCAACGACCAGCCGGCGAGATTACGTTCACCAGGTTTTTTCGGCACAATGCGAGACCGGCATCGAAAATCTGAAACGCCTGCACCACGCGGCCGGAGAACTCATCGATGTCATGGTTGTGACGGGCACTGATTTCGGCACGCAAACCTCTTCGTTCTGTTCGGTCAAGACATTCCAGGAACTCTACTTGCCCTATTGCCGGAAGGTCGGGCGCTGGATTCACGAGAACACGCAGTGGAAAACCTTCGCGCACTCCTGTGGCTCAGTCGAGCGCTTTATCCCTTCCTTTATTGAAGCCGGTATTGACATCCTGAATCCGGTGCAATGCTCGGCCGTGGGCATGGGGCCCCAGCACCTGAAGGACACTTACGGCGACCGCATTGCATTTTGGGGTGGCGGAGTCGACACCCAGCATGTGTTGCCCTTTGGCACTCCGGAAGAGGTTCGCAAGCAGGTTCTGGAGCGTTGCCGCATCTTCTCGCGCAACGGCGGCTTCGTCTTCAACACCATTCACAACATTCAAGCGCGCACCCCGGTACAGAACATTGTCGCCATGCTCGAAGCCGTCCACGAGTTCAACGGCGTGAAGATGCCAGCGGCGTAGACGGAATGTAAGATGCGGCCGAAACTCCTGCGCGTTCTTGGCGCAAGAGCCTGCCCTGAGCGAAATCGAAGGGGAAGAGCACCTCTAGGGATGTTCTCCGCGCCCTATCCCCAAGCGTTCTTCCCCCGCATACACCACAAACCGCCGGCCTCGCAAAAAGCCGACCAGTGTCATCTGAAATTCGCGCGCGAGTTTCACCGCCAGACTCGACGGCGCGGAAACCGAAGCCAGCAGCGGGATTCCCGCCACCAGGCACTTCTGCACGATTTCGAATCCACCCCGTCCGCTGACCAGCATCAGGCAATTGCCCAAGTCGTTTCTCCGGTTCAGCCCCGCCCAGCCAATCAGCTTGTCCACCGCATTGTGCCGCCCCACGTCCTCGCGCACCTCGATGAGTCTTCCCTGATCGTCAAACAATGCGGCCCCGTGCAATCCACCAGTACGGCTGAAGATGGACTGGCCTTCCCGCAGGCGCTCCGGAATTTCGCATAAGACTTCCGGTTTGACCCGGAAAGCGGCATTCGGCGCGCGTATCCCCCGCACCCGCACCGCCTCAATGGAAGCCTTCCCGCAGATGCCGCAACTGGAAGCGGCAAAGAAATTCCGCCTCAGCTTCTCGCTATCGAACTCCGCGTCTTCCGCCAGCCGTGCGTTGACTAAGTTCTGCTTGGGCTGCTTTTCCTGCGGCACATAGTCGAGCTCTACAATCTGCGTCGCGGCCTGAATGATGCCTTCGGTCAGCAGAAACCCGGCCGCTAGTTCGAGGTCGTTTCCCGGCGTGCGCATAGTCACGCTCAGGGGAGTGCCGTTCACCCGGATTTCCAGCGGTTCCTCCGCCACCAGGGAATCTAGGGTTTGCCGTACCACCCCATCCTGCCACTCCTGGACAGTAGTCATGTCGACGCCCCTGCCAGCAGGGGTACGTTCCCTTGGACGCTCGCCCTCAGACCCCATCGAACCTCCTGAATCTCAGCCGTCTAGCAGAATACTCGCATCCCCATTCGCTTAGAAGCCCGGGCTGCAAGCGCGGTTTGTATCAGGGTATGCCTCAGGCATACCGTACGTGCCGTGTTCTGAGTCCGCCTTTAGGCGCTGTTTTTCGTAATTCGACATTCATAGCAGGCTGTTAGAGTCCTAATTTCAGCCCTCTCCGCGCGTTCACAGGTGTCTTTTCCGCGATCTTGGCGTTAAGGCTTGTCGATTCCAGCCGGATCGCTCTGGCTGCCTGGCAGTTACATTTCTTTGACACACTGGTATGCCGGATGTGCTCTAATAACTTAAAGTTGTGCCGGGAGGCGCCCCATGTGGAGCTATAAGCACGGCGTCCGATTCGTTCTGCCGGTTTTCGCCGGTCTGCTCCTTTCCATCCCCGCTTTCGCCGATTCGCAAGTGCGCATGGTGCGCCTAAGTGATGTCGAAGGCGCAGTGCAAATTGACCGCAATACCGGGCAAGGGTTCGAGAGAGCGTCGGTGAACCTTCCCATCACGCAAGGGGTCACGCTCCGTACCGGCCATGATGGTTTTGCCATCGTACAGTTCGAGGACGGCAGCACCCTCCGCATGACTCCCGGAACGGTTGCCGGATTTACCGAGCTCAAGTTGCGCGACTCCGGCGCCAAAGCCTCGGTTGCGAACCTGCAACAGGGCATGGCCTACGTGAGCTATGTGGGCACCAAGAACGACGAATTCGCCGTCACCTTCGGACCCCAGACGCTCAAGCTCGACAAAGCGGCGCACCTTCGCCTGGAAGTGGATCGCTCCCAGGCCGCCCTCGCCGTGCTCAAGGGAGACGTGCAGGTAGATAGCCCCTCGGGCGTGGCTGAAGTCGGCAAAAAGCAGACTGCCACCTTCTATCTCGCGGGAAACGGCCCCTACAGCTTGGCCAAGAACGTGGCGGACAATCCCTACGACGACTGGGACAAACAACAGGAAGATTACGACCAGCGCTACGCCAAAAGCAGTTCCTATACCAGTTCGCCCTATACCTACGGCGCCAGCGATCTGAATTACTATGGCAACTATTTCAACGTCGCCGGCTACGGCATGATGTGGCAGCCCTTCTTCGCGGGCGCCGGTTGGAATCCTTTCATGGATGGAACGTGGGCCTTCTCTCCCGGCATGGGCTATGGCTGGGCCTCAGCCTATCCTTGGGGCTGGTTGCCCTATCACTACGGCTCTTGGATGTTCCTTCCCACGTACGGATGGGCTTGGCTGCCGGGTGGCTCCTGGATGGGCTTGACCAATGCGCCCAACGTTGTGAATCCGCCGCGTGGTTTTCAGCCTCCGCAGGTTCCGGTCAACCCATCGCGCAGCCTCATTGCGGTGGGCCGCACCTCGGCGCTGGTTGCGGGCGACGGTTCCACCGGTCGCCTGCTGATCCGCAACAATTCTGCTGGCCTGGGGGTTCCGCGCGGCAGCATTCGCAATCTGTCGGAAATGTCGCAGCAGGCCGGTCAGCGCGGCTTTGCGGCCGCGAGAATCCAGCCGCAGGCCGCCAATCCGGTGATGTATAGGACGATGTCGAATGGGTCGGGACCTGCCAGGTCGTCATCGGGTTCGTCTCCCGCTGCCCGCAGCGCGTCGCCGAGTTTCTCCGCGCCCAGCCCCTCGATGGCGCCCATGTCATCGCCGTCTGCCGGTGGAGCGCACAGCAGCGGTGGGCACAAATAGCCCCCATCACCACCACTTCTTCACGTAGGGACGGCCGCCCTCGGCCGTCCAGCCGGGCATAGCTCGGCAGCTTTCGCGGCGAAGGCCGCGCGATGAGGTTGTTACGAAACTCGCCATTTACTGTCCTGACATAGGTATCACCCGCGAACTGAGCATCTATCTCTGCTCGACCAGCGTTGCCAGTTGTTCCGTACATATCGGCCAGCCTTGATGAAAGCCCATCTTCTCGTGCCGTTCGCGGTCGGCGTTCGTCCAGTGGTGAATACGCGCCGTGTACTTCGTCTTTCCGTCCACGTCTTCGAATGTCAAGTCTAGTGTCATGAATGGCTTTTCCGAGGGCTCCCACGCCTTCACAAACGCATCCGTTGACACGAGTCGTTCGTTGGGTACAACCTCGAGATAGACGCCCCGATTGGGGTACTCGTTCCCGTCCGGGCTGCGCATGACAATCAGGCTGGACCCGCCCGGACGCACATCCGTTTCGACTTGCGACGTGGTGAACGGTAGCGGCGCGAACCACTGTTTCAGGAGGTCAGGTTCAGTCCAGGCCCTGAATACTCTTTCCCGAGGTGCCTCGATCATGCGGGTAAGAACGAGGTCGCGACCTTCTGTTGCAGTGACGGTCTTGTTGGCGTTCATAATCTATCCTTTCGTTTGTTCTTAGTGGGGCGTGTGAAAATAAGTTTTAAATAGCGTCGCAAATGCCCAAGGCTCTCCCGCGTGACATCCGGGCTTTGCTTTGCCTTGGCAAAGATGAAACCGCCCTGCAGTACGGACTGAATGAAGTAACCGACGCTTTCCGCGCTCCATTTTGCCGTGGGTGCATATAACTTCTTGGCCGCTTCAATGTCGCGTACCAGGACCCCTATGTGCGAGGACATGCCTCGATCGCAGGCGGCACGAATGTCAGGATGAGTTTCGTAGGTCTCTTGAACCAACGTGCCGAGCAGGCAAGTGTATTGTGGCAATTCGCCCTGAAGAATTTCGCCGCGAAACTCCACGTAGCCTAATAGCCGGGCAAGTGGATCCTTCAACTTGCGATATGCTGCCGCCGCAAAGAAGTCTTCTGTCATCGTTCCCCAATAAGTTGCCGCAGCCACGGCGAGTTCGTCCTTGCTCTTGAAGTGGTGAAAGAAACTGCCCTTTGTTACACCGGCTTTGCGGCAAATGTCGTCAATCGTGGTCGCTGCGTAACCCTTCGCCCGAATGACTTGCAATGCTGCATTGAGCAGCTTATTTTTGGGACTCTCTGGCGCGTTGATCGCCATCCCCAGCACCTCCATGCTCTTGGCAACCACCATACCGACTAGTTGGTATGGTGTCAAGCCGAAAATCTGCGAATGAAAATATTCCAGCGCGATTGATCGGTGGTACGCCGGTGGCGGCCATGCCACAGATCGCCAATGATAAATCGGCTTTTCTCAGTGCCCGAACCAGCGGTAGGAAGTTCGGTACATCGGCGTTTCGTAACGGTCTCGTTATCTCACCACCACCCCCGCGTACCCCACTACCATATTGCGATCCCCGGAGACATCTCCCAACGTCGCATACCTGATTAGCTCGCCCGAGGTGGCGCCCAGCCGCTTGGCCGCCGTTAGCATCGCAATTGCCGGTCCGAATCCGCACATGCTGATGTCTTCCTTGGTCACGACTTCATGCAATCCGGCCGCGTCCAGCGCCAGGATGCGCTCGAGGGCTTTGCCATCCTTCACCCGCGTGATGCTGTCACTCTCGTAGTGGTTCATGTCGCTGGAAGCGATGATCAACACTCGTTCCGGCTGCGCCACTTCCGCGATCGTCTCGCCCAAATCCGCCAGCACCTTGAGCTGTCCCGTGCCCAGCGCAATCGGAACGAATCTGCACTCAGGTTTCAGCGCCTGAAGGAAGGGCAACTCCACTTCAATGGCATGCTCCGCGCGATGCGCTTCCGCATCCTCAGCCAAAAGCGGAAATCGCCGCTTCAACTTCTCTGCCAGCTTTTCGTCAATGGGCATTTCCCCGAGCGGTGTTTGCCAGCTTCCCCGGCTCATGATCGAGAGCGGAGCGCCTCGGCCGGTATGATTCGGGCACAAAATAATAAGCCGCTGCGGCAGGTCAAGCTTGGCGAAGACCGCGCCGGCTACGGGACCCGAATAGATGTACCCGGCGTGCGGGACCATGCAACCTAGCGCGGGACGAGGGATCTCTCGTGGTGAAAGAAAAGACTGAACGTCTCCGAGCAGCGCTCGCGGGTCTCCGGGATAGAAGCGCCCCGCCACCGCGGGAGGACGTACTGGAGAGGCCATAACCACCTCCACCCTACGAATTCACCAACCTCAGCGCGCTCTCTGGTTCCTCCGCGTACCCCGCGGTCAAAGGCTTTTGCGTTCTTCGGTCAGCGCCTTGAACAAAGCCGCGCTCTTCTCCAGCGGCAACGTCTCCGCCCGCACCGTCGCTTTGACCCCAGCCTTGGTCATCGCCTCGCGGAGAACCGCCGGCTCGTACTGTTCTTTCAGATTATTCCAAAGCGTCTTGCGTTTTTGGCCGAAGCAAAGCTTCAGAAAGTTGATGAAGGCTTTCTCCGGCACCTGCAGGCCCTCCACTCGCGGCGCCAGGTCGAGCCGCACCACCGCGGAATGCACCTTCGGCGGCGGCGAGAAGGCTTCGGGCGGAAGGGTAAACAAGGTCCTCACCTCTCCGTAAAGTTGCGCGGTGGCGGAAAGCAAACCGTAGTCGCTACCCCCGGGTTTGGCCGCCAGCCGGTCCGCCACTTCGCGCTGCACCATCAAGACGAAGGTGTCGAAGTACCGCCGATTTTCCCAAAGCCGCAGCAGAATGTCGGACGTGATGAAGTAAGGAATGTTGCCCACCACCCGCACCGGTTCCGGGTTCTGATCCAGGCCCGGGCGGGTGCTGCCGGGCTTGGGCCCGAACAAGGTCCGGAAGTCAATCGCGAGAATATCGCCCTCGATGATTTCCACATTGTCCGCGGTCAAATTCATCCGTAGTTGTGCGGATAAAACGCGGTCGAGTTCCACCGCGATCACCCGGCGAGCCCGCCGCGCCAGCAGCGCAGTCAAAGCGCCGCGGCCCGGTCCGATCTCGAGCACGGTGCGCTGTGAGATGTCGCCCATGGCTTCCACGATGCGCTGCGCAGCCGATTCATCGATCAGAAAGTGCTGGCCGAGCTTGGGTTTGCTGTTCAAGCGTGGCCGCGCTGCGGAGACCTTTGGCACGTTGACCCCCTCCTCGCCCGCGTTTAGACTTGGACTTCACCCGGCAAGTCCTTGTAGCGCGGAACGGTTTGCCTCTTTCGGGCACGTTTCCAAGTGTCATCCTGAACGCGCGTTCTTTGCGCAGTGAAGGATCTGGGCGAGTTGCGCGTCGCGTCGCGTTCATGGCGACGCAATCATCGCGCGTTTAGCTCGCTTCCTTGTAAACTGGCCCGGTACCTGTTCCTATCATAGCTTGCGCCACTGGATCAGGGCTGAAAGTCTGGAGATTCCCATCCGTGCATATCGCCTTCGCCGCTTCTGAATGCGTGCCTTTTTCCAAGACCGGAGGTCTGGCCGACGTGGTAGGCGCGCTGCCCGGCGCGCTGGCCGCTCTCGGCCACCAGGTGAGCGTCTTTGTTCCCCGCTACCGCCAGACTAAGCTGGCCGACGCTCAGAAAGCGGTGCGAAGCATTACCATCCCGTTCGATGACCGCTACCGCTTCTGCTCGGTGCTCGCGGGCGGCAACAACAACGGAGTGCGCTATTACTTTGTGGAGTACCCGCCCTTCTTCGACCGGGATGCGCTGTACGGCACTTCGGCGGGCGATTATTCCGACAACGCCGAGCGCTTCGCCTTGTTCTCGCGCGCCGTGCTGGAGGCTTCCAAAATTCTCGGGCGTGCCGCAGATTTTTCATTGCCACGACTGGCAATCGGCCCTCATCCCGTTGTTGTTGCACACCCAGTACGCCGAGGATCCCGCGTTCCGCGAAGTGGGCACCGTCTTCACCATTCACAACATGGGATATCAGGGGCTGTTTCCCCCCGACACGTTGCCCCTGCTCACCCTTCCCTGGGACCTGTTCACCATCGCGAAAATGGAATTCTTTGGCCAGGTGAATTTCCTCAAAGGGGCCCTGGTGTATGCCGATTTTGTAAGTACAGTGAGCAAGAAGTATGCCCAGGAAATCCAGACCGCGGAGTTTGGTTTCGGGCTGGAGGGCGTGCTGCGCGACCGTTCCGCCACGCTCGCCGGAATTGTGAATGGCGTCGACTACAAGGAGTGGAGCCCGCAGACCGATAAATTTATCGCCGTCCAGCTTTTCCCCCTCCGATCTCGCCGGGAAAGCCAGGTGCAAACAGGACTTGCTCAGCGTCTTTGGCATGCCCAACGCCGATCCGAAAACCCCGGTCCTGGGGATCGTCTCGCGCTTCGCCGCCCAGAAAGGTTTTGATCTGATCGCTCAGGTCATGGACCGGCTGGCCCGCGAGGAAATCATTCTGGTGGTTCTGGGCAACGGCGACAAAGTGTACGAAGAAATGTTTGTGCGCCTCTCCCGCCAGTTCCCCCACAAGATCGCGTTGAAAATTGCCTACGACAATGTGATCGCGCACAAAATCGAAGCGGGCAGCGATATGTTCCTCATGCCATCCCGCTACGAACCCTGCGGACTCAACCAGATTTACAGTCTGAAGTATGGAACCGTCCCCGTGGTGCGCGCCACCGGAGGCCTCGACGATACCATCGAGCATTGGAACTCGCGGACGGGGAAGGGAACCGGCTTCAAGTTCGCTGACTACACCGGCGAAGCGCTCTTGATGACCATTCGAGAAGCGTTGCGCGCATTTCAGGATCAGACTTCGTGGCAGGCGCTGATGCGCAATGGCATGATGAAAGATTTTTCCTGGAATGCTTCGGCGCGCGAGTACGTAAAAGTCTACGAACGGGTGCGCCAACTGCAAGCCGCGCCCTTAGCGGCCCTCTAAATTCCAGAGAAGTGTTCCAGCTGGAACACTTAAGAGGACAATAGCTACAGGTTATAGATCGCATCTCATTGCGAGGAAAAGGCTTGCGGGAAGTGGTGTGGCATTTTTGCCACAGCCCTGCAGCTTGTTACTATCAGGGGAAGCATTTGGAGTGCTGCCATGTTCCCCACCTCTAAAACGATCTTTCACGTTGACATGGACGCGTTCTTTGTTTCCGTGGAAGAGTTGTTTGATCCTTCGCTGAAAGGCAAGGCGGTAGTCGTGGGCGGGCAGCGCGGTGAACGCGGCGTGGTCTCCGCGGCTTCCTACGAAGCGCGCAAATTCGGAGTGCACTCCGCCATGCCGCTGCGGACCGCGGCGAAGGTTTGTCCGCAGGCTATTTTCGTGGACGGGCATCCCTCGAGATATCGCGAGTGCTCGGAAAAGGTGTATGGGGTATTGGCGTCGTTCTCGCCGCAGGTGGAGATGGCCTCGATTGACGAAGCCTATCTTGATATGACGGGAACGGAGCGCTTGCACGGGCCTCCGTTGCGCGCGGCGCACGCACTGCATACCAAGATGAAGACGGAGACGCAGCTCAATTGCTCGATTGGAATCGGGCTGTCGCGGCTAGTGGCTAAGGTGTCTTCGGCAAAAGCCAAGCCGAATGGAATTCTGTGGGCCCTTCCCGGGGAAGAGGCTAAGTTGCTGGCGCCGCTGGATGTGCGGGACATCCCTGGCGTGGGCAAGGTGACGGAACAAAACCTGAACGCGCTGGGCATCAACCGGGTGGGCGATCTGGCTCGCTTCGACAGCGCTTTTCTGCAAGAGCACTTCGGAAAATGGGGATTGGCGCTGGCCGGCAAGGCTCGGGGAGAGGACGCCGGGGGATGGTTTGACAGTGCGGTGGGAGAAGATACAGATCCCAAATCCATCAGCCATGAGCACACCTACACGGAAGACACAGCGGACCTAGAGCAAATCGAGTCCACGCTAATGCGGCTTTCGGAGATGGTGGGCCGGCGGTTGCGCGAAGGCAGCTTGCACGCGCGCACGGTTCAGCTGAAGCTGCGCTACCAGGACTTCACCACCATCACGCGGGCGCACACCCTCCCTTCGCCCACGCAACTGGATACCGAAATCTTCGAACAGGCGCGGGGCTTGTTTCGCAAGAACTGGCGCAAAGGCGCGCGGGTGCGGCTGCTGGGAGTTCATGCGTCGTCATTCGACGAGGCAGCGGCGCAAGGAGACTTGCTGGAGGACGGCCTGCGCCAGCGCTGGCAGCGGGCCTTATCGGCTGCGGACCGGCTGCGCGACAAGTTTGGCGAGGCGAGTGTTTCGCTGGCTACCGGACTCAAGGGAGGCTTTCGCGAGCGCACGCATGAGAATCCGGCGGGGCTGCCGGGGAAGAATAAGAATGCTGGGTGAACTGCAGAACACCGCGTTTCATCAACCAAAGCCTTTAACCGCGGGGGACGCTAAGGATTCGCAGAGATGGCAAAGAAAAACAGAATTGCAGCCCTCCGCTCGCTCTACGAGGCCAGCGGCGCGGGCGACATCACCGGGCGTCCGCCCCTCTCGTTTTCGTGCGCCGTGTTCCGATCGCGATCAACAGGCCACCACTTATTCCAAACGATTGCTCATGCCCATGCCCAAAGCTGTAATCGTAGGCCGGTTCGACGTACAAACCGAACCTGTGCTTGGCGGAGGGCCAGAACATGAAATCCCCGGCCACTTCGACTCCGGGCGAGTCTGTCGTCCTGCCCAGTTGCCTCGCATGAATCCACTCCGGGCCAGCCCCGGCCATGAACTCCACTTTTTTCGACAGAGTCCAAGGTTTCTTGAACAAAACGTCCGTGTCCCACTCTGTTGAATTGTGACCAAAAAGGGGTGTAACCCCGGCCTCGATTTCCAGCCAATTCTCGATGGGCGTAACTTCAACAGCGACATTGGGGCCGAAACTTGCTCCGCCGCCTGTGAGGCTCCGGCTAGCGGCAGCCCCGAGTTCGATGATTGCAGCCGGGTCTCTATCAGCCGACTGCGCGAAGGCGTTGCCAGCGTAGAGAAGCAAGGATGCGACAAGGAAGTATTTTGTCACGTCCGAGAGGCTCTCACCTTTGGCTTTGCAGATCAAGCTGGCATCAACTCCCCGGCTATCGGCCCAGGCGATTGTCCGTCCGGTCCTCGTATACACTGTCTCCCGAGATGCCCTCGCGATTGCAATCCATGGGATGGAAAAACTACCTCGCCTGTTTTCTGGCCGGTGTCTTCCTGATCCACATACTTCCGCATGTACTGAACGGCTTGAGCTGGACGAACCTGATTTTCGCCGCAATCAGTCTGGGATTGGGTGCTTTGTTGCTCTGGATCGGCAAGTTCTCATTCAGGAATCTTTGGACGGTCGCCTTGCTTCTGGCGGGCATGGCGTCAGTGTTGATTTTTGCAGCCCTGCATCCCCATTCGCGCTAATTTGTTCTTCATCGCTCTTCATCCCGCCGGGCATTTTAGAAAGCCTTTTCCCCACGGCCCCGCTGGCCACAGCGCCACGATCGAAACGCTGCCGACCTATGGGAACATCCCCGCCCTGTGGCTGATTTTCGTCGCGCGGCCCGCTGGCAAATACCGCAGGACTGCGGTTCTTGATCTGAAGGCCATCCCAGCGGGGATTTGAGTGTAATGGGGATGTGGGTGTTGAAAAAGTCACTGTGATTAGTGGGCTGAGAGGGAGCAGAGCATGTTACAAGTAAAGAGATTCCGCCCATGCTTTGCTGGATTTTCACTCTCGGAGGCCTGCTCATCATGATGGGGCAACACGACCGCTCGGAGGCGTTGTTCTACTACTTCCGCCTGGAAGATCAAGTACCTGAAACCCACCTGTTGCGGCTGATCGAAAAACACATCAGCTTTGCCTTCGTGCGTGAAAAGCTGAAAGATAGTTACAGCGAAACCGGTCGCCCCTCGATTGATCCCGAGCTTCTGTTGCGCATTCTGCTGATCGGCTATTTGTACGGCATCACCAGCGAGCGGAAACTGGTGGAGGAACTGCGCATGCACCTGGCGTGGCGCTGGTTCACCGGTTTGGGCTTCGATCAGGAGATTCCGCACCACTCCACGTTCTCGAAAAACCGGCATGGACGGTTTCAGGAATCGAAGCTGTTCGAGGAACTGTTTGAGCAGATCGTGCTGCAGTGTGTGGAAGTGGGATTGGTGCAGGGCAAGCACCTGTCGGTCGATGGCAGTTTTGTGGAGGCGAATGCGGCGAAGGAAAGCCGCATTCCACGGGAGCAGTTAGCGGAAGCGGCGCAAGTGAACCAAACCGCGCGCCAGTACTTGGTGGAACTGGAGCAGCAGAACCCCACCGAAGAGCCGGTGCATCAGCAAGACCAAGTGTCCACCACCGATCCCGATGCGACCTACGCCACCAAGGGTGGGACTCCGGCGCGACTGGGATACTACGACAACTATCTGGTCGACAACCACAGTTGCGTGATCGTGGGAGTACAAGCGACGGCAGCACGGATGAGTCAGGAAACGGTAGCCGCGCAGGACATGCTCACTCGTTTCACGCAATGGCAAGGACGAGAACCAGAATCGGTAGCGGCCGACACGACCTACGGGAACGGGGAGTTCTTGCACTGGTTGGCGGATCGGAGCATCACGCCCTATATGCGAATCCGTGAAAGTATCCACAGAAAGAACAGCCCGTTCTACGGACCCGAGCAGTTCACGTATCAACCCGAAAGCAATAGCTATCGCTGTCCTGCGGGGGAACAGCTCAACTATGTCGGCCTGAATGTTCGCAACCGCGCTCACGCCTATATCGGCAGCGGCAAACGCTGTGGGGCATGTTCGCAAAAAGCGCAATGCACCAGTGGGCGATATAAGTATCTCGCCATTCACATGGATGAGACGGCCCGCCAACGCGCCCGCGAGTTGCTCAACACACCAGAGTTCGCCAAGGCACAGCGGGAAAGAAAGAAGGTGGAAGCCCTGTTCGCGGAACTCAAGAATCAGATCGGATTGCGTCGCTTGCGCCTGCGCAGACTGAAGTTCGTGCGGGAGCAGTTCTTCTTGGCAGCCGTGGCCCAGAACATCAAGCGGCTAGTGCGGTTCCTCAGCCAACCGACAACACCCGCTGTGGAAGCCGCCTCTTAGCTGAGGTGAGAGGCAAAACTCGATGGCAGCGATAATCGCAGCCAAGAGTGCATTCCGATCATGGACTTTTTCAACACCCACGGAGGCGTGGCTGTTGAAAAAGTCCATCACCAGAACGTCGTTCCGCCTGCCGCTGCCAAGTTTTTCTTCTGTCTGTTCGGCTAAGCGGTGGCTGGCAGAACCGGTGTTGTCGGTCGGCCGAGAAACCGCACCAGGCGCTTGATGTTCTGGGCTACGGCTGCCAGGAAGAACTGTTCCCGCACGAACTTCAATCTCCGCAGGCGCAAGCGACGTAGCCCGATCTGATTCTTCAGTTGCGCGAACAAGGCTTCCACCTTCTTTCTTTGCCGTTGTGCATATGCGAACTCTGGCGTGTTGACCAACTCCCGCGCACGTTGCCGGGCTGGTTCGTTCTGGTGGATGATCAGGCCCCGGAAGGCAGCACTGGTGCATTGTGGCCGGAGCGAGCATGGGCCACATTTTTTGGGTGTCCCGATATAGTTGAAGGCTCGATTGCGATAAACCCGGCCACCGTAGTTGAGGAGCTGGCCAGCAGGACAGATGTAGCGATTGTTTTCCGGTTCGTAGGTGAAACGCTCGGGGCCAAAGAATGGGCTCCTCTTGCGGTGAATGCTGTCGCGGGTCCGCATGTAGGGAGTGATGCTCCGATCGGCTAGCCATTGCAGGAACTCTCCGTTGCCGTAAGTCGTGTCCGCCGCCACCGATTCCGGTTCCCGTCCTTGCCATTGCGCGAAGCGGGTGAGCATGTCTTGCGCAGCCACCGTCTCCTGGCTCATGCGCGCCGCCGTAGCTTGTACGCCCACGATCACACAACTAGCGTTGTCCACCAGATAGTTGTCGTAGTACCCGAGCCGTGCCGGAGTTCCGCCCTTGGTCGCGTAGGTAGAATCGGGATCAGTGGTCGAGACCTGATCTTGCTCATGCACCGGCTCTTCCACCGGGTTCTGCTGTTCCAACTCCCGCAGATACTGACCTACCGCATAATGGACCTCGGCTGCTTCCGCTAACTGCTCGCGTGGAACGCGGCTCTCCTTGGCCGCATTCGCCTCCACGAAACTGCCATCGACCGACAGCTCCTTGCCTCGCACCAGCCCTACTTCCACGCACTGCTTCACGATCCGTTCGAATAGCTGCTCAAACAGCTTCGACTCCTGAAAACGTCCGTGCCGGTTCTTGGAGAACGTAGAGTGATGCGGAATCTCCTGATCGAAGCTCAGGCCAGTAAACCAGCGCCACGCCAGATGCATGCGCAGTTCCTCGACTAACTTGCGTTCGCTGGTGACGCCGTACAAATAGCCGATCAACAGAATGCGCAGCAGGAGTTCGGGATCGATCGAGGGCCGCCCAGTCTCGCTGTAACTCTCTTTGAGCTTTTCCCGCACGAAGGCAAAGCTGATGTGCTTTTCAATGAGCCGCAGCAGGTGAGTCTCTGGCACCTGATCTTCCAGGCGGAAGTAGTAGAACAATGCCTCCGAGCGGTCGTGTTGTCCCATCATGATCAGCAGGCCTCCGAGAGTGAAAATCCACCAAAGCATGGGCAGAATCTCTTTCTTGTAACATGCTCTGGCTGTCTCTCAGCCCACAAATCGCAGTGACTTTTTCAACACCCACGAGGCGATAGCACTCATTGAGAGCTGTCCAACCCAGGGTCAATGACTGCAATCGGCGATTTCACGGCCGCCGCTTGTCGAGGGATAGCTTTTTCGGGGCGGGAAGATTCTCTCTAGACACCCGTTATCCGGGCGTATGCTATGACAATCAGCCACACCCTGGTTGGGAGCAGGCAATGAAATCGGGAAGCACTGCTCATCGCGCCACTAAGCGGCATTACCATCTTCACTGTTCTTGTGGTGCAACCATCGTAACGCACGACAAGAAGGCAACCTGTGCCGATTGTGGGAAGACCGTCGTGTTTTGCCGGGGTTGGAGACATACACTACGCACCCTGGGCCGTAGTCCATCCGAGACGAATCTATGGGCCCCGGGTCACGTCGCTAACGCCATCCAAACTGGGCAGGGCGAAGCATCCGATTTCCACAAGCGGTTCAAACGTCTGGGTTTCCTAATCCTGCTGCTCGCAACGCTCTCAATATTTCTTTTCTTCGTGCCGGGGGGAACGTTTCAAGAGTGGCGCGCGACTGCGGATAACCCTAAGCCACGCGATTGTGATTGGACCAGCATGCCGCTCGGCGATAAGCACTGCCACTACGAGGGCCGCGTCAGCCGCTTCAACGACAACCATGGCGGTGAGCACACCGTAGTCAACTGGTACCGCGTGAACGATCAGTAAAGGGTGCTAGACGGCTAGAAGGCCGCCTCGTCCTCGAACCAGGGTGTCCGAATTCGGAAGAATCAGAAACACGAAAGCCGGAGACTGGTTCCCAGTTCCGGCTCGTGCTTACTGCAACTTGTGGTGCAGGACTTCCAGCTTAGTTGTGGCTGGACGCCTGGTTGGTGGCGGCAGTGGTGTTTTCCGAACTGCCGCTGATGGTGATGCGAGTGAGCCGCGGGAAGAACGGAGTGACTTCGAGCGGCATCTTGTCGCGGGCTGAAGTGATGGCGGTGGGCGGCGTTTTCACCATCGCCACATCGTCATTCCACACCCCCATTTTTACCCGGCCTCCCAGAGGCAAGGCTGCGATCTGATCAAGCTTGGCGGGGTCGAGTTTGGGGGCAGACTCAGCCAGTGCGTTGAAGCGAATGAGTTGTCCCTTGCCGTCCACGAAACCGTTGCCCAGGTGAGGGGTCAGCAAGGCGCCCAGGGCCGGGCCCCGGTCCGACAATTCGCGCAAGAACAGGCCCGCGGTATCCAGTTTGCCGCCGTTGGGGAGTCCGCCACCTGCCGCCAGGTTCTTGAGCATCTCGAGGCCTTTCTTGTCGGCGGCAGCTTCCTCCTCGGGAACATGGCGGAATCCGAGGTTGTTGAAGGTGGAATCGTCGGAGAAGAGCATGCGGTCGTCAAAGGCGAACTTGCTGCCCAGGTTGTGACCGAGCACGATGTGCGCCAGTTCATGGGAAAGCACCATGGCGATGCTGGCCTCATCCGGCAGAACATCAATCAGGCCGCGGCTCAGGACGATGGTGTTGCCCACGCTAAAGGTTTCGAGCGGGGAAGTGAGCAGCACGCGAGTACGGACGGGGCGCGGCAGATCAATGTTATTGGTGATCTGCAAATTGCTCACCACGGTTTGCAGGGCTTTGTCCAGATCGCCGGCAGGCGCCAGTAATCCGGCGCTTTGCAGGCGTTCCAGCACATTGTCCTCGGCTTGTTGCTGCCAGGCGCGCTGGGCTTCCAGTGGCGAAGCATCCTGCGCGGTGGGACTCTCGTCCTTCACGGAAGAATCCACCAGCACCTGGGTCATCTCATCCTGCCGCATGCCGGCGCGCACGTTATAGCCCCAAATGCGGGTTTGCGCCTTGAAGGCGAACTTGTCCTTCGATCCGGCGCTGGCGTCCCCTTCTTCGCTGTAGACATACGCCGGGACCCAATATCCGGCGACGGCATTGACGCGCCAGCTATCCATATGGAAGAAGTAAGCGTTCTCGGGGTGCGGCACGTAGGTGCCGTTCATGCGCACGATGTTGAAGTCCTGGTCCTCCACCCAAATACGGCCCTGGAAGCGGCCTTTGCCGGACCCTTTCTTGGGAGTGACGTCGAACACGATGCAGCGCACGTCGCCCAGAAACTCGCGGTGGACGTAGCTGAAGTCATAATGGGCGTGGTCGAAGTCATCGCGGTCCACGAACACCATCCAGGAGAAGCCGGCGGGGTTGTAGTCGTACTTGAACAATTTGGAAAATCCGCCCAGCAAGTGCCCCTGAAAACTACCTTTGGAGAGGTAATCCTGACGGCCGGTCTCGCCCATATCAATGCGGCCGAAGTAGTAGTGGTCGCTAATGGGCACAGGGCCAAGCTGCGGATCATTCCTCATATTCTGCAGGTAGGTCTCGACCAGAGGCGTGCGCTTGGCCAGCATGGTGATCAGGGCATGTTCACGCGCGATGGCGCGGTCTACGACCTGGTTCAAGGTCGTAGGGACGGAGGCCGGCGCAGGATCGGCAGGTTGTTGGGGCGTTTGGGGCGCGGCCTGCTGTGGCGCCGCGGTTGGCTCTGACGACGTTTGTCCCGCCGTCTGCTGCGCCATGGCGCTCAACCCAGCCAACAAGAAAGCAGTAAGCATCAATTTCCAAGTACGCATGACTCTGATCCTCTCTACTGTTCCAACTTTTTTGATCTTAGTACGCAAGCCGAAACTCTACATGTACCACTGCCGTGGAATCCACGGGCACACCATTCCGCAAAGCCGGTTTAAACCGCATCACATTGGCGGCGGCGAGGGCGCTTTCATCCAACCCATGCCCCAATCCGCGCACCACACGGTTGACGTGCAACTGGCCATTTGCTGCGAACAAAACGTCCAGCAAAACTTCCCCTTCCAGCTTGAGGTTGCGCGCATCTTGAGTGTAAACCGGAACGGGCTTGTAAGTGATTTCCACAGGCGTGGTGGCCGGCCCGTTATCCACCTGCCGTACCCTGGCCGGTCCCTGCGCCACCATCTCGCTGCCGAAGCCAGCGCTTTGAACTCCTCGCCCGTTGCTGCGTCCGTCGCCCTGACCGGGCTGGGCAATGCCATTGCCGAAACCAGCGCTGGCCACTGTGCCCTTGATGCCTTTGGTGCCGCCGGAGCCATTTCCCTGGCCACCACCCTGCGGCAGGTCAAAGGACCCGAGGCTGGCGACGGTCAAGCGAGCATTGGATTTTCCTTCTCCTTTTACCCCATTGGGATCGCCGAAGCCTCCGGTCTGAACTCTTTCAATGGGAGCATTCACCGTAGGAGTGGCGGAACTGCCAAATTGCCCGGTACGGATGATCTTAGCCATGCGCGCTCCGCCCAACTCTTTCAGCACTGGAGGAGTGAATTGACCGGTCACAATTTTGGGGGGCGCAACCTCCCGGGCCGGCATCCTGACCGCACGCATTTCCCGGGGAACAGTTAGTTTGGGAGTCTCGAAGACAGGGGCAGGCGGCAACAGCTTGGCCCGCACCGGCGGCTGCTTGATCTTGATCGGCTTGGGCTGCACTGAAGGCAAAGGAATAAGTTCAGTGACGTGATAATTATGAAGCTGCAACCGCTCCGGCCAGATCAACCCTATATTAACAACGATCAGCACCATGAAAGCGACAAAACCGTAGCTGGTGACAAAGGTGCGCCAGTTCAGTTTACGCTCCGGCAGAAGACCGAGTTCAAAGCTTTGTGCAGTCGCCATTCCATCAACTCCAAGTTTTGGGGACCCGAGCCTAGGGGAGGATGACCGGGTGGAAGCTCTAACTTACGAGAGATTGGCCGAGGGGTAAACGTGTCCGCTGGCGCTGTACCTTGGTAACCGCGGCGCTGGAAGGCTCACGGAATGGGAGAGAAATGGCGAGGAATCATGCGATTAAGCTCTCCGCCTGCGGGCGAAAAAAAGGAAAACCGGGATGCCGGAAAGGATGACGAGGCAACCCAGAGCGGAGTTCATCAGATTGTCGGCAAAAGTGTAATAGAGCAGGATTCCGGCCACCAGCACGAACAGCGCCGGAACCCAGGGGTATCCCCAGACGCGGTAGGGGCGGTTTACCGCGGGGTCGCGCCAGCGGAAGACAAACAAGGTGCTGGCTGCCAGCATGTAAAAAAGCCATTCCGAGAAAATGGCGAGGGAGAAAAATTGGCGGTAACTGCCTCCGAGAAGGAGTAGCACGATGGAGAGGCCAGCTTGGGCAACGATAGCGGCGGCAGGGCTGTGAAAGCGCGGGTGAACCTCGGCGAGTGCGGAGAAAAAATAACGGTCCCGGGCAGCCGCGTAGGGTACGCGGGCGGCACTCATGATGGTGCCGTTCATGGCCACCAGGATGGACAGCGCCATGCCGGCAGAAACCAGCCAGGCGCCACGCCATCCGAGCACTAAGCCGATGGCGTCGGATGCGGGCCGCTCGGTGCCGGCGATGGTTGCGGCCGGCAGCACGTACTGCACGGCGGCATTGGTCAGTATGTACAAGGCGCCGACAATGGCCACCCCGGCGATCAGCGAGATGGGCAGATTGCGTTCCGGATTGCGAACCTCGCCGGAAATCATGCTGAGGTCGTTCCAGCCGTCGTAGGCCCACAGCGCGGCCACCAGGGCCGCCATAAAGCCTGCGACTCCGCCTTTAGCGCCGGCGTAGCCGGCGGAGAAGTGTCCCCAGCTTCCCGATGCGTAGCTGAAACCCACCGCAATAATGGCCAGAATGACGGATACTTTGAGAAACGTGAAAACCAGCTGGAATTCTCCCGCCTTCTTGATCCCGAGGTAGTTAATGAGGGTTACGAACAATGTGGCTGCCACCGCCAAAAGCTGACCGTAGGTGATGGTGAAAGGGAAGTGGATGAATTCATGGGAGAGGAAGCCGAAGGCGGCAAAGGTTCCCAGCACGCGCACCAGTCCGGCGGTGAGCGTGGCAATGGAGGCAGGCTTGGCAATGACGAACCATGTCCAGGCATAGAGAAATCCTGGGAGGGGTCCATAGGCGTCGCGAATGTAGACGTACTCGCCGCCGGCCTGCGGTTTCATCGCGCCCAGTTCGGCGTAGGTGAGCGCACCGAAGAACGACAGGAGGCCGCCAACCATCCAGGCTAGGTACACAAGCTTGGCCGAGCCTGCGGCCTGCATCATCTCGGTGGGAACGAGGAAGATTCCGCTGCCGATGACGGTGCCCACAACGACGGACAGGGATGTAGTAAGGCCTAATTCCCGGGTGAGTTCTGGGTGAGGGCTGGGGGCGGGCATTTTGGGGAGTATACGTGAAGGCAGGAAGGAAAAGCTTTTGACCGCTGAGAGCACCGAGGGAAAATAGAGAACGCAAAGAAACACATAAGAAGAATTAAAAAACAGACGGCTTTCTCTGCGATCTTTGTTCTTCCTCGGCGGTCTTAGCGGTTAAAGGCTTTCTGTGGAAGGCTCCTGATAGTTGTTCACCATTCGCTTGATGCCATCCTTGAGGAGGAAAACGTGAAAGTTGATCAGTAGCCCAACCTGCATGTTGAGAAGGCGCAGGTGAGAAAGCAACTGGGCTTCGTCTACGGGATGCAGTGCTTCTTTGCACTTACATTCCACGACCACTCTTCCCTCTATGACTAAGTCCGCTCGAAAGCCGCATTCCATCTTGACGGCTTCGTAGATGAGCGGTACCGCCTTCTGACGCTCCACTCGAAGCCCAAGTTTTTCGAGTTCGTAGGCGAGGCAGGTTACGTAAGCTGATTCCAGGAGACCCGGGCCCAGGCGGCGGTGAATCTTGATCGCTGCTCCGATTATTTCGGATGTGAGATTTTGGGTCTGCACGCAAGAAAGCCTTTAACCGCCGAGATCGCAAAGATAGCCCTGAGCACGCAGAGAAAGATGTGACGGATAAACGTCGACAAACGAACCTCTTTGGGTTCTCGGTTTTTCCTTAGCGGCCTCAGCGGTTAAAAGCTTTCTGGTCTTCTGCCGGCAGGACCACGCTGCCAGCGTATCCCACGAGAAACGTAACCACTGTCCCAACGGCCACGTACCACGTCCAAGGAACGGAGGTCCAGACCCACAGATAGAGTTCTGTTGCGAAGCCGCAGAGCATGCCGAGCATGGCGCCGTTTTGATTGGCGCGGCGCGTAAGCACTCCCAGCAGGAACACGCCGAGCAGCGCTCCGTAGGCTACGGAAGCGATTTGCAAGCCGACCTCGACCACGTGGCCAATTTTACGCAGCGAGAGCACCGCCAAGCCAAAGAGCAGGAGCGCCCAGAGAAGTGTCGCAATCCGGGAGAGCCGTATCTTTCGGCCCTCGTCCATCGTGGGCTTGTTGCGCAGGTAGAAATCCACCATCGAACTGGAAGAAAGCGAGTTGAGCGCCGCGCTCAGATTGGACATGGCCGCAGCGAGGATTGCGGCAATCAGCAGGCCGGAGATTCCGTGCGGCATTTGATGGACGATGAATGTCGGGTAAATTCGGTCGGCCTTTCCGAATGCACTGGAGGGTACGCCATAGAATGCGAACAGCATGACTCCGACTAGAAGGAAGAGCGCAAACAGGAAAAAAATCGCCACGCCGCTGGAAAGCAGGGCGGTGACGGATTGCTTTTGAGTGCGTGCTGCGAGCAGGCGTTGCACGATGAGTTGGTCCGTGCCGTGGCTAGCTGTGGTGAAGAAAGTTCCGCCAATCAGCCCTGCCCAGAAGGTGTAAGGCTTCCAGAGGTTCGGCGCGAAGTCGAACACGCGCAGCTTGCCGGCGCTCGCAGCGATATGGTGAATTGCGGGCCAGCCGCCCGGGACCAGATGCAGGATAGTAAACACGCCAACCAGCGTGCCCCCCACATAGACGACGGTTTGAACCACGTCGGTCCAGATGACCGCGGCTAATCCGCCTTCAAAGGTGTAGATCAAGGTGAGCGCGGTGATGATGGCGATGGAAGTGATCTCACCCGTACCCAGCGCGATGGCCACCACGATCGAAACGGCATATACCCGGACGCCCTCGGCAGCGGCGCGAGTCATCAGGAAAAGCCCGGCGGTAAGCGAGCGCAGCTTGCGCCCGAAGCGGCGCTCGATCAGTTCATAGGCGGTATAAAGATCTCCACGGAAATAGTGCGGCAGCAAAACGAAGCTGATGATGACGCGTCCGGTTAGATAGCCGAGAACCAACTGCAAGAACGTGAGGTTGGTGTCATAGGCCAGGCCGGGAATGCTGATGATGGTGAGCGTACTGGTCTCCGCCGCGACAATGGAGAGCGCGATCGCCCACCAGGGGATGTTGCGATCGGCCAAAAAGTAGTCGCGCAAGGTGCGCTGCCGTTTGCGGAAGCGCAGCCCGAAGAGGGTGATGCCCGCCAGGTAGATCGCGATGATGGTGAAGTCGAGCTTGTTGAGGCCCATGCAGAGGATGCGTGGCTGAGCGCTTGGTGATTATAGGGGAAAGCCTTGACGCAGCCCGGACGTTCCACGGGGTCGGTGCTGCGGGCCGGACGGACGAGGGCGTCCGCCCCAAACGTGGTTCATCGATTTCCTAAACGATCTGCAGCGTACGGAACTGCCAAGGTTTCATCGCCAGACTTATTTCCCGTCCTCCCATCGGTTTGCCGGTGGCACGACCGTGCAAATCGGTTTCGACGGCGTGGGACGCCGCAAATCCCAGTTCAACTTTCGCATCGGCCGATTTGCCCGCAGTTTCCAGCAGGCGCAGTTCGTAGCCGCTGTCGGGACGCTTGCGGAAGGCGGAAAGCAGAACGTTGTCGGGAGTAACCCGCACAAAGGATTTTCTCGCTGGGAGATTGCCGGAGCCCGTGGTGGAGACAGCGGTCAGGAACTTGGAGTCGAATTCCATGGCGGCGCGGGTGCGCTGCGCGTCGTCCATTTCAGGACCGTGGGCCACCAGCGCATGGGCAAGCTCGGCGTAGTTAGGGAAGCCGTACTCGTTGCTGAAGTACGACTCCCACTCGCGCATCACGAGGTTGGACCAGGTGCCGTCGCTCTCCTTGCGAAAGTACTGGCAGCCGGAATGAATGATCAGCAGACCTTGCTCTTCGCTGACCAGATCGGCGAAGGTCAGCCCATGGAGGCGTTCGTGCTCCGTTTTCTCGACGCCCAACGGGAAATCGCGATGAACCGCGGTTGTCGCGAAACTGGGGGCGAAGGCCAGCCAGTAACCGTTATTGATGTCGCGCTGGGCGCGGCCTTCGGGGAAGTCGTCTACTGCTGGGGGCACGCGCGTTAGCACGCGGCTCAAAATCTCAACGTTCGGGGAATGGAGAGAGAGCGTGACCCTGGTTTCGTAAGTGAGTTGTTTCCAGGTGTGCACCGCTTTCAGGGTGGCGCGCAGCGGACCCTTCTCCAGCCACAGGGTGGAAGCTTTGGCGGTGGCACTGTCGTAGGAAGTATCGGGGTCCTTATCCAGGAAGGGATATTTGAGGTTGGGCAGGCCGTGGAACGCCGGAGTAGAGAATTTTTCGGAGGAGATAAATTCCGCGCCGGATTCTTTTTCCACCAGACTGACTAGAGTCCCGTGGGTGGGGTCGAGACGAAGGCGCACAAAAGCATTCTCCATTTCGAATTTGGCTTCGTCCACGGTGAGCGCGGTTTCGGGCGACTTCACTGGCTCCGCGGTAAACTTCAGGCGGTAAGTGTCGTAGCCCACCCCGGGCACATTCTCCGCCAGGAAGGTGACATCTACCATGGCGAGGTTTCCGGCCAAGTCATTTTCGCTGCGTTCAATCTGGAAAGGAACGGTTGCGCCCGTGCTGTTGACCACCGAGACGTTCTTGGCGGGGCGCTCTTTGAGATACACCTTGCCGGTGCGCGCCAGGGAATTCCGGTCCCAGCTACAGGGATTGAATACTACGACGCTCGGGCCCGTCGCTCCGTGGGGCGCCGCCACTCGATTGGCAATATCCGACAACGAAGCCTCGAGGGTTGCTTTACCATCCTTGAGCGCCTCGTCCAGGTGATGATAGCCAATGGATCCCCAGGTCTGGTCGTGATGATCCTCAATCAGCCCGAGGGGAGCCATGCGGTCGCCTTGCCAGCGCGAGTATTCGCAAAGATTCTGGTCGTGGCTCTGGGCGGTGAGCAGATTCCGCCAGGCGGTGTAGAGCGTGGCGGTTTTTGATTTAGATCCCAGCGCGCAGGCCAGGGCGTCGAAGCGCTCGGCGGCGTGGAGGGTGGCCTCGATCTTGCGGGCGTTGACCCGCACCTGGTCGCCGCCAATGCCCCAGGGCAGAAGCTTCTTCCAGGCGTCCATGTTGAGGTAGATGGTTTCTTTGGCCTGGCTGCCGTATTTCTTCAAGTATCCGCGCAGCGTGACGTACTCGACGTTGTTTTTCTCCGAGAACTCGGCGAATTGCTTCGGGTAGGTGAGATAGCGAGGCTTTTCGGAATCCTCCCAGCCCAACTCGGTCCAATATTGCGCGCACGGCTTGCCCAGTTGTTGCAGTTTTGCCAACTCGGCCTTGCCTTCCGGCGTGGAGAAAAACGGCGTGTCATGCGGGCCACCATCCCAGCCGAAAAGATTGTTCTTGGCCTGGCATAGGATCGTGCTACCGTCCATACCCTTCCAATAGAAGACATTCAAGGGAAGTACCGGACATCCGGCATAGGCCCACGTGTCCAGTTGCGCCAGGCTGGTGTATTTCACCCCGGCGGCGTTCAGGATTTGCGGCAGCTGCGGATGAGAGAATTCCTCTTCTTCCAGGAAGCTTTCCACATCGACGCCCAGGGCTTTGCGAATGACCTCATGCCCCACCACGATCTGGCGGATGCTGGACTCTCCAGAGAACAGCGTGGCCATGGGTTGCGAGTAGGACCCGGCGATGAGTTCAACTTTATCTTCCGCCAAATATTTCTTGAGCCGCTCGCACAGCAGGGGATATTCCTGGGCCAGGAATTCGTAAGCGCGGGCGTCAAGGTTGATGCAGGTTTTTGCCCCGGGCTTTTCATCCGCTATGTTCAGTGCGTCGAGCACCGAGAGAGCGCAGGATTCGATCCCAAGTTGCCAGCCAATGCCGATGTAGCTCCAGTGGTTACCCATCATGAAGCAGAAGCCTTGGGCAGGAGGGGCGGGGATGGCAAACAGGGGCAGACTGGGCAGAGCAGTCGCGCCGAGTCCAGCTAGTCCCAACTTGAGGAATCTTCTTCTTTGCATGGTTTTCTCCTGGAACGTCATCTTCTCCCGGATCAATGGAGCGGGTCGCCTGGTGAACTAAATTCAATTGATTGTGACCCTCGACAGTGCCGAAATTTGGAAGGGATGTCAAGCATTCTGTGAGCGGGTCGTGGGTCAGTTTGAAGATCCCCAAGGAATGGTCATTCCGAAGAGCGGCATTACGCGCGAGGAATCTGCTGTTTTGGCACTGCCAGAAAGCGGATTCCTCGCCGATAAAGCTGGCTTCGGAATGACAAACAGGGCTGTTCTTACGGAAACTGACCACTACCATGAGCGCGACTCAAATTCGCTTCAGTAAGTGAAACCAGGCCGAGCGCGTGCCCGGATCCGGAAGCGAGCGCCGAGAGGAAGTCAGCTGGCGAGTTTGCGCAGGAATTCCTGTTCATCCATGCGGTACTTGAAGGCTTTGTGGCCGTCGATGAAGACGACAGGAACCTCATCGGTGAATTGGCGGCGCAGTTGCTCGTCGCCGTCGACGTCAACTTCCCGCCAGGTGAAGCCGCCGCGGCGTTCCAGTTTGCCCAGCGTTTCCTTGACGATCTCGCACAGATGGCAGCCTTTGCGGGAATAGACGACGACTTGTCGAGCTTCGGGCATTGGAGCTGCGATTTTACCGTTCCCCGGGCCAGTTTCCTAGACTTGAAAACAAACTCCAGGGCGACCAGTTTCAATACGGGCCACAGAGGGCGAGGCGCGAACTTCCGGTTGCGGGATAGAATTGCGGGCATGGTTGGATTGAGCGGAAAACCTTTGACGGGCAAGGTGGCCCTGATCACCGGCGGTGCGCGCCGACTGGGGCGGGCCAGCGCTTTGGCCTTGGCCGAGGCCGGGGCAGACGTGGCGATTACCTTCCGAACCTCGGCGAGGGAAGCGCAGCGGGGATTGACTGATCTGCGGGACTTAGGCGTTCGGGCGGTGGCTCTGCCCTGCGATGTGACCGATGAGTCAAGCGTGAAGGCCATGATCCAGCGAGCCGTGAAGGAGTTGGGCGGGCTCGACATCCTGGTGAACAACGCCGCCAACTACGAGACGGTGGAATTTGCCAAGCTGACCGTGGCGCAGTGGGATGCCATATTCGCCTCCAATACCCGGGGACCGTTCCTGGTTTCGCGGGAGGCGAGCAGGTTTCTGCGCCAGCGCCGGGGGAAGATTATCAATATGGGATCGCTGGGAGGCTTGCGCGCCTGGGCGGACCATGCCCATTATTGCTCATCCAAAGCGGCGGTGCACATGCTGACCAAGGTGATGGCGAAGGCGCTGGCGCCGGAGATCGCGGTGAACTGCGTGGCTCCCGGCATGATTGACTTGGGAGAGAAGGCGGCAAAGGCTTTCATGCGGCGCATGGCCAAACAGACCCCGATGCGGCGCAACGGAACCGGGGAGGAAATCGCGCAGGCGGTCTTGTTTTTCGCCACCGCCCCGCATTTCATCACTGGACAGGTTTTGGCCGTAGACGGCGGGCTGGGGTTGTGACTAGCTTCACCCTTCGGCGGTTTTAGGGCTGATGGTGGTCTTGACCTCGGAGATCCGGTTGGCAGGGAAGCCGCCCTGACGGGCGTGTTCGCGGATCATTTCTTCATTGGGCGCGTCGTAAATGCAGTAAATTTTGTCGGCGGTGACGTAGCTGTGGCGCCACTGGATCTGAGGGCCGAGGTTTTGGAGAACCGCGCAGGATTTCTGGGAAACGCCTTTGAGTTGTTCGGGCGTCAGTTGTCCTGCACCAGGTAATTCACGTTCAATCACATATTGCGGCATGTCGGCCTCCGTAAGCAGGGTTGGATTATACAGCGTCTCCTGCGGCTGAGATCTCAAGGTGGTTTTGCCGCCTCCGCGACCTCGGCGGTTTAAGATTTTGTTCTTGCTGACGGCGAATCCACATCTTACACCGCGGAGACCGCTGAGAGACATCACCGAGGGCGCTGAGAAACGAGGCGGAAAGCACACTGAGACACCACCCGCGTTTTCCGGCAGCGCCTAGCAGAGTAGCGTTTTCTGTGGTGAGGATTTGTCACTGCCGCGTAAATTCCTGTATCGTGCGAGCTTTATGAACATGGGGCCTATGAAAACTGCGTTCGCAACTCTGATGGTGTTCTGTTGTTCATTCGCTCTAGCGCAGGCGCGTCCGGAGGACGGCGGGCATGAGATCGAGGCGTGGACGGGCGGCGGATATTCGGTTCCGGGCGGCACATCGAACACGGGCGTGTGGAACGCAGGGGGCAGTTTCGGATGGATTCTCACCCGGCCGCACGGTCCGTCTTTCTTGAAGGGCCGTTTCGAATACCTGGTGGATGTGGTGCCGGCGTTCGTGGTCTTTCAGCCTGGCAATACAGCTTATGGCGCGGGTTTCGATCCACTCAAGCTGAGGTGGAATTTTGCTTGCAGAGGAAAATTTGCCCCGTACTTTGAGATCAGCGGAGGGCCGCTGTTTACCAATCGCGACGTTCCTAACGGAACCAATACGGTGAACTTCATGGACAGCGCGGCGCTGGGAACGCATTTTCTGGGCGAGTCGCGCTACTGGAGCCTGGAGGTGCGCTACATGCATATCTCGAATGCGGGCCTGGCGAACCTGAATCCGGGGATCAATACGGTGCAGGTGCGAGTGGGGATAGGGAAGTTCTGGGGGAGCGGGAAGGGGAAGAAGCATTGAGGGCGTGAGAAAGTTTAAACGGTAAGGTAGTGTAAAGGCCCATTACCTTCATCGGTCCTGGTCGGCCAAGTTCTCAACTTGTGTAATGTCCTGCAGCGACACTTGACCCGCCCCTTCATAATCCCAATGCAGCTAGAAATGCTTCAGGCGGGTGAATGTAGAAGTGGAAAAACGGATCGACAGATTACCTCGAAAGGGGGCCGTGACGGCGAGCGTGGTTGCTGTCACTGCACTGCTCCTTGGTTGTTCGAGGGGCCAGACAAACGTAGGGCCAGAGCCAACTCCCGAAGTACGAATCGATCTCTCTGCGCTGGGCCTGCCGAATGGTTTCTTTTCGACCAGAGACGAGGCTCCCAGGACGATCGTCACTTATCGCTTTGTTGTTTGGCTAAACAGCGAGGAAGTGGCCGTCGGGTTCAACACAAGCCCCAATTCCAGAGTGACGACTGATCGTAGGGTCGACGGGTCGGCCCGACTGCTGGTTTTCAGTGTCGGCGCTGTGCTGAGGGCTAAGCGCGACATCCCCTATCCTGCCGACGGATACGGGGAAATCGTGGCCGAGGGCGAGGCAACGACAGGTCCGAATGGCACTCTTCTTTTCAGAATACAGTCGGTGAATCTTGATAAGGAAGGCAGGAATGAATCGAAATCGAGCGTCCTGCTACTTGATGCGAACTTACAAGACATTACACGCATTGATCGTTTTCTGGACCAAACGACCTTGGTTGGTCACGCTCTCATATTCCAGGAGGGTTTTACGCTAGGCCAATCAAGGACCTACGAACGTTCCTGGATGGTTCTCCGCCGTCTCAGAGAAAGCGTTGGCAAGAAGAATGGCCTATAGACGCAAGGGATCGGAAGTTCGGGGAGCATGGGCTGGCCTATATGGTGTGCCAACAAGAGTTGCGACCGAACGAGTATGTCTCAACAGGTGTCGTCTACGCGGGCGCTAAACAACGATGCAAGATGATCGCAGAAAGTGAAGATCGAACCACTTGGGAGGTTCCACTAAAGGACGGTGAGACGGCCGTCATAATTGGTCTCTTCGCGGATGGGAGCGTCGCTGGCCAGATCAGTGAAAACGAAAAAGGAAATAATGCGGGGCAACTGGTTATCTGGAGGAAAGACCAGACTACAGAGTTGTTGCCGTGGATTCCGCGAAACGATTGCGGGTCGGTGCAAAGTGCTACTGCGGATTTGTCGCGCTACGCGGCGTTCGCAACGTGCGACGACCGCAGCGACAGCGGCCGCTGGATTGTCTTTGATCGAAGATCACCAACTCCCCTTGTAAATCGACCGTTTCCGAAAAACGGGCGTGCAGCCTTATCCCCGGATGGACTACATTACGCCAGCTTTGAGTCGGGAGAACTTCGCATCTACTCGTTACCGACGCTGCATTAGACTTGTGGACGCCCCAGTATTCCAGGCTAAGCGTCAGCAAACTAGCGTAGCGTCGCCATTACGCTCATTGACCAGGTTGAGTCATTCAGACAGAAGTCAGATTCCAGGTTGCTGCGACGCCCACCGCCCGGATATCCTTCGCTTATGTCCCCCTTAGTCGAGTGCGTCCCCAATTTTTCCGAAGGCTGTGATGCGGCCAAGGTGGATGCCATCGCCCAGGCCATGAAGATAGAAGGCGTTTCCATCCTTGACCGGCAAATGGACGCTGACCACAACCGCAGCGTGATTACATTGGCGGGCGACTCGGAGGCGGTCCAAGAGGCCGCGATTCGCGGCGTTGGCAAAGCTGCCGAACTGATTGATCTCAATCAGCACCGGGGCGGGCATCCGAGAATGGGAGCGGCGGATGTGGTGCCGTTCATCCCAATCGATGGCATAACGATGGGGGACTGCGCAGCCATAGCGCGACACGTGGGCGAGCAGATTTGGAAGCGCTGCCAGATTCCCGTGTATCTCTACGAAGCTGCCGCGCTTTTGCCGGAGAGGCAGAACCTGGCAGACGTCCGGCGCGGGCAGTTTGAAGGCATTCGAGAGGAAATTGCTACCAACCCGGCGCGCAAGCCGGATTTCGGCGAATGTCGAGTGCATCCTACGGCTGGAATCACGGCGGTGGGAGCGCGGAAATTTCTCATCGCCTACAACATTTTTCTGAATACGCCCGA
Organism: uncultured Acidobacteriaceae bacterium; assembly: GCA_963800745.1. Classification (GTDB taxonomy): domain Bacteria; phylum Acidobacteriota; class Terriglobia; order Terriglobales; family Acidobacteriaceae; genus PALSA-270. Next base: position 144,274 of record CAWDCI010000010.1, read on the forward strand.
GGTGGAAATTGCGAAACAAGTCGCCAAGGCGGTCCGATTTTCCAGTGGAGGCCTGCCTTTTGTGAAAGCTGCCGGCTTCCTGGTGGCGGGCAAAGCGCAGGTGTCCATGAATTTGACGGATTTTGAGCAGACGCCGATCTATCGCGTATTCCAGAAGGTAGAGCAAGAAGCTGCGAGCCGTGGCGCAGCCGTGGATAGCAGCGAGGTTATCGGCCTGATTCCGAAGAAGGCGCTGGAGCAAGCGCCAGCCTGGTTCCTGCAAACCATGGATTTTTCGCCTCAAATCCTGGAGAACCGAATGGCTGAGGTTCAGGCGCGAGGGCGGTAAGGCAGGTCCCTCCGCTCCGCTCGCTTCGCTCCGCTACGGTCGGGATGACAATGTTGTTTGTGATTTCTGACCGCTACGGTCGGGATGACCGTATGTTGTTCTGACCTGGGTTGCAGATGCGAGGACTCCGCCTAGTTATACGGGCACGTACTTTCGGGCGGGGAGGCTGGCATACAATTGGGATACGATGGGCACCGGGAGAGCCCTGGCGTGCATCCAACTGGGAGTCTCCTTAAAGGCGGTTCTATGAAGCCAGTCATGAGAAATGTTCTGCGCGGCCTGTCGGCATTGTCGTTACTTCTTCCGGCGGGAGCGTGGGCTATGCCGCTGGGAAGTTCGGCCCGCACGGTCATCCCCTCCGATATTCAACAAATCATCTCCGTGGATTATCGCATGTTGAAGAATTCCGATACGGCGATGGCGCTAAAGCAGCAATTGCTTCCCGACAACCTCAAGCAGTTTGAGGTGGCGCTGCGGGGAGTCGGCATATCCCCCGAGCAAGATCTCGATCAACTGGTATTTGCGGCCTACCGGGCTGGAAAACAAGGGGTGAAAGTGGTGGGTGTGGCGCAGGGATCGTTTTCGGCGACGGCCGTGCTGAAAAAGGTACGCCTGCAGAAGATCCGCCCGGCGAAATACCGTGACAACGATCTCTATACCATGTCCGGCGGAATGGAGATGACTTTCCTGGACGACAACACGCTGCTCTTTGGGGAACTCACGGCGGTGCGAGGCGCGCTCGATACCCGTGACGGTGATATTGCCGCTCTCGATTCCAACGGCCAGGTTACAGACATGATGGGCTCGGTTGACTCCGGCATGGTATGGAGCGTGCTCGACCAGAACGGCACGCAGAACATGCTGCGTTCGGCGCTGGGCGATGCGGCAAAACTCGCAGATTATGAGACGGTCAAGAAGCGGGTGCTGGGATCGAGCTACACCATGAATTTTGCGGATGGCATAAAGTTCGATTTGTCGGTGCTTACTTCGGACTCAATTACGGCGACCACTCTTTCCTCGCTTTTGAAAGCGGGCATCCTCTACCGCAAGATGACGGCATCTCCGGTGGAGAAGATGGCCATGCAGGATGTGACTGTGGATTCGGATAGCTCGAATCTGCAGCTGCACTTCAGGAGCGATGACAAGGAATTCCAGTCGCTGATGCACTCGCCGCTGTTTGCGGCGGTGTCACGCTAGGGACTGCAGAAAAGTCTTGTGGGACTTTCTCGCAGGTGAGCGCCTGCCCGGGTGGATTCAGGGGTTAAGAGTTTTTCAGGGCAGCTCGCGCTTCGCGTTTCTTTTTGGCCCAGCCTTCCTTCACGACCTGCTGGGCGCGGCCCAGAGCCAGGGAATCCTCTGGAACATCCTCGGTAATGCAAGATGCCGCTCCCACATAGGCGCCCTTGCCGATCTTCACCGGGGCCACCAGCGTGGAGTCGCTGCCGATGAACACACCATCTTCGATGACGGTTGTGCGCTTGTGGGTCCCGTCGTAATTGCAGGTGATGGTGCCTGCGCCAATGTTCACTCCTTCGCCAATTTCGGCGTCTCCAAGGTAGGTCAGGTGGTTGGCTTTGGAACCCTTGCCGAGGCGGATTTTCTTGGTTTCCACGAAGTTGCCTACGTGGGCTCCCTCGCCGATCTCGCTCTGTGGGCGCAGATGTGAATAGGGCCCAAGATGTGCCGAGGCGGCTACGCGTGAATGTTCGATCATGCAGCCGGGAAGAATTTGCACGCCGTCGCCGATTTCAGAATCATGGATCACGGTGTAGGACTCGATACGGCAGTCGCTGCCCACGCGGGTCTTGCCCAGGAGTTGCACGAATGGCTGAATAACGGTATCCGCTCCAACCTCGACCTCGCTGTCAATTACGCAACTCTCGGGATAGAAGATGGTAACGCCGTCATTCATGAGTTGGCGGCATTTCGCCAAACGCAGGCTGGCATCGAGGGCCACCATTTCCGCGCGGGTATTGCTGCCCAGGATTTCTCCCGGACTATCGGTTTTGCACGCGATGACCTTGGCCTTGGCCTGGGCCAGAACTCCGGCCATGTCGGTCAGGTAGTACTCCTGGTGAGGGTTGGCGGTGGAAAGCTCTTCGATGTGAGCGTAGAGGGGCTTTACCGCGAACGCATAGAACCCGGAATTGATTTCATGGAGTTTCTTCTGCGCGGGGCTGGCGGATTTTTCTTCCACGATGGCGCGAACCTCATCGCTTTTGCTCTTTCGGATGATCCGCCCGTAGCCGGTGGGATTCTGTAAGTCCGCGGTCAGCATAGTCATTGCGGAATTCTTGGCCAGGTGAAAGTCGCGCAGGCGCGAGATGGTTTGCGCAGTGATGAGAGGAGCGTCGCCGGAAAGCACGATGACGTGATCGTAGGGCACGAGGGCTTCACGGGCGGCCATCAGAGCGTGTCCGGTGCCGCGCTGCGGTTGCTGCAGAACGAAGCCGATTCCGGTGTGAGCCACCGCCTCGCGCACGCGTTCCGCTTCATGGCCAATGATGGCATAGACGTTTTTTGCGGGCACAACCTGGGCAGCCGCGGCGATCACATGGGCCAGCAACGGCTTTCCACCCACTTCGTGCAGTACTTTGGGATGTTTGGACTTGAGGCGTGTACCCTTGCCGGCTGCCATGATGGCAATCGCAATCCGCGGGACGTGGTTGGATTTAGCTTTCTGCATTCGAACCAATATAACGCGGCAGTCAGGCCGGGAAGAAATTACTCTCGGGAGAGGCGGCGCGCGTCTGGGGTCATGGGCTAAGGAACTTTGACGGCGTGATGGGATTTGGTCGCCGGCTTTTGTCCGGTTCTGGTCCCGATCGCCAATGCCAGCAAATCGCGGGTAACTCGAGCGGTGGCATGGCGGGCCACGCCATCCTCCTCGAGATAGTCGCCCAATACCGGACAAATACCTAACTCCTCGATGGCGTCTAGATCAGTAACGATCTGCGAAGCGCCCTCCAGGGCGTATTTGGCCTTCATGGCCTGCGAAACCGGAGTTCGATTCATAATCGCGTAGTCGAAGATGCGCTCTGCCTGAGCATGACGGTTGAGGGCGCGGATGTGGTCCGCGGCACTCAATCCCAGGCTCTCATTGGCTTGGGTCATCAAATTGCAAACGTAAACCTTCAGGGCAGAAGAGTCGAGGATCGCCCGGGTAACGCCTTTTACCAGCAAGTTTGGAACTAAGCTTGTGAACAGCGACCCCGGACCAACCGTGATGAGGTCGGCGCGCGCGATGGCCTTCAGGGTTTGGGGAAGAGGCTCAACCCCGGGCGGAACTAAAAACAACTCGTGAATCTTGCCCTTGCTGGCGGTGATCCTGGTTTCTCCCGATACCCGTGTGCCGTCTTCCAGCAAAGCCTCAAGTTCGACGTTAGAAGTAGTCGAGGGGTAGATGTGCCCGCGCGTGACCAGGATCTCCGAGGAAAGGCGTACCGCCTCGCTGAAATCCTTGGTGATCGAAGTCAGTGCAGCCAGAAAAAGATTTCCGAAGCTGTGGCCCTCCAGTCCAGAGCCCCGCTCGAAGCGGTGCTGGAAAAGTCGCGAAAGCAGAGCTTCATCTTCAGAGAGCGCCACGATGCAGTTGCGGATATCGCCGGGCGGGAGCATGTTGAGTTCTTTGCGCAGGCGGCCGCTGGATCCGCCGTCGTCGGTAACCGTGACCACAGCGCATAATTCGCTGATGAGGTGTTCAGGGGATTCCGCGGAAGGAGGGAAACCGGGGGCGGCGCGCTCTCCTGGTGGCAGGCAGTAGCGCTTTAGGCCCTTGAGCAGGGTGGAAAGCCCCGTCCCTCCGCCGATGGCAACTACGCGCAGACCGGCATGGGTAACCGGGCTGTATTGGAGAGGCACCGTGCACTCCTGCCGGTCCTTCATGGGAGGCGGTTAGCGCTCCTCTTCGGGAAAAATCGGTTCCGAGGGGCACTTCGGCTCCAGGATCGGGATACAACAATTCCGTGAAACGCGGGTCCTCGACCAGATTTTGGAAGTCGGAGTCGTTGCGGGCCTGAAAGCGGAGGGCCGGATTTAGCCGGATGGCAGCGTCCAGGTTGCGCAGAGCGTCTTCCACATGGCCGGTGAGGCAATCGAGAGCTGCCAGACCGTAAGCGACATAGTCCGCCCGGGGCGACTGCCGGGACAATTTTTCCAAATGCTCGCGGGCGCTGACATAGTCGCCCACATTCATCAGGGAGACGGCGTAGTCAAAGTGTTCTTCCAGCGTCCTGAATTGGATTGCGGTGCGCTCCAGATGCTGGCTGCAAATGCTGAGGTGGATGCTGGCGCGATCCGCCAACTCCTTGCTGGACCCGACCGCAACCTTCAGAAGATGAGTCTTGGCCTTATCGAACTTGCGCTCCTGCATGGCGCGCAAGCCTGCCTCGTAGTTTTGCACAGCTTGTGCAAAACGAGGATCTTCCGCGACCGGCTTCTTGGAGGTGGGCTTCTGAGCCATCGGCAAGATTCTTCCTTTTTGCTTCGTAAGTATACCTTTTTGTTTAAGTTGAAATCTAATTCTTAATCTAAAACTGGGTATCTTCCAACCATTCGCTACAAGCTGAACAACATTGGCGCAGAGTCCTTCGGGTACGACCCTGTGGGAAACGCTGACTGTATTCCCCCGGCGAGCAAGGTTATACGTGGCTCTTGCGGTGCGCGTCAACCACGAACACACTCTAAGGTTCTGGGTGCATCCATCGCATCTAGTTTATCGCAGCCGCGGAATGCAGTTCCACCTGCTTCCAGTCGCCGCGAATAATCCCCTGCCGGATTTGCTGAGCCGTCTTTCCATTCTGATGCTGCGTGTACGCGTAGTAAAGCTCCTTCATGCAAATGGAGCACTCGGCTCCGTGCGTATTTTCAAAGCAACTGTGTAAGCTCTTGTGACCCATGCGATCGCAATAGCAGTAGCACGGCTGCTGATAGAGCACGTTTTCGATCTTGGACGCCAATTCGTAGGCATGGGTTTGGTACGGATATTGAGAATTCGCTCCCCAAAGCTGATCCTTACTCAAAATGGCGGGCAGCTTTGTGCCTCTTGCAGGTGAGGCCGCGTGGTAGGCGGGCACCGGTGCCTCTTGCTGTTCTTGTTGCGACGTAGCCCACGGCGTGGAAAGCGCAAAAGTCACAACGAAAAGAAACAGCAGCGTCAATCCACGTTTCTGCATGTCCTCAACTCCTCGTCCGGCTATTGTAACGCGAATTGAGAGACCATGGCAGCCGGCGGAGGCAAGTCCAATTTGCAACACAGCATTCCCGCGAGCCCGGCTGGGGGCCGGATAGCGTAAAATCGGGCGATATGGCCGACTCGCCAACGCCTCCCATCGCCGGGCAAGGCCCGACTGCCGCGCAGAATGCTCCAGGCGCCGCGGCCACGCACGCCATGCCCGGATTGATGACCTGGATTCGAGACTTGGCGGTTTCCCTGGCGGTTTCGGCATTCGTGATCGTCTTCCTCTACCAACCGGTGAAAGTGGAAGGCGGCAGCATGATGCCTTCGCTGACCAACAAGGAGCGCGTTTTCGTCAATAAATTTGTGTACCGGCTGGAACCGGTTGCGCGCGGCGACGTGGTGGTGTTCCGCTATCCGCGCGATCCCTCGCTCAGTTTTATCAAGCGCGTGATTGGCGTCCCGGGAGATCACATACGGATTGATGACGGCCAAGTGTACGTGAACGGCAAGGCGCTGGAGGAAGATTATCTTTTTCCGGCTTTCGTGGATCGAGAGCAATCGTTTGCGGAGATTGTGCTCCCCCAAAACAACTACTTTGTCATGGGAGACCACCGCAACATGTCCGATGACAGCCGGGATTTCGGTCCGCTCGATCAAAGCTTCATCTACGGCAAGGCGTCATTTGTGTACTGGCCCTTGCAAAAGATGGGAAGGGTTCGCTAGGGGTGAAAGCATTCGCCGGCGGCCGGCGGGATTTTCACAGGAATTATTTTCATTTTCGTGCCTGGATGTATTGGCCGGCGAGTACTTCCTTGTTACAATTTGTAAAATCCACTCCCTGGAGCATGAATGCAGGCCATTCTTGCGCTGGAAGACGGCAGAGTCTTCCGCGGCAAAGGCTACGGCGCTAAAGGCGAATGTTACGGGGAAGTAGTTTTTAATACTTCCATCACCGGCTATCAGGAAATCTTTACCGATCCTTCCTACTGTGGCCAAATTGTAGTTCTCACTAACCCGGAAATCGGCAACTACGGGACCAACTCCGATGACAATGAAGCGAACCGTCCCTACATTGAGGGACTGATCGTCCGCGAGTTCTCCAAGGTCAGCTCAAACTGGCGCTCCCAGGAAGTTACCGAAGAATATCTCGAGCAATTCAAGATTCCGGTTCTGGCGGAGATTGATACCCGGGCACTGGTGCGGCATCTGCGCGATCATGGCGTGATGCGCGGTGTGATTTCAACTTTGGAGCGCGACACGGAAAAGCTGGTTACCAAAGCCCGCTCCATCCCGAAGATGGATGGGACCGACCTGGCGAAAGTGGTCAGCACCAACCATACCTACGTCTGGGAAACGGGTGAGCGTTCGCATCTTCCCGATGAAGTGGTTGGTGTGAAAGACGAGCCCGCCCGATTCCACGTCGTGGCCTACGACTTCGGCATCAAGCAGAACATTCTGCGCAAGCTGCGCGGCGAGGGTTGCAAGGTGACAGTTGTTCCGGCGCAGATGCCCGCAGAGGATGTGCTAGGGCTGAAGCCAGACGGCGTGTTCCTCTCGAACGGTCCGGGCGATCCCGAGCCGTGTACCTACGCGGTGGAAAATATTCGCCGCCTCATGGGGCGGCAGCCGATCTTCGGAATTTGCCTGGGACATCAGCTCACCGGCATTGCGCTAGGTGGCAAGACTTTCAAACTCAAGTTCGGCCATCACGGCGGGAATCATCCGGTAAAGCAACTGCGCACGGGCAAGGTGGAGATCACGGCACACAATCACAACTTCGCCGTGGATCCAGACTCGTTGCCGCAGAGCGAAGTCGAGCTGACCCACATGGATTTGAATGACTCAACTTTGGAAGGCATGAGACACCGGAACCTGCCTCTATTCACCGTGCAGTACCATCCGGAGGCAGCACCGGGCCCGCATGACTCGCATTATCTATTCAAGGATTTCGTGAAGATGATGGAGGAGTGGAAGCGGTAAAAGTCCATTTGTTTTGAAAGGGCACGGCTTCAGCCGTGCCGCTGAGATGTTTTTTTAGATCTGTCATCCCGACCGGAGCAAGTGATTCGCAAAGCGAATCACTTGCGGAGTGGAGGGACCTGCTGTCATGAGAGACCACAACTATCGCGTGTACTTCATGGCGTCCAAGTCCCGCGTGTTGTATATCGGTATGACCAACAACTTAGAGCGCCGGGTTTGGGAGCATCAACACGATTTGATTGACGGCTTCACTAAACAATACCGCTGTCACCGGCTGGTTTACTCCGAGTCGTTTGATCGGGTGGAAAATGCCATCCAGCGGGAAAAGCAGCTCAAACGCTGGAACCGCGAGAAGAAGGTATGGCTGATTGAATGCGTGAACCCGACTTGGGAAGACTTATCTGCGGAGTGGGGACAGCCGATCAAACAGCAGGTCCCTCCACTCGCCAGTTGATCGGCTCCGCCGCTCAACTGACTCGGTCGGGATGACAGAGTCGAGAGGTGGAAGGGTGAACATACAGTGCATCATGCTGTTGTTTGGCATATTAGCAATTCTTAGTTGCACAGCTTGCAGCCGAGTGTCTTGGCCTGTCAGCCGCGAATTGTGTGGCCAAATTCAGGTCGTTGACAAGCAAATACCGGCAGTACTGAAAAATACAGATCTTTTGCTGTATCGATCAAAATCGAAATACACGCCGTGTTGTGGAAGCGCCGAGAAGATATTCGACCTGCATACGGATGGGGAAGGCAGGTTCAATTCCGGGAAGCTCCAAGCTGGGCGGTATTTCGTTGGAGTAGAGGATTCGCCGCAAATAGTCTTCCCGATTTTTTTGGAGAGAGACTCTGACGGTGGAAGTTGTTCCTTGAACACAGTTTTTTCCTTTGACCAACAAAGCGGTAAGACAGAACAAATCGTCAAAGTATTGGTTTATTCACGATAATGCCCAAACGTACTGACATCTCGAAAATCCTGATCATCGGCTCTGGCCCTATCATCATTGGCCAATCGGCGGAGTTCGATTATTCCGGCACCCAGGCTTGCAAGGCGCTGAAAGCCGAAGGCTACGAGGTGGTGCTGGCCAACTCGAATCCGGCGACCATCATGACCGATCCGGAGCTGGCCGATCGCACTTACATCGAGCCGCTCACCCGCGAGTATCTGGAAGAGATCATTCGCATCGAGCGGGAAATGTCCCCCGGCGCGGGCTTTGCGATCTACCCACGGTCGGTGGACAGACGGCACTCAATCTCGCCATCGAACTTGCCGACGCCAACATACTCGAAAAGTACAACGTGCAACTGATTGGCGCCGACATCGCGGCCATCAAGAAAGCGGAAGACCGCCTCTTCTTCAAGGACGCGATGCAGAAGATTGGCCTCGATGTTCCCAAATCGCTGCTGGTGAACAATCTGAAAGATGGCCTGGAGTTCGCCGGCAAAATTGGCTTTCCGGTGATTGTGCGGCCGTCGTTTACTCTGGGCGGCAGCGGCGGCGGCATGGCCTACAACCGCGAAGAGTTGCTGTCGGTGCTGGCTCGCGGGCTGGATTTCTCTCCGGTGCACGAAGCGCTGATCGAAGAGTCGGTGCTGGGATGGAAGGAATACGAGTTGGAGGTGATGCGCGACACCAAGGACAACGTCATCATCATCTGCTCGATTGAGAACTTCGATCCCATGGGCGTGCACACCGGCGATTCCATCACCGTCGCCCCGGCGCAGACGCTTACCGACCGGGAATACCAGGCCATGCGAGACGCGGCGATTGCTGTGATCCGCGAGATCGGAGTCGAAACCGGCGGCTCAAATATTCAGTTTGGGGTGCATCCCGGGACCGGGCGCCTGGTTGTGATCGAAATGAACCCGCGGGTTTCGCGGTCTTCTGCCTTGGCCTCCAAGGCGACGGGATTCCCCATCGCGAAAATCGCGGCGAAGTTGGCGGTGGGTTACACGCTGGACGAAATTCCCAACGACATCACGCGCAAGACACCGGCCTGCTTTGAGCCGACGCTTGATTACGTAGTCGTCAAGATTCCCAAATGGCAGTTCGAGAAATTTCCCGGCGCGGATGAGAATCTGGGCCCGCAGATGAAGTCTGTCGGCGAGGTCATGGCCATCGGCCGTACCTTCAAAGAGGCGCTGATGAAGGGCATACGCGCCCTGGATACGGGCAAGCGCATCGGCGGAGACAAGATTGAGCCGAAGATCTTGACGCAGCGTCTGGTGACACCCCACCCCGAGCGGCTTTCCTACATTCAGTACGCGTTACGCCAGGGACACACCGTCAAGCAGATCGCCAAGATGACTTCGATTGATCCCTGGTTTCTCTACCAGCTTAAAGAGATCAACGACATGCAGTTGGAGGCCGAAAAGCACCCCATGGAATCGGTCCCGGCCGAGGTGGTGCGCGAGGCTAAGCGCATGGGCTTCTCCGATGGACGGCTGGCGGGGGCGTGGCGGCTGGACGGTAAGGGCGGCCAGGAAAAAATCCGGCACTTGCGTAAGAAGTTCGGGGTGAAGCCGGTGTACAAGCGCGTGGATACCTGCGCCGCGGAGTTCGAGAGCTACACCCCGTATCTCTACTCGACCTATGAGGAGGAAGACGAAGCCGATCCCACTCCGAAAAAGAAAGTCATCATTCTGGGCAGCGGGCCCAACCGCATCGGGCAGGGAATTGAGTTTGATTATTGCTGCTGCCACGCCTCATTTGCCCTGCGCGAGGACGGCTACGAGACCATCATGGTGAACTGCAATCCGGAGACCGTCTCCACCGATTACGACACCAGCGATCGCCTCTACTTTGAGCCTCTCACCTTTGAAGATGTATTTGCGATTTACGAGCACGAAACTTCCGGCGGCGCGGAAGTAGGTGTGATCGTGCAGTTCGGCGGACAGACTCCGCTCAACCTGGCGCTGCCGCTGAAAGCTTCGGGCGCGAACATTATTGGCACGACACCGGAGTGCATCGATCTGGCGGAAGACCGCAAGCGCTTCGGCAAGTTGCTGGAGGAGTTGGAAATCCCGCAGGCTCCGGGCGCCATGGCGGCTTCGATTGAAGAAGCTGTAGCCGGCGCGAACCGCGTCGGCTATCCGGTGCTGGTGCGGCCGTCGTATGTGCTGGGCGGGCGGGCCATGGTCATCGCGTACGACGAGGAGACCGTCGTCCGCTACATGAAGCAGGCAGTCGAGTACTCGCAAGATCGCCCGGTTCTGATCGATCACTTCCTCGAGGATGCTATTGAAGTGGACGTGGATGCTCTATCCGATGGCGAAGACGTTGTGATTGGCGGCATCATGCAGCACATCGAAGAGGCCGGCATTCATTCCGGGGATTCCTCCTGCGTGCTGCCGGCGGTGGACATTCCCGCGCATCTGCTGGAGTGCATGCGCGATTACACCTTCAAGCTGGCGCGGGCGCTGAAGGTGGTGGGGCTGATGAATATTCAGTTCGCCATCCCGCGCAGCGGAATGACTGGACTATGTGGAGACGGCACCGAGCCGGGTGGCCCCACCAGCGCAAACGAAGGCAAGGTTTACGTCATTGAGGTGAATCCGCGCGCTTCGCGAACCGTGCCCTATGTTTCGAAGGCGACGGGCGTGCCCATGGCAAAAATTGCGGCGCGGCTGATGACAGGACGAAAGCTGCGCGAGTTCCTGCCGGAGTTCATCGAGCGGCGCGCCGATCTCGATACCGGACATTGCTATTACGTGAAGTCGCCGGTGTTTCCGTGGAATAAGTTTCCCGGTGTCGACACCGTGCTCGGGCCGGAGATGAAGTCCACCGGAGAAGTGATGGGCATAGCCGACAATTTCGGCGAGGCCTTCGCTAAAGCGCAGCTGGCCGCGGGGCAAAAGCTTCCGGTCGAAGGCATGGTTTTTGTCAGTGTCACCGATCATGACAAGCCGCACGTGGCCGAAGTCGCGCGCAAGTTCATCGATATGGGTTTCAAAGCTGGTGGCGACGGCAGGCACGGCGGACGTGCTGGAAGCTGCGGGCATGAGCGTGGAGCGCGTGTACAAGGTGAAAGAAGGCCGCCCCAACGTGGTGGATTTGATCAAAGGCGAACGCATTCAGTTGATCATCAATACGCCGCACGGCCAGGATCCGTTTTTCGATGAAAAGGCGATTCGCCGGGCCGCAGTGCAGGCGCGCATCCCCACCATCACAACTCTCTCCGCTGCACGCGCCGCCGCCGAAGGTATCTCCGCTTTGCAAACTGGGGAGTTGAGAGTGCAGGCACTGCAGCATTTGCACGCGGAGAGGACCGCCACCCGCTCCACGTTGTCATCTTGAGGGAGAAAGAGTTTCACACCGCAGGACCACACAACCAACCTGCGGGTCCTTCGACTACGCGACTGCTTCGCTTCGCTTCGCGAAGCAGTCGCTCCGCTCAGCGCAATCGTTTGTAGAATCCCACCCTAGCGCAGAAAACGCGCTAGGATGGGGCACCCACCTTTCAAAAAGTTACGGACGCTCAGGATGACAGAGAGCTGTAAGCTAAAAAGCATGTTGCTTCACGGCATTGTTCCTCCCATCACTACACCGTTTTATCCTGACGGCAACATCTATTTCAAAAAGCTCGAGCACAATGTAGACCGCTATTCAAAGACTCCGGTAGCGGGCATCGTTGTGCTCGGTTCGACTGGAGAAGCTGTCATGCTCTCCGACCAGGAGCGGCGGGATGTGCTCAGGACCGCGCGCGAGTCAGCGGCTCCAAACAAAGTTCTCATCGCGGGCACTGGAATGGAGTCTGCCCACGAAACGCTGCGGCTGACCGAATACGCCGCGGAACTCGGGTACGATGTGGCTCTTGTTCGGACGCCCCATTTCTATCGCAAGCAGATGCGGCCAGAAAATCTGCTGGCCTTCTATCGCACCGTGGCGGATCGGTCGCCGCTTCCGGTGCTGGTCTACAACGTTCCCGGATTCACTGCGTACGATATCCCCGCCGAGATCGTCATAGCTCTGGCTGAGCATCCGAACATCATTGGCATGAAGGAATCGGGCGGCGATGTGGAGAAGCTCCGCGCTATGGTTGCGGGCACGCGGCACGTCAAGCATGCCGCTACGGTGACGGAAACGTTTGAGGCGGTGACGCCTCGCATGCTGAAGGCAGCCAGTGGCAACGTCGTCAGCGAGATTCATGGACAGGGTGGGGAACTGCTTCCGGTCGGTGCCCTGGCAGGTGCGTCTACGCCGTCGTCGTCGGCCGTGGCAGTAGTGGCAGGTTTGAAAACCAGGCAAAAGGAAGTTGGCTTTCAGGTCCTGGTGGGTCTGGCGCAGAAGCTGAAGCCGTCCCTTGAAGCCGGAGCGGTAGGCGGCATTCTGGCATTTGCGGATTGCGCCCCGACCGCGTGTTATGAAATCTTCGCTGCCTGGAAAGAGGGCGACCTGGACCTTGCACAACTGAAGCAGGACCGGATTGTCGCAGCGGCTCAGCGGGTCTGCGGGGATCTCGGAATCTCCGCGACGAAGTATGCCATGGATTTGAATGGGTACTACGGCGGCCCGGCGCGGCTGCCGTTGCTGCCTCTCACCGCGGATCTAAAGGCGGAGGTTGAGAAGCTGATGGCAGATACTCGAAATTGACCGCCCAATGACCGCGGTCAGGCTCTGCCGCGGAACTGGATGATTTTCCGGCGATCGCGTTTTGACGGCCGGCCGGCGGGTAGTTCTTCGAACTGTTTCATCGCCTTGCGCTCGGCTGCCACCTTCTGGCGAAGTTCCCGGCTTGCCTCGGTCTCGCGGTAGAGGGTTTGCGCAACCGAAGCTGGGCCGCGCACCTCGCTGAGCAGCAGGACTTCTACCTCGAAGTCACCGCCGCCGTTGGTTACCCGCAACATGTTTCCAATCCGGACCTCGCGAGCAGGCTTGGCGGGCTGCCCGTTGGATTGGATCCTGCCCAGTTCACACGCTCGTGCAGCCAAGGCTCGCGTCTTGAAGAATCTGGCCGCCCAAAGCCACTTGTCCATTCGTACGGAAGTCATGATCTATTTTGCTACACGAAGGGTATCCGTGTGCGGCCTCCACGCCAATCATGATCCACAGGCTTGATTCCTAGTACATATCTCCCTGGCCACCGCCCGAAGCGGCGCCCTTCTTGTCTTCCTGAATGTCGGCCACCAGCGCTTCGGTAGTCAGCATCATCGCCGCAATCGAGCCGGCGTTGGTAAGAGCGGTGCGGACGACTTTGGTTGGATCGAGCACTCCAGCCTTGACCAGATCTTCGTACTCGCCAGTGAGCGCGTTGTAGCCGAAATTATTGTCTTTCGACTCGCGGATCTTGCCGAAGACGATGGCGCCTTCCTCGCCGGCATTCTCGGCGATCTGGCGCAGCGGTTCCTGCAGGGCGCGCTTCACAATGTTGACGCCAATTTGCTCGTCGCCTTCGAGCTTAAGCCTGTCCAGCGCAGGAATGCAGCGGGCAAGGGCCACACCTCCGCCCGGGACAATGCCTTCTTCGACGGCCGCGCGGGTGGCGTGCATGGCATCTTCGACGCGGGCCTTCTTCTCTTTCATTTCGGTTTCGGTAGCGGCTCCGACTTTGATGACGGCCACGCCTCCTACCAGCTTCGCCAGCCGTTCCTGTAACTTCTCGCGGTCGTAGTCGCTGGTGGTCTTGTCGATCTGGCCGCGAATCTCTTTTACCCGGCTTTCCACATCACTGTGCTTGCCTTTGCCTTCGATGATGGTGGTATTGTCCTTGTCGATGGTGATCTTCTTGGCCTGGCCGAGATCCTCCATCTTCACGTTTTCCAGCTTGATGCCCAGATCTTCGGTGATGGCCTTGCCTCCCGTGAGGGTGGCAATGTCCTGCAACATGGCGTTGCGGCGATCGCCAAATCCAGGCGCCTTTACGGCAGCAACCTGCAGCGTGCCGCGTAGTTTGTTGACGACCAGTGTAGCCAGGGCCTCGCCCTCAATGTCTTCGGCGACGATCAGCAGCGGTTTTCCACTCTTGGCGATCTGCTCCAGGAGCGGAAGGATGTCCTTCATCGAGCTAATCTTTTTTTCATGGATGAGGATGTAGGCATTCTCAAAAGCAACTTCCATACGTTCCGGATCGGTGACGAAATAGGGAGAAAGGTAGCCGCGGTCGAACTGCATGCCTTCCACGACTTCGAGTTGGGTCTCCAGCGTTTTAGACTCTTCCACGGTGATGACGCCATCCTTGCCCACCTTCTTCATGGCATCGGCGATGATCTGGCCAATGGTTGCGTCATTGTTTGCGGAAATGCTTCCGACCTGGGCGATCATGTCGCCAGTGACGGGTTTGGAGAACTTATCCAACTCGCCCTTGCCGCGCTCGCCAGTCTTGCGGTCGATATTTCCACAAATCACGTCAACTGCCTTCTCGATGCCTCGCTTCATAGCCATGGGGTTGGCGCCGGCCGCGACGGTCTTCACGCCCTCGCGGTAGATGGACTGCGCCAGAACGGTGGCCGTGGTAGTCCCGTCGCCGGCAACATCGGATGTCTTGGAGGCAACTTCGCGAACCATCTGGGCGCCCATGTTCTCGAGGCCATCCTGCAATTCGATTTCTTTCGCGACGGTGACGCCGTCCTTGGTGATGGTCGGGGAACCGAATTTCTTGTCAATGACAACGTTGCGGCCCCGGGGCCCGAGGGTGACCTTCACCGCGTCCGCCAACAAGTTGACGCCGCGCAGGATTGCCTGCCGTGATTCTTCGCCGTGCACGATTTGCTTTGCCATAATGTGTTTCTCCTTTAGAAAACGAAATCCTTAACCACTTAAGAGCGCCAAGGTTCACAAAGGAACCCCATGCCCCAGTCAGGCTTCTTGCTTTCCTTCGTGCACCTTGTGTCCCTGGTGGTTGTCGGTTCGAGGACGGCGAGGCGCCGAAGGTCTGCCGCGACTAGCGGCGTGAGCCCGCCATCTCTTTTTTTGCCGCACCGCTAACGACACCGAGAACTTCCTCCTCTTTCATAATCAGGAAGTCTTCCCCATCAAGCTTGATCTCGGTGCCGGAGTATTTGCCGAACAGAATGCGGTCGCCTTCTTTTAACGAGACGGGGAAGACTTTGCCTTCGTCATTGACCTTCCCCTTGCCGACTGCGATGACTTCCCCTTCCTGCGGTTTATCTTTGGCGGAATCGGGGATGATGAGACCACCGCGAGTGGTGCCAACTTCTTCTATGCGCCGCACCAGGATGCGATCGTGAAGCGGGGTAAATTTCGTCGCCATAGTTGCAACTCCTTTATTTGGTGGGTTTCGTTAATCGGTAACACCGGCGTCGTAGCGCTGCGGATAACAGGACAGTTGCTGAGAAAAGCCAGAGCGCCTGAACCGCGAGCCAGCCAAAGCCGTCACCAGGCAGTAACTTTCTTTACTACCTTTAGATTTCATGCCCAGCCCTGGAGCGAACGACGCTGACTGAAGCCTAGCAAGGCCACACGACAGAGTCTGGTCAATAACGCTCATATCAATGCTGGAGATACGAAGTGTCGATATACACCCGCGAAGGCGCTTGTATCAGGTTGGCTAGTGCGAGCGGCACTTCTTCCTGCTGTCGAATAGTAGTGAGAACTGGGTGACCGAAGCGAGAGTCACACCATGCTTGGCTGCTTGAATCAGCCGTGGCGCGGCCGCTGAGTCTTAATCTTCGAAACTGAGCTATCTTGCTCAGACACGCAAACCGGCTTCTGGCATTCTCTATTTACCTGAGTGTGTCGAGAAAGCTGCGACCGCTGATCCGTAGCTTTCAACTCTCAAGTTGCCCGGCAGGATGCAGATCGAGTCACGGCCGGCAGCCAGCATCCCAGCGAATCAGCGTTCCGTACCCCGTGTGTATGCCGTGAAACCTCCGGCGAGCACGATTCGACACCCAAACGTTCTCGAACCTTGAAATCAAGGCAACACCTCCCGGCGGATGAGAGGCGTTAGCCCGCCAAAAGAAAGAAGGGTAAC
Source organism: uncultured Acidobacteriaceae bacterium (assembly GCA_963800745.1). Classification (GTDB taxonomy): domain Bacteria; phylum Acidobacteriota; class Terriglobia; order Terriglobales; family Acidobacteriaceae; genus PALSA-270. The sequence goes on from CAWDCI010000010.1 coordinate 160,688, forward strand.
GCGCATGCCGTTAATTCAACTCCTGGAAGTTCTTGTCGTAGTGGGTGTTCTGCTGTGGTTGGTGAATCGCTTCATTCCTATGCAGTCATCCATCAAGTCAATCTTGAATGGCGTCGTAGTGATCGCCGTCGTTCTGTGGCTGCTGAACGTCTTTGGCCTCTTTCATTCCCTTTCCCGGATCCACGTCGGATCGTGAAGGGCGACGCGAGAGAAAACGATCACGAAGAGCCGACTACACCAACGCGAGACCGGCACAAACGCAACCGGCAGACACCCTGCCACGAGGAGATAAATTGAAAATAGAACTATTGTTAGCGGCTGTAATCGCAATGGGTTTGAACGCCGCAGGCCAAACCAATTCTCAAACCGCCGTGGTGGTCGAACCCATGGCCCATACGCCAACCTTCCGAGTTACCGTAGTCAGCCGCAGCGTACAGGCAGTCAACTATCAGCATCGCAGCGGAGCGACGAAATTGGATTTCGCGGGCACGAACCTCATGCCTTCGGCGAACGGCCAAGCGGAAGTGAACAGTAAACGCGGGGCGATCGAGATCGAAGCAGAATTCGGCAACCTGTGGAATCCCACGACTTTCGGCAGCGAGTATCTGACTTATATCCTGTGGGCGATTTCGCCAGAGGGCCGCGCGGTCAATCTTGGGGAAGTGCTTCTCGGTGGCAACCATCGCAGCAAGGTGAAAGTGACCACCGACCTTCAGGCCTTCGCTCTGATCGTCACCGCCGAGCCTTACTACGCGGTTCGGGAGCCCAGCAACGTTGTAGTGCTCGAAAACGTGATCCGCGAGGATACCAAGGGGACTACCGAAGAAGTAAATGCCAAGTACGAACTGATGGAGCGGGGCAGTTACATCCCCACCGGGTACAAGTTCGACCCGGTGATTCTGAATACTAAACTGCCGTTGGAATTCTTCGAAGCACGCAATGCGTTGCGCATCGCACAGGCTGAGGGAGCCGAGCAGTATGCCGGCGACAGCTATCAACACGCTGTCCAGTTGATGAACAGCGTCGATGAGGACGCCACCAGAAAACACATCGACAGAAAGCCGTTGATCGCGGTGGCACGGGAAGCGGTGCAGACCGCGGAAGATGCCCGGGCGGTCGCAGTCAAGAAGATGGACGACGTGCGCCGGGACGACGAACGGCAAGCGGCCGCCGATGCGCAAGCACAAACCCAGGCGCAAGCCGACGAAGCCACCCGACTGAAAGAGCAAGCCCAGTCGGATCAAGCCCGGGCCGAACTCGCCAAAGCGCAGGCCCAGTCGGACACCGCCATGGCCGAATCCGCCAAGGTCCAGGCACAGTCGGACGCGGCCAAGGCTCAGGCCGAAGCTGCCAAAGCCCAATCGGACTCAGATCGAGCGAAAGCTGACCTGGCCGCCAGTCAGGCGGCATCCGCCAGCGCACTGTCTGCAGCCCAAGCGGATGCGGAACAATCCCGCCTTGCCGCACAGCAAGCTCAGTTGAGCGCGCAACAGGCGGAAGCCGACAAAGCTGCCATGCGCACGCGACTGTCAGTGCAGTTGAATTCCATTCTGCAGACTCGCGACACCGCGCGCGGTCTCATCGTCAGCATGTCCGATGTTCTGTTTGACACGGGAAAATACTCCTTGAAACCCGGCGCGCGCGAAAAACTGGCGAAAGTTGCCGGTATTCTGCTCGCCTACCCCGGACTGAACATTGAAGTCGGCGGCTACACCGATAACGTCGGCGGCGATGCCATGAATCAAACGCTGTCTGAGAACCGCGCCGGCTCAGTACGCGGTTACCTCGTACAACAGGGCGTCGCGACAAATTCAGTTAGCTCAAGAGGCTTCGGCAACACCTTGCCGGTGGCGTCCAATGCTAGCTCGGCTGGCCGGCAACAGAACCGCCGCGTGGAACTTCTCGTATCCGGCGAAGCCATCGGCAGCCCGGTCAACGCGACCACAGGAAAATTGCAGTAGAGCGCACCTAACCAGCGATGAACGGAGATAACGCCTATGAAACTAATTGGAATCATCAGCACAACAGTTCTGTCTTTGACCCTGGGAACCGCTGCTCCAGTGTTCGCACAGCAGGAGCAGCACGACCAGCAGGAGGAACAGAAAGCCAAGCCTGCCCACCAGGACGAGAAAAAACCGCAACAAGCGAAACCCGCCAAGCAGGCAGACAAAGCCGTCCAGCAGCAGGACAAGAACGCCAAGCAGGCTGAGAGGGCAACGCAGCAACAGAACAACAACGCCAAGCAGACAGAGAAAGCCACCGAGCAACAGAATATGAACGCCAAGCAGGCGAAAGTCACGCAGCAGCAAGATACCCAGCAGGCGAGGTCTGAACCGCAGGGGCAACGCACCGGCGGTAACAGCGCAGGGCGCATTCCCGACGACCGTTTCCGGGCCAAGTTTGGACAGGAACACAGGTTTCGCGTCAGCCAAGCCGACTACAGCAGGGACCGCCGCTTCCAATATGGTGGCTATTGGTTCGGATTCGTTGATCCCTGGCCGGCCAACTGGCTTTACTCGCAAGATGTTTTTGTTGTCGACATTAATGGCGGCTATTACTTGTGCAACTCCATGTATCCGGGGGTCAACATCGCCCTCAGCGTCGAACTATAACGGAGGCATCACCTATGAAAACAGTCGGAGTGACCAGCACGGCGATTCTGTCTTTGCTTCTCATCGCCGCTCCTGGTTATGCTCAGCACGAACAGGGCGAAAAGCAAGACCATCCCCAACCGCAAGAGAGCAAGCACGAGCAAGCCAAACCTAATGCTGGGCATGCTCAAGCGCAACGGCCGTCCGGCCAAAGACAACAGCAGCCGCAACGTGCTCAGCAACAGCAGCGGCCGGCGCAGAACAATCAGCCGCAACGTGCTCAGCAACAGCAGCGGCCGGCGCAGAACAATCAGCCGCAGCGCGCTGAGCAGCAGCGGCCGGCGCAGAACAACCAGACGCAGCGTGCTCAGCAACAGCAGCAGAACCAAAACAGGCAGCAAGTACGCGCCCAGCAACCGCGGGGCAATCAACAACCGCGTGGCACTCCGGAACAGCAACGGGTCCAGCAGAGCGCGTGGCAACAGCACGGCTCACAACACTGGGACTCCGACCACCGCACGTGGCGACAACGTGGGGGATACCGCGGCTATCGCATCCCAGACGACCGTTTCCGCGGATACTTTGGCCCGAGCCATGAGTTCCGTATCTACGGCCTGCCCTTCCTGGTCGTAGGTGGATATCCGCGATTCCAGTACGACGGCTATTGGATCAGCGCCATTGACCCTTGGCCGGAGTCGTGGGGGAATAACTGGTATGACAATGACGATGTCTATGTGAACTACGTCGACAACGGCTACTACTTGTACAACCGCAGGTATCCGGATGTGGCAATTGCAATCAGCATTTCAATGTAACCTCCATTCGGTGCAGCTTCGCAAGAGGCTGCACTTGATGGCTAGTATTACTGAACCACAGGAAATAAGGAGTGAAAAATGCTTGGAACGATCTTGATCGTGATTCTGGTTTTAGCGCTCTTTGGGGCCCTGCCGCGGTGGTCGCACAGCCGGGACTGGGGCTATGCCCCTACTGGTGGCGTAGGAGTGGTCCTCTTGATTGTTGTCGTTCTGCTGGTCCTCGGTCGAATTTAAGCCATCCGCCAGGAACGGGGCAGTCTGCCGTCTCGGCGCGGGTGTTTATTTCGCCGCTTCAGTTAACTGGCTTGTGCCCGGTGTGAACCGCCCGCGTTTCCGCGGGCGTTAGTCGAGAGGAGTCGCAATAACCGTAACCTTGCAGACACGCGGTGTAGTTGCGCTTGTGCTCCGCCTCGCCGAGCATCACGGTCTCGGGGGCAGTCAGTTTTGAGTAGTCACAGGTTTCCTGGCCGTTCTTACACGCGGATAAATTGCGCTGCTGTTCGGAAGCGGCTGTTTGCCCCGCTTCCAACGGGGTGAGCTTCGAGTGGTCGCAGTCGTCCCAGCCATTCTCACAATTCTGCGCGTTGCGCTGGTGTTCTGCGGCGCTGACTGCACTGGCTTCCAAAACGCTTAGCTTGGAATGATCACAGAGACCGGCGCCCTTCTTGCAGTCAGCAAAGTTGAGCTGCCCTCTGGCTACATCCACTTGTCCGGTTTCCGAAGGGGCCAGTTGGGAGCGATCGCAGGAGCCGACTCCGTCCTTGCAGTCGGCCACGTTCCGCTGATGTTCCGACGCGGAGGAATCACGCGCTTCGGACTCGGTCAGTTTGGACCGGTCGCAGGACCACATACCGCCGTTGCAGTCCGAAACATTGCGCTTGTGATCAGCTACGGCCAGGGCAATCGCTTCCGGCTTGGTGAGTTTCGAACGGTCACATGAATCGTAGCCGTTCCTGCAGTTCGCAACGTTGCGCTCGTGGCGGGCGCGAGCCACATCCGCCGATTCCGCCTGGCTCAATTTCGAGTCGTCGCAGGCGTCGCGGCCCGCCTTGCAGGCTTGCAGATTCAGGGCAAAATCAGAAGACTGAGCCAATGCCAAAATTGGCCAAAGGCTGAGGCAGGCCACTTGCCCCCAAAAACATTTCTGTACGTTGGCTTTCATCTTGCCGCCTTTCCGGCGTGAATCACCTGGGTGACGGGAGGCTTTGGCGGCCTATCGCTTTGTTACCGCGGACCGGAACCGGCAAGCGGTTCCGGTCCAGCGGTAATCCGGCACTCTGGCAGGATTCCAAACCCGGCTTACTTCCTGTCTTCGTTGGCTTCGGCGATGCTTGCCTGTTGGCCTGCTTCGGAAACGGCCCTCAGGAATGCATCTGCGCTTCTAGGAGTTGCCGCCTTGCCCGAAAGAATGTTACGGAACATCATGTGCTTGCCATAGATGGCGCGAGTAGAGTCGTTGTCCTGCTCCACTACCGCACCTTCCAACGTCAGTCCCGCGAACACGCCCTTCGAACGGGAGTAGGTCAGCATTTCAGTGTTCAGTTTCCAGTCAGTTCCCGCGGACGCGTGACGGCCGACCGGGCCTGCCGCAACCGATCCTTCCCCGGTGAGCTCGAACTTGCTGGAAAGCAGATGTTGGAAACCCTGATCGTTCATGACCAGCATGACCAGATCTACGTCTTCAACGCCGATCTGCAATCCCCAGCTTCCACCGCCTACGGAAACAAACGCGGGCGCGCTCCAGCCATCGGAGGTGCGGCACGACGCCACTCCGCGTCCATGCTTGCCACCAAAGATGAAGCCACCTTTAATTAAGTCCGGCACTACCAGAATGCACTTGGCATTGCTCAGCACTTCTTCCGGGATGCCTTTGTCGGGAGTCGCCATGATCGCGTGCAGAACGTCGACCGACGATTGCAGGCGGGCGACGGAGTCTTCGCGGGCCGAGCCGGCCCATGCGTACGTTCCAACCATGCCCACGAAGCTCATTAACAACAGCGAAATTGTCTTTCTCAATGATTTGTTCCTTTCGGAGCTGCCGAACTAAGAGGAGAAAACTTCAGATAGGCTGACTTAGTTCAGAGGACCTGAAAGAGAGAGCAGGAGGTGCTCGTCTCCACAACCATGATCGCTTAGGCCCGCGGCAATAGCTGGTCTAAATTGCTCACCTGCCAATTCTGGGATCTTTGAGGGAGAACTGCTGCCGATGTCCACCCGGCCATTTATTACGGAGCAGCCGGGGAAAGGGCGCTAGCGAGAACCGCTAGTCGTTTAGAACCACATTGAGCAGCGAGCTGTGAACCTGAAGGGCGCCTTCTACTCCGCCGGCATAGTGAATGAATCCCAGTTTTCTGAAGCGGTTCATGAAAAAGCTGACGCGAGAACGAGTGGTTCCCACCATTTCGGCCAGAGTTTCTTGACTGATTTTTGGGACCACAGTCTCCGGAATGCCCTCTTTGCCGAAATGAGCCAGCAATAGGAGAACGCGGGCCAGTCTCTTTTCACTGGAATTAAACAGTTGGTCGACGAGGTCTTCCTCGTAGCGGATATTCCGCGCCAGCAGGTACGCCACGAACATGTCCGAGAACGAGTGTTCGCGGTGCAGCGCCTCCATCATGGCCTTCTTGTCGATCCGCAGAAGTTCGCAATCCGTCATGGCCGCAGCCGACCCCATGCGTACGACCTGGCCAGCCAGCGCGCCTTCTCCAAAGAAATTATTCTCATGCAGGATGCCGATGGTTGCTTCCTTGCCGACTTTGGATACGACGGTAAGCCTCACCTTACCTTTTTGGATATAGAAGACAGCGTCTGCCCCGTCACCCTGTGTGAATATGGTCTGCTTTCCCGGAACCAGCACGACCTTCCTGCCGGTGCCAATCGTCGCCAGGAACGTCTTGGGGTCGAACTCGCGGTTCTTCTTGATTGTTATCGCCACACCCATGACGCTAAGTATAGTCTCGATAGGCAAGCCCAAGCCGAATTAATCCTGACTCCCTCCAATACGGCTGGATTCGTCCTTTGAACCAAGCTCTTCACCGCGTCACCGAACGAAAGGCTTGACCGCGTCAGTTCAGCATTCGCCGACTCCACACCGGTCCGGTTTCTGGGTGGCTCATGGACCGACGACCGCCCCCGCAACGAGGCCTTGCCGCGAACCACTACCTACCCACCGGGGACCGGGAAACCGCTGGGGAGGGACTTGAGCGAAATCGCTGTTAACAACAGTCTACTTCCCAGATTCTGCCTAAAAATACTCATTGTGCAGGCGTCATCCGCTGCCAGGAGCCATTTTCGCCTTGGTTTTCCGGGGTGGCGTTAGGATCATCGTAGGTGCGGTAGTTGCCGAAGCCGTCGGTGAAATGATTGTAGCCCCCCGAGTAGTCGAGCTGCTTCGTACCTCCGGTGCTGGGATCGTTGACCGTATCGACACCGCGGAGGAGATCACTCACATTGTCGCTGGAGGTGCGACCGCCGCCACCGCCCGAACCATCCGGCCGCAGAAAACTGTCCACCGATCCGCCGCTGGAACGCATGGCCTCTTCCTGACGACCAACGTTGTCTAGGAATTGCGCCTGCTGCTTCATCGTCTCGTCGGAGAGCGCATCCGCTGCACGAATCTGATCCCAGCCCTGCTTGAGCTTCTGATTGAACATCTGCATCAACGTGGCGTTGATTGCCGCATCGCGCGCGCGCCATTTCGGGTCATAGTTGGACAGACTTGGCGATCAAACAATAGACTGGCATGCGCTTGTCGAGTGTGCCGGCGGGCGCGCGGAAGCTTTGCAGCCCCTGCAATCCCCAGTCGGTCTCTATAAGTTCATTCGCGCCCATTGCCTGGTGACCTGCCTGCACTGCCGGGGCGCCTGCCTTAGTCATGAAGTAGACGCCAAAGAAGGCCTCCTCGACCGGTTTGCCGTTTAAGTCGTAACCGATTTTTATGGCGACGCCGTGCTGGTTGGGTGAAGGGGGGAGACGCAGGGTCTTCGCCAGGTCAGGCAGGTCCTGTTGCCCAAGCCACTTGAGATTGGTTACATCGCCGCGAATACTCTTGATGTACGCGGTCATGGTTTGCAGCGGAGGGACGACCGGCGACATGTGAATTTGGCCCAAGGGATAACGATCGCCAAGCTTGGGTTGTTTTAGGTATTGTCTCCATCGGGGCGCTACGTACATGTCCACCAGCTGCCAAGACTCATATTGGAAATAAGCCTCCGCATTGGCGGGATTTTCAGCATGCCAGGAGGGGTTGACAGGATACGCGACCCACCCGTAATGCCACTCGATCTTGCTTTCGAAGTGCCAGTTTTCTGGAACGTAGACCGTTACCGCCGTCATGCCGCCCTGCTGGGAGTCCACGACTGCGCGCTGGACGAAGCGTTCTCCGAGGATGACTAGCGGAGTGCCTTTGGGTGCGGGGTCCGGTTTAGCCTTGGAGGCCGCAGCCGGAACGCTCGGCCCATCAACGGTGTGGTGCGCCGGTTGAGCCGGGGAACTGGCAGCGCTGGGCGCAGAACTATCGCTGGGCGCAGAACTATTGCTTGGGTTCGCAGCTAGCCCCGCGGCCTGTTTGCACTGATCGGACAGCGAGTCCTTGTGCTCCTTGAGACAGGCCACGATGCGGCCCCCGCCGGGTTGCACACCCGCGCAAAACTTCTGTGCATCCGCCGCGCAAGCGGCGCGAATCGCAGCCAGCTGATCTTGCGCCAGCGTGAGATTGCGCCGCAGTGGCGGCGCAGACAACGAGCAGTAGGGTCAAACACCTCATAGCAAACCTCGCCTCAAGGTCCCGATCAAGAAATCTCGTTAAGCACAAACCGAATTGGCAAAAGTGTATCAGGTAGGTCAACGAGGTCGCCTCAGTTGACCGCGCAGTTCTCCGTCCTCCGGATTGGCCCCGACAAACGCCCTTCTGGGAAGCACAAGTAGTTGGGGATGGAACGTCGGCATGGGACCCTGACTCGCAGTTGGCGTAGTATCGCGATAGTACTCATCGACCCTGCAAAGGGTGTCTTTTTCAAGTACGAGTACCGCTGCCAAGCTTTTCTTCTCTGTGTTTGGCTAAGCGGTGGCTGGCAGAACGCTGTTGTCGAATGGCTGAGGAACCGCACGAGTCGCTTGATGTTCTGGCCACCACGGCAGGCGCCCCAGGTTCGCGCCATCCCTCGGCGAATTTCTCAATCCGAACTACGCGAGCGGCGTCAAGCTCTGCAGCACGGTGGGCAGCAGCTCAGAAACTGTGGGGTGAATGTGCATGGCCCGCGACATGACCGTATAAGGAGCCTTGGCATACATCAGATCGAGAATCGAATGAATCACTTCATCGCCGCCGGTGCCGAGGATGGCGGCGCCGAGAAATTGTTTCGTTTCCGCATCCACGAGAATCTTTATAAAGCCTTGCGTCTCGCCCTTCTCGACGGCGCGGCCAACCTTGGTCATGGGGCGTTTGCCGATGAGAGCAGGCTTGCCCGACCGCCGCACTTCCGTCTCGGTCAGGCCGGCTCGTCCTAGCGGAGGGTCGATATACAGGGCGTAGGCTGTGATGCGGTCACTCACCCTGCGGGGATCGTTATCAAGCAAGTTTGCCGCCACAATTTCAAAATCATTATAAGAAGTGTGGGTGAATCCGCCTCTGCCGTTGCAGTCGCCGAGAGCCCAGATTCCCGGGACATTGGTTCGCAGCTCATCGTCCACCAGGATATAGCCGTGTTTGTCTTGTACGATACCGGTATTCTGCAGTCCCAGATCATCGGTATTCGGCCGCCGTCCCACCGCCAGCAGCACATGAGATGCGCGGACCTCTGGCGAGCCTTGCATGCAGTCCACGCCCACCGCGATTTCATTCTCGCGGTTTGCCAGGCTGATGCATTTTGCATTGAGCCGGAGATTCACTCCTTCTTTCTGCAGGATGTCCTGGATGGCCAGCGACACGTCTTCGTCCTCGCGCGCGATAAGGCGTGGCGCCATTTCAATAATCGTGACTTCGCTGCCAAACCGGCGGAACATCTGGCCGAATTCGAGGCCAATGTAGCTGCCGCCCACAATCGCCAGATGCCGCGGCAGGAAGTCAACCTGCATCATGGAGGAGTTGGTAAGGAAGGAGACCTGATCGAGTCCCGGCAGAGAAGGGATGGAAGCGCGTCCGCCGACATTGATGAAGATTCGCGGCGCGCCCAGCCGCTCCGGGCCCACACTTACCTCGGTGGGGGATTCAAAGCACGCGGGGCCGGTGTAAACCGTGCAATTCCGGGTAGTCCTCAGCATGCCCTCGACGCCGGCTCGACTAGGGGCCTGAATGGCGTCCTTGCGCGCCTTGACTTTCTTCATGTCCATGCGCACTTCGCCGGGCAGGCTCACTCCGTACTCGGCGCCCCGGCGCGCCATTTGCGCGGCGTAGGCGCTCGCTACCATGGCTTTTGTAGGGATGCATCCGGTGTTGATGCAGGTGCCGCCGAAGAGACCGCGCTCGATCACGGCGACCTTCATCCCCGCTTGCGCCAGTCGAACCGCTAGGAATGGGCCAGCTTGCCCGGTACCAATGATGATTGCGTCGAAACTGCTCGTCATGGAAGTCGTCCCCGGTCTCAATTAGGCCACGTCTTTAGAACTGCGGCAAGCCCGGGGGATTCGGTGAAGGAATTCCGTGCTTGCAAACCGAGAGGCCGGGGGGAATGGAGACCGCAGGGGCGAGAGTTAATGGGTTGGGTTCAACCTTGGAGGTAACTTCAGCATCCTAAGCCAGGCGGTTTGGCCGTCGCATCAAGGTGCTTGTTGGAGAATCGTGATGGATGTATCCTCAGCGGCGTGGAGGGGTGAGGAGCACGCGCCGTTGACCGCCTGAACGCTACGAATCAGCGGCTGTTTCAGTCGAATCCACCTGGCGGGCGAAAGCATCTTACCAAAGCGGGCAAGCCAGAAGTTCTGGAGGCGATGCAATGCTAGCGACCCATAAGGATGTTGCCGTTGAACATGAGTTTCTGCTTCGCCTGACGGAGGCGCGTACCCGATCGGACGAGCTTTTTGAGCTGGTAAAGCCGGATTTCCTCTATGAGCGCCCCATCGCGGAAAGACATCGCATCATTTTCTATCTGGGACATCTGGAAGCCTTCGATTGGAACTTGCTGCGAGAGCGCTTATTCGATCTGCCATCGTTCCATCCCGACTTCGACCATCTATTCGCTTTTGGTATTGATCCGGTGGACGGTGGACTGCCTTCGGACCAGCCTTCCGATTGGCCTTCGGTCGAGGAGGTGCGGCGGTACAGCCGGCACATTCGGCAGGCGTTGGATCAAGCCATCGCTGGGCTGAGGTCCGGCTCCGCCAGTTTTGGGAACGAGTTTCCGGCTGCCCTGCTACTGAATGTGGCGATTGAGCACCGGCTCATGCATGCAGAAACCCTCGCCTACATGCTGCACCAGTTGCCGGTGCCACAGAAAATGCGCTGGCCTCATCATCTGGAGTTGGTCGCGCCAGCGGTTGAGCCGCAGATGGTTGAGATCCCATCGGGCACCGCAACTCTGGGACTATCGCGAGGCGACATTCATAGCTTCGGATGGGATAACGAATACCAGGCATACCCCGTGGAGGTTCCTGCGTTCGCCATGGATCAATACATGGTGACGAACCGCCAGTTTCTTGCCTTCATGTCCGCTGGCGGGTACGAGGATCGAACCCTTTGGCAGGCAGATGACTGGGAATGGAAGACGCAGCACGACATTCGTCATCCCGCTTTCTGGAAACACGACAACGGCCGCTGGTATTACCTGGCCATGTTTGATGAAGTTCCTCTGCCGCTCGAGTGGCCGGTGTATGTAAGCCACGCGGAGGCGAGCGCTTATGCGCGCTGGGCAGGTAAGTCGCTGCCTACCGAAGCGCAATGGCACCGCGCGGCGTATGGCACGCGAGAGGCGACAGAAAACCCTTATCCCTGGGACGGGAAAGGACTTGGGAAGAAAAATGGCAACTTTGACTTCGCCAGCTGGCATCCTTCGCCGGTGGGGCACTTTCCCGCCGGGAACAGCGGGTTCGGAGTTGCCGACCTGTTAGGAAATGGTTGGGAGTGGACGTCGAGCCTGTTCGAACCGTTTCCTGGATTCCAACCGTTCTCGTTCTATCCTGGATACTCGGCAAATTTTTTTGATGGCAAGCATTACGTGTTAAAAGGTGGATCGGCACGCACGGCGGCCTGCATGTTACGCCGCTCGTTTCGCAATTGGTTTCAACCCCATTATCAGTACGTCTACTCAGGTTTTCGCTGCGTCAGTAACTAATCGAAAAGCCAGGAGCGCTGCATGCTGAGCCAAGCCATTGTTGCCAATCCAGTTTATGAGTTCGCCGCCGAAGTGCGCGCCGGACTGGACCATGCGGGACAGAAGGAGTTGCCTTCGAAGTATTTGTACGACGACGTGGGTTCGGCGCTTTTCGAAGTGATTAGCCTGCTTCCGGAATATGGTTTAACCCGGGCGGATGAGAGGCTGCTGCGATGTCATGCGGAAAATATCGTGCAGCACGTTCCCAGCAAGGTCACGGTCGCGGAACTGGGCAGCGGCAGCGGCAAGAAAACGCGTTGCGTACTGGAGGCGTTGGGCAGCAGCCGGCAGGTCTGGTACTGTCCCATTGAAATTTCCGCGGCCGCGCTCGCCATGTGCCAGCGCGAGTTGGGCGACATGGATTTTGTCAGCATTGTGGGCTTCGAGCGCGAGTATCTCGACGGCCTGCTTGAAGTGGCCGCCCGGCGCGAAGAGGGCGAGCATTTGCTGGTTCTGTTCTTGGGAAGCACGATCGGCAATTTCGAGCGCCCAGCCGGCGTCCGCTTCCTGCGGGAGGTGCGGAGGATCCTACAGCCGGGAGATTCTCTATTATTGGGAACGGACCTGGAAAAACCCCTGCCACAATTGCTCCGTGCCTATGACGATCCCCTCGGCGTGACCGCCGCTTTCAATCTCAATTTGCTGGCGCGCATCAACCGGGAGTTGGGAGGCGATTTTATCCTGGAGCAATTCCAGCATGAGGCCCGGTTCAACCGGGAGGCTCGCAGCGTCGAAATGCATCTCCGCTCCAGGAGAAACCAGACCGTGACCATCCCGGGCGCGGGCTTCTCCGTCAAACTGCTGGAGGATGAGACAATTTGGACGGAGAGCAGTCACAAGTATTGCTTGACCGAGGTGGTGGAGATCGGAAAGCAGGCCGGATTCCGCTGCCAGACGCAATGGACGGATAATGATTGGCCCTTCGCGGAAAGCCTGCTGATCGCCGCCTGATCAAGCGTGTTCCTTTCCTGGTGCGCGTATTCGCGCCGGCTCGAAAGACATGGTAGGGTGACTCGTGGTTGCGACTTGGCTGGATTTAGGCTGCAAGCTTACTCGAGGTCTCATGCGGATTCGACCTGGAATCGAGATCGCAGGTCTCAGCGACGTGGGCTGCCTGCGTCCCAATAACGAAGACAGCTACTCCTACTGGGAACCTCTCCGCAGCGAGCAATTCCAGCACACCGGCAGACTGGCAATGGTGGCGGACGGTATGGGCGGCCACGAGGGCGGCCAGGAAGCCAGCCGCCTCGCGGTGGAAACCATCAAGAAGGTTTACGCCGATGGCTCGGTCGGTAGTCCACGGGACAAGTTGGTTGCCGGGTTTCACGCCGCTCACCAGCATATTGTCCTCTACGGACGTGCCCACCCTTTACTGCAAGGGTTGGGCACAACCTGTACCGCGATTGCCCTGGTGGGCAAGGCTTTGTACTTCGCCCACATTGGCGACAGCCGCCTCTATCTGTTGAGGGATTCGAAAATCCAACGGCTTACCCAGGATCACTCTTACGTCGGACGGTTGTTGGATTACGGAGTCATCGGTGCGGCCGAAGCGGCAGTCCACCCTTACCGCAACATTCTGCTCAAGGCCCTCGGAGTGGGCGAGGAGATTGATCCTGACAGTCCGGAACAACCGGTTCCTCTGCAAAAAGACGACGTCCTCCTGCTGTGTACTGACGGGCTATGGAGCGTGGTGAGCGAGGACGAGATGCGCGAAACCGTGGGTTCGGGAACCCTTTCCCAGGCGTGCCAGGCCTTAGTGGATAAAGCCAAAGAACACGGCGGACCGGACAATATCACTCTCCAGTTAGTTCGAATTGTCGAATAAGTCCCACCCAAGAGCAGAGTGGGGATCCGCGGTCTGAACCGGGTCGGAATTTTCCCCGGGAGATACACGGCCTGGTTACTGTGTATAGGATATGGCGATGCAACGCCAATTCGTGTCCGTGCATGAGGACTAGGTGGCAGCTACCATGACGCCGATGAAATCACAAATCACCTTCCGGCAAGTTGCTCTCATTGTGCTGGCGGTACTGGTCTCGATGGCCGTGGCGAACTATGACAAACTGCTACCCCATCGATGGCAGACCTACACCGCGCCCGACGGCAGTTTCAGTGTCGAGCTTCCCGGTAAGCCAACGGTGGAGACCACTCCAGTCCCGATTGGAGGCGGCGGTAGTACGCCGATGACCATGGTGAGTGTCAACCCGACCAGTAGCACGGCATATATGTGCAGCTATGCCGAAGACGAAAGCATCCGCAGCAAATCAGCGGATGAAGCCCTTGCGTCCGCGCGTGATGGCAGTCTACGCAAGACGCAAGGGACACTGATAAGCCAGAAGCGTACGACCGTGCAGGGGTACCCCGCGTTAGACCTGCAGATGCGTGCGCGAGGGAATGCGCTGGTTGATTCACGGCTGATTCTCGTGGGCGACCGTCTCTACATGGTTATGGCGGTGGCGACGGAAGCGGAAGAGGGGGAAGCGAAGACCGTAGAGCGGATGTTCGAGTCGTTCAAGATTATCAAGCCGTGACGCTGGTTTGTTTCACGGATCGGGGGAGCAGGCAAAGCTGACGATCGATCTTGCGATCAGGACAATTTCGCCAGCTACCCAGCCGCGCGGCATAAAATGGAGGGCTGATTGAAAGATCAGCATCGTTGGCCAAGGAGGCTATCGTGAAATCATTCCGCATCGAATTGCCAATTTTGGCCGTAACCATCGCCGGATACCTAGCGATGTTGATAGTAGCGCCGCCAGTTCACGCTCAGAATCAGGCCCTGCTTGGGAAATGGAATATGACATCGACCGCTCCGAAGAACTATGTCCCATGGACTTTGACGATTGACTACAAGGACGGAAAGTACGCGGCGATTTCCAGTACCGCCGACAGCACCGGCCCGGTGAAAGATTTCCGTGTGGACGGCAATGCGCTGCATTTCAGCGTGGAGTACCAGGGCGGTGAATATGATATTGACCTCAAGTTGCAGGGAGATTCACTAACCGGCACATGGTCGGGCCAGGGCGACTCCGGTGAAACCAAGGGGAGCAAGACCTCCTGATCGTAGTGCGAGGGCGACCGCTTGTGCACTTCCGAGGCACCTCGAATAGCAACTTGGCCGCCTGGCGCACGGCCGGTGGAGGCCCCAGCGCGGATTGTGTAGATTGATCGAAGTGGTGGACGTTGAATGATGGCATAACCCTCCGAACTCTCCGGGGGAGTCCTTCCGCATGGCGGATCCGGTCTGGCGCAATAAATGTCTAGTAAAATAATGTAGTTTATGGAATAATTCTACAAATGAAAATCTCCCAGAAAGGCCTCTACGCACTGCAGGCTCTCATGATGCTGGCTCGTGCCTATGAACGCGGCGCCATCCGCATCCGCGACATCGCCTACGAAGAAGGACTACCCGAAAAGTTTCTGGAACTGATTCTGCTCGAGTTGAAGAATGCCCGCATCGTGGAAAGCGTGCGGGGCGCGAAGGGGGGATACCAGCTCCGCCGCCCGCCGTCGGATGTCCTGCTGAGCGATGTGATTCGCTTGATTGACGGCCCGCTCGCGCCCTTCGGTGACGCCGAACAACTGCGCAGCCTGATTGACCGGGATGCCGGACACCGCGCCCTGTATCAGGTGTTTCTCGATGTGCGCAACGCGGCCGCAAAAATTCTGGAAAACACCACGCTGGCCGATATCGTAAGTGGCCCGGAGTCGGCGTCGAAGTCCAAGAAGCGGCAGGCGAATCGGAGAGAAGAGCAGGCGAGAGTGCTGCCCATGGCAGCTCACGGAACTGCAAGTAGAGGAGAGAAATAGGTAATGAAGACTGGAAAGACGCTGCTTGCCCTGGGATTGATTGTTGTTCTCTCTGGCTTTGCTCTGGCCCAGGGGCCGGTGACCCTGCTCAACGTTTCCTACGATCCCACGCGCGAGCTCTATCAAGACTACAACGCGGCCTTTGCCAAGTATTGGCAGGCAAAAACCGGCCAGGCGGTCACCATCCAGCAATCGCACGGAGGCTCGGGCAAGCAGGCTCGTGCGGTCATTGACGGCTTGCAGGCGGACGTAGTGACTCTGGCTCTAGCCTATGACATCGACGCCATCTCCCAGAATGCCGGACTACTTCCAGCGGATTGGCAGAAACGCCTTCCGGAAAACAGCACTCCCTACACTTCCACAATCGTCTTTTTGGTGCGCAAAGGAAACCCCAAGCAGATTAAGGATTGGGACGATTTGGTGAAGCCGGGCATTGCAGTCATCACCCCGAATCCGAAAACATCCGGCGGGGCGCGCTGGAACTATCTGGCGGCTTGGGCATACGCACTCAAGCAACCCGGTGGCAATGAGGCCAAGGCTCAGGACTTTGTGAAGCGCCTTTATAAGAATGTCCCGGTGCTGGATTCGGGAGCGCGCGGCTCGACGACTACCTTCGTCCAGCGCGAGATGGGCGACGTGCTGATCGCCTGGGAAAATGAAGCTTTCCTGTCCATCAAGGAAGTGGGTGCCGACAAGGTTCAAATTGTGGCGCCCTCGCAAAGCATTCTGGCGGAACCGCCGGTCGCAATCGTCGATAAAGTGGTGGACAAGAAGGGCACCCGCAGCGTCGCCCAGGCATACTTGGAATACCTCTACTCGCCCGAAGGTCAGGAGATCGCGGCCAGGAACTACTACCGGCCGCGGTTGGAACCCGTGGCCAGGAAGTACGCATCCAGCTTTCCGAAAATCAAGCTGGTAACCATTGACGAGGTTTTCGGTGGCTGGCAGAAGGCGCAGAAGACCCACTTTGCCGATGGCGGCGTGTTTGACCAGATTTATCAGCCGAATTAATCCACCTCAAAGGACGCGGAGAGCGCAGAGCGAACCGCGGTAGGTGGGCTGATTAGAGCGGCGGTTTGAGGATCATGACTTTGAGTGTGGAATCAGATGGCAATTGTATTCAAGAAACGCAGCATTCTGCCGGGGTTCGGTCTTACCCTGGGTTTCACGCTGCTCTATCTCAGCCTGATCGTACTGATCCCGCTTTCGGCTACCTTCCTGAAAGCGGCCACGCTCACCTGGCCGCGTTTCTGGCATATCGTGACCGACCCGCGCGCCCTGGCTTCCTATCGTATTAGCTTTGGGGCTTCTCTCATCGCTGCCCTCACTAACCTGGTGTTTGGGCTGCTGGTGGCGTGGGTGCTGGTCCGTTACTCTTTCCCGGGCCGGCGGCTCCTTGACTCGCTTGTAGATTTACCCTTTGCGTTGCCCACCGCCGTCGCCGGCATTGCCCTGACCTCTATCTATGCTCCGCACGGATGGGTTGGCCAATATCTGGCGCCGCTCGGAATTAAGGCTGCCTACACGCCGCTAGGCGTGGTCATTGCCCTCACCTTCATCGGCTTGCCGTTTGTGGTGCGAACCGTGCAGCCGGTATTGGAGGACCTCGACAAGGATATGGAGGAAGCCGCCGCCAGCCTGGGCGCCAACCGGCTGCAGGTGTTCACCGAGATTATTCTTCCAGCGATCTCCCCCGCGGCACTGACGGGGTTCACCATGGCTTTTGCGCGGGCCGTCGGCGAGTACGGCTCCGTCGTCTTCATCTCGGGAAACATGCCGATGCGAACGGAAATTACTCCGCTGCTGATCATCACCAAGCTCGATCAATATGACTATGCGGGGGCAACAGCGATTGCCGTGGTGATGCTGGTGGTTTCATTCGTTCTCTTGCTGGCGATTAACCTGCTGCAAAAATGGAGCAGCAAGGCGCATCGCGGGGAATCGGCCGCGGAAGATGCCGCTCCCGGCGACAGCGTCGAAGCGGTTTACGTTTCCCACGGGAGCTACTAGGTAGTCAGGTTATGGCGGGATCAATCACTCTCGAGGCACGAAGGCACTGCGCGGCTTCCTCCGCGGTGGCTGGCCGGGCCACCCGCGAATCCGCGCTGGTGCGCTGGACTCTCATCGCGGTGGCGGCGCTCTTCCTGGGACTCTTTCTGTTAATGCCCCTGGCGGTAGTTTTTGTTTCTGCTTTGGGGAAGGGAATTGCCGCCTATTTTGACAGTTTCCGCGATCCGGATGCGTTGGCGGCCATCCGCCTGACCTTGTTAGCTGCTGGCATTGCCGTGCCGATGAATCTTATCTTTGGGGTGTGCGCTGCCTGGGCGATTGCCAAGTTCGAGTTCTTCGGCAAGAGCCTCCTGATTACTCTGATTGATTTGCCTTTCTCCGTGTCTCCGGTCGTCTCTGGCCTCATTTACGTATTGCTGTTCGGTTTGCAGGGGCTGTTTGGGAAAAGCCTGGCGGCGCACGACATCAAGATCATCTTCGCCGTACCGGGAATTGTGCTGGCCACGATTTTCGTGACTTTCCCCTTTGTGGCGCGGGAGTTAATCCCCCTGATTCAGGCACAAGGCAACGATGAAGAAGAGGCCGCGCTGACTCTCGGCGCCAGCGGCTGGCAGACTTTCTTTCGCGTGACTTTGCCCAACGTCAAATGGGGCATGTTGTACGGGGTGATTATTTGCAATGCGCGCGCCATGGGCGAGTTTGGCGCCGTTTCCGTGGTTTCCGGACACATTCGCGGGCTGACCAACACCATGCCCCTGCATATTGAAATTTTGTACAACGAATACCAGTTTGTTCCCGCCTTCGCGGTTGCATCACTGCTGGCGTTGCTGGCTTTGCTCACTTTAGTGGTCAAGAGCGTAGTCGAATGGAAATCGCAGCAGCGGGCGCCGGAGCCAGAGGAGAATTGGAGCATGGAAGCGGCATGAGCATCGAGGCGCTCGGCATTACCAAGAAATTCGGACACTTCACCGCCCTGGAA
This sequence comes from uncultured Acidobacteriaceae bacterium, assembly GCA_963800745.1. GTDB lineage: Bacteria > Acidobacteriota > Terriglobia > Terriglobales > Acidobacteriaceae > PALSA-270. Next base: position 179,196 of record CAWDCI010000010.1, read on the forward strand.
AACGTCACTCTGGAGGTTCCGCGGGGCGAGCTAGTGGCCTTGCTGGGGCCTTCGGGCTCGGGGAAAACCACGCTGCTCCGGATTATTGCCGGCTTGGAATTCGCGGACTCGGGAACGGTGCGGTTCGACGGCAAAGACATTGGACGTCAATCCGCCCGGGAACGCCAGGTGGGCTTTGTCTTTCAGCATTATGCGTTGTTCCGCCACATGACGGTGTTTGAGAACATTGCCTTCGGCCTGAAGGTCAGACCGTGGCAGTATCGGCCGTCGGGCGAAAAAATCCGCGCCAAAGTGCATGAACTGCTGAAGCTGATCCAGTTGGAAAAGCTGGCCCAGCGTTTTCCTTCGCAGCTTTCAGGAGGGCAACGGCAGCGCGTGGCCCTGGCCCGCGCCCTGGCGGTGGAACCCAGCGTATTGCTTCTGGATGAGCCTTTTGGCGCGCTGGACGCTAAAGTCCGCCAGGAACTGCGGCGCTGGCTCCGGCAGTTGCATGATGAGATCCATATCACCAGCGTGTTTGTGACTCACGACCAGGAAGAGGCGTTGGAATTGGCCAATCGCGTGGTGGTGATGAATGAAGGCAAGATCGAGCAGATTGGCTCGCCGGATGAGGTCTACAACCATCCCGCCACTCCGTTTGTCTACAAGTTTCTGGGCAACGTGAATCTATTCCATGGACGCGTGGATGATGGCAAGGCGTACATCCACGACCAGGAAACCGGACATCTGGTGTATGTGCGCCCCCACCTGCTGGATATTGACCGCCAGCCCAACGGAGGAGACCATTTTCAGGCGCGGATCAAGCACATCAACTCGGCCGGGCCTCTGGTCAAGGTGGAAGCGATTACGGAGTGGGGAGCGGTGGTCCACGTCGAGATGTCACAGGACCGTTTCCGCATTCTGCGTCTGCTGAAGGGTGAGGCGGTGTTTGTAATTCCCAAGGACGTAAAGATCTTTCAGGCGCCGCTAGCGTCCTCGACAGCGTTGGGGACAGGGCGCAATCGCCAGCGGGAGGATCTTGCGGGCTGATCGTGAGCCAAAAGGATCAGTCACGGTAGCAAGTGAAGAGTCCGCAAAGTTGGGCCCAGCCGGCGGACGAAAACGGTTTCTGTTTTTCAGTTGAAATAGAAGCAATGACGGGCGGCACAATCTCTCTTATAAATACAAGTGAAACGATAGACATAATGTATTTAGTTGTGTTACGGTATCCAGCAAGTTGGCCGCTTGCCTCCAAGTCAATGCGGCCCGGTTATTCCAACTGAAGGAGTTCGACCCATGCAACCAGCGAAGTCCCTGACCGCCGTGCTCTTGGCGCTCGCCTTGACCACGGCAGCTTTCGCCCAAACCGCTTCCCCAGCCAAGTCCAAGCCGAGGCCCAGGAAGAAGCCCGCTCCCAGCGCAGTCGAGAACGAAGTGCAGGCGTTGCACGACCTGGTGAGCGCCCAGCAGCAGCAGTTGCAAACCCAGAGCCAGCAGATGGATCAATTGAAGTCGCAGTTGCAGCAGGTGTTGGACGCCACTCAGCAGGCCAGTGCCGCGGCCCAGAAGGCGCAAAGCACCACGGACCAGGTTCAGGCGGCGGCCGCACAGGCGCAGCAGTCGGCGAGTGATGCTCAGCGCACGGCCGATCAGGCTTCCTCCCAGGCCGTGGATGCCAATGCGAAGCTTTCTCTGGTGGACAGCAAGGAGAAGGACCAGGAAAAACAAGTCAGCGCCCTGCAGAATGTCCTTGGGCGATTCCGCTTTAGCGGGGATGTTCGGGTTCGAGGGGAAGACTACTTCCAGGATGGCGTCGCTACCCGGAACCGGGCCCGGGTGCGGGTGCGTTTTGGGTCGGACGGCAAGCTGAACGAGGATTTCCTTGGGGGATTCGCTCTGGCCAGCGGGTCGTTGGGTGATCCGACAACCACCAATGAAACGCTCACCAATTTCTTCGACCGCAAGACCATCGGATTGGATCGCGGTTACATCACCTACAACCCGGTGGGGGCGCACTGGCTCTCTCTGACCGGCGGAAAGTTTGCCTATCCCTGGTTGCGCACCTCCCTCACCATGGATCCGGATATCAATCCTGAGGGCTTCGACCAGAAGCTTTCCTTTGACTTGCACGGCCCGACTGCCAAGAACCTTACCGTTCAGGCCTTCCAGTTGCTCTACAACGAGAACGCCAAGGGGGACGACTCGTTCGCCCTCGGCGGCCAGGTGTCGGGCATCTTCAAGTTTGGACCCCTAACCACAACGCCTTCGTTCGGGTTGATTGACTGGCGGTTCGTGGATTCCCTGCTGGCGGCATCGGCCTTCGCCAACCAGGCCACCACCAGCGGAAATCCCGCGATTCCAATTTCTGGCGAAGGTCCCGGTTGCGCCACCGGTTTCGGTTTGTCCAGTGTTCCGGCGTGCGCGTTCTCGGCCAATGGAATGACCAACGCTACCTACACGGATGCGAAGGGGGTGCGCCATTTCTTATCGGGCTTCACCTACGCCGACTTCATTCTGAACAACCAGATACAGACTGACTCGAAGCGGTTTCCCTTGAATCTCATCCTCGAGTTTGAGGATAACTTACAAGCCGCAGGCCATCCCTTGAACTCGGCAGGAGTCGTGATATCCAGCCTGGGAGCGCAGGGCAAGGCTTATCTGGGAGACTTCAGCATTGGACAGGCGAAGAACAAGAATGATGTTCAGTTTGGCTACTCCTATTGGCGTGTGGAACAGGATGCCATTATTGCCTCCTGGGCGGAGAGCGACCAGAGAGCTCCTACCAACATTCTGCAGCAGCGCGTCTACGCCATGTGGAAGCTGCGCAACAACACGGTCGCGCAATACACCTTGTGGTTCGGGCACACTCTGAACACCAATCTGGAGCATGCGGTATTGGCTACCGGAGTTGCCCCGGGCGCGCCTGACCCCACACTCAAACGGCAGCAGTTTGATCTGATCTATTCGTTCTGAAGCTTGAGTGAACGGCGTTTTTTCTCCAACCTCTGGCTAGCCAAGGGACCGGCTCGCCAGAGGATTTTTTTGATCGCTGCGGTCTATGATGGACACGAGATGCAGGAGGAGAGAACAGTGTCCGTCTTAGTCATCGGAGGCGCGGGATACATCGGCAGCCATGCCGCGCACGTCCTCAAGCGCAAGGGGTACGAAGCGATCATCTACGATAATTTATCCACCGGCCATGCCGCGTTAGCTGACGGTTTCGAGCTGATTGTCGGAGATATTTCCGACAGCGCGAAGCTCAAAGACGTGCTGCGGCGCGTGGATGCCGTTATGCACTTTGCCGCCTTCGCCTATGTGGGCGAGTCCGTCGAGAATCCCAGGAAGTATTTCACCAACAACGTGCAGGATGGTCTGACGCTGCTCAACACCGTTGTGGATAGCGGTGTCCGCAAGTTTATTTTTTCCTCAACCTGCGCCGTGTACGGCATTCCCGCCAAAGTTCCTATTACCGAGGAAACGACGCGCCAGCCGGTGAATCCCTATGGAGACACCAAACTGGCGTTTGAGCATGCTCTCGAGGCCTACGGCCGGGCCTACGGCCTGCGCTACGTAGGCTTTCGCTACTTCAACGCCGCCGGTGCGGATGAAAATGGAAAAATCGGCGAGATGCACGAGCCTGAAACTCACCTGATTCCCTCGGTGTTCGAGGCGCTTCAGGGCCGGCGGCCCGCGCTCGACATTTTCGGCGACGATTACCCGACTCCGGATGGAACTTGCGTGCGTGACTACATTCACGTGACCGATCTGGCCGAAGCGCACGTCCTCGGCGTGGAGTACCTGGAGAAGGGAAGTTCGACGGCCATCAATCTGGGTACGGGGCGCGGGAATTCGGTGCGCGAAGTGATTGCCGCGATTGAGAAAGTGGCCGGGCAAAAGGTTCCCGTCCGAATGGCGCCGCGGCGTGCAGGCGATCCGGCAGAGTTGGTTGCTGATGCCTCGCGCGCCGCAAAATTATTGAACTGGAAGGCCAGGTATTCGCTCGATCAGATTGTTTCCACCGCGTGGAACTGGGCGCAGAACTCTGCCCAGCGTTCCTAAATTCCAGCGCAAATAGCAAAGCGCTACCGACCAAACATCCACGGAGGCGTTCCGGATGTTACGGTAGCGCTGCTTAGCGTGGGCCTGAACTAGCGGGAGTGTATGTCTGTCGCTGCACCATTTCTAGTGCATAGTTGGATACGGCCCCGGCATAACCACAGAGAACACAAGGCGTCACAGAGAAAGCGTAAAGCGCTTGGCGGGTCTTAGTTATTCCCTGTGTTCCTCTGTGACCTCGGTGTTCATGCCCTTCTCGGGACGCAGCAAAGGAAACAAGATCACGTCGCGGATGGTGTGTGAATCGGTAAAGAGCATCGTCAACCGGTCCACACCAACGCCCACCCCTCCGGCGGGCGGCATGCCATAGGAAAGCGCCCGGATGTAATCCTCATCCATCTGATGAGCTTCTTCATCGCCACGCTCACGCTCTTGCAACTGCTGCTCGAAGCGCCGGCGCTGTTCCTCGGGGTCGTTGAGCTCGCTGAAGCCGTTGGAAATTTCCATCTGCCCGGCAAAAATCTCCCAGCGCTCCGCCCAATCCGGCTCGTCCGCTTTCTGCTTGGAGAGCGGCGAAACCGCGGTAGGGAACTCGTAGATGATCGTGGGCTGGACTAGATGCTCCTCGGCTGCTGCCTCGAATAAGTTGGCGATCGCTTTTCCTGCCGGCTCGTTGGGATCGTAGGCGACGTGCGCGTGGCCAGTGTTAAAGCGCTGCACCAAAGTCTTCACCGCATCCGGTGAGGCGAAGTCAGAAACCTGAGGTTTGGCGCCCGCCGCCTCCGGCCAGTAATGAATGATGGCTTCCCGCATGGTCATCCGCTGCCAGTTCGCCCAGTCAATCTCCACATCGCCCCACTTCGTCTTTGTCCCGCCGGTCACGTCTCGAGCGGCCTGCTCGATCAACTGCTGGGTAAGATCCATCACGCCGCGATAGTCGGTGTATGCCTGATAGAACTCGACCATGGTGAACTCGGGATTGTGCCGCGTGGAAATACCTTCATTGCGGAAATTGCGGTTGATTTCATACACACGGTCCAACCCGCCCACCAGCAGCCGCTTGAGATAAAGCTCGGGAGCAATGCGCAGAAAAAGATCAATATCGAGCGCGTTGTGATGAGTCACGAACGGCCGCGCCACTGCGCCGCCGGCGATAGACTGCATCATGGGAGTTTCCACTTCGATGAAGCCGCGCGAATCCAGAAAGTGCCGCAGCGACTGCACCAGCTTGCTGCGTTTGAGAAATACCTCGCGCACCTCCGGATTCATCACCATGTCCAAATAGCGCTGCCGGTAGCGTAGTTCGACATCGGTCAACCCATGCCACTTCTCGGGAAGCGGCAGCAGGTCTTTGGATAGGAACGTGAGTTCGTCCACATGCACGGTGAGTTCGCCGGTGCGGGTGCGGAACAAGTATCCCTTTACGCCGATGTGATCGCCGAGATCGAACAGCTTATAAAGGTCGAAGCCTTTGTCACCTACAGCATCTTTCTTGACATAAATCTGCAGCTTCTGTCCGCCTTGCTGCAGGTGGGCAAATCCGGCCTTGCCCATGAGCCGGATGGCCATGGTGCGTCCAGCAATCGCCACCGCGACGCGGGACTTTTCCAGTTCCTCGGCATTTTTTTCCGAGTGCTCCGCCAAAATCTGGGGAATGGTGTGAGTGAACTCGAAGCTGCGCGGATAGGACTGCTGTCCCAGCGCTTCAATCTGCTTCAGCTTCTCGCGCCGCAGTTTGAGGATTTCGTCGTCGAGTGCCAATGGCTTCCTTGTGGATAAAAGAGATTTGCGCTGTTAGGGAGCGTCAGAAATACGGAATGCATGATTATAAACAACCGATGCTCCAGTTCCGTCAAAGCCGTGCTTGATTCCTCTGCGACCTCAGCGGGGGTTCTCGGCGCTCTCGGCGGTTAAAAGCTCTCCGTATGACCCGGCACCGCGCCGGAGGCCCGCTTTCTATCGCCGCACCCCTCAACTACAATCACAGTTCAATTCTGTCCATGCCCCTCAAAGAATCGGAAGCGATCGTTCTGCGTACCTACCCGCTGCGCGAAGCGGACCTGCTGGTCACCCTGTTTACCCGGCTGGAAGGCAAGGTGCGCGGGGTAGCGCGTTCGGCCAAGAGGTCCAAACGTCGGTTTGGCGGAGCGCTGGAACCGCTGACCTACGTTCGGGTTTACTACGAGGACCGGGAAGGGCAAGAGTTGACGCGGCTGGACTCCTGTGACGTGCTGGAGTCTCCGCTGGCCACCGAGGTGAGCTACCCGCGGGCGGTAGCGCTGGGGCACGTGGCGGAAGTGCTCGATGAGTTGCTGCCGGATCGCGAAGCCAATGACGCCGTCTTCCGGTTGGTGCTTTCCGTGTTGGCTGGGCTCCGCGGCCCGCACATTTGGATGCCGCTTACTTATTTTGAGCTCTGGATGACCCGGCTCATGGGCTACATGCCCGAGTTTTCCGAGTGCATGACCTGCGGGCGCCCGCTGAACGGTAGCCGGGCATTTTTTCACGTGCTGGCGGATGGACTGATGTGCGTCGATGATAAGCGGCTGGCCTCGTCGGAAATGTCGCTGGAATCGCGGAGACTGGCGGCCCAAATGTTCCGTGCACCCCTGGAAAGCTTTGCCGGAACACCCTGGCCGAGAGAGCAAGGCGCAGATTTACGAAAGTTTCTATTGCAATCCCTGCAGCGGCACATCGAGAAAAAGCTGGTGACCGCAGGCATGCTGGAGAAGGGCGGGTTTTAAGCATTGGCCTTCAACGCAACCCTAGTTCGTAAAGATCTAATGAGGGGTGAGGGTTCCTACGAGTAACCGGACTGTTCGAGCCTGCGTAAGAGCAGCGATACAAAACCCAAGTGGTCATGGGTGTCCGGATCGTCAACCACGCTATATTCATGGCCGCGTGGGTTACGAATTGCCTTTACACCCCCGGCGAAAACGAATCGATAGCCATCTTGTTCGTCCTTTTCACTCTGGGTTTTTAGCCGGGTCAGTTGTACTTTGGGCTTGGAATCGTCGAACGCCGCCATCAAGCGAGCATGCCCTTCGATATCTTCCTAATAGTCCTGCGGGAGCAGGATTGGATGTTCATGGATCACAGCGCTTCAAGATCAAACCGGAATATTGTCATCGCAAGGGCATACTTGACGTTGCGCATGTGTATCTTATAAGTTACAATGACGAAAGAAATTGAGATCCGGCGTTACCTGACCGAAAACGGTCGAGACGTAATCGGCCAGTGGCTGGCTGGGTTGAAAGACAACCAGACGCGGGCAAAGATCGTTGCCCGGATCGACCGGCTTGCCGCAGGCAACTTCGGCGACTGCAAATCGTTGCGTGAAGGTCTCTATGAGCTGCGCATCGATTGGGGACCAGGATTTCGCGTTTACTACGCGTTGGTCGGACGATACTGTGTGTTGTTGCTATGGGAGGGCAGAAACGAAAGCAGTCGTCGGACATCCAGCTCGCCCTGCAATACCTCAAAGACTATCGAGAGAGGACAGTATGAAACGCAAACCGAGCATCTCTCACAATGACGCCACAGTGCGTGAACTGCGCGACAATCCGGGATTTGCCGTCGAATACCTCCGAGCCGCGCTTGAGGATGCAGACGAGCCAAGCGTGCTGCTGATCGCCCTGCGCCACATCGCCGAGGCAAGGGGTGGCATCGCCAAAGTGGCCAAGGCCGCGGGCATTGAGCGCGAGAGCCTGTATCGCGCCTTGTCGGCTCGAGGGAACCCTCGACTCTCCACCCTTGCCGCCGTGACCAGGGCTGTGGGTCTGAAGCTCACGGTCGAAGCTGAGTAGGGTGCAGATACCCATCCTTCCCCAGTCAAGTCCACTTTCGTGGACCGCGATGCCTACGAAAGGGGCTATCTCCTTCACGGCCTAAACCCCGTGGCTGCAACCCCGACTCAAAAAGATCAACAGCTTGCGCCGCCTCCATACGTGCTTTTTCGAATGTTCCAACTGGAACACTTCGTCCTCGAGGTAAGGGCTGACGTCCGCCATGGCCTTCCGTTACAATTGTTGCTTAGCCGACAGTGCCTTGCCAGGAAGTCCGTACTTGCTGTGCCGTATCATGCCGCTGTAACCCAGGGGCAAGCTGAGCGGAAAACTATCCAGGACAACTTTTGACTCAAAACAATTCCAATCCGCTGACTTACCAGGAACTCATTCTGCGCCTGCAGTCCTTTTGGGCGGAGCAGGGATGCGTCCTGCAGCAACCCTACGACGTTGAAGTGGGCGCTGGCACCATGGCGCCCGAAACTTTTCTGCGCGTGCTGGGGCCGAAGCCTTACAAGGTCGCGTACGTACAACCGTCGCGCCGCACCGCCGACGGACGCTATGGCGAGAATCCCAACCGCCTCTACAAGCACATGCAGATGCAGGTTATCCTCAAGCCTCCGCCAGAAAACGTACAGGAGCTTTACCTCGAATCGCTCACCGCCATCGGCATTGACCTCCGGCAACACGACATCAAGTTCGAAGAGGACAACTGGGAAGCCCCCACGCTGGGAGCCTGGGGTGTGGGCTGGCAGGTCATGCTCGACGGCCTGGAAATTACGCAGTTCACTTATTTCCAGCAATGCGGCGGCGTGGACCTCGACCCGATTTGCGCGGAGCTTACCTACGGTTTGGAGCGCATTGCAGCCTTCCTGCAGGATGTGAATTCGATATACGACATTGTTTGGGCGCGCGATCCGCGCACTGGGCGGCCGTTCACTTATGGCGATGTGCGTCTGGCGGATGAGTTGCAGTTCTCCGTGTACAACTTCGAAATGGCGGATGTGGACAAGGCTTGGAAACACTTTGAACTGTACGAAGCCGAGTGCAAGGATCTGCTGGATCGGTATGCGAATGCGGCCAAGCCGCAGGACGACGTTGCCCCGGACAAGAAACGGTTTCCTCTTCTGGCCGCTTACGATCTTTGCCTGAAGTGTTCCCACCTGTTCAACATCCTCGACGCCCGGGGAGCGATTTCCGTGACCGAGCGTGTCGGCGTGATCGCACGGGTGCGAGCCCTGGCAGTGGGAATCGCGAAAGCGTGGGTGAATCAACAGAGTGAGGAGGCCACTTCCTCCGAAGAGCAAGGACCGGCCGGGACGAGGCGCCCCAAGGCGAACAAAAATAAAAATAAAGAAGAAAATCTATCACCGGTGGGGTAGCGGCGTCATCGCGAGCGCGCCCGCGGCCTGCTTAAAACGTGTAAACACAGTGAGGCGTCTTTGTCGGTGATCGCGCTCACATCCGGCGGTTGTCAGCTTCTGTAAAACTAAAGGGTCCAGTGAATGCCAGACTTTCTGCTTGAAATCGGTTGCGAAGAAATTCCCGCGCGGATGATCGATGGAGCGTCTCTCGAATTGCGCGAGCGGGTACAGAAACTGCTGCACCGCGAACGGCTGCAGCCTGCGGGCGACATCACCTGTCTCGATACCCCCAGACGCTTAGCGGTACTCGCGGCGGGCCTTCCTTCGGCGCAACCCGATGTCACCGAGCAGATCACCGGGCCGTCGGCCAGCATTGCATTTAAGAATGGCGAGCCTACCGCCGCTGCTCATGCCTTCGCCAAAAAGGCCGGGGTGGACGTTTCCGCTCTGGAGAAAATCACCACTCCCAAGGGTGAATACCTGTCGGCAAAGCTCACCAGAAAGGGAAGATCGGCCCGTGAAATACTCGTCGACTTTCTTCCCAAGGAAATCGGCTCGATTCACTGGCCCAAGAATATGTACTGGCGCCAGCGTGGCGAACTGTTTGTGCGGCCGGTTCGCTGGTTGGTAGCCATGCTCGACAGCGAAGTCATCCCGCTGGAGCTCTACGGCGTGCCAGCCGGAAATGAATCGCGCGGACACCGGATCCTGTCTCCCAAATCGGTGCACATCCCTGGCGCGGGTGCAGACTACCTGGCGGCGCTGCAGCAAGCTAAGGTGCTCAGCCGCGGGCAGCGCGAGAAACAGATTCGCCAAGCGCTCGACGCCGCGACCCGTACCGTCGCCGGCGCGCGCTGGCGGGAAGACAAGCTGCTGCTCGATAGCGTCGTCAATCTCACCGAGTGGCCGGCGGTGGTTTTGGGCAACTTCGATCCGGAATTCCTGGAACTGCCCGAGGAAGTGCTGGTCACGGTGATGCGCGATCACCAGAAATATTTCGCCGTTGAAGATGCGAACGGCAGGCTGGCCCCGCATTTCCTGGCGGTGCTGAATACGGATGGCGATCCGCAGGGAATCATTCAGCATGGGCACGAACGCGTGTTGCGCGCCCGGTTTAGCGATGCTCGCTTTTTCTGGCAGACCGACCAAAAGCATCCTCTGCGCGAGCGTGCCGTGGGGTTGAAGCAGGTAACCTTTCAAAAGGATCTGGGCAGCTACTATGAGAAGACGCGGCGAGTGCAGCGGCTGTGCAGCTGGCTTTCTGAGTTGGTTCGCGCCGGAGGCATCGCGATTCGTCCTGGGGTGATTCACAAGGCCGCGCTACTGGCCAAGACGGACCTCACTACCGAACTGGTCAAGGAGTTCACTGAACTGCAAGGCATTGTCGGCGGGCTGTACGCGCGGGTGCAGACGCTCGACCGCGGCATGGCGGAGGGCACTCGGCGCGCCATCGCGGATGCCGTCTACGATCATTACAAGCCAGAATCCATGGAAGATTCGGTTCCGCGCACCATCGAAGGCGCCGTGCTTTCCATCGGAGACAAGGCCGACAGCCTTGCCGGAATGTTTGCCCTGGGGCTGCAGCCTACGGGATCCAAAGACCCGTTTGCCTTGCGGCGGCAGGCTAACGGAATCGTCAAGACGATTGCGGAACACAAACTGCCGATTAGCCTGGGCCAACTGTTTGTGGATGCGCGCGAAGCTTACAACGGCTCCTCGGCGGAGAAGAAGTTTTCCCAAGGAGTGAACTATACCGACGCGCTTCGAGTGTTCTTCCGGGAACGGTTGGAGTTTTATTTGCGCGAAGCTCTCGGTTTCAAGTATGACGTGGTGAAAGCTGTTCTCGCGGCAAACGCTGACGATGCTGTGGATGCGGTAGCCCGCGCGGAGGCGGTAACCAAGGTGCGTCCGTCCCCTGACTTCGAATCCATCTCGGTTGCATTCCGGCGCGCGAAAAATATTCTGCGGCAAGCGCACGAAACCGGCAAGGTGGTCGCGGTCACCGTGGATGCGAGTGCGTTGCAAGAGCCGGCAGAAAAAGAACTAGCGGCGCAAATTCCGCAGGCGGCCCGGGCCGTCGAAGCTCTGCGCGACCAGAAAAATTATGAGACAGCATTATTAGAAATCTCCAAGCTTCGGCCTGCGGTAGATACATTCTTCGACAAGGTAATGGTGATGGTTGACGACGAGCAGGTTCGGGCCAACCGCCTAGCTCTTTTGCAGACGCTGGTAAAGGAATTCACCACTATTGCCGATTTCTCTGAGATCGTGACTGAAAATCCAAAAGAAATATCAAAATAGAAAAGGACTCATAATGGCGACTCTCACTCTCCCCGAAACAGAAATCCACGAAAGCAAACCCAACACAAAATACGTTTTTTTCTTTGGCGGCGGCAAGGCCGAGGGCAACGGCAAGATGAAAGATGACTTAGGCGGGAAAGGCGCTGGCCTCGCCGAGATGACCAACGCCGGATTACCCGTCCCTCCGGGGTTCACCATCCAGACGGAAGCATGCCGCGAGCATATGCGCCACGGCAAAACCTCCGACGAAGTGAACCGGCAGACCGATGAAGCTCTCAAGAAACTGGAAACCCTGCAGGGCCAGCCCCTGGGTAAGGGCGACAATCCGCTGCTGGTCAGCGTCCGCTCGGGAGCAAAGTTTTCCATGCCGGGCATGATGGACACCATCCTGAATCTGGGCTTGAACGATCAGACCGTGGAAGCCCTGGCCAAGCGCAGCGGCAATCCGCGCTTTGCCTACGATTCCTACCGGCGGCTGATCCAGATGTTCGGCAACGTCGTGCTGGAAATTCCCAAGGCCGCGTTTGACGAAGTCTTCGATGCCAAGAAGAAGCAGAAAAAAGCCAAGCTCGACACCGACCTCGATGCCAAAGCTTTGCAGGAAGTCATCGAAGAGTACAAGAAGGTCGTGAAGAAGCACACCAAGGCTGATTTCCCACAAGACCCTCACCAGCAGTTGACGATGGCGCGCGATGCCGTGTTCCACTCCTGGCTGAACGACCGCGCCAAACACTATCGCCGCATCAACAACATTTCGGACGACCTCGGCACCGCGGTCAACGTGCAGGCCATGGTGTACGGCAACCTGGGCGACACCAGCGGCACGGGTGTGGGCTTCACGCGCAATCCCGCCACCGGCGACAAGGAGTTCTACGGTGAGTTCCTGCTGAATGCCCAAGGCGAGGACGTGGTCTCCGGCGTCCGCACCCCCGTGCACATCTCCGAATTGCACAAGATCATGCCGTCGGTCTACGACCAGCTGCGCGACATCACCACCCGCCTGGAAAAGCACTACAAAGACATGCAGGACTTCGAATTCACCATCCAGGACGGGAAGCTGTACATGCTGCAGACCCGCAATGGCAAGCGTACCGGGCTGGCTGCGGTGCGCGTGGCCATCCAGATGGTGGAAGAAGGACTGATCACCAAGGAAGAAGCCATCTTCCGCGTAGAACCAAACCAGCTCTACGATTTCCTGGTTCCCCGTCTCGATGAGAAGAAAACAAAAGTGGAAGTGCTCGCGACTGGCCTGCCGGCCTCTCCCGGCGCGGCGGTTGGCCAGATCGTATTCACCGCCGACGAAGCGGTAGAAAAAGCTGGACACGGCAGCAAGAAAAACCCCGTCATCCTGGTTCGCGCGGAAACTACCCCGGAAGACATCCACGGCATGGAAGTCGCTGCTGGCATTCTTACCTCGCGCGGTGGCATGACCAGTCACGCCGCTGTCGTCACCCGCGGCATGGGCAAATGCTGCGTTGCGGGAGCGGGCGATATCCGCGTCGACGAAAAGACCCGTGAGATGCATGTCAAGGGGCAGGTATTCAAAGCGGGAGACTGGATTTCGCTCGATGGGACCACCGGCCGCGTGATCAAGGGGAAACTCGGAACGCTTCCGCCCAAGGCCGACGATCCGGAATTGCTGAAACTCATGGGCTGGTCTGAACCGTTCCGCACGATGAAGGTGCGGGCCAACGCGGACATTCCCCGCGATGCCATCCAGGCGCGGGCGTTCGGAGCGGAAGGCATCGGCCTGTGCCGCACCGAGCACATGTTTTTTGGCGAGGACAAGCTGCCCCACATGCGAGCCATGATTCTGGCCAGCACGGAAAAGGAACGGCGGGCCGCGCTCAAGAAACTGCTGCCTTTGCAGCGCAAGGATTTTGACGGGGTCTTCCGCGCCATGGACGGCTTTCCGGTCACCATCCGCACCCTGGATCCGCCACTGCACGAGTTCCTGCCGCGGCGCGAGGACTTGCTGGTCGAGATTGCCGTTCTCGAGGCCACCAAGCCCAGATCGCCGAAGCTGAAAGGACTCAAGTCCTTGCTGCAGCGCGTGGAAGAACTGCATGAATTCAACCCCATGCTTGGCCATCGCGGCTGCCGTCTCGGGATTACGTACCCGGAAATTACCGAGATGCAGGCTCGCGCCATCTTTGAAGCGGCCGTGGCCGTGGCCAAGGATGGTGTGAAGGTTCATCCCGAGGTCATGATCCCCCTGGTTGCCACATTGAAGGAAACTGCCAATCAAGCGGCCATCATTCATCGCGTGGCCCAGGAGGTTTTCAAAGAAAAGGGAAAGAAAGTGGACTACATGGTCGGCACCATGATCGAATTACCGCGGGCGGCGCTGGTGGCGGACGAGATTGCTAAAGAAGCGCAATTCTTCTCGTTCGGCACCAACGATCTCACCCAGACCACGTTTGGATTCTCCCGCGACGATGTGAACAAGGTGCTGCCAACCTATCTTGCCGAGGGCATTCTGAAGCAGGATCCGTTTGCGGTGCTGGATCGCGAAGGCGTAGGACAGCTCGTTAAGATGGCGACCGAGCGCGGGCGCAAGACGCGGCCCGACCTCAAAGTCGGCATCTGCGGCGAGCATGGCGGCGAGCCCTCATCGGTCGAGTTCTGCTATCAGATTGGATTGAACTATGTTTCCTGCTCACCGTTCCGCGTGCTGACCGCGCGTTTGGCGGCGGCGCAGGCCGCAGCCAGCGAGAAACTGAAAGTCGAAGGCGGAAGAACGAAGTAAGAGTTAAAACCACAGAGGGCACGGAGAAGCACAGAGGTAACTCTGTGCCCCCTGTGTCCTCTGTGATTTATTGGACTTTTTGTAGCCTGGCGATGAGTTTCTGCGCGAGGTTCTCTCCGGATTCCGACCACAGCAGGCGTGCCGTAGCGCCCGAAGTGTTCTCCACTTGGTTCACGAACTCCACCAGCTTTTGCACATTAGCGCGAACCTTCTCCTGCACGGATGGGGTGAGTGCAAGGCCCTCAAAGAGAAACAGCGCGTCCAAGCCGAAGTCCACTTCGACGTGGCCAGCTTCCTGAAAGAATCCGTCGTCGAATTCCGTGCCATGCACCAGAAACTTCACTTGCGAGGGCTGCATCGTCCATTGCTCGCCCTCCGGCGCAGGGACCCAAAGATCCCAGAAGGCTTCGAATGCGTAAGCATGATCTTCGTGCAGCAGGTCGGAGGCAAGAAGGATGGCCTCTTCCGGGCTGATTCCGGGACGAAAGCGCTGCTCCAGGACCGTGGGCTCGCTCCAGGAGACGGGATGCACCGCGAGATAGGTGATCCCTGGCTGTTGAGCGGAGAAAGGAAAATGGCGCATCACGCTCAAGGCGTGCGGCAGCATGTCTGGAGCATCGAAGCTGGGAAACCAAAGGCTCAGATAAAGAGGGTCAGGCATGAGTTTTCTCGAGTAAAGATAGCGTGCTAACGCTCTTCCTAATTGTAAACGGCCCAGCGCAGGGCAGGCAGAGGTCCACCGCTGTGATTCAAAGCTGGAGTGAGTGCAAAAGACTGCAGGTCGCGAAACCCACGGGAAATCGCGGGAAAAAGCCAATCGGTCAACTTTGACACCGAATAAGAGGCACTGCTACCATCGAAGCGTCGCAACGCGATCCCACCAGTAGAGATCGTCCCCGTCGTCTAGCCTGGCCTAGGACATCGCCCTTTCACGGCGGTAACACGGGTTCAAATCCCGTCGGGGACGCCAACTTCTTAGCTTATTCTCAACGAGTTAACTGCCGAGTTCGCCGCAGAACGCCGCAAAAAGACTTCGACAGTGCGTTCTACTGCCGTTCGCTGGTCCTGTGAAACAACATGCGCGTACCGCGACAGCATCCGTAGGTCCGCATGTCCAAGTAGGCCATGAACGCAAAACAGATGTTCCATGGCTCCGGTGTTGCATCGATGATGCGTTGTGATTTGTCGGGGGAGAAACAACGTTGTGGTTTTTGCAGTTCTTCGACCGGCAAGCGCAATTTCTGCCAATCGAGTTCCGTTTGCGATTCACGGAGTCACCTCCGGCAATGATCTCCGTCGGCAAGGGCGCTCGCTGGAACGTGGGCAAATACACTTGAGATCAGCTCCTTTGCACGAGCTCGAATAGCTTGCCAAGTTGAGTTGGGTTTGAAGCGATACGGTAGCGAGTGTAGGATTCTTCCGCAAGGAAAGCTACGCATTAGAAGTAACTGACCGCTAAGACCGGAGGGAGAACTTCAATGAGTCACTCGCAGATCCGGCAGATCGCAGTTCGCGGAATTCGAACGTTGCTCATTCTTGCGGTCGTCGTAGGCGTTGAGCGGTCGCCAGCAGCGGCGCAGGCCGCTGGGGAGAACCTCGTTGGCCGGCCGGCCGAGCTGTCGGCATGGGCGTACGCCTATCGCGCCGACCGAAAAGTGCAGGATTCCCCGGAAGCTTACCTTGTTCTTCGCAGGCTGGAACGGCTCGATCAAGCGTACCGTCCGCTCAGTCTCTTGCTTTCTCAAGAGAGCGAGAAGAAGCAGGTGCCGAAACCACCGTACTCGTTCCTTCTTTCGTGCCAGACCATCGGAGAGCAAGGCGCGATGTTGCCGCCGCCCGCCGGAGTTCTGCAGTCCGCGCTGCTGTGGGAAGGACGAATGCGATTGAACCGCATGGAACTCCACTGGCCGGCCAATGCACCGGCGCCGCCGCCGCAGAGCGTGGAAGTCCGAGTGTATCCCTCGCCCTACGGATGGTTCGGTTGGCAACGAGATCAGCAGGTCACGGTCCCCCCCGAAATTTCTTCCGACGGCTCCACCTGGGTCTACAACGGAGATTGGAACGACGTGGACATGGTCGCGGTTTTCGTTGAGTCCGGCGGGAAAGAAAACGCCAAGGAACCGGTGAAAACCGCCGTTGCGCAAATCCGGACCTACGGTCCCGACAAGTGGGAGCGAATGGATCTGGAAGTCGAATGGGGATTCAAAGGCGGAACCGAAAATGCAAATTTCGATGGACGGGCCGAGGGTTTCTTTGGATTGGTAAGCAGCGCAACGCCGTTGAGCGGTGACACGGGGACGACCGTGAACGGGCCGGTCGCCTGGAAGTCGCACGCTGGCGGCAAAAACCGTCGTGGCGTTGCCTTGTCGTTGCTGTATATCCGGCCAACCATGGAACAGGTCGACAACTTGCCGAAGTTTCCTTATGGTCATCCGCGCGACTCGAGAATCACGCTCTGGACTCAGTCCGGCAGCTTCACATTCATGCCGCGTGATTTGGACAAGGGGCCCATCCTCGCGCCGGAGTATGGTTTTTTCGTCACCAAGGCGGGCAGCGGTAAAACCGCCCAGAGTTTCACCGCCGAATTGTCCTCAAGCAACGCCAAAAGCATTCGCGAGATGACGCGCGAACATCGCGAGGCGAGCTGGGAAGAGGCGATGCGGGAGCTCAAATTGCCCCTCTTGCCTCCGGGAACGACCCTGCCCGCTTACAACCATGTGGAAGATCCAGCCATGCAGGTCGAGGTGCCAGAGGCACGTTGGCAGGATGCCTGGCGTGAGGGCGTTTCGAACTTGCACAACGGCGAACTCTCCTACATGAATCTTGCACTCGAAGCACCTCGGCCCATTCATGCCATGGATGCGGTGGCGTTGCACGAGACTGCGTCTAAGTGGCTGGATACCTTCTTGCAACGTCATGGCGACCTGGCCGATGGCGATTTCAACGACGGCTCAGGCAGTTTCTCGATGGGCAACCTCTTTCACGGCACGGCCCTGATCGGTTGTCCGGGTAACGTCGGGGATCGCGAATTGCCAGGCTACCCTGACAATGCCACGTATGAACTGGTTCACAACGGCGGGACGGGCAGGATCTTATACGATCTGGCCGAACACTATTTCTTCACCGGTGACACCCAGTGGTTCAAAGCGAACCAGTGGAGGATGCAGGCGGCAGCCGAGTGGATCATTCGTCAAAGAAACTCCTACCTGAAAGACGTTCCCAACCGTGAGAATCTCGCGGTGGCCGGACTTCATCCGCCGCAGCATATCGCGGATTGCGCGTGGGGCTACAGCGAATGGAAATGGTACACCGCGATCGACTCCTGGTATTTCCAGGGGCTGCACCGGTTTGCGGAGGCCATGAAGGAGGTCGATCCGCAGAACGCCGCCCGCTACCTGGCGGAGTCCGAACAGTATCGCCGCGCCCTGCAAGAGGCCATGGATCGGGCGATCACGCTGTCGCCGGTGATCCAGGTGCGGAACGGAACGTACCGCTCCTACATTCCGCCGATCCTATATCTGCGGGGGCCCTCCATCGGGCAAGTGACCCAGATCGCTATGACCGATCAGGACTGGCCTTTGCAAGGGCTCGACGCTGCGGGGGTTCCGGCAGCGGACGACATTCGCGTGGACGGCGACCTGGACGTTTCCGAAACGTCTTGGCGCTCAACCCCATCCACATTCAGGGCGGCAACCGTTATGAGTTGCTGACCACAAGGCGAAAGGAACGGGGCCTTGCTTCCGCGGAAGACTGGTTCTGGGGCGGGTTTGCTCCCCAGCTGGGGTACAGTTCCCTGGCCAACGTTTATCTGCGGCGCGACGAGGTTTCGAGCTTCCTCCGGCAATGGGTGAACAACTACGCGGCATTCGTCGTGCCGACCCCGGAATACGGTTTCTTGGAAAATGTTCTCAACCAGTTTGGTACGGAGTTCATCGATCTCTTCAAGCAGACGGACCATCGCCCTCTACTGTCCAATCCGGGATATCGCAACGGCCATGCCGTGGCCTATTTCATAGAAGAATTCCGCAACCTCCTGGTGTGGGAGGATGGAAGCACGCTATGGCTGGCGAAGGCGACGCCGCGAGCCTGGCTGGAGCAGGGCAAGAAGATCGCGGTTAAGAATGCGCCCACCTACTTCGGCACAATCGGTTACCAGATCGTTTCCGACGCGGACCACGGAAAGATCACGGCGACGGTGGAAATGCCGGCCCGCCGCGCGCCCAAGTCGGTACTGCTGCGCCTGCGTCATCCGCAGGCCCTACGGATGAAAAGCGTCACCGTCAACGGAAACGCGTGGAAGGATTTTGACCCGGCCAGGGAAGTGATTTCTCTGCACGATATTCAGGGTATTGTCACGGTCGAAAGCAATTACTGACGGCCCAGGTAAACTCGGATACAAAGAAATTCCCTATGAGGTTGTGTGCGAAGGATGCGATTGGCTGAGATCGAACCCTCAGAGTGCGCACGGAGAATGGAGATTGCCGTATGTTACTGCCCAGCCGCAACCTTCAAGAGCACCGCACCATGCATGGAGAGAGTCCCTGCGTAGCCTTCGGTCGGATTTCCAACATCCATCTTGCGCCAGAGGTCGCGAACGCTCCGCACATACGTTAGTTGAATCTCCTCCCAGCGGACATTCACGTGCTGTTCTTTCTCTCCCCGATTGAACAGGGCTACGGCTGTCGTACCGTCAGACAATGGCTTTGTCCAGACTTCGATCGGCCCTTGCTGAAGAACTCGATGGCCCTGTTTCCCCAAAGCGTCCTGGTCCACCGCGATGACCTCTCTATTTAACAAAATATCCTTGATCGCGGGTGTCCACCTCGCGATGTCATTGTTGTTCCTTTCGATCAGAAGCGGCGCTGCCATGATGGACCAAAGCGTCATTTGCGTGCGGTATTCTTCCGTCGTCATTCCGCCTATGCCGGTTTGCAGATCGTCAGGATCGTTCCATCCATCGGGACCGGTATTGTTCAGCTTGCCGTTGTGATCGAATCCGTTCGAGACCATCGAATCCCAACGATCCCCTATATCGTCGGTTGTCCGCCAAAGATTGGCGCCTACCTTTTTCCCCAGGACCAAACGTCGAACAGGCCATACTGACAAAGGCCGTAGACAATCGGACGGCCCGTGGCCCGCAGAGCCTCGCCCATTCTTTGATACGCCCCCTGCATCTCTTCTTGCGTGTGATAGATTTCGCCCGCCGAACACCAGTCATATTTCAGGTAATCCATACCCCATTCGGCAAACGTGTTCGCATCCTGCTGTTCATGGCCGTGACTTCCTGCATAGCCCCAACAGGCGGCCGGGCCGGGAGAACTATAGATCCCTAGTTTCAGCCCCTTCGAGTGCACATACGCCGCCAGGGCCTTCATGTCGGGGAACTTTGCATTCGGATGAATATTCCCTTCAGCGTCGCGACGCCCCGCCACCCTTCATCGATCTGAATATAGACGTAACCCGCATCGCGGAGACCATAGGCAACCATCTGGTCGGCCACCCTGCGCACCTCCGTGTCGTCGTCACCGTGAAGTTACCGATGCCCATGGGCGGGGTGGCGCGGCATTGCCACCCGGTACATCGTGCAGCGCGGGCTGCGGAAGCTTCTCATACGAATACGTTGGCCCTGCTTCTATGATCTTAAAATCCTGGGCGGTCGCCCTTCGGCACGTATACGGTTGCGACCTGGATTCCCCGTCCCAGTTCACAACCAGTTGCAATTCATTCCCCTGTCTCTGGCCATGAAACTTGTTGGTTCCCTGCGAAAAGGAGACCGTTTGGCCCTTCACTTTCAGATCGCTCAAGGGCTTGTTGCCGGACATCGACAAGAAGGTGCCAACCAGAGCGCCGTTCTCTCGGGTGAACACAAACCTTTCCGTAAAGGCATCGGAGTTCGGATAACCCGCTATCTGCTGTCCGGGATAAAGGTAGGCATTCGGAGCAGGGGCCATCCAGATTCCGGTCAGATCAGTCGCACCGGCGGGAATGCCGAACGCGAGACATGCCACAAAAACGATACTCAACGCTCCAGCCTTGCCGACCACGGCGTTTCGCATACTCACGAAGTCCTCCTACTTTTACCAAAATGTTTTTTTGGGTGAATCGCACCCACTATCATCTCCACACCGCACGGCGATGAACCTGAAACTCAAGACATCACCACGCCCCCGCAGACGTTGAACGCTTGTCCCGTGATTGCCCAGAAACGTCGCTCGCTAGCAGTACTGCCATCGGAACGATTTCTTCCGGCTCCAGCCGCCTGCCGATCGGCGTGATCTTCGATTCCAGTTCCTCAAGGCTGATCCCCAGGCGCTCGGCATCATAGCGGATGCGCGCCTCGTTCAAGCGAGTACGCACTGGTCCCGGGCAGATGGCATTCACCGTGATTCCGCTCTTCGCCAGTTCGAGCGCCAAACAGCGTGTCAAACCCAGCAGTCCATGTTTAGAAACCGCATAAGCAACCCCATCCACCAAGCCGATCTTGCTAACGATGGAAGCAATGTTCAAAATTCGCCCAGAACCCTTCTTCAGCAGGATCGGGACCACCGCCTTGCAGAGATAGTAGGGAGCAGAGAGATTCAAAGCCAACGAGTAATTCCAGAAGTCATTATCAAAGTCGACCAGGGGACGTGGGTTCAAGCTGCTGCCCGCTCCCGCATTGTTGACCAGTATGTCGATAGTCCCAAACGCTTCCAGCACTTTGTCCACAACTTTCGCAGGCGCCGCCGGGTCGGTCAAGTCAGCCACAATCGGGACGCACCTGCCTCCCAGACGGCCGACCTCCTGCTCCAGCAACGTCAATTCAAAGTCGGTGCGGGCGACGCCAGCTATGGACGCTCCCTCCTTCGCAAAGCCTAGCGCGATCGCGCGCCCAATTCCTCGGCCAGCGCCAGTGATCAGTGCAACTCGATCATTGAGCATCTTCGCGTCCACGGTGATTTTCTCCTGGTTATAGAAGTTGAATATCAATAAGCGGTCCAACCAATGCCAGCGATTGGCTCTCGCGTAGGCGTCCCATCATAATCTTCTTAACTCGTTCTGCTGTCATTCCTCTGTGATGTTCCTGAGTCAGAGGATGGTCCGAGAGTTCCAGCTCAAAGTTTGGACGCCAATCCACTTTCTGAATGTCAGCATACATCTTGAGACTCAGAGCATTGGGGTATTGGGGAATTTGTGTGGGTAGCCAAGAAAAAATAGGCTGTAGTTCCGCCTCCTTACGGTCACCATGCATGGCGCACTGGATCTTCCCCGATATCTACGCCCCAATGTTAAAGGGAAACTCAGTCGATTCTCAATTGGCGAAACGTCCCCGTTTCACTCAAAACCCGTCAAAACGGGAAATCGCCTGATTTCGACAGTTATCGCGGAAACCTGTTGAGCCGAGAAGCACCTCAAGTTAGCATTGGGTGACGAAAAAGGTTGATTCAGCCAGGTGAGAATCGCAAAAGCGGCGGGCCGGTGGCAACGCAGGCTGCTCTTGCTTCCAAAACTAGCAACGTACGCCCGGTTGGACTCGAGCACTTCTGAAAGAATCTGACTCATTGCAATCTCCTCGGGTCTCGCGTTTTGATTGTCTCCCGACGAGTCTGCTGCCAACATCGGCCAGCGCTCAGCAATTCTTCAGACGCACAGACCGCGTCCCGGCGCGCGCCAAATCCGCTGCGCAAGGCTTACTTTCGCGATCTCCACGTGCACACCAGCTATTCGCTGGACGCCTGCAGGTTCGGCAATCTTAATGATCCGCGGGTGGCCTATCGTTATGGCCGCGGCGAGGCGGTCACGCTTCCCGGCGGGGTTCAAAGTCAATTGCGCGTTCCTTCATGATCCAATTTGATCCAGTCTTCTCGACATTTCTTTTAGGTACATGCTGGGTTCTGTCGGATGAGTGGCTCGACCTTGCACCGGTGCTGGATTTTCTGAAATCCTCTATCGAAAGCACGACCGCAAGCTGGAGTGAACTCGTTGTGTCGCGACCGGCGCTTAGCTCTCCGCTTGAGCCCAAAAGGCCAGAACTTCCATAATGCTGGCAAATTCCGGCGGATAGCGCGGCAACAGCAGGCTGAGCACGGCTCCGGCGAGGCAAGTCAATGCCAGCGCGAAGATCAATCGCGGCTGGTATATGCCATAGCGATCATAGAAGCGCCCGCCACTACGGGCCCGGTGGCTCCGCCAGCGGCATACCCGTCCATGTCAGGCCGTACAACGCGGCAAAATGTTTTCGTCCGAAGTAGCGGGCAATCAGGTAGGGCACAACATCCGCTTCGCTCCCCAGGCCGTAGCCGATCACTGCGGCTCCTATCAAAGCTGTAGTGGCCGTGGCGGCGGTCGTCAGCGTGAAAATGCCCGCGGACGCCACCGTCAGCATACCCATAGAGACATGGCGCGAAGTAACGGTCGAGCAGCAGGCCGGTAGTCGGCCAGGCCCAGAATGCCAGTCGCCCCCATCACGGAGAGCGCGAGCGCCGCACTACCGGCGGAAATTCCGCGCTCCGTGAGCAATGCCGCTAAATGGGAGAGCAGTCCGTTGGAGCCAAACGCTTCCAGCATAATAATGATGGCCAGAGTCCAGAACACAATCCCGCGTACGCAGTTCCCACAGCAACTCCGGTGCTGAAGCTTTGATCGGAGTGTGCGGCTCTTATCGGACGGTTTCGCACCAGAAGCGCAGTCAGGGGAAGTCCGAGCAGTGCGATGCAGCCGAGTGAAACGTAAGCGCTCCTCCACCCATAATGATGAATGACGGCTTGCGTGATCAGCGGGATCACAATCGAGCCCGTGCCGCTTCCGGTCAGCACCAGCGCCAGTGCAAGGCCGGGTGTTTTTGAAACCAGGTCAGTACCGCGCGCGTATAGGAAAACTGCCCGTTCCTTTTCCAACCACGCCGAGAACAAAATATGTCAGATAGAAGCGTGTGATATTCGGGTAAGCAGGTCCAGCGAGATGTCTGCGAAACCGAAAACGGAATGCTGGGAAGAATGATTCGCCGCGGTGGAAAGCGATCCAGCAGCATTCCGATGCCCGGCGAGAATACCGCTACCGTGATCGCCGCAATGCCAAATGCGCTGGAAATCGCCTCTCTGGCGCGAGCGCAAACTCTTTCCACAGTGGCTCAAGAAAAAGGCTAAGGTGTAGGGGATGATGGCTGGTAAAGCTCACCATGATGCTGACGAAGGCGTGCCAGGCACACTCCCCATCCGGGGTAGCGAATGGAACTCTCTTTCGCGTAGTTGGTGTGCTTCCGTCATGACCTGATTGGCCATCCTGTGCTCCGTACTGGCCTTGAGATCCCGATAGATATTAACCTGCTGTTAACTGGCTTCTTACGGACATCTTCTTTAAAAAGGCAACTAGGGTGGAGATCGAACAATTGATCTTTTCCATGGGCTCCAAGTGGCTGCACCGCAAGTGCATTCGGCTGGAATTTGCAGCGCCTCCATCAGCCGCGGGGCTTTGGGTTAACGGCCTCACGTATGGCTTCTTGGCCCTTCTCCTTTTGGGCGGTTCTTGCCGGACGCTTCTTGCTTTCGTCTTTCCTTAGCTTCTTTGTCTCCTTCGTCAAATCAGTAAGTTGCTGATAGCCCTGACCCGCACAGCCCAACGCGGATTTAGTACTTTAGCACAGGTGATTTACCTTCCGACTGATG
>CAWDCI010000011.1:0-305622 GCA_963800745.1 uncultured Acidobacteriaceae bacterium
CAGCCAGACGACTCCATCCTGACCATCCGGCAACGAGTTAGCGAAGTAAACGTCCTATTCATTGCCACCGACCGTCATGGCAAGTTTGTCCGTAACCTGAATCAGGGCGATTTCACAATTCTGGACGACAACAAGCCCCCCCAGTCGATCGTTGACTTTCGGCGCGAGACCGACCTGCCGTTGGATCTGGGCCTGCTGGTGGATACCAGCGGATCAGTGCGCAGCCGCTTTGATTTCGAGCAGTCTTCCGCAGTTAGTTTCCTGCAGCAGACACTGCGTCCCAATTTCGACAAAGCCTTCGTGATGGGCTTCAGCACCCACAATCAGGTGACCCAGGATTTCACCGACAACGTCCAACTCCTGCAGGCCGGGGTCGAGCACTTACGCGCTGGCGGTGGAACGGCGCTCTTCGACGCGATCTACCACGCCTGCCGGGACAAGCTGGCCAAAGACCAGGAGTGATCACCCGGTGCGCCGCGCGATCATCATTGTCAGCGACGGCGAAGACAATCAAAGCGAAGTGAGCCGGGCCCAAGCCGTCGAAATGGCCCAGCGTTCGGACGTGATCATCTACGCTATTTCCACCGACGACAGCGGCTTATCCTGCGGGGCGACAAGGTTCTGCAGCAACTTGCCGACGCCACCGGGGGCCGCGCATTTTTCCCTTATAACACCAAGGACATCACGCACTCTTTTGCGGCCATCGAAGACGAACTGCGCAGCCAGTACATCGTCTCCTACCGGCCGGCGGATTTCGACGCTGACGGGCGTTTCCGCTCCATCGCCATCAGCGCAGTGAAGAAAGACCTGCAAGTACGGGCGCGCCAAGGGTATTACGCTCCTCAGCAGTAGCCCGGCGTTTCCGAGAATCATCCCCTAATTCAGATTTATGTGGAGCGCCGGGGTCCTTTCGACTCTGCTCACGGCATGCGTTGCCGGCGGGCGCGAGGGGTTCTGGCATCGCAGGCGGGGTCGGAAACTCGGCCCGACCTTCTCGGGCCCGAAAGTTTCACATCCCGGTTCGAAGCCAGTGCTACAATTTCTCTAGTCTCAAGGCGCGGCTTGGTCGCTGAACCGCCACTGGCTTTCCGATGCATCGGTTCCGTCCACAATTCGTATGGAGCCTGCTGGCGGGCTGCTTGAGTCTTTCGCTCGCTCGACCGGCATTTGCCGACCCCGGGCCATAAGCCGCACAAAGCGGCGCACCGCTCAGGTTGCGCCTCCGCCCGCGGTTATTCCGCAGCCTCTGGTTCCGCTGACTTTGGAGCAAATGCCTGCGAGTCCACCGCAAGTCTCTTACGAACATGGTGAGCTGACCATCGTTGCGCGCAACTCCGTCATGGGAGACATTCTTCGCGCGGTACGCGATCAAACCAACGCCATCCTAGACGTACCTGGCAACGCGAACGAACGGGTCGTCGGCCAGATGGGGCCGGGCCCGCCCCGCGACGTGCTGGCCCAATTGCTCAACGGCTCCCGCTTCAATTATGTGATTTTGGGATTCGGCGACTGACGCAAACCAAGTGGCGCGGGTAATTTTGACCTTAAAACCCGCCGTTTCCGAGGAGAATGCCGCGCAAACGCCCGCTAACGCTGCACCGCCTCCGCAGCAGCCCGAACCCGGATTCGCATTTAGTCAGCAGCCGGCAAACGATGACGATGACGATAATTCCGAGACGCCGGCTACAGGCCCCAACGCAAGCTCCGGTTCGCACTCCGGAGCAGTTGCTCCAGGAATTGCAGCGCCAGCAACAACTACAGCAGCAGCAACCACCGCAGCAACAAGCGCAGCCGGGGCAACCGGGAACGCCCGCTCCTCCGCAGAAGTAGCAGCCCGAGCTGCGGCTAAATTACCGGGATCTCTTGGAAGGGAGTCTCGCGAAGATAGCCAGCCTCAATCGCCGCTGGCATGGCTCTCGCTCGCCATCATGACGGGGACAGGGATCTTGCGCTGACCCGGGGTAGCTAACTCGCGCCGGGTTCCAAAAGCATGCAGAACCCCGACTACCAGACTATAGGCGGCCCCGATGCCCAATCCTACGGACAGAACCACTGTAGAAAAAAGAATAAGTGCGCTCATTAAATTACCCACATTTGGCCCCAAGTTCTGAACTCAGATGCAGTGGACTGCCCACCCGGTTTCCACCCATCAAGCGACCTTCCAATCTACCCGCGTTGACGCTTGCCGTTATTGGCAACTAAGATACGTGAGTAGAGGTGCGCACCTACACTCTCCGACATTTCTGTGGACCCGTCCATATTACGGAAGGACATTTGTTCTTTAGCTGAATGGCCATCACCAAGATTTCCGTGCGCGGGGCGCGCCAGCATAATCTCAAGAATATTGACGTCGAAATCCCGCGCAATAGGCTGACGGTAATCACCGGACTGAGCGGCTCGGGCAAATCCTCGTTGGCCTTCGACACCATATATGCCGAAGGACAAAGGCGTTACGTCGAAACCCTTTCCGCCTACGCCCGCCAGTTCCTGGACCAGATGGAGCGCCCGGATGTGGACGCGATTGATGGACTAAGCCCGTCCATTTCCATCGAACAGAAAACTACCAGCCGCAGCCCGCGTTCGACGGTCGGCACCATCACGGAAATCTACGACTATCTTCGCTTGTTGTTCGCCTCCATCGGCATTCCGCACTGCCCCAAATGCGGCCAGCCCATTTCCCGCCAATCGGCTGACCAGATTGTGCAGCGCGTGATGTCTCTGACTCCGGAAGACCGCGTTATGGTGCTGGCGCCCATCGTGCGGGGGCGTAAAGGCGAGTTCAAAAAGGAGATGGAGAAGCTGGTGCAGCACGGCTTTGCGCGCGCGCGAGTGGATGGCGAACTGGTCAGCCTGGAAGACGATATTCCACTCGACAAACGCAAGAACCACACCATTGAAGTCGTTGTGGATCGCCTGTTAGTGAAGCCCGGCATCGAGCACCGCTTGGAACTGTCCGTGGGCCTGGCTATGAAGTTGGCGGGCGGACTGGTGCAGGTGGCCGTGGTTGGTGGTGACGAGCAACTCTACTCGGAGCGCCTGGCCTGCCCCGATTGCGGCATCAGTGTGCCGCAGCTCGAGCCGCGTTCGTTCTCGTTCAACAGCGCCTATGGCGCGTGTCCCGCGTGCCATGGCCTGGGCAGCCGCTATGATTTCGACCCCGGCAAAGTCATCACCGATTGGTCGAAACCTTTGCTCGAAGGCGGCCTCGGCCCGGGTTCGACGTTGCAAAATCTGATTCACCAGCTGCAGATCGTCGCCGCGGCCCACAGCATTGATCTGAAACTTCCCTTCGAAAAGCTGCCGGAGAAGATCCAGAATTTGTTGCTCTATGGCGAGGCCGGCAAAGGCGGCAAGACTGGTTTCAGAGGAATTCTTGGCTATCTGAAGCTGGCTGCGGATGAGTCCACCTCGGAAACCTACCGCGATTTCCTGCTCGACTACATGTCGGCCACGGAGTGCCCGGTCTGCGAGGGTAAGCGCCTGCGCCCGGAGAGCCTTGCCGTCAAAGTCAATGGCATGTCCATTGCGGATTTCACCGCGCTGCCCATCTCTCTCGCGCTGCAAGCCGCTAGAAAAATCAAGCTGACCGGCCGCGAAGCCATCATTGCCGGCCGCATCGTGTATGAGATTGTAGAGCGCTTGCAGTTTCTGAACGCAGTCGGACTCGACTACATCTCGCTCGATCGCTCCGCCGCCACGCTTTCCGGTGGAGAAGGCCAGCGCATCCGCCTGGCCACGCAGATCGGCTCCAAGTTGCGCGGCGTGCTTTACGTGCTCGATGAACCCTCGATTGGTTTGCACCATCGTGACAACGGCCGTCTGCTCAAGGCGCTCGAGGAACTGCGCGACTTGGGCAACACCGTCTTAGTTGTCGAGCACGACGAGGAAACCATCCGCCGCGCCGATTATGTGATCGACCTCGGTCCGGGCGCGGGGCGCCACGGTGGCGAACTCGTCGCCTGCGGTACGCCGGAAGACATCGTCAAAATTCCCCAATCGCTCACCGGCGCTTATATCTCGGGCAAAGCTCGCATTGAGATGCGCTCCGAACGCCGCCACCCGAACGGAGCCGCTGTAACTATCCTGGGCGCGCGGGAAAACAACCTGAAGAATCTCGACGTCACTTTCCCACTCGGCGTAATGACGGTTGTGACTGGGGTCTCGGGTTCGGGCAAGTCTACTTTAGTGAACGACATTCTCTACCGCGCTCTAGCCAAAAAACTTTACCGCTCGCGCGAAGAACCCGGCGAGCACAAAGCTATTTCAGGCGTGGAGAATATAGACAAGGTCATTCGCATTGACCAGTCTCCGATTGGCCGCTCCCCGCGCTCCAATCCCGCAACTTACACCGGGGTCTTCACTCAAATTCGCGACCTCTACGCCATGTTGCCCGAGTCTCGCGAACGTGGCTACAAGCCGGGACGCTTCTCCTTCAATGTTTCCGGCGGACGCTGCGAGGCTTGTCTGGGCGAGGGCCAGCGCCGCATCGAAATGAATTTTCTGCCCGATGTGTACGTACTGTGCGAAGTTTGCGGCGGCAAGCGCTACAACCACGAAACCTTGTCCGTGAAATACAAAAGCTGCTCCATCGCCGACCTGCTCGAAACGCCGGTCTCCGATGCTCTGCCCATTCTCGAAAACATTCCACAGGTCAAACAGAAACTGCAAACGTTAGTGGATGTCGGCCTGGGCTACATTCAGCTGGGCCAATCGGCGGTCACGCTTTCCGGTGGCGAAGCGCAGCGCATCAAGCTGGCGCGCGAGTTGAGCAAACGCCAAACTGGCAAGACGCTTTACCTGCTCGATGAGCCCACGACCGGGCTGCACTTTGACGATGTTAAGAAGTTGCTCGAGGTCTTGCACCGCCTGACGGACCTGGGCAATACCATCATCATCATCGAGCACAATCTCGATGTGATCCGCAACGCAGATTGGATCATTGACCTAGGTCCGGAAGGTGGCGAGGAAGGCGGAAGAATCTTAGCGCAAGGCACACCCGAGCAAGTGGCGCGCAGCAAGAAGTCCTACACTGGCCAGGCCCTGGCCGAGCGTTTCAACGGCACACGAAAGGGCGCGCCGCGCGAAGAAATTTCCGCCGCTTCCTGAGCCGCATCCCATCCCGGGATTTGTCTGATATGCAAAGGATCCAACTTTTGCGGTTTTCAGTCTATCCGCGGGAATCCGCGCAGATCCGTGGCGTTTTTCTCACTCTCTGCAGCCGGCAGGCTTTTCGTGTAGATTTTGAATTGAGTTCCGAGCATTGTCCTCGCCGCCCAATCCGACGTTTTACCTGGAATCGGGCACGAGTCCGCAGCCCGGCCCACTGCCGCCCGTCAGGCCCCTGCCTGAGGAAGACCCTCCCTGGAGCGGCTGGGACGTTCTCGGCCTGGCCATTTTAACTATCCTCTCGATCATCGTATTTCTATTTGCCAGCACCTTGGCGGCGCAACACCTGCTGTTTACGCGCCAGCCGGCGACTGATGTGGCCAAGTATCCCCTGGTGACCGTGACCGCTCAGATGCTCGCGTACTGCGTGCTGTTTGCTTTCATGGTCGTGCTCGCCAAGCGTAGCGGAGCGCTTTCTTTCTGGGCTGCCATTCGCTGGAATTGGCCGACGTCATGGCCGCTTTACCTGGCCGGCGGCGCGGTCCTGGCATTTGTTCTTCAAGGCTTGGCCCATGTCTTGCCCATGCCCAAGGAGTTGCCCATCGATCGCTTCTTCCAGACTCCGCTCGAAGCCTGGGTGCTGTCGGTCTTTGGAATCACCTTGGCGCCGCTGTTCGAAGAATTTTTTTTCCGAGGATTCCTCTACCCCGTTCTAGTCAGACGGCTGGGACCATCGCCCGCCATTATTCTTACGTCGGCGGGTTTCGGCCTCATCCACGCTCCGCAACTGGCCCAGGCCTGGGCGCCCGTCCTGGTAGTTTTTCTAGTCGGCCTGGTGCTGACCATCACACGGGCGGTAACCAAATCTGTTGCCTCTGGCCTGCTCATCCACATGGCCTACAATGGAACCATCAGCCTGCTGCTTTTTCTAGCCAGCGATGGCTTCCGCCACTTGGAAAGGTTGAATCAATAACTGTCGTTGGCAAGGGAAAGCTGACTCGCTTCGCGTTCTCTGGGTTGAATTCTCTGCGCTCCCGGCGGTTAAGAAGCTTTGCCGCGGGGAGCGCGAAAAATTGAAGGACCCCATGCCCGAAACCCCGCAGCAATACATCACCCGCACCTTAGGCTACGTTGAGGGAAAAAACCCACTCCGCATACAGCAATCCACGCCGCAAAAGCTGGCGAGACTGATCAAGGGACTCGACAAGAAGCGCCTGACTAAGCCGCCTGCGTCCGGCAAATGGAGCATCGCCGAAATTCTGGCTCACCTCGCGGACACCGAACTGGTTGCAGGATGGCGCATGCGTCTCATCCTGGGCCAGAACGGAACGCCCATCCAGGCGTTCGATCAGGACGTGTGGGCCAGCACCTTCAACTACCGCCGCCGCGATCCCAAAGCCTCACTGCAGACGTTCACAGTGCTGCGCCAGGACAATCTCGCCTTGCTGAAATCGGTCTCCAAGAATCTGTGGGAGAACTACGGCATGCATCAAGAACGCGGCAAGGAATCTATTGCCCATATGGTTCGCATGTTTGCCGGCCACGACCGCAATCACCTCCGGCAGGTGGAGCAGATCGCCAGCCAGGGCCGCAAGCGCTCGGCCAAATGAGCCTGGAGCCCTGTCATCCTAGGACGTGCGGGCGTTCGCGAAGCGGAAGCCCGCCAACGAAGGATCTATGCAACCCGCAAATGCCAGACGTTTTCCCCCAAACCCGACCCCGTGGTACTTTGGATTGCTTATGTTGAACCCTGTGAAGACTGTGCTTAGCTGTTTTCTGCCGATTCTTCTGGTGGGCGGTTCACTCGCCGCCGGCCAGTCCGAGCCGCCCGCGGACCAGTCTACGCCGGGCACTGACCAAGCCGCGCCCGCCGCCGACCAGCCCAAGGCTGCCCCAGACCAACCCCCAGCTGCGGACAAAGCCAAGCCCACGCCAGATCAAGCCAAGCCTGCCGCCGACCAGTCCAAACCGGAGGTGCACCAGCCCAGGCTTCCGTCTCTCCCCGTCCCGGTCACTGGCAATGCCGTTACCGTCCTGAGATCTGGCGGCGCCAATTTACTGTTTTCCCTCATGGGAATGGGCGCCAAGAAATCCTGGGATGCGGTTACCAATGCCGCGTTCTATCTGGACCCTGACTGGGACCAGTGGTATCCCCTCAAATCGGTTCCCGGCACAGCGGGCCGCATCGATGCCTCCGCCATCGCAGCGCGTGGCAGCGTGTTTCTTTTCGGGGGCGTTGTAGTGGACGACCAGAACCGCGGAATCGTTGTATCTGACGTTAACATCTACGCGCCACGAACCCAAACCTGGTTCCGCGGCAGCGACCTACCCATTGCCGTGGCCAACTCCGTGATCGGGGTCTATCGCGACCGCTACCTCTATCTGTTTGGCGGCCGTTCCAACAATAGCGTCGTGCCTAACGTCCAGATTTACGACGTAGAAAAAAGCCGATGGCTGCGGGGTACTCCGCTCCCCGGCCAGCCAGTTTTCGGCCACGCCGGGGCGCTGCTGGATGACAGCATTGTCCTCGTGGACGGTGCTTATAAAAACCCATCTGCCATCGGCCCTCCATATCTCGCCTCCGACCAATGTTGGATTGGCAAGATCGATCGTCACGATCCCAGCCGAATCGAGTGGAGCAAGGCGCCGGCTCATCCCGGTTCGGCTCGCTTTGGTATCGCGGCGGGTGCTGCCGAGAAAGACCACAAGATTTATTTTTCCGGGGGCACCGACAATCCTGACGGGGACACCGGCTTGGGTTTCGATGGCAAGCCCTCCGAGCCCTCCCCGATGACCTTTGCCTGGAACCTGCGCGCCGCCAAATGGGAGGTGGTCAACGAAGCCACGCCTAATCCCACCATGAACAATCACGGACTCCTGGTGATCCCCGAAATGTTGGCGGTGGCCGGCGGTTTGGAAAAAGGCCAGAAGGTTACGCGGCGCGTGGCGGTGATTCCCGATCCAGCCAAGACTCGATAGCCAAGCTCAACCTGATCTAAAATAGTGCTGTCCCTGACAGGAGGATACGATGAAGAACCTAATGACCCTGCTGTTGCTATGTGCCCTCGTTCCCGGCGCGTTCGCTGCGAAAGAGGAAGAAGATCGCGTGAAGGATTCGGGACAGGTACTTTCTGAAATCCTGAACATACCAGACAACATTCCTCAGGACCTCATGGACAAGGCCGAATGCCTGATCATTCTGCCCTCCGTGAAAAAAGGTGCGTTCGGCGTGGGAGGGAGCTACGGCCGCGGCGTCATGATCTGCCGCAGCGGACCCCATTACACCGGCCGCTGGGGCGCTCCCGCGATGTATGCCCTGGAAGGCGTCAGCATCGGCTTTCAATTGGGAGGCGAAGCCACGGACTTCGTCCTGCTGGTCATGAATCCAAAAGGCGCGGAGTCGCTCCTGAACAGCAAAGTGAAGTTGGGCGCCGATGCCTCGGCCGCCGCTGGCCCCAAAGGGCGGGACGCCGAGACTGCAACTGATGTGGTGATGAAGGCGGAAATCCTCTCCTACTCGCGCGCCAAAGGATTGTTCGCTGGCATCTCGCTCGAAGGTTCCACTCTGCGCTCCGATGGCAGCGCCAACGAAAAACTCTACGACC
Organism: uncultured Acidobacteriaceae bacterium; assembly: GCA_963800745.1. GTDB lineage: Bacteria > Acidobacteriota > Terriglobia > Terriglobales > Acidobacteriaceae > PALSA-270. The sequence continues at coordinate 8,712 of CAWDCI010000011.1, forward strand.
AGAAACTGACGGCGCGAGAGATTATCCGGCAAGGAAAAGTGAAGGCCCCCGCCAGCGCGCAGCAGTTAGTCTCGCTTCTAAACCGGAAGAGTCCGAGAAATCGGTCTGACCCCAAATCCCTGCAGTAGAACTTCCGGCTTGGGTTGTTTAGGGCGGAGCCAAGAGTGCCCGCCCCGCGCGAAAAAAACGGGGAGGCCATTTTGGCCTCCCCGGTTCATGCTGCTCCGTTAGGAAAGGGAAACTACTGCTGCTGGTCGATCTCCACGGCATCGCCAAGGTGTAGGTCTTCCATGGCGAACACCACCATGCCTGTGGATGTGGTCGGCGTGGTGCTGAGGATTACGATTTCTCCCACGGCGCGCCGCGGGAAATCCTGTACATGGATCGTGGGCCCGCTGTTCTTGGTAAACATGGTCGGGTTAATGGAAGGCGGCTTCTTCTGAGTATCTTCGGCGATGGCTGCTTTGAACGACAGCGAGTCTACCGGATCGCGCAAATCTGAGCCGTAGGTCCGTACCGCGCGGAAATAGTCGCCAACCTTTACTCCCTGATTGGAACCGGTGTTCAGGTAGATCTTGGAACCCGTTCCCAGCAGTGAGTCAAAGTCGCGCGCCATGACGATGCGCCCGCCGAGTTTTCCGCTGGCTGGCACAAAACGGTCGAAACGCAACGAAGGGTGAAAAGAAACCGGAGTCTTTTCCACAAACGGGACTGCCAGGTCGCCGGGGCTGACCGGGTCACAGCTGAATTCCACTCGACCAATGGCAATCTTGCTGCGCGTGTCGATGATGCGAACCCGGGCAATCTCAGCATACGGCTGCCCCATTTCCTTCAGCATGCTAAATTGGCCGGCAAAAATCTCGTAGCGATTGGGGTCCACCAGTTCACGCACAATGTTGTATTGCTGGCCAGCCTGGTAGCCTGAACCGTTCAAATACACCACGTCGCCGTTGACGAACTTGGTGGTATTGGGCGTGTCAAGCCCTCCCGCAACAAAATTCGCCGCGGGAACGGTCTGCTTGGTGACGTAGCCCGCACAATAAATATCGGCGTAGGTGGGTGTCTGCACGAGTTCAACTGGAAAGGTCGCGTTGGTAGAGAGTGTTCCCGAAGGGGTCTCCGAATCAGTTGAACCTGCGCTGGGGGTGCTGTCGGGTTGCTGCGCATAGGCCGCTAGAGCCGCGCACATGACCAGCAACAGTCCTATTTTCTTCATGTTACCTCCGAGTCAAAGCCGAAGCCGTCGGCGGGCGTTGCTAACCGCAATCAAATAAAGGGCTTACTCCCGGACAGTAGCAAGTCAGGGTAAGGGGGTCAAGGTTACGGCGGTGTTATGCCGAACCCGATAAAAAGTTTGCCGGTGGCGGCGAAATCAGCGGTCGGCAGTTGCATCTGCCGTCACGCGCCTGTAATATCGCCGCCAACTCTCTGAAATGATGAATGCTTCTTCAAACCACTACCTAGCCCGGCTTCGTTCCCTGCGGTTGCCGAAACTTTGCGTCGCCGTAATCGGTTCTGATCCGGCTGAGATGTTGCAAAAGGGCGAGTCGCTGATCCGGGACAACAATTTCCTGGAGTTCCGGCTCGACTATTTGCGCAGCCCGGCCTTGGCTCTCCCCAAGATCAAGCGTTTCACTGAGTACCATCCGCACGTGACGGTGATTGGCACTTGCCGCCGCGAAGCCAACGGCGGCAAATTCCGGGGTTCCGTCGCTTCACAGCTGGATGTGCTGTCGAAGGCCGCCGCCGCCGGTTGCCAGCTTGTGGATATGGAAGTGGAAAGCGCCTCGCGCTGCAAGCCCGAGCAACTGGAGCGTCTGCGCAGTGGAGGCGCGCTCATTCTTTCCTATCACGATTTTCGCGCTACCAAGAAGCTGGAAGAGGCGCTGGCCAGGATGATTGCGATCCCGGCGGACTTTTACAAGATCGTGGGCACGGCCACCACCTTGCACGACAACGTGGTCATGATGAAGTTCCTCGAGAAAGAAAGCGATAAACATTCACTGGTGGGCATGTGCATGGGGGAGCAAGGCGTCGTCAGCCGCGTCCTCGGGGTGCGCGCGGGCAGCGTTTTCACCTTTGCCGCCGTGAGTGTGGAAGAGAGAACCGCGCCTGGGCAGGTCACCGCCCAGGAACTGCGCGATACCTATCGCATCGAGCAGGTGGACGCTGCCACGCGGGTGTACGGAGTCGTTGGAGACCCGGTATCCCATTCGCTTTCCCCCTCCATGATGAATGCGGCATTTCGCCGGGAGAATGTGAATGCGGTTTACGTGGCGCTGCATGCCAAGGCGCTTAAGGATTTGCTGAGCTGCGTGCGCGAAATTCCCATTCACGGCCTCTCCATTACCATGCCGTACAAAGAGGCGATCGTGTCCCATCTCGACAACACGGACTCGCACACCAACAAGATTGGCGCGTGCAACACCGTGGTGCGGGCGCAGGATGGCAAACTCTACGGATTCAATACGGATGCGGCGGCGGTCGTACGGCCGCTCGAGCAGCGCATGGCGCTGGAAGGAGCGAAGATCCTGGTGCTGGGCGCCGGCGGGGCCGCCCGCGCGGCGGTGTTTGGATTAAAAGAGCGTGGATCCGAAATTTATATTCTCAACCGGAGCGCGGCTCCGGCACAGAAGCTGGCCCGTCAGGCACGGGCGCGGACGGTCAAGCGTGCGGATCTCAAGAAACACGCATTCGATGTGATCGTCAATGCCACTCCGGTGGGCTTGGGAAACACCCGCGACACCCCATTAAATGAAGGTGAGATCAACGCGAAAGTAGTTTTTGATATGGTTTACGACCCGGGCGAAACTCGCCTTCTGGCGCTCGCCAAAGCTCGCGGAGCCCAGGTAATTCCGGGTATCGAGATGTTTGTCCACCAGGGGGCACGCCAGTTCGAGATTTGGACCGGCAAACCCGCTCCCTGGGACGAAATGCTGCGGGCCGCCACTCTAACCCTGCAACAGCGGGCCACGGCCCGTGAAATATCTAAAAATAAACAACTTACCTCGCGGTAAGGATGATCTGGAGGGGCCGGGAATCAGCCTCCGATTTCTCGTCGCGGAAGAGGATTTCCCCCCGTTTTGCCGGTTCATTTCGGCAAAATAGAGCACCGAGATGCGATATGCCACGAAATAGTTGCATTTTTCATTAAGGCAGAGTTAATATCCCCTTAGACGCCAGTCTCAAGCGTCGGGTTCTCACTGTGGTACTGCCCTTTCTTCCAAGTCTACAAAGCCGTAGTCAACGGCGACAGAGGTTCTGAGCGGTTTATTTCGTCGTGAGTAAAAAATCCGGAGACCCTATATGGCGTGGTACGCGTACTGCATCACTGAGCAGCAGACCCTAGTCAATGGCGTGCGAGCCCGTCGTCCTTTCCTGATCGAGGGAGTTCAGGGAGTGAATGGCACCTCCGTCCTTAGCTATCCCAGCGGCGAATTCGCGGTGATTGTCAGCGAGTACGAGCGCAATGGGAACACTCTGGAAGAAAAACACGTTCTGGAGCACGCCCGGGTGGTCAGCGGATGCTTCCGTACCGGTACGGTGCTCCCCTTTCGCTTTGGGACCATCTTCGACAGCGATGAGGCCTTGCGTCAGGCAGTCAGGGCTAATCGGCGAGCCTTCGGCCAGAGCGTGGCCAAGCTGAGGGGAAAGTCGGAGATGCATCTCAAGCTCCTGGTCCGCGACGGTTCCCTCCGCAATGCCATGGTGGACGTGCAGTTGCCGGATACAGTTGGCGGAGAGTATCTAATAAAGCTGCGCGAAAAGGCCTCCAAGGATCGCGAACGCCAGACCAAGGCCCGTGCCTTGTCGGTGCAAGTCCACAAGCTCTTCAACCCCCTGGAGGAAGAGATCAGCTGTAAGCGCCTCAATCCCGAGGGTATGTTGATCGACATCGCTCATCTCATAGACTCCAAGTCCGTGGAAAAATATCAAAACCGCTACAGCAGTGCCGCAAAGCAGTTGAAAAACTGTCAGCTGGCGATCAGCGGTCCCTGGCCGCCCTATCACTTCATGCCGGGCAAGTTGCGGACGGTGGCGGGAAACTCCTAGAGTTTCCGCAGCCCAGCGAAATTCTGATCGATAGCCCTAACCATTCACTCAATATGCAGCATTGTGCATTCCGCCTGCATTGCCCCCGTATTCGATGATTCGCTTGAATCGGTATTTTCTTCGATATTCCCTGTGTAAGTCATTTTGTCTTAAGTAGTTGCGGATGCTGCACGGGAAGGCGTTCGCGAGGTTCAGGCTTTGGCGTAGCACATGCACTCCCACGGCTAAGTAAAAGAGGCCTCTGACAAAGAATGATCCTCAACATCGTTTTCGACGATCTTCCAATCTGCTCCGGCCGATGGAGCAGGCCCTTACATCGCCTTTCCTGACTTCCTGCCTTCGCCTCTTTGTGATTTGCGGCCCCAGAAATGGGGCCGTTGTTTATTGGGGTCCACCGAACGGGGCATTCCCGCCCCGCCTAATCTTGTCTGTCCCTTGAGCGGAAGCGGGCGTTAGCGCCTGGTTTGCTTTATGCGGGAAGTTCTCAGCGTTCTCGGTAGCTGTTTTCAGCGCGCTCTACGGTCAAAGGGTTGGTTTGTTGAACTGAGACAATACCAAGCGGGCCTGCCAGTTGACGCATCTTAATTTGAGCGGCTATGATCTTCGCTTAGCCAAATCACCGGAAAGTGCATGGCGAGCGGCCTGCGGGCCGCGAAGTTGTTTTCAAATGGACAAAAAGAAGATTGACTACTTCAAGAAGAGGCTAGAGACCCGGCAGCAGGAGTTGCGCCGCACGGTTTCGCGGATTGAGCAGGACGGGCGGACGGTTGACGAAGAGTCTACCCAGGACATTGCCGACCGCGCCGCCAGTTCGTACAACAAGGAATTCCTTTTCCATCAAAGCAACAATGACCGCCAGCTCCTGCAGATGGTGGAGAATGCGCTCGGCCGCATGCGGGAGGGCAGTTTTGGCGAATGCATCTCCTGCGGCACGGAGATCAACATGAAGCGCCTTGAAGCTGTGCCCTGGACCCGGCATTGCATTGAATGCCAGGAGAAGCTGGAAAAGGGGATGCTGGAAGAGGCGCACGGGTAACAGCGCCTTTTTCGGCGCTATGGTGAGAGTCGTGCTTCCATCGTGGAAATTTCGCTGTCGGATGAAGCGAAATTTAAGGCGACCGGGTGATTTTCTTGAAACCTGATCTGCAGCTCCGTCCTCCTCTTTTGACGCTGGCGTTTTCCGCCTGCTAAACTGACTAATTGCCGACTCAAGCTTGTACTTAGAAGGGAACCCCGTGCGCGCAGGCGTCCGTCACCAGCTAAAGCAAGACCGGTTCAGCCAAGTCACAATGAAGGCGGCGGAAGACACTGTCCACTGGTCGGTGGAGCACAGGGCCAGGCTGATGGTGGGCGCGGTCATCGTCCTGCTGGTGGCTGGGGCGGCCTTCGGCGGCTGGTATTTTCTGAACCAGCAGGACCAGAGAGCCAGCCTCGAACTTAGCCAGGCAGTGCGCACCATGGACACGCCCTTGCGTCCCGCCAACATGCCACCGGAGCCCGAGAACCCGACGTTCGCTTCCTCCAAAGAACGGGCGACGCAAGCCAATAAGCAGCTACAAGGCATTCTGCAAGAGTATCCTCATACCCGTTCGGCTGAGTTTGCCCGCTATTTTCTCGGAGTGACCGCGATTAACATGGGTGATGACGCAGCCGCGCTCCGTCAGTTTCAAGCGGTGGCAGACTCTCATAACGCAAACCTGTCCGCTCTGGCAAAAATGGCGCTGGCGTCGCTCTACCGCAGCCAGCATCAGGATAAGCAGGCTATCGAACTTTACAAGGCGCTGATCGCCAAACCGTCCGAAACCGCGGGCAAGACCACAGCGCAAATCGGGCTGGCGGAAACCTACGAAGCCGATGGGCAACCGCTCGAGGCTAAGCGCATCTACCAACAGATGCAGAAAGAAAATCCCAACACGGCAGCGGCCCAGCTAGCCCAAGAAAAACTTCAATCCCTGAAATAGTCGCCGCCGTCAGCGCTCGGTAAACAACTTGTTCCAGTGTTCGACTGGGGTTGTGGGGACCAGTGCGGGCCGGAGGTTCGGGGCGACGTGTTCTTTATGTCCCATGCCGATGAGCGATGTGGTGAGCCCGGGCGCGGAACGCGAGAACTGGATGGCATTCTCTGCGTCACTGGTGAGGCCCAGGATTCGGCTGACAATTTCCGGCAAGCCATGAATCAGCTGGCCCTGGTAAAGAGTGGCGCTACCGATGACTGTAATGCCCAGGCGGGAAGCGGCTGAGAGCAGCGACATTTTCCCTTTGCCGTCGTTCTGGTTCGCCAGTCCGTACGCTTCCGGCATGGCGAGGTTGAAAGGGAGTTGCACGAAACGGAAGTGGTGATCGTCGCCGCCAGCCTCCCGAGCCAGTTGTTCCACCTCAATAAGACTGATGTAGTCACGGGCGCCTTCCGCAACCCGAAAGGCGCTCCACGTAGCCAGCCCGTAGTAGCGCAATTTGCCCGCGTTCGCCAGCTTTTCCAGCAAGCAAAAGGCGTCTTTCAAACGCCGATGAAACATCTCGCGCGAAATCTCGGCCAACTGCGATTCGGGGTTGTGAACATAGAAAACATCAATCGTTTCCAGGCCAAGATTGCGGCCGGAACGCTCGATCTGGTTTTCCAGGTAGGACGGCGCCATGCAATGCATTCCGCCCACGATTTGGTCGGGATCCAGAATCCCCGGCTCCACATATTCGCGGAGGAAGTAGCCGCGAGGATCGGGTGGCAGGTTGCCATCGAAAGATAAATAGCCGGCCTTGGTGCAAACCAGAACTTCATCGCGTTGCAACTTTCCGGCCTTGACGGACTGCTGGAGTGCCTCGCCGATATTCCGTTCCGAGCGCTGGTGGCGGTAGTTGATCGCCGTGTCCAGCACATTCACTCCCGACTCAAGCGCCGTTGCGATCGCTTCGCTGTAGGTTCGGTCGGACGCATCATCTGGGTCCCCAAGATAAGTCCCGAGGCCGATGGAAGAAAGCCATAATTCGCGCGCGCCCTGCGCATGTCCGGGACGGCGAAAGTGCCCAGCATCCCGCAGAGCAGGGAAGCGATCACGGAAGCGGGCAGTGCCGTCGGGGGTAGCGTGTCCGGGAAACATCCAGGCCAGTGTAACAGCCGATGGCGAACGGTTGCTCCCGCGTTGTTCCGGCTTCGTTCTACGGAATAAACAGCGCCCGGTCATTTTCGAACGCGGACGAGTTCGCTGGTAACATGAGCGCGAGGACGGACCGCGTGAAGCACCTCTCCACTTGTTCGGCGCTCGCCTCCTACGCCGGAATAATCCTGGTGGTGTGGGCGGAAGCCCGCAGTCATCCGGCTACGATGGCCGGTTTGGGCTGCCATTTCTCCTACGCCCTGGCCAGTTTTGCGTGGCTGCTGGCTCCCTTGTGGTTCTTCGGCTTCGGCCTGGGTGAATGGCTGCGAGGTTCCATTCATTCCCGCATGCTGCGAGTCCTCCTGCCCGCGCTACTGGGGATTGCGTATTTAGTGTTTGCCATTCCAGCGGGTGATGTTCGCTGGGCCGTTGTGGCGCTTTTGTTCGGACTACCTGTAATTCTGGCGGCGCTGCTGGAGTTTGCGCATCTGCCGCCGAAACTGACGTGGCAGGACGCCGCTGTCTTAACGATCCTCGCAGCAATTTACCTGATGCGATGGCTGATGGCGGCGTGGCCTTATCCCGGGTTGGCGGTTCTGCCTAAGTTGTTCGTCGCGGACCTGGTGCTCTATCTTTTCCTGGTGGTGCGCCGGCTGGAGAGAATCGGCTACTCGTTTTTTCCGGGCCTGAATGCGGTGAGCATCGGCTTGCGCGAGTGGATATACTTCCTGCCTTTCGGTATTGGGCTGGGATTTTTGCTTGGATTCATCCACTTCAATCCGCGATTGCCATCTGCAGTGAGCGTGGCAGGAAGTATTCTGATTACTCTGATCCTGGTAGCGCTTCCGGAAGAGATGCTTTTCCGCGGCATCCTGCAAAATCTGCTGGAGACCCGCTTCGGAAAGGGCAGGGCGCTTCTCGGTGCCTCGCTGCTTTTTGGCTTGGCGCACTTCAACAAGGGAGCCATTTTCAATTGGCGCTACGTGTTGCTGGCCAGCATCGCGGGAGTGTTCTATGGCAGAGCATGGCGCGCCCATCGCCAGTTGCTGGCCTCGGTCATTACTCATACCGCGGTGGACGTGGTGTGGTCGCTTTGGTTCCGTTGAAGCTGGAATATCCGTGGGTCATGGTCTGAATTTCTTTGGCGCATTCCGTGACGCCCGCGATGGAATGCTGGTCTCGCGGATCACGTTTGGAGTTTGTAGAAATTGGTAAAATTTATTGGAGGTAAGTTCATCACTTGTGGATTTTGAGGAGCACAAGGCAGAGGGAATTGCAGCGTGAGTGAAGAGACAAGAAATTGGTTCCTGAATCTCGCAGACAATAAGCGGCAGATATTCCTCGCACAAGTCTCTTACGATCTCACTATCCACGGGCGGTCCTTCGGGCTGGACTTAACGGTGGATGTGCAGGTAAGGGCCTTCAAGGGACTGAATGAACTTCAGCATCAGATAAGTGCCCACATCGCTCATCTTGGTGAAGGAACGGCCAGATACCCCGAGGATGTCCTCTGGCAAATACTACAAGAAAAGGCCACCGCCTACGGCATTTCAAATCATTTAAACAGTTCCATAAAACGCGCCCGTTCCGTCTGCGCATTTTAGTCTGGATTTCGAAACAGCCGGCACCTGTCACGTTCAACAACACGTGCGCTGGCCGCCACTTTCCGGTAAAGTAATGAATTCTTATGCTTGATTTGAATTTTGTCCGCGAAAATCTGCCCGGGGTAGAGCAAAAGCTGCGGCAACGAGGCATGGATCCCGCAGAAGTATTGCAGGATTTTGCCACACTCGATACCCAGCGCCGCCAAGCCATTACCGAAGCCGAAACCACCAAGGCTCGCCGCAATCGTGCCTCTGAAGAAGTGGCCAAGCTGAAAAAGAGCGGGCAGGACGCCAACGCGCTGGTGGCGGAAACCAAGGCCATGCGTGAGGAAATCCAGGCCCTCGAGAAAGCATCGGCGGACTACGAGACCCGCATGCAGCAGATTCTCGACGGCATCCCCAATCTGCCCAGCGATACCGTTCCCGTGGGCAAGTCCGCGGACGATAACCTGGAAGTCAGGCGCTGGGGCACGGCTCCCCAATTCGATTTCGCTGCCAAGCCGCATTGGGAACTGGGTGAGCAGTTGGGCGTGCTTGACCTGGAACGCGCCACCAAACTGACCGGCGCCCGCTTTGCGGTTTACTGGGATCTGGGCGCGCGACTGGAGCGGGCTCTGGCCAACTTCATGCTCGACCTGCACACCCGCGAGCATGGCTACACCGAGGTTTTGCCGCCCTACCTGGTGAACTCGGATTCCATGTATGGCACCGGACAACTCCCGAAGTTTGCCGCCGATCTCTTTCGCGTGCCGCATGGCGACAAGGATCTCTGGCTGATTCCTACCGCCGAAGTTCCAGTCACTAATCTCTATCGCAATGAAGTTCTGGACGCCGCCCGCCTCCCCGTATCCCTCACCGCCTACACCCCGTGCTTTCGCAGCGAGGCAGGTTCGTACGGCAAGGATGTGCGAGGCATCATCCGGCAGCATCAGTTTCAGAAAGTTGAGCTGGTCAAATTCTCGCGCCCCGAGAATTCCTATGCCGAACTGGAAAAGCTCACCAACAACGCCGAAGAGGTTCTGCAGAAACTGGGCTTGCACTACCGCGTGATGGCGCTGTGCACCGGCGATATGGGCTTCTCTTCGGCCAAGACTTACGACATTGAAGTCTGGCTGCCAGGGCAACGGTTGTTCCGCGAGATTTCGTCGTGCTCGAACTTCGAATCGTTTCAGGCGCGGCGAGCCAACATTCGCTATCGTCCCGAAGGCAAGAACAAGCCTGACTTCGTGCATACTCTGAACGGCAGCGCCTTAGCGGTGGGGCGCACCTGGCTGGCGATCATCGAGAATTATCAGCAGGCCGATGGGAGTGTCCTAATCCCGGAAGCCTTGAGGCCGTACATGGGAACGGACCGCATCACGGCCAAGAAGTTTTGAAGGCAGTCGTCAGTCTTCAGTCGTTCGCAGGCCATGAAGACTGAGGACCAAGGACTGAGGACCCAAGACCGACGACCGACGACTGAAGCCTGACGACTTGCAACTGCACCGTTGCCAAGATGAGGAGTAAAAACTAGACTTGCAAAGGGCCGACGCAGCCATCAACGAGCACAGCGCACCCCCCGTGCGGATGACCAATATCTGGCGCACAATTCGCGGCTACATCCTCTGGTCGCACGAGCGTGGCACCATCCAGTATGACGTGATGGTCACCTTAATTCTTCTCTTCATCTTTGTCTCGCCGCTCTGGATCAACTTCAAGGACAAACCGGTTGAACGCAACCCGCATCAAACTGGCGTAGTGGTAATTCCGGATAGCGGGGGCGGATTGATTTACCAGATCGAGGCCTCCGCGGTCTCGGCCAAAGACAAAGACAAAGACCCGGCCGCAGTCAACGAGCAGTTGCTTCGCATCATCGAGCCAATCTCCGGGGAAGTCAGCATTACCAAGGTGGAGGCTCAGCACGACGGCGCGGGCCGCGTCTTGAGCTATAAGGTCTGGGTGGAGAGATAGTAGCGACCCGACCGCTTCTTCCTGGTTCCGAGAGTGCCATGAGATCGAGTTACCTATTCCGGCGAAGCTCCGCGGTTCTGGCGTTGGGCGCCGCATTCGCCTGCGCTTCGCCGCCAGTCAAGGCGCAGTCTGACCCAGGGCTGGAACGCGTCTTGGATTTGATGGATAAAGCCCGCGAGACTTTCCGTTCCGCCGAAGCCAGCGTGGTATCCGAACAATACACCAGCGTGGTGCAGGAAACCGATACCCAAAAGGGAAAGGTGTACTACCGCCGCCAGGGAAATGAAACCCAGATGGCGCTGGAATTCACCGATCCTTATCCGAAGGATGTGCTTTTCACCGGCGGCAAACTGCAATTGTTCGAACCGCGTCTCAACCGGGTGACGGTGTACGACGCGCAAAAAAATCAGAGCGAGTTCGAAAGCTTTCTAGTGCTGGGCTTCGGGGGTGGCGGACACGCCATGGAAAAGTCCTACGACTTGAAATCCCTAGGCACGGAAAATATCGCTGGCGCGGAGGCCACGAAGCTGGATTTAACTCCCAAAAACTCGAAGGTTCAAACCCTGTTTCCCCACATCGTGCTGTGGATTGATGCGCGCGGGGTTAGCGTCCAACAGCAATTTTTTCAGCAGGGCGGGGACTACCGCCTGTCCAAATATTCGGATATCCAGCTTAATCACAAGATGTCCGACTCGGTTTTTAAGCTGAAAACCGATGGCAAAACCACATTCCAAAGCGTGTCCCCGCACGACTAGCGGAAGTTGGGCTTTTCCTACAGTATTTTCCCGGCAAAATTAAAGGTGGAAAACCGCAAATGGAACGATATACTGGCCTTCATAAGGCCGCCGATGGCAATTTCGCGGCGTTTGGGCAGTTCTAGCGTTTTTTATGGCGAAGGTATTCACCATTCCGACGCCTCCCAACGTGGGGGGACGTCGTCGTGAGCGCCAACCGGATCCACGCTACGTGGATGGCCAGCGCCTGCTGGTCGAAGCCATGAAGTATCTGGCCCAGTCCGATCCCCTAAAGAACCGCGACGCGGTCGAGTTGCTCTCCGAACACGTCCGCACCCGTTTCCGTATGACCGACTCCCCGCTCAGCTAAGTTTCTTCCTCAAAACGTGACTCGCAGCGCCACCTGCAGGATGCGCTCGGTGTGCAGCGTATTCAATCCCGAGCCCAAATCGGTAGTCGTGATTTCCCCAAACGTGCCGCTGGTGACATTAGTGTCCGGGTTGGCGAACTCCGGGTGATTGAAAACGTTGAACGCTTCCAGTCGCAGCTCGGCATTGATGCGCTCCGTAATCGCAGTCGCTTTCGCCAAAGCCAGGTCGAGATTGGTTCGTCCCGGCCCGCGGAAAAAGTTGCGGGGCGAGCCGTAGCCCGTGCTCGGCAGACAGGGATCGCTGCCGCAGAGAAACGCATTAGGATTGAAATAGTAGTTCCCCGGCGTTCCGTTAATAACCGTGGATTGATGCGGATTCATCAACTGGAGGCTGCTGACGCCGGGAGCGAACACCGCATTTACCAGATTCGCGTCCCCAGCGCCGGACGGCCCCGGGATGGATGGGTCGAAGGAAAACTCGCCGTTTACGCTGAGTGGGAATCCGGTGCGCCAACTCAGGATGGGATAGAGGCTCCAGCCCTTGATCAGACGTTTCGGCCCGGTAGCCCACATGCGGTCGAAGGGCAAGTCCCACCCGCCGGAAAACGTAATGCGGTGCCGGATGTCGAAATCCGAATCGCCGCGGAAGGCTTCCGGAACATAGGCAGGAACTTGCGAGTCACGATTGCGGAATCCGGAGGCGTTGTCAATGCTGTGGCCGTAGGTGTAGCCGAGCGTGAAGTACGTCGTGCCAATCCGGCTATCCGCGACTTTTTTCGTCAACGACGCTTCCAGGCTGTTGAAGTTGGCGAAAACAATGTTGCGGAACTCCAGCATGTTTTCAAACGGGCAGAACGACGGATCGCCTCCCAAAGAGGAGCAGGCATCGTTCGCATTTGCGTTCTGAGTGAGGTTCAGCACCCGGTTCGTGGTGCCCAGAACCATCGGGTTGATGTCCTGCAACGCAGTCAATCCCTTCGAACTGCTGCCCACATAGTTGACCTCGGCCGTAATGCTGCTCGTGACCTCCCGCTGCACACTCAGGTTGTACTGGTAGGTGTAGGGCGTGCGCAGGTGCGGATCGACCACGTAGATTCCGCCGCCACCAAACGGTACGTCCGCTCCATCCGCAAATGCCGTACTCGCGGTTGGCACCGGCGATGGAAACGGATTGCCCGGCAGTCCAGCCGAGGTCCAGGGTTGGGTGTAATAGGGCGCCGCCGAGGGATAGCCGGGGCCGGGAGCGCACTGCTGGGAACCATCGGGTTCGGTCACAATATTTTGCAGGCAGGAATATCCGACGAACGGCTCGCTGTAGAACGGCGGAGCGCCGTTGAACTGCAAGTTGTCTTCGCCCTTCAGCACATCGTAGAAAACGCCAAACCCGCCGCGAACGCTGGTTTTGCCATTGCCCGTCGGATCCCAGGCAAAACCGACGCGCGGAGAGAAATCGTCTTTGTCGGGAAAATTAACGCCTCGCGGTGCGCCGGCGTCGCCCGGGAAAACCAGTCCCAGCGGTGCGAGGGGAAAACGCGTCGACTGCGCGCCCGGAATTACCGAGAAGTTTCTTCCCTGGGTATCAAGCTTCGGGGTGTTGTACTCGTAGCGCAGTCCGAAGGTGACCGTCAGTTTCTTGGTGAGCTTCCACTGATCCTCGGCGAATCCATAGGTTGACTTGCTGCGAATGTTACTTCTCGCGTTCGGTCCCTCGAAAAGATTGTTAGGAATGCCCACCAGAAAATCGGCCAGGCTGTTGCCAGTTCCGATTCCGCCGTCTGCGTAAGACCCGATGAAGCTGAAATTGCTGTCGCCGAAAAAGTTGTACACCGTATTGTTCTGAAAAGCGGAAAAGCCGCCGCCGAACTTCATGGTATGCGCGCCCTTGATCCAGGTCACGGTGTCGGTCAGAGCATAGGTCGTCCCCACTTCGTGCGCCGGACCTGCCTGGTCTGTGCCAAACGTCAGACCATTGTCGAACAACATGAGCGGAGGTCCGTTCGCCAGGTCAGACGCGATTCCATAGCCAAGGTCACTCGCCGTGGGTAATTTGTTGACCGGGTTGTCTGCCAACGTGTTATGCCGCGCGCCATTCACGCGGAATTCGTTCAGCAGCGTCGGCGAAAAAGTCCGCGTGTAAGCAAGGTTGGCGAAGTAATTGTTGATCTGGCTCGAACTGGCGAAGCCCGGAACGTCGGCGGAGTAATTGGCATCGGACCGGCCATAAGGATCGATCTGCGGACTGCGAGAGCCGCCCACGGTGGCGGACAATTTATCTTTGCTCGTGACCTGATAATCAACTTTGCCAATCAGTTCGTTCGTGTTGAATAAGCTGTCGCCGGAAGAAGAATAAAGGCCGGTCGGAGAGGTTGGAATCAACCCGGTCGCGATATAGGTCGTGGCTTGCGGATCGATCTTCGTCGGGTCGATAATCGCCTGCGCCGCCTGCGTGGGATCAGACTGAAAATAAGGGTTGGCCTGCAAAAAGGCTGCAACCTGCGGATCGGGTCCGCCATTCACCGACTGCGAGAAATCTCCATTCAACTCGGCTGGAGTAAAGGTTGTGATCTGCGATTCCACTTCGCTCTGCGTCTGCCGTTGTCCCTGGTACGCGACGAAAAAGAACAAGCGATCCTTCAAGATCGGGCCGCCGACGGTTCCGCCAAACTGCTGCCGTTTAAGATTGTTCGGCGGCAATCCTTCCTGCAGATTGAAGTATGAGTTGGCGTCAAATGCGGTGTTGCGGGCAAAGTCAAACAGGCTGCCGTGAAACTGATCGGTTCCAGACTTCGTGACCACGCTAATGATGCCGGCAGCGTTGCGGCCATATTCCGCGGTGTAGTCGCTGGTAAGAATGCGGAATTCCTCGATCGCGTCCGGGTTGGGGTTGAGCACCACGCCATTCCCCAGCAGATCGTTATTCAATCCACCATCCAGCAGAAAGGTGATGGAATCCGCGCGTCCCCCAGCAACACTGAATCCCCCGGTGCCGTTGTAGCCCTGGCCTTCGTTATCGTCAGGATTATCTTCCGTCACACCCGGCTGCAGCAGAGCCAGGTTCAGCACATTGCGTCCATTCAGCGGCAGATTCACAATCGGACGGCTGGTCACCGATTCGCCCACCGTCGGATTCTCGGTCTCCACATTCGCCCCAACGCCGGAGACTTCCACGACTTGGTTCAGAGCGCCCACTTCCAAGCGCAGATCCATTTTTTCCTGCTGGTTGATTTGCAGGGTCCGGCCCGCGGTGATCAGCTTGGCAAAACCTTGGTGTTCCGCCGTGATCGTGTAGGTTCCGATGGGCAGGTTCAAGACACGATAGTTGCCCGCGCCATCCGTAGTCGTCTTTGCTGCGACGTGGGTCGCGACATTGGTGATGGTGATCTTGACCGCAGGGACAACCGCACCTTGCGGATCGGTCACCTGCCCGTAGACAGATGCGGTTGCAGACTGGGCCCATGCGGAACCGGCGCACAAGCAAAGAACTAGTAAGCTGGAAACGACGATAGCGAGCTTACGCACAGAGAACCTCCTGGACAAACACCTGGGGCCGTTCTTAAGCGGCCATACCACACCGGGGATTTAGAATCTACCCGCAATCGGGAATCCATATGTAAACACCTGAATATAGGCTTGATATGTGATCGCAATCACGGCAGATACGGATTTCGGGAGGGTAGATATGATTTCCGGAATGCGGTTTATCTAAACACAGCACTCCCCAGCAGAATGACTACAGGAAAGCACTCCAAGGTGTAGCGCGGTTCGGGATTCTCCAAGGTGCCCAGAAACGCGCTGCGTAAGACCACAAAGACCAGCATTAGACCGATTCCGATTGCGAACTGGCCTCGCACCAACCCCGTTAAGGCCAATGCCGCGTACAGCATTCCTATCAGACCCAGGGTCACCGCTACCGCCGACCATTCGGGATCGTCATTAAATTCCCACCAGCGGGTGTCGGAAGGCAACAGCTCGGTGCGGGGCCGTAGCCACATGTCAGTGATTCGCGCCACAGGCAGCCCCACGTAGTAGCGCAGGGGGGCGGCATGAACGCGTTCCGCGGCCAGCGCAGCAAACCGGGCATCCAGAGCGGGGTCTATGTGCAGCACTTGGTTGTAGTCCGCTAGTATCAGCGCCGTTTCATTCCGTTGCTGTGCCGAATCAAAGGCGCGGGCCGGGAGCTTCTCCGCATCCATGGGCGTTCCTGGGACTGCCCAATAAATCTCCTCGACGGAAACGTAATCCACCATCCAGGTTTTGACCCAGCGATTGAATCCCAGGGGCACAAATTCGTTTCGATCGTTGGAGTAGCGGGTGGTCAGCGGTTGGAACTCGTGCAGGGTGTGCAGATTGCGCAAAGTCCATGGGACCAGCGGAGCGAGGGCAGCTAGACCGACGAAGAAGCCCGCCCGCAATGGGTGCATTTGGCTGATTTTGCCCGGATTAGTCCTTTCCGAGCGAAACGAGAGCCACGAGAGATACATGCCGATGGCAATCAGCAGCAGCCCGCCATCCGGGCGAAGCAGAATGGCTGCTCCCGTGGCTAGACCACAACCCAACCAAGGGCCAATCCGCTGCGGTGACAGGCTCCCAACCCCTGCCAGCGCAAGATCCAGGGCAAGCGCGGTAAAGAAAACCTCCAGCGTCTCGGTAAGCGCCGCCGCGCTGTAGCTCGCCAGGAATGGACAGAGCGCGGCCAGGAGAAATGCTGCCCTGGCTGCCCGCGGGGAAACGACCCGCCGCGCCATATCGGCAATTAACAGACAAGAGCCAAGATCCGCGAAAATTTGGAGAACGAACGCGGCGCGGTAACGTTCCGAGCCGAAGACGGCAAACACGCCCGCCAGGAAGGCCGGATATCCCGGCAGCCGAATACAGGTCGGCGCAATCCCACTTGCGGTAGTGAGTCCGTAAGTCCCATGCTGCAGCCAGTTCTGGGCAATCTCGCCATAAATCAGCGAGTCGGCAGTGACCTGGGGAAACCAGAATAAGAAAAGCAGGCGGAGAGACACGGCGGAGACGGCGGCAAAAAGAAAGAAGCGGAAGTGTTGGCGCACCAGTTCGCGCACCTCCTGAATATAGCGCGTTTCGCCGGAATCTCAATAGCCACAAGTGGTTGCCAATCCGGTATCATGGCAGCATCAGTCTAGTTTGGGGATCCCACCTGTAGCTTGGGCAAAACCTAGCTCTACTTTCATGGCGCAACCAGTCTTCTACGATCCACGTCAGGCCCGCTGGAAACGGCTGCGGCGGCTATTCGATGTGATTGGTCTCAGCACCACGCTGCTGGTGATCTTTTTTGTCTACAACGCCCTGCGCAGCCAGCCTTTGCCCGAGTTGAAGTGGCCTATTCAAACCCGGCCCTACCACGCCCTGAAAGAGAAGGAAAAAGAAAAGGCCAGGGAGCGGCAACGGTCGGCGGCTCTGCGCAGCCTCCGCAAGTCGAAGCAAGCGTCTTCGCAAGTGACGCTGAACTCGGAGGAAGGGATCCGTGCCGCGTTTTATGATCCCTCGGATGCCGCCAGTTTTTCTTCCCTGCGGGAATACGCGCGCCAGGTCGATTGGTTGTTTCCCGAGTGGCTCTCCGTGCTCACCCCGGATGGGCGACTGCAAAGCGTCGATCCTCTGACCACCAAGTTCTTTGACGTTGTTC
This sequence comes from uncultured Acidobacteriaceae bacterium, assembly GCA_963800745.1. Lineage (GTDB taxonomy): Bacteria > Acidobacteriota > Terriglobia > Terriglobales > Acidobacteriaceae > PALSA-270. Next base: position 26,165 of record CAWDCI010000011.1, read on the forward strand.
AGGGCGATACGGTCCATTCCGTGGACGATAAAGTCATGCCCTTCCTGAAGTCAGAGAACACGGGAATGGAAGTCTTCCCGGTGGTCAAGAACTCGGACGGCGCGGAGTGGATCGACATCACCTCGTTTCTAAACGACGCGGATGCGCGCGAGAATTTCCGTGACCAGGTCGATGATTTCCTCGACAGCGACAAGTCCTCCGGCTTGATGATTGACTTTGAAGCTTTCCCCAAGCAGGGGCAACCCGGATTCCTGGCCTTGCTGAGCGAGCTTTCGGGGGATTTACACGCCAAGGGCAGAAAGCTGTATGTCACCGTGCCCTCGCGCAACGACGAATGGAATTACGCTGCGGTGGCAGCGGCCGCGGATGGCGTGGTGCTGATGAACTTCGATGAGCACTATCCTGGCGCACAGCCCGGGCCGGTCGCCTCGCAGGACTGGTTTGTCGATAATCTCCGAGCGGCGGCGAAAATTGTCCCTCCGGACAAACTGATTTGCGCCATCCCCAACTTCGGTTATGACTGGGCCGAGAAACCGCCGCACGGCAAGTTGCCTCCGGGGGAGAAAGACAGCACCCAAACTGTCCAGGACGCATGGCTGGCGGCCCGTGACTCGGACGAGGAAGTGGATTTTGACGATGACAGCATGAATCCACATGTCAGCTACCTGGACGAACGCAACGTTCAGCACGACATCTGGTTTCTTGATGCAGTGACCGCCCTTAACGAAATGCGGGCGGCCCAGACTCTTGGGATCAAGACATTCGCCCTCTGGCGGTTGGGGTCAGAGGACCGTTCGCTGTGGCGGGTGTGGGATGTTCCGGGCGATTGGAGCGCTCCTTCCAAGTTAAAAGATGTTCCCCCGGGCCAGGACGTTGACATGAACGGCTTGGGTGAAATTCTGCACATCGAAGCCAGGCCCGCCAATGGCACCCGCAATATCACGCTGGACACGCGGTCCGGGCTGATTACCGACGAAAGTTTTGATCCGCTGCCGCAGCCTTATCGGATGGCCCGATACGGGTCGAGCCCGAACCAAATGGTTCTGACCTTTGACGATGGCCCGGACCCCGAGTGGACCCCAAAAATTCTGGATGTGCTGAAACGCGAGCAGGTTTCGGCGACTTTTTTTCTGATTGGCATTCAATCCGACAAGTTTGCCGGTCTCACCGAGCGCATCTACCGGGAGGGCCACACCATTGGCAATCACACCTTCACCCACCCCGACATCAGCAACATTTCCAGTAAGTATGCGGAACTGGAACTCAATCTTACCGAGCAACTTTTTGCCAGCCGGCTCGGAATAAGGACAATCCTCTTCCGGCCCCCCTATTCCATCGATGCCGAGCCCGATACCGAAGATCAGGTGCGCCCTTTGGAGCGAACGCAGGATTTGGGCTACGTAACGGTCGGGGACAAGATCGATCCCAATGACTGGCGCGACGATCCTCGCCGTTCCGCAAAGCAGCTTTCTGACTACGTACTTGCCCACCTTCCGCCTTGCGCGGCAAATGACACGCAATGTGGAAACATCATTCTGATGCACGACGGAGGCGGCGACCGCCGGCAGACTGTGCTGGCCCTGCCCGCCATCATCGAGGGCATTCGGGCCAGGGGCTACCAAATCGTCCCGCTCTATGAATTATTGGGCAAGACCCGCGCCGACGTCATGCCGCCTCTGCCGGCGAACCAGCGCTGGGCGGCGCGTTTGACCTGGGTGGGCTTCTGGCTGTTTGACGTAGGCATCCAGGGCATCACCTGGATCTTTCTGCTCGGCGACGTGCTCATGACCGGCCGCCTGCTGATTGTCGGCGCCCTGGCCCTGTTCGATCGTCTGCGGCAACGCCGCTACGCCACTCCCGAGGCGGAGAAAGCCTATCTGCCCAAGGTCGCGGTGCTGGTTCCGGCCTATAACGAAGAAAAAGTAATCGTGCGGACGGTGCGCGCGGTGCTGGCCTCGGATTACCGCAATCTGCGCGTCATCGTGATTGACGACGGTTCGCGCGATGAGACGCTGGAAGTGACTCGCCGCGCCTTCGTCGCCGAAGAGGCTGCCGGCCGCGTGGTCATCTTGACCAAGCCTAATTTCGGCAAGGCAGAGGCGCTGGATTACGGCTTGCGATTCCTGCAGGACGAAGAGATTTTCGTGGGCATCGACGCCGATACGGTGATCGCGCCAGATGCCATTCGCCGCCTGGTGCCGCACTTCTTGAACCCCAAAGTCGGCGCGATTGCGGGCAATGCGAAAGTCGGCAATCGGGTGAATCTGTGGACGCGCTGGCAAGCTCTGGAATACATCACCAGCCAAAATTTCGAGCGCCGCGCCCTGAACACCTTGGGAGCTGTGAGCGTCGTACCCGGAGCGCTGGGTGGCTGGCGAACCTCGGCCGTCGTCGAAGCTGGTGGCTACCATACCGACACGGTGGCGGAGGACGCTGATTTGACCATGGCGCTGCTGCAGCGTGGCTACCGGGTGGAGTACGAGGATATGGCGTTGGCTTACACCGAAGCTCCGGTCAATGCCAACGGCCTGATGCGGCAGCGTTTTCGCTGGTCCTTTGGCATTCTGCAATCCGTATGGAAACATCGCGCCGCCTTTGCCCGCAAGGGGGTGCTGGGCTGGGTGGCTCTGCCGAATATCGTGATCTTTCAGATCATTCTGCCGCTGGTCTCGCCCTTCATCGATCTCATGTTTGCCGGAGCTGCAATCTGGTACTTCGTGCAGAAACACTTTCACCCTGAATCCACCGATTCCGCCGGGTTCCTGCGGCTGGTGGTGTTCTTCATGGCTTTTCTGGTGATTGATTTCCTCACCTCAGCCATCGCCTTTGCTCTGGAGCGCCGCCAACCCGATGCGCAGGAAGACGTTCGGTTGCTCTCTCAGGTCTGGTTGCAGCGCTTCGCTTACCGGCAGTTATTCTCGATCGTTCTCTTCAAGACCATCAAGCGCGCCTTTGAAGGCCAGCGCTTTGCCTGGGACAAGCTCGAACGCACCGCTGCCCTGAGTTACACACCCAGCGAAAATAATGATTCGGTAAATGTGCCCTGAGTACATGATCTATGCGGTGTTGCTCCGCGCAATCGGGGAAGTTCTCTGCGGCCTCGGCGGTCAAAGGCTTTTCTCCGGCTGCCGGCGCAACGCGCGATTTCGATAACTACTCTAGAATTGAATCGATATCAGTTTTGTTGAAAAGGTATTTCTATGGCGACTTTGGAATCTCCTGCCACCCATCTTCACACCGCTCCATTCAGCAATGAGTCCGCAACCGACTTCACTCAGGAGCACACCGCCCGCAAGATGCGTGCCGCTCTGGATAGGGTCGGCAACCAGTTGGGCCGCGAGTACGACCTGATCATCGGCGGCCAGCGAGTAAAGACCGGAGAGAAGATTAAATCCATTAATCCGGCTCAGCCTTCGCAAGTTGTGGGCCTGCACCAGAAAGCGGGGATGGAGCAGGTCGAGCCGGCCATCCAGGCGGCGCTTCGCGCCTTTGAATCCTGGAGCCGGACTTCCGCCGAGGAACGCGCCGGCCTGCTGTTCCGTGTGGCCGACCTGTTACGTCAACGCAAATTCGAATTTTGCGCGTGGCTGGTGTTTGAAGTCAGCAAGAACTGGGCTGAGGCCGATGCCGACATTGCGGAGACCATCGATTTTTGCGAATTCTATGCGCGCGAGGCGTTGCGCCTGGCAAAGGCCACCTCTCCCATCCAACTGCCTGGCGAACGGGATTCTCTTTTCTACATTCCGCTGGGCGTCGGCGCGATTATTCCCCCGTGGAATTTTGCCTGCGCCATCATGGCGGGCATGACGGCGGCTTCCATCGTCTGCGGCAACACGGTGATCCTCAAACCTTCCAGCGATTCGCCGACCATCGCCGCAAAATTTGTCGAACTGCTGGAAGAAGCCGGCATGCCCGACGGCGTAGTCAACTTCTGCCCCGGTTCGGGCGCGACCTTCGGCAATGCTCTAGTCGCGCATCCCAAAACACGTTACATCGCTTTCACCGGTTCCCGCGAAGTGGGTCTCGATATCAACCGGCGCGCTGCCGAAGCGGCCCCAGGGCAAATCTGGATCAAGCGTTCCATCCTCGAAATGGGTGGCAAGGACGGCATCCTCGTGGACGCTGACGCTGATCTGGATGCTGCCGTTGAAGGTGTGACCGCGTCCGCGTTCGGTTTCCAGGGACAGAAGTGCTCGGCCTGTTCCCGCGCCATTGTGGATGAGCGTATCTACGAACCGTTTCTTGCGCAACTCAAGGCCCGCGTAGAAAAACTGACCGTGGGCGATCCCGCGGGAAACGCCAGTCTTGGCGCGGTCATCAACCAAGCTTCGATGAATTCGATTCTCGGGTACATCGAATATGGCAAGAAAGATGGACGTCTCGATTTCGGGCGGCGGCCGCGCTCCCGGGGACGGCTATTTCATTCAGCCAACCGTGATCGCCGACCTTCAGCCAAAATCAAAACTCGAACAGGAAGAGATTTTTGGCCCGGTCTTGGCCGTGATCAAGTCGAGCAATTTCGACCATGCGCTGGAAATCGCCAACGATACCGAGTTTGGTCTTACGGGCGCGGTTTACACAAGCTCCAGGGAAAAGATGGACCGGGCGGCGCGAGACTTCCACGTCGGCAATCTCTACTTCAATCGCAAGTGTACCGGGGCCATGGTTGGCGCGCATCCTTTCGGCGGATTCAATATGTCCGGTACCGACTCCAAAGCCGGCGGACCGGAGTATTTGTACTTATTCACGCAGGCCAAATCGGTGGGCGAAAAATTGTTTTAACCACAGAGGACACAGGATCCTGAACGGCTGTGTCCTCTGTGGTTCTATTTCTTGCTTACTTCTTCGTTTGCCACAAACCGAGCGTCGCTCCGGTTGGATCGGCAATGATCGTGAACCAGCCCATGCCCGGTACCTCGGTGACATCGCGTTTGACATCGGCGCCCAGCGACTTGGCCTTTGCCGTCGCCGCCTTAATGTCATCCACTTCCACGTAAACCAGCCACATGGATGGCGCCCCCGGCACGGGATGTTTCATGATCCCGCCGCCGGCGCCCGATCCCGGTTTAACCATCGTATAGACCTCGCCGGGCCCCATGGGCATGTCTTCCAGCTTCCAGGAAAACAGTTTCCCGTAGAAGCCTTTCGCTTGGTTGACGTCGGTAGTGTTGAGTTCCACGTGTACGAACGGATTTGACATGAACGTCTCCTTAGTGAATTTGCGGACTTAGAAATTTGGGCGGCCACGCCGGTGCAGCTACACGTATTTCGCCAGTTGCTCGAAGCAGCCGTTCCAGCCCTGGCTGTGTTGCGTGCGCTCCTCATCCGTGGTTAGCAGTTCGTGAATCAATCGGATTTCGGTGGCGTTCCCCAGATCGCGGAAGTAGATGGTCACTAGGCTCTCCGGGCCCAGTTCGGCCTCTCGCCACGCCCAGGTGAAGCTGATCTTCTCCGGAGGCGCGACCTCGCGGTAAGTCCCTTCCACCCGGCGGACTTTTCCGCTCTTATGATGCATTTCCACCACATAGCGGCCGCCGTTGCGCAGTTCGAGCGTGGGGATGACGGTGGTGTAATCCGGCGACGGAGCAAACCAGCATGCCAGTTCCTTGCCCTCGGTCCAGGCGCGAAAGACTCTTTCTCGCGGCGCGGTGAAAATTCTGGTTATTTCGACCGTGACCGGCCGCGATGCGACGGATGCTTGCTCCATAATGAATCCTCCGATGTTTGTTGTTGCTTTAAGTAGCGGTCCAGCGAGTCGAGTTGCGTCTCCCAGAACACGCGATACCGGGCCAGCCAATCGGACGCCTGCCGCAAAGACTCTCCCGCCAGCCGGCAGCGCCGTACCCGTCCTGTCTTTTCCTGCGAAACCAGTCCGGCGTGCTCCAGTACCCGCAGGTGTTTCATGACCGCGGGAAGAGACATGCGGTACGGCTTGGCCAGTTCGCTGACCGAAGCCTGCCCTTGCGTAAGCGTCGCCAGAATGGCGCGACGCGTGGGATCGGCCAGGGCGGAAAAGGTCGTATCCAGACTCCGTTTATACTTAACCACGCGGTTAAGTATAGGGGCGGTCCTAAAGATGTCAAGTGAAAATTAGATAAATTGTGCGATGGCAGGGAAGCTGGGAGGGCACGGCTTAAGAGCTGGCGGAAAAACGCTCGCCTCGTAGCAGGGCATCGCTTCAGCCATGCCACAAGTGCAGCAGAATCAATGGCGCCTTTAGGCGCTGTGGCCCGAGAGACGACTTTTTTCGCGGCCTGTTAAGCCGTGCTCCCGCTTGCCTTCCTTGGCTTTTATTTGTGAAGTTGTGTCAGTGCCGAACATTGGGTCGCAAACTCAAAACTAAAAAAGGCCGCCCGCAGGCGGCCTGGCAAAACATTCTTAATCCCTACCCCGCCGCGCCAGCTCCCGGCCCGGCCATCGGCACCACTCCCGCCGCGGTTGCGGCTGCCGCTTCATTCAGAATGCGATGATGAATGGTGAACAGCGCCAACTCCAGGCGGTCGGAAACGCCAATTTTGTCGTACACGTTGCGCAGATAGTTCTTGATCACCTGCTCGGTGGTTCCCAGCTGCGAAGCAATTTCTTTATTCTTGTATCCCTGGACGATCAGAGCCACGATGCGCAGCTCTTTCGCGGTCAGCCGGTCGCGCACCCGCAATCCCACCATATCGTTCTCGGTGAGTTCGCTGGGCACCGCGATGTCCTGCACCCAATTCTCCCCCCGAGCCACCTTGCGGACGCAATCCACCAGCGCGGGGCTAGTAACGTTCCGGTAAACCACGCCATGCGCCCCGGCCGCCATGTAGCGCTGCGCGCTCTCGCCGGTATCGGCCAGTACCACCAGCCGCGTCTTATTGCGAATGGCGGACTGCAAGACCGCATTGAAGTCGTTGAAGAATCCGCCCGCCACAATCAACACGGCCGCGCGGAATTTGTCGAGCGCCATGAACATCTGTTCCAACGTCTGCGCCTGCGCCACAATGCGCATTTCGTCTTCAACCGCCAGCACCTTGGCGATTCCCGCGCGAAAAATAGCCTGGTTATCGGCCAGAATTAATTTCAGCATCGTGTGAGTCCCTCAAGCTTAGTGGCGAACAAAGTCATAGGAGTCAATCACGCAGGCCACGCCGCGCGACTCCACGGAACCGGCGGGCTCATCGGTGCGCACCACCCGCCCCCGGCATTGCACCACCACGTTTTCGGTGGAACCCGTGACTTCCGGCGGCAAAGTGATCTCAAACTCCACATTCGAACCCACTTCGAGCGACGCGTCCGCCCGGATATACACCCCCGCCGCGCTCAGGTCGCCCGTCACGCCGGCGTGTTCTCCGCCTTCTTCGGCTTTATGAATCTTGATCGGAAGTTCCAGGGGAAACCGTCTCCCCGTCCGCTGTTCGGACACAAGGCCTCCTGATTCCTGGCCATTTCTGCGTGCAAAAGCCAGTCCCATGCGGTAATCCCCGCATGGAGTCCCTACCACATACTTAGCGGCGGTTATATCACGAATGCGGCCTGTGGTAAAAGGCGGGGTGACTCCAAAGGCACGGGTAAGGGCCAGGTTCTGCCCCGAAAGCCAGACGGGGAAGCGGGAGGCTCGGCCGGATTTGCCAGCAAAAGCCACGCGAATAGCCACATAGCCTCTCAAGAGACCCTCGGGGCGGACCTTCTCGGTCTCCGTACAGATTCGGCAAACCGTCGCCGGCAAATCGCTTACTATCTGTAATCAGGGAGGGGCGGATGCCAGGAGGCTTTAACGGCTTGCGGGTGCTGGCGCTCGAAAGCCGCCGCGCCAGGGAAATCGCTCAACTCATTGCGAACAATGGGGGACTGCCGACGGTCGCGCCTTCTACTCGCGAAGTGAGTTCGCTCCCCAGCGCAGAAGAGTTGCGTTTCGCGTCCGAGTTGCTGCAGGATCAGTTTGGCGCCGTCATTTTTATGACCGGCGTAGGCGCCCGCGCTCTGGCGCAAGCCGTCGAGCCATTGTGTTCACCCGCTCAATTCGCAGCCGCGCTCAGCCGCACCAAAGTCGTCGCCCGCGGACCCAAGCCGGTCGCCGTTTTGCGCGAGCTCGGCGTGCCCATTACGTTGACTGTCCCCGAACCCAACACCTGGCGCGAGATTCTGCAGGCGCTCGATGGGAATCAAGACAAGGTTCCTTTGCAAGGCCAGCGCGTGGCCGTACAGGAGCATGGCGTGCCCAGTCCGGAGCTCTACGCCGGTCTGAAAGACCGTGGCGCAGCGGTCTTTCCCGTCCATGTTTATGAATGGCATCTTCCCGAGGACACCGGCCCGCTGCGCGATGCCGTCTCGGCGCTCGCGCAGAATCGAATAGATGTCGTGCTCTTCACCTCTTCGGTGCAAATTCACCATCTGCTAAAAATCACTGACGAGATGAAGCTGCGCGATGAGGTGCTTCGCGCCTTGAATCACGCGGTAGTCGCCTCCATCGGCCCAGTAACTTCCGAAACTCTGCGCAGCCTGGGAATCGCCGTCGACCTGCAACCCTCGCATCCAAAAATGGGCTTGCTGGTCAAAGAAACCGCCGACCGCAGCGCCGAGCTGCTCGCCAACAAAAAAGCACAATAGCCTTGTCATCCTGAGCGAAGTGAGTTCGGCCGGAACGGCCGAACTCACGCAGTCGAAGGACCTGCATTTCTCCGCTTCAGCGAACTGTGCCTTCCGCCAGACTATTCCCCTTGACAATCTAGGAGAGCAAAACTATCTTCCTAGATCATCTAGGAGTAGCGCAGTGGCCAAGCAGCTCGACCTCCTACAAGGCACCCTCGATCTCCTCATTCTCAAAGCGGTGTCGCTAGGTCCTTTACACGGCTACGGCATTCTTCTGCGCATCCAGCAAATTTCGCAGGACCGCCTGGAAATCCTGCAAGGCTCCCTCTACCCCGCTCTCTACCGACTCGAACACCAGGGCTGGATTCGCAGCGAATGGGGCGAATCGGAAAACAAACGCAAAGCGAAATATTATCGCCTCACGGTCGGCGGAAGACGCCAACTGGAAGCGGAAACCGACAAATGGAATCGCATGGCGGAAGTCATGACCGGCATTCTGCGAGCAGCGCCGGAGGAAACATAAAATATGCTAGCCCGCTTACGTTCGTGGCTGCGTGCAGTCCTCCGGCGCTCTCGCGTCGAGCGCGAGATGGATACTGAACTGCGCTGGCATCTCGATGAATATGTGGAGCACCTAATCCGCTCAGGTCTTTCGCGTGAAGAAGCCCAGCGCCGCGCGAGGCTGGAGCTCGGCGACATCGAAGTTCAAAAAGAGAAATGCCGCGACTCGCTGGGTCTTCGATTCTGGGATGAAGTTGAGGCAGATTTTCGCTTCGCCTTGCGCAACCTGCGCAAACAACGATGGCTAGCTGCCAACGTAGTGATCACGCTCACGTTAGGGATTGGAATCAGCTCTGGAGTTTTCAATTTTCTCGACGCGATCGCCTTGCGGCCCGACGTTGCGAAAGGTCGGGCCTCCTACGTGGAAATATTTTCATTCTTCACCATGGATGCCACGCGCCCCGTGACCCTTTCCCCCGCTACGCTCGAGGATTACCTTGCGATTCATGACCAGGCCCGGTCGCTGAGAGAGATCGCCGCCTGCGGACAATTTGAACTTGATTTCGGGTCCAGTGACCTCTCGACCGCCGGCGCGCTGCTCGTCTCCAGCAATTTCTTCTCGCTTTATGGAGTGGAGAAAGCCAAGCTCGGCCGCTTGCTTCAGCCGGAAGACTACTCAAAGTCCAGTCCGGTCGTGGTCTTGAGTGAAGACCTGTGGCGCGATCGTTTTGCCGCCGACCCTGCAATTGTTGGGAAGCAGATTCACGTCAACCAGCAAGTTGTCACCGTCGTTGGCGTCGTGTCGCGGTTCGCCAGTGGCAGCCATTGGGGGCAGGCGTGGTTGCCCTACACGCTTACCAGTTACCTCGGGTTAGGAGATCAATGGGCCCGACCGGGCGATGTCCGCTGGCTGGCGCTCGCCGCTCGCCTCAACCCGGGATTTTCACGGGCTGAAGCTTCTGCCGAGCTGGCCACACTCATCCATCAGCAAGACGCCTTTCACACTGGTCGCGTCAGCAAATTGCTCGTGACCGATGGCTCGGCAATTCAGGAACCCGGCAAAGACCGCGCGGGCTGGATGGTTGGATTGATTGTGGGCGTACTAATTATGATTCTTATCATTGCCTGCGCCAATGTCACCACCCTCTTGCTGTCTCGTGCCGATGCCCGGCAGCAGGAGATGGGCGTGCGTCTCGCCCTCGGCGCCCCCCGAATCAGGCTGATTCGCATGCTGGTCACTGAGACCGTTCTGCTGGCTTCGGTTGCGGGCGCAGCAAGCATCTATCTCGCGTACCGCTTCCCCGACATCCTCTGGTTCTGGATCGCAAAAACGGCCCGCGAGTATCCCCCCTGGAGCCCGACTGGCGCGTGTTTTCCTTTTTGGCCGTGAGCACGCTGCTGACGGGATTGTTTGCCGGTCTGACGCCTGCCCTCGAATCCTTGAAGGTTGACCTGCTGGGCTCTCTCAAAGGCCAGCGCCGCTTCTTTGCTCCCCGCAGAACCCGGGGCGGCCTCCGCCACTTTCTGGTCGCCATTCAGGTTGCCATCAGCCTGGTGCTATTGGTAGGCAGCGCTCTTTTCGTTCGCGCCCATTCCCAGATTCTGAATGACGATCCCGGCTACGAAATTCGCCAGGTCATTTTGACCAGTTTCTCCGTGCCTTTGGCCAAGACCTCGCAATCCCGCGCCAACCTTCGCGACAATCTCACCCGCCAGATCGAAGCCCTGCCCGGGGTGACCTCGACCGCACTTGCCAGCAGCCTTCAGCCTAGTCTGGAAGGCGAGCAACTCCTGATTCAACTCCCCGGCAGATCTCCGTTCCCCGTGGCCTCACTCCAGGTTTCCGCCCGTTACTTTGCCACTATGAGCATTCCTCTGCTGCGTGGCCGTGCGCTCGAACCGAACGATCCTCCCTGCGGGACGCAGACGACGGTTTGCCCGGTCGTGGTTTCGCAGCAATTCGTCCGCGAGTACCTCAATGGCAGCGACGTGATCGGCAAGACGTTTCGAACCTCCGACGGCGGCATGCTTGAGATTGTGGGCATTGCACGCGACGTTTCTCAACTCTTCACCCGCATTTACCAACCGGCGATTTACCGTCCCTGGTCCCTGAGTAATCTGCCTCCGCAATTTACGCTCCTGGTGTGCGTCACCGGCAACGCGGAAACCATGACAGGCGACATCACCGATGTCTTGCGGAAAACCTTTTTAGGCTCCAAAGTTACGGCATACACCATTCATTCGCGCATCTATGAAGTTGCAAGTATCTTTTGGCGGCTCGAGACGCTGATTCTGCTGCTCGGCGTGCTTGCCGTCCTGCTGGCAGTCATTGGGATTTATGGCGTGGTTTCATTCGCAGTCAGCAAGCGCACCAAAGAAATCGGGATTCGTATCGCCCTCGGAGCCATGAAAAAAGATATCTACGCCACCGTGATTGGCTCCAACCTTCGCCCGCTCTTGATCGGCCTGTGCATTGGCATGCCGCTGGCGATCGCCGGATCGCGGGTGATGCAGCAAGCTATGAAGCCGATCGCCTCCGTATTCACGTTTTACGATCCGCTCAGTTATGTGGCGCCCGCATGTCTGCTGCTCTTGGTCTCGGTACTGGCCATGCTCATCCCAGCCCGCCGCGCCGCCGCCTGCGATCCCAGCGAGACCCTGCGCGAGGAATAGCTGCCGGTAGAGGAGCTGAACCCCCGAGCAATCGGCTGGCTCACGCTTAGCATCTCTGGTTGACTCTTTGTCCAACATGTGTCACATTACTGCTGTGACACTGTTCGGCCTCAACCTACGCCCCGGTCAATCCATTTTCGACCAAGTAGTATTTGCCGCCAAGAAAGCCTTTATCAGCGGAGAATTCCAGCCAGGGCAAGCTTTCCCTTCTGTCCGTGCCCTGGCCACCGAATTCAAAATCCATCCCAACACTGCGCACAAAGTCGTTCAGTACCTCATTCAGGAGCGCTGGCTGGAAGTGCTTCCTGGGGTTGGGACGGTGGTTGCCCAAGCGCCTGAAGCGCGAGCTGGAGACAAGAAGCGATTACTCAAGCAGGAAGTGGAACAACTTGTGGTCGAGGCAAAACGTGTCGGCCTCGAATTAGATCAAGTGGTGCAGGCCATCGCGGCTCAATGGGAAAAGCTCGACAAGCCTTCGGAGGTGACTCGCAAATGATTCGCGTGGAAAACCTGTGCAAGCGGTTCGGCCGTTTTGACGCTCTTCGCGGATTGAGTTTTTCCGTCCCCGAGGGCAGTGCCTATGCCCTGATCGGAGCCAACGGCGCCGGAAAGACAACTACCATCAAAATTCTCATGAATATTTTGGAGCCGTCCGCGGGCAGTGTCACGGTTCTGGGAGTGGATTCGCGCAAAATCTCTCCCACGCAACTGCGCCAGATCGGCTATGTCTCTGAAAACCAGGACATGCCCGCCAAGCTGACAGTCGCCCAATACTTCGCTTACCTGCGTCCGTTCTATCCGAGTTGGGACCGCGCGTTGGAAGCCTCGCTGCAGCGTCAACTTCGCTTGCCTTCTGAACGAAAGCTAGGCGATCTCTCACATGGTATGCGCCTGAAAATGGCGCTGGCCTGCGCGCTGCCATTCCGGCCGAAACTCCTCGTGCTCGACGAACCTTTCAGCGGATTAGATCCGCTGGTCCGCGAAGAATTCATGGAAGGATTGCTCGCGCAGGCTGGCGAGTTGACGATTCTGGTGTCCTCGCACGAACTCGGCGAAATTGACGGTGTGGCCACCCACGTCGCTTTCCTGGACGAAGGCAAGCTGCTCTTCGAGGAGTCCATGGGCGACGTGATCGCGCGTTTCCGGGAGGTTCGCGTGACGCTTGAACACGAAGCGTCCGCACCCGGCCAAGTCCCGCAAAACTGGCTGCAGGTGCGGGCCGTAGGCAATGTTCTCAGCTTCGTCGAAACCCGATTTTCGGAGGAAGCCTTCGGCGAGCGAGTCAAGTCACTGCTATCGGGCGTCCGCACCATTGACACCCAACCCATGGGACTGCGGTCCATCTTCACCACCCTAGCTCGGTCCACCCGTGACGGCGCTGTTTAATCGAAAGAGGAATGGTATGGTCTGGCACATTTTCAAGAAAGACTGGAAGTTACTCTGGCCGTTCTTCATGGCCGTAGCCGCTGCCCAATTCATCCCTGCAATCATCCGGGTAAGGCTGGGACTTTTCGGGGAAGACTCTACGCTTTCAGCTCTGGCACTGATGGCAGTGGCGATGGCGGTAATGGCTACTGCATTCCTGGTTACGTCCATCGTTCAGCAGGATGCAATTCCTGGCGTCCGCCAGGACTGGCTGGTGCGCCCAGTGCGGCGTATGGATTTGCTGTTGGCGAAAACTGTTTTCGTGCTTGCGCTGGTCCAAGGATCGACCTTCGCAGCCGATTTGTTTCAGGCGCTGGCGAGCGGCTTTCCTTGGCGTCAATCATTGTCAGCCGCAGCTGCACACAACGTTTTCTTGACGCTCTTCATTACTCTGCCAGCGCTAGCGTTTGCATCGGTCACGCGAAATATGACAGAGGCCATTATCGGTGGAATCGTGGCTTTTTGTGGTGGGATTGGGATCGATATTCTTTCCATTCTTCTCCATGGCCGGGAGGAAGGCCTTTCTCCGACTGCCTTAACCGGGGTTCAGTGGGTAAAAACCTATGCAACTCTGGTCCTCCTGCTGGTAGGAGTTTGCGTCGTCCTTGCAATTCAATATTTCTGGCGGAGGACAGTCGCTGCACGCTGGCTGACCGGGATGGTAGTGGTCCTATTCATGTTGTGCCAATATCTGCCATGGAAACCTGCTTTTGCGATTGAGCAGCGGCTGTCGCCAAATCCCGCCGCGGGCCGGTCCGTCCTTGTGGTTTTTAACCCGAGCCTGGAAAAATTTCAGCGCCCTTCCGGATTGACTATGTCGGATGAAGAGATGGGAAAGCTCCGTGAACAAGGACCGCGAGCCAAGACCGATCTCTTTCTCCCCTTGCATGTCTCCGGATTGCCCAGCGACGCAGTTCTCAAAGCTGACAAGTCAGAGATTCGGCTCATCGGTTCCGCTGGCGAGGTGGTTTACAGCGGCACCGGGGAAGATCTCGAAATTCGCAAAGAGGGGCCGAGCGACGCTCAAACTACCATCTACCAGGAACTGGACATCCCAGACAAACTCTACAGTCGCTTGAAAAATCAACCGCTCCACTTGGAGATGGACTATTCACTGACGTTATTCCGGCTGAGCTCAGCCTACGGGATTCCAGCCTTGGGCGGTGATCAACGGATGCCCGGCTTGGGCTGGTGCGCCACTCAAATGGATGAATCCGGCACTGCTGTAGAGCTTCGCTGCATGCAAGCCGGCAAGGGCCCTAGCTGCGCCACGGTCTTCCTGGAGAACGTTCCGACCGGCCTTCGAAACCCCAGCCTATCGGCTTGTTCGCCTGACTACTCGCCACCTCTCGAACGGAATAATGCGGATCCCATTTCACATTTTGGAGTGAATTTGCGCTTCCGCGATCCATCAGGTTTAGCTCACTTCCCCGTGGATGGCCCGCAGCTGCCTAAGTCCCAGGTGGTGCTCCGAGTCTATGAACCAGAAGACCATTTCACCCGGCAGTTGGTCATTCCCGCAGTCAAGCTGCAAGACTGGGAATCGAAGTAGTTTTGCCAACGAGCTTGAGAAGGAGAGGGCGGAGGAATCAAGTCTGAATTAGTTCTATCCGGTTTCCAAACGGATCGTGAATGTAGCAACGCGTCACGCCCGGATTATTGTCGTCTGGAACGATATCAACTCCAACCTGACGCAACTGGGCCAGCAGAGCCTCGTAATCGCGGCAGCGCAGCGCCGGGTGAGCCTTCTTTGCTGGACGGAAATCCTGCTCCACTCCCAAATGAATCTGCACCTCGCCGCTGGCAAACCAACAGCCGCCGCGTTTGGCGAGTTCCGGAGGCTTGGGTAGTTCGGTCATCCCGAGCACCCCGCGGTAAAAGACGCGAGCGGAATCTTCCATCCCTGGCGGCATGGCCAGTTGAACGTGATCAATCTGGACAAAAGTCATGTCTAGAGCCTACTTCAATGGTGGCGGAAGAGGACAGAAGACCTGATCGGGCCCATCAATGAATTGCGAACGGCCCACGACGAGCGACCAACGACTGCACTCTCTGCCTGTTAGAATCACCTATTGACCCCTGCAGCTATGGACGCCGCGTTTCTCCGCAATTTCGCCATCATTGCGCACATCGACCATGGCAAATCCACGCTGGCCGACCGCCTGCTGGAGCTAACCGGCTCGCTCACCGCGCGCGAAATGCAAGCCCAGGTGCTCGACTCCATGGATCTGGAGCGCGAGCGCGGCATCACCATCAAGGCTCACGCCGTCCGCATGATGTACACCGCGCAGGATGGCCAGACCTACCAGCTCAACTTGATCGACACCCCCGGTCACGTGGATTTTTCCTATGAGGTCTCGCGCTCGCTGGCCTCCTGCGAGGGCGCGTTGCTTATCGTGGATGCCTCGCAAGGCGTCGAGGCGCAGACTCTAGCCAATTCGTACTTGGCGATCAATCATGGCCTCGAGATCATTCCGGTCATCAACAAGATCGATCTGCCCAGCGCCGACATTCCCCGCACCAAAGAGATGATCGAAAGCGCCGTTGGACTGGACGCCTCCAACGCCATTCTGATCAGCGCCAAGACCGGTCAAGGCGTGCCCGATGTGCTGGAAGCGATCGTCAAACGCGTTCCGCCGCCGAAGGGAAACCCTGAAAACCGGCTGCAGGCGCTGATCTTCGACTCCTGGTTCGATCCCTACCGCGGCGTGATCGTGCTGACCCGCGTCTTCCAGGGAACCCTGCGCAAAGGCCAGAAGATTCGCCTGATGTGGAACGGCAAGGTTCTGGACGTTGAAACCCTCGGCGTGCTCACCCCCAAGCCAGTCGAGATCAACGAGCTTCGCGCCGGCGAAGTCGGCTTCCTGATCGCCAACATCAAGAACGTAGCCGACACCAAAATTGGCGACACCATTACTGAAGAAAATAATCCAGCCATCGAGCCCCTCCCTGGCTTTGAAGAAATCAAGCCCATGGTGTTCGCCGGCATTTACACCGTCGATGCGCACGAGCACACCCAACTGCGCGAGGCTCTGGAAAAATTGCGCCTCAACGATTCGTCTTTTTTCTTCGAACCGGAAAGCTCCGTGGCCCTGGGCTTCGGTTTTCGCTGTGGTTTCCTTGGCTTGCTGCACATGGAAATCATCCAGGAGCGCCTGGAGCGCGAGTTCGGCCTCGAACTGATCACCACCGCGCCCAGCGTGCGCTACAAGATCACCAAAACCAACGGCGAACTGGTTGAGGTAGACAATCCTTCGCGCTGGATACCGCAAAGCGAAATTGCTAAGGTGGAGGAGCCTGTAATTCTGGCCACGATTCTCACCAACGAAGAGTACGTCGGCGGCATTCTCAAGCTGGTCGAAGAAAAGCGCGGCCGCCAGAAAACTTTCGAGTACGTGAGTTCGTCCCGCGTGATGCTGCACTACGAACTGCCGCTCAATGAAATCGTGCTGGATTTTTACGACCGCTTGAAATCGGTCTCGCGCGGCTACGCGTCGCTCGATTATCACCTTTCCGACTATTGGGACTCGCCCATGGTGAAGCTGGACATTCTGGTCGCGGGCGAGCCGGTGGATGCCCTTTCCATCATCGTGCACCGCGACTTCGCTTTTGAGCGGGGCAAAGCCTTGGTCTCCAAAATGAGGGAACTCATCCCACGGCAGATGTTCGAGGTCGCGATCCAGGCCTCCATCGGCGCCAAAATCATTGCCCGCGAGACCGTTCATGCCATCCGCAAGAATGTGATCGCCAAGTGTTACGGCGGCGACATTAGCCGCAAGCGCAAGCTGCTGGAGAAGCAAAAAGAGGGCAAACGCCGCATGAAGCGCATCGGCCGCGTCGACATTCCACAAGAGGCGTTTCTGGCCGTGCTGAAGGTTGGCGAAGACAGCAATTAGCGCCGATGTTGCCCAATAATTTTGCCTGCCCTACCAGCGGTGCCACGAATGGACATGTCCCTTGAAATGTGCAAATCCCCTGGGTTGGCCGGTGTTTGAAATGCTTCTCCGGAAGCCAATAGAATTCAGCATTGCATCTGTAATTCCTTTATAATCTGGTGGTTGAGAGATTTTTCTGGCCAAGCGCTGACCGGCCGCACGGTCGGTTGTCGCCTGGCAGGGCTGTGACCCGGATCACTTCCACAAGCTTTTCCACAGCTTTAAGCCCAGCTCTTGGGCTACAAATCGCTGAGATTTGAGGAAGCAACTCTCGCCTACTCCTGCGGCTCCATGCCATCCGCAACCGTGGACTCGAAGCGGGTGGAGTTCTTGATGAAAGCGAGGTTCACGCGCCCGGTAGGCCCGTTGCGCTGTTTGGCGATGATGAGCTCCGCCCGGCCCTGCAGGTCAGGGTCGTCCTGCTTGTAAACCTCTTCACGGAAGATGAATGCCACCACGTCGGCATCCTGCTCGATCGATCCCGACTCGCGCAGGTCAGCCAGTTGCGGGCGATGGTCTCCACCCCGGCTCTCCGGAGCCCGGCTCAACTGGGAGAGCGCAACGACCGGCACATTGAGTTCCTTGGCCAGCGCCTTCAGCCCCCGCGAGATCGCGGAAACTTCCTGCGTCCGGTTTTCGAAGCGCTTGCTGCCGCCCGACATCAGTTGCAGGTAGTCGACGATGATCAGATCAAGCGCACCCTGCTTCTGCTTCAGGCGTCGCGCCTTAGCCCTCATTTCGCTGAGCCCGATGCCTGGAGTGTCGTCAATGAAAATCGGGGCGTGCGCCAGTTGCTCCATGGCGCGCGCCACTTTCACTTCGTCCTCGCGCCACAGAGAGCCAGTACGCATCTTGTGCGAGTCCACCCGCGCCTGCGAACACAGCAAGCGCAGCAGTAGAGCCTCCCGCGACATTTCCAGCGAGAAAACGCCCACTACTTTCTTATCTTCGATGGCGGCGTTCTCTGCAATGTTGAGCGCAAACGCTGTTTTGCCCATCGAAGGCCGCGCCGCCAGGATGATCAGGTCCGCGCGCTGTAACCCGCTGGTCATCTCGTCGAGATCGGTGTAGTGCGTCGCCAAGCCAGTGACCCGCTGCCCACGCTGCAAAAGGGCATCCACCGAGCCGAACGATTCCTTGACGATCTCCGTAATATCCATGAAGCCCCGCCCAATGCGGTTCTCGGAGAGCTGAAAAATGGCGGCTTCGGCTTCGTTCAGGATGTCTTCGGCGGGATCGCTCTGCTCGGCGGCGCGCGCAATGGCAGCATTGGCGGCATGCATCAGCCCGCGCAGCAGCGCCTTGTCCCGCACAATCTGAATGTAATGCTCAATGCTTGGCCGGTCCGGAACGCCGTCGAGCAAGCTGGAGATGTAAGCCACATCGCCAATGGCTTCCAGTTCTTTATGGCGATCGAGTTCCTCGCACAAAGTGATGAGGTCAATGGCCCGCGCCGACTCCGCCAGATCCACCATCCGCGAATAAATGCGGCGATGCGAGTCCAGCGAGAAGTTGTCTGGCTTCAGGTTTTCCGCAGCCTGGTTGTAGGCAAAATTATCCAGCAGAATGGCGCCCAAGATGGACCGTTCCGCCTCAACATTTGCCGGGAGACTGTGCGCGAGACTGTAGTCTGTGGTCGCCAAGGGGTTTTTACAAAAATAATTCTCAGTATAGCGAAGAAAGAGCGAAGTGGAGTACTGGAATTTTCTAAAATCCGCGGTAATCGGTGTAAATCCGCGGCGCGGTTCGCCCAAAAAACTGCGGCCCAGGCCAGCCACCTGGGCCGCGTGTGCTTCGTGGATGCCTCGCTCGCCTCGCGCCGCTCATAGCGGCACGGTGCCGCAACCTCCGGCCCAGCGCCAAGTCATCTCACGCCTGCATTACAGGCTACTTTGCTGGAAGGCGCTCGAACCCGCAATAGGGATTTCGTCCCTGCTTGTGAAGAAACTGTGGAGGACCAAAATTGTTTGTGGAAAGGGAAGGAAAAATACGAAGAAACCGCAGCCACGGATTTCGCGGATGAACGCGGATCGAAACCGCACAAGAAAAAAGGCATAACCCCAGAGAGTTATGCCTCAAAAATCCGTGTTGATCCGCGTAAATCCGTGGCTGCCTTTAGTCTCTAACCCCATCCATGAACGCTCGCAACTTCCGCGACCGCGATGGATGCCGCAACTTCCGCAGCGCCTTAGCTTCGATTTGGCGGATGCGTTCGCGAGTCACAGCAAACGACTGGCCAACTTCCTCCAGCGTATGCTCGCTGCCATCTTCCAGCCCGAAGCGCATTTTGATAACTTTTTCTTCGCGCGGCGTCAGCGTGCGCAGCACCTGGCCGGTCTGGTCTTTCAGGTTGACATTGATAACCGCTTCGGCCGGCGAGACCACGGCGCGGTCTTCGATGAAGTCGCCCAAGTGCGAATCTTCTTCTTCGCCAATCGGCGTCTCCAAAGAAATCGGCTCCTGCGCGATCTTCAGCACCTTGCGCACCTTCGCCACCGGAATGTCCATCCGCTTGGCGATTTCTTCCGACGTGGGCTCACGCCCCAGCTCCTGCACCAACTGCCGGGAGGTGCGGATGAGCTTATTAATGGTTTCGATCATGTGCACCGGAATACGGATGGTGCGCGCCTGGTCGGCGATGGCGCGAGTGATGGCCTGGCGAATCCACCAGGTGGCGTAGGTGGAGAACTTGTAGCCGCGGCGGTATTCGAATTTGTCCACCGCCTTCATCAGGCCGATATTGCCTTCCTGAATCAAGTCGAGGAACTGCAAGCCACGGTTGGTGTATTTCTTGGCGATGGAGACCACCAGGCGCAGGTTGGCTTCGATCAGTTCGCGCTTGGCCTGCTCCGCATCCATGTCTCCCTGGATGATTTCCCGCTGAGTGCGCTTGAGCTCCTGAAACAACACGCCCGCTTCTTGCTCAAGCTTTTCCAGTTCCGCATGGATGGAGCGAGCCTGGCGCTTATTTTCCTTGCGCTGCTCCTCGCTGCGCGTGGCCTCGGCCTTCTTCTCCAGATTCGTGGCCTGGCGATCCAGCGAGCGCATGCCATCCACCGTCTTGTTGACGCGGTCAATCAGGCGCTTGCGCTCATTGTTGGTGAAACCGAGTTTGCGGACCGCCAAAGACACGCGCACCACGGAGCGCGCCAGCGCAATGCGATAGTGGCGATATTCCTTGGGTCGCTTCTTCTGCGACACGTCGGCAAACTTCTCCGCCACCTGCGCCGACTTCTTATAAGCTTTGGCTAGCTCGTCAATCTTGCCGGTAAACTCTTTCAGGCGGTTCTGCAGAATCTCATCGGTGATTTCTTCTTCATCGAAGGTGACCACTTCCTTGATGGAGCGCACGCCCTTCTTCAGGTCTTCGCCCATCTCCAGCAGTTCGTTTATCACAATGGGCGAGCGGGAGAGCGCCTTCAGGACTCGCAACTGGCCGCGTTCGATGCGCTTGGCGATTTCCACTTCGCCTTCGCGGGTAAGCAGCGGCACCGTCCCCATCTCCCGCAAATACATGCGGACGGGGTCGTTGGTTTTTTCCATGGCGCCGGGCGTGAGGTCGAGCTCCACGTCCTCGCCGATTTCTTCGTCGTCAAATTTCTTATCGAGCGCAGAGGAGGGCAGCTTGGGGCCTTCGAGCACATCGATGCCCTGCGTTCCAATGGTGGTCAGCAGATCGTCCAGGTCGTCGGGAGACTGTACATCCTGTGGGATGAGGTCGTTCACCTGATCGTAGGTGAGATAGCCTTTCTCCTTGCCGGTATCAATCAGCTTTTTGATCTCGTCGTATTTATCGTCTAGAGCCAAGAAAAATCACCCTCTTCGTCCAATGAAGGACGCGGAAAGACACTCTCGAAATTGGTGGGAACGGTAATTTGGCGGAGTCGTGCGCCGACACAAACTTTCAAAGTATAGCACATTAGGGGTACGCTTCTTCCCACTTTGGGACTGTCCCGCATCCCCCCGTGTCGCCTTTATCTCCCACCGCTCTAATCACTTAGATGTTGATTGAACCGTTTTAGTTTCAACCAGCCCCGTTCCTCAAGCCGTCCGACCCGCTGGCCCCTCCTCGGTTAGCCCAGGGTCCATCAGCGCCCGTTTGAGGCGCATCTTTTCTTCCAAGAGCGTCTGCACGCGGCCGTGCTCCGGTTTGCGCTGTAGTTCGCCTTGGATTTCTTCCAACCGCCGCTTGAGCTGGATGCGCTTCAATGCCCGCACCGCGCCTTCCAGTCGCTCGGCCGTCAACTCCTCATCTTCCTTCAGCAAGATGGCAGCGAGCATGCTGCGGTCGCCCTCCGGCCATGGCAATTCCATAACATCGGCAGTTTCTGCAGGCGCCTTCAACAGAGTTTCAATCAGTGACTCGGTGGCCAGCCCGCGATGAATTCGCTCGCCATGGAGCGCGAAGTGCGCTTGCCGGGCGGGATCGAACTCTTCGTCGGCGCCCTCGCGGGAGGAAAGATGCTCCTCGGAAGCCTGCATCTGTCTGCCGGAAGCCAGGGCGCGGATCAGGATGCGCTCCGCATCGGTAATCTGCGCGCCCGCAGCAGACTTTACCGTGCCGGCCGAACGGGTGGAAACCACGTGCTTGAGTTCCTGGCGAAGCACGGCCGAATCGATGCCGAGCTTCTGCGCAATTTCCTGGGCAAGCTCGTCGCGGACAATCCGGCTGGGAATTTTCTGGATATGCGGCAGCAAATAGTTGACCGCTTTCATCTTGCTTTCGCCGCTGCGCACCGGGAATTGCGCGCGCGCGCGCTCGATCAGGTAGTCAAAGTAGCGCTGGGAATTTCGTAGCGCTTCCGCGTAGGCGTCTTTGCCTTTGCGGCGGATGAACAGGTCGGGGTCGAAGCCGTTCTCCAGGCTGAGGACCTTAATTTGAAATTCTTCCTCTACCAGCAGGCCGAGGGTGCGCTCCGTGGCTTTGGCTCCCGCCGTGTCCGGATCGAAGTTGACCACCGCATTCTTGCTAAAACGCCCCAGCAGCCTGGCTTGCAGTTCAGTGAACGCCGTGCCCGAGCTGGCGATCACGTTGTGAAATCCGGCGGCGAAAACCGAAATGCAATCCATCTGCCCTTCGACCAGAATGGCGTAGTCGAGCTTGCGAATCGCTTCTTTGGCCTGATCAAGATTGAAAAGCACCCGCGATTTGGAGTAAATCGCGGTTTCCGGCGAGTTCAAATACTTCGGCCCAGCTTTTTCGTCGGTAGAGAGAGTCCGCCCAGTGAATGCGATCACGCGGCCAGTTTCGTTGGTGATTGGAAACACTACCCGGTTGCGAAATTTGGAATAGATAGAAACAGTCGTCGGTCCCCGGTCGTCGGTCCTTGGTGGTTGCCCATTCGCATCCTCTTTGTCATCCCGAGCCTCTCCGCTTTTGTCATTCCGAGCGGAGCGAGGAATCTGCTGTTGCTGAGAACTGAGAACGGACGGCTGAGAACTGTCTTTCCAGGAAAAAAGCCCGCTCTCGCGCAGGACCTCTTCTGGGAACTCGCCCTTGAGCCGATCGCGCAAAAGGAATCCGGAATCCGGCGCGTACCCGATGCGAAAAGTCTTAATAATCTCTTCGTTCAACCCACGTCCGGCGAGATACTCCCGCGCATGGGCCCCTTCCGGACGGCGCAGGCACTCCTGGAAAAATGCCACTGCGCGTTCGTGAATTTCGAGCAGCACGGTACGCAGCTTGGCTTCCTTCGCCTCCGCGGGACTGGAATAACTGGCCTTGGGCAGGGCGATGCCGAGCTTCTGCGCAACCGCACGAACGGCTTCCGGAAAAGTAATGTTTTCGATCTTCTGCACGAAGCTGAAGACATCCCCCGAAGCGGCGCAGCCAAAACAGTGAAAGAACTGCCGCGTAGCATGCACGGAGAACGACGGCGTCTTCTCGCTATGGAAGGGACAAAGTCCCGAATAATTCTGCGCCCCGGCTTTTCTGAGCTTGACGTAGTCTCCCACAATGCGAACGATGTCCGCCTGCTGCTTGACGGTGTATGCGAAGTCTCCGGGGTTAGCCATTGCTTAGGATTGTGCGGGAAAGAAACCCTGCTGTGAATATAGCCGATGTGAATTGCTGTGGAGAAGCTGTGGAACGCGTAGTTTATCGGTCGATGAGCAAGGAAAAACGTGGGAGTGGAGACGCGCGGGTGGCCCAGGTCTCGCCGGGGTTGTGAGACCTGGGATCAGTGCACCTTTCTTGCGCTGGTCATCCCTCATAGACTGCGAACTGCGCCCGGGCTATCCTCTGCCAGTTTTCCGTCTTTCATCGATACGGGGAGCCGGGACTCGTCAAAATCAACGACACGGCCATTCGGGCTTTCCGCGTAGAATTAGCTATGGACAAAATCATCGGTCAGTTCAGGATGAAGGTTGCTGACCGCATTTATCACGACCACACCCTTGACCTTACCGCCTACAAAGGACTGATGCGCCGCCTTCCCGATCGAACGCTTGTATACACGGTTGACTATGAGCAAAGGCTCAGAGAATACGAAGAGCGCATGAAGGCGAACCCCGAGAGCAACAATGATAACCTGCCGGGAAGTGAACCCGAGAATCGCAAACCCTAAAGGCGGGTGAAGCACGCGAGCTTTGATCCGCCCGAGGGAGCGGATAGGGATTCTTCGACTCCGCCGCGCCCTTCGGCGCGGCTGCGCTCAGTAATGACAGTGGAAGATTATTCATCATGGCGCTTTGTCATGCTGAGCGGAGGAAGGGCGGCCGCTTTGGGCCGACCTTCCGCAGTCGAAGCATCCCTATATTCTTCACGATCCTTCATCCAGGGATACCAGTCTGGCGCTAAGTCCAGCCAGTGCGGGTTCGCCGGCTCGAACAGCGCAATCTTCTTTGCTCTGGACCAGCCTTTGAGTTGCTTCTCGCGGCCGATGGCCTTGTACACATCGTCATAGGACTCCCAGTAGAGCAGGCGCTCGACTTCGTACTTGGCGGTGAATCCTTCGTAGCGATGGAATTTGTGTTCGAAGACGCGCTTTAGCAGGTTGCCGGTGACACCGATGTAGAGAGTGCCGGAGAGGCTGCCCTTGATGTACGCGCAATAGCTCTTTCGCTGCATGGGTCCGGGGAGCGGGTAGGGATTCTTCGACTCCGCCGCGCCCTTCGGCGCGGCTGCGCTCAGAATGACAACGTACGGTTTTGTGCAGAACCTACGCAGTGACGCATGTCACAAGCGTAAAGAGAAAGTACCGAAATGAAACAGGCGGGGGACCCAGGTCCCGCGAACTGCGCCCGGGCTATCACTGCCAGTGTCTGCACACCCGACATGGCACTGGAGCAGTTTCCGTTTTTATCGATACGGGGAGCCGGAACTCGCCAAAATCAACGACACCGACATTCTGCGGATGAGACTTCATGCACGGGTGGCGTACAAGGATTGGCTTCGTGGCTAGTCCCAAGTCTCGCAGGCGAGACTGGGCCACCCGCGATCAGTCATCGACCTGGAACCGACTCATGCCCGCCCGGCAAACTCGCGGTTCTCCGTGGACACTTTCACCTTTTCCCCCTCTTTGATGAAGAGGGGAACGCGGATTTCCAGACCAGTCTCGAGACGGGCCGGCTTGGTCGCGCCGCCCGAGGAGTCTCCCCGAATCGCGGGTTCCGTGTAGGCGACCTCCAGCTCAACGAATATGGGCAGCTCTAAACCAATCGGATTGCCGTTGAACCTTCGCAGCTCAAGCAACGCGCCTTCAATTAGGAAGTCCAATGCGTCCCCTACCATCTGACTGCTAAGGGTGACGGTCTCGAAGCTTTCTTGGTCCATAAAATGGGAACCATCTCCATCGCTATACAGATAGGAAGCCTGGACCGACTCCAGGTCGGGCTCCTTGAATTTGTCGCTTGCCTTGAATGTCTTTTCAAAGACGGCGTTGGTAACGAGGTTGCGCATCTTCAGGCGCACCAGGGTCTGGCCGCCACGAGCGGTGGGCGTGTTTACCTCCGCTTCAAGGCAGCAGAAAGGAGCGTTCTCAAATTCAAACAAGGTCTTACGCTTAACGTCAATCGCATCAATGAGCACGGCCATGAAGTCCTCTAAAGCGGGTCGGGACCGAAAGTGTAAGCGGCCCTGATCCCAATCCTGTTCCAGTATAGGGCGAAGTACTATGCGGGTGAGAAGGCCTTCGCGGTTGTCGGGTGAGCCCAGGATGTACGCGCAATAGCTTCTTCGCCGCATGAGTTCGGCGAACTGCGGTTCCTTCGCTGCGCTCGGAATGACAATTGCAGAGTGGGTGCTGAGGAAAAGCGGTGACAGATGTCACGCGCTGAATGGAGAAACACCGAAATGGGGTAGAAGAATTACGCCCGGCTTTTCTTGCCCGCAACCGCGGCTTTGGCCCCGGCAACTGCCCAGGGACGCTTTGGGCGCGCGGCTTCCGGTTCGTCGCGGTCTTTGACGCGGTCGTAATGATACGACTCGCTCACCGTTCCTAGAGATTCGTTGTACAAGCTGGGCAGGCCGAGGCCTTCTTTTAATTCTTCGGTGAACTGTTGCAGAGCCTTCAGGTGATCGGCGGTGGCCGGGACTTCGGTCTTAGATGTTTTCAGGAACTGCTGATAGCCCTTATTTACCAGCTTGGAGATTTCGCTGCCGATCAGGTAGCCAGGGTAGGCGAAGATTTTGACGCCATCATCGCCATTTTTCTGAATGGCGGCCGAGACATTGTATTTTCTTAGAAACACCCGGCCCGGAGTGCCAGGCGCATCGATCAAGTCAAAGCCGTGGTCGCGCAGCCAGTTGACTGCGTCTTCGTAAGTCCGTTCTTCCACCTTGCTTGCCATTGAGTTTACTTGGTCCCTTCTGTTTCTAGTCGCTTAGATGCGAATATCCACCGCGCGGCTCGTAAAGTTCCAACCACAATTCTTTTATAATCGCCCCTGACGCCGGGTATTGCTCAACTTTGCCTTTACAGTACGTTACGATAGTACCGGCAGTTCGTTCGTGTCCTCGTGCGATTATGCCCAGCGTTCCGCCCAAATTCGATGAAGTAACTTCTGCTAAGCCAGAAGTTTCCGCTCAAGTCGCTGCCCGCGGCGTGCGCAGCCTGGAGCGAGTCGGGAATACTCCCTTGCTGCGTCTCGACCGCATCGCCCGCGACCTGCCCGGCGTTGAACTGCTGGGCAAAGCAGAATGGATCAATCCCGGAGGGTCCGTCAAGGACCGCGCCGCGTCCAACATTGTGGCCGAGGGCCGCAGCAGCGGCAAATTCGGTCCCGGCAAAATTCTGCTCGACGCCACGAGCGGCAATACCGGGATTGCTTTTGCCATGATCGGCGCCGCCGAGGGATTCGAAGTCACCCTCTGCATGCCGGAAAACGTTTCGGTGGAGCGCAAGCGCATCTTGCGCGCCTATGGAGCCAATATCATTTACACCGATCCCGCCGACGGCTCCGACGGCGCCATTCGCGCCGCACGGGCGACCTACGCGCAGTCTCCGGACAAATACTTTTATGCCGACCAGTACTCCAACTCCGCCAACTGGCAGGCTCACTACCATGGCACAGCCAACGAAATCTGGCAACAGACGGAGGGACGTATCACCCACTTTGTCGCCATGATGGGGACCAGCGGAACATTTGTGGGCACGTCGCGGAGATTGAAGGAACTCAATCCGAAGATTCGTTGCATCTCGTTGCAGCCCGACTCGCCGTTCCACGGAATTGAAGGCGCAAAGCACATGGCCAGCTCGCTGGTGCCCAAGATTTACGATTCCTCGATTGCCGATGAAGACCTCGGCATTTCGACCGAAGAGTCGTATGCCATGTGCAAACGGTTGGCTCGCGAAGAAGGGCTGCTGGTGGGGATTTCAGCCGCATCCGCAGTGGTGGGGTGCTTGCAGGTAGCGCGCCGGTTGCCCAAGGGAGAGAGCGCGGTGTTTGTCGCTATTCTGCCGGACTCAGGCGACAAGTATTTGAGCGAGCGCTTCTGGGAAGAGAATTTGACGGTGACGGAGACGTAAGCTCACCACAGAGACACAGAGGCACCGAGAACGAGGCAAGATTCTTCTGACTCTTGTTATCCGGTGTTTCTCCTTTGAATTTGGTTTCCTCTGTGGCTTTGCGTCTCTGTGGTGAAATGATTTTCTATGCTGAAAATGACGGACAAAGACTACGCTGCGATTCGCAAGCACGGGGAAGATACCTATCCCTACGAATGCTGTGGCGTGCTGCTCGGGCAAATGGAGGACGATGGCACCCGCGTGGTGACGACGACGGCGCGCTGCGGCAACACGCGTGACGACTCACCGCACAATCGCTACAACATCGATCCCAGGGAATTGGTGCGCATCCAGCGCGAGGGACGGGAGCGCGGAGAAGATATTATCGGCTTTTACCATTCCCATCCCGACCATCCGGCACAATGGTCGCCCACCGATCTGGCCGAGGCGCACTGGTTTGGCTGCTCTTACGTCATCACTGCAGTGGCGAAAGGGAAGGCGGCGATTACCAATTCCTTCGAACTGACTGGATTCGACGAGAACGATAAGAAGCTGGTGGGGGAGAAAGTGGAAGTGATCGAACCCTAGAACTCAGCAACAGGAACGTGTTGGTTCCCTGCCTCTCGGTTGCCGCGGGCGAGAGCGGAGGATCGAGCCAGGAAGGCGAGCGGGGTTCCCGATTCGGCACTAAGTTCCAATTTATTTCAGTCCAAGGCCAGCGCGAAATTCACTGGACGATAGAATTGGCTGAGCGAATTGGCGTCTAGGAGGGTGTTGCCAGTGGGTACTGGACGCAGTTCGCCAAACTGTCGAGTGGCTTTTCAGCCACTAGGGTTCGACTCCCTTGCCCTCCTCGGGTCACTCGACATCAAGAGATTACCTTGACAATGTTTCTGGCCGAATTATGATAAGGGTGTTTGGCGAACTGTGTTCGGTACCAAGTTGCAGGCCCCGGCTGATGGCCGGGGCTTTCGTATTTTGCAGGGAATGTGGCGCGGGTGTCGCCGCCCGCGGCTCCTGAATTTGCTTTTTGGGCGAAACCAGAATCAAAATCAACGTCAACGCCCGCGCCACGCCGGGCAATCCGGGGCTGCATCTTTCGGCGGGTCTATGGCATCATGTAATGCCTATGGCGAAGATCCACATTCCCACCCCTTTGCGGTTGTACACGGGCAAGCAGGCAGCGGTGGATGTAAATGGTCGCACGGTGGGCAGCGCACTTTCTGACCTGGTGTCCCAGCACCCCGAGTTGCGCCGCCATCTCTATACGGACGACGGCAAGCTGCGGGCTTTCGTCAACATTTACCTCAACGACGAAGACGTCCGCTACCTGCAGAAAGACGCCACTGCGGTGAAGGACAGTGATAATATTTCCATTGTGCCTTCGATTGCCGGAGGCCGTTAGATCTATGATTTCCAGCCAGACGAATTTTCGCTGGTTCCCTCCGCGCATGGGCCGCTGTTGTCCGGGCTGTTGTCTCTAAGCGACCGGTCCTGTATTTCCTGTAAAATCAATGTTTTAGCTGAGGTTTCATGGCCACCACAATTGACATCACGCCGCAGGCCGCAACTCTGAACAATGAAGAAATCTTGCGCTACTCGCGCCACCTCATCATGCCCGAGGTCGGCATGGAGGGGCAGCTCAAGATTAAGGCCGCCAAAGTGCTTTGCATCGGGGCGGGCGGGCTGGGCTCGCCGCTGGCGCTCTACCTGGGCGCGGCCGGAGTGGGCACGCTCGGCATTGTGGATTTCGACGTCGTGGACTATACGAACCTGCAGCGGCAGATTATCCATTCCACCGCTGACGTGGGCCGCAAGAAGCTCGATTCCGCCGCCGACAAGCTGAAATCCATCAATCCGTTTATCAACATAAAGAAAATCGACACACGGCTTTCCAGCGCCAACGCGCTCGAACTGTTCCGCGACTTCGACATTATTGCCGATGGCACCGACAATTTCCCCACGCGCTACCTGGTGAACGACGCCTGCGTGCTTACCGGCAAGCCGAACGTTTATGGTTCGATTTTCCGCTTCGAGGGACAGGCCAGCGTCTTCGCCACCGAAGCGGGCCCGTGCTATCGCTGCCTTTACCCCGAGCCCCCACCGCCTGGATTGGTTCCCTCGTGCGCGGAAGGCGGAGTGCTGGGAATTCTGCCCGGATTAGTGGGCGTGATTCAGGCTACGGAAGTCATCAAGCTGATTCTCGGGAAAGGCGATCCGCTGATCGGGCGGTTGCTGCTGATTGACGCGCTAGGCATGAAGTTCCGCGAACTCAAGCTGCGCAAGAACCCGGAGTGCCCGGCTTGCGGCACGAAACGCACCATCACCAAGCTGATAGACTACGAACAGTTCTGCGGAATTCGCGGAGAGGAGCAGGAAGTGGAGATCAGCACAGCGGATGTGCAAGTGGAAGAACTCAAACAGCGACTGGACCGGGGCGATGACATTTTCGTGCTCGATGTACGCGAGCCGCATGAATATCAGATCTGCAACATCGGCGGACACCTCATTCCGCTGGGCGATCTTCCCAAGCGGGTGAACGAACTCGACTCCAGCAAAGAAATCGTCGCGCATTGCCGCTCCGGCATGCGCAGCGCGAAAGCAGTCGCTTTCCTGCGCCAGGCGGGATTCAAGAAAGTGCACAATCTGGCGGGTGGGATTCTGGCCTGGGCGGATCGGGTTGATCCCAAGATGCCGAAGTACTGAAAGGCAGTCGTTGGTCGTCGGTTCTTCAGTCTTCAAAAGAGCAGTCTCGTGCTCCCTTATTTGTTAGGACGAGGGTGCCCCGTCCTTGTCCCTCCGTTTTTTGGAAGGACAGGGCGGGTTCTTACCGCGAAACACTGGATTCCCTCCGAACTTCTCGCCTGCTTATGGAGTGTTCATTTGCCGATAAACCTTACCAGTCCAGACCAAGGCCACAGAAAAACCACGGCTATAAAGACTAGAATCCAACACCCTAGCCAAAGCTGGTATCTTTGTTTCCGTGTCATGTCACTAATTTAAGCACAGCCTATTGTGTCAGTGAATAGCCATGGTTTACAAAGAGATCCCAAGTTAGCTAATATAAATTAGCTAATATGGAAACCATCACCATCCATAAAGCCAAGACGCAGCTCTCGCGGCTGATCGAAAAAGCTTGCCGGGGCGAATCCGTCGTGATTGCTCGCGGGTCAAAACCGGTGGTGCGGTTGGTGGCGATTGAGGACAAGCGGGGTCATCGGAAGCCGGGAGCCCTGAAGGGAAAAATCCACGTTGGTCCTGAATTCTTTGAACCCTTGCCGCCAGAGGAACTGGAAGGCTGGGAGTAGCCCAGCATGCGCTTGCTGCTCGACACGCACGCTCTGCTTTGGTGGCTGGCGGCAGATTCCTCCTTGCCCGCGTCCGCCCGGCGAGCGATTGCCAATAAAAACAACACCGTGTTGGTGAGTGCCGCCTCGGCGTGGGAGATCGCTACCAAAGTGCGGTTGGGAAGGCTCGAGGCTGCGGCCGACATCACCGGGGACTTCGCGGCCTATCTTGCACACGAGCAGTTTGAAGGTCTTCCGGTGAGCGTCGAGCACGGCATTCGGGCGGGCTCGCTGCCGGGTTCGCACAAGGATCCCTTCGACCGGATGCTGATTGCGCAAGCGCAGGCGGAGAGTTTGACGATTGTCAGTAACGAAACGATTTTTGATGGCTATGGGGTGCGCCGGATCTGGTGAGCAACGTCAAGGCCAGAGAGGGAATCGGCGGCAGGCATTCTTCGACCGCGTTGGCCTGCGCCGCGCACAGGCCAACTTCGCTCATAATGACAGTCGTTGAGGTTGGTGGAGATCCCGTGGGGGTCTCCAGTTGTCTACCGATCGCTTTTGTCGTTGCTGCCGGTTTGAGAGCCGCCCATGTTTTCCCCGATTTCCAGGGTGTACTTCTTGCCCGAGAAACGGATTTCGCTCAGCGACTTGGAACCATCCTTGTTTTCCGTGGCCACGATCGCGTTGCTTGCGACAGAATGATCGACAGGAACCACATGTGCCGGAACCGTGGTTACCACCTTGCTGCCTTTCATAATATTCAGCTGAACGTTAGGACCGTCGCCATCCCAGGTCACCGTGTAGTCGCCGGGCTTCAGTTGCTTGCCGCCCACCGAGGTGGAGTCAGTAATTTGGAGCGGCCCTTTGTTGGCCGCGAAGGCGCCTGCCGCCAGCAGCAAGGTCAGGCCCAGCAGAAAACTCTTGAAAGCGGTTGATCCGTGCATAACAATTCCTCGATTCTCTCCCGAAATGCCTTCGGGAAGCGGTTGTGGGCGGTTGGTTTCATCCTCGGGTTGCGCACGCCATGCCGCCAGCAAAGGCGCAGCCATCCCTCCACTTGAAAACTCCGTTCCGCGTACCCAGCATGCCAGGGGAGCCGAACGGCCGGACGCGGTACCCGCGGTATGAGAGGTACGTTCGGTTCGGCGAAAAAGTTCCGGCATTCCCTGCTTTCTAAGTTGCCTATTGGACGCACGCCTCGCGCCCTGGTTAGCAGCCAGTGATTGCGCCTGGCTCATATGTTTTCAGGGATAAAATCTGCAGGATTTGGTAGCCAATTTCGCGCCCTTTACACCGGGTATATACTTCCACGTGGATAGGAATTGTGCCCGGAGCGGTAGTCCGGGAAGGTAATCGGGGAGCCGGCCCGTTCATGGTTTTGCTTCGTGGTTCATTCCGCAGCTCCCTTTATGATCGCCGGCCGTTAGTCTTGGGAACTTGAGTGGCTGGCGGAGACTTTGTCTTGCAGTGGGCACTGCGGGTCGAGTCCGGGAGGTCCATCGGTGGACTTATTTCTGGTTCGTTTCTTATTTATTCTGGTTGTCGCTGTCACTAGCTATCTCATCCAGCCTTTTAACCGGCCTGCGCCGGTGGACGCGGGATTCGGAGCGCTGCTTGGCTTAGCCATTGTCCTGTTCGAGTGGAAGCTGCGGCGCATCAGCCTGACCCGCCTCATCGGAGCCGCAATTGGCAGCGTGCTGGGGATCGCCGGCGCCTATCTGTTCGCATTGGTGATCCGCAACAGCCTGCCCGCAACTCACACCCAAAGTTTCCTGCAAATCATGGTCATGCTGCTGATGGCCTATGTGGGCCTGATCGTGGGCGCCAATAAAGGCGACATGCTCAATCTGGCCGCTTTGGGCGGGATTTTCGGCGGAGACAAGCAGTCCAAGAGGAGCTACAAGATCCTCGATACCAGCGTAATTATCGATGGCCGCATTGCGGACGTTGCCGAAACTGGGTTTCTCGACGGCACCATCGTGATTCCGCAGTTTGTGCTGCGCGAACTGCAACTGGTGGCCGATTCCGCCGATTCGCTGAAACGCAATCGCGGACGCCGCGGGCTAGATATTCTGCAGCGCCTGCAGAAGATCGCTTCGGTGCAAATCCAGATTGTCGAGGATGATTTTCCCGCGGTGCGGG
Source organism: uncultured Acidobacteriaceae bacterium (assembly GCA_963800745.1). Lineage (GTDB taxonomy): Bacteria > Acidobacteriota > Terriglobia > Terriglobales > Acidobacteriaceae > PALSA-270. Next base: position 58,646 of record CAWDCI010000011.1, read on the forward strand.
AAGTGGACCTGAAACTGATTGAACTCGCCAAGGTGTACGAAGGCAAGATCATCACCAACGACTTCAATCTAAACAAGGTGGCGCAGCTGCAAGGCGTCGAAGTGCTCAACATCAATGAGCTCGCCAACTCGCTCAAGCCCATCGTGCTGCCGGGTGAGACGATGAAGGTGTTCATACTGAAAGAGGGAAAAGAGTACAACCAGGGCGTCGCCTACCTGGACGACGGGACCATGGTGGTAGTGGATAATGCCCGCAAAATGATCGGCAAGACGGTGGATATTTCCGTGACCTCGGTACTACAGACCACTGCGGGGAAGATGATTTTCGGAAAATGGGATGACCGGGGAATGGCCCGCGCAGAACCGCGCCCGCCGGCAGTAGTGGTTGCCGGAGCGGTAACGGCCGAGCCTAAGAAGGCCGTCTTGGCCGAGCATCCCCCCGATTAGGGCGGCTCGCCGCAAGGCGCGCGGCCGGTGGCAGGAAAGCCACGCTGGGCGGGCGCCGGCATCAGCCCCATGCCAGCCGGTTCGCCGCCTCCGCCTCGATTTGAACTCTCCGCGGCTGCCCCTTATACTTGCTACCCGCTATGAAGGTTTTCGTGATCATCCCGGCGGCTGGATTAGGCACACGCATGACCTCAGCCGCATCCGGCAAGGCAAAAAAAAACTCCCCCTCCAAACAGTTCACGGAGTTGGACGGCGTTCCCATCCTGATCCATACGCTGCGCAAGTTCGCGGCGTGCGCCGATGTGGAGGAGATCTGCGTCGCCTTGCGCCCGGATGAGATCGATCACTTTCAGGCGCGCCTCCAGCAAGACGGCAGAGATATTCTGGCAAAGAAAGTGCAGTTGGTTGCCGGCGGGGAACACCGGCAGCAATCCGTGGCCAATGCTTTGGCCGCGATTCGGGCGGAGAGTGACGACCTCATCCTGGTGCATGACGCGGTTCGGCCCTTCGTGACTCAAGAGATCATTCAGGAAGTGATCGCGGCCGCGCAAAAATATGGCGCTGCCATCGCGGGGATGCCCGCGCAAGACACGGTGAAGCAAGTGGAGCGCACCGCGGAGGGAGCGGTAATCACCGCAACTTTGCCCCGCGAGCGCGTGGTCATGGCGCAAACGCCGCAAGGCTTTCGCTATGGCTTGCTCAAGAAAGTTTTCGATGAGGCCGCAGCTGACGGTTTTACCGGGACCGATGAGGCTTCCCTGGTCGAACGCTCGGGGCAGGAAGTGGCCGTGGTTATGGGTTCGCCGAGAAATATTAAGATCACAACCCCCGCGGATTTAGAATTGGCCGAGTTCTTCCTGAAACGGTAAGAGCGCCACGGATTTCCGCGGATTCTCACGGATTATTTCTTAAGTGCTAGTAAACTCCTAGCCATGGATGGCTCCCAGCCTCGCTTAAGAGCGGTCCTCACTGAGAAGATCATTGGCATTTTTTATGATGTGTACAACGAACTGGGTTACGGATTTTTGGAATCAATCTACCAAGGGTCGCTTGTGATCGCGCTTCGAGATGCAGGGCTTGCCGTGGAAGAGCAGGTGCTCATTCCTGTATGGTTCCGTAACCGCAAGGTCGGAGAGTTCCGGGCCGACATGCTCATCGAACGCAAGGTTTTATTGGAATTGAAGAGCACGCGAGTACTAGAGCCTTCGCACGAGGCTCAATTGCTCCACTATTTGAAGTCCACGGAGACTGAAGTGGGACTGTTACTGAATTTTGGCGAGCGACCCCAATTTCGCAGGCTCTTGTTTGACAATGAGAGAAAAAAAAATCCGTGGAAATCCGTGTGAATCCGTGGCCGGTATTGCGTCATGAGAATCGGCTACGGATGGGATTCTCACGAATTCAAGGCCGGCATCCCCTTGAAAATTGGCGGGGTCACTCTGCCGCATTCCCACGGACTGGGGGGACACTCCGACGGAGATGTTCTGTTGCATGCCATCACCGACGCGTTGCTGGGCGCCCTCGCCGCGCCCGATATCGGCTCGTTGTTTTCGCCATCCGACCCGCGCTGGAAGGGAGCCGATTCGGCCGTCTTCCTGGGCGAAGCGCTGAGCCGGGTGCGCACCGCCGGTTACAAGCTGGTCAACCTGGACTCGACGCTCATACTCGCAGCACCCAAAATCGGTCCGCATACGGCGGAGATTCGAGCTCGTCTGGCTGAGCTATTGGAATTGCCCGCAGATTGCATCGGAATCAAAGCCAAAACGCCGGAAGGCATGGGTACCGACAACGCAGCCATCGCCCACGCGGTGGTGCTACTGGAGAGAAAGTGAAACCAGCCGCGGATCTACACGGATTCGCGCGGATCAAGTCAAGGAGATGGGTTCTTTGATTGTCCGATCCGCGTTTATCCGCGTGATCCGTGGCGATTCTATCTTGCTCTGGCGGCCTCGACCAACGCGCGAAAAATTGCCCGTGAGCGCTCGTCATCTTCCACGGAGCGTTCCGGGTGCCACTGCACACCTAATACGAAATGATCGGAGGCCGTTCCTTCCACGGCTTCGATGATGCCGTCATCGGGACAGCGGGCAACGACGCTTAAACCGTCGCCGGCGATCTCCACGGATTGGTGGTGGCTGGAATTCACCGGGACCACTAGCTTCGTCGCCGAGCGTAATTCGGTTTCCGCGCTGCCAAGAATCCCCGCCAGTTTCGACCGCGCATCAATCTCGACGTTATGGGCAATCTGAACAGTTCGTCCCGCCTCGTGATTGACCGGCGACTCGATATGCTGCAGCAGCGTTCCGCTGCGATAAACATTCAGTATCTGCAGGCCGTAGCAAATGCCGAGCACCGGCTTGCGCATGTTGTAGGCGTCCTGCAAGAGCAGTTCGTCGACGGTATCGCGCTTGGGGTCGGCGGCATCGGTCTTGGGGTGGGCGGCCGCGTCGTACTTAGCCGGGTCTACATCGGCCTTGCTGCCGGGCAGCAGCACCGCATCGCAGCGTTCAATCAACTTCATCACTTGTGCCGGAGACTGATCTAACGGAATGCATACCGCCTCGCCGCCCGCCGCTTCCACGGCGCGTACATACTGCGGCAGAGCCTGCTCACCGTATTTCTGGTCAGATGAGTGCGGTAGTGGGATGGCAATCCGGGGACTCATGGAGTGATTGTAGCTTCCCGCAAGCGGTTCTCTCTAGACGATTAAATGGATCGCTCAATGGCGGTCAACGCCTTTTCTCGCTGGTAGCGCCGGACCTCCAGCACGATCATGGAAATCAGGACGGCAACCCCGGCCACCGCCGCAATGGGTGCCGCAACCTGGCGGTAAGCATTCGTCATATTGGGATGCAGTCCGCGCAGCCGGGCTGCGATTACGGTTCCCAGGATGCCCAGCATCAGGCTGACCGCAAAAGAAAGCAAGGTCAGAAGAAACGTCACCAGCAAAACCCGCAGGGGAATATAAATCCAGCGCGGCCGATGAGGCGGAAGATTTCTGGCGGTCATGACAGTCTTAAGGCTACAACATTTGGGACCAGTCTTCAGGCTTCAGTCGTCAGGCGTCATTCCCCCGAAAATGTCAGGGTGGACGATTCGTACGTTACAATACCCGAATGTCTCAAGTTGTGCCGGTGACGACTCGTCCGCCGGCTGAAGTGGTTCGCCAAACTCCTGTCTCGCAAGCGCCCAACGGCATCTGTTACGCGATTGCCGGCGAGATGACCGTCTCCGCCTCCGATCTGGAACGCATGGTGGCGGTTGTCCCGACTTCCATGGCCGCGGCGCTGCAACGCAAGGCCTACTACTTCGTGCCCCTCACGGTGAATCAAGGGGATGAAACCGTAATTGCCGACCGTTACGATGTGGCGCTTAGCGACAACGCGGTTTGCCATCGCAATCTCGAACTGGGCGGCTCGCAATGCGTGTTTATTTCTACCCGGCTCATGGACGACAAGTTCTCCGTCGCTTTTGAGTTCTACATCAATGTGGGACATGCTGTGGTCGAGAAAGCTGGCGTCTCAGAGGCGTTTGCAGACCTGGCCTGGAAGCAGGTCGAGTCCGGGGTGCGCGGCGAGACATCGCTCGACGCGTGGGAGTCGCGCAAACTAGCCTCGGTTCCCGGCCCGGAAGCCGAGAAATACAAGAACGAATACTTCGCCGCGACGTTTTCCGACGCCATTTCTATTTATCTGCTCTCGTTATTCCTCGACGTGGACTACTACGATCTGCGCGAACGCGACTACCCCCTGCTCGTCCCGGCAGCGATGGCTGAGAGATTGCGCAAGGTAGCCGAGTTGTTTCCCGCCGATCGGGGAGTCGAATTCGCTATCTACTACAAGCGCAGAAGTTGAGGTAGTGCTGCCGTCGAGTGGATGCACTCTAGCTAATTTTGTCATTCCGAGCCAGCTCTATCGGCGAGGAATCCGCTTCTGACTGCAAGACAGCAGATTCCTCGCGAGAGAAGCCGCGCTTCGGAGCGACAATTTTGAGATAGATATTGAGACTACCGCTTACCAAGTGGAACGCAAAAGGTCTGACCGGTTTCCACTGCTATAATCAAAGTTTGCCCTCATCTCGAATACGCATGTCTACGAAGCGCTTAATACGATCGACCACGGTTCTCTGTGTGCGGCGCAATGGCAGCGTGGTTATGGCCGGAGACGGCCAAGTCACTCTTGGCGAAGGGATTATCAAACACACCGCGAAGAAGATCCGGCGTTTATACCAGGAGAAAATTCTGGCCGGATTCGCCGGCTCGACGGCGGATGCTTTCTCCTTGTTCAGCCGCTTCGAGGCGAAACTGGAGCAGTATCACGGAAACATCGGACGTGCCGCGGTGGAATTAGCCAAAGATTGGCGCACCGACAAATTCTTGCGGCATCTCGAAGCTTTGCTGCTGGTGGCCGATAAAGAACAGACATTCTTGCTAAGCGGGCAAGGTAACGTCATCGAGCCGGACGGTGGCATTGCCGCCATCGGCAGCGGTGGGCCTTATGCGCAAGCGGCCGCGCTGGCGCTGGCGGAACACACCCAGCTCACGGCCCGCCAGATCGCTGAGGAAGCGATGAAGATTGCCGGCACCATGTGCATCTATACCAATGACAAGGTAACGATTGAAGAGTTGTAAGGACAGTACCAGTGGCTAGTGAATAGTGGTTAGCGAAACGACTTGTGCCACACAGCCTAGCCACTAACCACTAGTCACTAACCACGATTATGGCCATCTATTTACCCGTTTCCGCCGAAGAACAACCCGCCGTCCTTGACGAACTCACGCCCCGCGAAATCGTGGTGGAGCTGGATAAATATGTAGTCGGACAGAGCGCCGCCAAGCGCGCCGTGGCCATCGCTTTGCGCAATCGCACGCGCCGGCAAAAGCTCCCGGCCGAGATGGCGGAAGACGTTATCCCCAAGAACATCATCATGATCGGCCCCACGGGCGTGGGCAAGACAGAAATTGCCCGCCGCCTGGCCAAGCTGGCCAACTCGCCGTTTCTCAAGGTGGAGGCCTCGAAGTTCACCGAAGTGGGCTATGTGGGACGCGATGTCGAATCGATGATTCGCGACCTGGTCGAGATTGCCATCGAAATGATCCGCGAGGAAAAGCTCGAAGACGTTGCCGATAAAGCCGAGCTTAACGCCGAGGAGCGGTTGCTCGACATTCTACTGCCGCCTCCCGCTCCGCGGCCCGCCGAACCGAACACTGGCGGAGGGTTGATCCTCGAAGGCACAACTTCCTCCAGCGATTCGACTTCGCGCACTCGCGAAAAGCTGCGCCAGCAATTGCGCGAAGGCAAACTCGACGAGCGCACGGTCGAGATCGACGTTCGCGAGCGTAACTTTCCCTCGTTCGAAATCATCTCCAATCAGGGCGCCGAGGAGATGGACATCAACATCAAGGACATGTTGCCCAACATCTTCGGCCAGCGCACCAAGAAGCGGAAGATGAAAGTGAACGAGGCCTTCGAGTATTTGATCCAGGAAGAAGAGCAGCGCCTGATCGATATGGATCAGGTGACGCGGACCGCGATTGACCGCGTGGAAGATTCGGGCATCATTTTTCTCGACGAGATCGACAAGATCGCGGGACGCGAAAGCGGCCACGGTCCCGATGTTTCCCGCGAAGGCGTACAGCGCGATATTCTGCCCATTGTCGAGGGAACGACGGTCAGCACGCGTTACGGGATGGTGCGCACTGACCACATCTTATTTATCGCCGCCGGCGCTTTCCACGTTTCGAAGCCCAGCGACTTGATTCCGGAACTGCAGGGACGTTTCCCCATCCGGGTGGAACTGCAATCCCTCACCATGGAAGACTTTGTCCGCATTCTGACCGAGCCCAAGTCTTCTCTGGTAAAGCAGTACATTGCGCTGCTGGAAACCGAAGGCGTCAAACTGGAGTTCACGCCCGACTCGCTGGAAGAGATAGCCCGCTTCGCATTTCGGGTGAATGAAGGCACGGAGAACATCGGGGCCCGCCGCCTGCACACCATCATGGAGCGCGTGCTCGACGAGATCAGTTTTTCCGCGCCGGAGAAAAAGGGAGAGCAGTTCCGCGTGGATGCCGAGTATGTCCGCAAGATGCTGGTGGACATCGTGAAGGATCAGGATCTGAGCCGGTACATCCTGTAAAGGATCGAATGGAGCGACGGGCGCCTCGCCCGTCCAGAGCACCTGCACGGGCGGGGACGCCCGTGCCTCCACGAATCGCCTTCAGGCAAGTCGTTGAAAGCGCGGAAATTGCTTTGGCTATATCTATTAGATATAGAAGCGGGAAGCGTGTGACGCCGCCGTAACTTGAAGAAAATGGAGGAATTGCGGCGTATATATCTATTAGATATAGCGATTTCAAATTCTAGCCTCGCTTGAGGGCGGCTGGCCTTTCCCTTGCCGCGACCGTCGATCGCCCGTCTGCTGCCATCCTGGCGCGTTGGCGAGGTATCGTACGCGGGAACGTGATCCGGCATTTCGTGAGACGCCAGGGTCCCCGCTGGGGCCGTTTGCTGGTGCGGGCCCTTCCAATCCAATCTGCGGCGCAAACCGTATTGATGCCAGACTTGGGAAAATCCGCTTAGTTTTCCGGCCCGCCCGGCCGGGATTGATCCTCTGCGCCGTTTTTCCAAGAATTCTCGCCAGGAGATCAAACTCTTATGACCATGCCAGACACCGCAGATGTTCTCCCTGAAGGTAAAACGAACCATGAACCCGCCCCAGGCCGGCGTTCCTTCCTCAAAAACGCAGCCGTGGGCGCTGCCAGCGCCCTCGCCTTTAGCGGACTGGTTCGCTTGGCGTCCGCCGAAGACAAAGACGACGATCATGATGGAGATCACGACCATGACCGCGACAAAGCAGGTTTGACCCGTGGCGACCGCAACATTCTGGTTGCGGCCGAGATCGCGGAAGCTCTGGCCGTCACCACCTACACCAACATCATCAATACATCGCCCTTCTTCGGAAACCTGCCTTCCGATGACCAGGGTTATCTGGTGGCTGCGCGGCAGGAGGAAATGTCGCACTATGCGCTGGAGGAATCGGTGAGCAAGCAGGCTTCGCCCTTCAGCACGTTCTACTATCCGCCAAACATGTTTGCTGACGCGCAGACGACCCTGAACGTTCTGGTTACGCTGGAAGACGCTTTCATCGCCGCTTATCTGGTCGGAGTGAGGCACTTCAGCACGCCCGATTTGCGCGTGACCTCGGCGCGCATCATGGGAATTGAGAGCGACCATCGCACCCTGGCGCGGGTATTGGCGGGCGATGTTACGGCCGGTGACGGCGGCCCGATTGAGACCATTACCGGCTTCCAGGGCGTGGCTGAAAGCGCGGACCCGCCCAATAACAACGGCTATGAGAGAACCTTGTGCCTGGCGAACATCGAGCAGGCGGTAAAAGCGCTCACCCCGTTCGCCGACCCGGCGGCCGCGAAGGCTGCGGGCTTTGATACGTCGAAGTCCTATGCCTTCGAACCTTTCACTGCAACCTTGCCGTTCAACCTGGGAGAGTTCATTTCGTTCAAAGGCTGCTGAAAAAAGTATGGGCCAACCACTCCGGCCATTCGGTCCGGCGGGATTCGACGGTCCCGCCGGATAGGCTGTCCGCCACCCGAGAGTTGCAGGAGATCATTGCAGTGCGCGCCTTCTGGTACCCTGTTGCTTCCCATGAAGCGCGGCGTAGCGAAATCGCAATTGGTTCTGCTGTTGTCGGTTCTGCTGAGCGGTTGTGCTTCCAGCGGGCCGCCGTTGCCGCCTTCACTGGAAGTGGCCAGTCCGGTTACCGACCTGCGTGCCCTACGCAAAGGCGACAAAGTCTATCTTGCGTGGACTGAGCCGACGAAAACCACCGACCACCAAGCCATTCGCCATTCCGGTCCCACTCTTATCTGCCGCAGCCGGGCAAACGCGATGAAGGAGTGTGGGACATCTGTAGGCAACGTCCCCCCAGCCGTGGTGACCCCGAAAACTTCCGGCAAGAAACAGGCTCCCCGTCCAAGGGTGACTGCGACCTTTGCCGACAGGCTTCCGGCTCTGCCAGGAGTGCGGCCAGAAGACGAAGTTACCTATGCCGTGGAGGCGCTCAACGACAGAAACCGCTCGGCAGGACTTTCCAACCAGGTGCAGGTGCCGTTACTGCCTGCCATTCCGCCCCCGGATAGGTTCCAGGCCGAAGTGACTGCGCAAGGGGTGAATATCACGTGGACTTGTGTTTCGGCGCCGCAGCAATTTGCTAACGTCGAATACCGGCTGCGAGTTTACCGTCGGCTGGAGGGAAGCCAGAGCGATGACAAGACTGTCGAACCCGATGCCGCGGATTGCCAGGGCCCGCCGGTGGTGGACACGTCGTTCGAGTGGGAGAAAAGTTACGATTATCGCGCCGCCGTGGTGACGGTCATTTCCGCCCCAGGCAAGCCTGCCATCGAGATCGAAGGCGACGATACCAACAGCGTGAGAGTCTTTGCTCACGACGTATTTCCGCCTGCCATCCCTTCGGGCGCGCAAGCCGCATTCTCCGGGCCTGGGCAACAACCCTTTGTGGACTTGATCTGGTCACCGGACACGGATGCCGATCTTGCCGGATACAACGTGTATCGCCGGGAGGAAGCCGGGCAAGCGGCCAAGCTGAACTCGGAATTAGTCAAGACACCGGCCTACCGCGACGATAAAGTGCAATCCGGAAAGAAATACTTCTATTCCGTCTCCGCCGTCGATGTGCGCGGCAACGAGAGTGGAAAGTCAGAAGAGACGAACGAGGCCGTGCCGTGACCATCTTCGATTCGTCCGTTGTTCGTTGGTTTGTGATTAGATGGATCTATGAAATATTGCCGCTTCCAACTTGATGGACAGGCTGGCTACGGCCTGGTGGAAAGCGTAGCTGGCCGTGAGATGATTACCCGCTTGCTGCGGAGGCCTCCCGAGGAAGCGGGAGGTGACTTGGAGGACTTGCCCAGCAAGCGAATGGAGCCTTTGCCTTTGGACGAGGCTCTCTTGCTGCCTGCGGTGCGCCCGTCAAAGATCGTGTGCGTTGGGCTGAACTATCGCGATCGTACGGCCGCATCCCAGCCGGAAATCCCCGCCGAACCAGTGATTTTCCTCAAGCCTCCGTCCAGCCTTTTGCCGACCGGAGGAAGCATTCTGCGCCCGAAGGTAGCATCGAGCATCGTCTATGAAGCCGAAGTTGGCGTGGTGATCGCAAAGAATTGCCATCGGCTCAACCCGGACGAAGACATTCGGCCTTACATTCTCGGCTACACCTGCGTAAATGACCTGAGCGCCCAGGGGGTGATGGGCAAAGACGGCCAGCTGACCCGGGCCAAGGGTTTTGACACGTTCTGTCCGGTAGGCCCGGTGGTGAGCAGCGCAGGGGATCCGTGGGCGGGCATTGGGGTAGAGGCGCGGGTGAACGGAGACTTGCGGCAGCAGGGAAACACCCGCGACTTCGTTTTTCCCCTGGATGTGGTCATTCGTTCCATCTCCCGGGTGATGACGCTGGTGCCGGGCGATTTGATTTCCACCGGAACTCCCAAAGGCGCCGGGCCAGTGGTCGCGGGAGATGTCGTCGAAATCACCATTGAAGGCGTGGGAACTCTGAAGAATGCGGTGGTGGATGAACCCTAGAAAAACGGCACATAGATACTAGATTGAGTCAGGCCCGGCCCGGAATCGCAAAATCCCACCTAAGTCCCTTCCGCAATCCGGTCGCTGGCTATATTCTGGGTGCGGAACGCGGCGCACGGAGCACGGATCGCGTCCTGCCACTGATGAATCCATTCCACATGTATGTTTGGGTGCTGGGGGTTGCGGGGGCGGCGTTGGCTGCCTACTTCCTGTTTTATCGCGAGCCCCGGCCCGCCAGCGATATAGAAAAAGAGCGGCGCGCGTGGCTGGAACAGACTGGGCGCATCACCGACGGCACGGTGATTGATGTCCAGGAAATCCCCAGTTCAGGCGATCGCAAATCGGCCACCGTGCTCATCTACCAGTATGACGTGGCAGGCGTCTCCTATGAGTGCTCCCAGGACGTGACCTACTTGCGTCCTATCATCAATTTGCACTCCTGCCGCCTCGGACTGCCGACCTCGGTGCGCTACGATCCGCAAAATCCGGGCAATTCGCTGGTGGTGTCGGAGAAGTGGATGGGGTTGAGGCAGTAGTGCAGCTTTCAGCCCTCAGCCGTCAGCTATCGGCTGCCACTAAGGACCGCACGCTCAGACGATAGGGGAGAGTCCCCCATGTCACACGATAGGGCAGGGTGGAGTTGAGAGCTGATGGCTGACTTCTTAACTGCCGGCTGAGAATCCGCCGCTGTGAGCAATCGTAAGGCGGAGATATTTGTGAGGATTGACTGGAGTGTCGTTGATGCGCACTTCGTAGTGGAGATGGGGTCCGGTGGAGCGGCCGGTTAAACCCACGTAGCCGATGGTATCGCCGCGGTGCACACTCTGGCCCGCGACTACCGCGACGCCTGACAAGTGGCCGTAGCGGGTGGTAATTGCGTGGCCGTGGTCCAGCACAATCATGCGGCCGTACCCACCCAGAAAGTCGGCAAATTCCACGACTCCGTCGGCCGGCGCGATCACCGGCTGGCCATACGACGAGGATATGTCCACCCCGCTATGGAAGGCGCCTTCGCCGTTGAATGGATCAATCCGTTCCCCGAACGATCCGGTGATCTGCCCTTCGACCGGCCACAGGTCGGGGGCGGAGTAAGCCCGCACCCAGTCCGCGGTGGTCACGTTCCGCGTCAAGCCCAGCGAAATGCCGTTGGAAGCCGCTCCGCTCAGCGCGGTGTTGCGCAGCGCATAAAACTGATTCAGCGAAGAATGCACCTGGGCGTCGCGGACACCTTCAGAATTGTCGGCCGTCAAGATCGGGTCCGACTTCAGGCCATACAGCGAAGAAACTTCGCCCGCCAGCGATCCCAGCGAAGCGACCTGAATATCTTTCTCCTTGGCCGCCTGCTCGAGCTGTGAATACTGGGTCTTAATCTGGTCTTTTTCCCTGCGGAGTTGATTGAAATGTGAAACTTTGACCAGCATCCGGGTATAGGAGCTGGCAATCCCGGTCATGCTGAGCAACGCGATGGCAGCGCCCGCCAGAAGCACGTACAGGTAGTGCAATGGGATCGGAATTTTGCGGAGCTGGCCGTCTTCACCGCGCGCCACAAAAAGGATGTAGAAACGTTTACTCAAAATTTCCTTCCGTTAGTAATCAGCAGCGAAGCTATTTCGGGACGGCTCGCGGTTACGAGGGTCCCGACCTTCCTTCACTGCACTGCTGGACACGTTCTCTTCCGGGGACGACGCGATTCGTGTCCACGCCTACCATGACCAGGCAAAGGGTCCGAAAACGTAACGGCTGCAATCCCTACCGGATACAGCACTTAGTTCCGCTACAGGCGCATGAAATCAGCTAGGTCACGGTAACAAAGTAGGTTCCCCCGTGTCAATGGTGGCGCTGGGGTATACGCGATTACGGAGGGAGGGACAAGGAGATCGGAACTTCTGTGTGGGTTACCTGTCCCAATGAGGGAAAACCTTTCGATTTGGTTCGTCCTTTGGGTGCTTAATTGCCTGCGGTGGAGGGGCTTTGAGAGGCGAAAGCCGGCAAGTGGAGGGATTGTTGCTCAGCGGGTTTTTATTGAAAACTCGGGCTTACGTGCCGAGACCACTCGAGGAAGAGCTTGCAGATCGGCTGCGACTTGAACCCTTTCCCAGTTCGTGAGCAAGCCGAGAACTCGCTGGACGATGGTGCCGCTGATTTCCATGACTAACCAACCCCCGGGCACGAGGACCGTATCAGCTTGCGGGACGAGGCGTTCAATCACCTCCAAGCCAGTGGGGCCGGCGAAAACTGCGGGGTGCGGCTCGAACTTGCGGACTTCGAGTTGCACCTGGTCCTCTTCAGACTCTCCGACATAGGGAGGGTTCGACACGACGAAGTCCAAGGAATTGGGAGCGAAGCTGTAGAAGAAGATCGGCTTCGTGAAAGCGGACCCGGCCGGCAAGTTGAAGTCGGGCGGCATTGGCCTGGGCGACATCAAGCGCCGCTGCGGAAATGTCCGTGGCATGAATTTCGGCGGTGGGCAGTTCTTTTGCCAGGGCCAGCGCGATGCATCCCGAACCAGTGCCGACGTCGGCGATCCGCGGACTCTGCATGGCTCGAGCCAGCGGCAGCACGGTTTCGATGACATGCTCAGTTTCGGGCCGAGGTATGAGTACGGCTGGGGAGACGATGAAATCCATCCCCCAGAACTCCTGATGGCCGGTGATGTATTGCGCGGGCACGCCGCGGGCGCGCTCGGCGAGGGCGTCGTCGTAGCGGGATAACTCTTGCGCCGTAAGTTCTCGCTCGGGGTGAGCGTAGAGATGGGCGCGATCGCGTCCCAGAACAAACATCAATAAAAGCTCGGCGTTCAAGCGCGGCGAGGGGACGTTTTCCGCAGTCAGGCGAGCAATGGCGGCGCGGAGGGCTTCGCGGAGGGGCACCTGGTTATTTGACCATAGAAACTTAATAAGAGTTCTCCGCGACCTCGGGGTTTCCCTTTGCGACCTCTGCGGTCAAAAGCTTTAACCGTCGAGAGCGCGGAGAAGAGCCGCAGAGAACGCAGGTGCTGAGAATGCAGCGAATGGGCACAAAAGGATAATGGTGCAATACGAATATCTACAGAGAATTGTCATTCCGAAGCGCAGCCTCATCGCGCGAGGAATCTGCTGTTTACCGGCGACAAGCACACCACTACCAATAAAGCGCCTTCTTGACTTTGTTCGGCATATAGGTAGAATGCATAGGTGTTGAATGCCTAGGGGTGGAATGATGGCGGAAAACAAACCGGAGTTCTTGAAGGGAACTCTCGACATGCTGATCCTCAAGGTCGTGGCGTTCGGTCCGATTCACGGCTATGGGATCTCGCAGCGCATTCAGCGGATGTCGAAAGACTTGTTCCAGGTGCAACAAGGTTCGCTTTATCCCGCGCTGCATCGCCTGGAAAATCGCGGCTGGCTGCAAGCTGACTGGAAACAGACCGACACAGGACGCGATGCCAAGTTCTATACCCTCACCAAGAAGGGACGGCAGCAGTTGGAAGAAGAGGTGGACACTTGGGAGCGCTTGTCGGATGCCGTGTTCCTGATCCTTCGCACTGCGGAGTGAGGTTGGGTTGCGGAGAGTCCGGCAAAAGGCAGTCACCACAGAGGCACAGGGAACACAGAGGGAGCGAGTTCCAACATGCCGCGTTGGATTCATCGCCTGTTTCACAACGATGCCGTGGATAAGCAACTCGACGCCGAGTTGCAATTCCATCTGGAGCAGCAGATCGCCGACAACATCGAAGCGGGTATGACGCCGAAGAAGCGCGACGGCAGGCGCAAATTGAGTTCGGCGGAGTCGAGCAGGTTAAGCAGAAGACGCGCGATGTCCACTGGGAAAACTGGATCGGAAATATCGGGCGCGATTTGCGCTCTGCGGTGCGGAGTTTGCAAAAAGACTGGCGGCTGCGCGCTGACGGCCGTCTTCGACGCTGGCGCTAGGGATCGGCGCGAGCACCATAATGTTCAGCCTCGTCTATCACCTGGTTATCAACCCTTTTCCCTTCAAAGACGCAAGCCGCGAGAGAGTGATCTGCATTCACGATGCAACACGAAACGGCGGCGCGTGCGGCGAGACCTTTACCATCCCAGAATTTATTAACTATCGCGAACAAAATCACGTTTTCGACGATATGGTCGGGTCGTATACCCTCCGCGTCATCGTGAAGACCGGAGGAGGAGCCCACGATTTCGCTGGGGCCTATGTAACTACGAATGTTTTCGATTTCTACGGCATGCCAGTTCTCTTTGGTCGGGGCTTTACACCCGAGGACGCAAAGCCGGGCGCCGCGCCTGTTTTTGTGATGAATTATTACCTTTGGAAAAGTGATTTCAATTCAGACCCGCATATTGTCGGTAAGACAATCCTAGTAAATGGCCAGCCCCGGACGCTCGTTGGCGTTACGCCCCAGCTATTCCAGGTCTACGGAGCGAACATTTTGTTGCCTTTGGGGTTAAGTCCCGGGTCAGAAGGAACTGTTCGTCCTGGGAATAACCCGGTTTACCTCCAGGCAATCGGGCTTCTTAAATCAGGCGTCAGTGACAGTAAGGCTGCAGCCGACCTTGAGGTCATTTCTGCGCAACTCGCAAAGGCTTACCCGCAAGATGTATCCAAAAAGATTCACCGTGGCGATCCTGGGAGTTGTCGAGTCTTTCATGGGAAATCTCAGGATGATGTTTTACCTGCTGTTTGCGGCGGTTGGAATTCTCCTTTTGATCGCATGCAGCAACGTAGCCAACCTCCTGCTTGCTCGTGCAATTTCACGCGAGAGAGAGATCGCCATTCGAACCGCGATAGGAGCGAGCCGGCCAGTACTGATCCGCCAATTTCTGCTGGAGAGTTTTGTGCTCGCGACTTGGGCTTGTTCCGTGGGTTGCTTATTGGCATATCTTGGCCTGAAGGCTCTTCTTCTGGTGATTCCCAGGGGATCACTCCCAGACACCACCGCAGTCGGTTTGGACGCCACCGTATTGCTTTTTGCCGTAGGTGTCGCGGCATTGACCATCTTCATTTGTGGTTTTCTGCCAGCGCTCCATTCCCTTGGGGGACATCTATGGACCCGGCTAACGACGCAGCGGCAAAGGTGTGAATGCGGGTGCCCAACACTGGAACCCTCCGTTCAATTCTTGTGGTGGTCGAGGTTGCGCTTTCCATTGTGCTGCTGGTGGGAGCCGGCTTGATGACGCGCAATCTCTTTGCCCTGACACACGTCAAAATGGGGTTTGACCTTGACAAGGTTCTCTTCGCAGAACTGATCACACCCCCGGGGCGTTACGAAACAAATCCAAAAAGAAGATATTTCTCCGACAGATTCTCGATCGAGTAAATATGTTGCCCGGTGTGATCGCTGCGGGAACAACTCTCTCGATCCCTCCGTTGTGGTGGGCTTCCGGCGAGGTAACAGTACCGGGAAGACGAGTTCCGAGCGATGGAGCGCTGATTTTGACTTGTGTTCGGAGGATTTCTTCCGAACCTTCGGGCTGAAACTGCTTCGCGGGAGGTTGTTCTCGAAGAACGAAGTTGATTCCGTTCGCCTCGTGGCAGTGATCAATCAATCACTTGCTGAACGATATTTCGCTTATCAGGATCCGATTGGTCGGAAATCAAAATCAATGACTTCGATCACGTGCCGGATATCCCTCATGATGCGTATTTCGAAGTCATTGGAGTTGTCAGCGATTTTCAGGAACGAAGGCTTGCAGAACCCGGTGATACCAGAAGTCTTCGTGCCTTACACGATTACAGGTTTCGGTGGAAGGCCCATAGTGGCGAGGACCTCGGCCGACCCGAATTTGTTCCTTACCGATGTTCGCCGCGCGATTTGGGCGGTGACCCTGACGTCGCGATATCGCGGACGGGGTCGATCGAAAACTTCCTGGACAGGAGGGCTATGTTAAGCCCAAATTTGACGCTATAGCCAGCGGTGCTTTCGCCGGGATTGGGGCGATCCTGACGCTTTTAGGCGTGTTTAGCGTGATGGCGTACACCGTCTCGTCTGCAAACCCACGACATCGGCATCCGGCTGGCCCTTGGCGCGCAGCAGGCGAGACATTCTGCGGATGGTCCTGAAGAAAGGGCTGGTGCTGATTGCGAGCGGGCGTTGTGATTGGAGTGGGAGTCAGCCTCGGGCTGACGCGGTTCATTGCCAGCCAGCTTTGGGGGGTGTCACCTACCGATCCGTGGACTTTCGCGGCGGTTGTGGTCGGCATTCTTGTGGTCGGGCTTGCGGCGTGCTTCTTGCCCGCGCGGCGGGCCACGCAAGTGGACCCTGTGATCACGTTGCGCTATGAGTGAGGCCGCGGCCTAGTCTTGACTGGAGGAAAAGCGGATTCCTCCCTTCGGTCGGAATGACGAGCTGTGAAATGTCTGGAATGACAAACTGGAAGTGTCGAAATTACAAGCCGAGTAATGACAAGCCGCGTAGTGAGTACAAAGGATGGATTTCTTCCTGCAATCGCTGATTGCGTTTCTGCCGCTGCAATACCGCAAGAGTCGTGCTGCGGGGCGGGGAAGTTTCGCGCGGACCCGCGGTGTTCAGCGGAACGGTGGAGGTTCTTCTGGCGATGGACCTGCTCATCCACTATTATTTTGCGTACGCGAAGCATTGGCTGAGGGGGGTGCCGGATCCGGTGTGGATGGGCGGCTTCTCGGCCAACGGCGAGCCCAGCATGATGGGGCTGGGCGTGTTCATGTTGGTCGGTTTTTTGTTGCAGCCGCTGACCATTATCCTGCTGTATTTCGCGGCAGAGGGTGGGTCGCGCGGGCTGGCGGCTGTGATGGCTGGGGAAATTCGCGGTAGCCTGCCGTTCTGGCTGGTGGCTTTTGCGCGAAACAAGATGGAAGCCTGGCGCGAGGAAAAGAAGCTGGGCCCGCGAATCGTGGATCAAGTCGACAAGACGCCGCCCGACGGCAACGACTTGCGGGTCGCGAGTTGCCGCCCCAAGCCGGACTGGGATGAGCGCGTCACCATTTCTTATCAGCAAACGCTTTATGAGGTGGCCAGTCAGGAAACTGGCCCTGGGCCTCGTCCCTATGTGTATTTGTTGAGGCCAAAACCTGTGTTCAAGGTGATAAGAGCGTTGCGATACTACGTCCCTGACGAAGTGCTTAAGACAAAGGAATAGCCCGCCTTGCTTAGCAGACAGAAACCCCAAAGCCTTTAACCGCTGAGAACGCCGAGACCCCCTCCGCAAAGTGCGCTGAGAAACCAACTGGGCAAATCGGGGCCCTGCCGCTTCCCTTGCGTTTGCTATCTCGCTCTTCCGCCGAATAGAATCCTATGTCACGCCAGCCCGTGCGAATTCTGCGAGGAAACTTTGAAGAAAGTTATCGCCATCTATCCCGGCTCGTTCGATCCCCCGACTAACGGGCACCTCGACTTGATCGAACGCGGGGGCAATATTTTTGACGAACTGATCGTGGCGATCCTGCGCAACACCGAAAAAAGCCCGCTCTTCAGCCTGGGGGAGCGGCGCGCCATGCTGGAATCCATGACCGGGGAATTCCGCAACGTGCGGGTGGATACTTTCGACGGGCTGATGGTGGACTACGCCGCGCGGGTCAAGGCCAAGGCGGTGTTGCGTGGCATTCGCGCCATCAGCGACTATGAGTATGAACTGCAAATGGCGCTGATGAACCGCAAACTGCGGCCCGAGCTGGAAACTGTTTTCATGATGCCGGCAGAACAGTATTCGTATCTAAGTTCACGCCTGGTGCGTGAAGTCGCGCAACTCGGGGGATCGATCAAAGGCCTGGTCCCGGAGATGGTGGAACAGAGGCTGAAGGAAAAATTAGACCCGGCAATCAAGCTAGAGAACGCGAGAAAACTAAAGGCAGGGAAACGAGTATGACTCCAGTAACCGAAGCAGCGTCTACGGCAAACCAGGCGGTGAAACTCACCGAGCGCATCAATCGCATTCAACCTTCCGCGACTATGGCGGTGGTAGCCGAAGCTGACAAGCTGCGCCAGCAGGGCGTGGACGTGGTGGACCTGAGTGTGGGCGAGCCGCATTTTCCCACGCCGCAGCACATCAAAGACGCTGCCATCGCCGCCATCCAGTCGAATTTCACCAAGTACACGGCGGCGGCCGGCACGGCGGAGCTGCGGGATGCGGTGGCGCATCGTCACGCCTTGGATTTCGACTCCGACTACCGGCGCGAAGAGGCGGTGATTTCGGTTGGCGGCAAGCACGTGCTGTTCAACGCCCTGCAGGTGCTGGTGGAGCATGGTGATGAAGTCATCCTGCCGGTGCCTTACTGGGTTTCGTTCAAAGACATGGTGCAGTATGCTGGCGGCAAATGCGTCTTTCTTGAGACCGAAGAATCGCAAGGTTTCCGGGTGACCGCGGAAATGGTGGCTCGCGCAGTTACGCCGCGGACTAAGCTCATCATTTTGAATTCGCCGTCGAACCCTTCGGGCGCGGTGATGTCGCCTGAGGATCAGACGGAAGTGGTGCGCTTCGCCGCGCAACGCGGCATTTGGGTGATGTCCGACGAGTGTTATGTGTATCTCAATTACACCGACCGGCAGTTCTCGGTAGGTTCGCTGCGCGAGTACCGCGACCGTATTGTGATTGCCGGTTCGCTGTCGAAGACTTACGCCATGACCGGCTGGCGCATGGGCTTTGCCTTGGCTCCGCCGGCGGTGGCGGGCGCGATGGCCAAGCTGCAGAGCCAGTCAACCTCGAACCCGACGTCGATTGCTCAGAAAGCGGCCGTGGCGGCGCTGAAGTCGTCGCAGGAGTGCGTCGAGGAGATGCGCCGGGAGTATATCCAGTTGCGTGACCACGTGGTTGCGGGGTTGCGAGCGATGCCCGGAATCAAGTGCAACATGCCGGAAGGCGCATTCTATGTGTATCCCAATGTGTCGGCATTTTTCGGGCGCGGGGGAATCAAGTCGCCCGCGGATTTTGCCGGCAAACTGCTGCGCGAGTTCCACGTGGCCACCGTGCCGGGAGAGGGTTTCGGCACGCAGCAGCACATTCGGGTTTCGTATGCCACATCGGTGAAGGAACTGGATCGCGGCCTGGAGCGCATGCAGAAATTCCTGGGATCTTTATAAGATTGGATCGCTGTAAGATTGGATCGCTGTAAGCGCTCATGGGCGAATTGTATCCATTTCTGATGGTGCCTGACTTCGACCCGCGCCCCTGGGGAACGCAGGACCTGTCGCCCATTTATCCCAATCATCGCTTCGAGCACAAGATCGGCGAAGCATGGCTTACCGGAGACGCCTGCAAAGTTGCGAACGGGCCGCAGATGGGGAAGTCTCTGGCCGAACTGAGCGCGCAGTTTGGCAGCAAGTTGGTTGGCGAGGCGGCGCGAGATGCAAAGCGCTTCCCGCTGCTGCTGAAATTTCTCTTTCCCCACGAAAAACTTTCGGTGCAAGTGCATCCGGATGACGAAGCAGCGCGCCGCCTGGGCCAGCCATGGGGTAAGACGGAGTGCTGGTACGTGGCGCATGCCAAGCCCGGCGCCCAAATCGCGCTGGGACTGAAGCCGGGCGTCACCCGGACACAGTTCGAGCAGTCCATCCATGAACAGCGGGCGGAAGAGTTGCTGAACTGGGTTGACGTTTTCTCCGGGGACATGATTTATGTGGCTGGCGGCACGGTGCATACGCTGGGGCCAGACTCAATTATCGTGGAAACGCAGCAGCAGTCGGATACGACGTATCGCCTCTATGACTACGGCCGGCCGCGCGAATTGCATCTGAAGGAAGGATTGGCGGTGGTGAAAGACGATGTGGCTTCGGGCAAAGTGATCCGCCCGAGTCCGGCAGAACTGAATGGTTCGAAGAATCGCCAGACGGCCCTGATTGCCGCGCCTTACTTCGTGGTGGAAAGCTTCGAACTCAAAGCGCCGCACGATTTCCAGACACGAGACGATTCCTCCAGGAATTCCGTGCAAATTTTAGTGGCTGTGGACGGTTGCGGCATTGTCGAAGCGGCTGGCGCGCAGCCGGTCACCTTCGGCAAGGGGGACGCCATGGTAATTCCCGCGTCAATCGGGGAGTTCCGGGTTCGTCCACAATGGCAAGTGGAGTTCCTGAAGGCGTCAGTTCCCGGCAAACAACTGTCCGAGCCCGCCGTGAAAATGTAGAATTCAGAACGTGCCATCGTCGCTCAAGCGCGTGCCGAAAAAACTTCCAAGTTTTTATCCTGTCGTGCTCGCTGGCGGTCGCGGCACGCGTTTCTGGCCGCTCAGCCGTAAGCGCCGGGCCAAGCAGTTGCTCGCGCTCGACGGCAAGCAAACCATGATCCAGCAAACCGTGGCGCGCCTCCTGCCGCTCACTACTCCCAGCCGCTTCTGGGTCATCACCAATCAAGACTTGCGGGGTGAGATCGCCCGCCAGCTTCCTGGTTTGAAGCGCAACCAGATTATCGCCGAACCAATAGGCCGCAATACCGCCCCCGCCATCGGTCTGGCAGCCTTCATCTTGCTGAGGGAGAATCCACGGGCCGTGATTGGAATGTTTCCTTCCGACCACGTGATCCAGGATAAGAAGCGCTACCGGGAAGTTCTGCAAAATGGGGTTGAGATCGCCGCCGCTGGCGAAAATATTGTGGTCCTGGGCATCCAGCCGACTCGGGCCGAGACGGGCTACGGATACATCGAGGTGAGCCCCGCGCCGCCCGGCCAGGCTCTGCGAGTGCGCCGTTTCACCGAGAAACCTGACGCCACGACCGCGGCGGAATTCCTCAGGGCAGGGAATTACTATTGGAATAGCGGCATGTTCCTGTGGAGCGCCCAAACGCTGGCCAACGCGCTGCGCGAGCATTTGCCGGCGACCGCTTCTCTGCTGGAACAAATCGCGGCGTCTTTTGGCACAAGGCGTTTCGCGGGGGTTTTCCGGCGGCTCTATCCCAAATGCGAAAACATCAGCATCGACTACGCCGTGCTGGAGCGGCGCTCGGCCAAAGGAGAGCAGGCGTCTAACCTTTACTGCCTGCCCGCCGAGTTTGGCTGGAATGACCTGGGTTCCTGGAGCGCTCTGCACGAACATCACAGCGCCCGCCGCCATCCAGAGGATGGCAACGTGGTTTCGAGCGCTGGCATCTTTACGCTGAACGCCCAGGGCAATTACGTCCACTCACCCAGGAAATTCGTGGCCGTGATGAGCGTCAGCAATCTGGTGGTGGTCGATACGGAAGATGCCTTGCTCATCACCACTCTCGAACATGCCCAGGACGTGGGCAAAGTGGTGAAGTATCTGGACAAAAACAAGCTGCACAAACTGGTGTAGAAAACAAGCGGCTAGTGGCTTGTGATTAGTTTGCGGTCACCAGACACTAACCGCCAGCCACTAGTCACTAACCACTAGTCACTAACCACTCATGCCAAGCAGCATCAAATTCGGGACCGACGGCTGGCGCGGCGTAATCGCCGACGATTTCACCTTTGACAATGTTCGCCGGGTGTCTGGCGCGATCGCCTGCTACGTTCTGCAATATGAAGATCCCGCTCATGGCGTCATCATCGGTTATGACACGCGCTTTGCTTCGCAGCGCGCGGCGCGCGTGGTGGCTGAAGTCCTCAGCCAGGCGGGAATTGCGGTTAGTCTGTCGAACGATCCCGCTCCAACCCCGGCCATTTCGTTTGCGGTGAAGACTCGAAAAGCGGCCGGCGGGGTTGTCATTACCTCCAGCCACAATCCCTGGAATTGGAATGGGGTGAAGTTCAAGGCCAAGTTTGGCGGCTCAGCCCCCCCGGCCATCATGAAGGCAATAGAAGCCGAACTCAACGGCAACGCCATGCCAAAAGGCGATCCCGCCGGCATTGAAGAAGTGGACTTCAAGCAGCCCTATATCGAAGCCATCTGCGCATTTGCCGACCTGGATTTGATTGCCCGCTGCAGACTGAAATTTGCCGTGGACTCGATGTACGGCGCGGGGCGTGGCGTGTTGACGCAAATATTCGAGAAGCGCAACATTCAACACGTTGCCATCCGCCAGGAATTGAATCCGCTGTTCCCCGGTATTAATCCCGAGCCCATCGAACCGCATATTGCCATGCTGCGGGAGACGGTCGTCAAGCAAGGCTGCCACGCCGGTTTCGCCACCGACGGCGACGCCGACCGTATTGGCGCAATTGCCGAGGACGGCAGCTTCGTGGACGCGCACAAGATCTTCGCCGTGCTCCTGCAGTGGCTTTTGGAGCGAAAGAAGTGGCCGGGAGAAATCGTGCGCGCCTTCAACACCACAGGCATGCTCGATCGCATTGCCGCCCGTTACGGGCGAAAGCTGATTGAGTGTCCCATTGGCTTCAAGTACGTGGCCGATCTCATGATGGAACGAGACATTCTGATCGGGGGCGAGGAGTCTGGCGGGATCGGCTATTCCCGATTTCTTCCCGAACGCGACGGCATTCTGAATTCATTGCTGCTGGCCAATGTAATGGCCGACGAAGGCAAGCCATTGGGACAACTCGTCGCCGATTTGCAGAAGGAATACGGCCCTCATTATTACGGGCGGCGTGATCTGCACATTGCGGAAGAGGCGAAGCAGGCCACCCTTCAGCGAGCGCTTTCCGCCGGCACCACGCGGCTGGGGCGCTATGCCATCCTGAATAAGCAAACTCTCGACGGGGTGAAGTTCTTCCTCGACGCGCCTACGCTCGGCAACGGAGCCGATGCCTGGATTCTGTTTCGCGTCTCCGGCACCGAGCCTTTGCTGCGCGTATATTCGGAGGCGGCATCGCCGCAGCTGGTCGAGGAGATCCTATCCAGCGGGGAAGCCTTCGTGAGCAGCGCGTAGGGTTTCGCGAGCCGCCGGCAGGCCATTGTCCCTCCAGGCTCTCGCCATAACCCCGGTTAACATGGATAATTGGCCAAGACTTCATGAATTCTCCGGCCACCATCGGGCCCCCCGTGGACACGCCAGAGGCGCGGCGCTATAACCGCATCCGGCGCTGGCTGGGCATTGCCGATGTCGGCTCGGGCGCTCTGCTCCTCGCTGTCCTGCTAGCGACGGGATGGACGCACGTGCTCCATGACCTGGCATACCGCGCCGCCTTCCAAAATTCCGTGCTCGCCATTGCTTTGTACATTTTGGCGCTCCTGCTCATCGCCAAGCTGCTCGGCTTGGGATTGGACTATTACGGATTTCGCTTGGAGCACCGTTTTCACTTGTCCAATCAGAGACTGTCCCCGTGGATCAAAGATCAGTGCAAAGAATTTCTGGTCGGCGCGGTGCTGGCTGGGATTGTGGCTGAGGTTCTGTACTTTATCATCCGTCAATTTCCGCAACGCTGGTGGTTGGTGGCGTGGGCGGTGTTCCTCGGTCTATTTGTACTGCTGGCCCAGCTTGCTCCAGTTCTTCTGTTTCCAATTTTTTACAAATTTGAACCCCTGGAAAATGAAGATTTGAAATCGCGACTGGTCAAGCTTGGGGAGCGCGCAGGGACGCGGGTGCGAGGGGTCTATAAATGGAAGCTCTCCGAGAAAAGCAAAAAGGCGAACGCCGCACTGACCGGCCTGGGCAGCACCCGCCGCATCATTCTCGCGGATACCCTTCTCGACAGCTACAGCGCGGACGAGATTGAGGCTGTTTTGGCGCATGAACTGGGCCATCACGTCCACCGCCACATTCTGAAGAGCATCGCCATCCAGGCATTGACCACTTTGGTGGGCTTTTGGGCGGCCAACTGGGTTCTGCATTATTTCACCGACCGTTTGCAGATGTTCGACATGCTTTCCGACTTCGCCAATTTTCCCCTGCTGGTGTTGGTCGCTACCGTGCTGTCATTTCTGCTGATGCCCGCGCTCAATGCGTATTCCCGTTACAACGAACGCCAGGCCGACCGCTATGCGTTCCAATCCACAGCCAGTGTCGGTCCCTTCATCTCCGCCATGAACAAGCTGGCGGATCAAAATCTCGCCGAGCGGTCTCCCTCCAGGTTTGTGGAATGGTTTTTCCATTCGCATCCCGCGATTTCCCGCCGGGTCGAAGCCGCCAACGCCTGGGCAAGGATGAAGGCGCCCGTGAAGGGCTACTAGGCACTTCCGAAATTCAGCGGTTCTGCAAGAGTCGCGTCACCCTCTGCAAATCCTCTTCGGTGTCGACACCCACCGAGTCAAAAGCCGTCTCGCCCACGTAGATGGAAATCCCATTTTCCAGGAAACGCAACTGTTCCAGCCGCTCACTGCGCTCCAACGACGACTCCGGCAAGCTGACGAACCGGTCCAACGCGGCCTTACGATACGCGTACAGCCCGAGGTGCTTGAAGCGGCGCGGGGAACTGCCATCGCGATCGTGGGGAATGGTGGCGCGCGAAAAGTAGAGCGCACGGCCGTCTTTGCCGGTCACGACTTTTACCGCATTTGGGTTGTCGATTTCTGCCGGCGTGCAGGGCGTCTTCAAAGTGCCCACCAGCGTGGCCGGATCTTGCATGACCTCCAGCAGCGCCGCAATATGTTCTGGCCGCACCAGCGGCTCGTCTCCCTGGACATTCACGTAAACATCGGCCGCGACCGAACCGGAAACTTCATGCACCCTCTCCGTCCCACTGCGATGTGCGGGCGAAGTCATCTGTGCATTCCAGCCATGCTGCTGGCAGACTTGCAGGATTTCGTCCGAATCGGTGGCGATGATGACATCGCTCAGCAACGGAGCAGCTTGCACCGCCTGGTACACCCAGCCAAGGAGCGGCCGTCCCCCGATGTCGCGCAACATTTTTCGCGGCAGACGGGTCGAAGCCAGCCGCGCCGGGATCACGGCAATCGCTTTCATGGACTCTAGTTTCAAGTTTCTATCGGCAAGTTGCAATAGCGCGGCAACTCTGGCCCGCCGAGCCCACGTTTGACACTGGTTTCCATGGACTCATAGAATCAATCAGCGAGATCTGGCATCCGGCATTCTCTGCCGTTTTGCCCATGTTTGGAAATCTCCGGACAGGCGCGAGCCTGCTCCCTCCGCATTTCCTGCGCAACGTGGCGGTGTAGCTCAGGTGGTTAGAGCGACGGTCTCATAATCCGTAGGTCGTAGGTTCGAGTCCTACCGCCGCCACCAAATCAATCAGCAGTTTGCGGCATGTGGTGGCTCAGTGCAGTTCGAACGAGGCCTTCGCGATGGTGTCGTGCAAGCACGAACTTCCTCTAGAAGTTCGATGGCCTTTTGCCGCGGAAGGGTTAACCCAGACGGGCGCGAGAAATCACTCCGCAGCGGTTCTGACCTCACTCACAACCTTCGGCCGCGAATCCCCCATTAATTGCTCCAAAGGCTGCCTGGTCGCTTTCAAATAACGATCGAAGAATGCCACGGTGTAGGCGCTAATGGGTTCCTGAAACTTTTTATTCAGGTCTGTCCACGCGAAGTGTCCAGCCCCGTCGAATTCAACGTAGTATTTCGGGGAGGAAGAGAGATCGTAAGCCCCGCCCGCGCGCTTGACTACCGGCGTCTCGCCCAAATCGACTGTGCCTCCCTGGTACATGACGGGGACCTTCATCCGCCGCAGATCACCCTTCATGACGAACGGACTGCAATGTGGCGATAGGGCCAGAACTGCCTTGATTCTTCCGTCTTTCCACGACGGCCATCCGCCGGACAGTCCCAAAGCGGTGTAACCGCCCAGCGAATGACCGGCAATTCCGACTCGCTCCCGGTCAATCGGAACCCCTTGAAAAGTCCCTTCGCGCAAGAGCGCATCCAAAACGCTCTCGATGTCCTCGCCACGGTCCTTATACGTTTCGTCGTTCCATTTCGCAGGCTCTCGAAAAGGCTCTTGAGGCCGGTTAGCCAGAAATTTTCCGGGAGACCATGCGGTCCCGCAACTTGCGTCCTTATGATTCGGGGCGACCACCAAATATCCAGCCTGCGCCAACGCTTTCATGAGGAAAACTGACTGGGTATTGCAACCGGTGTAGCCATGCGAGAACAAAACAAGAGGATAGCCTTCCTTGGGAACAGCCCCGGCAGGCCTCCACACCGCCACGTCGCGCCCAGCCAGCGTCACATGCTGAGCATTGTCAGATGCCGAGACTATCGCGAGGCGAAGCAGAACGGCCGCTCCCACCATGCAAACCAACAGTGCAACCCTCCGGCCCGTCACTCTCGATGAGCTCTTGAGCGTCCTCATCACAAGTCGCCGTCTGCCAGCCGGTCGCCGTATCCATTCTCATCCAGCCATCGATAGAGAAAAACCTGGTAGAGATACGAGGCCACGATTTCTTCTCCAAGCTCATGGGTTTCCGAACAGAGAAACGGAACCCGCAAGCCGGCTAGAGTTGCGACTAAAGATTGAGTGATCCGGTTGGGGTTGATCTGGCTGTGAGGGTAGGGACTCTTGATCTGGCTTAAAGGCGCCGTAATCACGAGCAAGCTATGGGGGAAACGGCTCATCGCCCGCAAACGCTCCACAAAAACCGATCGGTTCGCGGAAAACGACTGCACCAGGTCGCCGAGCGCTTTGCGCTCCACTGCGCAAACTTCTTCCAAGCCGCTGACCGTGTAGTCGCCAAGCTTCAGCGGCCGTTTCTCAATGCCCGAGAACCATCCCCGGAAGCGGGAGAAATCAAAAGGATCCTGTTCGCGCGTATCCACCAAGAGGAGGGGCTTGGGAGTCTTTAGCTGCGTCCCGCCGCGCTCTGCCAGTACCGGGATGGCTGGCGGAGGCACAGGAAGGACGCTCATTTCCCAGGTCAACGGTGGCGCGATCAGCGTGCGGCGTCTTCTCACCGGCGGTGCCTCATGTGGTTTGAACTCACCGGCTGTACTGGTTCTTCTTCTTCTCCGCGTGCCGCTCCAGGCCCAGCTGAATCAGCCGTTCAATCAGCTTCGGATACTTGAGTCCCGTCGCTGCCCAGAGCTTGGGATACATGCTAATGGACGTAAATCCGGGCATGGTGTTGACTTCGTTTAGATAGATTTTCCGCGTCTTCGGATCCATCAGAAAATCTACCCGGGCCAGCCCCGCGCAATCCACTGCTTGGAAAGCGCTGACCGCCAGTTGCTGCACTGTCTTGGTTTCGGCCTTGCTCAGTTTCGCGGGGATGACTAACTGCGAGCCTTCATCCAGATATTTGGCTTCGTAGTCGTAAAATTCCGTGCTGGGAACGATTTCTCCCGGCACCGACGCCTGGGGCCGGTCGTTGCCCAGCACCGAACATTCAATTTCCCGCGCCTTCTGTTTTTTCCCGCCCACACCCTGCTCGATCACAATCTTGCGGTCAAACTTCGCCGCCTCCGCAATGGCCGGCCCCAGTTCTTTGCGGTCGTGCGCTTTCGAAATCCCTACGGACGATCCCAGATTTGCCGGCTTCACAAACACGGGATACTTCAACTTGCCCTCCACCAACTTCCGCACCTTCTGGGGATCATCCTCCCACTCCGAGCGTAGAAACGTCACATGCTTCACGATCGGCAGTCCGGCCGCGCGGAACAGCGACTTCATCACATCCTTATCCATGCCTGCGGCCGAGCCCAGCACGCCCGCCCCCACATAAGGAATGTCCGCCAACTCGAGCAATCCCTGAATCGTCCCATCTTCCCCAAATGTGCCATGCAGCACGGGAAAGATCACATCCACATTGATGGCCCGGTCGGCGGCGCGCCGCGTCAAGCCAGACGAAGCGGCATCGGTTTGAAACGGCGTCAGCGACCCGGCACGCTGCGGCTCCGGAGGCACCACCACGGCCTCGCCCCGCGCCAGCACAGCCGCCCCAGCCGTAGCTTCTGGATCGCCTGCCCGCAAATGTTCGTGGGTTGGGTCATCGTGCATGCCATGGGCCAGGCCGCCCGCTTTTCCCCGCAACAGTGACTCCGCGCCTGCAGCCGTCACCCATCGGCCTTCCTTCGTGATGCCAATCGGCACAACTTCATATTTACTTTTATCAATCGCATCAAACACTGACGCCGCCGAGAGCAGCGAAATCTCATGCTCCCCACTTCGCCCGCCGAACAGAATGCCCACTCGCAGTTTCTTCATGATTCCAAGTCTGGACGGCGCCAGCCTCTCGCGTCAATCCCCCGCATGGTTCCCGTGGGTGCCCGAGAGGACGATGTCCCATAAGTGTCGGTTAATTTTTGCACGCCAGAGCCTAGAACATCACGCGAACTGGCCTCGCACCGCCGCTAAGGCTTAATATGCATCGAAGGAATGAAGGCCTTAGGCTTTCCAGGAGGATTCATGCGTAACTTCGTTCTTGGAGTCATAACTACGATTCTTGTTCTGGTTTTCGGCGGACTGGCCTTCGCCTTGCTCGGCTACGTGCCCACCAACGCCGACGCGACGCCACCCCGCATCGAGATGCGCATTGCCATGAACGCGCTCGACGCTTCCATGGACCGCCATGCCCCGCGTGTAACCGATCCTCTGCCCGCCACCGAAGACAACTTGATTGACGGCATGAAGGTCTACACCATGAACTGCTCCACCTGCCACGGAACCCTCGACAACAAACGCAGTCCGCTCGAGCATTCGTTCTATCCTCCGGCGCCGCAGTTCGTTTTCGATCCTCCTGACGATCCCGAGTGGCATCTCTACTACGCCATCTCGACCGGGGTTCGCTATACCGGCATGCCCGCTTGGAGCCAGGCGCTCAGCGAACAGGACCGCTGGAAGGTCACCGCTTTTCTTTCCCACCTGGAAAAGCTTCCGCCGGCGGTGCAGGATTATTGGAAGAAGTCGTTCGGCGCCGCTCCGCAGGCCACGGACATGAAGGATATGCCGGGAATGGACAAGGGGAAGGAAGAGAAGCACTAGGGAGAGTACGAGGCAAAGTCTTTCGCGCGTGCTCAGCTATCGTTGAGCCGACATGTTGAGAGTCTCAGTTTTCCTTACTAGGTCTTTTTGCTGTTCATGCTTCGAGTACACGAACACGCCGACCAGTGAGCCCAGTGCGGTAAGAACAGAGGTTAACCCAGCCGTACTCTTGCCGTCGTGAATGAGCCAGATACCTCCCACGATCGCGGTCATCGCAACAATGAAGCCTAAAACCGTGCCGAGTCTTTGAGCAGATACATTGGATGCTATGACCCGCTTCTCCAACTCCTGTCGATGGGTATGTTGGCTTTCAGCCATAGCGATAATCCGTTCAGCCGCCCCAGGCAAGATTTGATTGTAGCGGTCCAATGCTTCCGGGGGCGGAAGTGGCCCTTAAAAGGTCGCAGCTGCTTGAATGCGCAACGGCGCACTCTGACGCACGAGTCCTCGATCACGATTCTTTCGGCTCACAGGAATGGAGCCGCTATTCTACAGGTTGGGTGCTCGCGAATTCTACTGTCGCGTCGAATAGTTCTCGTCCCACGATGCGCCAGTCCGCAAACATCGCCTTCGCATCGGCCTCGCGACCATCGTGGCTTACGTTGTATTTATCATACAACCCATACCAATCAAGAAGGCGGCCCGCGCCCGAGGCAAACGACGGCGCTGCTACGAGAAAGTCGGATTTTAGTTTTTCGGACATTTCTGTTCTTTCACGCCAATGGTAGGTTGTCGCACGCTAATGCTTACGAACAATAGATGCTACCACAGCTCTAGATGGTAGGAAGTGACGGAAGGATTCGACCCTAGTAATCAATCCGTAACTAGTCTATTTCCATAGGCTTGCAAAGTCAAGCAAATTAGTCGTCTTTAATCTCCGTCAGAAAATTGGTTCCCAATCACTTGTTCCCGATCCTCAAAGCTCATTCCTCCCTCTGAAGCCGCGACCAGGATTACGATTGTGACCGCAAAGTGCAACACTAACCCAACCCGCCCCGCCCCTATTCCCTAGCAAACGATATAATTTATGTTTGCGTTTAGCCCGCTAGCGGTTACGGGAAGCACGCGGAAGGAAACCATGCCGACTGATGTCATCATGCCCCAGATGGGCGAGTCCGTCTTTGAGGGCACCATCACCAAATGGCTGAAGAAGCCTGGCGACAAAGTGCAGCGCGACGAGCCGCTGTTTGAAATCTCCACCGATAAAGTGGACGCCGAAATTCCGGCGCCCGCCTCCGGCGTTCTGCAGGAGATCAAAGCGGCCGAGGGTACCACTGTCCAAGTCAACACGGTGGTTGGCACGATTTCTGCCGACGGCGAAGCTGCCGCTCCTAAGCCAACTCCAGTAAAAGCTGCCCCCGCTCCGCCCAGCAAGCCAGCCGCGGCGGCCAAGCCCGAAGCGCCAGCGTCCCCAGTGCCCGCATCTCCAGCGCCCGCATCCCCGGCAGCAGCGGCGCGCGAAGAAGAAGACGATCACCAGCGCTCCTCTCCCCTCGTCCGCAAAATCGCTCGCGAGCACAACGTCAACCTGTCACAAGTCTCCGGCACCGGCCTCGGCGGTCGCATCACCAAACAGGACATCATGGCCTTCGTCGAAAGCCATGAAGCTTCTCCTGCACCGCCCGCTGCTCCCGCGCCTTCATCTCCCAAGCCGCCGGCCGCCCAGCTTGCACCGCCAGTCCCGGGCGATCTCGTGCCCATGTCGAATATGCGTAAGATCATCGCCCAGCGCATGATCGAATCGCGCCGCACCAGCGCTCATGTTCACTGCATGTTTCAAGTGGACCTCTCCGCAATCGTCCGGCTGCGCAACAAGTCGAAAGCCTCGTTCGAGCAGCGGCACGGCGCGCGTCTCACCTTCATGCCGTTCTTTGTCCGCGCTGCTATCATCGCGCTGCAGCAGTTTCCTATCGTCAACGCTTCGGTGGAAGGCGAAAGCATTCGCTACCATCGCAACATTAATGTGGGCATCGCCGTCGCCCTGGATTGGGGCCTGATTGTCCCCGTCCTTAAGAATTCCGGCGATCTCAACTTCCTCGGCTTGCAGCGCGGCATTGCCGACCTCGGCGAACGCGCCCGCTCCAAGAAGCTCAAGCCCGACGACGTTGACGGCGCAACTTTCACCATCACCAATCCCGGCCAGTTCGGCGCGGTCTTCGGCCTGCCGATCATCAACCAGCCCAACGCCGCCATCCTGGGTATCGGCGGAATCACCAAGGCCCCACTCGTCGTGACCGACTCCGACGGCAACGATTCCATCGCCATCCGCTCCATCGTCAATCTCACGCTTGGCTACGACCACCGCATCATTGACGGCGCCGTCGCCGACCAATTCATGGCCTTCATCAAAAAGACGCTGGAAAACTGGAGCGAAGACGTTGGCTAGCGCGTTTTGAATGCGACCGGACGGCTAACAACGAACCGAGGCCTGACCACCGGGAACTGTTTTCTTCTACTTGATCCCCAGGTGTTCGTGCAGCGCAATGGCGGTGCTGATAGCGACCGAGATCGCCGCATTCACCAGTCGCTCGTAAACCCCGCGTTTTATGTCGTTCCGCTCCAACTCGCTGAGCCGGGCTTCCGCTTGGCTCATTCTGCCCGGTTGGCCGCTGCCGACGAGCATTTCCATCTTGGCTTCCAGTCGCCCCAGTTTTTCCAGCACTTCGCATTGGAAGTCGTTGTCCGTTACCCGCACCACCAGCGGCTGTTTTCCTGTACCTCCGCGGTGCGCATACCGGCTTGGTCCTTCGTCATTGAATTCGTCTGTCATAACGGGTAGTCAATGTGGAGTGCGGTCGAATAACGGGAATATTTCGGTGGCGTCGACGCATCGTACGGACGCAAAAAAACCGTCTGCACTCTCGACAATCGGGGCAGGGTAAAAGTCTCCGTGCCAAACCGTCCCACCAGATTGCGGCTGTTCCCCGGACCCCAACCGAGATCGCTCCATCGAACCTCAACCCCGCCACCCGAGGCAAACCCAGCCCCCGCATCCACGCTAATCGTGGTCGAACTCGCCGCCGTAATTGCGGCTGCTGTTAAATCCGCGAGAAAAATGTTCCCGACTTGTGTGTTCGGCACCGCGGCCAGATCTAACAAGGTCTCTAACGATGTTGCAATATTTGCTGTCTCAAACTGAAAGCCCAGGGGTTCGGTAGCGTCATCGGCAAACTTGATCTTGTATCTGCTGCGCTCTCCGCTCAGGTCCCACAGATCGACCTCAACTTCGCGCACAATCGCGAGAAACGACGCCTCCCCCGCATTCACCTGCAGCGCGTCGCCGGGAAAAACGTCCGCGGCTCCTCCCGGCAAATAGTCGCTCCACACCTCATACTCGCCTTTCCACGCCGTTGCAGTTGCTCCTTCCAGAATAGCCAGCGCCGCATTCTCGCAGTCGGCAGCCGTGCGCGCCGCCGGTTCTTTCACGTGCCGCAATACGCTGCGAATTCCGTCATCGCCTGCATTCGCCTGCGCCGCCATGCTCGCCGGATTCGTTACCCGCGTGACCGCCCGGCCACTCCCCCGATAGTGCACTTCGATGAACTGATTCGGAGCGGGCACATAGGCCGTAAAGAAATCCAGAGCTGGGCCGGAGGTAATATTGCACTGCGCCCCGTCCGACAGCGCCCCTACGAGTAGCGTGTTGTAGGCCGCGCCCGGCAGCGCGCTGCGTACCTCGGTGTCTGGCGCCTGGATCAAACGCGTAAACGCGATCGAGCATTGCATATTCTGTGCGTTGATCGGCGCATACGCGCAATACGCCGGCGCGTTTGAGATCACTCCGTCATAGAGGACGGTTGAAGCTGCCACTTCCGTCGCGGGATTTGCCGGGTCAATCTCATGGACCTCGAGCACCACCCGCACATCCGCTGCCACTTGCGCGCCGCCGATTCCGCTGCCCGCGGGATGCGCCACCGAATGAAAGGTCTGCTCTCGCCGGAAAATCAACGGCGAATACATTCGCGTGCTCAGCACATAGTGGTGCCCTGCCACCGTGGTCATCCCCGTTCCCGTGACCGCGCCATTCACTAGCGCCTGAATGGTTGACTGTGTTCCGCTCGGCGTAATTTGAAATCCCGCCAGGCAAGCCGCAGCTGTGATCGACCCCGCATACAGCCCGCCCAGCACGCCGTTTGACGCGGCGTCAAACGCCACGTCCCCGTGCTGCAGTACCGTGGCTGCGCCTAACTCAATCTTCTCGACGAATTGTACTGTGGTCCCGCCATCCGCTCCTGTGCCCCCGGCAACCTGCAAATTGCCGCCGCTCACCGAAACCGCGCCCGCCGGATCGCTCGCCACCCATCTCGTCGCATCCAATCCCGGTCCCGGATACTCTTCGTTCAAGAAGGTTTGACTGGTCTTGGTAAACGGAGTTTGCGAAAGATAAAACTTCAGCGTCAGCCCATCGCCTACAAAGTAATCTTTTACGTAAGCCTGCGGCTCCATCTCGCCAATCACGCTGACGTTGTTGATCAGCCCATCGACTGGCTGAGTCATCAATCCTTCAGGCGAGAAGCCCGCATCGGTTTCATTCAGCGGGTAGGTTGCCGCCCCCACCGGCGCAAGTATCAGGGTTCCGTTCATCGTCCGGTAACTTCCCCTGACCTGCAGGGCAATTTCAGCCGCGTGTTGCGCCCATGTCTTCTGCGGATCGGGCATGTAAGACGCCAGCACGTCTACGCCTTGCACTTCGCTCGTATCGAAGACTCCAGGCTGCAAATCCTGCGTCAGTTGCGCCAGCGCGTTCCCCGCGCTCCTCGCCACGAAAGGGGAGCGATACGGCAGCCTCTTGCGATCGAGTACCGTCTCGTCGCTCTCTGCCACCAGGTTGTAGCGATAAACCGGCCCCGTCTCTCCCCATCCCAGGTATTGGAATGCCGGCGCGGCCGTCAGATACCCGGTAAAAACATGCTGTCCACTGGTCTTAGCCAGGGTGACTCGCCCGCCCTGAACCGGGACCACAAAACTTGTCCCGTCCGCGACCAGACTGGCCCGCAGTTCCGCCGCCTGGTTCAGCTTACGCACCACCCGCGGCAACTTCGTGCCGTCGATTGTGGAGGAGTAGTCGCGCGGCCCACTGCCGTCCAAATTGTCAATTTGTAGTTTCATAAAGAGTGAATTGTCATCCTGAGAGTCTGTGACTTTGTGGAACGATGGGTGCCCCATCCTAGTCGCGCTTTTTGCGACTAGGGTGGGATTCCACGAACGCCTCCACCGAGCGAAGTCGAAGAATCCCCAACCTGTCGGTTGCCGTTGTGCAGTCGAGAGGAATTCTTTGAACGGTCGCTGCGGTCTGTTTTTGGGTAGAGCAGCGCTTCAGCGCTGCGGAACCCCTTCTTTGAATCCTGGCTTTAGCCTCTGAGGTTTCCATATGTCCACGGAGCCCTAATACACGGCCGCCATCGCCGCCGGAAAATAACTCCGGTAACAAACCACCGTCTGCCCATCGTTCTCATCAGTATGCGGCAGCGCGATGAACGCCGCCCGCAATGCCAATGCGGAAATCGGTTTCACGATTTCTACTTCCTCCTCCCGCTGGAACACTTTTACCGCTCCCGTCTGCGTCGCTGCGTTCAAATTCAACCGAACCGATGTCTGGACCGAAGTTGTCGGACTCAGCCGTGGATAGTGAAAACACACCCGCCCGCCCGATTCTTCCTCCGCCGCGAACAATGCCGACCATTCTTGAAAAAACGCCCCGCCTTCGCGGTCCACGAATGCCACAACTTTCTGCACGCCAGTTCCCGCGGCGGGCACGCCCCCTAACAATGGCTGCGCCAGCACCAGCGTCGTCGTCGTCTTTTGCGCCACCCGTCCCAGATTAAAGGTCACTCGCCGAACGTAATTCGCGTCCCGGTTCACCGCCGCCGGGTCACTCACGTAGGCAGCCGCAATCCCTGTCCCCACATATCCCATCTGCTGTTGGTAATCCGCGTCCACCGCGATCATGTCTCCAATCGCAAACGTTCCTGCCGCTCCTGCTCCGACTACGATCTCGCTCGCCGTGGACCCCGTCAGCACGATCGCCGCCGCGATCGGCGTTCCCCCTGAAGGCTGCGGGTTCCCGTTTGGATCGGAGGCCAGCACGTTCATATGTTCTGACCCTCCCGCCAGCGCCATTTGCAGCTTTCCCCACTCCCGGAATTCAAACTCGACCCGCACGTCCAGCGGTCCGTGAAACTGCGCGGCTGGTGCGCCCCGCAGTCCCGCGCGCACTGGTTCGGTCACCATCGCGCAAAAGCGCTGAAAGTGGTCGATCCATCCCAGGTCAATCCACGGAGCCGGTGGCTGGTCCAGTTCGAACGCTCCATATTTTCCCGGATCAAAAATCGTCGGCGTTTCGCTCACTCGGTTCACCGGCGCAAAATACCCTCGCATCCGCCGCGTGATCGGAACCATCGCCGCCCGCACTGGTGCTGTGCTCATAGGAAATTCACCTCGGGAAAAGACAACACCTTCAGGCTCACGCTGCGTTCCAGCCTCGCCCCCTCCGTCCAGCGTGCAAGCTTTTGGTTCGGAGGCGCTTCGCTTCCCGCCACTTTCCCCATTACCGGAGCCGTCCACAATATGTTTGTTCCCAGGTCGGCGCTGGGAGCTTGGGTGTAGTCCCGTTTGGCTGTATGTTGCGGCTGGCAGATACTCAGCAATTCCATGTCCAGCGCCCCCAGCGTGCGTCCGCGGTCCACTCCGCTCTCTACCGTCCCAAATGTGTGGTAGGAGATCTCGCACTCCATCTCCATGAGTTCGCGGCTGCCAGTCTGCCCCGCCGCCACCTGCGCCGCCCCCCATTCGATGTAAAATGCATCCGCCAGAGGCACAATCGGAATCACCAGTTCGTTTTCCGCTACCACCACCGCCGGCCGCGTCGCTCCGCTCAAGGTGATCGTCCTCTGCGGGTTCAACGCTGCCAGCCGTTGCTGCAACGCCATATAAAAACTGTCTTTTGTGAATTGCATAAAATCAGCCTTAGCTCCTAGCCTCTTGCTCGTTGCGGTTGACGTGCAGCTTTCGTTGGTCGTCCCACTCATCCACGAACTTTCCTGTTTGAATTTAGCTAAGAGCCAGGAGCTAATAGCTAAGGGCTGCTACTCCACCGCCACTACCTTGTACAAATACGCCGTCCCTGCGAAGTACTCTGTCGTTGTGCCCTCGATATGCAGAAGATCGCCGTCGTGCATGACTCCCAAGGCGCTATCAAACAACGCGTCCGCCGAAGCCATATTCCGCGCCACCACCGCATCCGCCACCGCGCGCCCCCCCAGCAGAATTTCCAGCCGCCTGCGCGGACCTGAATTGGAGGTCGGAAGGTTCCTCACCACCACCGGCGAAAACTCCACTTGCTCCGTGCCTGGATCCACCAGCCCCAGTTGCGCGCTGGCATCGTTCGGCATCCCTACCAGCGGAAACACCAGGCTCACCGTGTCTGCGCCCAGTGAACCCAGCATCGCCTCCGCCATTCGCAACAACCCCGCCCCGCTTGGCCCCCGCGTTCCCATACCTAACCCACTTTCTGCGCCACATAGGACGCCAGCAGCGAGCGTGTGGTGTCATCCACCAGGCTGCCGGAAAAATACTGCAATTGCATTCGGTCCAGTTGCCCGGCCTTCACGTTCAGTCCCGGCATGGCCTGCGCGTTGCGCACGATTTGCGCGCACGCCACCTTCACCGTGTCCGGAATCGTCGCCAATCCCGCCGTGTAGACGATGTCCAGTTCGCTGAACCACAATCCGATCGGGCTGACCGGCAGCATGATCTCCCCGGTGCTCGCATCGAAGTCAATCGATGCCGGATCAATCGCGCTCCAGGTTCCGGGCAGCCCGAACATCAACGCTACGTCCACGCTCAAGTCGTCCGCCGTCCATTCCCCGCGCCGCGGAATCGCGTATCGGCCCTGCGCCGAGACGATCGGATTCGTCGCTGGCGCCAGCGCGGCAAGAGGTAAGTAACTAAGCCGGACCGTGTTTCGGCCAGGCGTCATTCGCCGCCGTTCTTCGTATTGCGCCACCGCCAGCGTCGCTCGCCGGCAATGCGCGTCCATCACCGCCGAAGCCCCCGTCACCCACGCCGCCAGTGTCGCCGCATCCAGTCCGTACGTTTCGTATTCCGATGGAGAGAGATAGTTCATGTGTCCCCTAATCTTCGTCAGTCTTCAGTCACTGGCCGTCAGCCGCTGCATCGCGGGCGGCTTTGCCAACGACCAACGACTGACGACCGGCGACTGCCTTTCTTCTACCGGTCCACTTTCACTTCGTAGTGCGCATACGACGCGCCCTTTACCACCACGCCGCCAAACTTCACGACCACCATTTGTGAAGTCAGAGCGCTCGGCAGTCCCAGCTTGAATACCCTTGGATTCGGGTCCGTCAGCCAGTGGTACTCAATCAAGTCTTCCGTCACGATGTACGCCGGCAGTACTGCGCTTCCGCTGCCCGGTGTGCCCGTGTATCCCAGTGACCACTCCGGAATCAGCGGCAGGTCGCCCGCCTGCGTCGAGAGAGCCTTTACCCGGAAACCGCCCGTGATCTCCACCGTGGAAAGCACCACGTTGAAATCGGCTTTCATTTCGCGGTCAATCAGATCCAGCAGCACCGGGTTGGCATAAATCGCCGTCGGCCGCACCGCATACGACGAACTCGCCACCATCTGCGCCACCGTACTCTTCAGTCCGTCCACAATGCTGGCGCCCGTCGCGATCGTCGTCGTGTTGCCGCCCGCCTCGATCTGACCAATCGCACCGAAGTACTGCACGGTGGTCGGCGAACTCAGCGATGTGTCCGTCCCGTTCCACAACGACACGTCGTGGGTTCGCATGATTCCTTCCACCGAATCCGCCAGATCCTTGGCCTGCAAATATGCGAACTGGCTCTGCTGCGCTCCCACTTCCGTGTCGAATAGGTTGTAATTCACCTGCGAAACCAAGGCCTTCAGAGGTACCGCACGCTCCACTCGTGTCGGCGATGCGGCCACCGGCACGATGGTCCGTGGATCCATAAACGCTTGTGCCGCGGTCAACGCCGGAATGGCGGTCTCTTCGAAGAATCGCGATGGATGCCCGGTTGCCGGCACTTGCTTGATTCTTTGTCCAAACGCGCCCCGCCGCCGCACAATGTCAAAAATCTCGGTTTGATAGCGATTAATTTCGATTGCCCCCGGCCCCAGAAAATCCGCCGCCGCATTTAGATCAAGAAATTGTCCGTTCATGTATTTCTCCTATGAATGATTTATGAATTCGTTGTACCCCTCAGAAAACACAAAAGGCACGACCGAAGCCGCGCCCTTCACCTCTGAGAACTGATAACCGCGAACTGCCAAGCCCAGAAGGAGTTCCCTACTCGATCATTCCTGCCCGCGCCATCTCTGCTTTCACCGCGATCCGCTGTTCAATGCTCAATGGCAGAAGAATCTTGTCCAGCGCGCCCGCCTCCAGCGAGTCCGCGCTCTCCCCGTGTTTGCTCAGTAACGCGCTCACCATCGGCGAAAGCGTCTTGCGAGCCAGCCTTGCTGCTTGCCCCTTAAGATCCTCGTTGGCCCTCTCCAGTTCGGCAACTCGTTCCTGAAGCTTACCTCCCGTCTCCCTTCTATCGTCCCCGCTTTCAATTCTGTCTGCGGTCAATCCGTCTTCGACCGCCGCCACAATTCGGTCCACTTTGGCGTTCAGCGCTTCCTGCTGCGCATCCAGCTTTTCCAGGACCCGGTCCAAAGTTTCCGCCGCGCTTGCCAATCGCCCGGCGGTTGCCGCCAACTGCTCTGTCATTTCGTCGCTCATGATTGCTCCTTAATCGTTGATCCCAACCCAGTCTGTCCTCGAAAAAACAATCCAGGCGGCAGGGCACGCAACCACTACCCTTCCGCCTGGACGCTTCATCAAGCTGTTCGCCGCCTCATCTTCGGGGGAGGGTGCGGCCGCGCAGCTCATGAAATTCTTGTAATTCATTCCATCTCGATCCAAGTATCCCCGTAGGCTGCCTTATCGCGCCGCAAAATGGCCGCTCCGGTAAACGTCACATGGGTCAGTGTCCACACCTTGGCTCGGGTATCCGCTATCCTTGCATCGGTGATCTCATACGACATGCCAAGATGCGTCGTTGTTCCGGGTGCGGTGGCATGGAGCGCTCGCCCGCTCTTCCCGATCTCGTGCACGATCTCCGGAAAATCCTTGGCAAACAAATGCCCGCCCAGTTCCAGCTTCCGGCCCACAATTTCCGCCCGGGTGATGACCCCTACCTTCCGCCGCGCATCGTGCCGGTCCAGCGACGGGGCATAATCCAGCGCCATCCCCAGCAATGAGGCCAAACCCTCCTCCGCGGCGGTCCGCGTCAAAACCACCCGGTGCCCTCTCGCTCCGGACGGCGCTTTGTCTGAAACTACATCGACCAGCGTCAATACGCCGCGAAATGCTTCCCGGTTCGGATGCCTCTCCATCACCGGCATCTCAATTGCCATGGATTCCACTTGGATATTCATGCTCCCTCTTTCTTCCGCTTGCAATCCGGCCTGCGTCTGCGTCCTCGGAACTAAGAACCGCGAACTACGAACTGACAACTGGGTTCCCCTCGCTCGGCAGTTCCGGCAACCCGCGCATCTTCCTTACCTCATTCACCGTCAGCACACCGCTCTGTAACAGGATCTGCTGAATCTGCGCTTCTTCCAGCGGATCGGTCGTGTCCATCTCCACAAACGCAAATTCCAGATCATGCCATCCCAGTCGCTTGCTGATCGCGTCGCGCGTCAAATGCTCCGCTAGCAGGCGGGCTGTCGGCACAATCGCCGAGCGAAATGCCTGGTCATTCATCTCTTCGGCCGTCGAGCGATTCACGTCGCGCTCAATCCCCAGCAACTGCGGAGGCAAGTCAAACGCATTCGCGATCACCCGCAACAGGAATTCCTGCCACTGCAGCCGCAAATCCGCATCCGTCCCCCCGCCAAACCGCAACACTTCCGGCTTGTCTTCTACCGATAGGATCGGTACCCGTCCCGTGCCCTCGATCTCGTCCTGCCACCAACGGATCAACCTCTCGTGCCGCTCCGGGGTCAAATCCTTAAGCCACAGCGCGTACTCCACCACCGAATTCGACGCCAGCCGCGACGCGTACCGGTGTGCCCCTAGAAATGCGTTCACCGCCTCGAACGCCACCTCCAACCGCCCCAGCCCAAACGGCGTGTGCGTCCGCGGATTCAGCCGCAGGTAAATCAAGTCCTCATCGTTCAGGACGACATTTCCCGCCGGCCCCATCTGGCCCGTCACCTGCTCGTATCGTGGCGAATCCGGCTGCCCGTCCCAGCTGGCGTTGATC
This sequence comes from uncultured Acidobacteriaceae bacterium, assembly GCA_963800745.1. Classification (GTDB taxonomy): domain Bacteria; phylum Acidobacteriota; class Terriglobia; order Terriglobales; family Acidobacteriaceae; genus PALSA-270. The sequence continues at coordinate 98,669 of CAWDCI010000011.1, forward strand.
CGGATGGTCGCCCCATCCACCGGCCATAACATAAGCGGACGCTGCGCATCGCCCGTCGCATCCACTTCGATCGCCCCAAAGCCCCCGACAATAATGTCCTCGAGCACCTGCTCCACCAGCGATCGGAACGAATCCTCCGGATTCGGCGCCCACAGGTTCGCCGTCAGGATGCGTACCCGCTCCGCTCCATCCGGAATCCCTTCCAGCGACAGTCCTTGCCTCGGCTGCACTCGCCAGCGCATCCCCGCGATCCGGTCCTTAATGGTGTTGATCGCTTTCCGCGCCACTGGCGTCTCTCCCAGCCGCCGCAGGTTCACCGCCGTCGGCTTGGGCACAATATTCGCCGGCGTGCTGTATGTGTTTAGGATCGAAGGCAGCGCCGTCGTCCTGCGCTTCGGTTCCTTCTCCGAGAGCAAAGACACTCCCGCCATCCGGCGCATAGCGCCGCGCAACTTCTCAGTAATATTCATGTTTTTGTCTTTTTGTGTGGCGCGGGCGCCCTCGCCCGCCAGATCGACTTACCTACGAAAATCCGCCCTTAGCTGTTGTTTCTCTGTGTCCCCTGTGCCCTCTGCGGTTAAGCCGTTCACGCCTTGGCATCTGATGCCCTCACGCCCCCAACTCCTGCCTTACTTCCGCCGCAATCTCCGCCATCTCCCCCACCGCCGCTACCCGAATCCGATTTTCTTCCATCATTCCAATCGCAAACCCAATCTCCGCGATGCCCCGGTCCAGGTCATCATCCACCACCACCGTCAACTTCGCCTGCGCTTTGTGCACTTCGTAAATATCCTTGGCAATCCCTGGAAACCGCGCCGCCAGCCCCAATCCGATCTTCACATCCGTCTTCAGCGATACCGCATGCAGGAATTTCACTTCCGCCGCCAGGGCATAGGCAAAATCAAAGCTCTGCGGATCGCCTTTATTTCCCGTGTACTCCCTCACCCCGACTTCCCGCCGCATCAACTCCAGAACTCCCGCCGTGCTCAATGCGCTTTCCATCCCTCGCAGGATCACCTGCCGTCCCGAAAGGCCCACTCTCCGCGTCCCGCGCCGCCCTTGTAAATACAGTTTCGTCAGCGTCGCCAGCTCTTTCGCCGCATCCTCCGCCAGACACGCCCTTGCCGGCGAAGCCTGCACCTGGTTGGAAAACAAGTCCTGCACCTTGCGCAGCACGAGGTCCCAACCTTGTGTCTCCTGCAATTCTTTCTGCAACTGCAATCCGAGTCCGGCCAATACTTCCAGGTCCGCCTCGGGATCAATGCACCGCACCCGGGACCAATCTTCGGTGATCCGCACCGCGCTGAACCCGGGCTCTCCCCCGTCCACCTCTCGCATCAGCAGCCCGATATTGACGAACTCCTCCTTCACCGCGTCCGGCACATACCGCAGCAGGAAAAATTCGAATTGCTTCAAATCAGCCATTGCCCCCAACACTTCGCAATTAGCACTTGGCCAATTGCCGCGCTGTATTTCTCCGTGCCTCTGTGCCCCTGTGGTGAATCACGCCTCTTCCCGCCAATTCGGAAACGGCCGCCGCGGCGACATCCGGAAAACCGAAATCAGCTCCCGCACCATTTTTCGGCGCTCAATCAACTGCTCCGCCAGGCGTTCCAGACTGCCCCACTCCCCGCCGTACCATTCCGGAGGAATCCCCCCCGCCAAATCCCAAATCCGCTGCGCCGGCATTCCCTCGATGGCCGACAGCCACGGCTCAAACGCATCCCATCCGGTTACGCTGGCATACACTTCATTCCGCGCAAACACCCCGCGCAAGGGATAATCCGGAAACGTCCACTCCCCGGCATTAAAGCAATATCCTTGATCGATGAACGACACCGTATACTTCTGCTCGCGCGATCTTCTCCAGAACGCCGCCTGCCGCCCATTTGCGTTGCCGGTCCACTTGTCGAGCGCCAGCATTCCCGCGAATGTTTCCAGGTTCCGCACTTTCGCCAGCATGTCCATGGGAAAATAATCGAACACCTGGCCTTCCAGCGGACTCACCACGTACCGCGATCCAAACTGCAATCCCGCTTCGCAGCGAATCGTATTCCCCGCCAGCTCGATTCTCAACTCCGGCGTGTGCTCGATCAGCCAGTCGCTGGCTTCCACCACATCCGTCGCTGGCACCGGCAATCCCGCTGCCTCAGCCAGCCGCGTCCCCAGCATCTCATTCGCCAGCACCCGCAGATGTTGCGGATTGTTCCGAAACTTCACCACATAAAAGTTTCCATCCGCGCAGCGCATCAGGTGTCCCTGCGCTCCACCCCGCATCCGCCGCACGTGTTGGACCGCCACCACCGCCATGGTATGGAAAAACCGAGAGCCAGGAACCGAGAGCCAGGAACTGAGAACCAGGGACCGAGAACCAGGAACTGCTTCGCAGATCCCTGGCTCCGGTCGAACTGCGCCGCCGCAGGGTTCCTCATCCTACCCCACCTTCGTCATTCCCCTCTGTGACATCTGAACATCTCGGTTTGCCGGACGCTTAGTTCCCCCAACGAAGAATCCCTGACCAAACTCGCCAGCTCCAACATCCCCTCCCGTGGAGCCCGCCCGGCCGTTTTCTGGCGCGCTCCCAGCGCAATCGCCATCGCCATCACGCAATCGTCATGTGCTCCCGCCGACGCTCCCGAACTGCCATCCGCCTGCCTCACGAACGTCCTGCACTCATTCAGCAGTCTCCGGCTGCGGAATAGCCCCGGCTCCGTCGCCAGCACCGCCGCCAAATGTTCCAACATCGCTGGCCGCGATACCGCCGACGTCAACCACCCATCCTGCCCGCCCTCTTGATACACATTCGCCGCGTCCTCCGCCCGCAAATGGGCCAACACCCCGTATCCGTGATTATTCCGTTCAACTGCCAGCAGCGCGCCGTTGTACTTCCCGGCCAGCTCGATCAACCTCGCCGCCAGTTCCCGCGGAGGAAAGTGCCCATGCAGTTCCGCGCACTGCATTCCCGTCCGCCGCTCAATCACCTGCGCGCAGCAATAATCTCCCTCCGCTCCCCCACCCGCCGGATCTACTCCCATAACGTATTGTTTCCCCGCCTGCGGCGGCAGCCACATCGCCACCCGTCCGTTCTCCCGCGCCTCGACCGGCTCAAACGCGCCTGCCAGCCCCTGCTCGATCGCCTCCATCTCAAACATGCACTCACCGGAAGCCCGAAAACACGTGACCGCGTCTTCCGCGTACTCCTGCGCCGCCAGCCCTCGCAACTGTGCCCGATTCCTGCGCCGCCACTCTATCTGTGCCCGGTCCAAACCAAAACGCGTCATCAGATCCAGTTCTTCCTCCGTGTTCCCCTGGGTTCCCTGTGGTTCAGGCGGTTTCAACTCCACTCGATAACTGTCGTCATACCACCAGGGGAAAAAATGCCGTGTGTATCCCGTCTCTTCCGCTCGCTGCCACTCCTGGTAAAAGACTCCGCCTGCCCCATTCGGTGTTGACTCCAGAACAATCTCCCCATCCGCCGGCACCGCCGCTCGCAACGAAGCCAGCGTTTCCTCTCCGTCGCGGGGCCAGCGGGCGACCTCCGAGCAATGCAAATGATGGATGGTCATCCCGCGCCCCGCGTTCGGATCCGCCGCCGTCGCTACCCGGTACTCGCTGTCGAGTCTCGGAAAGACGAACTGGCGGATATTGGCGCGCGATGTCATCAGCGCGCCCTGCTGCATCTTCTTGGGCAGGTTCTCCCAGAAGCGCCGCACAATCATGAAAATCTCTTCTGCCGACTCCTGCGAGTGCGCCACCTGCACCGTCAGCGTCCCCGGCTGCGTAATCGTCTGAATGAAAAATCGCGCCGCCACATAAGTCGTCATCCCCAGCTGTCGCGCCTTCAGCACGATGTTCCGCTTGCTGCAGTTCGTCGCATACTCCCGCTGTGCCCGGTTCGGAGTAAGAAGCACCAGCCGCTTTTCCTTGTTCCGCACCTTCAGCAGTCCCTGAGCCAGCAGATCCCGCACCCTGCCCGTGTCCGCGCGCCCGCTTGGCCGGTCCAGAACCCTTCCCAGTTGCTGCAACAGCTGAACATCTCCCATCGAATCACCATCTCCTCGATCTGTGGGGACACCCGCCATCGGCTGTCCGGTCGAGCGCACTCGACTTGCCCTTACACCCTGTGTCTTCTGTGGTGAACAAAACTGAGAACTGGAAACCAGGAACTGAGAACTGATTGCCTCGCTAGTGCTTGGCCCTTCCAGATTGTTCCGGCACCAGCACCATCGGCCCCATTTCCCACCCCGTTCCAAACTGCGTCTGATCAATCCCCAGCAAGTCGATTTTGTACTCGGAAGCCAGCGGCGCTCCCTGGTCCACCACCGGTGACGCCGCCGTCGGCCGCGTATCCACCGTGCCTGTCGCCGCGTCCGCATAGTACGTCGTCCCCGGATTCTGCTGCGCGCTCAGCAGATAATTCACCAGCTGCGTGTTCGACATCAGCGTCGCCCCAGCAGACTTCAGCGTGTCAATCATCAGCCCCACCTGATGCGGCGTCAGCTCATTCCAGTGCCAGAAGATTCCTACCGGCACTCCCCACACTGCCGACTTGAACACTATCGCTCGAAAGCGATTCGCGAATTGCTGGTCCGTCAGGCCCTGGAAGTACGGCACCATCCCCTGGCTCAGAATGTTCTGCACGTCATAACCGCTGCCCAGCACGCTCGCCGCATTCGGCGAGGGCTGCATCGTGCCTGACCCTCGCGACCCCGCGTACCCCGCTCCCACCGCAATCGTTTCCGTCGACGCATCCTCATAGCTTCCGGGATACACATACACCCGGTTCGCCGGCAGCCCCGTCAGGTTCGCATTCATCCACGCCAGCGACCAGTTCATCTCATCCGTCATCAGTCGCGTCTTATCCGTCAGCAAGGTGTATGGCGCGCTCTTGATATCTTGCGGACTCACGTCGGCCAGGTCCTGCGATTTCACCGCCGTCTTCATATTTGGATCGGGCGTAACCGCAAACACCCCCCGCTGATTCAGTGTCGCCACCATCCCGCCCAGCGTATCCAGGCCCGTCGAGCTTCCTCCTGGTGCCGCCGCGGTCAAATCCCAACTCACTTGCGCCGCCGCGTCTCCCGCGGCCGAAATCGTCAAATGCTTGCTGGCGATCGAAAGCGTCACGCTCGCCGCCGCCGTTCCTGTGTACTGAATCGCGAACCCATTCAGATACACAAAATACTGGTGCGACACCGAATGGCAATTCACATCCCATCCCCCGTTGATCCACGACTGAATGGTCGAAATCAGCGTGTTTGACAGGTCATATCCCGTCACCACCGCAATGCTGAGTGGCACACCCTTCGCCTGGATCATCGGCAACAGCGGCGCAATGTATTCATGCGGCCCGTCCAGCAATCCCGGATCGTCAAACGTCAATGTGATCCGCGCCGGATACCGCATGAAGCCCCGCACCATCGGTGGTGTATCCGCCGCCAGGTTGTGCCCACCATCAATCGGCCCCGGCGTCCCCGACACATCGGTCGAAATCCCCGTCGCCAGGTTGTTCGCGTAAAAATGACAGTAGGAATACGTCACTGCCGCCGTGTTATCCACCAGGCCGTAGGTGCGGTTCGCATAACCGCGGCAGTTTTTCAGTTCGTAGGCGGTACCGCTTCCATCGAACTCGTATCCTTTATAGTTCCGGTGTGCATCCGTGTTATAGATGTGAATGTCCCATGGCGTCCCCGTGGGATGCACATAAAATCCAATCGGCACGGTCGCATTCGGCACCTGGCTGTCCGCCGAAAGATTCGCCAGCCAGATGTGATCGCTCGCCCCCTGCACCTGCACCCCGTACCCGTCATACCAATCCAGCTTGATGTGCTGCACCTCGAGGTAGCTCATCCCATTAATATTGATCAGCGACTGCCCGCTCAAAATCATCGGCGTCACCGTCCCGTAATGCCCCACCGGATTCCCGCCCGCCGACCATACATACAGATTCTGCGCGACCGGGTCGTAATACCAGTCCCGATCGTGCGCCAGGCTGGCCTGGGAACTCTGCGCGTTCCCCCAAACCGTCCCGAACTGCACAAACTTGAGCTGAGAAATCGCTTGCGTCGCGCTCAGCGTTGTCTGCCACACATTCCCCGACGACGGGTTTGACCAATCGGCGTTTCTCGTCTGGTACGCCCCTGTAAACTCCGGCGGCCGTCCCACTCCGTAGGCATCGAACTTAATCAGATTCCCTGCCGCGCCGCTCGCTGGCGGCGTCAGCCCTTCGTTCCAAACGCTATCCCGCTTGAACAGAATTACGTCGCCGGGATTGAATGTCGAGATCCCCACCTTGAGCAGCGTTCGCCACGCCGTCGCCGGCGTCTGTCCGTCGTTCCCGTTGCTCCCCGCTGGATCCACGTAATACGTCGTCGCCGAAGCCGTTGCCACCATCAGCATGAACGCGACAGCCACTCGTTTTGTCATAGCCATTCTCATATTTCAATCCGCATGCCCTGCCGGGAGCGAACTCCCCGAACGTCTACCGATTTCCGCTGAGAACTGCGAACCAAGAATTGCGAACCAAGAACTGCGAACCAAGAACTGCGAACCAGGAACTGACAACTGCTTTTTAGTTCTGCATGGCTTCGTGTTCCTCTGTTGTTTTGAAACCGCTACCGGTACTTCTCCCAACTCGTCATTCCGGCCATCTTGGTGCCCCAGGTTCACGCCCGTTGTTTGGGCGTTAACCTGGGCTTCCCTACTGGATGTACAGCGACGGCACGTTAGCAAATGCCTGCGAGTCGGCAGGAATGGTGATGCCGTTGTTCAGCGTCCCTCCCGCGCTCACCGTCTCTGCGGTATTCGACAAGAACGTCGGCATCGTCGACGCTCCCAACGTCGCGCACCCCGTCGTCGCGCTTGCGGTGATCGCCATGTAGTACTTTCCCGGCAGCGCCGTTCCGCTGCTCGCCCAGTTCATCGTCTTCGTTCCCGTCGATGTGAACCCCAGGGTCGCCGCCGATGTGCTTCCTACGTGCACCACAATGTTTCCCGACGTATTCAGAATCCCGATGTCGTACGTGCAGCTCCCCGTGTCCGCCGCCACAATTCCCACCGTCACCTTGGTCGTGGTCAGCGCATACGGCACCGTGAATCCCCACAACTGCGCCTTCCCGCTCGTCGAGTTGAACCCGACGCTGCTCGCCCCGGTTGTCCAGAATGAGGTCGCCAGCGGCGCCGTCAGTCCCGCATTCACATACGCTGTCGTCGCGATTTTCGTCGAATTGTCCCCCGCGCTCGCGGTCGGTGCCGTCGGCGTTCCCGTCAACGCCGGCGAAGTCGTCGCCGCAATCGATGCATCCACATACGCCGACGTAATCGTCGTGCACGTCGGTGCGCCATTCCCGTTCACCGCCGTCACCGCTTTGTTCGTGCACGACCCTGTCCCGGAGAATGCTGCCTGCGCTGCCGCCCCCGTCTCATATCCCTGCGCTTGTACGTAGGCCGTCGTCGCAATCTTCCCCGAGTTGTCGGAAGTGGATGGCGTCGGCGCCAGCGGAGTCCCCGTGAACACCGGCGATGCGGTCGGCGCCGCGGCTACGGTATTCGTTCCGAACAGCGAAACCGTGTACGCCCCCGCCGACCCGTGCGTGCTCATCACCTGCCCGATCACCTGCCCGCTCGCCGGATAACTCCCTCCCACATCGTGACAACCTCCGGCCACACTGCCGCTGATCTGCACGTAGTCCCCTGCCGTCGTCGCATTGTCGAATGCGCACCGCGCCGTGCCGCCGGTCGCGATCAGCGCGTTTCCCGTGGTTCCCGCTCCGCTCATCACAATGCCCACCGCACCTTGCGTATCGGTCGTCGCCGTGGTCACCGCCGTCGCCGGATCTCCCGTCAGCTTCACCAGATCGTTGATGGTCGTTCCGGTCGTGCTCGCATTCGGCACCGAAAGCCAGAAGGCCGGGCTCGAAACCGACGTTCCGAAATATCCGTTGCCGATTCTGAACCCGCTCGCCCCCAGGTCACGATTGTTGTCGCTGATCGGTTTAAGGTTGAATGCCGAATCGATTCCCCAGCGCAGCGCCCCCTGCAGCCAGAATCCCAGTCCACGCTGTATGTCGGTCGTTCCCAGCGCATCCGCTCCCACGTAGAAGTAGCCATCCGTCGCGTCGTATCCCAGCCGCATCCGTTCGTAGTCCGACGTGTCCGCGTAGGTCCCGTAAATCCTCAGCTCCTGAGCGTTTGTTCCATTCCGCTGCTCCAGCAGGTTCGCCACATTCGTGCCGTTCGCATCGCTGTTAAATAGGTTGCTCAATCCCAACTGCACCGTTTGGCCGTTATTGTCGATCAGCTTGGCGCAATGGCAGGTCGAGTCGAACCAGAACAATCCAAAATTTGCCAGCCCCGCCGGCGCCGTCGTTTCCGCTAGCTCCACTACGTCCGCCGTGCTGCAATTTGCATTTCCGTTCGCCTGAATCCCGGTCGCAAAGCTTCCGCTGCATTGCACCGGAACGGCGGCCAGCGCCGTCGCTGTGCTCGCGTTTCCACTGAGCAACCCGCTCACCGTCAAATTTCCATCCATCTGTACGTTCGTCTTGAACTCCTTCAACGACACCGTCAGCCGCTCCAGCCAGTTCGTTCCGTCGCCCGCATTTCCGATGTAGTTCGACAGTGCCAGCGGCGCCCCGAAGCTGATCCCGATCTGCGCCGGATCGCCCGTCCCGTGGTCATATCCAATGAACCCGTCATTCGCGTCATTTCCCGGACGGTTGTTTGCCGTTGCGATCGTCTTCGCAAAGTTCGAGTCCGATAGCGTTATCACGTGCCCAGGCCCTGACCCTAAGGTTCCGAAGTTCATCCTCCCCTTCTGGTTCAGGTTCAATCCCCCGTCATTATTCCTTTTCACCACCACCATCATCGCCTGCTGGTTGTCGCCGAATGGCGAAGACTGGCAGCTTACCCAGTCTGGCGTCCAGCTCGCCGCCGCCGGACAGCTTTGCGCCGTCACCGATGGTGTCAGACTCCCCAACACATCCACCACATCGTCCGGCAGCACATCCACAACCGCCGTCGCTCCACCCGAAAGATTGTTGGTGTCTGAGTTGGACCCCAGAATCAGATTCCCCGGCCAATACATCAGTAAAGGAAGGTAGGCTGGCGTCGCCACCGTGTACGAGCCCAGTGTGGTTTGCGGATCCGTAAACGTGCAGATCCCGTTGCTGCACGCCGTACCCCGCGCCACTCCTGCAGCCACCGCATAGTTTCCCGAACCATTGGGGGTTTGCAGCCGCGGGCCTCCCGCAGCCGTGTACAGCACCCGCAACAGGTCAAAGCTGGCCGCCCCGGCGATGTCCGGAGTGGTTACCGTAATATTTCCCGACCCATTGGTAAGAGCGGCCCCGGCATACAGTGGATTCGAAGCTCCATACAAGCTGCTGTTTGCCACGATGTAGTAGCGGTATTGCGTGCTTCCCGTATTCGCAAACAGCGGACTGTTTCCCACCGGACCAGTCCCTCCGTGAATCTCTATCCGCCCCGGTCCCCCTTGCGCAATGATGCCGGCCTGCCCGACCGTGCCCGCCGGGTTCGAGCAGTTTCCTACCTCCTCATACACGTTATCCACCACCGTGCCTTGCAGTCCTCCGTGCGCCGCCCCGGTTCGCACCCCGTACTGCGCATAGCCCTGGATCACGCTGTCCGATACCCGCAACGAGTTGCCGCTCTGCCAGTCGATCCCATTCGAGTCGCATCCCAGCGAAAGGTTCAGGTGCTTCAGCCAGCCCACCGCGAACGTCGTTCCTCCCGTCGCATAAATCACCGGATTGCACGTCGTCGCGTTGCACAGCACTCCATTCGTGCCGTCCGTTTGCCCTATTTCCGTATCCATCCCATCCAGCAGAAATGCCTGGTCGTCATCCACCTGCACGTAGCTGCTGAACGATGCGCCCGTCGCCGCCAATCGTGTCGACAGATTGAACAACCGCGTCTTCTGCGCATTTACTTCCACAAACGGATGTTGCCCGCCCACTACCATCGGTCGCCCCCGCACCCCAATCAAAGTGATGTCCGAGTATGAATTTGAACTCGCCGGGTCCCCTGCGTAAATGCAGGTGTCATTCATCAGGCAATCCACAATCGAGCCCGAAAAATCCACCGTGATGTTTGACGACCGGATTGAAACTCGCGCGTAGGCGTTGAACTCTCCCGGAGGAACAATCACCTTCCCCGACTGCAAGGCTTCGCTCGGATTGCTCGGCGCGAATCGCGACGCAATCAGCGCTTCTTGCAGCCCCGCCGACGCGCTTCCCACCGTGTAGCCCGCCCCGTGTGCGTTCACCGTCGTAAACTGCAGCGTGCCCGCAGCTCCATTTCCCGCGCACGTCCCTCCCGTCACCAGCACTGCTTCCGCCGTTCCCGTGGCCGCGACATAGACGTAATATTGCGGCTCCGACCCCGTTACCCCCGGCGGACACGCCGGCAACGTCACCGTCTTCGCGCCCGCGCTGCTCAGGTCCGCTGCCGGTGACTGCGTCCAGGCAAAATCGGGCGCATACTTCACCGCCTGCATCCCCGCCGTGAGTCCGCCCCCAGCCCGTGGCTCATACTTCCCCAGGGACGCCACATAGGTGATCACCTGGTTGTCGCCCGGCGCCGTCGTGTCTACCGGCACGCTCTGGATTTCCACTGCATTGCTGCTCGCTCCGCATGCTCCCCACGACTGGTTCCCCAACAGGCAAGTCGTTCCGCTCGCCGTTCCCGTGCCCAATTCCGCCGCCGGCACCAGTCCCGCGACTACCCCAGCCTTCGCTGCCATGCCCGTGTCCACATAATGTTTTGTGGCTGCCTGGTACTGCGCCACCGGATCTCCCGGCAGGGTCAACGGCCCCGTCATCGTGTCGCCCGCTTTGCTCACATACGATCCGCTGCCCGAGGCGCTTACCGCCCCATCGACGTACGCTTTGTTTACCGCATCGCCGGATAGCACTGGCGTGGGCACGCTAGGCGCAACACTGAACTGCTTCACTCCGGTCACCGTCTCGCTGCCCGCCAGATGAACCACCGCCGAGTCGCTCGCCTTGCCCGACACCGCCGTGTTCACGTACTGCTGGGATGCCATCTGCGCCGCCGACCCCGTCGTTCCCAGCGGTGTCCGCACCTGCGCGATCGTTGCCGGAGAGCTTGTCGGCACCGACCAGTACTCCGTCTTCGCCGTCCCATCGTTGAGTTGATACACCACGGTGTACAGCGTCGCCGCCGGCGTCGCGCCCACATTTGGAACCAACGCTACCGACAGCGCGCCCCCCGTTCCCAGCGTGGCGCTCGCCGTGCCCCCGGCCACGGTCTGCCCGCTTGCCGTCGTAAACGCCGGCCAGAAGATTAAGAGGATTCCACCCGCGGGATTTCCGTCGGCCCGGTACACCGTGTCGCTGACCGTAGTGGTGGCTGGACTTTGGGCTTGCGCCCCCGTTACCATCAACCCCATCGCCAACAGCAAATAAAAAAGCCGCCCCATCGGGCGGCACTCTGCCAACATAAATTCCTCCATCAATATTCCGAATAACTCAATGCACAACTTGTCTTAACCGCGCCAACTGGAAACTGGGCACTGAGAACCGGGAACTGAATCTCCGGCACCCAAACCATCCCAGCCATTTGCAGACTACAAGTTCTTCGGCCCGCCGGGCCTGCCTATCGTTCCCCTAGCCGCTGCGCTAGAAAATTTTCTACGCTTCGGACATAAACTTCGGCAAAGTCCACCACCGGCCGCCTGGCCTCGATCAGGTCCATCGCATCTTGCAGCTTCCAACCCATCGTCCCCAGGATCGCCAAAGCCATCATGGGCGCCCGGTGCACTCCCGCCGCGCAATGAACCAACAACCGCTGACCGTCTCCGTCCAGCGCCCTTCCGGCAAATCCCACGCCGCGCTCGAAAACTTCCGCCCCCTTGGGCTGAAAGTCGTCGTCAATCGGATTCCACAGCACTTCGATCGCAAAAGGTTTGGCGAGTTCCGTGTCGTCAAATTCCAACTGCATGTCAAGGATGTGCGTTACTCCCGCCCGCATCACCGCCGCCATGTTTTCCGCGTTCCAGATTCCGCCGCCTACCGCGATCCGGCCCGTCACCCAGGTTAGATCCATCCCCAGAACCTTATGCCCCTCGCTTTTGCTCGCCGCGGCTGCTCCCGCCTTCGCGCCAAAAATACTCTGCAACCCCGCCGACCAGCGGTCTGCCACGGTTGCCCACTGATCTACCTTGCTAAGATCTGCGTTGCTAAAATCTGTCTTGCCAGAATCTGTTTTCATTTTACGGCATCCGCGGCGGGCGCCGTCGCCTCGGCTGGACTCTGGTTCCCCTCTGCCGGTGCGGCCAGCGGTTCTTCCGGCACTCCTAGCCTCCGCAACAAAGTCTTGGCCAGCGATTCTTCTTCCGGAGTCCCTTCTTCCATCGTCGCCGGATAGAGGCCAATCATCTCGAACAGATATTTCATCGCCGGAAAGTGTCCTTTGTCCGCTTCGTCAATTGCACTCTCCACCAGGCCCACCGCCTGGTCGCCCACCAGGTTATTGATCTTTTTTCGGACCGCCTCAAATTCCAGCGGCTTGCGCGTTCCTCGCACTGAACCCCTTTTCGACTTGCTCTTCTTCGCTTTCGCCGTGGCCTTTCTCATAACCATGCTCGTTCCTCGATCTGCCCGCAAAAAAGTTAGGGCGCGCTCGGCGGCGCGCCCTATTGGAGACTTTCTCAATCTCTAGATCAAGCATAACAAATTCAATCGGGAAAATGGGACATGGTTGACAACTTTTTATTCGCTTTGTTCACAGTCACTTGACTCATTTTCGTTGGCTTTTGCCTCTTGACAAGCTTTTTCTTCCGCTAAATCCCGTGCCGGCAGGCGCGCCAAAAGTTCCGCCGCCAGAAAAATGCCGCTCAGATGATCGAGCGCCTCTGGCAAACGCCTCCCCACGGTGCGCCGCCAGCATCCCATCAGCCGCGCCGCTTCGTCGTGGCTGAAGTCTTGCAGCACCACTTTGCCAATCACCGCTCTCTCAAAATCGTCCAGTTGGTCCAGACACCGCTCCACGTCGTGCACAAAAATCACCGCGTCTTCAAACGTCCCTACCCGGTACGAGGTCACTCGCGTGCGGAAGAACTCTCTCCCCAACAGCGCAGGCAGTCTTCCCACCTCGATCGAATAACGGAAGTAGCGCCTCAGCATAGCCGAGGTCCGGTCGCGGTAAAGCCACAAGTCAGGGTCCACTCCCGCCGCCGTCGCGGCATCGGTCGTGAACTCGTTCATTTCCCGTTCTTGCAGCCTGGTCAGCAACCGAGTCTGCAAGCATTCCTCGCCAGCCTCCGCCTCCATCACCTCAAAGTGGTTTGTGGTCATGCCTTGCCGCCTCCCGTGCCCGCTCTCTTCGCTACTTCAAACAGACCGCGGACGTCCCGGTTCACCGGCAACCTGGGCCGGCTTCTCGCTCTTCTTGGCAGGGCCCGCGAATCCGCCATTTGTAAGGCGCAACTGGCGCAATACAACTCGGCAACGCCCAGCCGCCGCAGGAATAACCCGCCACAGCGCTCGCAATACTTCAACTCCAACTGAATGACTGCCGCTGATTCCCTGACTTCCATGATTGCCTCCGCAAATGAAATAAAAAAAGCCCTGTGCCGATGACTCGGCCACAGGGCTCGTTTCTCTTACGATGACCTGCTCGCGAATTACGCTAAGCGCTTGAAGTGATTAACGCTGGTACGGTGGTGCAGCAACGCTGCGGGCTAGGTGGCCGCCGCTTCGTGCTGGCGGAAATAGCCCTCCTCGTAGCCCGATTTCAATACCCGGCCGTTCTGCACCACCACGCTGACCCGGCCAGTAAAATGGAGCGACGACAGCAGCCGCTCCACCGCGGGGGAGAGTACCTGGGCGGCTTGCACCCGGCGGCGAAACTCCCCAAAACTGTTTTCCTGGTTTTCACCCTGCAAATGATCGCTGCACATGTGGCAATTTGTCCTGTATGACCAAAAGTTAAATAAACGCCTCATCGTATAGCCCGTGGATTCTGCCCGTCAACAAGTCTATTTCCTTTCAGATGTTGCGATTGTCTTTGCAATAGCAAGGCGCTATAGCGATTCCGCACATTGGCTGTGGAAATCGGCCAGGGGGCGCGGCGGGTGTCCTGATTCCGTAACAAGGATAATAAATCGCCGCTTGCCCTCCACTTTGGGTTCCAATGCTCTCCAGGCGAAGGCGCAAGAAGTTCACCGCCGATCGATTCGGAACTGCGCGATTCTCGCGATGGCACCGCGGCCGCTCCCTGGGGGAACCGGGGATGGTGAGACGGAGGTGCGGAAAGGAATCCCTGGCGTATTCCCCCCAGTGAGAATTACGGTCAAGCACTCCATTTCCTTTGAGATGTACGCTTTATCCCGTGAATAGCGCTTCGCTATAGGGCGGTGCTGTACCCTGCCGCCATGAGGTTCAAGGTCCTGCAGGACAATCTGCGCAAAATGCTGTGGGAGCGCATTGAACGGGGACAGCTTACCGGGCTGCGCCTGGCCAAGGAGACGGGCTTCCGCCAGGCCCACATCTCCAATTTCCTCAATCGCAAGCGCGGCTTGAGCATTGAAGGCATGGACAAGGTGCTGAAAGTCCAGAGTCTCTCCGTGCTCGATCTCCTCGATCCCATCGAGGTCAACAAGCGCGCCAGCATCGTGCCGCCCAGCGACGACGAATTCGAGAACGTGCTGATGGTGACCGGCGCCATCGCCGCCACGCAGCCCCTCATCGTGCGCATGCGGGTCAAGGATGTGCTGAAGTTCAAGAAAGCCTTCCTCAAGAAATTACGCCCGGAGATGGAAGGCGGCCGCGAGCAGTGGGAGCGTTTCGTGCTGGTCAAGGTAGATGCTCACGAGGGGATGAGCATGTATCCCCGCCTCTTGCCCGGCGCAACCGTCCTCATCGACCGCCATTACAACTCGCTCAAGCCTTACCGCAAAGGCGAGTCCAACATGTATGCGGTTGCCAGAAACGGCGCGTGCACAGTGAAGTATGTCGAACTGGCGGGACAACATCTGGTTCTGCGGCCCCACAATCAGACCTACCCGGTCGAAGTCATGCCCATGGAAGACGGCAAGCCGGTTTCCGACTACCTCATCGGCCGCATCTGCCACGTGGGCATCGAGACCTAGCTACCCGCCAAGAATTGTCATCCTGAGCGCGAAGTCGAAGGACCTGCAGTTCCAACTCGACCTTACGGAACCGTTACCACGGTCAGGCTCACCGGCTGAGTTCCCGCCGTCGTGGCCGACCCGGAGAATTGCGCCAGTGCTCCCGTGGAAGAAATCGTGAAGCCCGTGATGGTGCCGCTGCCAGGATTGCTGGCGTAGAGAAACTTCCCCGAGGGATCAATTGCCAGATACCACGGCGCTACGGTCGCGGCGAATGGAGAGTTCGCCATTGCGCTTAAACTTCCATCCGCATTGACTTGATATCCGGAAATCGTTGCATCCCCATTATTGGCGACGTATACGTATTTGCCGGATGGGCTTACCACAATGCCCGTTGGCTGGCTTCCCGCGGCGTACGCCGAGTTGGGAAGTTGAGCCAGGGCCCCGGTCGGGCTGCTGATGGAGAGCCCGACCACGACATTCTTGTTCTGCTCCGTGACATACAGAAAGCTGCCGGTGGTGGCCACGCCGAGCGGCCCGCCATTGAGGTCGGTTGTGAAGGGCGAGAAGCCAGCAGGAACCAGGTTTCCCGTGCTGACGCTGCTCAGGGTAAATGCCGAAATTCCGCCCTGAACGTTGTTGAAATCTGGAGCGTACACAAATTGCGAGGAAGCATCCACCACCACTTGTGTCGGCGTGGTGGAGGTGGCGAATGGAGAATTGGTGGCCGCGGTCAGCGCTCCGTTCGAGCCCACCGTGAAACCGGCCACATCGTTATTGAGCTGGTCTGCGGCGTAGAGAACCTTGCCAGCCGGATCCATGGCCAGACCGGCCGCGCTATTCAAATTGTTGGAGGGCGTTCCCACAGTGTAGGGCGAACTGCCGATCTCACTGAGAGTTCCACTCGTGCTGATGGTGTAAACATGCACCTGGTCGTTCACTGCATCGGAAACGTAGAGGAACGTACCCGCTGGGTTGCCGACAATGCCCTCGCTTAACCCAGGGCCCGTGATGCTAGCTGGTCCGCTCAGCGCTCCGGTCGTGGTATTGATGTTGAACGACCACACCTGATTGTTGCTGGTGGCGAAGAGGTACTCCGTGCTTCCGCTCGGCGGCGGCGCAAGTCCTCCGCCTCCCGAGGTCAGCTTACACGCCGCCAGTCCCAGGATTAGTCCCAGCAAAATAACAGAGAGCGGTACAAAGTTCTTGAGCAGATTCGGTCTCGTCATCGTACTTCCTTCCCAGAATGAAAACTGCAGCACTCCGGCGTAATGTCCTATCGCGATTCTATCCAAAGGTTCCGGGCGAAACAGTACCAACGCATGCACTGACACGGTACTTAAGTACTGGGTAACCAACTGGCTGATTTTCAGCGCCGGCAGGATCCGGTTCATCTTTTCGCGTGAAAATTTATTGGAGAGTTTGGCTGAGCAATACTTCTGCAGTCCCCCGCGGGTTTCCTTTGACATCCAGTTTGCAATCGCTATGATTCGTTGGCGTTTGCATCCGACAGGGAGAGAAGGGGACGTCGCCGTGAACAACCATCCCGAAGTGATTGCTGCCATTCAAGCTGGGGATTTGGAGAGCCTGCGCGTGTTGTTGGCGGAGACTCCAGTTCGCGCATGGGCGCGCGATGAAGCCGGTGTCTCCGCCATCCTGCACGCGCTCTATCGCCGTCGAGCGGACATGGTGGATCTGCTGCTGGCGGCCCGCCCCGAGTTGGATATCTTTGAAGCCGCGAGTCTTGGCCGAGTGGAACGGGCAGCGGAATTGCTCCAGCAAGAGGCAAGAAGATGTAAAAGGAACTGTGTAAACGACCATCGGAAGAGGAAAATAGGAAACCGATGGCCATCGATAAGACACTGATTGACCAACTGCTGGCCGATTACAAAAAGCCGGAAGACATCATCGGCGAGAACGGCCTACTGAAACAACTCACCAAAGCCATCCTGGAGCGGGCTCTGCAAGCTGAGCTGACCGACCATCTGGGATTTGAGAAACACGATCCGGCAGGACATCACAGCGGCAACAGCCGCAACGGGACAAGTCGGAAAGCTCTAAAGGGGGACTTTGGGGAACTGGAACTGGAAACCCCGCGGGACCGCCAGGCGAGCTTTGAGCCCAAGATCGTGGCTAAGGGGCAGACGCGCTTCACGGGATTTGATGACAAGATCATCTCGATGTATGCGCGGGGGATGAGCACACGCGAAATCCAAGGGCACCTGGAAGAGATCTATGGGATCGAGGTTTCGCCAACCCTGATCTCCAACGTCACCGATGCGGTGGTGGAAGAAGTGAAGGCCTGGCAGAGCCGGCCACTGGAGGAGTTGTATCCGATCGTGTATCTGGACGCCATGATGGTAAAGATGCGGGACAGCGGGCATGTGCACAACCAGGCGATCTATGTGGTGCTGGGGGTGGACCTGGCGGGGCAAAAGGAAGTCCTGGGACTGTGGGTGGCACAGCAGGAGGGAGCCAAGTTCTGGCTGCAAGTGCTGACCGAGCTAAAGCATCGCGGGGTGAAGGATATCTTCATCGCCTGCGTGGATGGGCTGAAAGGATTTCCGGAAGCGATCGAAACTATCTATCCCCAGGCCGAAGTGCAGCTCTGCATCGTGCATCTGGTACGGGCTTCGCTGAATTATGTGCCTTGGAAACACCGCAAGTTGGTGGCGGCAGATCTGCGCCGCATCTATCGTGCGGCCACGGCGGAGGAAGCCCAGCAGAATCTGGAGGAGGTAACTCAGAAGTGGACCGCCTATCCGAGCCTGAGCCAGGTGTGGCAGCGGAACTGGGATCGCATCACGCCTTTTTTCCACTATCCCGCAGACATTCGCAAGGCGATCTATACCACCAATAGCGTAGAAGCACTGCATCGTTCGCTGCGCAAGATCATCAAAACGCGGGGCGCTTTTCCCAACGAAGAGTCAGCGCTGAAACTGCTATTTCTGGCGATCCGGCAGGCGTCCAAGAAGTGGACCATGCCGGTACAAAACTGGAGTCAAGCTTTGAACTACTTCACCGTCCTATGGCCCGAGCGCATGCCCAGGCCAGCGGGAAGGTCGGCATAATGCACCTCAGCTCTTTTTCTACGTGGACGCAAGGGAAGGGGAACTGTCCCCTTCCCTTGCAACCCATCCCCAAAAGCAACCCCAAGAAAGCTTGGTCGTTTACACAGAAGACTGGACAGATCCAGAGGCAAAGCTCGCCAACGCCTGGTCTGCCGATGGATTCACTCCGCTACACTTCGCCTGTTTTTTCGCGCAGCAGGAAATGGCCTCTTTCCTTTTGCAACATAGCGCCGACCCCAACGCGGTCGCCCGCAATCCCATGAAGGTCGCGCCGCTGCACAGTGCCACCGCGGCGCGCAACCTGCCCATCGTGACGATTCTGCTCACGCACGGCGCTTCGCCCGATGTTCAGCAGCAGCAGGGCTGGACTCCTCTGCACTCTGCCGCGCAACACGGAGACCGAGCCATGGCCGAGTTGTTGCTCAAGCACGGAGCCAACCGCTTCGTCGCCAGCGACGACGGCGTCACGCCCGCAGCCTTGGCCACCAAGAACGGTCACGCAGAGATTGCTAAGTTGCTCAGTTGACGTTGTTGTCATTCCGAGGAGCGCAGCGACGAGGAATCTGCTGCTTGCCGACGCAAAAGGAGAAGCAGATTTCTCGCCCCGCTCGAAATGACAACGGCAGTCCGTGGCTGATAAACCCTTCTGCTATTATCGAATGCATGCTGCATTTTGCAGACCTGATGGACGAAGAAGAAGCAGCAGCGGAAATTCCCAGCATCATGGTTTCATCGGAGGGACCCATGGAAACGCCCAGCAGCACGGCCGGCGCGCGCCGCGACGAAGATATTGCACTCGACCTCATGAAGTTTGTGGCCATGACCACCGGCTACGGCCGGACCGCTTCGTCGGGGGTGGGCTTTCAGGGTAGCGGCGCCGCCGCCAAGCCGGAGGAGTACGCCAGCCATCTGCTGGAACTCTACGGCAAATGCCTGGACGCGGTGGGCGGAAAGAAGTAGAAAGCAACCTCCGGCTTGCTTGCACGTTCCACACTGGTGTCAGTCGATCCTTTGGTTCAGGCGTTTGTGGAATCCCACCCTAGTCGCAAAAGCGCGACTAGGATGGGGCACCCATCATCCATTTGCCAAGGACTTGCAGGTAGGGACTTCGCCTCCGCCGTTCACTTTCTTTTAACCAGCTTTTCATCTCCCATTCACATCCCATCGACCTTGCCCTCCTAGAATTTTCTTCCAGTCCCAGGAGGATGACAAAAATGCATTTGCGCAAGCCTCTACTTGCCGCGTTGCTCGCGGCTTCTCTTCTCCCGCTTTCTGTTCCCGCGCGTGCTGATAATGACGGTAGCCGGCGCCACGTCAAACACGTTCTGCTCATCAGCGTGGACGGTCTGCATGCCCTCGACCTTGCCAATTATGTCGCCGCGCATCCCGATTCCACTCTGGCGACCCTCAGCCATCACGGCGTTACCTACAGCAACGCCGCTACCTCGCAGCCTTCCGATTCTTTCCCCGGCCTGGCGTCGCTGGTCACCGGCGGATCGCCGATTACGACCGGACTCTGGTATGACGACACCTACAACCGGGCGCTCTCGCCTCCGGCGCAGACTGACGGACTGGGAAATCCGGGCGGAGCTTGCCCCGGCAAGATCGGCACCAACGTAGCCTGGGATGAGGCCATCGACGTTGACCTGACCAAACTCGACGGCGGCGGCGGAATCAATCCGAATTATCTGACCCGCGATCCGCTGCGGAATTGCGTGGTCGTCCTACCCCACCAGTATTTGCGGGTGAATACCATCTTTGAAGTGGTGAAGGCCAACGGCGGCACCACGGCCTGGACCGACAAGCATCCTTCTTACGAATGGACGAACGGGCCGAGCGGCCGCGGCGTGGATGATTTTTACGGGCCGGAAATTAACTCGATCCCGGTAGCTCTGCCGCAATTCCCCGGCTGCAGTCCGGTGCCGGCTGTCGATACCACTCCCGACGACGGATGGACGACCGACCTGCGCAACATTCAGTGCTACGATTCGCTGCACGTGCAAGCCGTGCTTAACCAAATTGATGGCTACACCCACGACCACAGCCGCTGGGTGGGCGTGCCGACGCTGTTTGGAACCAATTTCCAGGCAGTCAGCGTAGGCGAAAAACTGAAGGTTGCCGGCTACGCCGATGTGCTGGGCACGCCTTCCGCAGGGCTGGCCAGCGAACTCGATTTCGTAGACCAGTCGCTGGGAAAGTTTGTGGCGGAACTGAAGAAGCAGGGAATCTACGAGGACACGCTGGTCATCGTGGGCGCCAAGCACGGGCAGTCGCCGATCGATGTCAGCAAGCGAGTTGGAATCGGCGGCGGCCAGCCTACAGCAACGATCGGCGCGGCCGATGCTTTCGACATTTCCGACGATGGCTCGCTCATCTGGCTGACCGATTCCTCACTGACGCCCAGCGTGGTCACGACGCTCAGCGAACCGGCCAATCAGCAGGCGCTGGGAATTCAGGAAATCTTTGCCGGGCAGTCGCTGATCAACAAGTTCAACGATCCGCGCAAGGACCCGCGCACTCCGGACATCGTCTTGAAGGTCAATACGGGCGTGATTTTCACCGGCGGCTCGAAAATTGCCGAGCACGGCGGACTGAACGAAGACGACGTTCACGTGGCCTTGCTGGTTTCGAATCCGGAGATGCGGCGTGAAACCGTTTCGACCCCGGTGAGTAACCAGCAGGTCGCTCCGACCGTTATTCAGGCCTTGGGCTTCGATCCCAGCCAACTGCAGGCGGTTCGGCAGGATGCAATCCACGTGCTGCCGTTCTTGTGGGAGGACGGCGACGATCACTAACCATTTGGGAAATGGGAAGCGGCGAGCTGCAAGCTGGCTCGCCGCTTTTTCGTTTGGAATGCTTCTTTGAAGCAGACAAGAGCCGCCGGGGCTCAAGCCCGTCTGTTTCTTGGGATCGCAAGGGCACGGTTGAGGCCAATGCCCTTCGCAACCATCGATGAGCTAGTCCTAATGGGGGGCGAAAGGAATGCTGACCTCTGCGGTGGTGCGCGAAGCGGCCGGGGCGTATTTCCACTTGGCCACCGCAGCGATGGCAGCATTCCCCAGCACGGGATTGCCGCCGAGCAATTCGGCGTTTTCCACGTTGCCAGTGGCTGCGATGGTCACTTTCAAGCGTACGGTGCCCCCGATGGAACGCTTCCAGAGTTCCTGGGGATATTCAGGTTCAAAGCGGATGAGCAGTTTTCTTTCCGCGTTGCCGGTGGCTTCGGCGATGGTCAGAACCTTTACCCCGGGCGCGTCGGTAGCGGAGCTAACATATCCAATCGCGCCTCTGGTCCTGGCTACGTAGGCGACGACTTCCGCGTCGGAACCGACGGCCTTGGGCTTGGTCCCTTTTCCGCTAAAGACTAAGGTCAGGTAGTACCTCTGAAGATCGTCGTCGCTGCGGCCCAGGTATTCTTTCAGGAAGGCGTCGTGAACGGGGCCACCCTTTTCGAGGACCGGTTCGACGTGGACCCCTCCTAGGCGATCGCTTTCTTTCAGGAAAATACTTGTCAGCTCGCGCGCCGAAATTGTGTCGGCCGCGACGCTGGGGTTGGCGATTATCTTGAAGTCGCCGGCAAAAGCCTTCCCCCGGCCGGCCAGCGCCATGGCCACCAGCAGCAGGAGCAGCTTCGGACGTTTCATCGCATTCTCCTGTGCATTCCTGGCCGCAACCTAGAAGCTAAGGCCGGTCTTAATTACCAGAGCATTCGTGTTGGGCTTGAAGCCCTGAGGATTCACCTGGGGATAGAACCCCTCCGGGTAGCTGCCGCTGGCGCAGCCATCCATGAAGTGGCCCTCCACTTTCACGTTCCAGAATTTTTTCAGATCCAGCCGCGCGGTAACGACTTTGTCGTAAATATGATTGGCGGGGAGGCTGGTGTCAGTTTGGTCAGGGAACAGCGCGCCGTAGGGGCCTCCGGCCACGCTGGTTACGGTGTAGCGCGAGTAATAGGAGCCCAGGGTAAGCCGTTTCATGACGGGGTAGGTTCCCGAGACGTACCAGCCGCGCACGTCGGTCGCGGTCTCCAGGGCAAGGTATCCGGCGGCGATAAATTGTTCGTCGTGCAGAAAGCGGCGATACTCCGAATCGACCAGCAGTTTCCCCAGGTTGTACTGGCCGTAGAACTGGTTGGTCCAGTCGGTTTTCGAACGATCGGCTTCTGGGGTGACTACGATGCCCGAGCCGGTGGGCCCGGCGAAGGTTCCCTGGCCGGTAAGGTCTTCATTCATTCGGGAGGCGCCGATCAGCAGGCCCTTGAGCGGCGTGTTCCAGCGCAGATCGGCGCCATACTGCAGTCCGCCGTAGCGCGAGTAGTAGAGGTGATAGGCGGAAGTCAGGTACTCATAGCCGCTATGGAGGCTGTCACTGCGATGCCCGGCAAACACCGTGTAGGAAAATGCTCCGAGGTTATGCAGCGGGGAAACCGTGCCATAAATATCGCTCCCCAGGTGGGCGATGGTGGCGTCCCGGATATCGGTGGGATAGACGCTTTGGGGAAGCAGGGCAAAAGTGCGGAGAAAGTCCAAGTCTTGCGAGTCGGTATACAGGCCCAGGGTGGTCTTAACTTTGCCGGCGCGAATGCCGAACCAGGAGTTGAACCGGTAGTCGGCAACCGCCCAGTCCAGCGAGGGATGCCACTGCCCAAGCTGGCCGAGATTGCGGTCGAACACTTGTGCGCCCACGTGTAGCTTGTCGGTTAACTGGGTTGACAGGTTCAGCCCCATGTCGGTCATGGCGCCCGAGCCCGAGCTGGTGTTCATGGTCAGCCAGTTGTTGTCGTTCGTGTAGACAAAGCCTTGCGACAGCCATCCGTGCACCTGGACAGAGCGTTCAAAGAGCTTGAATTCCTGGGCCCGTAGCAAGGTTTGTCCCGGCAAGAGCAAGAAGAAAATCCACGCGGCGAGGCAGCGGTGCATAGCGTCTCCTTGAACATTGGCACGCAACATGTGCTTCATCGGCAAACCTGCACAATTCAGGAGCCGCACTTGGACGGCATGGCCACGGCAAGCGGGCATTGTCCCTTGGTAATCGATTGAGGCGACCTGAATGTGGGGTCGCAGAGGAAGGAGAGTTTGTCCGCGGTGATAGGACAAGATCCCGCGAGAAGACCGGCAGGCTGGTAAACTCGTCGCGGTGCTAACGAAAAGATGCTGAGTCGCAGAACATTCCTGGGAGGGCTGGCCGGCGCCACGGCGGGATTGTGGGTTCGCCTCGGCTACTCGCAGGAGACCAAGACATACGGCGGATCGCAGCTGGCAGAAAGCTTTGCCCATCCCCCCGACTCCGCGCGGCCCTGGGTCTACTGGTTCTGGGCCAATGGGAATGTGACCCAGGAAGGAATCACGGCCGATCTCGAGGCCATGCAGCGCGTGGGGATCGGTGGGGTTCTGATTCTGGAAGTGGATCCCGCCGTCCCGCCGGGCCCGGTGGCGTTCGCCAGCACGCAGTGGCGCGAAATCTTCCACTTTGCCTGCGGGGAGGCGAACCGGCTTGGGCTGGAAGTGAATTTGTATAACGCTGCGGGGTGGGCGGGCAGCGGAGGGCCGTGGATCACGCCCGAACTCTCGATGCAGAAAGTGGTGTGGTCCGAAACGGCCGTGGAAGGGCCGCGCCATTTCGCGGAAGCCTTGCCAAGTCCGGAGGCGATCGCGGGCTATTACCAAGACATCGCGGTCCTGGCGTTTCCCACGCCATCCGATGACTCCTACAGAATCGACGACATTCGATTCAAAGCTACATTCGAAACCAAGTCGGTTCCTTACGATACGGAGTTTGGGCTGCCGCCGCTGCCGATTTCATTTGCCTCGTTGCCGCCGGCATGGCGGATCGAGCAGAAGCAAATTCGCGATCTCACTCCTGCCTTTGAGAACGGCCGCCTGGCCTGGGAAGTGCCTGAGGGAAAATGGACCGTGCTGCGCTTCGGCCACACTTCCACCGGGGTGGATAACCATCCCACACCGAAGGCGGGCCGCGGCCTGGAATGCGACAAGCTGAGCCGGGAAGCAATCGAACTCCACTTCTCAAAATTTCTGGGGAAGGTCGTTTCCGACGCCGGCCCGTTGGCAGGGAAGACTCTCGTCTCTACCCACATTGATAGCTGGGAATCGGGCGCGCAGAACTGGACGGCGAAGTTTGGCGAGGAATTCCAGAAGCGGTGCGGCTACGACATCCTTCCGTTTTTGCCGGTGATGACGGGGCGAGCGGTTGGCGATCTGGAGATTTCGGAGCGCTTTCTTTGGGACCTGCGGAAAATCATTTCGGACTTGCTGATCGAAAACTACGCGGGAGGTTTGCGCGAACTGGCCCACCAACACGGCCTGCGCTTGACCATTGAGGCTTATGATGGCGATCCCTGCGATGAGATGGGATACGCCGCGCAGGCCGACGAGCCGCAGGGAGAATTCTGGCTGGGCCGCGATTACTTTCCGCAGGTTTATCGTTCGTGGCAGTGGTGCGCCAACATGGTTTCGGCGGCGCACGTCTATGGAAAAAAAATCATCGCGGCGGAGTCTTTCACTTCCATGCCGGGCGAAGACTGGCTGGCGCATCCGGCGACGCTCAAGCCGCTGGGCGACTGGGCTTTGTGCGCCGGCATCAACCGCTTCGTATTTCACCGTTACGCCATGCAGCCCTGGATGGATCGCGCGCCGGGCATGACCATGGGCCCATTCGGCGTGCACTACGAGCGCACCCAAACCTGGTGGGAGGAATCGAAAGGCTGGCACGAGTACCTTACGCGCTGCCAGTTCATGCTGCGGCAGGGTCTGTTCGTCGCCGATATTTGCTGCCTGCAGCCGGAAGGAGCGCCCATGCGTTTTCGTCCGCCGGGCGTGGATATGCATAGCGCCGATCCGCCCACGGCTCCGGGCTACAACTTTGACGGATGCACACCGGAGGTGGTGCTGACGCGGATGAAGATCGAGGATGAACGCATCGTGCTGCCCGATGGCATGAGTTATCGTGCGCTGGTGTTGCCGGAGCCGGGAAGTATGCCCGGGGCGGGAACGATGACGCCGCAGCTTCTGCGGAAGATTGCAGAGTTGGTAAATGACGGCATGCTGTTGATTGGGCCGCGGCCCACACGGTCGCCTAGTCTGGCAGGGTATCCCGAGTGCGACCGGGAGCTGGAGAAGATTGCCGATGCGCTCTGGGGAGATTGCGATGGCGTGAAGGTCACCGAACATCGCTACGGGAAGGGGCGGGTGGTCTGGGGACGGACTCCGCAGCAGGTGCTGGAATCGATGGCCATACCTCCTGATTTTTCGTCCGCCGGGCAGTCATCTTTTCGCTACATCCACCGCCGGACGGAGGACGGGACGGATCTCTATTTTCTTGCGAACAAGAAAAGCGTTCCGGTCGAAGAAGTCTGCAGTTTTCGGGGGGATGGCCGGCGTCCCGAGTTCTGGTGGCCGGAGACGGGGCGGATTGAAAGACCTGCCATGTACGAAGAGTCGAATGGCTGCATCCGTTTGCCGATTCCTCTGCCGGAGAACGGCTCGGTGTTTGTAGTGTTTCCGGCCAAGAGCGCCGTCGAGGCCGACCGCATTACCCTGGCGATGCACAACGGGGAGGCGCTGACCGAAGCGGGCGGACACATTCAGATCATGCGGGGCCCGGACAACAGCCACGAGAGTCTGATATGGCAGCCCGGGCGGTACAGCCTGTTAACTGCCGATGGGAAACAGCGCAACCTTGAGGTTCCCGCGCTGCCAGAGCCAGCGGCCATCACCGGCCCCTGGGAAGTGCGCTTTGCGCCAGGATGGGGTGCGCCGGAGCGAATCGAACTGCCCAAGCTGATTTCGTGGACCGAACACAGCGATCCGGGGATCCGTTATTTCTCAGGGAAAGCGACCTATCGCAAGGAAATTCAAATTCCGCCGTCCATGCTGGCGAAAGGAGTTCGGGTGTATCTGGATCTGGGTGAGGTTCAGGTCATTGCCAGTGTCAGATTGAATGGTCAACCGCTCGGCATTCTGTGGAAGCCGCCGTTTCGCATGGATATTACCGATGCGGCACGCGCCGGAACCAATTCGCTGGAATTGATCGTGGTCAATCTCTGGCCCAACCGGCTGATCGGAGATGCCAATCTGCCCGAAGACTGCGAGTGGGAAGAGAGTCCCTTCGGAGGCAGGAAGCTGGCGAAGTGGCCGTCATGGTTGCTGCAGGGCAAGCCCAGCCCCACCAGTCGCTTCACCTTCACCACCTATCGCCCGTGGCCCAAGGATGCTGAGTTGCTGAAGTCAGGACTGCTGGGCCCGGTCATGATTCGGGCCGCTGCGGAAATCACGTTTCGATCGTAAGATCGATCGACGCCGATCTTTCAGGCCAGCCGGGAACGAACAGCGCGGGAGCTATGATCGGGATAAGGCCCCTTGCGGCCCAGACGGTGAGAAGCCATCAGTTCCGCGCAAATTTTGCGGGCGCGGCCCGGCTCTTCGAGATGAGCCAGGAACAGCCGTCGCAACTGGCTGCGGGTCACGCTTCCCTCGAGATATCGATCATAGAGATCGCTGCCCAACGCGTAGCCGAGTTTCTGCGCGGTGTCGTCGAATTCCGGCGCGGCGCTATGCGGCGCTGCTTCGGCCAGGTTCTCACAGGCCTTCAGCGATAGATCAATCCCGTCCCGCGCCGGATACAGCGCGCGTGATCCGAAGTAGCCGAACGCCTGCCGCAAAGTCTGGATGTAGAAACCGTCGGGCGACTGGGGAGAGCCCTCCGTTGTCCTCGATGCCAACCCCGATGCCAACCCCTGGCAGGCGTGGTGCAAAAAGCGCGCCGCCTCTTCGGCGGCATATCTCATCTGAAATTCGCCCACGTAAAATGTGTTCCCACGCGGTAAATAGAGGCTGCCGCGCTGGTCAATTTTCCTCAGCAAACTCTGTTGCTCTTCTTCCTTCGCTGTCTCGCGTCCCAGCAAGCGCCGCAGCTGCGACTCCGGAAGATTGCCGACGACCTCGGGCAGCAAGTCCACCAGAAATTTCGGCTGGGTGCGGTTGTGCGAGGAGTAGAGATGGATGCCCAGGAAGCGCAGCAGGCTGTCGATCAAGTTGTAGATGGTAGGGGTGAGATCGGGCCCTTCGTCTGCGGAGCGCCGCCAGCGGCTCAGGGTCAGGCGATAGTTTTCGTATTTCTCCAGCGGGGTGGAATTGAAAACGCAGACCGTATCCCCGGCCACCCGCACGGCTGGCACCGGCTGAGGTTGCTCGCCCGCGGCCCGCCAGTAGAGTGCGTCCACGTTCTGCAGCACGGTGAGAATCTTGGGTTCGGGCATGCGCTCGCGCAGCAATCGAGGCAGATGTCCCGGTGCCAGGTGCGATTCGCCAAACAGCACCATGACCACGGCCTGGGGATGGCGTTGCCGGATCTCCTCGATTTTGTGCGCGGCGTGGCGATCGCGGGCGCCTATCTTGCGCAAATCTTCGCGCGGCATGCAATCCAGCCCATAGATCGCCTCGGCATGTTCACGCGCCGTCACCAACAGTTCGTAAAACGGCGCCCAGTCGTATCCCCAATCGAGGTCAAAGCGAATGCGCCGCCGCAGTTCGGCTTCGTCAATTTCGCGGCGCCACCATTCCTGGAGAATGGGCTGGTCGCGCGAAAAGATGGTTTCTACTCCGAGCACAACCGGGCGGTCGGCAGGTTGAGTCCGTTCTTCCAGGAGAGTCGCCGCGAAGCGCTGGCAGGCGGGCAAGGCGTGATAGTCGCCGATCAGCAACAGGTCGGCGGAACCGATTAGAGTTTTCAGTTCTTCGGGGTGGACCACCGACTGGTAGGAGCGGAAGGCCTGGCTGAAGTCGCGCAGGTATTTGCGCTGACTGCTGGGATCGACGGTGCGAATCTCGCGCTCCACTCCCGCCAGCGCGTGCAGTTGCGCCTCATTGCGCCGGGCCCGGAGGTTGGTCGAGGTTGCCATGGTGGAACGCCAACGTCAGTCGTCAGTCCTCGGTCTTCAGTCTTCGGCCGTCAGTCCTCGGTCGTCAGTCCTCGGTCTTCAATCCTCAGAACCAAGATCGTGGACGGCTGAAGACTGGCGACTGGAGACGTAGCCGAGCTATGTCTCTACAGGGACTCCTTGACTGTGCTGCGCCGTCTCCCTATGCTCAGAAGCTTGCCGTAGTAAAGACGCGCCTCATGGGGGAGCCGTTGCCGAAGCGTGCTGCAAAAAACCGTGCTGCACAAAATGACCGAGCGCAAAATCTGATGCCGCGAAACTTGACCGTTGCCACTACCGGGGCCAGCGGGTCATTATTTCTGCGCCATTTCCTGCTGGCGGTCGAGCGCGACGCCCGGGTGCAGACGGTGAACTTCATCGCCTCCGACAGCGCTCTGCGCGTGCTGGCCGAAGAGCTTGGCCTGCGCGGCCGCAGTAACCTGATCGGCCAGGTGCTGGGCAAAGCCCAGTCGTCCCGCAAAATTCATCTGCAATCGAACGCCGATATCGGCGCCAACATTGCCAGCGGGTCGTATCCCAGCGAGGCGATGGTGGTCATCCCGTGCAGCATGGGCACGCTGGCGCGCATTGCCAGCGGCATCGCCGCCCAGCTCATCGAGCGCGCCGCCAACGTCTGCCTCAAGGAGAAACGTCCGCTGGTGCTGTGCGTGCGCGAGACTCCCCTCAATAAGATTCACATCCGCAACCTGTACCGCGCCGCCGACGCCGGAGCCACCGTCTTCCCGCTCATCCCGGCGTTTTACTACCGGCCCGCCGGCCTCGATGCCATGGCCCACGAATTCGCCTGCCGCGTGCTGGCACATATCGGCCTGCCTCAGCCGGATGCTTATCGCTGGAAAGGCTGACTCAGGGGATAACTTGAGTGTAGGAAGCCAGGGGATTCGGGACCAGATGACCGCCGGACATGACCGGCGGGAAGGGAAGATGCTCCAATGAATCAACACTATATCCTATGCTGATCCTAGCCTCCGCCTCTCCCCGCCGCCAGGAGCTTCTGCGCAATGCGGGAATTCCGTTTACGGTGCAGCCGGCCGATGTTCCAGAATTTTCGCTG
This sequence comes from uncultured Acidobacteriaceae bacterium, assembly GCA_963800745.1. Lineage (GTDB taxonomy): Bacteria > Acidobacteriota > Terriglobia > Terriglobales > Acidobacteriaceae > PALSA-270. The sequence continues at coordinate 127,861 of CAWDCI010000011.1, forward strand.
GATGGAGAATCGCCCAAGAGCTGTGCCGAACGCCTGGCGCGCGAAAAGGCGCTGGCTGTATTTGGGCAGTTTCCGGAAGCTTGCGTGCTTGGCGCCGACACGGTGGTATTTGTGGATGGCCAGATTCTCGGCAAGCCCAGCGATGCGGCCGACGCTTTCCGCATGCTGCGCTTGCTTTCCGGACGAACCCATCAGGTGATTACCGGAGTGTGCCTGGTTGGGCCGGGAACTGCGAACCAGGAACTGAGATCCGGTTTCGAAGACCTCCGTTCGGAGACGACGCTGGTCAACATGGAGCCCCTGACCGACGCCGAGATTCGGGCTTACGTCGCATCGGGCGAGCCCATGGATAAAGCGGGCGCGTATGCGATTCAGGGACTCGCATCGCGCTGGATTCCGCGAATCGAAGGGGATTATTTCAACGTGGTGGGATTGCCGGTGTCGCTGGTATTTCAGATGCTGCGCCAGCATGGTTGCCTGTAACGCGCAGCGGACTAATTGCAAATTCCTACAAGGCGGCTTCCTAGAGAGCGAGGGACGGGCGAGACCGAAGAACGTTACGCGGTTGGACCCGGTTTGGGCGGCTCTTTGTCCTTCTCGTCCTTGGGAGGTTCTTTGATGGCCGATTTGAAGTTGCGAATGCCTTCGCCCAGTCCTTTGCCCAGATCGGCAAACTTACTGGGTCCGAAAAGCAGCAACGCAATGCCGACAATCAACAGAATGTGCAGCGGTTGAAACAGTCCCTCACCCATAAATCCTCCAGTAGCGCCCTCGAAGCATGCCCGAAGCACACCCCTAAGGAAATTCTAGGCTTCCGCCGCGCGGGAGTCAAAGATACGTTTTGGCGATGATTTTCGCGGGTTAATTCCGTCTTGGAGCTTTGAGATTCGGTGCTGTTGACAGAGACGTAGCGAGCTACGCCTCTACGGAAGATTATTGCTTGGCGAACTCGCTGTGGCGGCGGCTGAAGAGGAAGTAGATGCAAAGGCCGATCGCCAGCCAGACTACGAAGCGAATCCAGGTGATGACGGTGAGGCCGGTCATCAGGCCTCCGCAGAGGGCTACGGAAATCAGCGGGAACCATGGAACGAAGGGGACGCGGAAGGCGCGGGGGCGCTCGGGTTGACGGCGGCGCAGGAAGATCACACCAAGGGAAACCAGCACGAAGGCGAACAGCGTGCCGATGTTGGAGAGATCGGCGGCGTCGCCGATATCCACCAGGCCGGCGGGAATGCCCACCGCAAAGCATGCAATCCAAGTGGACCAATGGGGCGTCTTAAATTTTGGATGCACCGCCGAAAAGAACTTGGGCAGCAGGCCGTCGCGCGACATGGCGTACCAGATGCGCGCCTGGCCGTATTGAAAGACCAGCAGCGACGAGATCATGCCCATGAGCGCGCCCAGCACAATGATGGAGCGAAAAACCGGATGAACTCCGAGGTATTGCATGGCATACGCCACCGGGGCGTCCGCCGCGGGCCCGGAAACGAATGTGGTGTATTTCATCATCCCCAAAAGGACGACGGCCACGCCCACGTAAAGCACCGTGCAGATGATCAATGACGCGATGATGCCGAAAGGCAAGTCGCGCTGTGGAGCCTTGCATTCCTCGGCCGCGGTGGAAACCGAATCGAATCCGATGTAGGTGAAAAAAACGATGGCTCCGCCGGTAACGATGCCGCCGAAGCCTGATGGCGCGAAAGGCTTCCAGTTCGCGGGATGCACCAGCATGCCGCCCACTACGAGGAAAGTGAGGATCGCGCCGATCTTGATGGCGACCATCACGTTGTTTGCTTCGGCCGACTCGCGTACCCCGCGGACCAGCAGCAGGGTCAAAATGAATACGATGAGAAATCCAGGAAGATTGAAATACGCGCCAGTCCATTGGCCGGAAGCCCAGACCGGCGTTGACCATTTGTCCGAAAGATTGACTCCGAAGGCTGCGAGTTGAGCCTTGGTGTATCCGCTGAAACCTACCGCGACGGCGACATTGCTGACCACGTATTCCAGGATGAGATCCCAGCCGATGATCCAGGCAAAAATCTCGCCCAGCGTGGCATAGGAATACGTATACGCGCTGCCTGCGATCGGAATCATCGAAGCCAGTTCGGCATAACAAAGGCCGGCAAAGCTGCAAGCCACTGCTACCAGCAGAAATGAAATCGCAATCGAGGGCCCGGCGGGCGGACGGCCGTGCATGAGCGCCCCGGCCGTGCTTCCGGTGCGCAGGAAATTGACCAGCAGATCGAGCACCTGGGCGTGAAGGATGGACGGCGCTTCGAAATGCTCGCCAGCCGCGGCGGTTCCGGTGAGCACGAAGATGCCCGAGCCGATGATGGCGCCGATTCCAAGAGCGGTCAGCGACCACGGGCCAAGGGTTTTCTTAAGGCGATGTTCCGGCTCATCCGCTTCGGCAATCAGCTTGTCGATGGACTTGCAGCAAAAGAGCTGGTTTTCGGACGTGCGCACCGTCTTCTGGTTCGAGATCACGGGTTCTGCCAAATTGGTGTCCTTGGAGCCTTTGGCAATTAGCACTTGGCACTTAGCCAGTGACCTTAAGGCGGCAAGCCTCTGTAAATGAAATCCCAGCCGCCCAATGCCAACTGCTAAGTGCCAAATGCTGCTCTTACCGCTTAGCCTGTCCGCGCGCCAGCTTTTTCACTTTGCGTTTCTTCGATCCGCGGGCGTAGTCGCGAGGTTTCTTCGGTTTTTCCGCCTTGACCTTCTTGCGGGATGTGCGTTTGGCTTTCTTGCGTTCTTCTTTGCTCAGAGTCGATGTATTTGCCATGAATGCTGTCAGAATCTCCTTGAAATTGGGACTGGCGAGCTTCGCTCGCCCGGACAGCCGTGGGCGGCTGTCCCTACGCCACCTTAGACTACTTCCAGTTGCGCGTACTTCTCCACTAGCTTTTTCAAACCGAAGCGAGGAAATTGTACCGTAATCTTGGCTTCTTCACCTTCTCCTTCGCGCTGGTAGACGGTGCCCTCACCATATTTCGGGTGCCTGACCTTCGATCCTGGCCGAAACCCCTTCCTGCCTTTGGGGGCTTCGGCGGGCACCTGGGGAAGGCTGAATTTCTTGCCGCGCGAGGCGAAAAACTCGGCAATGTTGTCGATGGAATTGTATTTTGGCCCAGAGGTGGAGGAGCGCTGCTTCGCTGGCGAGTGCCACGCGGCGGACTGGTCTTCGTCTTCGTAAGCGTAGTGCGGTTGCGAGTCGAAACCTGCGGGGCTTTGCCCCGCCGGACGGGCGAGGGCGCCCGTCCCTAGGTGAGTTCGGCGGGCGCCCCGGACCCCGCCTAGATCTTCCATCAGCTCGGCCGGTACTTCCTCCAAAAACCGTGAGGGAACGCTGGCTTCGGGGAGGTCGGTGCCATAGCGGCGGCGATAGACCGCTCTGGTCAACATCAGCTGGCTCATGGCGCGGGTCATGCCCACGTAGCACAGCCGCCGCTCTTCCTCAACGTCATCGGGATGAAGAAAAGTGCGGGAGTGCGGGAAGAGGCCTTCCTCCAGGCCGCACAGAAACACCAGGGGGAACTCCAGGCCCTTGGCGGCGTGCAGCGTCATTAAGGTAATTTTGGCGCTCTCGTCGTAGGCATCGGCGTCGCTGACCAGGGCGGCGTGGTCCAGGAACTGGTCGAGACTTTCGCCGCGATCGCGGGAATCCATGGCGGCGTTGACCAGTTCGTGCAGATTCTCCACGCGCGAGAAAGCTTCGGGCGTGTCTTCCCCCTCCAGTTGTTTGATGTAGCGGGTACGGTCGATGAGGAATTTGAGGAGTTCGGCGGTGTTGGCTGCCGCTCCGGGCTGACGAAAGCCGTCAACCTCGGCCGCTTGCTGGCTGTCGTCGAGGCTGGCTGCTTCCGCTGCTTCGGGTTCATCTTCTTCGGCGAGACCGAAATTAAATTCTGCCGGGTCGAATGCGATCTGTGTGTCGTCGGTGTCGACGGGCGGTTCCGGCAGCTGCGGGGCTCTGCCCCGCTGGACAGCCGAGGGCGGCTGTCCCCCCGTGAGCTCGGACGAAGTCTGCTCCAGTCGCTCGGCGTAGGTCCCCGCCAGCATGGCGCGGGCGTCTTCGATAAGGTTGTGGAAACTCTTCATCGCCGCTAAGGCGCGCTGCGGTAACAATTGGCGCCGCAGAGCTTCGCCGATCGCGCCCCAAAGCGACTGGCCGGTTTCGAGGGCCACCTGCTCGATGATTTCCATCGTCGCTTTGCCGATCCCACGCACCGGAGTATTGACAACCCGCAGCAGCGAAATCGAGTCATCGGGATTGTGGACGACTTTGAGATACGAAATCATGTCCTTGATTTCGGCGCGTTCGTAGAAAGAGAAGCCGCCCACCACGTGATACTTGAGCTGGTAGCGCCGCATGGCCTCTTCAAACAGGCGCGATTGCGAGTTGGTACGGTAGAGGATGGCGGCGCGGGGCGTCTCGCCGTCACTATTGTTGGCCGCCTGGCGCAGATATTTTGCAATATGATCGGCGGCGAAGAGCGCTTCGTTTTCGCCATCCGGAGCTTCGTAGTAGCCAATCTTCGCCCCGCCCTGGCGGTCCGTCCACAGATTCTTGCCTTTGCGCTTGAGGTTGTTCGCTACTACCGCGGAGGCGGCTTGCAGAATGTTTTGCGTGGAACGGTAGTTCTGCTCCAGGCGGACAATCTTTGCTTCGGGGAAGTCCTGCTCGAATTCCAAGATGTTGCGAATGTCGGCGCCGCGCCAGGAATAAATGGACTGATCTTCATCGCCCACGGCGCAGATATTGTGATGCGCGCCCGCCAGCAGGCGCATGAGTTCGTACTGCGGGCGGTTCGTATCCTGATATTCGTCGATCATGATGTACTGAAAGCGCCGGTTGTAATACTCGCGGACCTCGGGCACAGCTCTAAGCAGACGCACCGCTTCGAGCAACAGATCGTCGAAGTCGAGGGCGTTGGCTTTGCGCAGCTCTTTGCGATACACCTCGTAGATTTGGGCGACGCGCTCAGTCTTGGGATCGGAGGATTGCAGGTAAACTTCCTGCGGATCGAGCATGTGATTCTTGGCCCAGGAAATATGGCCGAGGATCGACCGTGGCGTAGTCTGCTTGTCGTCAATGCCGAGACGCCGCATGACGCTCTTGACCAACTGCTGCTGATCGGATTCGTCGTAGATGACGAAACTCTTGGTATGGCCAATGGGTGGCTGGCCTGGGACGGTCGAAGGAATGCGCAGGGCTTCAATGTCGCGGCGCAACGCGCGCACGCAGAAAGAATGGAAAGTCGAGATCACCGGCTTGGCGATGGAGAGGCCGCCAACCAGTTTGTCCACGCGCCCCGCCATCTCCGAGGCGGCCTTGTTGGTGAAGGTCATGGCCAGGATGGACTCCGGCATCACGCCCAGATGCTCGATGAGATGGGCGATGCGGAAGGTGATGACGCGGGTCTTGCCGCTGCCGGCGCCGGCCAGGATGAGCACCGGCCCGTCGGTGGTTTCGACAGCTTCGCGCTGCTGCGGATTGAGTTGGGAGAGAAAAGACAAGGTCGTGTTTCAATTTTACTAGGGAATGATCCGAAGTGCCGTCCCTACGGGACTGGGCGTCCCTTGCGCAGCGTACCCAGCACCGAAGGTGCTGGGCTATTAGCGGTGGTCCCCACGGGACGGGAGTCCCCGTGGTGAATGGTGGTCCCGGAGGGACCCGTTGCCAATAGCCCACCGCTTCAGCGGTGGGATGGCTGTACGTCCTTCGTGGTTCGCGCCGCTTTGCATTCCTCGCAGGGGCAAACTTCCCGCAGAAATCCCCAGGAGTAAATGCCTAGATCGTGGCCGTCGTTCCAGTGGAACTTGATGGCGTACTTGCCTACGCCTTCCGCGGAAGTCGGCTTTACCGTTGGCTTAAACATGGGCAGGGGCCCTGATTGGGAAGGATCCTGCGACTGCCCCGGTTTCCGGCCTGCTTTGTCTCGCTCTTCATTGCACATCGCACAGGGACAGGCATCGCGCAGGAAAGGGAACGAATAATGAGACAGGTGGCCGCCAATCCACTCAATGTCCATGCCCGTGCCGGTGGTCAGGTTGACTTTGACGGACTTGGGATCGGCGGAGGTCACGTTTTCAGTATCCCATAGTCTCGAGAGGTCCGTTTCCAAACAAAACACTTGACAACGCTAACCACGGTATGTAACTTAACAATGTTAAGTTAACATCGTTAATAAAGGAACCACTGTTATGGGAGTCATCGAACGGCGGGCACGCGAGAAGTCAGAAACACGGGACAAGATTCTCGATGCGGCCCGCGAACTGTTTATTACTCACGGCTACGAAGGCGTCTCCATGCGCAAGGTGGCGGAGAAGATTGAGTATTCACCTACCGCCATTTACCTGCATTTTGCCGACAAGGAAGACCTGTTCAAGCAGCTCTGCCAGGAGGATTTCGGGCGACTGGCCGAAGTCTTTCAGAGCGCGGCCGTGCCCTCAGATCCGGTGGCCCGGATGCAGGAGATTGGGCGGCTTTACGTGGATTTCGGGGTGCGTTACCCCAACCATTACAAGCTGATGTTCATGACGCCGCATCCCGCCGGGGAACTTGACGAGCAGGACCACGAACTCAGGGGCAACCCGGAGAGCGACGCCTATGCTTTTTTGCGATACACGGTGCAGCAGGCGATGGAAGCGGGCGTATTCCGCGACGAAATCGCGGATGCGGATCTGATTTCGCAGACGTTGTGGGCGGCGGTGCACGGCGTGATTTCGCTGCAAATTGCCAAATGTAACGACTCCGCGTGGGTGGAGTGGCGTCCCATGGAGGAGCGCACGGCAGTGATGCTGAAGGCGATTCTGGGCGGGCTGCTGAAGAAAAAAGACGAGGCGCAATAACATGCCTCCCCTGGCGCGGCGCAACCTGTTTCACGACAAAGTGCGGCTCATCGTTACGGTCACGGGCATTGTCTTTGCGGTGGTGCTGATTGTGGTCGAGTTAGGCCTGTTCGTCGGCTTCACCGAGACGACTTCCAGCCTGATTGACCACTCCGGCGCGGACCTCTGGGTGACTTCGAAGCACGTGCCCTATGTGGAGCTGGGCGTGCCTTTCAGCGAGCGCAAGCTGTATCAGGTGAGGGCGGTTCCGGGAGTCAAAGAGGCGCAAAAAATTATCAGCCGCTGGACGCAGTGGAAACGAGCTAACGGGCAGCAGGAGTCGGTGCAGATTGTCGGGATCGATCCCGATTCAACTCTGGCGCGGCCGTGGAACCTGGTCAGCGGCACGGAGCAGGATTTGAAGCGGCCCGATGCGGTGATCATGGATGAGATCTATAAGCAAAAGCTCGGAGTCAGCCATGTGGGCGAATTGTTTGAGATCGGGGGGCATCGCGCCCGCATCGTCGGCTTTACCCACGGCATTCGCAGCTTCACCACATCTCCCTATGTGTTCACGACCTTCAAGAATGCGCAGAATTTCACCAACATTCCCGACGACCAGACCATTTTTATTCTGGTGAAGGTCGCGCCGGGCGCGAGTGTGGCGCAAGTGCGGCAGGGAATTCTGGGCAATGTGAAGGACGTAGAAGTCTTCACCAGTCATCAATTCAGCCACATGACGCAGTTCTACTGGATGTTCACCACTGGTGCGGGAGTGGCGGTGCTGCTGGCGGCGGTGCTGGGATTGGTGGTGGGATTCGTGGTGGTGGCGCAGACCATTTACGCGACCACGGTGGATCACTTGAAAGAATTTGGCACGCTGAAGGCGATGGGCGCGCCCAACAGCTATGTCTACAAAGTGATCATTACTCAAGCCGCCATCAGCGCAGTCATGGGCTACGTGCTGGGCATGATTGTGAGCGCATTCGTGGTGCGCGCCAGCCAAAGCGGAGGCGCTGCCATCCTTTTGCCGTGGCCGATGGCGGTGGGAATGTTTTTCTTGACCCTGGCGATGTGCGTGAGCGCAGCACTGGTTTCCATCAACAAGGTGACCCGGCTCGATCCCGCGATGGTGTTCAAGGGGTGAGAGGTCACAGGCGGAGTGTGAGCAATACAGGTCCTTCGACTGCGTGGTCAGGCGCTGCGCGCATGACCACTACGCTCAGGATGACAGAAGTGAAAGAAACAAGGAGTGCAGGATGCAAGCAGCGATTGCCGTACGCGAACTGACCAAGACCTATGCCGAGGGCGCTTCCGGCGTGCCGGCTTTGCGTGGAATTGATCTCGAGGTGCAGGCCGGCGAACTGGTGATGCTGGTCGGACCCTCGGGCAGCGGCAAGACGACGCTGCTTTCGGTGATGGGCTGCATTCTCTCGCCCAGCACGGGCAGCGTGCGCATCGCGGGGAAAGAGGTTGGCCAGTTGAAGCAGAAGGAACTGGCCCCCATCCGGTTGGCGCACATCGGCTTTGTGTTTCAGGGATTCAATCTGTTCCCAACCTTAACCGCGGGCGAGAACGTCGAGCTGATGCTGGATCTCAAGGGCGTGCGCGGCGCCGCCGCCAAGACTCGGGCGCGGCAATTGCTGGAACAAGTGGGGATCGGAGAGAAATACAACAGCTTTCCCGCGGACCTGAGCGGAGGGCAGAAACAGCGGGTGGCGATTGCGCGGGCACTGGCGGGCGAGCCAGACATCATCCTGGCGGACGAGCCGACGGCTGCGCTTGATTCCCACACCGGCCGGAATGTCATCGAGATGATGAGCGAACTGGCGCACCGCAACGGGCGGGCAGTGGTGATCGTGACCCACGACTCGCGCCTGCTGGAGTTCGCCGACCACACCATCAGAATTGAAGACGGACTGATACCGCAACCAGGAAGCGAAATCTCCGCGGAAATGCTGCTGCCGCGGGAGCCGGCGGTTGCGGTTGTTTGACGGGGTTTTGTGAGTTCTGAAGAATCTTTTATGGAGCGTTTTATGAAAAGGAAATCCACCGTTCTCGTCGCTGTCTCGGGCTTTGCGCTTGCCGTACTCCTGACTGTCCACTCCACACGCAACCACGCCATCGCAACTGCGCAGGCTGCCACAACGACAGCGGCGCAATCCGAGCCGCTGATCGCCGGGCCGGGCCGCGTGGAGCCGGTTTCCGAAGACATCAAGATTGGCTCGGAGCTGAGCGGCAAGCTCCGCTCGGTTCTGGTCGAGGAGGGAGACCACGTGCGCAAAGGGCAGGTTCTGGCGGTGCTGGAAAACGACGACTATCGCGCCGAGGTGCGGGCGGCGCAGGCGGATGTGAGCGCCAAGGACGCTACGCTGCGCAAAGTGGTGAATGGCGCGCGCAGCCAGGAGCGCTCGCAGGCGTTGTCCTCGGTGCGGGAGGCCGAGGCCGTCATGAACAATGCACTGTCGGAGAAGGAGCGGCGCGAGAAATTATTCGCGGCGGGCGTGATTTCCCGTGAGGAAATGGAACGCTATAGCCGCGAATATAACGTGGCCAAGGCCCAGTATCAGGAAGCGGTGGAGCGGCATTCGCTGGTGGACGACCGTGCGCGCGAGGAAGACATCACTCTGGCCCAGGCCGATTTGCAATTGGCACGAGCCCAACTAGCGGACGCGCAGGCGAAATACGAGAAGACTCTGATCAAGTCTCCCATTGATGGGACGGTCCTGCGTAAACACCATCGCAACGGGGAGAGCGTTTCCAATTCTTCCACGGTCCCCGATCCCATTTTGACGGTGGGAGACAAAGGCGTGCTGCGGGTGCGCATGGACGTGGATGAGACAGATGTCAACAAAGTCCGGGTCGGCCAAAAAGCTTATGTAACGGCGGACGCCTACGGCGACAAGAAGTTCTGGGGGCGCGTGGTCCGCGTGGGTGAGCAGCTGGGACCGAAGAACGTCCGCACCGATGAACCTGCCGAGCGCGTGGACCGGAAAATTCTGGAGACTCTGGTGGAATTGGACAAAGGCGCGGAGCTGCCGGTGGGCCTGCGGGTGGACACTTACATTGTGGGAGATCGCAGCGATGTCGCCAAGATGGAGCAGCCAGGACAGTAACCAGCCATTCGACAACAATTCCCATTCCGGGAGTCGCCGGGGATCGCAATGTGACGGACGACCTAGGACCATGTAGAACACGCTCCTACACTCCTACCGGGCCCGTAGTGTAATGGGAACACAGCACCCTGCGACGGTCGCAGATGCGGGTTCGACTCCCGCCGGGTCCACGCTCCGCAAGGAGCGCGGTTCTGTGGAGCAAAGGCAGGGATAAGCTCCTACCGTAGTAACTTGACCGAAAGACCGACACCCGAGCTATACTTGGATGGTCGCAGGGTGCTGTGAAGACCCAAGGTTGAGATAGCCCCGAGAAATCGGGGCTATTCACTTTAGCCGCGAGTACTACTGTAGTGGCTTGGCGCGAACTGCCGGAATCCGGTAAAATGTTCACTTCACGCGTTTGATCCTGATCCAGTCTGGAGTAGTCATGGCACAAGTTTGTGATATCTGCGGCAAAGGGCCGCAATTCGGGAACAACATTAGCCACGCCCACAACGTGACCAAGCGGCGCTGGAACGTCAACCTGCGTCCGGTGCACGCTAAGTTGAAGGGCGGCAACAAGCGGATCCGCGTCTGCACGTCCTGCCTGCGCAGCGGCAAAGTGGTCAAAGCTTAAATCAACAGCGGCCACGGATTTCGCGGATTTACACGGATAGAGTCCAAAGGTGTTTCTTTGAGTTTGGGTCAATCGGTGCGAATCCGTGGCCGAATTCTTCGCTTTGCTCTTTCTGTTACTTCACCGATAGCAGTTGGACATCGAAGATCAACGTTGAATTCGGCGGGATTACGCCGGGATAACCTTCCGCTCCATAGGCCAAGTCGGGGGGAATCCGCAGTTGACGCTTGCCACCGACCTTCATTCCCACGATGCCTTCGTTCCATCCCTTGATCACGGGCGCATTGCCGAGCGGCGTCACTTCAAACGGCGCCTTGCCTACTGAGCTATCGAACTTTTTTCCATTGGTAAGCCAGCCGGTGTAGTGGACTTTGACAGTCTGGCCGGTCTGCGCGGCAGCACCGGCGCCGACCCTGATGTCCCAGTATTCCAGGCCGTCAGCGGTCTTGGTCGGGTCACCTGTAACCTTTGTCGGTCCGCTGGTTGCGGGATGGGTGGTCACGGGAGCCTTTCTGGGGGCGGTGTGTTGCGTGGTTCCGGTTTGAGCGAGGGCGGTAGTTGCCGCCAGCAGGATGATTGCAGCAAAGGTTTCGCACTTTAGCATGGTTTGCCTCCGACTTTGAAATGAAGGCCTATTCTACGCCAGCGCAATTACATCAATTTCCACCAGAACATCCTTGGGCAAGCGGGCTACTTCAACCGTGGCTCGGGCCGGCGGCGCGGAGGTGAAATGCCGGCCATAGACTTCATTCATCGCCGAAAAGTCGCTCATATTCTTGAGATACACCGTCGAGCGGACAACTTGCTCCAGCCCGCTGCCCGCTGCCTTCAAGATTGCGGCCAAGTTCTGCAGCACGCGTTCGGTTTGTGCCGCCACCTCTCCCTGAATGATTTGCTGGGTGGCTGGATCGGTTGGAATTTGCCCCGAGACAAACACCAAGCCGTTGGCCCGGATCGCCTGCGAATAGGGTCCAATCGCCTGCGGGGCGTCTTTGGTGGAAATCACTTCGCGCATGAAACCTCCAGAACAGTGATTAGTGAATAGTGGCTAGTCACGAATCACTAGCCACTGGGTTTCGAATACTTGTGCCGCTGATTAACGCAGATTTCCGCGGATGAAGTCAATCAGCCTGGAAACCCAACTCGAAAGGAAAACCAGTTGCCGGTTCAAAGTTCTCGGTTCTCAGCTGACGACCAACGACCGAAGACTGACGACTGCCTTCTATATTTTCTGCAGCCTTTGCACATCGTGCACGCCGGGAATTTTTCGTAATCCCGCCACAATCTGTTCCAGGTGTTGCAGGTCGGCGACGTTGAGCACGGCATCCACGCTGGCTTGGCCGTTTCCGGTGTGAGCTTCAATATTGCGGATGTTCGTGCGGGCGTCGCCAATCACGCCGGTGATCTGCTTCAGCATGCCGAAGCGGTCATCACAGAATACCGTCAGCTTCACCGGATAGGAGGCCGGCGTAGCATCGTCGCGTCCCCATTCCACGTCGATGCGGCGCTCCGGTTCGTACATCAGATTGGTTACATTGGGGCAGTTGATGGCGTGCACCGCAACGCCCTTGCCCCGAGTCACATAACCCACCACGGCCTCGCCGCGAATTGGATTACAACAGCGCGCGCGATACACCAGCAAATCGTCGTGGCCCTTGACCCGGATGGCATTGCTGCCAGCGCCACCAAACACCCGCCGCACTGCGCTGCTGATGCCCCCGGCTTCCTCTTCCATGCCCTCGGGGGCGGGCTGAGAAGCGGCGGGCGCGAGGCGTCCCAGCACCTGCCGCGCCGAAAACTTGCCATAGCCGATGCCGGCCATCAGGTCATCGGGGCCGCCCAGGCCATGCTCAGAAGCAATTTTTTGCAGGTCCTCGTCCTTGATTTCCTTGAGCGCCACGCGATACTTGCGGGCTTCTTTTTCCACCAGCTTGCGGCCAATTTCGATGGCGCGTTCCCGCTGATGAATATTGAGCCAGTGCTTGATTTTGTTGCGGGCGCGGGAGGACTTTACGATGGCCAGCCAGTCGCGGCTGGGCTTGTGGCCGGGCTGGGTCATGATCTCGACGATGTCGCCACTGTGCAGCCGGTGGCGCAGCGGCACCATGCGCCCGTTGACCTTGGCGCCCACGCAACTGTGGCCCACTTCCGTGTGAATGGAATAGGCGAAATCAATGGGCGTGGACTCCCGCGGCAGCACCACGACCTTCCCCTTGGGGGTGAAGGTGTAGACCTCTTCGGGGAACAGGTCAATTTTCAGGGTGGAGAGGAATTCGTTGGGGTCGGAGACATCGCGCTGCCACTCCACCACCTGGCGCAGCCAGGCCAGTCGCTGTTCATCCTGCGCCGAGACCGGCCCGTCTTTGTATTTCCAGTGGGCGGCGATGCCTTCCTCCGCCAGCTTATGCATCTCTTCGGTGCGGATTTGGATTTCAAAGGGCGCGCCATCCCCCGTGATCACAGAAGTGTGCAGCGACTGATAAAAATTGGGCCGGGGCATAGCGATGAAGTCCTTGATGCGTCCCGGCACTGGGCGCCAAACGTTGTGCACAATTCCCAGCACGGCGTAGCAATCCTGCACCGATTTCGTAATCACCCGCATGGCGCAAAGGTCATAGACCTGGTCCACGCTGATTTTTTGGCGCTGCAGTTTCTTGTGAATGCTGTACAGCCGCTTGATGCGGCTCTCGACTTGCGCGGTGATGCCGGCTTCTTTCAGCTTGTCCTGCAATACATCTTCCACGCGCGCCAGGAATTGCTCGCCTTGCTTGCGCCGCGCTTCGACGGATTCATGGACTTGCTGGTAAGCGATGGGATCAAGAAAGCGAAAGCCGAGGTCTTCCAGTTCGCCGCGAATTTTGCCCATGCCCAGCCGGTGCGCGATGGGGGCATAAATCTCCAGCGTTTCCTGGGCAATCTTGTGCTGGCGCTCGGGAGGCAAATGCTCCAGCGTCCGCATATTGTGCAGGCGGTCGGCCAGTTTGATCAGCACCACGCGAATATCGTCCACCATGGCCAGCATCATTTTGCGGAGGTTCTCCGCCTGCTGCTCTTCGCGGGTGGCAAAATCGATTTTGCTGATCTTGGTGACGCCCTCGACGATATGGGCCACCTGTTCGCCAAATTCCTTGCGGATATCGACGATAGTGACGGAGGTGTCTTCGACCGAATCGTGCAGCAGGCCGGCGGACACAGCCACCGGGTCCATTTTCATCTCGGCCAGAACCAGCGCCACTTCCAGGGGGTGTACAAGATAAGGCTTGCCGGAGGCGCGGGTCTGTCCCGCGTGATGTCTCTGGGAGAATTCGTAGGCCTTGCGGACAATCTCCAGATCGTCGGTGGGACGATTCTCCCGCATCATCTTCATGAGGTCCCGGAACTTGGTGACCGTGAGGACGTTGGTCGCGATCTGCTGGCGTAGAGTCGCCATATAAGATTATATCCTGTTGGAACGGGAGGGCCGGAAGCCGGGCGGGCTATGGCAAACCGGAGTGCCCTTGACTTAGGGCACGTTTAGAGACGACCTAAAGTTAGGGTGCGGCTCATTTCAAATTCGGGAACCATGCTCTTTAGTCATTCCCAAGCGCAGCACTATCGCGCGAGGAATCTGCTACTTTGCCGGGGAAAAGCAGATTCCTCGCCGATAAGGCTGGCTCGGAATGACAATTTCGGTGGAGTGCATTCACGAAACGGAGCCTGCCCTAGCCTTCTGTTCATGTTCTTGGACGCGGCAAACTGCTACAGTGAACGTGTGGCGAGCGCAACTTCCCGCAAAGTTCTGGTTAGCGGAGTTTCTGGCCCCATCGGGGCGGCGCTGCTGCCGTCTCTCAAAGAGCGCGGATACGAGGTTGTGCGCCTGGTTCGCGGCGCGAAGTCAGGCGAAGATCAGATTCCGTGGGACCCCAGCCAGCCCTTGCGGCCGCAATCCGTTTCGGGGTTTGACGCGGTGATTCATCTGGCGGGAGAGTCCATCGTGGGCCGCTGGAGCGTGGTAAAGAAGCGCCGTATTCTCGACAGCCGGGTGCAGGGGACGCGCCATTTGGCCGACGCGCTTGGCGAGGCCGCGGAGCGCCCGCGGGTGCTGATTACAGCGTCTGCCGTGGGCTACTACGGCGATCGCGGAGAAGAACTTCTACGCGAAGACAGCCGCGCTGGCCGAGGCTTCCTGCCCACCGTCTGCCGGGAGTGGGAAGCGGCTTCCGCGCGAGCCGAAGACGCGGGCATTCGCAGCGTGCAAATCCGCATAGGTTTGGTATTGAGCCCGGCCGGCGGTGCTTTGCAGAAAATGTTGACGCCCTTCCGCCTCGGCCTGGGAGGCAAGATCGGCAGCGGCCGCCAGTGGTGGAGTTGGATTCACGTGCACGACCTGGTGGGCGCGATTCAGCACGTGCTGAACAGCAATCTGAACGGACCGGTCAACCTGGTGGCGCCCACTCCGGTTAGGAATGCGGAATTCACCAAGACGCTGGCGGCGGCGTTATCGCGCCCGGCCTTCTTCCCGATGCCCGCTTTCGCCGCCCGCTTAGCGTTCGGCCAAATGGGGGACGAACTCTTGCTGGCCAGCCAGCACGTCGAACCCACAAAGCTCGCCATGACGGGATACGTTTTCCAGTATCCCGAACTGAAGAGCGCGCTGGAAGCAATCTTCAAGCGGTAAGGTAAAAGCGGCCGCGGATTTCGCGGATCTGCCCGGATTTAAGAAATAATTTGGCTTATCCGTGTGAATCCGCGAGATCCGTGGCTGTTCTTGCTTAGGTTGTTCGTGCTTGCCCAAAGGCTTCTACGCGCTCGCGGACGCTCAGCACATGTTTGGGCAGATTCAGTCGGCTGCCTTCTTCGAGGATGGGAATCAGCTTGTCGAATTCGGGACCGGAGTGAGAACCGGTCACGATCAGGCGAATGGGATGAAATAATTCTTTTCCCTTCACTCCTGTTTCCGCTTTCACTTCATTCACCATCTGCTTGAAGCGCTCCGGCGTTAGGCGAACCTCCTCCGCAGTTTCTTCGAGAATCTTCGCAGCGAACCTTGCGATCACCGCATCGGTATTCGGCCAGGCCAGCACTTCGGCGTTGTCGGAAGCGGATAAGGCAGCCTTGGCGTCGTACTTGAAAATTAATGACGCGCGGCTGGGCAATTGATCAAGACGATCGACTGACGGCAACAGAAGCGCCAACATCCGGTCGAACCAAGCTTCCATTCCAGAGTCAAAAGGTTTTGGAAGCAGTCCGGCATCTTCAAAATATAGCCTTGCTACGGTCGCAATCCGCCCGACAGGTTCTTGCTTGATGTAGTGCCGGTTCAGCCAGTACAGCTTCTCCATGTCGAACACCGCAGGCGAAGGCGTGACCCGCTGCAGGGAAAACTCCTTCACCAGTTCCTCGCGGCTGAAGATTTCCCGCGTGCCGCCCGGCGGCGCCCAACCCAGCAGGGCGAGGTAATTCACCAGAGCCTCGGGCAGCACACCCATTTCGAAGAAGTTGGCGATCGAGGTCGCACCGTGCCGCTTGGAGAGACGCTCGCGGTCGCTTCCGAGAATGGTGGAAAGATGCGCAAACTCCGGCACCGGCCAGCCTAGCGCGTCGTACAACGCGACCTGCTTGGGCGTATTCGAGAGATGATCGTCGCCGCGGATGACATGGGTGATCTTCATCAGCGCGTCATCGATCACCACCACGTAGTTGTAAACCGGCATGCCGCTGGAGCGGAGAATGATGGGATCGCTGACCACTTCATTGGAGAACTCGACATCCCCGTGCACGATGTCATGAAAGCGGATGGGATGCTCGGGAATCCGCAGCCGGATGGCGCAGGCTTCGCTGGCGGAGCGCCGCCGTTTCGATTCGGCGGGATCGATCCTGCGGCACTTGCCCGAATAGATCGGCTGACGATGTTCCGCTTGCGCCTGCTCGCGTTCCTTCTGCAAGTCTTCTTCGGTGCAGAAGCACAGGTAAGCTTTGCCCTCGCTCAGCAGCCGCTCGGCATGTTCGCGGTAGATTTCGAGACGATCCGACTGGCGGTACGGAGCATAGGGGCCGCCCAGGTCCGGCCCCTCATCCCAATCGAGGCCCAGCCATTTCAGATCGTTGATGAGAAGGTCTTCAAAGCGTGCCTGGCTGCGTTCGAGGTCGGTATCCTCGATGCGAAGCACCATGGTGCCGCCGTGATGGCGGGCAAAAAGCCAGTTAAACAAAGCGGTGCGCGCGTTGCCCACGTGGAGATGCCCGGTGGGCGAGGGCGCAAAACGGACCCGAACCTTGGAATGCTCAGTCACGGGAGTGATGGTAACAGGAGGGAATGAGAACATTCATCCCACGCAGCTATCCCCAGCATCGAGGAGACGGGCGAACGGCGGCTCAATTCGGAGCCGAGTCGCGGTGCATTTCATCCAGCAATTTCGCCAGCAAAGCGGCACGCTGGTCGCCTTTCAATTCGCGCTGCAGTTCTTCCAGGGCGAGCGCCACGATATGGTAGTGGTGAAGTCCGGCGTACCTGGGATCGCAGGTAATATCGAGCCACACCCGGTGCATCACTTCCACGTCTTCCGGACGCAGGCGCGGAGTGTGTGGTCCCAGGGGATATTCGTGGACGCTGCCGTCGGAAGAATAGATTTCCATGGTGATTCGCGGCTTGGGGTCGGGCAGAGCTTCCCAGGCGTCGCCGGTCATTTTCGCCTGCTCATCGGCGCTGAGCTTGTTGGAGAGCCCGCACGCCACCCGGCTGGAATTCAACTTTTGCGCGGTCCCTACGATGGCGTCGAACACGTTGCTGGCGGGAACCACCAGCAGCGATACCGGTTTACCCTCTTTTTCCGCCACGGCCACGACCGTGGTGAAAAGTTCCTGCTCGTAATGGTCGAAGATCTGTGACGCGTCAATTACCTCACTGCCGCTGAAGGAGTGCTCAAGATGGTACAGGCGGGCGGTCATGACGACCACATCCTGACGGGTGGTGTCGATTTGGCGCAGAGTTTCACGCAAGTAGTAAAGATTCCTGGGGTCGCGAACCGCCACCAGAACATTGCCGGGGCGCACGCCCAAGGTCGTGCTATCCATTTCCTCGTTGCCGTAGACGCGAAACTGGTCAAGATTCTCGGGCTTGCCCTGCCGTTCCTTCCGCACCCGGTGCTCGGAGTAGGTGAAGAGGGCGAAAAACACCAAGCTGAACGTTACCCCGGCAATCGTAGCCTCAGACTTGGTAAACAGATTGACCAGCGCGGTAATGAAAAGCACAATGGAAATTGCCGCCAGGCCCACGGGAATTTCGCGCCCCCCAATGTGCAGGTTGCCCGGAACTTTCCACTCGCGGTGTCCCGGTTCGGTGAAACGCAGCACCAGAACCGCCAGCGACTTCAAGGCGAAACTCCAAATCACGCCGAAAGCATACAGGGCAGCCAGAACATAGACGTTGCCGGAGCTGAGCACGATGGTCAGCAACTGCAGAACGGCGATCAGGTTGATGATGCGGTAGCTGGTGCCATACTTGCTTTGCGGCTTCTGGAACCAGGAGGTAAGCACTCCGTCTTCGGCCACCCGGTTCAGCACGCCGTTGGCGCCGACGATGGAAGTATTTTGCGCGCCCGCCAGAATCAGCACTCCCACCAGAACCACAAAGCCATGAAACAAGAGTTTCAAGGGTGTGGGGCCGACCAGGTACATGGCGATACCGCCAATCAGGTTGGCAAAGTAGTCGGGCCGCACCTTGTCGGGGATAATCATCACCGCAAAAAAGGAAACCAGCGAGGTGAACAACAGGCTGTAAATAAAAATCACCAGCCCGGTTTTCTCCAGGTTCTTGAGCTTGGGATGCTCGATCTCGCGATTGACCTGGGCCAGAGTTTCCTCGCCGCTCATGGCCAGTACCGAATGCCCGAACCCGACAAAAAGAATGATCCAAGTCAGGTGGCTGATCCAGGTGCCATGCAGCCAGCCCATCGACTCCTTGGTCAGCGGTACGACACCGGGATGCAACGGACTTGGAGGCAACTGAACCGGCGCGTGCAATACCGTAATGGTGCACCAGATGATCAGCAAGACGACCATTACGGTCGTCACGATCATGATCTGCAATGCCTTTTGGCTGGACTCGTGAAGCCCCTGGATGTTCTTACGCCAGAAGTACAAAACAATAAGCACGGCAAACGCAGCCGAGAAATGATCTTCTGGGAAGTTGACGATCGGATGGTGCAGGTATCTGGCGATGTCTTCCACAAAGCCGGCGAGATATTGGCCGGCGGAAACCGCGCTGATGGGTCCGGTCAACACATAGTCGAAGAGCAGCGCGGAAACCGAGAATTTGGCCAGGGTTCCGCCCATGGCTTCCTTGACTACGCGATACACACCGCCGCGCACGAACATGGCGCTGGACTCGATATAAAGAGCCCGCACCGCGTAGCTGAACAACATGACCGCCAGGATGAACCAGGGCGCACTCTTGCCGATGACCTTTTCCGCGTCTCCACCGGCGTAGTAAGCGGACGAGGCCAAGTCGGAAAGCACAATCGCCGACGCTCGCCAGAAAGAGATGAAACTCAGCATCACCGTGGTGGCGACAAACACCTTTACCGCGGGAGGCTTCAGTTTTTCGACCGATGTGGACATGATGGCTGGAAGGCGAACAAGTACAAGCTTAGAAATCTAACACAGGCGGGCGAAAGCGTGTTGGAGAGGGCGCTTTCGGGGTGAGGCTCAGTTGCAACAAACTCATCGATTTCGACGAATGGTTTGCCCTTCTCGGCGGGGTTTCTTCGCGATCTCCGCGGTCTGAGGCCTCTTTCGCCGCCAGGAAATCAGGCCTTTCACCGCGGAAGGCGCGGAAAATAGCTACCGGGGACGCCGAGAAATTCCGTATGGAGAAGTTGCGGTTGAGGTTTCGAACGGTGGGCGGGGAAGAACAAGCCCTTAACTGCGAAGAACCCGGAGAACTCCCGCAAAGTGCGAAGGAACCAGCACTGACAGGGGAGGACATTAAACGTTTTCGCCGCAACGTTTAGGCGCCAAATGGGTCTTGGTAATGCGGTCGTGCCAGCAGAGTTGATCTTCGTCCAGCATGCACCAGGCGTATCCCAGGCCAAGCGAGAGAGCGGACAAGATAGACGCCAGCGCCCGCCAACGGCGGGCTCGCCGAGGGACGGTGTTGCCATCGAACTGGCTTAGCCTGAGTTTTGCCAGCTTCAGTCCGGGAGTGGAGCCGACATAGGTCAGCAACAGGTATTGATAACCGGCCCAAAGAATTCCCAGAACGATTGCGCCCATCTCGGCCAATAATTTGAGCGGACCGATGGCGGCCGTAATTCGAAAGAAGATGCAGGCGAAAACCGCAAGCGCCACCGCCACAATAGTTCCGTCAATGCCGGCTGCCAGGAAACGCCGGGAAATCTGCGACGTCTGCAAGGGAATCTCTATTCCAGGGCGCCTCGGGTTGGCTTCCTCTTCCGCAGACTCGATCAGGATGCCTCCCAAAGCCGGCAGGGGAGGAGTAACTTCCGGCACGTCGAGAATGCGCGGAAAAAGCTGTAAGGGTTCGGCCAGCTCTTCCAGAGCTTTGGGCGGCGCTGTTGCGGAACGCGGGAATGGGATCACTCGCGCGCTGGTCTCCGCCGGAGGGTTAGACAGGGGCGCTTCGACCAGAGGGTCGTCCGCGGGCCACGCGCTGGGCGCAACCTGGGCGGCGGCCGCGGAACCATCGAAAATCACGCGGGGCCTTGACTCGCTGGGGCAGGGAAGATTGCCCCCCGGCTGTCCACTGGGTTCAAACTTCAACTGCAACGACGGATATCGTGGTTCCCGCGGATGCCGGCGTGCGCGATAACTGGTGAGCCGTTTGGCCACTTCCTGGCGCCACGCGCCGGGATCCGAGCCATCGGCCAGAGGCGTTGGGCCGGCCGGCGCAAGGCCCTGGGGATCGATGCTCGCTGCATTCCGGCCGCCCACTGCCGGAACATCGGATTGGCCGCACTCTCCAATCGAGTCTTTTTCCGTCACCTCCCCGGAGCCGGGGGCTTCGAGGCTGGCGGCAAATTGCTGCTCACTCGCATCGTATGCTTCAGGATCAATCAGGGCGGCCTCTTCCGGAACTTGGGGCGCGGCGTCGGGTTGGAAAGGAGTATTCATACCAAGAGAGATTGAGCCAGGGGTCTGGCGCCGTTTTGCCTCTTATGCCAACGGCGTGCTAAGTTCACCATGACCCCGCGTGAATTTGCCGGCAGTGGAGTTCGCGCGTTCCCGATGATTCCCCGCACACGATTCCTTATCACGGCGGCGTTGGTTTGTCATCTGCTGTTCGCGCACCCGCTAGTTACCAGCCAGTTGCTTTCCTCCGCGAATCCACCCAGCGGCTCGCAAGGTCCCCCCAATATCCCGCCTGGGCTGCATTCCGAAGATGTGACCATCGGCGCCGTGACCCAGGAAAAGGAAGGCCAGGTCATTCGGCTGCACGGCAAAGTTGAGATTCACGAGGGCATGTACATCTTTCACGCGGACGAAGCCACTTACAACACTGAGACGCGCGAGGTGACCGCGGACGGCCACGTGGTGCTGGACGGCAGCCTTAACGATGAGCACCTCGAGGCCAGCCACGTGGAGTACAACTTCCGCACCGAAACTGGGCGCTTCGAGCAGGTGCACGGCACGATTGGCATGCGCGCCGAGAGAACGCAGCACATCTTGACCTCGTCCAACCCGTTTATTCTCAGCGGAAAGGTAGTGACAAAAACTACTCCCGACCACTATGTCCTGTACGACGGGAGGGTTACGACCTGCCAGCTTCCTCATCCCAAGTGGGAGTTTAGAGCGCGCAAAGTCACGGTGGATATCGGCGGGAACGCGCAAATCTATTACAGCGATTTCCGTCTGATGGGAATTCCGATTTTCTATTTTCCCTATGTGACGCATCCGGCGGAAAGAGTGCGGCAGTCGGGTTTTTCCATTCCAGACGTGGGGACCTCCTCCACGAAAGGCAAGATCGTGGGAGAGTCGGGGTATTGGGCCATGAACCGCAGCATGGATCTGGAAGGCGGGGCCCAGTATTATTCTCTCCGCGGCTGGGCGCCGCGCGCGGAATTTCGCGCCCGGCCGACCGAAGATTCCTTCGTCGACCTCAACTACACTGCGGTGTTTGACCGCGGAATTGGCTCCCAGAACATGAATCAGGGCGGACAAGAGGTGCGTCTGCAGGCGGAAAGCCTGTTCCCGCACAACTTCCGGGGTGTGGCCAACGTCGACTTCCTGACCTCCTACGTCTACCGCCTCGCCTTCAACGAGGTTTTTACTCAAGCCATCAACTCGGAAGTAAAGTCACAGGGCTTTTTAAGCAATGCGACGGATGGCTTCTTCAATAATGTTTTGACGGAGCGATACCAGAACTTTGAGAGCACGACGGCCGGGGATGTAATCAATATTGTCCACGCCCCAACCCTGGAATCGTCGAGCGTGGACCGGCAGATCAAACATTCCGGGTTCTACTGGTCCTATGACGCGACGGCCGGCGGTCTCTACCGCAGCGAGCCCGGTTTTCAGACCGCGTCCCTGGTGGGCCGCTTCGATTTGAATCCGAGGGTTTCGCTGCCCCTCCTGTTTCACGACTGGTCGCTCCGTCCCGAACTCTCTCTGCGCGACACGATCTACACCGAACAACTGCTGCCTTCCAGCAGCACCGGGACGGCAAGCCGCGATCCCATCAACCGCAAATCATTGGAAGGCTCCATGGAGATTCGCCCCCCGGCGATCTCGCGCGTCTTCGACCGCGAGTTCATGGGGCGAAAATGGAAACATGTCATCGAACCGCGGGCGGTTTACCGCTATGTGACGGGAATCAGTAATTTCGCCAACATTCTGCGCTTTGACGAGCAGGACATCCTGAGCGACACCGATGAAGTCGAATACGGAGTGGTGAACCGCCTTTACGCCAAGCGCCCCTCGACTGAGCCGGAAGATTGTGGTCCGGCCGGCATGCCCGGGCTGGTGGTGGGAGGACAGGCTCCGCAAAGCCGCATTCCATGGGAGCAAACGCCGGATCTAGCCCCTTGCCAGGCCGGACCGGAAGTGCGGGAAGTCGTCACCTGGGAACTGGCGCAAAAGTATTACATCGATCCCACGTTTGGCGGGGCATTAGTGCCGGGAACCCGCAACGTTTTTGCCGCAACCGCCGATCTGACCGGGATTGCTTTCCTGACCGATGCACGGCGCCTTTCGCCGCTGGTCTCACGCCTGCGAATTCAGACCAACGCTCGCACCGACGTGGAATGGGACCTGGATTACGACGTAAAGAAAGGCCGCATTAATGCCAGCACGGCCATCCTGAATTATCGTATCGGCGCCTTTACCCTCGGGGGCGGCGACGCGTTCTTGCAGCCCACGGGCGAGACCTTGCCCTCCGCTCCGCTCCCCCAGCCGCAACGCTTCGATCAGTATCGCTTGCTTCTGGGATATGGGCACGCCAACAAGCGGGGATTCACGGGCGCCGCAAACATCGGCTTCGATGCCCATCTGAATTTCTTGCAGTACGCCTCCGCCCAAACCGAGTACAACTGGGACTGCTGTGGATTCAACGTCGAATACCGCCGCTTCGCCTTGGGGTCGGTGCGCAATGAGAATCAATTCCGCTTCACCTTTACGCTGGCGAATATCAGCGCCATCGGCAACCTCAAGCGCCAGGAAAGATTGTTCTAGCGGCAATGCGGACGGGCGCTGGGCGCACAAATCCCGCGGATCGGCGTTCTTCGCGCACCCTTGAACCGGTTTCATGCGGCATGGCTGTTAGAATATGATCTGTGATTCTGTCTGCCGATCTCGTCGCTAAGCGCTCCGCGCTGGACCGGCGTTTGCGCTCGCTGGGGCGCGCCCTGGTCGCCTATTCCGGTGGAGTGGACTCGGCTTTCCTAGCCTGGGCGGCTTACCAGGCACTCGGCGACGAGATGCTGGCGGTCATCGCCGATTCTCCCAGTTTGGCCCGCGCGCAACTGGCAGACGCCGTGGCTTTTGCGCGGGAACAAGAGATTCCGCTGGAAGTCATTTCTACCTCCGAACTGGAACGGCCGGAGTATGTCCGCAACGATTCCACCCGCTGTTTTTTCTGTAAGGACGAATTGTTTACGGTGATGGAGACCTTTCGCCGGACGCGGGGATTTGACTCGATTGCGTATGGCACGAATGTGGACGATCAGGGTGACTTTCGGCCGGGCCAACGCGCCGCGAGCGCGCACGGCGTTGCCGCCCCGCTGCTGGAAGCGGGTCTGACTAAGCAGCAAATTCGCGACCTTTCA
Organism: uncultured Acidobacteriaceae bacterium; assembly: GCA_963800745.1. Lineage (GTDB taxonomy): Bacteria > Acidobacteriota > Terriglobia > Terriglobales > Acidobacteriaceae > PALSA-270. The sequence goes on from CAWDCI010000011.1 coordinate 151,689, forward strand.
CGGGCCGCTGGCCTGCGGGTTTGGGACAAGCCGGCCTCGGCTTGCTTATCTTCGCGGATCGAGTATGGCCGTCCGGTTACGGTTGAGACTCTGAGCGCGGTGGAGCAAGGCGAGGACGCGCTGCGAGCCCTGGGCTTCCGCCAATTCCGGGTTCGCCACCACGGGGAGATTGTCCGCATCGAAGTCGCCCGCGAAGAACTGCCGCGCGCTCTCAACCTGGAGACCGCAGCGGAATTCTCGCGCATCTTCAAAGCGCTGGGTTTTAAGTTTGTGACTCTCGACCTGGAGGGCTTCCGCTCCGGCTCGATGAATGCGCTTCTTCCCGCCGAACAACTGGCGCGGCACCGCTGATCTTGCGACATGATCCTTGGGTTGCCGGCAAATCCGGCGGAAAAGCCCTTCCCAGAGGCTTTTGGCCGGTGCGCGTTGTGAGATAATCATGGCTGATTTCCAATGAATAGGCGGGTTTCGTGACTTCTCTGCGGCGTTTCGTCTTTCTTTTTGCATTGATTTGCCTGGGCTGCTCGGCGCAATCGGGGTCGCCAGAAATTTCTCGGCGCATTGAGCGTCAGGTCCGCAGCTACTACAGCATCCCGCCTGACGTGAAGATCACCGTGAGCCCGCGCAAAGCCAGTGAGTTTCCCAACTACGATGCGGTGACGGTAACTTTCAACAGCAGCGAAAAAACCCACGACTATGAGTTTCTGCTCTCGAAAGACGATAAGACCCTGATCCGCATGACCAGGCTCGACCTCACCAAGGATCCTTATGCCGGGGTCATGCAGAAGATCGATACGCAGGGGCGGCCGGTGCGCGGCAACAAGGATGCCAAAGTGGTGGTCGTCAACTATGACGACTTCGAATGCCCGTTCTGTTCTCGCATGCATCAGACGCTGTTTCCTGAACTGCTCAAGGAATACGGGAACCGGGTGGAATTCATCTACAAGGACTTTCCGCTTCTGGAAATGCATCCTTGGGCGATGCGCGCCGCCGTCGATGCCAATTGCCTGGCTGCGCAGAGCGGCGATGCCTACTGGGATTTTGCCGATTATCTTCATGCCAACCAAAGGGAAGTGAGTTCGGCCAAGGATCGGGACGGACAGTTCGCCGTGCTCGACCGCCTGGCCATGGAGCAAGCCTCGAAGCACCATCTCGATGCGCAGAAACTTCAAGCTTGCGTGAAGGCGCAGAATGACGATGCGGTCAAAGCTTCCCTCAAAGAAGGCGAGGCGCTGGGAGTAGAGGCAACGCCCACTTTGTACATCAATGGCGAGAAGATGGATGGCGTACAACCCATCGCTGACCTGCGCGCCACCTTAGACCGTGCCCTGCAGGAGGCTGGAGTCCCAGTTCCGGCGCACTCCGCAGCGCCTCCCGTCCCAGCCGCGGGGCCCGGCAAAGGAAGTGAATGACACTCGGCGGGCAGGATCTGTGCAACCCGGCATATCGTGAGGCGGTCAGAATCGTGTCTACGTGGAGGGTTGATTGAAGAACCACTTGCTCATGAGGTATCTGTCGGCGCCGTTGCTGGCCGCTTGCGTACTGCTGACCGCTGGTTGCGGGAAAAAGGAGAGCGGCGACGTAGCGGCGGTGGTGGACGGCCACAAGATTTATCGCGCGGAAGTGGACAAGTATTACCAGAACAGCGTCGCCGGTTCGGAACAACAGCCCAGCGGAGAACAGGCGGCGAGCTTGCGCCTGAATATCCTTGGGGGCCTGATCGAAGATCAGATTCTCATGCACCGGGCGGAAAAGCTGGGGCTTCTGGCCACCGACGATGAAGTGGACCGCAAGCTGAGCGAATATAAAGCGCCCTATACCAATGAACAGTTCGAAGCGCGTTTACGGGAAAAAAAGATGTCCCAGGACGACTTCAAACGCGACATTCGGCGTTCCATCACCATGGAGAAAGTAACCAACAAGGAAGTCAACTCCAAGGTCAACGTCTCTGACCAGGATATCGTCGACTATTACAACTCGCATAAATCGGAGTTCAACCTGATTGAGCCCCGCTACCATCTGGCGCAAATATTCGTGACGCCGAACCCGAACCCGCAACTGCCCAACCAGAGCAACAAAGCGCAGACCGAGCCCGACGCCCGAAAGAAGATTCAAATGGTGCTCAACCGGTTGGATAGCGGGGATGACTTCGGAACTTTGGCCCTGAACTTCTCCGAGGACACGGAAACCGCCAGCAATGGCGGCGATCTCGGTTTCACCTTTGAGTCGGCATTGCGGAATACCGATCCCAGCACCCGGGACGCGGTCATGAATCTGAAGCCCGGCCAGTACACCAGCCCACCCATCGCAGTGGTCAACCCGATGAACAAGCAGCTCATGGGCTACCGCATTGTGAAGCTGCTGGCCAAGGAACCATCCGGACAGCAGGAACTTTCGGACCCGCGGGTGCAGCAGGCGATTCGCTCGGAACTTCGCGACCGGAGAGAACAACTGCTGAAAGCCGCCTACTATGAGGTCTTGCGTAATCAAGCCAAAGTGGAAAACTTTTATGCGGAAAAAGTGATCGACGGCAATGGCGCAGTGCGCTAGTGGAATAGCCGAAGTCCCGGAGGGATGAGACCCGAGAGCTGCGACACAGACCCGAGCCGGCAAGATGCCGCGCTACACCGAGCAATGACAAATGAGCAATAACAAAAGCCTCTCAGCTGGCGCTGAGAGGCTTTTGATTCTGCGGAAGAAAATGATTATTGCGATTGCGGCTGGTCCAGGGTGATGCCATTCGTGCCCGGCTGTTTGGCGGCCTTGGCTCGCTTCGTAGCCATGGTCTTGTCCTGCCACTCGTCCGCCGCTTTCAGATCGGCGGCGTTGGCCGCGGGATCATCGCACTCCAAGTCGTCCGCCTTGCGGCGGTACATCAGGTTCAGGTAGGCCATGGCATCGTCATAGTCGGGCCGTAATTGGATCGCCTTATTCAACTCTTCCATCGCGTCCGTAACCAGCGCCGAATTCTTGTCTTTGAGTTGAGCGCATACTTTCTTGTCCTTAAGGAACTCATCTCCCTTAAGCCCCAGCTTGGCGCGTTCTTCCATGGCTGGTTTGTAGGTCTGGGTCCAGTCGATAACCCCAATCGTGTAATGAGGCTCGGGGTCGTTGGGATCAAGCTCAGCCGCCTGCCGGTAGTAGTCCTTGGCCTGATCGAACTTGGCTAATTGCATGTACAGGTAACCGATCCCTTTGACGCTGGTAATGTTCTTGGGATCGCGCTCCAGCACCGACTTGTACTCGTCAATCGCCTGCTGCGCCATGCGATTGTTGTCCGGGGTGTCGGCGCCGGGAATGTATTGCTGGGTATATGCGGTAGCCAGATAAAGACGCGCATTCAGCAGGCTGGGATCGAGAGAAATCGCGGTTTGGAAGTGGTCGATGGCTTCTTCGTAGTGGTTGTTCTTGAAGGACTGTACACCCTTATTTAACTGGTCGCGGGCTTTCAGCTTGTTGCAGCCCGTGGCGGAGAGTAATGCCAATCCAACACTCAGTAACAGCATTATCCGCACATGTTTTTTCATCACTTTATCTATCTCCCTTGGCAATAGAGCCCGTCGCACACCAAAAAGCATCCGGCGGACCCGGTTCATTTCCCGACTTCGCCAGGAGTTAAGCGCTGCAAACGCGTTTAGCCGCCGGACTCGATCTTGGCGGTGATAAGCCCTACCTTGTCCACTCCAGAGGCGTGCGCGATGTCAATTACGTTGGCCACGTCGGCGAACGGAACGCTGTCATCTCCTTTGACGAACATGACTTTCTCCGCGCGCGTCTTGTAGATATCGGTAAGCCGGCCTTGCAGCGCATCCCAAGTGGTGTCGTCCTGGTTGATCTTCAAACCTGGCTCCTGGCCTGCCCCGCGGTCAATCAGTTGAACCACGATGGTGCGGTCAGGGGTGCTGTCCACTTTCTGGTTGGGCGGAGGCGGTTGCGGAACCATCGCGTCCAAGCCTTTTTGGGTCAGCGGTGTGATCACCATGAAGATGATCAGCAAAACCAGCAGCACATCGATGAGCGGTGTAACGTTGATGTTCGCACTTTGGCCCCCGCCCGTGCCGACTGCCATTGACATATCGTTCTCCTTATTGTCCGCCAGCCGGTGCTGCCGGCGGCGCAGTGGGACTGCCTGGAGCTCCGGCTTGCTTGCGCTGATCGGTAAGCAAACCCAGATCGTCCACGCCGGCGGCGCGAACGTTATCCACCACCTGTACCACCGAGCCATAGCGCGCTCGCGCGTCGGCGCGCACATAAACCCGCTTATCGGTGCGGGCCGCAATGCGATCCTTGATCCGATCGGTCAACAGATCGGGTGAAATCTGGTCGCTGCCCAGATAGACCTTGCCGTCGCGCATGACTACTACGATGAGTGCGTCTTCCTTATCGGCGTCCGGCATCATTTCCGGATTGTTTACCTTCGCCATATCCACGCTCACGCCTTTTTGCAACATGGGCGTGATTACCATGAAAATGATCAACAACACCAGCATCACGTCCACCATGGGAGTGACGTTGATGTCGGAGTTGACCTTCGCGCCTTCGTTACGGACTGAGATTGCCATGAAGCTTTTCCTCTCCTGGGCGCCTGCCGCGGCGTACCCGCGTTTGCACCCGTCGCTGCTTGCCTTAGCTGTCTGCGTCTGGCGGCCGGTGTTCAACCGGCCGCCAGATCAGCAACTCAAGTCTAACCGTCGCTCCGGCAAGCCCGGGAATTAGGGCCGGCGAACTGCCGCTCCGCGGCGTTTCAGGAAGTAATCGATCAGTTCGCTCGACGAGTTATCCATCTCCACGTCGAACGCTTCCACGCGGCCGGTCAAGTAGTTGAACATCATGACTGCCGGGATGGCCACCAACAGGCCAATGGCGGTCGTCACCAGGGCTTCCGAAATACCGCCGGCGACTGCGCCCAGACCGGTAGCTTTCTGCTCGGAAATGCCCTTGAAGGCGTTCAGAATGCCCATCACGGTGCCGAACAGTCCGACGAACGGAGCGGTGGACCCAATCGTCGCCAAACCGCCCAATCCACGCTTCAATTCGGCGTGAACGATGGCTTCGGTGCGCTCCAGGGCGCGCTTGGAGGCTTCGATGGTTTCGCCGGGAATTTGATCGCTGTCCTGGTGAGCCCGGAACTCCATGAGGCCAGCCGTGACAACCTTGGCCAGATGGCTCTTCTTGTTGCGCTCCGCCACTTTGATGGCTTCATCAATGCGGCCGTCCCGAAGCGCGCCAGCCACCGCCGGAGCGAACGCTCTGGACTGTTTGCGGGCCGCGCTGAATGCCATCCAGCGGTCAATCATGACGCCGATCGACCAACCGGACATGATGAATAGAATGACGACCACGGTCTTCGCTATCCAGCCCATCTGTTTCCAAAGCGAAATCGGGTCCCAACCCACCGCGCCCTGATCCTGGAACAACCAGGCTCCCATGGTGGATACGTTACTGACTGCGTGTGCTGCCAAATTGGCTACGAACATGAGTTGCTTTCCCCTCCTCGGAGCTTATTAAGTTGCGAACCTTGCCGGGGCCCGCAAAAACCGCCAGCAGGCCCAACCACGCAAGCTAAATCCGTGCCCTGCGCCTCTCGAAGAGGTTAGCCCCCGAGAGTGAAATTCACCGTAACCTGGGTGTCCACTTCGACCGGTTCACCATTCAAGATGTACGGTTTGTACTTCCACTGTTTCACCGCGTCAATGGCTGCGGGAACCAGCATGGGATGCCCGCTCAGCGCCTGCAGGTTTTCAATATCGCCGCTCTTGCTGATTTGCGCCTGCAGCAGTACCGTCCCTTGGATGCGCGCCTGCCTGGCCAGAGCCGGGTAGACCGGTTGCACCTTGCGGATGAGCAGCCCCTGGGTTACGCCCTGCGACACGCGGACCCGCTGCGGGGTGGCGATCTTCGGAACTGCGATTGGCGTCGAATTGATAATGCCACCAATCACGCCGCCCATCTGCCCGCCCGGGACGCCCCCCGGAACTCCGCCCACAATTCCCGCCATGACCGGCGGCGGAGCGGCATCTTCCTTCAGGTTTTCCAGAACCTTTTTTGGAATCTTGGTGGGGGTGCGCAGTTGGCCGTTAATAATGTCGGTCTGGATCTGCTTCACGATATGCACCACAGCGGCTGGCGGAGGTGGTGGGGGCGGCGGCGGCGGAGGCGTCACCAGAAAGGTCATCAACTGCGCCTTGGGCAACGCGTCGGTAAACAGCAGCGGCAGGAGGACCATAAAGCCCACCAACGCCGCTTCGAGCAGAAAAGCAATGGAACTGGTTAAGCCCCGGTTCGTTTTCAGTCTTCCACCGGATTCGATCAGGCTGTCTTCAAACATAAGCATTCTCCTCCACACACCAAACTTATATTGATTTAGACACCGCCGACCACGCGTTTGATCCCCATGTGCATGAGAATACTTAATAAAGTCCAGTCCCTGTGATAAATGCCAGTTACCTATTTAACATCAACGAGTTGCCTCAGCCCGCGCGCCTTTTCCCGGCTTTGCGGATGATCCGATGGCCTTTCCCGTCGAGCGCTTGCCGTCTCCGCTGGCCCCAATCACCGGCCGCTTGCCGCGATTCGCCCGCCAATCCTGATAGGCGACCAAAATCGGGGCGGCAATGGCAATCGAAGAATAAGTTCCAATCAAGATGCCAATCACCAGCGCAAAGGAGAAGTTGCGCAACACTTCCCCGCCAAATATGTACAGAGCCAATACTGTCAGGAACGTCAATCCCGCCGTCAGCACCGTCCGGCTCAGAGTCTGATTAATGCTGCGATTGACGATGTCGGACAGCTTTTCCCGCCGCATCAGCTTCAAATTTTCGCGGATGCGGTCGAACACGACGATGGTGTCGTTATTCGAATATCCGACCAGGGTCAGAATGGCCGCGATAACGGTAAGCGAAATCTCCTTATTCGTCAATGAGAATGCGCCTACCGTAATCAAAGTATCGTGAAATACCGTGACTACGGCCGCCACCCCGTAAATCCACTCGAAGCGAAATCCGAGGTAAACCAGCATTCCGGCCAGCGAATACAGAACCGCTAATATGGCGTTGCTGCGCAGTTGCTTGCCCACTTGCGGTCCGATGATGTTTACGCCTCGCACACCGAAATTCGACAGATAGAACCCATCTTGCAGGGAGGCTACGACGGCCGGATCGGCCACGCCCTTTACTTCGTCGAGCGAACTGAGCACTCCTCCCCTGGCCTTGTCGCGATAGTCGACAATGGCCTGGGCCTGGGCCGCGTAGCGCTGTTTCGCATCCGTTCCGGCGTGCAAAGGATCGGCTTGCATGAGGTATTCCGCCACCGTCAGGGCGCTGCTGTTGTTCAAATCCTGCTTGCCAGCCGGAACATTGCTCTCCAGCGCCTGGATGATCGCATCCTTGCCCTGCTCCAAAGCCTGTTCGCTGGTTTCCTCGATGGAGAGATCAATCAAGACTTCATGATTTGCCGCGGGCCCATAGGGCTCTTGAATTACCGCATGATGTAACCCCGCGCGGTCCATGGCGGCCCGAATTAAATTGTCGTTTGGAGTTTGAGTGAACTTCACCTCGACCAGCGTGCCCCCACGGAAGTCAATGCCGAGCGGAATACCATGCCAGAACAGCATGGAACAGATGCCGGCCACGCTGAATACCAGGGAAAAGGCGAGAAAATACCACTTTTTTCCAAGGAAATCTATATTCGGACTGCGAAAAAATTCCACGCTATTTCCAACTCCCTCGGGCTCGCTCTTAAATGACCTGCCCGCGAACTACTTGCCTTCCAAAAACTCCCGCGCTCCGGACTATCCGATGCTCAGCCCTTCGCCTCTCTGATGACGGCTCAGCAACCAGTCGAAAATCAGGCGGGAGACGAACACCGCCGTAAAGAGGTTGGCGAAAAGTCCAACTGTGAGCGTCGTAGCAAATCCTTTAACCGGCCCCGTACCAAAGATAAACAGAATGGCCGCGGAAACGATCGTAGTAACGTGCGTATCTACGATGGTGATCCAGGCATGTCCGAAACCCTGTTCCACCGCTGAAGGCGGCGTTTTGCCACTACGCAATTCCTCGCGAATGCGCTCGAAAATCAGCACATTCGAGTCCACGCCCATGCCGACCGTCAGGATCACTCCCGCGATCCCCGGCAGCGTCAAAGTTGCCGTGGAGTAACCCATGAACCCCAGCAGAATGATGAGGTTCAGGATCAGCGCAATATCGGCATTCACGCCGGCGCCGTGGTAGTAAACCAGCATGAAGATCAACACTGCCAACATGCCGATGATTGCGGCGGTAACACCGGCGCGGATGGAATCCGCTCCCAGCGAAGGCCCGATGGTTTCGTCGTCGATGTACTTGATGCTGGCGGGCAGCGCGCCCGAGCGGAGGATCATCGCCTGGTCCTTCACCTCCTGCTCGGTGAAGCGGCCCTTGATGATTCCGGAATCATGAATGGGCTCGTCAATGGTGGCGACGGACTGCACTTTATTGTCGAGGACCACCGCCAACAGGTCTTTCACGTGGGCGGAAGTGAACGCGAAGAACTTCTGCCCACCCTCATTCGTCAAATTGAAACCCACAGCCGGCTGGCCGTTCTCATCGGTCGAGGAACGCGCATCGCGCAGATCGCGCCCGGTGACCGCCGCAACCCGCGAAACCACGTACCAGGAGAGGCCGCCATCGGAATTCGCGGAACTGGAGGCCTTGCCCGGCATCAAAACTCCGTCCGGGGGCAAAACTCCGTTATTCGCTTGTAGTGCCGCCTGCTCGCTGGGATACGGTCCCCCCAGAGCCTGGCGAATTTCCAGCATGGCCGTGGATTGCATCACTTCCCGCACTCGGGCAGGATCATCAATGCCGGGGAGTTGCACCAGGATTTGATATTGCCCCAGGTTATATTCCGCGATGTCCGGTTCGGTGACCCCAAGCTGGTCAATGCGGTTGCGGATGGTTTCAATGGCCTGCTGCACCGCACTTTCTTTGAGCGCGGTCAAGGCCTGCGGTTTCATGGAGATAGTCCAGGTATTATCGGCGCCCGAAACGGCGTCATACTCCGGCAGGCGATCCTGGACAATGGATCGCAGATCGGAACTCGATTCGGGCGGAACTCCCTTGATAACAATCTTGTCGGGATTGGATGGATCGGGCTTGCTGATGTCGGTGTAGTTGATCTTGCGGGTGCGCATCGCCTGTTTCAGGTTTCCCTGGGCAACGTCGGAGTCAACGTTGACCGCGTCGTTGACTTGCACCTGCAGGATCAGGTGCGTTCCGCCCTTGAGATCCAGTCCCAGGTGAATGCGCTCCTGCATGGCCGCCAGCAAACCCTTAGGGGACCAATCCTTGGGAATCCCGATGATTCCAAAGAGGAAGACCACCGAGATTCCAACGCTAACGCCTAGTTTCCAGCCCAAATCTTTCTTCATAACAAATTATGATTCCCCAAATAATGTGCTTGCGCAGGCCAACTTACTCTCCTACTTCACCGGTTCGTCATTACTAACAGACACCACCGACGCGCGGGTGACTTCAAGCCGCAAATTGTCCGGCGCGACCCGCAAGTACAAGCTGTCGTCCTTTATGGTCATTATGATGCCGCGCAACCCGCCGCTTGTGGTAACTCTGTCGCCCGTCTTCAACTCGCTCAACATGTGCTGCCACTTCTTCTGGCGGCGTTGTTGCGGCATGATGAGCAGGAAATAAAAAATGGCAAAAATGAAAAGCAACGGGGCGAGGGTGATCAAGCTCATGCCACCGCCACTCTGCAACGCCAGTAGATGCTGAAAATTCATGAGAACCTGACTCAAGACAACCGGATTTTTCACAACAAACCAGAGGCCCATTTCCGGGCGCCTCTAGTCTTAGGCTTTTACCTCGGGAGCTCTCGCCTATTCAGGCCGGATACTACAAAGTCTCAACAAGGGTTGGCGAGTTATGACTTCCGTTGGGATGGCTTACCTGCAAGAAAACTGGCCCCTATCCCAAGTGCAATAGAATGACGCACGCTCCGCATAGTGTCAAGGTAGAAGCTCAGATTGTGCACGGTATTCAGGACCTGGGCCAGGACCTCATTGGAGGCATAAAGGTGGCGCAAATAGGCCCGCGAGTAGCGCGCACAGACACGGCAGCCGCATTTGGGATCAAGGGGGCCTGGATCGCTCGCATACCGCGCCTGCTTGATGGAGATCTTTCCTTCGGAGGTAAACAGCAATCCATGGCGCGCCGCCCGCGTGGGCAGCACGCAATCCATCATGTCAATGCCTAAGCCAGCGTAGTGGACGATCTCTTCCGGCGTGCCCACGCCCATCAGGTAGCGAGGCTTGTCAGCTGGTAGATGCCGCAGCGTGGCTTCTACGATTTCGCGGGTGAGATGCCTGGGCTCGCCCACACTCAGGCCGCCGATGGCGTATCCGGGAAAGTCGAGTTCTATGGTCCGTTCGGCGGATTCCTTGCGCAGCACAGGGTCCATGCCACCCTGCACAATGCCGAAGAGCGCCTGGGTCGCCCCCGCCTCACGTAGGGACAGCCGCCCTCGGCTGTCCGCGGAGCGAAGCTCCGCAGTTGCTGGTGTGGCGGCGGGGCTTGCCCCGTCAGCAAAAACCGGTGAGCTTCGCTCACCTGGACAGCCGAGGGCGGCTGTCCCTACGTGGTTCGTCCCCCACGGGACTTCTCTCTTATGTTCCTCGAAATACTTCTTGCTGCGCTCGGCCCAAAGCAGCGTCAGTTCCATGGAAGTCCGCGCCCGCGCGGCATCCGCAGGGTATTCGGTGCATTCATCAAACGCCATGATGATGTCCGCGCCCAGGCCGATCTGCGCCTGCATCGCGCTTTCCGGACTGAAGAAGTGTTCGGAGCCATCCAGGTGAGAACGGAACGTCACGCCGTCTTCCCGAACTTTGCGCAGCGCATTGAGGCTGAAGACCTGAAAGCCGCCCGAGTCGGTGAGAATGGCCCGATTCCAGGACATAAAACCGTGCAGGCCGCCCAATTTGCGGACCTGCTCGACCCCGGGTCTTAGGTAGAGGTGATAGGTGTTTCCGAGCAGAATTTGAACTCCCAGTTCTTCAAGAATGTCCTGAGGAACTCCTTTGACGGAAGCAAGAGTGCCTACCGGCATGAAGACAGGAGTTTCGACCTCGCCGTGAGGTGTGAGCAGGCGGCCGGTACGGGCCGCGCCGCAGGTGGAGTCAATGTGGAATTGGAACGACACTGACAGCGATTGTAGCAACCAGCCCTGAGCCGTCAGCGGTCAGCGCTCAGCTTTCAGTTCTACGATCTCTCCCGTGACTCGCCCGTCGCTCACACTGAGCCGTCCTACGCTGGTCATCAAATGAAACCGCTTCGGCCCGGCGCTTCCAGGATTGAAATAAAGCACGCCACGCTTCACTTCCTGCTTCGAGATGTGGCTGTGGCCGTAAACCACCGCCGCGAATTTCGCCGCCTCCGGTTTCAGATCGAGTTGCTGCAAATCGTGCAGCACGTAGATCGACACGCCGCCGGCCTCCAGCACATGAGTCGTTGGAATTTTTCGGGTCCAGCCCTCGATATCAACGTTCCCGCGCACCGCGGTCACCGGAGCGATCTTCTCCAGCGCGCTCAAAATATCGGGATCTCCAATATCCCCGGCGTGAATGATGAAATCGGAACCTTGGAGCGCAGCCAGAGCTTCCGCGCGGAGCAGGCCGTGGGTATCGGAGATCACGCCGATCGTTATTTTAATCGTGGCGGACAAGAGCTTGAACCGCAGAACGCAGAGACGACGCCAGGAGTGCGCAAAGAAATTCTAAATCAATCCCCCGGGTTTCAGGCGTTGGGCGTGGCTGTTTCGAGCAGTGGGTCGGCCGGAGCGCTTGCCAGGTCAGACAGTTCCAGGCGAAGATTTCCGGCATTCGTGGCATAGGCCAAGCCTACATCCAGGCTGACAATGCCCTCCCGGATAAGGCGCTCGATCTCGCCATCAAAGTGCTGCATGCCTTCGGTACTGCCGGAGCGCATGGCATCGAGCAAAGTCTTGCCTTCGCCTTCGCCCTTCTCAACGTATTCGCGGGTGCGGAGAGTCGATTTGAGAATCTCGATGGCGGCGATTCGTCCGCTGCCGTCCTTGCGGGGAATCAGCCGTTGGGAAGCGATGTAGCGGAAACTCTTGGCCAAGCGGGTACGCATCATGTGCTGCTCGGCCAGAGGGAATACTCCGATAATTCGCTCCACGGTTTTCGACGCGTCGATGGTGTGCAAGGTGGAGAGCACCAGGTGGCCGGTCTCGGCGGCTTCGAGCGCGATCTCGATAGTCTCTTTGTCGCGCATCTCGCCCACCAGAATAACTTTCGGAGCCTGCCGCAATGCCGCTCTCAGGGCCATGGCAAAGCTCGGCGTGTCGCTGTGCAACTCGCGTTGATGGATCAGGCAATTTTTGTGATTGTGCAGAAATTCGACGGGATCTTCGATGGTCAGAATGTGGTAGTGCTGCTCCGTATTGATGCGGTCGATAACGGCGGCCAGGGTCGAAGACTTGCCAGATCCGGTGGGCCCCGTCACCAGCACAATGCCGTTGCGCAAATTGGAAACTTCCTTCAACTCCGCGGGCAGGCTCAGAGCGTTGAAATCGGGGATGCTGCCTGGAATTACTCGCATGACGATGGCGCAACTGCCGCGCTGCATAAAAATGTTCACCCGGAAACGGGCCTTGCTGGGCAGGCTATAGGAAATATCGCAGGAGCCATTCTCCCGCAGCGTGGCCAGGGCGTGCTGGTTATCGCCGATCAGTTCGGCGGCAATGCGCCGGGTGTCGTCGGGCACCAGGTTGCGTGGCCCAGCAGGATGCAGCTTTCCACTGATCTCGACCAGCGGCGGTTTTCCCGGTGACAAGAACAAGTCGCTGATCTTGGCGGAAGTGTTCAGCATGGAAGCCAGTAACGCGGGAGCGGAAAGCGGCGCCAGCGCCGGCGCCGCTGCGGCAGCCCCCCGGGCGCCCCCCGCGGCAGTAGGATTTAAAGTTGGAGTGCCGGAAGAAGACATACGGGAAAATCGTAAATGGCGGATCCATGACCCGCCAATCACAACCTCGGAAAGAGCGTAACTTTAGTTTGTTGACTGTGCGGTTGTTTGCGCCGCAGCGTGCGCGGTCATTGGTTTGGCACGACGGGCAAGATGAGTGCCGACGGATGCTGGGCATCGTGATAAATAACGTTGGTCGCTGAGACAAATTGCTGACCCAGTTCCGGCTGCTCAGCCGTATTCAGATTACGGTCAAAGCGCGGAAAGTTGCTGCTCGAAATCTCCAGCCGCAGGGCGTGCCCCTTGAGAAAAACATTGCTGGTGGACCACAGATCAATGGTGAACTTGTACACCTGTCCGGGCTTCAGCAAATCGGCATTCTCTTGCGAATCGCGGTAGCGGGCGCGAATGATTCCCTCGGTCAGATTTTGGGCAAAGCCATCTGGCCCAACATCGACCACCTTGGCGGTGAAGTCGGTATCCACGGCCGACGACGAGGCATACAGTTCAATACTGACCGGGCCGGTGACCTCGACATTTTGTGAAAATGCGGGAGTCGAGTACACCAAAACATCGTTGCGGGCCTCATTGGGCCGCTGGTCACGGGGACCCGGCTGCAAATGCTGAGAGTCGCAGCATAGCGGTCCCCCAATCGTTGGCACCGGGTTCGAGGGATCGTAAACGTAATGGTCCGACGGTTCCGCATGCGGAGCGTCGGCCGACAAACTACCGTTTCCGCTGGCAGAATTCGCGCCCCCCTGCGAGTGCAGAAAATATTTTGTGCTGCGAGCTTGCGCCAGCGGCCAGTCATCTTCCTGCCGCCATTGATTTGAGCCCATCACGAAGATCTTCACCGGCTTTTGCGCGAATTCATTCTGCACGCCTTTGAAAAGGTAGTCATACCAGTTCAAAGTAATTTCGTTCTCGTCGTACTCTGCCGCTGCCGGGCCAAAATCGACGTCGCCGATCTTGCGGCCGTCTCCCGCATGGCCGCCAATGGTCACGATGAGGTGCTGTCCCCGGCGTGCCGCCTCGCTGCCCCCGTGAGACTTGATTCCCATGTAGTTACGCAGCGATCCGCCCTGAAAGATGTCGTACCATGCGGCGACGGTCAGCGCGGGAACGTTGATGTCCGCGTAGTGCTCCTGAATGGACCAGCGCTTCCAATAATCATCGTAGGCTGGGTGGGCGAGCCAATCCAGAAAGTAAGGCGCGAACGCTGGGGTGAGATCGGAAGTCCGCACGTCCGGAAAATTGAATAGCGGATAACTGTTCAACGGAAGGCGCGACTCTCCTTTGGCGGCATTCGTCTCATGCACAACTTCCCGTGACAGCGTGTTTTGTGCCAGCCCCGAGGTCCACGATTCGCTGAACCACTGTTCGAAAGCTCCGCCCTGGTAAGTCCAGTTGTCGTGATAATTGCTGGCCGTGACGATGGGGCAGATTCCGGCAAGATGCGGCGGATGCGCGATGGCAGCAAGCATTTGGGTTGCGCCCACGTAAGATCCGCCCCACATGCCGACCTTGCCGTTGGAATACGGCAGCGCCGCGGCCCACTCGACGGTGTCAAAGCCGTCATCGGATTCGTGCTTGAACGTGTACCACTCGCCTTCCGAAGTGTAGCGGCCGCGAACGTCCTGGACGACCGCAACGTAGCCGCGCGCCGCCGCTTCCAGACCAAAACTGAAGCCATAGTTCTTGTCGTAAGGAGTGCGCTCCAATAGCACCGGGAACTGGCCGTCCGCCTTGGGACGGTAAATGTCGGCGCGCAGCGTGACCCCATCACGCATTTTCACCGGGACATTGTGCTCAAAGCTGACTGCGTATTGGTCGGCGGCAACGGCGCGGCCGAGGAGAGCAAGCGTGGTCGTGAGCAGGAACGAAATCGTGTTTCGGTGCATGGTGGAGATTCCTCCGATGGCCAGACGGGACAAAAGACTATCAGATTATAAGAACATGTAGGGACGGGCGCCCACGCCCGTCCGGCGGAGCCAAGCTCCGCAGTGTTGAAAGTGAGAAAATTCGGTAGTGGGTCAGTTTCGTGATTACATCTTAACGACTTGTCATTCCGAACCCGCTTTTTGGGTGAGGAATCTGCTTTTTAGCCCAGGAGAACAGCAGATTCCTCGCGCGATAATGCCGCGCTTCGGAACGACAACTCTGTATAAAATATTCAAACTGACCCACTAGCGAAAATTCTAGTCCGGAGACGCAGAAACTAACGATGGGATTCCACGAGAGCCGAGGTGGCGGCTCTCCCTGCCTATCACAACGTGGCGCTCTTCTCCGCGATCAGCTTCTCGATCTTTTCTACGAACTCCGCCGCCAGCATGTCTTCCGTCTTTTCTTTTCCCCGCGTGCGGACGTTCACTCTTCCAGACTCCGCTTCTTTATCTCCCACCACCAGTAAAAACGGAACCTTCTGCAGCGCATGCTCGCGAATCTTGGCGTTCATTTTTTCGTTGCGGGCATCTACCGCGACCCGCACGCCGGCTTCTTTCAGTTGTGCGGCAACTTTGTTGGCGTAGTCCGCGTGGCGTTCGCTGATAGGAATCATCACCGCCTGCACCGGCGAGAGCCACACCGGGAAGGCGCCCGCATAATGCTCAATCAGCACGCCAAAGAAGCGCTCCACCGAGCCATAGAGAGCACGATGCACCATCAGCGGCTGCTTGCGCGAACCGTCTTCCGCTACATATTCCAACCCAAAACGCTGCGGCAGGTTGAAATCGAACTGAATGGTCGAAAGCTGCCAGAGCCGGCCGATGGCGTCCACCAGCTTGACATCGATTTTCGGCCCGTAGAATGCCGCTTCCCCGGAATAGTTTTGTACTCGATCTGGCGCCGCTTCAGAACGTTTTCCAGAGAATTGGTCGCCAGGGTCCATTGCTCCTCGGTCCCTACAAAATTCCGCTTGTCTTCGGGATTCCAGGTGGAGAGCTCCGTAACGAAATCGGAGAAGCCGAAGTCCTTCAACACATCGAGCGCAAAATCCAGGCAGCCTTCAATTTCGCCTTCAATCTGCTCCGGCATGCAGAAAATATGAGCGTCGTCTTGAGTGAAGCCGCGCACTCGCAGCAGGCCATGCATCACTCCCGAACGCTCGTAGCGATAAACCGTTCCCAGTTCCCCCAGGCGCACCGGCAGATCGCGATACGACTTGAGCGAATCTTTATAGATCAGGATGTGGAACGGGCAGTTCATGGGCTTGAGGCGGTATTCGGCGTCGTCCAGTTCCATGACGTCGAACATGTTCTGCGCGTAGTAGCCCTCGTGGCCGGAGGTTTGCCACAACTGCCGGCGTGCCACATGCGGCGTGTAGACCAGCGAATAGCCGCGCTTCAAATACTCGGAGCGCATCCAGTCTTCCATCTCTTTGCGGATGATGCCGCCCTTGGGATGCCAGAAAATCAGCCCCGGCCCAGCCAGATCCTGAATGGAAAACAGATCCAGCTGCTGGCCCAGCGCGCGGTGGTCGCGCTTCTTGGCCTCGTCCTGCTTGCGGATAAATTCGTCGAGGTCTTTCCTGGAAAAGAAAGAAGTGCCGTAGATGCGCTGCAGTTGCTGGTTCTTCTCATCGCCCAGCCAGTAGGCGCCGGCGATGTTGAACAGCTTGAACGCCTTGATCTTCCCAGTGGACGGGATGTGCGGTCCCCGGCAGAAATCCAGAAATTTGCCAGTTTTGTAGATGGAAATCTTTTCATCGGGCAGGGTGAACTGCTCGATGAAGTGGCACTTCATGAAGTCGCCTTCGTTCTTGAATTTCTCCAGACCTTCGTTGCGCGGCAGAAATTCGCGCGCGTAGGGCAGGTTCTGCTGCACCAACTCCTGCATCTTCTTTTCGATCTTTTCCAGGTCCTCCGGGGTGAAGGGAGTGGGCCGGTAGAAATCGTAAAAAAATCCGCTCTCGGTCGCGGGGCCATGGCCCAGCTTGGTCTCCGGAAACAATTCCAGCACGGCGGCCGCCAGAAGATGCGCCGAAGAATGCCGGTAAACCCCGAGCGCCTCGGGATCTTTCTCCGTCAGAATGCGCAGGTCAGTATCTTTTTCCAGCGGACGCGTGAGGTCAATGAGATCACCGTTGGTTTTCGCCGCCAGCGCAGCGTCCGCTAGCCGCGGGCTGATGGACTTGGCAATATCAAGCGCAGTGGTGCCTTGGGGAACTTCTTTCAAGCTACCGTCGGGGAGCTTTACATGAATGTTTTCTGACATAAGAGGTGGAGATTAGTATAAAACACGCAGGGGCGGACGCCCTCGTCCGCCCAAGGCGCTACTTTTGGGTCTACCTGCACAGCGGTCAATCGTGGTACTTATTCAGGTATGGCCGCTTCTGCCGCGATCGGGCAAACACATATCAGTCGCCAAGCGCGAGGCGTAAGATACGACCTCTATTTGGCCGATTGTCTGGGCTGGATGGAGGGGCGTCCGGCGAATTCCATTCATGCCATTGTTACTGACCCTCCCTACGGGCTCAAGGAATACACACCCGCGGAAAAGGATAAGTTGCGCAGGGGCCGGGGCGGCGTTTGGCGCATTCCCCCATCTTTTGACGGATGCACCCGTAGCCCGGTGCCTCGTTTCACCGTCTTGTCGGACGAAGAACGCAGCCAGTTGCGAAGCTTTTTTGCCGAGTTCGCCGGCCGGGCTCTGCGCGTTCTGGTTCCGGGTGCGCACTTGTTTATCGCTACAAACCCGTTGCTCTCCCACCTCGTTTATCTCCCCCTCATGGAAAGTGGATTTGAGAAGCGCGGCGAAATCATCCGGCTGGTTCAAACCCTGCGAGGCGGAGACCGGCCTAAGAATGCCCACGAGGAATTTTCTGAAGTAACCGTGATGCCGCGGTCAGCATGGGAGCCGTGGGGTCTTTTCCGCAAACCTTGTGAGGGGCGGGTGCAAGACAATCTTCGCAAGTGGAAAACGGGAGGCCTTCGGCGTATTTCACCGGAAATTCCGTTTTCGGACGTGATCCCATCGTCTCCCACTCGCGGGGAAGAACGCACGATCAGCCCACATCCTTCCTTGAAGCCGCAGGCCTTCATGCGGCAAATTGTCAGGGCGTCCCTCCCCTTGGGCGAGGGGGTGGTGCTCGATCCGTTCATGGGCGGAGGTTCGACCATCGCGGCGGCAATCTCGGCAGGCTACGAAAGCATCGGAATCGAACTGGATCCTGCGTTCCTCCAAATGGCGACGAGTGCAATACCCCGACTCGCGAGCCTGCAGGGAAACGGAAAAGCCATTGGCAACAATGGCACTGGTAAACCAGACGCAAGACAACATAGGCTTGCTCTGCTGGACGAATCGTGAGACCTTGCTGCTGTCATGCCTCCCGGCGCAGACGGCTTTGATCGGTCAGTACCACTGCCTCCCGAACTCAAGATCACGCACATTCGCGAGGCCATGGAGCACTTGGAAGATCGGGCCACCGAACTGATCGATATCTACTTCGAGCAAGCCAACGTCTTTAGCGGGATAGTTGGTATTCTCGGCATCCAGGCTCTTCACGCTTTGAGTCCGTACAAAAAACACAAGCATCCAGATATCGCTCAGCAACGGTTTCCTGATCTCTCACTGCGCGGACGCCTGGATCCTCCGCACGATCATGCGCTGGAATCGAAAGGTTCGACACGCGCTTGGGCGCTGCAATCCCACTACAATCATCCAGGCTGGTACATTGTTTGGCGGTATGCCGTGGACACAACCAAACGATTGAAGCCCGGCAAAGTTGCGGCTATTTGGCGAGTTGACGTGCCCTTTCTCCGTCAAGAAGATTGGAAGTACGAAGGCAGCAAAGCCGCCGAAGGCAGAGGCGGGCGTACCCACACCTTCGCGATTAAGCTTCCAGCCAAGCTTTTGAAAAGCTGCATCGTGTACCAAAACCCAAGAGTCGTTATCCGGCAAGGCGGCCCCGTCCACAAGCCTGGACGACTAGAGCCATCCGCGACACGACCTCACCACCCCGCCTTCTGTCCCTTATTCTGCTCATCCAGCCACTTCTGCAGCGGTGCGAAGTAATCGAGAATCGCGGTCGCATCCATCTGGCGCTGGCCGGTCAGAACTTCCAAAGCGTCGGGCCAGGGTTTGCTCTGGCCCATCGCCAGCATCTTCTGGAATTTTTCTCCGGCCGGTTTCGAGTTAAAAAATGTGCAGCGATAGAGCGGGCCGGTGTAGCCAGCCTCGTGGCACAGCGCACGATAGAACTGAAACTCCAGAATGTACGCTAGAAAATATCTGGCGTAAGGCACGTTGCCCGCAATGTGATACTTCGCTCCCGGATCGAAGTCGGCTTCGCTGCGAGCAACTGGCGGAGCGATTCCCTGATACTTCAGTCGCAGATCCCACCAGGCTTTGTTGTAATCGGCAGGCTTGATCTCTCCGGAAAAAACTTTCCAACGCCACTGGTCGATCATGTAACCGAAAGGCAGAAAGGCCACGCGGTCGAGCGCCTGCTTGAACAACTGTGGGATGTCGTTGTCCGCGGATGGAACCTGCTCGAGCAGTCCAACCTGATGCAGATAGTCAGGCGTGATGGCCAAAGCGATGGAGTCTCCGATGGCCTCATGAAAGCCGTCGTTGGCGCCGTTCTCGAAGAGAAAAGGCTGGCCCTTGTAGGCGCGCTGGTAGAAGTTGTGGCCGAGTTCGTGGTGCACGGTGACGAAATCCACATCTCGCACCTGCAGGCAAACTTTAATCCGCAGGTCATCCTGGTTATCAATGTCCCAGGCGCTGGCGTGGCAAACCACGTCACGATCAGTCGGCTTGGTAAAGAGCGACCGTTCCCAGAAAGTTTGCGGCAGCGGAGCGAATCCCATCGAGGTGAAGAAGTTCTCGGCGTATTTCACCATGCCGCGAGGCTCTACCGATTTCGCCTTCAGCAACGCGCTCAAATCGTAGCTGCCACTATTCCCGGGCATGCCGAGCAGGGGATAGACGTTGCCCCACTCCTGCGCCCAGGGATTGCCCAGCAAATCGGCAGGCATGGGACCGTCGGGTGGAACCAGGTCAGGGCCGTAGTGCTGCGAAAGGCGCGTCCTTACAAAAGTGTACAGAGAAAGATAAAGCGGACGAACCTGCTGCCACAGCCTTTCGATCTCCGCGCTGAATTGTTCCGGAGGCACGTCGTAGTTGGAGCGCCACATGGCGCCGGTATCCTTGAAACCAATTTCCCGTGCGCCTTGATTGGATAACTGTACGAATCGGATATAGCGATCGCGCATGGGGGCGCCGACTTTGTGCCATCCCTGCCAAACGTCCAGCAATTCCCTGGGATCGCGGCTGCTGCCCATGATGCGTTCGATGGCGGTGATGTCCAGGCAATCGTCCGGTTTGCGGCAATACTTTCCCTTGCCGTAGTCGGCCTCGAGCGAAGCCGCGATTCCGGTCATCTCTTTGCGCAGCGCGGGGTCTTTGGGGGCGGGAGCGGTGAGCGACAAGCGCAGCAATTTGAACTTGCGCTCCAAGTCCGGCGGCATTTTCAGCCCGTCAAAGCGTTTGGCTTTCTCGACTAGTTCCGTGGTGGCGGCAGTTAGCTCGTCCTGAGCATCGGCCGACAACGCCTGCGTGTCCTCGGTAATGAAATTATCTTCCACCCAACTGGCTCGATTTACTTTCAAGCCAAGTTCGTTCAAACGAGCTTCAGCCTGCTGCATGAATTCATTGGCTTGCTTGAGAGTCGGACCACTTTGCGCGTGCAGCGTTGCCGTCAGGAGAAGCGGTAGCAGGGAAAAGCGGAGCCTCATGGGAAACGCCTCCGCCGGGCATTATACGGGGCAATGATCCCCAAATGTCGCAGCTAGGCCGCATCGCTACTGCGTTCCCAGGATCAGACACGCCTGGACTCCACAAGCTACATTGCAGCCGGGCCTAGGTATGTGGCCAGAAACCAGGTGTTGCCGAAGGGATCATTGACGGCAGCGGAGCGGTCACCGTAAGGCTTATCGGTTGGCGGTTCGACCGATGTGGCGCCCGCGCGCAAAGCCTGCGCGTAAACAGCGTCGGCATCAGGCACATAAACATGCAGGTAGCAGGGCGCGGTCTGAAAGTCGCCATGAGCTTCATTGACTTCGAGCGTGGCAATGCCGATCTTGACGGTTGAGTGAAGAAGTTTGCCCTCGGGAGACTTGGCAATACCAAGGACCTCCGCGCCAAACGCGGATTCGAGGAAAGGAATGATCTTGTGCGCGTCGCGCAAATGCAGAAAGGGCTGCACACTGCGCAAGCCTGCCGGGCCGGGAACCCAACCATTCGGCATGGCCACATACCAAATGTTGCCGAACAGATCTTTCACGCAGCCCTGGCGGTCGCCCCAAGGCTGATCCGCGACGGGGTACACAGACTGTGCCCCAGCTTGCAGAGCGCGCGCATACGTGGCGTCGGCGCTATCGACATAAAGATGAACGACAGCGGGCCGCGGAGGATGCTGCTCGTTGGCGTCAGCGAGTTCGATCACAGAATTACCGATGCCTACCTCAGCATGCATGACTGAGCCGTCCGGCTTCGGCACTCGTATGCGCTCGACTCCGTGGAACGCCGACTTCAAGAACTCGATAAAGCTGGCGGCCCCATTGACCAGAATATATGGCGCAATGTTGTTGAAGCCGGGGCCCACAAAAGTCCTCTTCGCGACGGGAGGGGCTAGGGGTGGTGCGATTGCTTCTTTCACAGAGGTGCTCCTTTGCAAATCTGATTTAAGAGCCGCTTTGAAATCGGGGCGCGGCATGTCGCGCAACATTCCGGCAATCGCCATCAGTTGGTTCAGGTCGCCGGCACGAGACTCAGGCTGCGTGCCCCGTGAGCGGAGCATGGCTTCCATTGCCTGATCGAGTTGTGTAGCGGAAGAGCGCTTAGGCATCGGCACCCTCCATCTGCGCTCGCAGTTTCCGCAGGGCGCGAAGTTGTAACTGCTTCACCGCTCCTTCCGTGCGTCGAATTTCTTGCGCGATTTCGCGAATGCTCTTTTGCTCGACGAATCGTAAGTACACCACCCGGCACTGATCCGCAGGCAAGGCTTCCACCAGTTGAAATACAGCCGCTCGCTGTTCAATGTCCTCGCGGGATGACTTGGTGTCTTCGAAATGATCCGGCATCGGCCGACTACTCTCGCGCTCTACTCGTTTCCAACGATCGGCCATCGCATTGGCGGCAATGCGGATGAGCCACGCCGAGAATGGCACTCCACGCCATTCGAAGTCTTTGATTTTCGCCAGCGCTTGATGGAAGACATCGGAAGCTATGTCTTCAGCATCCTCGCGGCTTTGTACCCGCCTTGCGATATAGGCATAGACCCGATAGAAGTGGAGTTCATAAAGCTCGGCAAAGCGCCGCGGATCGCGCTGCGCCGCTTCCACCAGAAGCTGCTCGTCCGACTCTTGTCTGAGAACTTTCAACCGCTTCTCCGCGGGTAGCCTTACATCAAGATAAACGGACGGGAAGACGAAAAGGTTACGGCGTAGAGATTTATTAAATCCCGATTCACGCAGAACAGGCTTCGAGAACTATGCCGTGAGGGCGGAGTTCTGTCCTTCCGTAAGCAGCGCAGCCATGGCAGCGTGCACCTTGGCGGAGAGCGCTTCGAGGTCACGCGCGGTCAATCCCGTAGTCGGGATCGGCTGTCCTACCCGCATCTCCAGCGGGCGGCATTTGATGTGGTAGGTATTCATAGGCAGCAGGTCGAAGGTGCCCAGCAACGCCACCGGGATAATGTCCACCTGGGCTTTGATGGCAAGGAAGAACGCGCCGGGAAGGAATGGCTTGATTTCGCCGTCCGGCGTGCGGCCACCTTCGGGAAAAATCACCAGCGGCATGCCTGCCTTCAAACCTTTAAGGGCTGAGCGCATGCTGGCGATGGACTTGGCGGGATTCTGCTGGTCAATGCAGACTTGCCCCGAACGCTTCAAGTGCCAGCCCACGATCGGATAGGAGAGTAGCTCGCTCTTGAAGGCAATGCGAAACCGGAAAGGCAATTTGGCGTAGAGAATCGGAATATCCAGGGCGGAAGCGTGGTTTGCGGCGATGACATAGGCCCGGGATGGTTTGATGTGGTCGAGCCCGGTGACTTTCACCGGGCAAAAAATTGTGCCCATGATCAATTGCGACCAGAGGCGGGCGAAGCCATGCAGAATCCGCCCACTCGAGTCGAAAAAGCCGAATGGCAGCGAAAGCATGCCAGCGAGAAAGGTGTACCCGAAGATCAAAGGATCCAGAATGAAATAGGAGCGCAGCCGGCTCAGCCACCCGTACTTGGGAGCCGGGGAACCGCTCGAAGGGTGGGGCGCCTCGGAATTTTGCCGAGCCGGAGGCCGCGCTTCCATCTCCGCCGCCGATATTTTAGGGGAAGGCATATTGCTTCAGATGCGAACCTTCAGCGTCCGCATGGCCTCGCCTACCACATACATGGAACCCGTAATCACCACGACGCCCTGGGGACCGGCTAAGACGCGAGCCCGTTCCAGCGCCGAAGAAACATCAGGCGCGTCTTCGATCTCCACGGAAACGCGGGCTGCCGCTTCACGGATTTCTGGCGGCGTGGCGGAGCGCGGATTCTCCGCATGCGTGGCAATCACATACTCGGCCAGCGGAAATAATATCTCCGCGATCTCCGCGATGGCCTTGTCCCGCATGGCTCCGAAGACAAATGTGAGCCGCCGGCCTTCGTAGGCAGACGATAACGCCGAGCGCAGCGCCCAGGCTCCCGCCGGATTGTGCGCCACGTCGAGCACGCACTCCGGCATGGGATCATTCGCCGGCACGACCTGAAAACGCCCCGGCCAGCGGGTTTCGCGGATTCCGCGCTCAATGGAATCGGCTGTGATGGCGAATCCCTGTTTGCTTAGTTCCTCCGCGGCCGCAATGGCTAACGCGATATTTCTGAGCTGATGGCGGCCCAGGAGCGGGGTTTCCACCCGGATTTGTTTTCCCATCACCTGCATCGGATAGCGGGAGACAGATCCTGGCAAATTACCGTCGCCGGCTGGCCAGTACGGTTCACTGGCCGGGCTCACCGGCGGCACATAGGGCGCGGCACTCACACCCTGTGCGCGCAATTCTAAAATCGTGTTCCCGATCACGTCATTGGCCTGCGGCTGCTGCGGCAAGGTCACAACAATTCCACCCGGCCGGATGATTCCCGCCTTCTCGCGCGCAATCTCGGCCACGGTATCGCCGAGAAATTTCTGATGGTCAAGTGAAATATCCGTAATGACGCTGACCAGCGGCTCCACTACGTTTGTAGCATCGAGCCGTCCCCCATGCCCACTTCGAGTACGGCGATGTCCACGTCCTGCCGGGCAAAATGCTCGAAAGCGATCGCCGTCAGCATCTCGAAGAAGCTGGGATGCCAGGGCAACTCGCCTTCGCTCACCAAGCGCTCTGCGATGCGGTCCACCAGTTCGTGCAGCAGAACAAAGTCCTCATCGCCAATCTCTTTGCCGTCAATCCGAATCCGCTCGTTGATGCGAACCAGGTGCGGGGAGGTGTAAAGCCCGGTGCGCAGTCCGGAAGCAGCCAGAATCGCGGCTAAGGTAGCCGCGGTCGAGCCTTTGCCATTCGTCCCGGCAATCAGCACGGAAGGAAAACGCCGCTCCGGGCGCTCCAATGCTTCGAGCAGAACGCGCATGTGCGCCAAGTCGAACTTGTGCGCGGGCGTATTGGCCAACTCGTGGCCAAGCGCAAACATGCGGGCAACAGAGGTTTCGTAGGACATGGGCGAGCTATTGGCTTTCAGCGTTCAAGATTACCAGCTTTGCCCTTTAGACACGGAGGGCGCAGTGCTTGCTGGGCCCCCCCTGCATAAGGCAGGAAACCCGATGACCGGTCAGGATGACAAGGAGGAAACTCAGGCGGTTGGCTGAGAGACCGCTGCAAGCTGAGGGCTGGGCGCGGCAGTCATGAACTCGAGTGCCCGCCCTATGTATGCCTTCATTTGCTTGCGGGGGACCACGGCGTCCAGCATGCCGTGCTGAAGCAGAAACTCGCTGCGCTGGAAGCCTTGCGGAAGTTTCTGGCGGATGGTTTGCTCGATGACGCGTGGCCCCGCAAAACCAATCAACGCGCCGGGTTCGGCAATATTCAGGTCGCCTAGCATGGCAAACGAAGCCGTGACCCCGCCGGTGGTGGGATCGGTGAGCACGGAAATATAAGGAACCCGGGCTTCATCGAGCCTCGCCAGCGCCGCGGAAATCTTGGCCAGCTGCATCAGGCTGATCACGCCTTCCATCATACGGGCCCCGCCGGAAGCCGAAACAATGATGATGGGCAGTTTGTTTTCAGTTGCCTGCTCAATCGCTTGAGTAATCTCCTCGCCGACCACTGCGCCCATGCTGCCGCCGATGAATGCATACTCCATGGCGCTCACAATCACCGGGCGGCCGTTCAGCTTGCCGCGCGCGTTGATGATGGCATCTTTGAGTCCGGTGTCGGCTTGCGCCTGTTTCAGGCGTGAGGAGTACGCCTTGAGGTCGACAAACTTAAGCGGATCCGTCGATACCAGGTCAGAGGCAAAGACCTCGTATTGGTTATCGTCCAGAAGTTGCGCCAGGCGGGTGCGAGCATCAATGCGGAAGTGCTGGTCGCACTTGGGGCAAACGTTCAGGTTCTCGGCCAGGTCTTTCTTCCAGATGATTTGCCGGCAGTTTTCACACTTTACCCACAATCCCTCGGTGCGAACTTTCTTTTCGCCCGAGCTGTGGAGTTCGCCGGATTCGCGCTTGAACCAAGTCATCCCTCAATTGTCGGATGCGCGCTCCACCCCGTCAAGGCATATGCGCGCCTTCAGTCTCAGAAAGCCAGTTTCAGGCCATCCCTAGCGCCTAGGCGCGCTGGCCGGTTCACGGCATCTCGACGAGTTGCGGAGTTTCCGCTCTTTGCATCGCCGAGGTGGGCGGAACGTCGTCGCTCAGCAGCCGGGCAGTAATCCGCAGAGCTTCGATCTCAATTTTGATCTTCAGGATTTCCTGCTCTTTCAACCGCAACACGTCAACCGGATTTTTCATGAGCGTCTTCCTTCTATGGGGAATTTTGGGTTACCGCAATGGAGACGACTTTAGACTCCCTGCGGTTCTGAGGGAATATCACGAAGGTACAGGCTGCGCCTTTAGTGCGCCAGATGATAGGGGTGCCCCCTTAAGATCGTAAAAGCCCGATAGAGCTGCTCCAGCAACACCACCCGCGCCAGTTCGTGTGCAATCGTCATTTTCCCCAACGAGAGCAGCAGGGCCGCGGATTGCCGCGTCGCTTCGCTGAAACCATTGGCTGGACCGATGGCGAACACCAGCGGCGCAGGATTGCGGTCCTGATGATTGCCCAGAAACTTCGCCAACTCTTGCGAAGACATCTGCCTGCCCGTGGCGTCCAACAACACCAAGACAGGTGTTGTGCGAGAGCGCGAGTTCGGGCCAGTCAGCTGCAGGAGCGCGGGTTCATCTTTCAGCGCCATCCCCTCGGCCTCGGCGTAACGCGAAAGCCGCTGCAGGTACTCGTCGGTCAGCAGCTGAATGGCAGGCTCTTTGGTTTTTCCAATCCAGGCAATTTTGAGTTTCATGACCGCTGAACCTGCGGCTTCATCCCTCTGGTGCCCGGGACGTCTGCATAGACATGGCGTAGGCCGGACGGAAGGCTACGCCCGTTTTCTGCGCGGTGTTCCGGTAGGGATTGCCTTGCGCGACCGCCGCACTCTCAGTTCCTCCGGAGTCATTCGGCGCGCCGACTTCCACAACCGCTCCAGATCGTAAAATTTGCGCGCCTGCTCCGAAAAAACATGCACCACGAAGTCAACGTAGTCGAGCAGTACCCACTCGGCCTGCTTGTAGCCTTCGGTGTGAGCGGGATGGAGGCCGGCTTTCTTGAGCCGCAACTCTACTTCGTCGGCAATCGCCTGAACTTGCCGCGGATTGGTTCCACTGCAAACCAGAAAATAGTCGGTGAAGGCTCCCGAGCCCTGCTCCAACTCCAAAATGGAGATTTCTTCCGCCTTTTTTTCCTGACAGGCGCTGATGGCTTCCGAGACTTGGCGTTTGAGGTCGGTCTTCTTCCTGCGGGAATCAGTCATTGGTTGTTGGTCGTAGGTCCTTGGTCGTTCGTCGTTGGCCGGTCGCTACTTCATTGTAGCCGACAATGCACGGAAGCTAAGAGCTAAGAGCTTCTTCTGTACAGCCCCATCTTCTTGATGTACTCGGCTACCTCTGAATCCACCAGCCTGCCCAGCGGCCGTTTGGCAGCGACTGCTTCCCGAATCGCAGTCGCGGATACCGGCTGATGCACGCTTTCCAATAGATGAATGGTCGCGCCCGCCAACACCAAATCTCCCTTGGCGGGTTGCTTGGCGAAGGGCCGGCTGACCGCTGATTTAGGGCGCACAGTTTCTGGCAGCGCGTTGGCCACATCGGCGAGCGAATAGCCGGGGCGGCTGGCTACAATGAATTCACATTCGCGAAGCAGCGCTTCGGGTTCACGCCACTTGGCGATCTCCGCAAAAGCGTCAATCCCAATCAGGAAGAAGAGGCGATCAATCTTCTTCAGCGTCAGCTTGAGCCGGCGAACGGTATCTATGCTGAAGTTCGCGCTGAGCTGGGCCGAAGGATGGGCTTTCGAGGGTTTTGTCCCCTCCGTCACTTCGGGCGCTTCGAGCAGCGAGGCTACAAAGCTCTTCTCGCCCATGGTCGCCAAAACCACCATGGCGTAACGGTCGAAATACGACGCCAGCGGCCCGCGCGGCCTGTGCGGAGGAATATTTGACGGCACAAAATAGACTCGTCCGAGGGCAAAACGCTCTTGCGCCGCCCGGGCCAGGGCCAAATGGCCATGATGGATAGGGTCGAAAGTTCCGCCAAAAAAGCCAATATTCATGCTGGCATTGCCACGTGGTTCCGCTGCTTCAACAAACCAGAACCGCCCATAGTTTCAGGCTTTTGCGTCCTGCGCGCAAGTTTTGCTGAAGACGCTCTCCGGGCGCATCCTCCATTCCCCTCTTCAAGATTCCCCCAACCGCGTAACCCTCGCGCAAAAGGTTGCCTGTGTTTATAGGACTCTCTGGCTATGTCCGTTGGGCAGTCGTTTGAGTGCACCCCCGTAACTCGCACACTCCCACTTTGGGAAATAGGATCGGCTTGTGCGAGTGAAACTCCCCCTTCTTCGCAAGCGTTACGCTTTCTCTCCGCCTCAGGCGCCGATTCTGCGCTACGGAGTAGCCCTCCTCAGCATCATTCTGGCCCTTATTCCGACCTTCCTGCTGAGTGACGTGGTGGAAAGCCGCTTGCTTGTGTTTGCCGTCGCGGTGATGGTGAGCGCCTGGTACGGAGGCTGGAAGCCGGGTCTGGCGGCCACTTCCTTCGCGCTGACGGTGAGCGGCTATTTCGCCCTGGCGGGAAGGGGCGCGCCAGGGTCGAACCGCAAGGCCGTCGTCGATCTTGCCCTGTTCGTGCTCGTCGCTTTGCTGATCTGCTGGGGCAATTACGCGCTGCGTTCGGTGCAGGAAGGCTTGCACCGCTCCGAGCTTAACTTCCGTTCCCTGGTCACCAATGCTCCCTACGGAATTTGCCGTTGCGACTCGCGCGGCATTCTACTCGACGCCAACCCAGCCTTGGTGCAAATGCTGGGCTACGATTCCGCCGCTGAACTCACGGGCGAGAACCTGGCCAACCTGCATGGCGACGCTCAGGAATGGTTCACGGTGGCGGATTGTTTGCGCTCCCTGCGGCCCTTCAACGATCTGACTTCCGAGTGGACGGCCAAAGGCGGCAAGCCGATACAGGTTCGGCTCTCCGGCAGCGCCATTACCGGCAAGAAAAACGCGTATTATTTCGAACTCTTCGCCGAAGACGTAACCGAACGCCACGCCCTGGAACAGCAGCTCCGGCAAGCGCAAAAAATGGAGGCCGTGGGACGGCTGGCTGGGGGCATTGCCCATGACTTCAACAATCTGCTCATGGTGATTTCCGGCTACTGCGAGTTTCTCACCGAGCGCACCAGCCACGACTCCGACCTGCGCGGCCTGGTTCAGGAGATAGCTCGCGCCGCCGAGCGCGCCGCCGCACTTACCCGCCAGCTTCTCACTTTCAGCCGCAAGCAGATGATCGCGCCCAAGGTGGTGGACCTGAACACCATCGTGGCCGAGAATCTCAAGATGCTGACGCGCGTGATCGGAGAAGACATTGACCTGGCCATGGTTCCGGCGGCGAATCTGGGCGCGGTGAAGGCCGATCCCAGCCAGATCGAGCAGGTCATCATGAATCTCGCGGTCAACTCGCGAGACGCCATGCCTCACGGCGGCAAACTCACCATCGAAACCAGCAACGTCACGCTGGACGACAGCTACGCCCGCATGCACTCTCCCGTGGAACCCGGCGAGTTCGTGATGCTGGCCGTGAGTGACACTGGCCTGGGCATGGATGCCGAAACTCAGGCGCACCTTTTCGAACCGTTCTTTACCACCAAGGGAGCGAAGGGAACCGGCCTGGGGCTTTCCACCGTCTACGGCATTGTTAAGCAGAATGACGGCTATATCTGGGTTTACAGCGAGCCCGGCAAGGGAACGACTTTCAAAATCTATTTGCCGCGGGTCACGGCCACCGGCGACCCAGTTCCGGTCCAAAACGCGGTTAAGGAAACTGCGTCCGGACCATTCCGCGAGATCATCCTGCTGGTCGAGGATGAGAATACCCTGCGCAAAATTACTCGCCAGTATTTGACCAAGCAGGGCTATACGGTGCTGGAAGCCAACCACGGCGTGGCCGCCCTGCAACTTTCCACAACTCACCCAGGCCCGATTCACCTGCTGTTGACCGACGTCATCATGCCGGGCATGAACGGGCGTGAACTAGCCGACCGCCTCACCTCGGTGCGGCCCGAAACCAGAGTGCTTTATATGTCGGGCTACACCGAAAATGCGATTGGCCACAACGGCGTGCTGGAGCCAGGAACCAACCTGCTCCAGAAGCCCTTTACCCTCCCCGCCTTGAAGGCCAAGGTGCGGGAGGTGCTCGACACAGCGCTCCCTCAGGAGGTTTTTATGGCAGCACGTTCGTTTGCAGCACCGCACATCCGGAGCCGGGAGAAGGTTTCACCCTTCCGCGCTCAACGTTTCAATCTTCATTTGCCGATGAAATATCGCCCGATCGGCGAACAAGACTGGCGCGAGGCAACCACCGAAAACATCAGCCGCTCGGGATTGTTATTCCAGGCGGATGAAATGATTTCACCCAACGCGCAGCTCGAAATCAATCTCGTGCTGCCGGTGGAAATTGCGGGACTGTCGGCCGCCGAAGTGGTATGCCGCGGAGAAGTTGTCCGTTCTCAGGAAACTGGGGAGAAAACGGCTAACACGCTGGCGGCGAAAATCCTGCAATACCGCTTCCAGCACGGCTCGGCGCACGCGGCGCACGCCTAAGCGGGCGTGGTCTTCAGGCGCCAGTCCTCAGTCGTCGGGCGAAAACGAGGCGGCCAGCAATGGCCGCCTCAGTTTTTCTGAGAACCGAGAACTGAAATCCAAGAACTGATCTTCTTGCCTCAGTCTCTAGTCGTTTTCGAGAGACGATTCTTCGTCTATCTCATGGAGCAAGCTATTCATTTCGGCGGCGAGTTTTCCCAGTTGCTCGATGCAGTCTATTACGCACCGTCGGGACTTCTCCTTCTTAGGCGCGACAGCCCAATAGAAATGAGCCGCCTCCTGTAGAGCGTCAACGTTTCCGGGATCCAATTGCAGCGCCTTTGACAGACAAGCTTCGATCTCAGATAGGTCGCCTTTGTCGTCTTCAAGCTGAAGTCGCATCGCGCGATCCACGAGAATGAAAGCTTCAAGCCGTTTGTTTTGTCTCCCCTTCGGTGTCATTCAAAATTCCGTAACAGTAGGTGGTCGTTCTCCTGAGGGCTGGCTACTGCGGACTGAAGATTCTTCCTCGCTTCTTCCACTTTCTTCGCCATCGCGTAGGTCAGGTCTTCAATCCCTTTGCCGGTGACCGCGGAGATGGGAAACAAATCCAGCCCCTGTTTCTTGCAATAGCGCTTCAGCTTGGCCAGCTTCTCTTTGTTGGCGACATCAATTTTCGAAGCCACCATGATCACCGGCTTCTCTTCCAGCTTCGCGCCGAAACTCTCCAGTTCTCCGGTGATGACTTCAACGTCTTTCACGGGATCAGGCCGCGCACTGCCGTCCGACACATCCACCAGATGCACCAGCAGGCGGGTGCGCTCGATATGCCGCAGGAATTGCGTGCCCAGGCCGGCGCCCGCTGTGTGCGCCTTCGATCAAGCCCGGGGATGTCGGCCACCACAAAACTCTTCTCGTTGGGCGCCTTGCCGACAACGACCACGCCCAGATTCGGCTGCAACGTGGTGAAGGGATAATCGGCGATCTTGGGCCGCGCCGCCGAGATGCGCGAATCAGCGTCGACTTCCCCACGTTGGGATATCCGATCACGCCACATCCGCCAGCAACTTCAATTCGAGCCGGAAAACCCGCTCTTCGCCCGGCCGGCCGTCTTCATGCTCGCGCGGGGCGCGATGCACTGGTGTGGCAAAGCGCGCATTGCCTCGCCCCCCACGTCCCCCGCGTGCAATGACGACGCGTTCATCTGGCTCGGAAAAGTCATAGACCTTCTCGCCCGTCTCCTCGTCATAGACAATCGTTCCGACGGGAACCTTCAGCAGAACGTCTTCGCCCTCTTTGCCGGTGCTGTTCGAGCCTTCGCCGTGGCGTCCGCGCTGCGCTTTGTATTCCGGATTGAAGCGGAAGTGCACCAGCGTGTTGTGGCGCTCGCTGGATTCCATGATCACGTCGCCGCCCTTGCCGCCGTCGCCGCCCGAAGGCCCGCCACGCGGGACAAACTTCTCCCGCCGGAAAGCCATGCAGCCGTTGCCGCCGTCCCCAGCCTTCACTCGAATTTTGGCTTCATCGATGAACATGGGACACAAGCGATCGGCTATCAGCTTTCAGCCGTCGGCCTGAATCTGATAGCTGACCGCTGCAACAAAAAAGCCTCAGCCCGAAGGCGAGGCTTGCGTCGCGGATACTCTTGCCCCGCGAGAGAAACCTTACTTCACTTCCGCGGGTTCAACCATCACGAACTTGCCCATGCCGCCCTTGTCCAGGAACTTGATGCGCCCGGTAATCTTGGCGAAAAGCGTGTCATCTTTGCCGCGGCCGACGTTCAGGCCCGGCTTTACCCGGGTGCCACGCTGCCGCACGATGATCGTTCCGCCGGGAACCAGCTGCCCGCCAAAAGCCTTGAACCCCAGTCGCTGGGCGTTGGAGTCGCGCCCGTTTCGTGATGTGCCTTGCCCTTTTTTATGTGCCATAAAAAATCAGTTCTTAGTGGCTAGTTGCCAGTTCTTAGTCGCCTTGCCGCTTTCGCGGGACCACAGCTACTGCTACTTCTTTTTCGACACAGCCTTTTTTGCTTCGGGTTTTTTAGCCGACTTCTTCTTCGGAGCCTTCGCAGCGGAGTCCTCCGCTACTTCCGCCGCAACCTTCTTCGGCTTCGGTTCTTTCTTGGGCAGCTCCGGCGCCTTGAAACTTTGCCCGTCAAAAGCAATCTCGGTGATGCGCACCGCGGTGTAACCTTGCCGGTGCCCGCGCAACTTCTTGTATTGCTTTTTGCGCTTGTAATGGAAGACCAGGATCTTAGCGCCGCGCCCCTGCTCGACAATTTCGCCGCTCACATGGACATCCGCGCCGGGTTTGCCAATCTGGCCCTCGCTGC
Source organism: uncultured Acidobacteriaceae bacterium (assembly GCA_963800745.1). GTDB lineage: Bacteria > Acidobacteriota > Terriglobia > Terriglobales > Acidobacteriaceae > PALSA-270. The sequence goes on from CAWDCI010000011.1 coordinate 184,351, forward strand.
CTGAAACCGCCAGCACATCGCCAAAGGAAACCTTACCGTCCGAAGTGCCGCCCTGGGTCTCCACCCGGATTACGTCGCCGGGCGCCACGCGGTACTGCTTGCCGCCACTACGAATGACCGCGTACATACTTATGCCTCCATCGAATCTTACCCGCCCGCAGCCGTCTAACTTCGGGCGCGAATCCGGGAACCTGCTGATTTTTCTATGCTTGCTGTGTTTCCGCGTCGGCGCTTCTAGGCAACTCGGCGGGCGGCTCCAGAGCGGAACCGCGAGTACAGGCAAACTGGACTATTCTAGCCTGCGCTGTGGAAAAGCGTCAAACGGAGGGTCGCGTTGCCCTTTCATGGCCTATAGGGCACTCGGGTTGTGACTTTACCTTTGTGGTGGATTCTCTCCTCACCCCGGTCGTGCAGGTTCCCTTTCGCGTCCATCGACAATCTTACTCCGCCATTACGTAAGACACTGGCGCTGATTGGTGGCTCGTTGTCGCGACAACACGCACGGATGTTGTTCTTGGCGACGATCAGAAGTTTCGCCATCGCCTCCGCTCCCAGATTTCCCGGCACAACAAAGTGCCTGACCTTGTAGTGCCGCAAATCCGCAATCTGCCGTGGCCTAAATCGCTGGCGCGAGTCAGCCGTGATCAATACCCAGCCGTGCTTCCCGACTTTGGGCAAAAAGGCCTCATCAGGTGTCCCCGCATTTGCCGACACGTCTTGCTTGTAGATGCGATAGCGGACGCCTGCTCGACGGAGTTCTTCCACCACTTCCGGACAATCCCAATTTTCGTCAAGGTAGAAGGTGAGGCTAGGCAGCCTTTTCCTTGACGGAGTGTCCGAGTTCCCACTCAATCGCTTCTGTGATTTCTGCCACGGGTCTACCATAGCTTCTCGCGATTGAAGGAATCGAATCGCCGCCACGGAAACGGCTTGCCAAGAATCCAGTGGTGAGTCTGGAATCTCTTAGAATTGGCAGCCCAAAACAGACAGCAGGGTTGATTTCGACGGTTCGAGGCGGCTGTTCTTTGTGGGCAAGCTGTTCGCGTTTTGTATAGGGGAAGATGCGCAGGGCTACGCCATGAGGATCTCGCTCAACCCGGTGGAGATAGCTACCGACGATCTCTTCCATTTCGTACTGGCCCCAAAGCGACGCGTTGAGCGGCTTCCCTTTCCTGTAAAACACAACGTTCTTACCTTCGGTCCTCAGGTCGTAATCTGCGAGGGGATGGCGGGATCTTTCAGTTTCAAGAAGGAAATCAACCGCGCTGCGGATTTTAGAAGTGTGTACTCCGTGAATTTTCCGTAGGCCTTCGAGGACGTAGAGTTCGACAAGGTTTTTGAACGAAAACAATGGTGGTGTCTGCGACGCCAAGACGACTAGCTGATTCGGTTCCTCCGTCCAGTATGCAAGCGTCGACGCTGGAATGTGGAAATATCGAACCGCCTCCATTGGAGAATAGTTCGGTATTTCCAAAACGTTATATTTTCCAACCCGCATAGATGGACGGTGAAGCATAGAACACCGGAGTAGTGTTGTCATTACATTTTCGGCTAGGTCGCAGCGAAAGCCAACCACCGAAGGTAATGGGTAAGATGCCTGCGGAGGCGAAAGGGCTCTTTTGGGCATTCTTGGCTGAAGCCGACACGGCCCTGGGTGTCTTTCTTCGACTCTCGGTATGCCACAACGCAATTGCGCGGCCTGTAAGCTGGGGTTAGCATCTAAATAGTGAGCATGGTTTCTCCCACCCTAGTGCCGGCTGAACCCCCTGTCCGGACGGAAGCGCTGACGCACCCGCCCAGGGCGGTCACGCCGCCGCGTCGCCCCATGCTGGTTTTCGGGGAGATTGTCAGCTTTGCTTACGACACCTTCTGCACTAACAAAGTGCGCTTTGCCCTGACCGCGCTGGGCATGGTGATTGGCACGGCTTCCCTCATACTGGTTGTGACCATCGGCTTGACCGGCAAGCAATACGTTCTAAACCAGATTCAAGGCATCGGCGCCAACGAAATTTTGGCCGAGTATCAGGGAGGCTCTCCGCGCATCACTGCTGCCGTTCCGGATTTGCTGACCCTGGAAGATTTGTACGCGGTTCAACAGGAAGTGCCAGGCATCGTGGCATCCTCTCCCGTGGTTCCCCTGAATGACCGAGTCGCCGTGGGGTCCGGCAAAGAGCGCGACATCCTGGTGCTGGGGGTTTTTCCCGAATACCTCAAAGTGCGTAGCCTGGTGGTGCTTTCCGGGCGGTTCTTCGACGCGCAAGACGAGCAGGCGCGCAACAAGGTAGGTGTAATTACCCAGAAACTAGCGGAAAAGGTCTATGGCTCTCCCGGGAACGCCGTCGGTAAAGTCCTCAAATTGAGTGGCCTCCCGTTCACCATCATCGGGACCTTCAAAGAACGGACGGAGACGTTCGGGCAGTCGGAGATCACCGACGACACCATGGTGATTCCCTACACCGTGAGCCGGTATTTCACCGACACTCCCAACGTCAAGCAAATCTATTTTTCCATGGCGGATCCCTCCATGGTGGTTCCTGGTACAGACCAGGTCCGGCACGTCATCCAAAGCCGTCACCGGCCGGAGTCTGTATACAACATCTCAAATCTGACGGAGTTGCTGACAGTCGCGGACAAAAGTGCGAATGCGTTGACCATGGTCCTGCTGCTCATTGCGGCGGTGACACTGCTAGTAAGCGGAATCGGCATTATGAACATCATGCTGGCCACCGTAACTTCGCGCATTCGCGAGATCGGAATCCGTAAAGCGATTGGAGCCAGCAGCCGTGAAATCCGCCTTCAGTTCTTATCGGAAGCCGTCTTGATTTCCCTGGTCGGAGGTTTCGTCGGAGTTTTTATCGGCTTGGCCATCCCATTCTCCGTACGCTTCCTCACCCAATACCGTCTTCCCATCTCCGGATGGTCTGCGATTGTGGCAATTGTAGTGTCGTCGCTGGTGGGCATTCTGTTTGGGACAGTCCCCGCTGCGCGCGCAGCCAAGCTCGATCCAGTGGAGAGTCTGAGGTACGAGTAGGTCCGTGTAGAGCGGACACTCCTGTCCGCTGCCTTTGAATTGGATTTTGAGTTTTATCTCCCACACTTGTTGCACCGTCCATTAGCCGCTTAGCCCGCTAACCCCAAACCAAGAGCAGCGGACAAGAGTGTCCGCTCTACACATTGTCTGAGGGGTCGTCCCTGATATGCAGGCGGAGAGGGGCCGACGGCTGTGCGCAAGAAAAGCCAGGCTGGTTGGCCTGGCTTTTTCTCATGGGTGCATCGACAATCTTTCGATAAGAGGTCCGGCAAAACTCACGTAGCCCTACGCCGTTTGTCACCGCTGACCCCGGCGCGAGAGCCCTACATCACCAGGGCCAAGCCCTCCAGTTCGTGTTGCAAAACCGGCAAAGAACAGCCCGCCATTTCCACTCGGCTGGCGGCGTCACGAGCCCTCTGTGGAGAGACTCCGAAGCCCCGGCCCATCAGGAATACCTGCAGTAGTTCAGCGGCTTCATGGGAATCAATCAATCCGCCCTGGAGCAGATCGTTGCGTAAAGCCGTCAATTCAGTTGTCGTAAACGTTTCTCTCATGGCCGTTTCACCTCCGACCGTTTCCTACCGTTGACTATTAGACTCACTAGGCACTGGCAACGTTGCATGCAATTTTGCTGCCGCGCGCCCACTCCCTGTTCTTCTATACGTGCCAGCGAGCCATTTGGTTCTATAAACACCTTTTGCGACGGTAAGTTGCCCAGCTTTGACGCGCTTATGACCTGGCCTGTGGGCAACGCGGCGGATGGATCAAGGTTGACACAGCGTGTCGTTCCAGGACGAATTGTGTCGTGGCACAAAAGTGGGGTAACCGAGGGCCCGGGGTCAAGATGGGTCGATTACTGCCTCATCCACTAGCAGAATGGGAATGTCATCCCGTACCGGGTAAACCCGCCGGCACTCGGCACATTTTAGACTCTGCCCGTCGTCTTTCTGGGTGAGAGTTTTTTTGCAGACCGGACAGACAAGAATTTCCAGCAAGTCGTCGGGAATCATGCCAAGCATTTTACGCCTGCCAAGTCCCAAAGCGGGCATCCTGCAAGAACGGGCTGTATCGGTTCGGTTTCTGCCGGGTTTCCGCAGCGCCCTCCGGACTATTTTCGGAGGGGTGCTGAGACACCAGCCAAAATCGGTGCCCCATCCGTCTTCTCCGCAAGCTTTACGATAGAATTCCCTTTTCCTGCTTACCAGAAAAAAGAGAAAGACGAGGCACTCGTGGCAGCCATTATTTTGGACGGCGTCAAGATCGCAAGCGAAATTCGAGCCGAAGTTGGGGTAGAAGTTAAGGCAATGACCGCTGCCGGAATACGGCCTGGCTTGGCGGTAGTCCTGGCAGGCCACAATCCCGCCTCGGAAATCTATGTTCGCGGCAAAGTCAAGAGCTGCGAAGAACTGGGGATGTACAGCGAAAAACACGCTCCTCCCGATACGGTTACTACCGAGGAGTTACTCGAATTGGTGAACGATCTGAACCGGCGCGATGAGATTGACGGCATCCTGGTGCAGTTGCCCTTGCCCGCCCACGTGGATACCAAGAGGGTGCTTATGGCCGTCGATCCGGCCAAAGATGTGGACGGTTTCCATCCCATGAACGTGGGATTCTTGTCCACCCAGCGGCCAGGATTGGTTCCTTGTACCCCCGCTGGAGTCATTGAGATTCTGAAACGCCGCAGTATTCCCATTGCGGGACAGGAAGCGGTGGTGGTCGGACGCAGCGACATCGTGGGCAAGCCGGTGGCCATGCTGTTAATCAACGGGAACGCGACGGTGACGGTTTGTCATTCCAAGACTCATGATCTTCCTGCGGTCTGCCGCCGCGCCGACATTTTGGTTGCGGCCATTGGCCGGGCCGGAATGATCACGCGGGATTACGTCAAGCCCGGTGCTGCGGTGATCGATGTGGGAATGAATCAAATCACCGGGCGGGCAGAGTTCGAGCGCTTGTTCGCCGGCAACGCCAAGCGCGAGGAAAGTTTTCGCAGCAAGGGCTCCACGCTGGTGGGAGATGTCCATCCCGAGGTGGCCCAGGTCGCGGGAGCGATCACGCCGGTTCCTGGCGGCGTGGGGCCGCTGACCATTGCCATGCTGATGGCAAATACCGTAAAAGCCGCGAAGCTCCGCCGCGGCAAGCGCATGCTGGAGCTTTCCAAACCATGAGAGCGTTTCACCACAGAGGCACAGGGACACAGAGGAACCAGAACAAGGCAGGAACTTCTCTGTGTCCCTGTGCCTCTGTGGTGAATTGTCTTTGTTCGATATCCAATGACATCTTCACGAGGCTGACTTGCTGAAGGTCGGGCTTACCGGCGGCATTGCATCCGGCAAATCCACGGTCGGCGAGATGTTCGTCGCCCTGGGCGCCCGCTTGATCCAAGCCGATGAAATTGCCCATCAGCTTATGCAGCCCGGACAGGAAGTCTATGCCGAAGTGGTGCGGCACTTCGGCGCGCAGATTCTTGATCCAGATGGACGGGTGAATCGTGCTCGCCTCGCCGAAGCTGCTTTTGGTTCTTCCGCTGGCGAAGGCGATCAAGGGCTCTCCCGCGTTCAGGAATTGAACCACATCGTCCATCCCGAGGTGATTCGCCGGCAGGAACGGTGGATGGAAGAAGCAGGGCAGCGTGACCCTCACGCCATCGCCATCGTGGAAGCTGCCCTCCTTCTGGAGGCTGGCGCGGCGAAGAGATTTGACCGGTTGCTGGTGGTTACCTGCCGGCCGGAGCAACGCATTGAACGCTGGGCCCATCGTTTGCACGTAGATCAGGAGACGGCACGCAGGGAAGTCATACGCCGCATGGCAGCGCAGTTCCCCGACGAGGAAAAAATCAAGTCCGCCGACTATGTGATTGACAACTCCGGTTCGTTGCAGCAGACCAGCCTCCGCACGCAGGAAATTTACCGGGAACTGCGAGATCAAACCGAAAGGGATTTGGAGCGAAGCCTGTGACCCCGAAGAGGCTGTTCCGGGGTCGCGGATTGCGCTCCGGTTACGCCATTCCCGCAAAGGGATGATCCCAAACCGAACTAATCGATCGTCCTAGGCGCGAAAGAATTCCACGGCTAGGCAACATTTACCTTGCGGGAGGGAGGTTGCCAGGTACGTCTCCACGAGTGGATGACGATTTCCGGAGAAACGCCCCCCCATGCAAGCAGCGTACCTCCTTGAGCATCAATGAATAAGAGATTTTCCACATTGCTTTTTTTCTCTGCGGAGTACAATGCGGTTTGGTCGTTGAAGTGCACGGTTCAACCGATACTCCTATTTCCAAGGAAAGGATCCATCGCACTATGTGGAAGCCCACTAATCAGCCAAATACGCCATCGTCCCGCCCCCCGGAGCCAGAACGGGCGGCGACGCCGGCACCGAGCGCGCCGGTTGGCATCGACCCCCCTGCGGGGCCTCCTCGTCCGGTCGCCGCCGCCACCAGCGCGGATCAGGCTACCATTGGCAAATCGCTGGTGATTAAAGGCGAGGTAACAGGTTCGGAGTCGCTGTACATTGACGGCCGGGTGGAAGGCTCCATTAACCTGGCGGGCAACCGGGTCACGGTGGGACGCAACGGAGTGGTCGCTGCCAATATCAACGCCCGCGAAATCGTTGTTCTGGGCAAGGTGCGCGGCAATCTGACGGCTAGCGACCGTGTGGACATCCGCAGCGATGGATCGCTCACCGGCGATGTCGTCGCCGCCCGCATTTCCATCGAAGACGGCGCATTCTTCAAAGGCGGAATTGACATCCGCAAGACTGGGCAGAAGCCCAACGGTGAAGAGGTTAAAGCCTCCCCATCCGCGTCTTCTCCAGAAGCAGTGGCCGCTCGGGCGTAAATCTTTAACTCGCGCGACTTTCGAAGGGCCGTCCTCGGTCATCCCGGGGCGGCCCTTTCTTTGTAGCGCCGGCGTCTCGCCGGCCCGGTTGCGGGCGCTGCCCGCAGGACCCAAGAATATTTGAGACAGCCGGGGGAGGCAGCGCTAGAAAGAAAAAACGCGCTTTCGGGAGCGGCCGCAAGGCCTTGCTTCCTCTAGTTTGCGGGTGCGGTAAAGCCGGAGACCGCTCGGTCGCCCATTTGGTTGAGCGCGCGGGATTGCAGAATCTTATAGTCCTCGTACTTGATGGTGAGGGTAGCCGTTCCTCCCAAGCGCACGCTGGATACGCTCTTGTTGTCCGCGGGCAGCCAGAAATCCCCAATTTTCACGTAATCGTGGTGAATGTCGGTCTTCTTGATCCAAAACGAAGGATTCTTGGCGGGCTCACCTTCAATCCGGCAAACCGCGAAGTCCTGCGAATTCACCCAGACCCGTCCTCGGAAGAGGAACTTGTTGGGAATCTTAGGTTCCGCAGCCAGAACATAGGAGCAGCCGTCTGCGGCCGGTTGATAGCTGAGCAGCGTGAAGTTGTAGTTCTTGCTGCTGAGTGCTGTGTTGGCCCGGTTCTCCGCGTCCAGGGCCTCCCGTTCCGAGTCCAAAAGCCGCTGAAAAATGTGATTGATGAGCCACTTGTTTCCGCTCTCGGAGACGATTGTGAACACCTTCGTCGCGGGCGCCTGGTAGGTCATGGTCACCGTCATGTCGGCATGCAGACTGGTGGGGAAGCCCACATAATTCAGTGAATACGACCGCCTGCCCTGGTAGCTCTCCAGAGCGTTGGAGCGTTCTTCATTTTTCTGCACGATCCGGGTAACCAACTGCTCGGCTGTGAGTTGTTCGGCGTGCCCTGGCGGGGGTACGGATTCCGCGGCCCCTTGGCCAATAGGAAGTATGGCGAACGCGGAAAATAACAAGATCAGTCGACACTTCTTGCCCGCAGCGCAAATCATGAAAAAAAGACCATCCTCATTGTTCAGATCTCGGGCGCCGCTCTCCCCAACGCCGGGATCAGGCAGCCTCGCCGCTCACAACCCAAAAACCAGTCCTAGGAGCCCGTGGTGCAAGTGCGGTTTGTATCCGGGTATGCCTTCAGGCATACCGTAACGCCGGGTTATGAATCCGCCTTCAGGCGCCGTTTTTCGTAATTCGACACTCCCCACAGGCTGCTAGGTATTTACCGCATCTAGAATGCCATTGCCCACAACTTCCTCGGTAGGATGCAGGGATTCCCTGTACGCGTAGTACATGCCCTCAAATATCTTAGCCCAGGAAGTCGAAAGTGCATGCTCACGGGACGCGCCCCGCATCAAGCGGAGCCGGTCCGGCTGGGTAAGCAGGACTTCAACACAGTTGCAAAATTCTTCCAGATTGTTCACCACAAATCCGGTTTCGCCTGGCTGCACGGTGAATCTTGGGCCGCCCACAGCGGTGACTACCGCCGGAACTCCCGAGGCCAGCGCCTCCAGCACCACCAAACCAAAAGTCTCGGTCTGAGAAGGGAAGGCCAGCACGTCCATATTCGCGAAGGCTCGGGATAGCTTTTCACCGGTGAGGACTCCCGTGAATTGAGCGCGATGCATGTGTTTGCCTAGCCAGGATCGCTCCGCGCCATCCCCTACGATCACGATCTCGAAGTCACGGTGTCCTTTGCTCACCAGCATCTCTTCGAGATTGGCCAGCCAGCGTACGTTTTTTTCAGGCGTTAGCCGGCCCACGTAACCGATGCGGAACGGCCCTCCCTGGCGGTCCCGGAAACTGGGATTGAAGAGTTCCGTGTCCACGCTGTGCGACATCAAAAAGCAGGGCTTGCCAGTCGCGGTTTGCAGCGTCTGCACCAGGTCTGGATTCGGAGCAAAAAGGAGCTGCGGCCATTTGTAGAAGCGGGTCGTGGCGCGTGAACTCCAGAGTTCGGCGGCGTCCGCCAAACGGCCGGAGAGCGCTTCGGGCAGGAACGAAACTGCGCGCGACATGCGGCTGCGCGCGTACAACGGCAGGTTCGTCTGCCAGGTGGCCGCCAGTGGTATCCGCAGCTTGTAGGCGATCATGGCGCCCAGCGTGCCCACATCGGTGGGGCCGGTAATCTGGATCACATCCGGATTGAATTCACGAATGAGTGGAATCAGGCGGCGGCGATATCTCTGGAACAAGAGGTCATAGCGATGCCCCCGGTCGAGTGGAAAGCTTGCCAAGCCGCGCCGCAGTTGCACCCGGGTGACCGAACCTGCGGTGGTAACTTCATTCCGCGGACCTGCGTACACCATGAAAAATGGCAGCCCGCGCTCCCGCGCAAAGGCTTCAAAATGCCGGCTGGTGTTGGCGACGCCGTCTATTTCGAAATACGCGTCCGGAAAAAAGGCAACTCTCGCGCTCCCGCCATTCACAACGTCGCCTCATAGACCACTTCAGGAGAAAATTCGAGGACGTCCGAGCTTAGCTCCAAGTCAGCCTTGCCCGGAAGCACCCGAGCGATTGCCTGCCGCGTCGAAGGGTTCTCCAGCAGGCGAATCGTGGCAAAGATTCGTTTCAGAAAGGCCGGTGGGCCGTTCCAGTAGGAAGACACTGCACGATCAATCCCGTTATTTGCCGCGAGATCGGCGTGAAACACGCGGCCGTCCCAGCGCCGCGATTCCGCTTCCAACTCCGGATACTCGCGAATCACGTCGAGCAGCGTCTGGATGGTGCGCAAGGTCAGCGATTCTGCGTATTGCGGCATGAACAGCACATGGCTCCGTTGTTGCCCGCGCACTTCATCGGCAAATTCGCTGAAACTTTCCGCGCGGGTCAGGTTCACGGCGCCACTCGGCTCGCATCCGTGCCGGTCGCCGCCCGAGATGAGCAGTCGCTGCCAGCGATCGGAGAGAGCGATTACGCGCTGATTTTCCTTGCAGCCGCGGGTCGCGTTCAACTCAAAGGCGTGCAAGAACCGCCCGTATCGTTCCAGAAAGCGATCTACCACCTGAACAAACTTCTCGCTCCCCATGCCGTAAAGGTCCCACAAAGGATGGTTGAAGATGACCAGCACTTCCGGCAGATCATCCAGCATCTCAAGCAGGTCTCCCAGGTTCCGGCTGGAAGGGAGCCGGGTGTACGCCGAAAGATCGGAGGTAATCCGAAGCGCGCGGTTGGCCGGCAGGTTGTGCACGCCCAGGTGAAAAATTGCGTTCTCAAAAGGAACGCTCCACTCCAGGGCGATCGGAACCTCCCGGCTCGAGGCAGCGGCGCGCAATGTCAGGGGCGCCTCAATGGTGTCATGGTCGGTAATCGCCACCAGCCCCAGGAGTCCCAGCCGCTCCTCGATTTGGTCACTTTCCGTCTTGAGGGAAAGCTCAGGAGTCAACGGCGGCGTCCAGTAAGCTTTGGTCAAGTCAACCGGAACGTGCGAGCGCTTGTATTGGCGCTTAAGGGCCCAGTTCAGGATGGGCGATTTTTCGGCGAACTCCTGGATGAAGCCCAGACTTTCTTTGGAACGGTTGCTATGGCTATGCAGGGAAACAGCAGCCTGGTAGTTCAGAGCCGCGTCGGGTTGATTCCACAGGCAAGAAATTCGTGTTTGGGCCAATCGGGTTGATCCTCAATGGGCCCCAAGCGACGTTTGAGACCGTCCGCACACTTTGCCACAGTTTTCCCCTCCAGTCCAGTTAATGTCCGGCGAAACCTAGTACTAAGTGCTATTCCCAAGCGGGAAAAAGTCACGGTTTGCGCGGAAAACAGTACCGTTATCGCACGTTACTTTCGTTTGGAGAATTACTGGAACGGATCACTGATTGGGAGCCTCGAGCAATCGGGTTCGACAGCAGCCCATCCTCCGTTCCCGAATCCTATGCGGCGCCAACTCTTCCGCGTCAGGCTCCAAGTGAGCTTGACTCTATATCATCTACTGATGTATCAGTAAATGACATATATGAGGTTGTGCCGCTTATGCCCGCGAAAAACACAGACCCGCCCGACGAACTGAACAGGCTCTTGCCCCTGACCCCTGCGGTATTTTTTATCCTCTTCGCACTCGCCAATGGCGAGAAGCATGGATACGCCATCATGCAGGAGGCCAATCTGCTTTCCGATGGCAAGTTCCGCATGGGCACCGGCACGCTATACACCACTATCCAGCGCTTGCTGGAAATGTCCCTGATCGAAGAGGGAAGAGCGGGCGCGAGTGAGCGGCGGCGGTACTACCGGCTTACTCGGACGGGGCGGATCGTTTTCAAGGCTGAACTGAGTCGAATGGATAAAGTCCTGAAGGTGGCAATCGAGCACAGATTCGCGCATCAGGAGGGAGGATAGAGCGATGGCATATACCGTGCGCCTAAGTTGCCTGGGATACAGCGCTCTATTGCTCTTGTACCCGGCCAGTTTGCGCAGGCATTTTGGCGAGGAGATGGTGCAGGTATTTGGGGAAGAAATAAGGGACGCATACCACCAAGACGGATGGATGGGGGTAGCGTGGATTTGGGCGCGTGCCGGACGTGAAATACTCCTGGTCGCGCTGCCCGGCCATCTACGCATCGTGGGCCTCTCGTTGGTTTCCGCGCTCAGCGCGGGTTGCCTGTTCCTCCTATACTCCTGGCTTATTTTTGGCCATCACTAGCCTGGTCTCGGAAACTGTTTTGAAAGGGCCCGGCTTCAGCTGGGCCGTTCAGAGTCCAATCAAGAACACGGGCTTTAGCCCCTGAGGCTGTTCTTGTTTGAGGAGGCACTTATGAAACCACCTCTAGCCTCAAAGCATTCATTCGTAACCAGGGCTGAGGAGTTTTGAAATGCTGGAAGTGCTGCACCTGACGAAACGCTATAGCGGAATTCCCGCGGTGCAAGATGTCAGCTTCCGTATTTCCCGCGGTCAGATACTTGGGTATCTCGGTCCAAATGGCTCCGGGAAGAGCACCACGGTAAAAATGCTCACCGGACTGATTGCGCCATCGGAAGGGGAGATCCGCTATGACGGAGTGAAAGTCCGCAACGGCGATCCCGATTTTATCCGCAAGATCGGCTATGTTCCCGAGGAGCCGTATCTGTATCTCCATTTGACCGGGCCCGAATATCTGCGCCTGGTGGGGCGAATGCATTCCATCCCACACCGGCTGTTGGAGTCGAAGATCGACGGCTTCATCACTTTGTTCTCGCTGGGTGATGCGCGATACGAACTGCTTTCCAACTATTCCAAAGGCATGCGGCAGAAGATTCTGCTCTCGGCTGCTTTGCTGCACAATCCCGACTTGCTGATTCTGGATGAGCCCTTCTCCGGGTTGGATGTTGGGGCTTCGCTGGTCTTGCGCGACCTGTTGGCGGAGCTTGCGCGGTTGGGCAAAGCAATCTTGTACAGCTCGCATGTGCTGGAAGTGGTGGAAAAGGTCTGTTCGGAGGTTGTGATCCTTTACAAGGGCAGGGTCGTGGCCTATGACTCGGTGGCACGGCTACGGGAGTTGCAAGCCAGTCCTTCGCTGGAATCAGTTTTTGCGCAACTCGCTATTCCCGAGGACACCTCGGCCATTGCGGGGAAAATTATTGCCACCATGACTGCGGGGTGATGGCGTTGCGGAAACGATGGCAGGCGTGGCTCGCCGAAACCCACGGACAGCAGTTTGAGCTGTTGCGCCATTTCCTGGGGCAGCAACTTGCCAGTGATCTATTCTCTTCCGCCGAGCAGGTGCAGCGCCTGCTGGTTTGGGTGCTGGTTGGCCTGGGCGCCGCCGGCCCGGTCATGACCTATGCCTACCGCGCGAAGTATGGGTATCTGCAAAGCCTCGCAACGCCCGATCTCTATTTCGCGGCGGTTCGCGCGGATCGCCTTTTTTTTATCGTGCTGTCCATGGTGGCCGCCGGATTGGCGACGGCGGTTCAGTGGCAAGGCTTATTTCCTAGCGTCCGGGATTATTTTGTCTTCAAGCCAACGCCGGTGCGCTTGCATCGGGTTTTTATCGCCCGTTTCCTGGCGGCTTTTGGCATCGTTGCGGTAGTGGTCCTCGACCTGAATCTGACCACCAGCCTGGCATTTCCGCTGGTTTCTTCTGGCCAATGGCAGCTTCCGTCTTTTGGAGTTCAGCACATTTTTGCCCATGCATTGACTACCATTGCCGCCGGGCTGTTTGTGTTTTTTGCGCTGGCAGCGCTGCAGGGCACGTTGTTGAATCTATTTTCTGCTCGCCTGTTCGAACGCTTTTCGGTGCTGATCCAGGCCTTTTTCGCTACTGCCTTCGTGGCCGCCGCGCTATCTGTCTTCGATATTCCCAACTGGTACGAGACGATTGCTTCCCGGCCGCAATGGATGTGGATCTTTCCTCCCGCATGGTTCCTGGGTCTGTACGAGACTTTGCTGGGCAGTCGTGATCGCTACTTCTTGCGCCTGGCGGCAATTTCCATGAAGGCGCTGGCCGTGGTCGTGCTGATCGGCGTGGTCGCTTACGTTCTCAGCTATCACCGCCACGCCAGCCACATTCTGGAACAAAGTCGAAGGCCGGCGAGGGAGTCGCGGATTGCGCGGTTTGGAACAGGATTGCTGCGTATGCTGGTGCCGAGTTCCTGCGAGCGGGCGGTGTTTGCCTTCTCTCTCCAGACGCTGCAGCGCAGCCGCCATCACAAACTGCTTGCCAGCTTTTGCGCCGGAATCGCCCTGGTTCTGGCACTGAGTGCCGCGGGGCCTATCCTCGTGACCCACCTGCGGTCAGGGAACGCCTGGGAGATTTGGCAAATCCAATCGGTGCTGGCCGTCCCGCTGGTTTTGGGTTGCGCCGTTGTCTTGAGCCTTTGCTACGTCTTTCAAATCCCGGCTGAACTCCGCGCGAACTGGGTCTTTCGCATGGCGGAAGGCCCGCATCGCCGAGAATTGCTCAACGCTGCGGAGTCCCTACTCATCCTGTGCGGCTTGGTTCCAGTACTGCTGGCCACTCTTTTGATGGAAGTTGGGGTTCTAGGCTGGCTGATAGCATTGTCCCATGCGGCGCTGGTGGCTGCACTCCTGCTCTTATTCATCGAATTACGTTTGTCGGACTGGCATAAGATCCCCTTTGCCTGCTCCTACATCCCCGGCCGCAGTAACGTCTGGCAGACCATCGGGAAATGCTTCCTTCTGTTCGCCATGCTGATACCGGCCATCACCTTTATCGAAGCCCATCTGCTCCGTCCGCTGGTGCTTTGGAGCAGCGCAGTCGTCCTAACCGGTCTCTACTTGCGACTCAGGGCCACACGTCAGGAGCGGTGGGGATTGTCTCTTCTCTTGTTCGAGGATGTGAAGGACACGGCCCTGGTGACCATGCAGCTCGCGGAACCTGGGTAATCTGGACGGTGAACCTGAAGAGCCATCTCCGCGATCTTGAAGGCAGTGTCCTCCGCGGTCTCGGCGGTTAAAGGCTTTTCGCTGCAAGAGAATCGTATCCTACCTGCTAGCAAAGCTCTTGACGAACCGCCCCCACCCTCGCTAGCATAGTGATCAAGTTTGCTCTTCGGAGCAGACCTTGGATTTCATGAAGAGTGGCTGAGGGACGAGCCCTAAGAAGCCACGACAACCGGATCGGAAGGTAACTTCCGGTCGCCCGGTGTCAACTCTCACCCTACACAGGGGGAACATGAGATTCGGGGTGCGGAATTTCTGGCATCTCGTTCCTCTTTCCACCTATCCTAGGGAAAGAGGATTTGGTTTTTTAGGGCGTTTTGAGGCTCGTCCCGCAGCCACTCGGATTTCGCAAGGAAGCGAGCGGCGAATGACCTACGAACTGCGATGTCGCGAATGCGGGAAAAGTTTTGGGAACCAGCCCCGTTCCATCTGTGACGACTGTTTCTCTCCGCTGGAAGTTTTCTACGACTACGACGCTCTCCGCAGCCAGTTTACCCGCGAGAAGATTGCTCAAGGACCGGCCAGCATGTGGCGCTATGCCGCGCTGCTGCCGCTGCCGGAGAACTACGAGCCCAGCGTTCCGGCGGGATTTACGCCTCTGCTGAAGGCCCCGCGGCTGGCGCGGCAATGGGGCGCGAAGAATCTTTATCTCAAGAACGACGCGGTTTGTGCGCCCACGCTGAGCTTCAAGGACCGCGTGGTGGCCGTGGCGCTGGCCCAGGCGCGTAATTTCGGATTTGATACTGTGGCTTGCTCCTCCACCGGCAACCTGGCCAATTCGGTGGCGGCGCAGGCGGCCCGCAATGGATTCCAGTCTTGGATTTTTATTCCGGCTGACCTTGAGCCTGCGAAGATCGTGAATACCCAGGTGTACGGGGCGAATCTGGTGCGGATCAACGGCAGTTACGACCAGGTGAACCGCCTGTGCTCGCAGATTGCGGATGAGCATAACTGGGGATTCGTGAACGTGAATCTGCGTCCCTATTACGCGGAAGGTTCCAAGACGGTGGGCTTCGAAATCGCCGAGCAGTTGGGCTGGCGTCTGCCGGATAACGTGGTGGTTCCCATGGCTGGCGGTTCGCTGATTACCAAGATCAAGAAGGCGTTCGTGGAGCTGATTGAGCTGGGCCTGGTCGAGCCTAAACCGTTCAAGATTTTTGGGGCGCAGGCCACGGGATGTTCTCCGATTTCGACTGCGGTGAAGGCAGGAAACGCGGATATAGAGCCCCAGAAGCCTTCCACGGTGGCGCGTTCGCTGGCGATTGGCAGTCCGGCGGACGGGCATTACGCCATCAAGACCATCACCAAAACTGGCGGCTGGGCGGAAGATGTTTCCGATGCCGAGGTGGTCGAGTGCATGCAGCTTTTGGCGGAGACGGAAGGCGTCTTCACCGAAACCGCGGGCGGCGTGACGGTGGGCAGCGCGCGCAAACTCTACCGCCAGGGCCGCATCAAGCCGGAAGAGACCACAGTGCTCTGTATTACCGGCAATGGCCTGAAGACAACCGATGTGCTTACCGGGCAGTTCGAGGCCGAAACGCCCATCCGGCCCCGGTTGGCGGAGTTTGAAGCCTATCTCGAAAAAGCGCTGAACCTTCCGGAAGCAGTGGGAGCCTGAAATGACGATCACGGTACAAATTCCAACCGCGCTGCGCCGCCATACCTCTGGAACCGCCAAAATCACCTGCTCGGCGGCGAATTTGGATGAGTTGTTTTCCGTGCTGGATGAGCAGTTTCCCGATCTCAAGCCGCACTTGCGGGACGAAGCCGGCCAAATCCGCCGCTTCCTGAACGTCTACGTGAATGAGGAAGATATCCGCTTCCTCGGCGGAAGCAACTACACCTTCAGCGACGGCGACGAAGTGTTGCTCGTGCCATCCATTGCGGGCGGAGCGCAGTAGACGCAAATATTCTCCGCGCATGCCGGCAAGGTATCGAATCGCTGCCAGCTCCCAACCTTGGTCAATAAATTCCGGCGGCCCGGTCAGCCTTCCATTCGTCACCGCATCCGCACACAATGTGCCCGAGCTCGTGTCGCAGAACCAGCTTTGGGGTTGGGTATACGCTTCCGCTCAGGGGTGGCATCTCTAAATAGATTCTCGCATTGAGGACGGTAATGCGTCCTTGCACATTGGTGAATCCAGTGTTGGTCTGAAGAGCGTCCGCCAGACGTTGCAATTTCTCCCATACGATCTGATTGCAGGCAAGAACAAAAGTCCATTCCCTGGGGAAATGCGTGGTTCGCAGATCGGCTTGCAGCGGGCGTACCGCAAATTCGCAGTCCGCCACGTTCTTGACGCCTGCGACCAGAATCTTCTGCGCCGGTGCTGCGACGGGCAACATGAAAAACAGTAAAATACAAGACAGCCTAAGGGGGTTCCTCACAGTGGTTCTCCTTTTGGGTCAGGCTCAGGGGCGGTTGCAGCCGCTTCCCTGAGCCGTTCGATTCGTTATCGTTTGGACCAGCTTTGGTAAACCGATCCGGAAAATTCCGCCTTCTCAAAAAAGATACCGTTTTGAGTCTGTACTGTATAGTTACAGATACCATCGTCTATAATGAGTACAGTTAAGAACTCGACAGCGGGGGTATAACGCCATGAGTGCCCTTTCGCAAAACAGCGGGCCCCTCTACTTGCGAGTCGCCGCCAGCGTGACCCAGCAGGTGGCGAAAGGCACGCTGCGGCCCGGTGATCGCGTACCGTCATTGCGGCGAATCAGCCAGCAGCACCGGGTCAGCGTGTCCACCGCTCTCCAGGCCTATCTCTGGCTGGAAAATCGCGGTTACCTGGAAGCCCGCCCGCAGTCGGGATTCTACGTTCGCACGCCATTTTCCAAACTGATCCCTGAGCCGCAATCGGAAGCCGTCACCACGAAACCCATGGCGATTGGGACTCGAGCCATCATTGCCAACCTGATCGAAGCGGCAAACGATCCCCGGCACGTGCCGCTGGGGGCGGGCCTCGCCACGCCAGAGTGGTTCCCCAGTCGGCGGTTGAACGTAATTCTGCGCGACGTAATCCGCCGCCATCCGCTGCACAGCATGCGTTACGATTTTCCTCCGGGATTCGAGCCCTTGCGTCGGCAAATCGCACGCCGCGCCGCCGACCGCGGCTGCAGCTTTTCGCCGCGCGACATCACCATCACCTGCGGAGCACAGGAGGCTCTGAATCTCAGCATGCGCGCCGTGGCCCGCCCCGGCGACGTGATCGCGGTGGAGAGTCCAACATTTTTCGCCATCCTGGAGGCAGCGGCATCTCTCGGCATGAAGACGGTCGAAGTGCCGACACATCCGCAGAATGGGATGGACCTCGAGGCCTTGGAGCGCGCCATCCGCAAACACCGGGTGAAGGCGTGCATCACCATTCCCAACTGCCACAACCCGCTGGGCTACGTGCTGTCCGATGAATACAAAAAGGCTCTGGTCGAATTAACCGCGCGCTGGAATGTTGCCTTGATTGAAGACGATGTCTATGGCGATCTGGCGTTTCAGTCGCCTCGGCCGCGTACCGCGAAATCCTATGACCGCAAGGGCCTGGTGCTGCTGTGCTCGTCTTTCTCCAAGATACTGTGTCCCGGATACCGCGTGGGTTGGGTGGCTGCGGGCCGATTTCGCGCCGAGGTCGAGCGGCTGAAGTTTCTCACCAACGTGGCCACTCCAACCCTGCCGCAAATGATGGTGGCGGAGTTCATGGAATCGGGCGGCTATAACCGGCACCTGAAGCGGCTGTGCGCTTTGCTCACGACTCAAGTGGATCGCGTGCGCGAGGCCATTGCAAGATATTTTCCCGAAGGCACGCGCATCAGCCGTCCGGCAGGAGGCTACATGCTATGGGTGGAGTTGCCGCCGCAGGTGGACGCTTTGAAGCTCTACCGCGCCGCGCTGGCGGAAAACATCAGCATCCTGCCAGGCACAATCTTCTCGGCCACCGGCGGATACAAAAACTACATTCGCGTGAACTGCGGGCAAATCTGGTCCGAGGTGTACGATCGCGCGCTGCTTACGGTGGGGCGGCTCTGCGCGAGGCTGATGTAGGGATTCCCGCTTCCTGCTGTTGTCATCCTGAGCGGAGGCGCGATTTCGCGAAGCGAAATCGTGCTGAAGTCGAAGGATCCCTCTGGCCTGAAGTGCCGGAAAGCTCGCGAAATTCCGTGGAAACGCGCTAGTCCCATGGCATGGGCACAATCTAGTTTGTTCGCGGGACTAGGTCTGTGACCTGTGAACGTTCCCACTCCATCAGACCCGGCTTGACGGGACAAACGTCCATCTCCAAATTTTCTCCGTGCTCTATACTGGGCTTTTCAACAACTCGCGATGCAGTCTTCCCGTTTTTGACCGTTGTCCTATGGCGGTGAAATCAATCAGCCTAAGAAGGTTTAATATCCTCGCCGCGTACACTCGCCAGCCAACCGCATTTCTACTGAGCGACGAATGCGAACACTTCGCGTGCTCGTCATCCTCTGAACGCAGATATATTCAAGGACTATGCCCAGTATTTTGAGGAGGATGGGGGTATCCGCTCGTATCTGCCAGAATTCCACCCTTATGGGGCACAATGCATTTCTGCAGTTCCCGATTCGTTTAGAGGGCTAAACGTTGCCGAAAAACTCGGGCAGGCGGGCCCTCTGGCTCTTTCGCGTTTTCGCGCCGTCCTTCCGACTCGATTCTGTCCCCTACTCACGAACGCTGGTTTTATAGCAGCCTCCAATATCCCCCACTCTAAATTTCGCAAAGAGCGCGAAATCTATCATGGGCCACCCGTTCGCGCCAACTGAGACAGACTTCGGTTTTTTGTATCCCGAATTGGCACGGTTCCCGAAATATTTACGGAGATAAAGTTTGTTTCCTGCGTAAATGCCCGTAACATGTGCACGGTGGACAAGCGTTTAGGAGGGTATTGCCAGTGGGTACTGGACGCCGTCTGCCAGACGGTCGAGTGGTTTTGCAGCCATTAAGGTTCGACTCCCTTGCCCTCCTCGGGTCACTCGACATTACTTAACTTGCTTGACAGCGCGTACGGTCGGGATATCATAGAGGGGTCTGGCAGACGGCATCTAGTATTTGAAAAGCCCCGAGCAATGCTCGGGGCTTGGCTTTTTTGGTTTTCGCTAGAGGAAGCTTCAGGGAATTCGGGGATAAACGGATCGGTCCCACTAACTAGTTTGAATCACACCCCAGAGAGAAGCGCAGAGCGGCACACACCTCATTCATTCGTGCGGAACTAAGCTGGGCCACACGTTTCCCCAGGCGCTCTTGCGACACCGTAACCGCATTGTGCAGGTTCACCACGCACGGAAACTTCATGCCGTCCTCCTCGTTCAGAAAGACTTCCGATGGCACGCCGCGAATCGTGGAAGTGACTGGCGCAACCGTGACTGTGGATAAATAGGCGATGGCGCTGTTGCGGGTGAGCACCAGGGCCGGACGTTTCTTGTCAGGCGCGGCAAACTGGTAGAGCCGAACTTCACCTCGAGCGATCTGACCTCGGGCTATTCTCCCACCGGCTATTCTTGCGGCCACGCGGCCTCCGATTCCCAATCCCGCGCTTCCGTGCCGGCTTGCGGATGTTGCGAGTAGCCCTGGCGGTCGCGTTCTTCACTGGCCCGCAGTTCCAACTGGCGGAGATGTTCCCGCAGGGCGTCGCGCACCAAAGCGGACCGGTTTCGCTTAGTGCTTTTCGCGGCTTGGTCGGCCGCGTGTAACAGCTTTTTATCCAGCACGATTTGAACGATCTGCATATGTGGAATATATTCCACAGTATACTCCACATAGAGAACATTTCAAAGCAAGCTGTTATGAAAATTCGCTAGCTTTCAAAACCCTTGCTGAATCCGCCCTCCTCCCTGTATAATCTAACTAACTGGTTAATTAAAGCATTCTCATGAAAGCAGCCCTCGCCAAAGCGAAGCTCGGCTCCCGTGGCCGCCCCGAGCAAAGCCGCACCGCCATCCTGCGCGCCGCCGTGCGGGAGATCTCGCGCGAGAGCCTGGCCGGAGCCCGCATCGACGCCATTGCGCGCGCGGCCGGCGTCAACAAAGCTCTCCTTTACTACTATTTCAAGGACAAAGATGCGCTTTACGGGGCCGTTCTCGATCACGTATTCGGCGGCTTGACCGGGGTTCTTCTGGAAGTCTTCACCCAGCCTCTGTCTCCCCGGGAGAAGCTCCTTACTTACGTGAAAACGCACTTCGACTACATTGCCAAACACCCGCTGTTCCCGCGAATTGTGCAGGAAGAAATGATGCGCGCCGGGCAAGGGGGAACGGGGCAACTGGAGCGCGTCGTCCGGCAGTATTTTCGGCCACTGTTCGGCAAGCTGGCAGCCCTCCTGAAAGAAGGGAAGGACGCCGGAGATTTCCGCGCGGTCGATCCCCAGCACTTCATTCCTTCCATGATCTCGGTGATTATTTTTTATTTCAACAGCGCGCCGGTCATGCGCGCCATGCGCGGCGGCGATCCGTTCTCGCCCGAACGCATACAGGAGCGGCGGGCCTCCGTGCTCGATTTCATTTCGGCGGCCTTGTTTCTGCAGCCTGACTCGTCCTCTCCAGGAGAAAATAAGTGAGCACGCGCAATAAGTTTGGCATTCTTATCGGAATCATCCTGGTAGCCTCGCTGGCTTACTATCTCCTTTCCACTCCGCGCGACAAGGACATGGTGCTGATCGGAACCGTGGATGGGAACCAGGTCATCGTCAGCCCGCAGATCCAGGGCCGTCTCGCGCAGTTGTCGGTGGACGAAGGCTCTCAGGTTAAGCAGGGAGATTTGATTGCCGTTCTCGACCCCTCTGAGTTGGAAGCCGAGGAGCGGGCGGCCGCCGCCAACATCACCAGCTTGCAGCAAAAAGTGGCGGAAATGCGGGCGACGGAGCAAGCCACCCAGGGATCCACTTCCAGCAATGTGACCAATGCTCAGGCCAAACTGCAATCGGTGCGCGCACAACTGCTGCAAGCGCAAGCCACTTTGCTGCGCACCCAGAGCGATAGCCAGCGCACCATCGCGCTGGCCAAGGAAGGAGTGGCTTCCGACCAGGACCGGGTGCAAGCCGAGACCAATCTGCAGGCGCAGCAGGCCGTGGTGCAGTCGCTGAAAGAGCAGGTGAGCGCCGCCGAAGCCGATGTGAATACCGCGATTGCCAATACCCATCAGGCGCACGCCGCGCAAAGCACGGTGCAAGCCACGCTGGCCGATCTGGCGAATGCGGAAGAGATGCGCAAAGAAGCTGAAGTGCGGCTGGGCTACACAAAGATTTACGCCCCGGTAACCGGGACGGTCTCAGTACGCGCCGCCCTGCGGGGCGAGGTACTGAACGCCGGCCAGGCGATTGTGACCATCGTGAACCTGAGTGACATCTGGGTGCGAGCCGCCATTCCTGAAACTTATGCCGACCACATTGGACTGGGCGACACCTTACGCCTTCAGCTCCCCGGCGGCTCCATCACGTCGGGCAAGGTTTTCTACAAATCGCCGGAAGCCGATTTTGCCACGCAGCGCGATGTCAGCCGCATGAAAAGAGATATCCGGACGATTGTACTCAAGGTGCGCCTGGACAATCCCAATAGCGCTTACGTTCCCGGCATGACGGCCAACGTGCTGGTGTCTCCGGAACAGATGAATGGGAAAGCGGAGCAGGCCAGCGCTTCCACGGGGCGGCAGCCGTGATCAGCGATCCTATCCGGAGCTCTGGCGCCGGCACGGCGAAGAATGGCCGTACCTCGGCTGATGCCGCGACCAATGCGATCGAAGTAGACCACATCGTCAAGAAATACGGCGACTTCACTGCCGTGGATGACGTCTCCTTCTTCGTAAAGGAAGAGGAAATATTTGGCCTGCTGGGGCCCAACGGGGCGGGGAAGTCCACGCTGATCCGCATGATGACCACTCTCATCCCCATCACCGGCGGGAAGGCACGCATTGCGGGCTATGACGTAAAGACGGACCCGGATGACGTGCGGCGCGCCATTGGGGTAATTCCGCAAGCGCTTACCAGCGACATCGATTTGACGGTGGAAGAAAATCTCAACATCTATGCCAAGCTCTATGACGTTCCCGCGCAACAACGCAAAGCGGCCATCGATGAGCTTCTCGAACTGGTGGACCTGACCAAGTGGCGCGATGCGCAGACCAAGACGCTTTCCGGAGGCATGCGGCGCCGCTTGGAGATTGCGCGCGGCCTGGTGCACAGCCCAAGAATCTTCTTCCTGGACGAACCGACCACCGGGCTTGATCCCGTCTCCCGTGTGGCTGTTTGGGAGATGCTGACCAACATCAAGAGCCATCGCAAGCTCACCATTCTGATCACCACTCACTACATGGACGAAGCCGACCGGCTGTGCGACCGCATCGCCATTGTCGACCACGGAAAGCTGGTGGCCTTGGATACGCCCGCGGCGCTGAAGGCTAGCGTGCCCGGGGAAAACGTAATTGAAGCGCACTTTGACCACGCGCCGCCCGACTGGGAACAACGTTTGCACGCTTTGACGGGAGTGACTTCGGTGCAGCACGAGGGCGCCGGCATGTACCGCGTCCTGACCAGCGACGGGTCCAAGGCAACCACCGAACTGGTGGAGATGGCCGTCAAAGCCGGGGTCCGGGTTAAATCGCTTTCCGTGCAGAACACAACTCTGGACGATGTTTTCGTCCATTACACGGGTCGGCAATTGCGCGACGAACTGCAGAAGTCCTACTCGTTCGTCATGCCGCCGCGGCCGGGGTTGCAGCCATGAACCGGGCACTGGCCATTGTCGAACGCGAGATGCGGAAATTTTTCCGCTCGCCCACCCTGATGCTGGTCTCCATGGTTTTCCCGCTGATCCAGCTGATTGTGCTGGGCAACGCATTTGGTGGGAAGATTCGCGATGCTCGCATGGGAATCGTGGATGAGGACGGCGGCCCGCAGGCGGTGAAGATCCACGAAGCTTTTGACTCGGTTCGAGCCAATATGCTCACTTTTGTTCCCGTCGAATACCACGACGAGGCTACCGCCAGGGAGGATGTGCGCAACGGAAGAATCGATGGCGCCGTCATTATTCCGCCGCAGTATTCCAGACGCGTGTACGAGCAGGAGCGGCCACAGATCGCGCTGGTCGTCGACAACAGCGATACCTTCATGAGTTCGACCCTGGAACAGGAGATGGCCGACCTGACCAATGCGCTCAACAATCCGACGATTGAGCCGCGCATGCTGCAGCAGGTGGTGCTCCAGCCGGTTGAGCTGTATGGGTACATTGCCTACATGAAGTACCTGCTGCCCGGTTCAATCACTCTGGCGATGTTTGTCTCGGTGATGATCGGCGGTGGCATGTTGTACATCGATGACAAAGCCCGGGGCGTGCACGAAGGTTATCTGGTCACACCTATCACTAAAGCCGAGTTGGTTTTCGGATTGAATGCGGCCGGCGCAATCAAGGCGGTCATGACCGGCATCATTATTACCGTGATTGGCTCCTTGCTGGCCGGTGTGGGCACATTGTTCTCGCCGATGATCGCCCTGGGATTGCTGGTCATGGTGTTCATGACTTCACTGGCCTTCAATACCATGATGTTCTTGCTGATGGTGCGAGTCGAGGACCCCCTGGTGCCGCGCGCCACGTTCGGAATCTTGAACACCCTGCTGTTCTTTCCCAGCGGAGCCATCTATCCCATCAAGGCTTTTCCCTGGTGGCTGCAGGTCATCGCCAGGGTTGACCCGTTTTCCTATGCGGTTCACGGTTTCAAGTGCCTTCTATTGAAAGAAACCGGCTTCGTCGCGATCTGGCCCGACATCATGTTTCTTTCCATCTTTGCCGTCGTCACCTTGGGAATCGCCATTCCGCTGTTCAAGCGCTCGCTGTAGTTTTGCAGCGCCGGCGTCTCGCCGGCATGATTCCGAATGAGGAATTTTCGATCTTTCGCGATAATCGATTATGCTAGGTAACTATGAGCCTGCTGGATGCCCCTGAATACGATCCGCACAAGGAGCGCCGCCGCCGCATTCGTGTCATCTCCATCGTGGTCCTCGGCCTGGTGATTGTGGGCTTGGCCTGGAGGTATCACAATTGGCCGGAAGAACACGCGGTAGAGCGTTTCTTCGATGCCCTGCAGCAGCAGAACTATGAGGCTGCTTACGGCATCTGGCTGCATGACCCTAATTGGAGGCAGCACCCGGATAAGAACAAAGTCTATTCCTATAGCGATTTTTATAAAGACTGGGGTCCGGGCGGCGAATGGGGCCTGGTGAAATCCCATGACATCTACGGTTCGGGCACTCCCCGCGGCGGCAGCAGTGGCGTGGTGGTGGAGGTCGTGGTCAACGGACGCGCCGAGCACGCCCGCTTATGGGTGGAAAAATCGGATAAGACGCTGAGCTTTTCGCCAGACTAACTACGCGCTCACGCTGGCAAAATGCTCCAGGGTTTTCTTGAGTGAGCCCTCATCCCCTACGTACAGGCCGGTCTTCGAGCGCTCAATCTGCCGCATCAGTCCCCACAAAACTTTTCCCGGCCCCACTTCAACAAACGTCTGGACTTTCTTAGCGATCAGCCAGCGGATACATTGCTCCCATTTCACAGCGCCGGTGACTTGACGGACTAGAGCATCGCGACTCGCGGCGCCAGCCTTGAGTTCCGTGGCATCCACATTACAGACGACGGGAACCGCCGGATCGTTGAACGGCAGCGCAGCCAAGTCCGGAGCCAGGCGATCTTGCGCAGGCTTCATCAGCGAACAATGGAAGGGCGCGCTTACCGGCAGTATTTTCGCTTTCTTGGCGCCACGTTGAGCGGCCAGATTCGTGGCGCGCTCGACCGCCGCAGTATGCCCGGAAATCACAATCTGCTCCGGCGAGTTGATGTTGGCCAGATCGCAAACTTCGCCCTGAGCCGCCTCGGCGCAGATAGCCTCGACTTTTTCCAGTTCCATGCCAATGATTGCCGACATGGCCCCCACGCCCACCGGCACGGCCTCCTGCATGTACTTGCCGCGATTGCGAACCGTGCGCACGGCGTCAACAAAGCTCATAGTTCCCGCGGCGACGTGGGCCGAGTATTCTCCCAGACTGTGTCCGGCGACGAAGTCAGGCTTTAAGCCGTTCTCAGCCAGTACCCGGGCGGCGGCGACTGAAACTGTAAGGATGGCTGGCTGGGTAATCTCCGTGAGGCGAAGTTGATCTTCCGGACCCTCAAAGCAGAGTTGCGACAGTTTGTATCCCAACGCTTCGTCGGCTTCATCAAAAGTCTGCCGGGCGATGGGATGTTTGTCGGCCAACTCCTTGCCCATGCCAACGGACTGGGAGCCCTGGCCGGGAAAGAGGAAGGCAATCGGACCACTGTTTGAAAATGAAGTCATCATAAGACGTGAACCATAAAAACTTCGGCAATAATATACTTGACTGACTATTAGGCCAATGTGCGCCGCTTCTTCCGTTTGGCTTCCGCGCTTCTCTCCGTCTCTGTTTATATTCCCGTAGTCGTAAGTCTTCGGGGCTTCCGTAAGTCTTCGTTACCCACATTTCCAGACCCTGCCGATTAAGTGACTGAATGGTGCACCATTTCTTTTGGTTCCTGAGGATGAAAGGGAACCAGAGTTTTTCGGCAACTGGTTTTATGGGAATACCGAATCTCGTGTCGCAGGCAGCTTGATAATTCACCCAAGCGTAGAGATCTGCTGCTTGGAGTCCTGGTACTTCTTTGCGAGATCGGAAGGAATAATGCCCAGAAAAGTGACCCGGATAAATCGCTTCGGAATAATCAATAGCCTCTTCAATATCCCGCTTTTCCTCTTTCGAGGCATTGTCAAAAACGTACTCCATCAGAGTCGCGCGGTTAGATGCCCAGTCGTAGCTTAATCCTAGAACGCTAGATAGTGCCCATACGTAATGCGATTGACTAACGCTGAGCCACATCTCTTTCGGGACCAATTCATTGTAGTCCTGCTTGTGAATCCCGATGCTAAATGCCTTAACCGAATACTTGAATATGATCTGCTGTGCATGTAGCAGCACGCGCTCCGAGCGGTCATTATCCCAGTCGGCAAAATCCGAATGGGAGTTGTGTGCTACGCAGACCGAAGCATGAAGCTCTCGTATTCCCTCTTTCCTTAAAAAGGCGTTCCATTCCTGCTCAAATGCCCCTATTCGCTTAGCCGGAAACACGATTCCTGCTGCGATTGCAAACCTGTGGTCAGGGGCACTTCCGCTATCGTCGATGTAAATAGAAAACACTACGCCATAATCGTCGCTGGTCTTAGTCCCGCCAGCTCTTTCTCAATCTTTTCGTTGATGCGGCGTTCGGCGAACTCGGAAGCCACGCGAATCGCGTTCTTGATGGCATTGGCATTCGACGATCCGTGCGTGATAAAGCACACGCCCTTCACGCCCAGCAACGGCGCGCCTCCGTACTCGGTGTGATCGAAGCGCTTCTTGAAATCAATAAAAGCGCTGCGCGAGAGCAGATATCCCACCTGGCGCGTAATGGTGGCCTTCAGCGTCTCCTTGAGCGTGGCGCGAACCAGGTTGGCCACACCTTCGGAAGTCTTCAGCGCAACGTTGCCCACAAATCCATCGGCCACGATCACATCCACTTTGCCGGTGTAGAGATCGCGGCCTTCGACGTTGCCGGCAAAATTCAGCGGCAGTTGCTTCAAAAGCTGAAAAGATTCGCGAGTGAGTTCGTTGCCCTTGCTTTCCTCTTCGCCGATGGAAAGCAGTCCAACGCGCGGACGCGCCGTGCCAAACATGCTGCGGAAATAAATCTCGCCCATCACCGCAAATTGTTCCAGGTTGTGCGGCTTGCAATCGACGTTAGCGCCCACGTCCAGCAAGATCGCTACCGTGCCGATCGCGGTCGGAAAAACCGCCGCCAGCGCGGGACGGTCCACGCCGGGAATCGCGCCCAGCACCATTTTGGCCGTGACCATGGCCGCGCCGGTGTTGCCCGCAGTCACGAAGCCCGCGGCCTGTCCGTCGCGAACCAGGCGCAGCCCCACCCGCAAAGAGGAATCCCGTTTGGCGCGTACCGCCTGCATGGCTTTGTCGTCCATGGTGATGACTTCGCTGGCGTGGACAACGTCAATCGGCAAGGCTGCCGCTACCGGATAGCGCCGCAGTTCAGTTCGGATAATATCTTCAGGGCCGACTAAAAGGACAGGAATGCCATGATGCCGGGCGGCTTGAATGGCGCCTTCAATTTCCGGCCGCGGCGCCCGGTCGGAACCCATCGCGTCCAAGGCTATGACGCTTGGCATGGCAGTTGCGGGGACTAGCTGGCTTCCTTGATGTCCAGAACTTCGCGCCCCTTGTAGTGGCCGCACTTCGGGCAGGCGCGATGCGGCAATTTACGCTCGTGGCAGTTGGGGCACTCGGAAAGCGAACGGCTCGTCAATGCGTCGTGGGCACGCCGTGTGCTGGTGCGTTGCTTGGAGTGCCGTCGTTTTGGATTAGGCATGAATTCCTTTCGTAAATCAGCTTCTAGCTTTTAGCTCCTAGCTCAGACCTCTTGGCTTAAGCTAGCAGCTAGGAGCCAGGAGCTAGTTTGCTTCGAATCTCTTTCAGCCCCGACCAGCGCAGGTCTTCCACCGGTTCCTCGCAGGAGCATTGCGCCAGATTCAAGTTCTTGCCACAGTGCGGACACAAGCCCTTGCAATCTTCCGGCAAATAGCCTTTAGGGGAACCGCCAGGAGAACCTGCTCGCGCAGGACGTTCTTCCAGTAACAAGCCGTCCCCTTCATAGTAGCTTATTTCTGCCTCGACAGCAGTCACCGACAACTCTTCCTTGCCGGCGTCCGACCCTAAGGGGCGGTACAACAAATCGAACTTGTGGGCCAACTTCTGCGATACTGCTTCAAGACATCGCGCGCAAGCCATCTGGAAAGTTGCCGCCAGCTCTCCATTGACACGGATGTCCTGTATTGTCAGATGCTTGCCGTGACGCTCCTCGATCAATTGAGCACGGCCCGCAGCCCCGCAGGATGCCTGTCTGCTGCAACTCTGCCCCAAAATCAATCTGCCCAGGAACCAATCTTTCGTCAAAATCAATGGGATGCACTTGTAACTGCTTAATTTCAATCAACATAGGCACCCCCACTGCTTCCGCTGATTCTCGCGGAACATAGTCAAGAGATGTAAGTTCATCTCCAGGCGGAAGTTAAAGCATAAAGGCCAGCAGAGAAAAGTGTCAAGAAAGAGCCTACTAAATGCTAAGACATACCCCTTCTGTTCGTTCTCTGCCGAATCTCTCAGCGCCCCTGGGGACTGTGCCTCCGCGATCTCCGCGGTCAAAAGCTTTGTTTGCCGGAAGAGAGGTGACTCGGCAAGGTCGCTGAGACGCAAGTTCGTCTCGAAATCCAATCGTTGCCGGGAGTGAAACCCTACCTCATTGCGGTGTCCCGCGGCGGTGCGATTTCCGCTCAAGAGAGTCCAAGAACTTGGCCTTGCTCTCCCAGCGCTGTAAACTACATGCGCGATGAGATTCCCCCTCCTCAGAAGCGCAACCGCCGTCCTGCTCCTGTGTCTGTGCCTCACTAGCCTGGGATTTTCCTCCGCTTATAACGCCCAGCCCAAGCTGATCGTCGTGATCGTGATTGACCAGTTCCGCGGCGATTATCTGGAGCGTTATCGCGACCAATTTGGCGAGGGCGGATTTCAAGCCTGTTGCTCGACCGCGGCGCTTATTTCACGGAATGCAATTCAACTATGCGAATACAGTAACCGCTGCGGGTCATGCCACGATTTTTACTGGCGCCTACTCCGACGGTCACGGCATTTCAGGCAACGAATGGTGGGATCCGCAAAAAGAGCGCATGGTCACTTCGGTCGAGGATGATGCCACGAAACTAGTCGGAATTTCCAGCGGCGCGCCGGGGGCTTCGCCGCATAATTTGCTCGCCGATACGCTAGGAGACGAACTGAAGCTGGCGACCCAGGGCAAATCCCGAGTCTTTGGCATTGCTCTGAAGGATCGTGCGGCCATTCTCCCGGCTGGATTCTCTGGCGATGGAGCCTACTGGATTGACCAAAAAACTGGCCTATGGGTGACCTCGACCTATTACCGTAGTGAACTTCCCCTGGGTGCAGAACTTCAACGAGAGCAAGCGGGCAATGAAAAATATTTAACCTGGAGTGGAAGGACGGCTGACGGAAACGTCCTGCCGGACTACCAAGCCCGAAGCCGGCAAGGAAGCCAATTTCTTTCAGCTGGTGGGTTCAACTCCATTTGGAAATGAGTACGAATTCGAGTTTGCTCGCGAACTGCTCACCTACGAGAAGTTAGGGGAGGGTCCGGCAACCGATCTTTTGGTCATCAGCCTTTCGCCCAACGATCTTCTGGGACACCAGGTCGGGCCCGACTCGCCAGAGATGGCAGCCATGGCGCTAGCCTTGGACCGCGAACTCGCCGACTTCTTCAATTATCTGGGACATCAGATTGGGCTGGCGAATATGTGGATCGCGCTTTCCGCCGACCATGGCGTCGCGCCCACTTTCCCGGTCGCAACCAAACTGCATATTCCTGCGGCGGTTCTTTCGGGCACGAAAGTGAGGGCGGAATTGAACCGCGCGCTCTCTGCCAAATTTTCTCCGGCGCATCCCGCCGAGTACGTAGTCGATTTCGGTCCGGCGATCGCCTGGCTGAACGAAAAACCCTTCTACACTCGCAAAAATGAAAGAGGAAGACGCCGAGCGCGAAGTGGGCGAAGCCCTGAAGCAAGTCTGGCATGCGCGGCTACTTTACCCGCTCGCAACTGGCCAGACGGCGAAGTGCCAAATACCGAAACTGGAATTCGTTTTGCGCACAGTTACTCGCCTGTGGGCGGTTGGTACACCATGGCCGTGCTGCCGGTTTTTGCCGTAGGCGGGGAGCAAGGCGCGGACCACGGCTCCCCTTACACTTACGACACCCACGTGCCGCTTGGCCTTCTTTGGCATTCCGTTTCAGCCCGGAACCTATCGCACTCATGCCCAGCCCGTCGATCTGGCGGTCACGTTCGCCTCTTTGCTGGGCATCAATGCTCCCAGCAATGCGATTGGGCGAGTCTCTGACCGAAGCCCTCGCGAACTTGCACCGTCCGCCAACCCCAGTGCCGCCAGCGGCGAAGGGCGCGCAATGAACCCGCCGCCCACTGCTCAAGGCCCCGACCTGCGCGTCAGCCTCGCCGGCATTCAACTCAAGAATCCGGTGATTGCCGCCAGCGGCACCTTCGGCTATGGCCTCGAATTTGAAGATGTGGTGCATCTCGACAAACTGGGCGGGTTCGTGGTCAAAGGCCTGTCGAAAGAACCGATGGTGGGCAATCCGCCGCCCCGTTTGTACGAGACCCCGGCCGGAATGCTGAATGCCATCGGGCTGCAGAACGTCGGCGTCCGCGCCTTCCTCGAAGAAAAGTTGCCCAAGTTGCGCCGGCTCAAGAACGTCGTGGTCTTCGCCAACGTATTCGGATATACCCGCGAAGATTATGAAGCCGTAATCCGGGCGCTGAATGAGGGTGAAGGCATCGCCGCTTACGAACTCAACGTTTCCTGCCCGAACACAGCCCTCGGCGGGATTCAGTTTGGCATCGAGCCGCGCATGCTCGACGAAGTTGTGGGCACGGCTAAACGCGTGTCGCAGCGCCCGCTGATCGTGAAGCTTTCCCCCAACGTGACCAGCATCCCGCTAATGGCGAAGGTGGCGGAGAATGCCGGCGCCGACGCATTATCCGTAGCCAACACTTTCGTCGCCATGGCCATTGATCCCGAAACCCGCAAGCCACGCATTCCCAACGTGACCGCTGGACTTTGGGGCCGGCCATCAAGCCCATTGCTCTGCGCATGGTGTTCGAGGCGGCTAAAGCCGTGAAGATTCCGGTGATCGGCGTCGGCGGCATCTCCACCGCAGCGGACGTGATCGAATTCATGCTGGCGGGAGCCACCGCCATTCAAGTTGGCACGGCCAGCTACTGGGATCCCCGTGCCACGGAAAAAATTGTGGATGAGCTGACGGAGTGGTGCGTAGAGCATCAGATCGAGCGCCTGGCCGAGCTGACCGGCGGGCTGGTGATTGAGTAGAGAACGGCCGCTAGAGACGCAGCTCAGCTACGTCTCTACGAGGTCGAATAACACTTACCTCCACACCGCCAGAATCGTGCCCATCGCCAGAAAGCACACCAACTGGTAGCCCGTGTTAATCAGGTACAGTTTGAACGGCTTCTTGCCGAACAGCGCATCGGTCATCTGAACCGTGGCTGACAAATCCGAGCCATACGCCAGCCCCGATTTTCGCGCCATGCAATGCCGCATGGATCGTGGAGATGTGGATAATTTTGCCCAGCACAAACGCCGCCACCAAACTACAGAGAAACGACATGGCATAAAGCTTGCCCGCTCCCTTGCGCATTTCCTCCTGCTTCGCCCTGTCATTCGGGTCATAGCCCATCAAGTTCATCCACGGCTTGGCGAACAGCAGCGGGGAATACCACAGGAAGCCCACAATCATGGTGGCAACTGCAGCCACCAGTACCGCCAATAGGTTAACGCCCATACAGTTCATGACCACCTCCCGGCAGGATTGAGTTCCGGGGCGGCATCCTACGCCGGAGCGGGAACTTAGGGAAGCGAAATCGGCGGCAGTTCACCCAGGACTCCTGCCACTTTCCAGCCCTCGCATCATCTAATAGAAGCCATTACAATTCATTGCGAGGATGGAACCATGGCCAAAGCTACATTTGCCGCAGGCTGTTTTTGGGGAGTCGAAGCCACCTTTCGCCAGCTGCCGGGAGTGATTTCCACCCGCGTGGGCTACCTGGGCGGAAAAACTACCAATCCAACTTACAAAGACGTTTGCACCGATGCGACCGGACACGCCGAAGCCGTCGAAGTGGACTACGATCCCGCCAAACTTCCTTACAGTAAGCTGCTGGAAGTTTTCTGGGAGAACCACGATCCTACGCAGCTCAACCGCCAGGGCCCCGACTGGGGAACCCAGTATCGCTCGGCTATCTTCTTTCACTCCCCGGAGCAGGAAGCCGAAGCCAAGGCATCCAAACAGGCGCTGGAAGCTTCCGGCCGCTTCCGCAAGCCGATTGTGACGCAGATCGTGCCCGCCGAGACTTTTTACGAGGCCGAGGACTATCACCAGCAATATTTGGAGAAGCGCGGTCTGACCAGCTGCCACGTTAAGACGTAAACCAAACCGCGTCGTAGAGACGTAGCTTCGCTACGTCTCCAATACCTCTAGCGCTGCAAAGGCAAAAGAGACGTTGCTTGCAACGTCTCTACGTGTGAGGAACCGATCGCGGCGTGCCCCTAGAAGCCGTGGTGCAAGGGCGGTTTGTATCAGGCTATGCCTTCAGGCATAGCGTAGGGCTACGTACCCGTGATCTTCGCCCTGAACTCTTCCGGCAAGCGCTCGCGGATTTCCGCCGGCAGCCGGTCATGCACATGCCGCGCGCCCAGCTTGGCCGCATCCACGACGGCCATGGGTGCCGGCGTAGCGACCGCCACCACCAGCCAGATCAGCGCCGACAACACGAATCCTGCCAGCGCCGCCAGCTCCAACCAGAAAGTGTGACGCGGCTCGAAGTGGCGAATGACCCCGAAAGCCAGCAGAAAAACCGCGGCGGAAAGCGAGGCCAGCGCGATCAGGGAAATATCGATGATGCGGTGCAGTTTCTGCCGCGAGCGGCATTGCTCGCAGGCCGCAAAATGCTGCTCGTAGTCGCCACGCATCTCGGGCGCAATGCCGGAAATGTCATAGCGCCAGCCGGCCAGAATCTTGCCCACGATAGGATCTACGCACTGGCTCATAAGTGAACAGATGAACTACAACCGGATTGGTTGCATAGGCTCGGCCTGTGCGGCCAGCAGCACCCGGTTGTGGAGCAGAGTTTGACGGGGCCCTAAGGCCTTCTCTGCCGCTCTCCGGGCAAGTTCAGGATGGTTATTTTGCTCGGAGAGATGCGCCAACACCACGTACGCCGCTCTCCCATCATAGTCGCTGGCAAAGAATTCCGCGAGGGAATCGTTGGAGAGATGCCCTACCCGGCTCATCACCCGCTGCTTCACCGACCAGGGATAGGGCCCGACTCGCAGCATTTCCACATCATGGTTCGATTCCATCACCAGCACGTCACAACCCCGCAGGTGGTCGCGCACGCTGGCGGGCAGGTACCCTAGATCGGTGGCAATCCCAAACTTTATCCCCTCGGCATGGAAGGTGAAGCCCACCGGGTCAGCCGCGTCATGCGGAATGGTGAATGGCCTGACCTGAATATCGCCGATTTCAAAACTATGTCCCGAGCTGAATACTTCGAGCCGCGCCAGTGCCGGAGCGTCTCCGTTTTCGTCGCGCATCGCTCTTGCCCAGGCTTGGTGCGTGGCTCCCGTCATGAATACGGGGATGCTCAGCTTCCGGGCCATCACCGCCAGTCCAGAAACGTGATCGGAATGCTCATGCGTAATCAGAATGGCGGAAAGCGAGCGCGGGTCGTCGCCTGCGGCTTGGATGCGCCTGAAGGTCTCACGGCACGAAATGCCCGCGTCCACCAAGAGGCGAGTTCTGGAACTGGAGACAATCGTGCTGTTGCCCCGGCTTCCACTCGCCAGAACGGAAAGACAAACGCCCATGTGCGCAGAATACGCGTTGCCGCTGTGGAAACGGGAGTAACTATCTGGTTAGCCGGAACCATGGAGAGCTATCAGCCATCAGCTTTCGGCTCTCAGCCCAAAGCAGCATTTGACAATCGCTTCAGCCGGCCATGCCAACTGAGAACTGCCAACTGAGAACTGAGAGCTACTTTCCAAACAGTTCGTTCAGGCCTCTCCGCCCCAATGCGCCTCCGTAAGCGCCAGCAGTGCCAGTCATGAACCCTAGAAAAGATTCGTAGAGGTGTGCCCGATCCGGCTTCTGAGTTAGAAAAACATAAGCCAGGAGATGCGCAACGGGAACGAAGGCCGCCACTTCTATCGTCCAGCGCCAGGGCTTTTCGGGACGGAGTGCTCCCAGCAGCATGGTTGCGGCGGCCACGAAAAGGGCGGTGAGCAGCAGATCGCCAATCTCAACGTCCAGGGCTCCGGCGCAAAGACCGAGAATTGCACCGAGAAGATAGAAGGGAGCGTCGCTCGCTCTTACTGGCATGCGCACGTTCCCCTATGATCCCTGTGGCCTCTGCGGTTCATCGCCTTCCCAACGCAGCGGACCACGAGGGGCACAGGGCACCCAGACGATGAACCCTAATACTCATAGAATCCTCGTCCACTCTTCTTGCCCAGCCAGCCCGCATCCACCATCTTGATCAGCAACGGGCACGGCCGGTATTTCGAGTCGCCTAGCCCGCTCTGCATTACCCGCATAATGTCGAGGCACACATCCAGGCCGACGAAATCCGCCAGCGCCAACGGCCCCATGGGATGCGCCATGCCCAACTTGAAAACTTCGTCGATCGCTTCCGCAGTCGCCACCCCTTCCATCACCGCGAACATAGCTTCGTTCAGCAGCGGCATGAGCACGCGGTTGGAAACGAATCCGGGCGCGTCGTTGACTTCCACCGGGGTTTTCTCCAGTTTCAGCGCCAGCTCGCGTACCGTTTGAAAAGTTTCGGCAGAAGTCGCCAGTCCCCGGATCACTTCCACCAGCTTCATCACCGGAACCGGGTTGAAGAAGTGCATTCCGATAACGTTTTCGGGACGCTGGGTCAGCGCTCCCAGCTTGGTGATCGAAATGGAGGAGGTGTTGGACGCGAGAATAACCCTGGGCGGCATAATCTTGTCGAGATCGCGAAAAATCTCTGCCTTGATCTCTAGTTTTTCGGTCGCGGCTTCCACCACAAAATCACAGGCAGACAGTTTCGCGCGATCCACTACCGGCTCGATCCGCCGCAGTGCCGCCGCTTTCTCTTCCGCGTTGAGCTTGCCCTTGGCCACTTCGCGATCGAGATTTTTTTCGATCGTGGCCAGCGCCCGGTCGAGCAAGCGCCGCTCAACGTCGCAGAGAGTTACTTCAAATCCGCTGCGCGCAAAGACATGCGCAATGCCGTTGCCCATCGTCCCCGCGCCCACAATGCCAACTCGCTGAGTCTCCATAGATTTCAGACATGAAACTCCCAGAGTCTAACACCGGGGAAAACCTCGTCCAGCAACTTTCCGCGCCGCCTGGGGTTTCTTGCAAATGCATGATTCTTGCGCAGGAGGCGACTATGTTGCGAAGCTTGAAAGTGGCAGGATTGGCATTGGCAACGGCAATGGCTTGCAGTTGCGCCGCGCAGGGTGGATACCGCTACTACGACGCCCCCGGCCGGTACGCGTACCAGAATGACGGGCTGCGCATCGCCCGCAGCACTGGCTACGAAGACGGATCGCGCATGGGCTACCACGACCTCACTCGCTACAAGCCCTTCGATCCTTATCCCCGCGCCCAGTTCCGCAATGAAGATCACGGCTACCATCGCGAGTACGGAGACAAGTACGCCTATCGGGACGAATACGAGCACGGCTACCAGGCGGGCTACCAGTCCACGTTCCGCAGGCGCTAGCAGTGCTCAGGGGCGGGAGCCATCGTCCAACCAGTTTTACTACTGACGTTCCAGAACTTCGTCCACCGCGACCTTGCCGCCGCGGTCCACATTGATGACGCGGTGGACGTCTTTGTATCCCGATAGCGTAATGTCGACCATGTAGGTGCCCGGATTCAAATAAAAATCCAGCGGCGAACCTTTGTCCAGGACGCGGCGGTTGACGGCGACCTGCGCGCCCTTCGGTTGCGTCTTGACGCTGACGGTTCCCATGCCCGCCGTTTCGCTGCCGCCAAACATCTTCTTAAATTTGCCGCCCAGCCGGATGTCGTCGGTCACGCCCAGCGACCGCAGCACCGGGGCATACTGGAAGCTCTGCCCAGCTTGCAGACTGGCCGAGGTGGTTTCCTCCAGATAGCCTTCCTTTCTCACCGTGAAAATGTGATTTCCGAGTTTGTCCACTGAAATCTGGGCGGGCGTTCCCCGTCCCGTGTCCCGGCCATCCATGAATACTTCCCCGCCGCTCGGTACGCTGCCGATCAGGGCCGTGGCCCCCAGCGCCGCCATTTGGACCACCAGGAACGACTTGCTCCCCGATGCCACTTCAATGGTGCGGTTCTCGGTGGAGAATCCCGGTTTGCTCACGCTCACCAGATGTTGCCCTGGGGCCAACCCGGCTAAGTCAAACGGCGTCAGCCATGCGGGATTGTGATGGCCATCCACCAGTACCTGCGCTCCTCCCGGGGTCGAACTAACCGAGAGTTGCCCAGGGACGATCACGGGCGCCGGTGGAGGCGCGACCTTGACCGCCTTCGGCCTGGCGCGTTTCGGTTTGACCGAAATGACATCTGGGCCCGCCCCAGTTGCTTGCGGTTCCGCCGTCATCGCTACCGGAGAAGCTTGCGTCGCGCTGGGCACTGGTTCGGCCGGAGTGGGGGGCTGCGCCTCAGCGGGAGCCGGCGCCTGGACCGGGGCCGCATTCTCCTCTGCGCTCTCCGAATGAACCCGCGAGAAAATGACACCGAGCACGAGCAGGATGACACAAACCGCCGCGCCAATGGAGTACAAAAAGAGTTTGGCAGGGGTCTTCCTGATTTCTGCGACGGCTTTCTTGGCGATTTCGCTGGGAGGTGTCTTCTTCTCCACCTCGGCGGTCCCGCGAAACAGGCCGCCATGCGATTCGGCTTCAAGCCTCGCTTCTGGATCTGCTTCCGGTTCCGGTGGAGGCGGAGGCGCAACATAGACTTCCTTCAGCGGGGGCAGAGAATCCATCTCCGAAAAACTCGGGCGCTTGCTTCCCTGAACGCTGGCCGTCCCGGCCTTGGGGGCAGGTGCACCGGAACCAGTTTCTGTTTCTGGCGAAGCCACCGCTGCAGACATCGTGGCCAGACTCGGCGAAGCAGAATCACCCTGCAATGAATCCGGCGATGAAAATGATCCTGCGGTTGCTCCAGCCACCGCCGCCGAGGCTCTCTTGACTGCCACCCGGGGTTCTTCCGCTTCTTCGCTCGCCGCCGGCCCTTCCTCAAGATTGCGCGCCGCGGCCTTGGGCATTTTTCGCGGCGCTGCCGCCTTCTGCGTACTCTCCTTACATCTCTCCAGATCGCCAACCAGATCCTGGCCTGACTGGTAGCGCTGCTCGGGAGACTTCGACAGCGCCTTCATAATCAACTCGCTCAATCCAGGTTGAATTTTTGAGTTGATCTGCGCCGGCGCCACCGGCATCCCCACCGTGATCTCCTGTCGCACCTGGTCCGCATTGTCGCCGCCAAACGCTTTTCGATTGGTCACCATCTCATAAAGGATGGCGCCCAGGCTGAACAAATTCGAACGGGCGTCGAGCGGTTCTCCCTGCAATTGTTCCGGTGGCATGTAACGCAGCGTTTCCGGCACTTTTCCTGACGCCTGCGCCCCCCGCGCTCCCATGCTGGAAATGCCGAAGCCAAGAATCTTTACCGTGCCGTCCCAGGTCACCAGCACTTTGGCGGGTTCCAGCGTGTAGTGCACTACTTTCCGGGCATGGGCATGGTCCAGCCCCTGGCAGGCTTGGCGGGCCACGTCCAACAGATCCCAGATGGAAAAACTGTCGTGCTGGGCCAGCATCCCCGCAATACTTTTCCCTTGTACGTACTCCGTGGCGGCACAGAATTTCCCGTCAATCTCGCCCGCCCCATACAGTACGGCGAGGTTGTGGCTGCTGAGAACCTTGGTGGTTTCCGCTTCCGCCAGAACGGCCTGCACCAGGGCGGCCATTTCCTCGGCCGGCAAGTCCGCCTGCAGCACTTTTAGTGCAATCGTCTGG
The DNA here is from genome assembly GCA_963800745.1 of uncultured Acidobacteriaceae bacterium. Lineage (GTDB taxonomy): Bacteria > Acidobacteriota > Terriglobia > Terriglobales > Acidobacteriaceae > PALSA-270. The sequence goes on from CAWDCI010000011.1 coordinate 222,340, forward strand.
CCGCTCTCCGGGTCGGAGGCCTTATAAACGCGCGCGGAATCGCTGTGCGCGATTTCGCTCAGAATCTCAAATCGGCCGATATTTTCCGGCATCTTCTTCGCCTGACCTCAATCGACGTTCATCGGACGAGGTTCCATGCCCTCTTCCACTGCCGCCTCCCAAGTGAACCCCGAGGAGAGTAAAGTTAGAATAGCTCTGACCACAGGCTGGAGTGGAGTTACGAAGGTACTCGCGTGCGCCAAGCTCGCCCGCGAAAAATACCCACAGGTTTCCACAGGAAGTTTGCCGCCGGAAGCTGCATAACTCCTTGACAAAAATTAATCCCGCTCATACAGTTCGGATGAGTTTCTTAATTCACCGCGCGTTGCAGGTGCCCACGCTATGAAGAATGTTTACGAGGTTCTCAGGCAAAAGGAGTTGGAGATGGCCCGCTTGGAAAAAGAGGTGGAAGCGTTGCGGGTCGCCGCGCCTCTTTTGTCCGATGATAAAGACTCCGTTGTCGACATGGACCACAACAAGCCAACCCTCGCGGGGACTGTTGTGAGCCAGCAGCCGATCCGCATTCCACAGTCGGCTGTGGCTGCTGGCGGCGCTTCGCAGCCGGCTCGCGCCGCCGGATGGGAAGACTCAGCTAAGCGCTGGCCGTAGCCTGCAGATCGAGAACTAAGTCACCAGGGCAAGATTTTGGCTCCGGCCTGGACCCCATCGTCCGGGAAGGAGCCTTGTTCGTTTGGCCCCTCGGCATTCTTCGCTGGCTCCCTGACTGTCTTTTTCATGCTCCTTCCTTGCTCCCAGCCTTGAGGCCCTCGGGCTGACCCGGCCGCCTCCTTGCACCACCTGTGGTGCTATACTCGCGGGGGAAACTCCGCCCTATGGCATCGCACAGGCTGAATCGCTCTTGCTCGCTCCCCAGCGCAAGAGGTAAACGTTGAGCACCGCCGGCCGAGCACCGCTGCGGGCGTTTGCCCATCGCCGCGCCCCGCGTTGTCCCTTGGCCGTCCCGGTCCGGGTCACCCTCCTGCGCGCCGGCTCTGCCTACAGCCTTACCGGACGCTCCCTGAACCTCGGGGAGGGGGGGATTGCAATATCCCTCGCTGAAGAAGTCCGTGTCTCTGATTCGGTCGCAGTGGAGTTTCTTTTGCCCGACCTCGGCCTGGGGTTGCAGGCCAGGGCCGTGGTGCGTTATCGCGGCGCGTCCCAGTCCGGTCTGGAGTTTCGCAGCCTGACCCGGCACCAACAAGCTGTGATCCGCGAATGGACGCGGCAACAACAATCCCAGCCGGAACAGACCCCAGACCGCCCTGCGGAGAAACCAGCACTGCGCCGGTCCCGTTACTTTCCGCCAGCCACAGTCACTCGCCTTCGGCGTCTGATATGGCCCGCCATCGCGATGTTTGCGCTGCTGGCATTGATTACCTGGTGGCACTGGGAGCGGGCCTGGAAGGAACTCGAAGATCAGACTCACCAGCCCACGGCCCAAGTAGCTCCGCTTCCCGCACCGCGCATCACTACCGGATGCTGAACTGTGCCGGAACCGCCGTTCCGATAATCACGCCCTTGGTGCGCCGGGCGGGGCTGATCACTTCGACGCTAGACGATCTTTACGAAATCCATGAAGCACGATCACGCTGCTGATGGCAAAGCTTCCCACCGCCCCCAAAGCAAGCAGTTGCTCGGCCTGTGGGCGCAGATGAAGGCGATCGCCGAACAGCGCAATCAAAGCAAATAAGATACCCAGGATGTTCAGCCACGCCGGCGCGTGCAGCGGATTGGGTTGCTCGCGATTGCGCAAGCGCAGTTGCAGCAGAACCGCGACCGCCCCAATCGCGGCCACTACCACAATGGCCAGCGGACTGAAAAACGCCGCCCGATTGGTGAAGATCACCACCAACGCAAGAATCCCGCACAACAGCCCTGAGCCGATTACCGTCAGGCGACGGCGATGAGGTTGAATGTCAGGCAAGGTCTTGTCCCAGTTTATACAAGGGTTGGCGCGGGCTTTCAATGACAACCCCGATGACCGCGCAATCTCACGAAGAGAGGCCGGCCATCCATTCCGCCTGCAACCGCCCTCCGTGGTTCATGGCATAAAGGACCAGTTCCACCCGGCTGGAGACACCCAGCTTGTCGAAGATACGAAACAGATACTTCTTGATTGTGTTTTCGCTGAGCCGCAACTCCAGTGCAACGTTGCGGTTGCTGAGCCCATCGGCTACCAGGGCCACCACTTGTTCCTCCCGCGCCGTGAGCAAATTCTTGCCATTGCTGTTGACCACAGGCAGCGAAGGCACTTCCGCAATTGCCTCGAGCAGGTAGTGCAGTTGCTCGTTGTTGGCCCAAACCTCCCCGCGATGCACGCTGTGGATGCACTTGCACAGCAGCCGGAAGGGGTAATCCGGAAAGCAGAACAATCCTCTCGCCCCCGAACGAAACGCGTTCACCACCAGAGTACGGTCGTTCGCATCGATAAGAAGTATCTTGGCCACCGCGGGGTGGGCCAGATGGAGACGCCGGACCAGCGCCATGTCCTGGTGCTCGCGGTCGTGCTCTGCATTCATGACCATCACTTGCATATCGCCCGAAACTACCGCCTTCAGGATTTCTTCCCGCTCGGTATTGCAAGCTGCGACACGAAACTCCGCTCGCCTCCGCAAAGCTCTCAGCAGAAGCTGCCGCTGCATTTGATTCGAGTCAACAATCAACACACCAATGCCATGAGCGCTATTCGGGGATTCCATGGGTCCTCTGGTAAGTCTCGGGTTCGAGATTCAAGGTGCCAAATGTAGACTCCTTCCGGCTTAACTTCTGTGACGTATCAAGACCGTTCCAACCTCATCCGGTGTGGAAAACTCCTCCCTCGCTCTCCGGCAAACGGTTCATTCCTGTTTCCGCGCTTGCCCGTAACTTGTTGCCACGCCTGCGGTAAATGCGCTTTCCGGAGATTCGCGGCGGTCCAAGAGCGCCCCTTGCTGCAGCCGCGCAAGCCCACTTTCGAGGACGTATTCCAAAGTGGGACGGGCCCTGCCTCGCCACCAACCCTCTTGGTTCGTTGATCTCCCATTTTTGGCCCTGTTCACCGCATTGCGGGCCTGGCCTGCGTTTGCCAGCAAGCAGGAAATTCCTTGCCCCTCGCGCCTACCTTCGTGGACAGAACTTCCCATGTCTTGCCGAAGAAGGCTCGGCGGAATAGTTTTCGGAAGGTCAGTTGGTAGCCCGTCTCGACCTGCAACGGGAAAAAGTCACCGGGGGAATGATAGTGATGACTTTGAAATTCGTGGCGAAAACCTTGCCTTGCTGCTTATTGCAGATGACCTTAGTGGTAGCCGTAGCCCAGCAGCCCCGGTCCCCCGTCGCGGCTGTCTCTGGAACCACGGACACTGCTAATTCCGGAATAGCGGATGGCGCGCCGAGTCCAGCTCTGGCGGGAGAACGCCGTCCGCTCTACCGGCTCCGCCAAAGTGACGTGTTGGAAATCACTTTTACTTTCGCTCCTGAGTTCGATCAAACCGTCACCCTTCAGCCCGATGGCTTTATCGCTTTACGCGGCCAAAAAGAACTCTTTGCCGAAAGCCTGACCCTCCCCGAGCTTCAGGAAGCCGTTCGCAAAACCTACGCCACTACCATGCATGACCCTGAAGTGAACCTTGTCCTGAAGGATTTTGACAAGCCTTTCTTCCTGGCCAGTGGCCAGGTGAATCATCCCGGCAAGTACGAATTGCGCGCCGACATAACCGTGACCGAGGCCCTTGCCATTGCCGGAGGTTTCAACGATCAGGCCCGACACTCCCAGGTTGTGCTGTTCCGCAAAATCGCGGACGACCGGGTCGAGTCGCGCGTGCTCAATCTGAAGCACATGCTGAATGCCAAAAACCTGGCGGAAGACATTCACCTGAAGCCCGGGGATCTGATCTACGTTCCGCAGAACACGATTTCTAAGATTCGACGCTATTTACCGGCGTCGAGTCTCAGTTTGTATTCAACGCCCGCACAGTTCTGAAAGAGGGCGAACCGCCTGACTGGCCGCCCGGAACACCCAAATGGAAGAGCTGCGACTCATCGCCGGAGCAACCCGAACTCCTCCCCTCACCTTGCGGGACCTCCTGGCCGTCATCTTCCGGCAACTTCGGGTCGGCACGATTTCCTTTCTGGTTGTCCTCTTCGCTTGCTTGGCTTACCGGCTCCTGTCGCCCTCCTACCGCGCTGAGATGAAGATCTTGATTAGCCGGGGGCGGGTGGATCCCGCTTTAACCGCCGCCCCGACCCAAACCCAATTTGAGCGGGAAGAGGTCAACGAGGAAGAGCTGAACTCGGAAGCGGAACTGCTGCACGATCAGGAAATCCTGAGCACGGTGACGCAAGCCGCCGGACTGTTTCCGGAAAGTGGATTCTCCTTCTGGAAACTTATGGGCGAGAGCGAGCAACAGAGATTGGCCCGGGCGGTCCGTCAACTGGGCCGTCAGCTTAATGTGGAACCTTCCCGCAAGACCACGCTGATCAGCGTGACTTACGACTCCTCCAACCCCACCCAGGCGGCCAACGTGCTCAAGTGCCTGGCCGGAGCTTATTTGGAAAGGCACTCGCGGCTGCACCGGCCCGTCGGGCAAACAGATTTTTTTGAACAGCAAATTGCCGAGTCACGCCGGCATTTGCAGGCCGCCGAACTGCAGTTGATGGACTTCACCCGCGATGAAGGCGTCGTATCCGCTGCCCAGCAACGTGACATGGCGCTGCAGAGGCTGGGCGAAGCCGAGGCCAACGGCCGGGACAATCAGGTGGAGATTGCCGCAACCGGGCAGCGTGTCCGCATGTTGCTATCGAAGCTGCAATCGCTGCCGGAACGTGCCACTACCGTGATTCGCAATTCCGACAATCCCGAGCTATTGGGGAAAATCAAGGCAAAGCTGCTGGAGTTGCAGCTGCAGCGCACCCAACTCCTCACCAAATATGAGCCTTCTTACCGGCTGGTGCAGGAAGTGGACCAACAGATCGCCGAAACCAGGAACTTAATCGCCCAGGAAGAATTAGCTCCGTTGCGCGACCAGAGCACCGATCTCGATCCCAATCACGCCTGGGTCAAAGGTGAACTGGTGAAGGCTGAGGTCGACTTGAGTGCTCTGCAGGCTCGCGCCGCGGCCGGCAAACAACTGTTCGCTGCCTACCGCACCGAAGCCAGTGCCCTCGGCGACCGCGCCATCAAACAGGACGAACTGCTTAGCAACTTGAAAGCGGTTGAGGAAGAATACCTGCTCTATGTGGGCAAGCGCGAAGAGGCCCGCATCGAGGATGCGCTCGACCAGCAGCGCATCCTCAACGTGGCAATCGCGGAGCAACCCACTGTGCCGTCGCTCCCAGTTCGCTCGGCTCTGAGTTTTGCCATGCTCAGTCTCTTGTTCGCCGGCACCGTAAGCACCAGTTTGGCCTTCACCGTGGACCGCCTCGATCCGGGATTTCGCACGCCTGACGAAGTGGTCGCCTGCTTGGGCGCACCGGTGTTGGCGTCTTTGCCTCGCGACAGCACTTAGATTTGCCCGGCGAATGGTGGAGTGTGATTGCTGAAAGCTTGACCTGAGAGCCTTTGACTTCTGGGAACGATGGGTAGCCCACTCTTGCGGGTTCTGTGCGCAAAGGGTGGGAGTCCCCACTTCCCGCTGAGCAAGGTGGATGGCGATCTAGGCGAGACGCGCCAAGGGCCGCGCTCTTTTCGGCCCAATCATAGTGTGCTTGGCTCGGTTCTTTTTCAAACTGCGCCAGCATACCTGGAAGAAGGAAGAATTTATGAGCACCCTTGTGGATTTGCTTCAGCCCCAGCGACTCCCCGACATCGCCGAAACCACGCTTCTCGGACCGGAAGCGCCGGCAATCCTAACTCCAGACCTGTGGAACCCGGCCCGCTTTGCCGAGTCGCAAATCCGCTCCCTCGTCCAGCAAGTCTTCTTTCCCTCGCGGCCCAAGCCGCCTCGGCATGTGGTCTTCAGCGCCGTCGATGAAAGCACCTACGTGGCCGGGATTTGCATGGATGTCGCAAAAGATCTGGCTGCCCGGGTTAGCGGAAGTGTTTGCGTGGTCGAGGCCAATTCCAATAACCCCGACTTGGAAAATGTTTTCTGGAGAAAGGACGGCACCGCCAGCTACGGCGATGCCCTGGGTTCATTGCGAAGCGCTTCACAAAACGTTTCCGCCAACCTTTGGCTCGCCCCGCTGAAACTCCTCCTGGGCGCAAACCCGGAACGGCTCGCTGGCGACTCGTTGGCCCGCCGCCTTTCGGATTTTCGCCTGGAATTCGACTACACCGTTTTCCATGGGCCCACCACCGGGCTCTATAGCACGGCTGTGTTGCTGGGGCACTTGAGCGACGGCGTAGCGTTGGTGTTGCAGGCAAATTCCACCCGCCGGCCCGCCGCACTGAAAGCTAAAGAGATTTTGCAAGCTACCCAAACCCGCCTCCTGGGCATAGTGCTCGCCGAGCGGACGTTCCCCATCCCCGAGAGGATTTACAGGAAGTTGTAAGAACCGCCTGGGATGGCAGGTCGCATCTGGCCACACGAGTAAGAAAAATAGGAGTGCTGTCTGTGAACGCGCCCGCATTCGTCAGAATCGAACCTCCGATCCCCCCCTTTGCAAAAGCCCCGCTTCCCCGGTTGCTGGCCGAGATTCCACATTTACAGACTGAGCCGGGCCATGGTCCTCCCAAACGTAACGTTCTCATCATTGGCAGCCAGGCGGCGGGCCGCGGCCTGGCTGCCTACCTTAGACAGCATCCCGCGGCCAGATGCGTGGTGCGCGGGTTTCTGGACGACTCGGAAACCCTGGGAGGCGATGTGCTTGGCCGCGTCGCCGACTTGGCCGGCATAGCCCGTGCCCAGTTTGTGGATGACGTCATCCTGACCGCGCCCTACCAGCGCGACTTGGTTTCGCGAGTCGTCATCGAAGCTGAGCGAAATCACTTGGGCCTGAAAGTAGTCCCCGACTTTCTTGGCATCAAGCCAGAATCTATCGTCCTCGAGAAAGTTGGAGACCTTCCGGTCCTCAGCCTTCGCCAGGAACAGACTCCGGTGCTGCCGCTGTTCTTGAAACGCGTCGCCGACATTTGTCTTTCCGCCCTGCTGTTGGTCCTCACCCTGCCGGTGCTCGCCCTAATCGCACTGGCCATTCGGCTGGGCTCCCGCGGTTCGGTTCTCTATCGCGCACCCCGTGTGGGGAAAAAGGGACGAACCTTCCTCTGCTGCAAGTTCCGTACCATGGTGGCGGATGCAGACCGAACCAAGGAAATCCTGCGCCGTCGCAACGAACACCAGGGGCCAACTTTCAAGCTTGCCCACGATCCGCGCATCACCCGCGTCGGCCGGTTCTTGCGCCGCTATAGCCTGGACGAACTGCCGCAACTATGGAACGTCCTCCGGGGCGAAATGAGCTTGGTAGGCCCGCGGCCCCATCCGCTCGACGACTTCCAACGCTACGCCCTCGATCACCTTCGCCGGCTGAATGTGACCCCGGGTATGACCGGCCTCTGGCAGGTCACCGCCCGCAATGACCCTTCCTTCCGCCGCAACCTCGAGCTCGACTTGGAATACATCGAGCACTGGAGCCTCTGGCTCGATCTGCGAATTTTGTCCAAAACGTTCTCCGCCGTCGTGCAAGGAAGCGGTACCTAGATGTCCGCCACCCACGGCCTTCCGCCAAGTGCCTTCCCCCGGGAGGCGGGCTCATGGAGCCTGGCCGCCTTCCTCCGTCCCTTGCATCTCTTGATGTCATTTCCCGCACTGCTATTCCTGGCCATGCTCACCGCCATGCTTTTCCGGCCGCCGGACATGAAGCTTTACAGCCTGGACCGCATTGCCTTCGTGATGCTGGTTTTCGTAGTCCTGTTGCGGGCCCTGGTCCTGCGCCAGTCGCTGCGTCTCGCCAGGCCGGTGGCACTACCCATGTTTGCTCTCGCGCTATTGGCAATTGCGGGCGCCCTGAACCAATCCTATAACCCCGAAACCTGGAGCGTCGTCGCCGCCAAGTGGATCGTCCCGTTCACCCTATACCTGCTGGCAGGGTTGGTCTTCGAAACTGAGGAGTCCCTGCGCGCGCTCGAAGTCTTCTCCCTCGTCGTTTTGGCCTATCTCAGCGTCATCGCCATTCTGTTTCTCTCCGGCGAGAAGTCGCTTATCCTCCCACCCTTCATTCTGGACGAAAGCGTCGGTATCCACGCCGACCGCGCGCGCGGCCCGTTCCTGCAAGCCGTGGCTAACGGCGTGACGCTGAATCTTCTGGGCCTCGTCGCCCTGGATTCTTATCGCCGCCGGCGCTTGCGCGGAATCATCGCTCTCCTCTTCCTGATTGCCCTGCCGCTGGCCATTCTCGCCACCAAGACCCGCGCCGTGTGGATTTCGTTCGCCCTCTCTGTGTTGGCTGTGCTCTTCATGTCTCCGAACTTTCGCGTGCGCCGCGCCTGTCTCTACCTGGTTCTGGCTGCCTCCTTCGGATCTCTTTGTGCCCTTACGTTTCAAGACGTTAACCAATCCATCATCGACCGCTTGCAGGAACGCAGTCCGGTCGAGTTTCGCATGGCCATGTACCGCGCCGGCTGGGATATGTTTCGCGACAAGCCGCTCTTGGGTTGGGGCGCCGGACAAGTACAAGCCGATCTGGAGAAGCGCATCAGCGACTTCCACCAGTCCGAGTTCTATTTTCACAATACATTTCTGGAAATTGGCGTCGAGTTCGGCGTGGTGGGACTTCTTTTCTATCTGTGGGTGATTGTTGATCTGTTCCGCGTCGGCCGCCCGCCGCCTGCTTCCACGGCAGCGCCGCGCCTTTACTTCCTTGACGGCGGTTTTCGCTGCCTGTGGCCGGTCATGCTCGCTGTCTATCTTTTGAACGCATGTTTCGTGGTCATGAATTACCAGTTTGTGAATGGGATGCTCTTTACCTTCGCCGGAATTCTCGCCGCCCAGAATCGCGTTTTGGCGAAAGAGGTGCGCCATGTGTAACGTTCCTGTATCCACCGTCGCCTATCTGGCCAACCAGTTTCCTTCGCCGGTTGAGCCCTACGTGGTCGAGGAAATTCAAGAACTCCGCAAACGCGCCGTCCAGGTCGTGCTCGGCAGTGCGCGCCAGCCCGTCCCCAACCTCGACGGATACTTGCAACGCTTCGCCGCTGAAACTTTGTATTTGCAGCCGCTTCGCCTGGGCTTGCTGCTGCGTGCTGCGTGCCTTTGCCTGTGCAGATTTCGCCTGCTCTCGGGCTTGGCCCGGCGCATTCTCCTCGGTGGCCACGAAACGCCAGGCCAACGTTTCCGCACTGTCCTGCATACCTGGCTCGGCGCCTGCTTCGCCTTGCAACTGCGCGGCCGGGGCGTGCAGCACATTCACGTGCACCACGGTTACTTCGCCTCGTGGATCGCCATGGTCGCGGCAAAATTGTCCGGAATCAGCTTTAGCATGACGCTGCATGGTTCCGATCTCTTGCTGCACCCGGCCTACCTCGATACCAAGCTGGCCAACTGCAAATTCTGCGTGACCGTCTCCGAATTCAACCGCCGGTACCTGCTGCAACATTACCCCGGCATTGATCCCGCCAAAATCGTGCTCCGCCGCATGGGAACCTCCGCCCATCCAGAAAGCGTCCGCCCCGCACAGGCAGATCATCCCCCACGCCCGCTGGTCATGCTGGCCGTCGGACGATTGCACCCCGTCAAGGATCACGCCTTTTTGGTGCGCGCCTGCCGCCGCCTGAAAGACCGGAACCTTCCATTCCGATGTTGGATTGCCGGCGAAGGGCCCCAGCGCGCCCCGGTCGAACGGCTCATTCGCGACCTCGATCTGCAAGAGGACATCACTCTCCTCGGGCACCTCTGCCGCGCCCAGCTCGACTCCTTCTACTCGGCGTGCGACCTGGTCGTCCTCACCAGCCGCAGCGAGGGCCTTCCGCTGGTTCTCATGGAAGCCATGGCGCACGGCAAGCTCGTGCTGGCCCCCGCCATCACGGGAATTCCCGAGCTCGTAATTCACGGCAAAACCGGTTTCTTGTATCGCGCCAAATCGCTCGATGACTTTGTCTCCCAGGTGCAAACCATCAGTGCCTTAAGGCCCACGCTTGGCCCCATGCGCCGGGCTGCCCAGCGCCACGTCTTGGAACATTTCAACCGGGAGAGAAATTTGGCCAGGTTCGGCGACGCGCTCTTAGCCCACATCTCGGATGCCGCGGCAAGCCCTCATGCGAATTCTTTATTGCAACAAATATAACTTCGCCTTCAGCGGCACCGAGGTCTACCTCTTCGAGGTCATGGATCTGGTGAGAGCTCACGGCCACGAAGCTGCCCTGTTCTCCATGGCCGATCCTCGTGGCCAACCCACCCCTTACGACCGGCATTTCGTGCCGCGCGTGGATTTCAAGAACGCCCCGCGTAGCCCGCTTGCGCAAGTCAAGCTGGCTGCCCACTCGCTCTATTCGCGCCAGGCCCGGCACAACCTCCGCGATATGATTGCCAGCTTCCGCCCCGATGTCGCGCACGTTCGCAACATTTATCACCATCTATCTCCGTCCGTTCTCTGGGAGCTGAAGGCGCAGGGAGTTCCCGTGCTCTATCACTTGAACGACTTCAAGCCACTTTGTCCCAGCTACAACATGGTTTCGCACGGCCAGGCCTGTGAACGCTGCCGCGGCGGTAAGTTCTGGCATGTGATGACTCAAGGCTGCTATGCGGGGCCGCCGGGTTCAACGTTGCTTCTGGCAGCAGAAGCCTATTTGCATAAATGGCTCGGCACTTACCGGAAGTGTGTCGATTGCTTTCTCGCGCCCAGCCGGTTCGTGCAACAAAAGTTGATTGACAACGGCTGGTCCCCCGGCAAAATAGAGGTCCTCCCGCATTTCCAGCGCCTTGCCGAGCCGCAGCCCTCAGAGCCAAATGCCTCAATCCTCTACTTCGGGCGGCTGTCTCCGGAAAAAGGAGTGCTCGACCTGCTCCACGCCATGCAGCGGCTCCCCAAGCTCCGCTTGCAGATCGCAGGAGACGGAGCCCAGCGCCCGGAACTCGAAGCGCGCGCTGAGAAACTGGGGTTGCAAAATGTGGAGTTCCTGGGACACTTGGGCCGCGCCGCTCTGGACACTGTGATTGCGGCTTCGCGCTTCACCGTGCTGCCCTCGCGCGCCTACGAAACTTTCGGCAAGTGCATTCTCGAGTCGTACGCTCACGGACGCGCCGTGATTGCCTCCGACCTTGGCTCGCGGCGCGAACTCGTTGCCCATGGCAAAACCGGCCTGCTGTTTCCAGTTGGAGATACGGACTACTTGGCCGATGCAATCTCCTTTCTTTCCGATAATCCGCGGCGAGCCGGCGAAATGGGCACAGCCGGGCGCGAGTTCGTGCGAGCGCGTTACTCTCCCGAGGAACATTATGCTGCCCTCAGCCACTTGTACCAAAGGCTAAGCTGCTTGCATCGGGGCCCGCGCGCGGAGACATTTGCAGAAGTGCCGCCCGCCGAATCGCGGCATGGCTTCACCCGTGCCGCCGATTCCCAGGATTCGCGCCCACCCGAGCGCGCGCTGGCCCGCGAGAAATTACTCCCGCCCTTGCTCCCTCCCCGAAAACTCAAAATCGCCTTCATCGGCGGGCGCGGCTTGATTTCCAAATACAGCGGCATCGAAAGCTTCTTCGAGGAAGCCGGGCCGCGACTGGTGGATCTGGGCAATGACGTGACCGTCTATTGCCGCACCTACTTCACTCCTCCGTTGGAGATGCACCATGGCATGCGCCTGATCCGCCTCCCCACCATCCGCTCCAAACATTTCGAGACCACGATCCATACCTTGCTGAGCACTGTGCACGCCATGTTTCACGGCTGCGACATCGTGCATTACCACGCGCTTGGCCCCGCGCTGTTTTCCTTCCTGCCGCGTTTGCTGGGAAAGAAAACCGTGGTGACCGTCCAGGGCCTCGACTGGCAACGCAAGAAATGGGGAACCATCGCTTCTTTGGTCCTGCGCGCTGGCGAACGCGCCGCCGCCGAATTTCCCCATGCGACCGTCGTTGTGTCAAAAACCCTTCATCAATATTTCCGGGAGCACTACGGCGCCCAAACTCGTTACGTCCCCAACGGCACCACCATCCGCAAACCGCGGGCGGCCCTGCGCATCCTCGAGCGCGGCCTCCAACCGGACAACTACATCCTTTTTCTCGGGCGCTTTTCTCCGGAAAAGAATTGCCACCTGCTTATCGACGCCTACCAGAAGCTCGACACAACGGTCAAACTCGTTCTAGCGGGCGGCTCCAGCTATAGCGACGGCTATGCTCGCGAGCTGCGCGCTCACGCCAGCGGCAAACTCCTCCTCCTCGACTGGGTTGCCGGCGACGAACTGGACGAACTGATCACCAACGCCATGCTGTTCGTCCTGCCTTCCGATCTCGAAGGCCTTTCTCTCGCCCTGCTGGACTCCATGGGAGCGGGTGTCTGCGCCCTGGCCAGCGATATTCCTGAAAATCGCGAACTCGTCGACGGCGTTGGTTTCACTTTCCAGCCCGGCAACGCGCATGACCTGGAACGAATGCTGCGATTGCTCATTTCCAGCCCGTCCCTGCGTCGCCAAGCCGCCACCCGAGCCCAGGAAAGAATCCGGAAGCACTACCTGTGGCCCGAGATCGCCGCCCAAATTGATTCGATCTATCGTGACCTGATGAGGCCAAAAGGTCTTATCCCTGCGCCTGTCCCACATTCCGGCCGCAACAAATCCGCCGCATGATCGCTCATCATCTGTGGGTGCCCCATCCTTGTCGCGCTTTCTGCGACAGGGTGGGGCTTTTCAATCCGGAATGATCCCACGGAAATTGGAGTTGCAATTCCTCGCAGGCCTTATTGGGTGCGCCTAAACTCCGACACAACCTCAATGATTCCCACGAGGTTTTCGTTCAATTTCTGCCCTCTTCCGAAGGAATCCAATATTCCCTATGCTCCTCTCTGCCCCAGTGGTTGAATTGACTCCAGCCGGAGAATATTCCTGCTTTTTTGTTTACAATCATCCCGCGTCCGCAACACGCGTCTGCGTTACCGAACTACTCTCATGCGAATCACCATATTCGGCGCCACTGGCCTTCTCGGGAAAGCCCTGATGCAGGCATGGGCGCAAGATCAAAGTGAAGATCAAGTCATCGGCCTCGGCTCCAAAGACGCCGACATCCGTGACGCCGCCCGCGTAGCGGAAGTGGTCGCGCGGAACCGGCCCGAATGGATTATTCTCGCAGCCGCCTATACCGACGTGGACGGTTGCGAGACCAACCCGCAGCTCGCCTTCGACGTGAACCGCCACGGCGCCGTCAACGTCGCCCGAGCCGCCAAGCAAAATGGCTCTCGCTTCTTGTTGGTGAGCTCCGACTATGTCTTCGACGGGAAGAAGGCCTCGCCCTACGAGACGGACGACCCGCGTGCGCCCCGCAGTGCCTATGGCCGCTCCAAAGCCGAGGCCGAAATTGCCGTGGCTCAGATTTTGCCGGAGGCCTGCATTGTGCGGACATCATGGTTGTTCGGCGCCGGCGGCCGCTGCTTTCCCCAGACGATTCTCCGCTTGGCTGCGAGTCGGCCCACCCTTGACGTGGTCAACGATCAGCGCGGCTCCCCCACTTACGCCCCCGACTTGGCTCAGGCCATCAAGCAGCTCTGTCACCAGAACGCTGCCGGTATGGTTCACGCCACCAACCGCGGCGAATGCACCTGGTTTGAGTTTGCTTGCGAAATTGTCGTGCGCGCCGGCTTGCCAACGGTTGTCTGCCCCACGACCAGCGCCAAGTTCGTCCGCCCCGCCGAGCGCCCCCAGTACTCCGTCTTATCGCTGCGGAGCCTCGAACCCTACGGCATCGCCACACCTTCGTGGCAGAATGCTTTGGGCCGCTACATGGACGAGCGCCAGATTACCAATCGGACTACGGAGGCAAGCAAGTGAGCGAACCGGTTCGCGGCACGGTCGATGCCAACGACGCGTTAGTCGTGGGCGTGGATATTGGCGGCACCAAAGTGGCCGTCGGCCTGGTGAATGCCCATGGTGAAATCAAACGCCAGTCGCGCGCTCCGATGGCAGCCCATGGCTCCGCGGATGACGGCGTGGCCGCGGTCATTTCTGCGATCGATTCTCTGTTCGCCAGCGACCCCGCCGCTCGACAACTGGTTCGCGGGATCGGAGTCTGTTCGCCCGGACCACTCGACCCGAAAACGGGCGTAATCATCAATCCTCCGAACCTGCCTTGCTGGCGCAACTTTCCTTTAGCCGGGAGGATGTCGAAACACTTCGATGTGCCCGTAAAAGTGGACAATGACGGCAACGCCGCCGCGCTGGCCGAAGCCCGATGGGGCGCGGGACGCGGCTACCGCAACGTGTTCTACGCAACCATCGGCACCGGCATCGGTACCGGCATCGTGTTCGATGGCCATATCTACCACGGTCGCACCGGAGCTGCCGCCGAAGGCGGACACGTGAGTATTGACTATCGCGGCCCGCGTTGTGCCTGCGGCAAGCATGGCTGCATCGAGGTTCTGGCCGCCGGCCCCGCCATCGCACGCCGAGCCCGCGCCAAAGTCGCGGCCGATCCGACGCGCGGCGCCGCGATCCTCGCTCTGGCAAAGGGAAGTGTCGAAGCCGTAACCAGCGAGATGGTCGGCCAAGCCTACGCCGCCGGCGATTCTTTGGCGGAAGAGATTCTGCGCGAGACCATCGAACTCCTGACCCAATGGCTGGGCAACATCATCGACTTGCTGGAACCGGACGTGATCATCATCGGTGGCGGCGCGGCCACCATGCTCGTTCCGTTTTTCGGCGAGATCCGCGACCATCTCCCAGCTTGCAGCATCAACCCGCGCTGCCAGGAAATTCCCATCCTCAGAGCTTTCTATGGCGCCGACGCCGGCATCGCCGGAGGGGCGGCCCTGTGCTGGGGGCCAGACGCTGGAGCCTAGCAGTACGAAAGAAAACGGAACCTGGGCAGGGTCTAGATTTGGCCGGCTCTGTTTCTCCGCGAACTTCGCGGAGGTTCTTGGCGATCTCCGCGGTCAAAGGCTTTTGAAGATCGGCCCATGAGCTCTCCTCGCCGCGTGGTAATCGAAAATTCCTACACACATTTTATGCATCCCTTATTCGAACCTTATGCCTCGTCGTATCCAATCAACATAGAAGAGAAGAGATTCGGGCATGCGGATCTCGCGGCATTGGATCACAGGGGGGCAAAGCTTCATGTCCATCAACGAAATTTCAGCCGAACAGTTGGCCGAGCTTTTCCATCTTTATCACGAGGCGCTGGCCGAGGGCGTAGCGGGTACAAACGGCACTCACCCGGCGTGGAGCGAAATCTCGCAATCCGAACGCAAGCGGATGGTGGCCGCGGTTCGTCTAGCCCTTCTCGACTTGGGCTTCGCCGCTAAAGAGCCAGCCAAGCCGAAGCCGAACTTTGCCGCCGCCGGAGAAGCGGAGTGGGGCTGCTGAGCCGCTGCGCGTGTGGCGCGGGCGCCCTCGCCCGCGAAAAGCCTGTGTATTTGTACTGCTGTTTGGTGCGGGGAGATACTTGTTCAGAGTTCCCTAAGTCCTCGCCATGCAATGATCGCTGGCCAGGAAATAGGGGATGAAGGTGGCCGACAGAAGATTCGCCCTGGGCTTGATTTCGGGTGGCTCAGCGCTTCAGCGTCTGCGTGAGAACCAGTTCTTGGCCGTTTTAGTGGGACCAAATAAGCCCGGAAATCAGCTCCGGAATAAGCACGGAAATCAGCCCCGGAGGGGCGTCCCGATAATAGCCCGGCGCTTCAGCGCCGGGAAGACAGGGAAAAAAAGGCCAAGTCCCAGAGGGACGACCGAGGTTCTCACGCACACGCTTCCGCGCTGCGATAAAAGTCTGGCGTTCAGCGCAAGCTTTAGCCGCTGGGGTACGATCTGCCGCCGGGGAGCATCTTCCTAGGAGCGCGCCATGCAATGATCGCTGGCCAGGAAATAAGGGATGACTGAGGCAGGAAAATTCGACATCGGCAGCAGTTCTTCCGCGATGGAAAATCCCAGTTGTTCGATCATGAACCGGCGCCGCGCCTGAAATCGCTTCCAGGCCGCCGGCCAGCGCTTCTGGATTTGCTGCCGCAACCGGGCATCGGCCACCACAACTCCGTCCTCCGCAAATGCGCCGAAATGTGCCGTGGAAATTGAAGCGAAAAAGTCAGCTTGCCAGTACATCCCGCTGCGAACTTTCTTGCTCGACCCCGTCTCCGACATGCTGTCGGTCCACTCATCGGCGGCAATTTGATGTCCGTTGTTCAGCCCGAGTACAAAGCCGAGAGGCGTCAGCCTGTCCGATGCCGCATGGTAAAGCTCATGTCCGGTGGCGCCAATGCGCAACGTGCCATACCAGGCAGCCAGTGCTTCGGCGTAAGGTGCGGCGCTACTCTCGACATAATCGCGCAGCGCCAACGTAAATCACGCGGCCCCCGCGCCATCCAGCCGAAGCGGCAGGTGTTCGCTCCCTGGTACGCGCAGGTCATGATTACCGCGTCCCCCAGACGAAACTTGCGGTCCGATGGGCTGACCAGAGGCGCGTTCAGGAAGCGTTCACCACCGGCGCACGAGGGATAACAGGAAAACGGTAATCCGAACGTGGCCATCGCCGAAAACCCTTCCATCTCCGTCATCCCAGGCTTCAGCGCGCGAATTCCCCGCAACACGCATTGCGAGTTGTAGGTCGCGACCCACTCGAAATCGGCAATCTGCTCCGGCTCGAGAATGCTGCGCAGGCCACTCTCCGCATCCATGAACAAAGCGCCTTCGTTGCTGACCCGGCCGCCCGGTTGGACCGCATCCCGCACCGACCGCGCCACAAATTCCGGAGCGTCGAGAACGTCTTGCGGATTTTCAAATTCCGCCGCCGAAAAATACTTCCAGCCGGCCACGCCCACGCGGGAACATCCGCCTAACCCGGCATCTTTAAGCACGGATGCCAGCGGTTTCACTTTCTCCCGAGGCTGTCCCAGCAGGCTGAACGTCTGGTGCAACTTCCTCTCCACAGGAATCTTCACGATATTCGCGTAACTCCAGCCTTCGTTGCCCACGAACAGAACCGGTTTGCCTTTGGGCAACACCACCAGCAGCGCCTCCTCAAATCGTCGATCGTAGTTAGTGAGCCACAATAAATTCGCGAAGTGTTCCCGGTCGGCATAGATGACGACAGCATCAAGTTCGCGCTCGGCCATGCGCTTACGCAACTTGACCAGCCGCGACGAGAACACCGCAGCCGGAACCTCGGGCCGTGGTTCGCGCGGGAACCCGATGTTGGGATAAGTAACTTTCTTCAATGCGAAACGCGGCTGAGCGTGCACGGCTTTGGGTTTCATAGAGGTTTCCGTTCTAGGATGAAGGTGGTCGCAAACGACCTGCGAAAGCTTACCTTCCGCGTGTCATTATGACAACTCAGGCAGAATGCGAAAGGGTCGCTTTCGACTGGTGCGACAGACGGAGAAGTCGCGCTGGTCGAGAGTGAAAATAGTATCAATGCCCTCGCGCTCGGCAAGATGAACCAGGGCGGCATCGGCGAGTTGAGGTCGAATGCTGGCAAAGCGTTTTATCACCTGGGAAATGGCCTTCGCGTCCGACCCCGTTAACGGAAGCAATTCGACGAAGTCTCCATTTAGACTCCCCAGGAGTCGTTGGATCGCTCGCGGATAGCGGCGCAGGAGCCAGGCCGCTTCGGTAATCACCGGCCAGCACGAGAACAGCGGCCCGGGTAAATGGCGCAAAGCTTCCACGCAAGTCTCGTGATGCTGGTCGCTGCCGGAGAGAATGGCCACCAGCGGGCCGGTATCCACCAGCACTCGTCTCACTTGCTGCTCCCAAAGCCTCGCATATGGCGGGGATGAGTGCTTAAGTCTTTTGCTGGAGATCGTGGTCCCCGTCGCGCGCATCCGATCAATCCAGCTTCCTCCGCCAGTTCGTAGGCGGAACGATCGCCATTGGATTGGTCAAGGCAAGCCTCCAGCGCTTGGCGGATGAGATCCGACTCAGTCTGTCCCTGGATGCGGGACCGGCTGCGAAGCCGCTCTCCGAGAGAAGCGGGTACCCGCACAGTGATGCGGTCGGAAGCCATGTCAGACACTATATAACAGTTGTCTGACAGAAAGAAAGCAAACGTGTGGCGCGGGCGCCCTCGCCCGCGAAAAGCCGGCAGCTATTCACAACGTATGGCACTCATCGGCTCAATCCGCGAAGCTCGAATCGCAGGAATTAAGGATGCAGCGCTGGCCACCACTTCGAGTATCAAGATAGAACCCATCATCACCCAGGGATCGTGGGCAGAAACTCCATAGAGAAAACTCGCCAGTGCCCGCAACGCAAGCAGTGCGGCCACCAGTCCCGCCAGCGCCCCGCCGGCGGCAATCCAGGCATTCTCCCGAAAGATCAACCTGACGACCTGGGATCGCTGCGCCCCCAGCGCAATGCGAATCCCAATCTCGCTGGTCCGCCGTGCCGTCGCGTAAGACAGCGTTCCATAAAGGCCGATCGCGGTCACCAGCAAGGCGCACCCGGCAAAGAAAACCGAGAGCATCGCCATCATCCGCTCGGAGCTGATGGAGGAATCCAGTTCGCTGCTCATCGTGGTGAGAATCGGAGAGGGAATGTCCGGAGCCATCTGCGCCGCCAGCCTGCGCACCGCCGCAGCGAAAGGAGCGACTGGCCCGTCCAACCGCACCACCGCGGTGAAAGACGGCTTTTTCGATTCGTCCTGCGTAATTGCCGCGTAGCCTCCGGGCGGATCGTCTTTGCGGATCGAGCGATATCTAACGTCCCCTACAACTGCGATTACTTCGTAAGGTTTCTTGCGTCCAACATCGTTTACCATTTGGCCCACCGCATCTTGTCCGGGGAAAAGCATTTTGGCGGCTGCTTGATTCAGAATGATCTTGCGTCCGCTCGTCAAGCCGTCACCCCAGCGGAAGTCACGGCCCGTGAGCATCGGGATTCTCATTGTCTGGAAATAATCTGGCGCCGCTTCGTTCATGTACAGCTCGCGAGGGCCGTTGCTCAAGGGTGTTTGATAGTCATCTGTCCAACTGCTGCCACTCAGCGGCGTCACCATGTCATAGCTCACCGACTTGACGCCGGGTTGATGTTGAATGGCCTCGGCAAATGCCTGGTACCAGCGAAATAGCGCGTCTCCGTCCAAAGATTGCTTATCCATGCTGAGGCCGACGTTGACAACATTCTTCGGGTCAAAGCCGAGCCCCGCGCGGTAGAGCCGCGTCACACTGGCCGCCAGAAGTCCCGCGCCAGACACAAGAATTAGCGCCAGCGCGACTTCCATTCCCATGAGAATTCTCGGCGCCATTCGCTGCTTTTCGCGCGCGTTCGTACTGTGCGATCCGTCCTTGATTTGGTCGCTGAGATTTTTGGATGTAGCCCGGAGCGCCGGGATCAGGCCGATGAGGAAGACGGAAACGATTGCAGTCAATGCGACAAATAGCAGAACCCGATAGTCCAGCGCGGTATTCAGCGTCATGCCATAGAGATCGTGGAGATGCCCGAAGAGCAGCCTGACCAGAGCCTCGCTGACCATGGGTGCGGCAGCCAGTCCCGCGGCTGTTCCCAGAGCCGCGATCAGGAAACTCTCCGCCAGAAATTGCTGAATCAGTCGTTTGCGGCTTGCGCCAATGGCCAATCGCGTGGCCAACTCCCGCTCGCGCGCAGCGGCCCGCGCCATCAGTAGGCTGGCGAGGTTGAGGCATGCCAGAAGCAACATTAAGCCGCAAAGGGAAAATATCGCTAGCAAAGGTTTACGGAAAAGGCTGGAGAAATAGGATTCCCCTCTCGATCCCGGCTCGGCGGCAAAGCGAAAGTGATTGCTGCGGGCGCCCTTGGCCCACTCGGCGTCGGTGGCCTCGTCGATGACCGCGGTGGATGCCGATTGCAGCGCGGCATTTGCCTGTTCCAGCGAAACACCGGATTTGCGCCGAGCCATGATCCGCAGCCACCAGGAACCGTAACCGCCCGCAATATTGTTGTAGGGCGCGTCCAGGATCGGCTCCGCCCATAATGGCGCGTAGATCTCCGGATGTTCAGTGGGATCTATACCCATAAACGTTTTAGGTATCACCCCTACGACCACGAATGGCGCATTGTCGAGGATGATCTTCCTTCCAATCACGTCAGGTGCGCTGTTGAACCAGCTTCTCCAGAAGCCTTCGCTAATCACGACGCCAAATCCAGTCGAGCCGCCGCCGGGCTGATCGTCCTGCGGAGAAAGATAGCGGCCCAATAGGGGCCGGATCTGCATGGCATGAAAGAACTGGCCACTGACTGTCACTCCCCGAACTTGCTGATTGCCGGAGGCTCCGCGGACCTGAAATGCATGCTCGCCTTCGGCCGCAACGTCCTGAAATATCTCGTGGCGATTTTCCAGCGAGCGGAACAACGGTGCGCAAAAGCCGTGGTTGGTCATCGCATCATCGGACTCGTAGAAGCCGATCACCGCCAGTTCGTCCGCATGCGGCACCGGCAGCGGCCGCAGAAGCAACGCGTTAATGACCGAGAAGACGGCCGTGTTCGCGCCGACGCCGAGAGCCAGCGTGAGCACCGCGACGGCCGTGAACCCTGGAGACCTTCGCAGCAGGCGAGCGGAAAAAGTCAGATCGCGCAGCAGATTTTCGAAGACGGAGAATTGCCAGAACCGGGCGCGAACCGGCTGAGGCTGGGCATCGGGAATCTGTCTGGCGCTGCCGGGCTTCATTCCCAGCTTTTCTTGCGCCATTTCCTGATGAAACGCCAGTTCTTCCTGCAGATCGCGTGCCATGCGTCGCTTATAGAGAAGCGACTTGAGCCGGAAGAGAAGATCCAGTGCCATAAAAATCCCCGCAATAACCCAGCTACGTCGCCTGCATCACGAAAGCCACGGCCGCTGAAAGCTGCGCCCAGCGCTGCGATTCTGCGATTAGCCGTTTTCTGCCCTTCGCCGTGAGTTGATAAAATTTGGCCCGCCGGTTGTTCTCAGACGTGCCCCAATTGGCAGCCAGCATGCCGCGCAATTCCAGGCGATGCAGCGCCGGGTACAACGCGCCTTCCTCAACTTTGAGCACATTCTGCGAAGTCTGATGAATCCATTCCGCGACCCCATATCCGTGCATGGGCCCGCGGGTCAGGGCGCGAAGGATGAGCATTTCCAGCGTGCCCTGAATCAGCTCGCCCGCGTTGTCTTCCCTAAGCATGTTAGGGATGGAGAATAGTTCAGGAAAAAGCGGATGTCAAGGGGCTATCGGCAAATGATCTTGCCATCGCAGGGGACGTTCAAGAGCGGCGCTACTTGCCCACCTGAAACTCCCCCGTGATCCCCTCAATCGCATTCGGGGCGACCCAAACGTCATACGTTCCCTCAGGCACCACCCACTTCATCGCCGGATCGTACGACCCAAGCTCATTCCCATTCACCGAGAACTCCACCGTCTTATGTTCGCCAGGCGCCAGCGTAACCCGCGAAAAGCCTTTCAATTCCCGCACCGGCCGCGACGTTGGCCCCACTCGATCACGCACATAAAGCTGGACAACCTCCGTCCCCGCCCGCTGCCCGTCATTCGTAATCTCCGCCGTCACGCGCAACGCCCCCGAAGCCGTGATGCTCCGCGTCACCACGCGCAGATTGCTGTACGTGAAATGGGTGTAGGTCAGTCCCCAGCCAAACGGAAACAGCGGCTCTTTGCTTTCGAACTGATATCCCGTGTGCCAGCGGTCCGCCGACGAAGGCCTCCCTGTGCTCTTGTGCGCGTAGTAAACCGGAATCTGCCCAATCGTCCGCGGCCAGCTGATCGGCATCCGTCCGCTGGGCGCGGCGTCGCCAAACAGTAGATCCGCGATCGCATTGCCCGCCTGTGAGCCCGGAAACCAGGCCTGCAATATCGCGGCCACGTGCTCATTCGCCCACACAATATTCAGCGGACGCCCGCTTTCCAGCACCAGCACCACCGGCTTGCCCGTCGCCACCACCGCCTCCAATAATTTTTCTTGATCCCCCGGCAAGTCCAGAGTGGAACGCGAACTCGCTTCTCCCGAGTAATCCGCCGGCTCGCCCAGGAAAAGGACCGCAACCTCGGATTGCTTCGCTATACTTACGGCTTCGTCAATACTCGCCGGTCCAGCCGCCGCTTCACCTGCCACTCCTGTCGCCGCCGATGGAGCGGGCGCCACCCCACTGGCCCCCGAATATTTCCCGGCCGCCGGCGTCTCGAAATCCGCGCCCCGCGAAAGCAGAATCCTGGCATTCGGCAACCTGGCCTTGATCCCCTCGTAGGCCGTCACCGCATCCTCCGCCTGCCCATCCCCAGCCCACGGCCCCAGTTGATCCGCCTTATCGTCCGCCAATGGCCCAATCAGGGCGATGGTTTTCACCCCGGGGTCGAGCGGCAGCAAATTCTTCTCGTTCCGGATCAGCACCATCGATTCCTGCGCCATCTTGCGCGCCGCCGCCATATTTTCCGCCGATAGAATGTCCGTACGCCCGCGCCCTACATCGGTGTATGGATTCTCAAACAGTCCGGCGCGAAACTTGGCCCGCAACACCCGCCGCACCGCTTCGTCCAGCACACTCATCGTCACCTTGCCAGACTCGACCAGCGACGGCAGATACTTTGCATAAAGTCCGTCGGCCATGCTCATATCCAGACCGGCGGTCACCGCCATCTGCGCCGCTTCCCGCTCATCGTGCACCACTCCGTGCGCAACCAGTTCCTGCACCGACGCGTAGTCGCTCACCACCATCCCGGTGAAGCCCCACTCCCCGAGCAGAATGTCGGACAGCGTGTGCCGGTTGGCCGTGGCCGGAACCCCGTTTAAATCCTCGAACGCCGCCATGACGCTTGCGGCTCCCGCCTTTACTCCCGCATGAAACGGCGGCAGGTACACCTCGCGCAATGTCTGCTCCGAAATATCCGCCGTGTTGTAGTCGCGGCCTCCCTCCGCTGCGCCGTACGCAACGTAGTGCTTCAGGCAAGCCAGCAAGCTCTGCGGGTCCGCCAAGCCCGCCCCCTGAAATCCGCGCACCCGCGCCGCCGCCATCACGCTGCCCAGGTATGGATCCTCCCCCGCGCCTTCCACCATGCGGCCCCACCGCGGATCGCGCGCGATGTCCACCATGGGCGCGAAGGTCCACTTCACGCCCGCGGCCGTTGCTTCCTTCGCCGCAACCCGCTCCGATTGCTCAATCAGTTGCGGATCAAAACTGCTGGCGCTACCAATGGGAACCGGGAAGATGGTCCGGTAGCCGTGAATCACGTCGTACCCGAATAGAACCGGAATCTTCAGCCGGGATTGTTCTACCGCGATCTTCTGCGCCGCGTTTGTGTTCGCCGCGCCCAGCAGGCCGAACAGGGCCCCCACTTCGCCTTGCTTCAGCAGTGCGGTGGTTTGCGCCGCCGTCTGCGGAGAGTCGCCGACATACCCGCTGAGCTGCCCTGCTTTTTCCTGCAGTGTCATTTTCTTCAGCAGGACGTTAATCCGCCGCTCCATCGCCTCGTTGGCCTTGTCCTGAGCGATCACGCTGCTGATCCCGCACAGCACCAGAAAAAAACAGAGCAGAAGAAAACGGAACAGGCCGCGGAGATGAACCATGGAGCTCCCTTCGGATTTAGCGGGCGCGGCACGATCGGATACCGGGCAACTTTGATGCAAGTTCGTGGAACGCCGGCGGAGAGATCGAACGTTTCCAATATAACCCTTGGCACCTACCGCGCCATGACCTGAATCACCTGCGCAAAGTGTGAGGGTGGGGCGGACACTCCTGTCCGCCGCTTTTGACGTTGGTCTTGTTTCTTGAACCCCTGTCCTCGGCTGGCATACTGGGGCAACCGCTGTGCCGTGGGCCGGACACTCCTGTCCCCTCTTTTGACCAGCCTTGCGAGCCCCCGGATCCCCCCTGCTTGCTTTCTGCGCCGAAGAGCGGCTAGACTGTCCCGCGTCACCAGGGGGCACCTTGAATCACTACGAGTCGATGTCGCAGAAGCGCCATGAAGCCAAGCTCCAGGAGAAACGCCAGGAGCGGGCCATGGAAACTCAACGCCTCAACAAGCTGAAGATCGGCCTGCAAGTGCAGATAGCGGCCGGCCAGGCCAAGTCAAAAAGTGGAGAAGTCCAGGCGGCGTAGAGAATGCGCCAGCTCAAGGCCGGCCCTGGGCAGTAAACTCTCCTCTTGCGCTGAACCGCATTGATCTGCTATAAACAATTCACCGAGAGCAGTGTGGCTACGCTGGGCGTTTTTGCGGAATCTCTCGTCGCAAGCCTGGCATCTAAGTTGTAAGCAGGGCGTACCCAGAAATTAGGTAGGACCTGAAATTAGCTCCGGCCACGGAGCTGTCATTCGGGGCGAGAGCGCCTCGAAGGGTTCGGTAGGTCAGTCCTTTAGGTCTGACTCTTCGCAAGAACCTCTTCAAAGTTCTTTTTTAAAGTTACGGACTTCCGCCGACGCTCGCTTTTTAAGAGCCCGTGCCCAGAATGGGCGCCAGTAGGCGGAAGGCAGTGTTCTGTTGTGCGCTCAAATGCCTTAGCCGAGAGCTGAAGGCTGAGAGCTGACAGCCGGTTCCCAATGTGGATAAGCGGTTCAAATCCTGTGGGGGCGAAGGGTTGACAGTCGGCGCCAGGAACCAGTAACTTGTACAAGTTTCGAGGACAGGCAGAGTCGCACTTGTGCGTCTCTGCACTGGACTGAAAGCGCGCCGCTCAGGCGGAAGGCGATTCGGTTCTTTGACAACTAGGTTGAACGTGCCAGTCGTGAGAGGAAGACTCGGGTGAAATCCGAGCGATCTCACAAGATAGGCCACTGCGTCTCATAGCAGAGATGCTGGTGGCCGCCATCACGCCCTTTCGAGCGGCGGAGATGGCAGCCTGCCAACTACCCGTCGGCAGGCAACAGGTTTCAAACGAGAGTTTGATCCTGGCTCAGAATCAACGCTGGCGGCGTGCCTAACACATGCAAGTCGAACGAGAAAGTGGAGCAATCCATGAGTAAAGTGGCGACCGGGTGAGTAACACGTGACTAACCTGCCCTTGAGTGGGGGATAACTCCGGGAAACCGGGGCTAATACCGCATAACATCTTTGGAATGCAAATTCCGTTGATCAAAGGAGCAATCCGCTTATGGAGGGGGTCGCGGCTGATTAGCTAGTTGGCGGGGTAATGGCCCACCAAGGCGAAGATCGGTATCCGGCCTGAGAGGGCGCACGGACACACTGGAACTGAAACACGGTCCAGACTCCTACGGGAGGCAGCAGTGGGGAATTTTGCGCAATGGGGGAAACCCTGACGCAGCAACGCCGCGTGGAGGATGAAGTCCCTTGGGACGTAAACTCCTTTCGACCAAGACGATAATGACGGTACTGGTGGAAGAAGCACCGGCTAACTCTGTGCCAGCAGCCGCGGTAATACAGAGGGTGCGAGCGTTGTTCGGAATTATTGGGCGTAAAGGGCGCGTAGGCGGTGCCACAAGTCACCTGTGAAATCTCCCGGCTTAACCGGGAGCCTGCAGGCGAAACTGTGGTGCTGGAGGGTGGGAGAGGTGCGTGGAATTCCCGGTGTAGCGGTGAAATGCGTAGATATCGGGAGGAACACCTGTGGCGAAAGCGGCGCACTGGACCACTTCTGACGCTGAGGCGCGAAAGCTAGGGGAGCAAACAGGATTAGATACCCTGGTAGTCCTAGCCCTAAACGATGGATGCTTGGTGTGATCGGTACCCAATCCGATTGTGCCGTAGCTAACGCGATAAGCATCCCGCCTGGGGAGTACGGTCGCAAGGCTGAAACTCAAAGGAATTGACGGGGGCCCGCACAAGCGGTGGAGCATGTGGTTCAATTCGACGCAACGCGAAGAACCTTACCTGGGCTCGAAATGTAGTGGACCGGGGTAGAAATATCCCTTTTTCGCAAGAGACTGCTATATAGGTGCTGCATGGCTGTCGTCAGCTCGTGTCGTGAGATGTTGGGTTAAGTCCCGCAACGAGCGCAACCCTTATCGTTAGTTGCCAGCGGGTTATGCCGGGCACTCTAGCGAAACCGCCTCGGATAACGGGGAGGAAGGTGGGGATGACGTCAAGTCCTCATGGCCTTTATGTCCAGGGCTACACACGTGCTACAATGGTCGGTACAAACTGTCGCAAACCCGCGAGGGGGAGCTAATCGGAAAAAGCCGGCCTCAGTTCGGATTGGAGTCTGCAATTCGACTCCATGAAGCTGGAATCGCTAGTAATCGCGGATCAGAACGCCGCGGTGAATACGTTCCCGGGCCTTGTACACACCGCCCGTCACATCACGAAAGTGGACTGCACTAGAAGCCGGTGCGCTAACCCGCAAGGGAGGTAGCCGTCCAAGGTATGGTTCATGATTGGGGTGAAGTCGTAACAAGGTAGCCGTAGGAGAACCTGCGGCTGGATCACCTCCTTTCTAAGAGAGAACGTCACGGCACTTCTGCGATGCTTCGGCGTTTAAACATGCAGAGGATGTTGCCGTGTACCCTGGCTTCTTTGAACTCTCTGGAATACTCTACAGCCTGAGGAGATCACTGAGAGCTGAAGCTGAAACCGTTCGGACTCTCTTTCTCGAGTCATATCCGCATGATGGTCCGGCTGGGCTTAGCCCGGCTGCACGTTCAACCTTGTCCTCGAATTAAATTCGAGCGATCAGCTTTCAGTTTTCAGCTCTCAGTCAATCTGGTTGATAGCTGACGGCTGAAGGCTGGGAGCCTGCTAAACTGGGCTCAGGGAAGTACAATCGGGAAACCGGGCCTGTAGCTCAGGTGGCTAGAGCGCACCCCTGATAAGGGTGAGGTCGATAGTTCAAGTCTATCCAGGCCCACCAAGAATCAGTGGCTAGTGATCAGTTGTTAGTGGCTAGTTCTTACTAGCAACTGACGACTAGGCTGACTGGCTAACTGCTGCTAAGGGGCTGTAGCTCAGCTGGGAGAGCGCCTGGTTTGCAACCAGGAGGCCACCGGTTCGATCCCGGTCAGCTCCACCAGAATCTAGTGGCCAGTGATTGTGTTCGGGCTAGTCGGAAAGATCTTCGCTAGCCGACTCGACCACTGAGATTCACTAGCCAACTCAATGTTGGGCGTCAACAGCAACAACCGTGATTCAGTTCACGGTTCAAGAAAGTTGCTTGGCGCCGAACATTGGGTTGGAGGTGCTTGAGTTTCTGCACGACTCTCAAGTCGAGTAAGACAACCATACCCGCCAGGCGGGAGTGAGTGCGACAGCTTCTTTAGCTAATGGCTGAAAGCTGACGGCTGATAGCTTTCACGAGGACGATATTTGACAACTGAATAGATTGGGCAATCTACAAGGCTGTAAATTTTTATGAGTGCCTAGAGTGAAACTTCCGCTGGGGCGCGAGACGTGAGAGCGTCGAACGCGCGATGAGCGGGAAGTTTAAGGCCCATAAGATTTACGAAGGCGTGTAGTGGTTTTGCTTAGAGCTGACAGCTAATAGCTGAAAGCTAGCGGCGAAGCCGCTGTGTGTCGAGTAAATTTTGTGGTCAAGCTACTAAGGGCGCATGGTGGATGCCTTGGCAGAAGCAGGCGATGAAGGACGTGGCAAGCTGCGATAAGCCTCGGGGAGCCGCAAGTAGGCTTTGATCCGGGGATTTCCGAATGGGGAAACCCACACGGGTAAAACCCGTGTACGCCCGATGAATCCATAGTCGAGGACGAGCGAACCCAGGGAAGTGAACCATCTCAGTACCCGGAGGAAAAGAAAGAAACCTCGATTCCGAAAGTAGTGGCGAGCGAAATCGGAATTAGCCTAAACCGTTTTCACCTTCGGGTGACAGCGGGGTTGTAGGGTCGACAATAGTAGAGTTACCAATCCAGTCGTTAGCTGAAGCCCGCTGGAAAGCGGGGCCATAGAGTGTGATAGCCACGTAGGCGAAAACGAACTGGACTCGAAGTCGATACCTGAGTATCGCGGAGCACGAGAAACTTTGCGAGAAGCTACGGGGACCATCCCGTAAGGCTAAATACTAGCTTCTGACCGATAGTGAACCAGTACCGTGAGGGAAAGGCGAAAAGAACCCCTGCGAGGGGAGTGAAATAGTACCTGAAACCGTGTGCCTACAAACGGTGGGAGGACTATGCGGCGCAAGCCGAAAGTCTGACCGCGTGCCTATTGCATAATGAGCCGGCTAGTTATTCTTGTCAGCAAGGTTAAGCGTAAGCGAGCCGCAGCGAAAGCGAGTCCGAATAGGGCGATTCAGTTGGCAGGAATAGACGCGAAGCGGGATGATCTACCCTTGGCCAGGCTGAAAGTGGGGTAACACCCACTGGAGGGCCGAACGGGTGTTTGTTGAAAAAAGCTCCGATGAGCTGAGGGTAGGGGTGAAAGGCTAATCAAATTCCGTGATAGCTCGTTCTCTCCGAAATAGCTTTAGGGCTAGCCTCGGATGATTTGTCGTGGTGGTAAAGTACTCGATGGACTAGGGGGCTTTCCAGCTTACTGAATCCAACGAAACTCCGAATGCCATTGAACAACCAATCCGGGAGTCAGACGGCGGGGGCTAAGCTTCGTCGTCGAGAGGAAAACAGTCCAGATCGCCTGCTAAGGTCCCAAAGTACAAGCTAAGTGGGAAAGGAAGTCGGAACGCCCAGACAGCCAGGAGGTTGGCTTAGAAGCAGCCATCCTTTAAAGAAAGCGTAATAGCTCACTGGTCAAGCGGTCCGGTGCCGACAATATAACGGGGCTCAAGCTTGTCACCGAAGCAGCGAATGCATGGCCTAAAAACCATGCGTGGTAGGAGAGCATTCTCAATAGTTTGAAGCCAGACTGAGAAGACTGGTGGACGGTTGAGAAGAGACCCTGCCGGCATAAGTAGCGATAACGGAGGTGGGAACCCTCCGCGCCGAAAGTCTAAGGTTTCCTGAGAAAGGTTAATCCGCTCAGGGTCAGCCGGTCCCTAAGGTGAGGCCGAAAGGCGTAACCGATGGACATCCGGTTAATATTCCGGGGCTCCCTTGTGTTCGTTATTACGATGGGGTGACGCAGTAGGATAAGCGGGCCGTCCTATGGCTATGACGGTCGATGCGTGTAAGGTGTTTCCGGTAGGTAAATCCGCCGGGAAGTTATCACTGAGACGCAAAGCAGTAACCCGTATGGGTGAAAGCCGCCGATTCCACACTGCCAAGAAAAACCTCTAAGGAGAACATAAGGGAACCGTACCTCAAACCGACACAGGTAGACGAGGAGAATATCCAAAGGCGCTCGTGAGAACAGTTGTTAAGGAACTCGGCAAATTAACCCCGTAACTTCGGGAGAAGGGGTGCCTCACTAGGGTGCAAGCCCGAAGAGGCCGCAGAGAAATGCGCACTGCGACTGTTTAACAAAAACACAGGTCTCTGCAAAGTCGAAAACGACGTATAGGGGCTGACGCCTGCCCGGTGCCGGAAGGTTAAAGGGAGAGGTTAGCCGCAAGGCGAAGCTTCGAACTGAAGCCCCGGTGAACGGCGGCCGTAACTATAACGGTCCTAAGGTAGCGAAATTCCTTGTCGGGTAAGTTCCGACCTGCACGAATGGCGTAACGAAAGTGCGACTGTCTTGCCAACTGACACGGCGAACTTGTAGTGCCGGTGAAGATGCCGGTTTCCCGCAACTAGACGGAAAGACCCCGTGCACCTTTACTATACCTTTACTATGAACTATGGCCCTTGCTGCGCAGGATAGGTGGGAGGCTTTGATTCCAGGCTCTCGGGCTTGGAGGAGCCAACGGTGAGATACCACCCTGCGAGATCTGTGGTTCTAACCTACTCCCGTGATCCGGGAGAGGGACATAGTAAGGCGGGTAGTTTGACTGGGGCGGTCGCCTCCTAAACTGTAACGGAGGCGCGCGAAGCTACGCTCAGGCTGTTTGGAAATCAGCCGACGAGTGCAAACGCATAAGCGTGGTTGACTGCGAGACCTACAAGTCGAGCAGGTACGAAAGTAGGCGTTAGTGATCCGGTGGTTCTGCATGGAAGGGCCATCGCTCAACGGATAAAAGGTACGCCGGGGATAACAGGCTGATCGGAGCCAAGAGTTCATATCGACGCTCCGGTTTGGCACCTCGATGTCGGCTCATCGCATCCTGGAGCTGTAGAAGGTTCCAAGGGTTAGGCTGTTCGCCTATTAAAGCGGTACGTGAGCTGGGTTCAGAACGTCGCGAGACAGTTCGGTCCCTATCTGTTGTGGGCGTAGGAGATTTGAGAGGACCTGTCCTTAGTACGAGAGGACCGGGATGGACGAACCTCTTGTGTTCCAGCTGTCCTGCCAATGGCATCGCTGGGTAGCGAAGTTCGGTTGTGATAACCGCTGAATGCATATAAGCGGGAAGCACTCCTCAAGATGAGATCTCCCAAGCCCTAAGGGTAAGAAGGGCCCAGGAAGACTACCTGGTTGATAGGCGGGATGTGAAAGCGCAGTGATGCGTGCAGCTTACCCGTACTAATCGCCCGTTCGGCTTGACCATAAAATTTACTCGGTGCAGTAACAGCCGTCAGCACTCAGCTGTCAGCTTTCAGTTCGAATCTGTTCGAAAGCTGCAGCGTAGTCAGTCGCTCGTCAGAACCTGGACGAGCCTGAAAACAAAGTACTGATGGTTGTGCGCCGACGAAAAGCCGAAGTAGTGCGTGGTTGAAATCGGAAGTAAACCAATATGAGAGTAAATCACACCCAATCTATTCAGTTGTGAGGCATTGTCCTCACGATCTTTGAGAATCAGCTCTCGCTGCGGCTCCAGCTTTCAGGAGAATCGCGGTTGCGGGCACTCACCAAGTTTGCTGGGCATCAGCCTGCAGTCGGCTTCGGCAACAGTTGCTGAAAGCTGACGGCTGATAGCTGCGCTACAAGTTGTCGGTGATCTTACCGCGGGGGATCCACCCGTTCCCATCCCGAACACGGAAGTTAAGCCCCGCAGGGCCGATGGTACTGCACGCGAAAGTGTGTGGGAGCGTAGGTCGTTGCCGGCATTAAATAAAGGCCAGTCTGAGAAATCAGATTGGCCTTTTCCGTTTGTGTCATTTTGGCTCCCATGATTAAGGTCTACGAAATTGACGGGGCGCGATTCTCGTAAGCGTCCGGTTGAGACCGTCTGGACAGGTAGGCGGTAGGAGGTCATTCTGCCGAAGTGGACACTGCGGATAGGTGTCCACTTGGAGCGGAGATGGACACTTCCCGGCAAGTTACAGATGGGATCGCGAGTAAGAGTGAGTCGTTGGGTGCGGCCCCGCGGCAGCGGCGCAGTATCGCGGAGAAGCGGCGGATTGTCGAAGAGACGTTGTTGGAAGGCGCGTCGGTCGCGCGGGTAGCGCGAGCGCATGGCATCAACGCGAACCAGGTATTTGGCTGGCGTCGGCTGTACCTGGCAGGGAGACTTGGGGAGTGCAAGGCGGCCATGAAGTTGCTGCCGGTTCGCGTGAGCGAGAGTTTACCGGCGCCTCTGCCGGTGGAGCCTAGGTCCACCGACTTCTCGAAACCACAGCCGGGCACGATTCACATCGAACTGCGGCAGGCGCAGGTGCGCATCGAAGGCAGCCCGAGGGCTCTGCGGTCCCCTGTCATCATTGAAACTTTCATCACCGTTAGGTTCAGCGTAGGAACCCCCAATGGGTGCTCCTGCAGATGAATCCTGCAGGGGATGAATCGGATGCAGGGGCCCCTGGGGCTGCCTTGGATCTGGATAAGCTCTCGGCGCCGTAACCCAGCTGCTGAAGCATCTTTTCTATGTACTTCAGAATGCCTCCAAGGTCGCTTGCTGTCTCCTTTCCCTGAGCCAGGACGGTGGCACTCTCACAGGTGGTGAGCTTTTCTTTAGAATAGTTGGTACCGGATGAATTGGCATCAGATGTATCGGGCTCTATGCAGTAGGCCTCAGAAGCTTCTGTAGTGTTGATAGTTGAGCCGCAGCTGGCATTCACAGTGATATTATCTTCTGGTATTATGGTGGCATTGGCATTGCCGTCCTGGGCTGCCTTATTCCCAGAAGCCCCATCTCCCAGCATGCTGCTTCCCTCAAATAGACCCACTAAGTTTGGGATGTCGGCCTCCTCTCTAGACCCTGATTCCCTTGCTATCTCTACCGTCAGCTGGCAGCTATCCCTGACCAGCTTCTTATCCTGGGTGAAGCCCTCCACCTCTATCGTATCGCTGACTGGGCCCGTGATCTTTTGCTCCAAGGATATCGATCTGCCGCCCTTGGGAGGTAGGTAGTCTATGGACCCAATGGGGCCAAAAGCCTTGCTCAGGATGAAGACGCCATAAAGGGGGATGTTGCTCGGATTTGTCACCCAGCAGGTCAGCCTGGAGGTCTCACCCCTCCTGACCTGGGATGGACTAGCTGTGGCCGATGCCCTGAGGGCCGTGGTGATCACTTTGGCTGTCACGTCGGAGGCATCGGACCAAATCTGACCAGTGGTGTCCCTCCCCTGGGCCTTGAAGTAGAAGGTGCAGTTGGATGATACTGGAAGAGATGGGTTTACAACCTTGAAGTCCCCTGGCGATAAGGTGCCCAGTCTTGCCACGGTCGTGCCGTTGAGGTAAAGGGCAACCGCTGTGAGCACATCGTTGCCGGTGTTGCTCACCAGGCAGGTCACATTGGCGTTTTCATCCTTGCAGGACTCTACCTCGACGGGCGTGGCTTTAAGTGAAAGTCCTGGTGATATGGATTTTATGAGAAGGCTACAGCTGGCCCGGATAGGATAGTTGCCAGTATCGTAGCCCTCGGCGATGACCTGGACCTCTGAGTTCGTCTCCTGGGTGTAGATAGCCTCCATCCTGACCGTCTTTCCGGGATGGATCTCCTTGAGCCTGTAGCCGCCAGAGAGGGTAACATTCCTTAGAGGCTCTTCGCCGTCGTTGGTGAGGATCCAGGTGACCTTAGCAGGTTGGCCGGGGTACACGGTGGTCTGGGACGGCTCTACGGTCAAGTTTAAGCTGGACTTGAGGACTGTGATTGAGATCGGGTCTGAGGCATAAACGGTCTGACCCTTCCAATCTTTGGCTGTGACCTGGACGGATTGGTTGAGGCTCTCCTCAAGGGTGAAGTCCCTCTGGAGGGTTCCGGACTCTCCAGGGCCCAGACGAGGGATGCTCCCCATGCTTCCCAGGAAGCCCGAGGCTGTGACATCGGTCAGCTCTGCGCTGCCGCCGTTCTCGATGCGGGCCACCAAGGAGGTGCTATTCCCCCGGTGGATCTTGTCAGGGAATGCCAGGGCCTTCACTTTGAGCTCAGGGTTTATCTTCCAGATCTTCAAGGCCATGTTGTTCAACCAGGTCCTGGCGCTGGAGTCATTGCCTCTAACGCTGGCGCTGAGGGTAGTGCTCTCCGGGAGTGCGAAGTTGTCGTCCAGGTGGAACTCCTTGCCGGGCTCCAGGAAGCTGGTGGTGACGATCTTTCCTCTACAGGTCAGTACCAGGCCATAGTAGATCTTCTGATCCCTATTTACGGCCGTACACCTGTAGGAGATGGGGTCTCCCTCATAGCCTTCGGTCTTACTGGCCTCTATGATCAGCTCCAAGCCAGGGGCTATCTTAGGCGAGCGATCTAAAGTGCTGTTATCGCCGTTTTTATCATTATTTTCTTTCTTATTATTGCTGGCTTTATTATTATCTTTCTGGTTATTATCTACAGCCTTGCTCGGTGTATCACCTCTCTCTCCCCTATCTCCACCAGCGCATCCGAAAAAGTTTCCATCCTGGGCCTGTGGTTCTGGTTCCTGCCCCAGGTAGTCTCCACGGCAGTGGGACTTATTTACCGTTATCTCTATGGATGGCTCGATCGATGCGATCTTTAAAACTTCGGAGCCGCTAGGTACCTTTTCCGCCTGAGCCTCTGCCCCGGGCAGGTGGCTATTTTTGGTCGATAGAATGTGAACTGAAGAATATATGGCGATTACTATGATCAGCGCTAACAGGAAGGTACCTAGAAGAGCTGGAACCGTGATATGACTGCGTCTACTTCTCAGCAGTCGATGCCCTCTGCTACCCCCCTTCATCCTACTCCCTTTTCCCCTCTAAATCCCCAAAAGGCACCCATCCCCTTCTAGACGAATGCCAGGTTCAGTCT
This sequence comes from uncultured Acidobacteriaceae bacterium, assembly GCA_963800745.1. Classification (GTDB taxonomy): domain Bacteria; phylum Acidobacteriota; class Terriglobia; order Terriglobales; family Acidobacteriaceae; genus PALSA-270. The sequence continues at coordinate 256,389 of CAWDCI010000011.1, forward strand.
AAATCCCTTCAGATATTTTTTTATTGATCTTTGCGTATAAAGGCGTTTCGGATGGTTGAGATTTCCAACTTTTAAATAGTCTGCGTATTATAATCTGCGTGGCCATCTTCCAATTTAATACGGATCTCGGCTCCTAGTTCAGGTGGTCTGATCTGGATGTATGGCTTAGGGTTGTCTTGTTATAGCTGTATCTCACCGCGATATCACTTCGATGGATTGTGGCGAGAACTGTTACTTATATTTCCTATCCACATTTGCCGCCTATCTTTGTCCTACCAATTTGCCTACTCATAGCTCTCTTATTGCTCTGCTTCGGCCTGTGCCAGGGCGTGGGCCCAAAGGACGACTTCTACCATGGGGCCTCTATCGCAGGACCTGTGTAGGTGGCCTAGGCAGCCGCAATCGGTGGACCCAAATTTTGGGATTGTTTCGAGCTTTGAGCCTATGGCCCTGGCTACGGAACACTCCAGGTCCAGGGAGGTGCGGGAGACTGCTACCATCTCCAGGGTCGTGTGAGGCAGGAGATAATCGATGTGCCACCTTCTGGCGGGGTTTCTGCCCGCCAGGATGGCTTGGTGCCTTACCACCCTGCTCAGCCCTCCGGGTCCCCTGGCAGATCCTGTGTAGGCGTAATAGCCCTGGGGGAAGTGGAGCTCTCCCAGGGATCCTATTTCTATCTTCAGTCCTTTCTCTGCCTCTTGCCCTGTCTCTAACACAGATCTTCCTAGTCCAGATCTTTTCGCAGGCTTGGGTCTTTCAACCAACTCAGAGCTTTCCTTGATCCTCAGAACCAAGGTATAGATTCCAGGCTCCATAGGTGGACCATGGGGTATAAGCTAGTAGAGCCTTTTTCTTTTACCCGAGCATTGCCAAAGCCAGGGATATTTGCCTTAATAGTTGATGCTACGGCAAGGTTTTTCTATAAAGAGTGATACGGTCTATCGGGGTGAAATTCAGTGAAGTGGATATTGATCTTTGCACTAACTTTGATGCTGGCATCCACAGCTATGGCCGCTCAGGAGAGTAGCCAGGTGGGGCCTTATACAGTATCGTTCAATATGAATACTCCTCAGGCTTACACCGTTGAGCCTGCTCAGACTCAAAGCACTCCTTCGGGCACGGCCTATCTGCTTACTATAGTTACCAATAACGAAACCGGTGCGACCATTGGCGTTACCCAGTACAGCAACCTTACAGACTCACAGTTGTGGTAGGAAAGACCATAAGGAGCATGAACATGATCCTTTAGGCGGCCTCAACGTCTCCTCGGCTCCAGTGGACATGGTCATTGATGGTAAGCCAGGATTCGTGATCACCGGCGTTGCCACGGTCCCTGTAGGAGCACCGGGCGCAGGCTCCCAGATCGCCCTCTACGAGGCCAGCTACTGGCTTGACAGCGTTAACTGTCAGTGTGGACCCATCTCTGCGGGAAGGACCAACGTCGTGGTCAGGTCTACCTATCCACATGACGTCACCCAGGGACTGCTAGCAGCCTCCACGTGACCGGCGGAGCATCCGAGACTGCAGCTATGGAGACCCTGACCGCAGCTGGAGAGCAGGCACAGCTTCCGCCCACCGACGTGGGTCAGGTAGTGACCTCTCAGTAAAATTCTCTTAAAACCCCTTTTTGGAATCGAGAAAGTATTTATGCAAGGGCTTCTTTTAACCTGAATCGCTTTGCGGGGTTTGCCAAGCTGGCCAAAGGCGCGGGACTTAAATCCCGTCTCGCAGGAGTTCGCGGGTTCGAATCCCGTACCCCGCATTCAGCGCACCGGTTTTGATCTATAACTTTTGTAGGATTTTCCTACAGGAAACAGGATCTTTTTCACGCGCTGCTTCAAGGACGATATAAGATGTCAAAGAAGAGGCTATCTGTGAGTTGGAACAGGGACGTTTAAGGCTGAAGATCTCAAGCCGGCTTTAAAGCGGTTTAGGCGTTATCTGGGGGACATCGGATTAAGAGCATCTACCACTGAATCATATGTCTTTCGGGCAGGTAAATACCTGGAGTTCGCAAGGACTGAAGAATCCACAGTTGAAGACGCTGTTAACTTCCGAACGGTCCTAGTTTTGACAAGGCTAGGAGTCGGTGTTATGGCGGAATAAGTGCAAAGCTCTCTCAGCATAAGGCCTGAATAGGTTTTGGAAAGGGGAGCGAGACGGGAAGATCGGAGAGTTGTCACGATCCACTCATCTATCTCCTCGCCAATTAATAATATGTTTCCATGGAAATAAGGCATTAGGGTCTTATCTAAAATTATTATGGAGTGGCTCCCTTAGAGAACATTGATTTTAAGGGCAGATCACTCAAATGAAAAGGTAAGGGGAGCCAGAAAATGGTAAGGTAAGTGAGGCTTCTCAAGGTGTTACCAACAACTAAATGTAGTCTAAAAGGGGTTTAATCGTTTCGTGTTGTTCGGGGTGGCAATAGTACGTAAGGTGATAACATAGGTCTAGTAGAGCCCTTCCAGCTCCGCTACCTTAGCCTGAATCTTCTCCTCTACGTCCTCAGGGTCTGAAGACAGACAGGTAATAGGATTTAAGACGATAAGAATCCTTAAGAGTCTTAGTATCTCCGAGATGGCTAATTAAAAAAGGATGGTAAACATGCCTGTGAAACCGTCATATGATTCTAAATCCCTTATGCGGGCATACAACTGCCATGTTAAGATAACGGCCACGCCTAGAGATTTCTACAATGAAGCTGCTAGGCACTACAAAACCCCACGCCCTTCAATTCAGCAGTTACTCAGCTATGGGCGGCATCATTTTACAAACTATGAGCAGCTATGCCGCCAGTTACATGATGATAATACTGCTGTTTCCCAACTTAGGGTGAAGGCGAACGAGATCTTACTAGCTGCTCCCTGGTGGCCAAGGTGTTGAAGGAAGTCCCCTACAAAGCCTTCTAAGCAGAGTATACGGAGGGGGGGGCCAAAGTTGTTGGGATTGATCTGAGTATCAACCCTACTGGGCTGTGAGCGTCTAACCAGCCACCTCATCGGAGCTCCCTCCGAGTCACCTAATTCCTTAACTCGGGGTACGCCTCGCCAGAATCCTTGGTGAGTTACTGGGCCCTTATCCGAAATAAAATGCCCTATCTGCAGCCTCAATCAGGTCCTCATTAGAGGGATCTAAGCCATGTGAGTAGAGCAACACCGTAGCCTTATGGGCTGTATTCCTCACGGTCCGGGAGTGTATTCGGTTATCTCGGCGGCATCTTCGTAGAGGCAAATTTGCTTAGGTTGGGATTGCAGAGCTATCCGAACCAGCTAGGCGAATGAAATGGTAATTTAGAAAAGTAAAGCTTTGGGTAAGGGAGTTAAGTTACCAGCGTATTAAAGCATACCTTAAACGAGGAGAAGGGATACAGGAATGAGTTCAGGACTAGTCTAGAACAGCTTTAAGGTGTAAAAACGCGGTAGAGATCAATCGGATGAAACTTAAATGGTGACGATTGAAAGGATTTATAGTTCTCCTAAAGGCCGCAGCTTCAGGATATTAGTGGATAGGCTCTGGCCAAGAGGCATCAGAAAAGATGAGGCAAAGATAGACCTCTGGCTAAAGGATATCGCACCTAGCGATGGGCTAAGAAAATGGTTCGGACATGACTCCGATAAATGGGATGATTTTAGGAAAAAGTACTTCCAAGAGCTCGATCGAAAGAAAGAGCTTGTAGATCAGATCACTGATAAAACGAAAGAGGACGACGTTGTTCTGCTGTATGGAGCCAAAGACGGAGCGCATAATAACGCTATGGCCTTGAAAGAGTACCTCGAAACTAAGCAGAGAATGTAAAATTTCTTATCACGGATCCGCCGATCCTACGACACTGCGATAATGCACAATCAATGTTCATCTTTTACAGTGATGATGGATCGATAAGGCCTGAGATACAACTGTGGGTCCTGGGGCTGGGAAAGATGGGCGGAAATCTGGCCTTGTAGGCGGTGGGGAAAGGCATAGCGGTAGTGGGCAAGGCCGCCAATGATAAGCCAGAGCTGGGGGGAAACGGGGTAAAAGTAGTCAGTAATTACTGAAAATATGACCGTTGACGTGGTTCTCCAGACAGACCTGTGGGTAATAGTGGTCTCTGATCCTCGCGTCCTTATCGAAGGTAATGGCTAGATCACCATTAAATGGCGACTGCACCCCGGGCATATATAGTGGTGATACTTGTTGCTCTCAAACTGTCACCACTGTGATAATGTAAATAGCCGAAGCTTATGTTGCAATTTGTTCTATGAATCTCAAGGTTATACTAATTGTAATATAAACACATTTCTAACTTCGAGACCACGATCCTAGCATCAGATCCTATATTGCCGAAAACAACAGCTTCTGATGCACTTGACCCGCGCCTGGAGGCAATGTGATTTCGTGACTGTTGACTGTAGTCAAATTTACCTAGCTGAACGAGAAAACCTTTAACGGTTATACTAGAAATATCAAATGATCACGTGTTGATCGTTTTCGTCACATCAAACACTTTCGCCTTCAACCCTGCTCTTCTTTATATAATCGAATCATATATCCTATCGGTATCACGAAGGTGATACCACGAAGATTGAATCACTGCTGCCTATTCTGGGCCTCTTAGTAAAGTTACTCGGTCTATTACTTGATATAGCCAGAACGTGCGTCGATCTTCTAGGGAAAAAGACTTGAGGTCCTCGACCCCGGAGCAAAACTCGATAATAGCTAATGGCCATGCTGTACTACCACACGTTCAAGGCCCTGGATGGATCAGAAGCGTCTAAGCCGTAACCTGGAGGCACGTGTGGGGGAAAGAGCGAAGGATCTAACCAGGAACGATCATCCAATCCCTTGCCGATTGTCACTCCCCTTTAGAGGATATAAAGCTTTAAGCCTAGATATGTCCGGGAGGAATAGAGCGAGAAGAAGAACGTATTTTGAGTAGGTGCTTATCTATCCACTCACCAATTGGCGATATATTTTCATGGTAATAAATTCGCAGAGCCGTATATCTGGCACGCAATGCCTTGCAAGAGCCTTCGCCCAGATCTGGACGAAGCCTGAGGCTTAGCTTACCTATCTTAGGGAGAACGCGACCTAAGGGTGCCAAGCCGCAAGCATCAATCCCCTACAGGGGCCAGGAGGCAAGGACGAAGGGTGAGACTGGAGGATGAATCGGGTGTTGATCATCTACCCCTCGCCTATAAATAATGTATTTTAATGATATATCTACCTTGCGAATTAACACAGCCCATTTACCATAAGAACCCTATGGAATTAGAGCCAATCCTATTGCTGATAAGTATTTAGGACCGAAGGCTCTACGGGATGCAATAGGTAGTGTGGTGAACTTTCTGTGATTTGGCCGAGCCCTGTATTCTTCACAGCTCAACCCATATCCCGAGATGAATACCTTTTACACGTAACTCATTCCTCACTGATGTCAATAAGAATGGAAAGCCTTTTTTCTCCGCCGCAGCTCCCATCAGAATATTAAGATGGCTGAATAGGAGAATGTAGACCTCCTACGTGGTCATATTTTTTGTTATAAATAAAACCTCATTCATCAATTCATCTGGACTCTAATGGTCTTAGGCGCGTTTTAGCATCATAATACGTTGTGCATAAATTTCTCTATACTCGTAGCTAAGAAAGCTGCAAGGATCGAGGCTATAACTATATGGAACGTACATAGACTGTAGCGTAGACGGGAATCTGATTTCCATCGAGGGAGTTTCGGGTGGAACGCCAGCTTAGCGCTATGATTCTTGCGAGGTGCCACTTACATAGGATCGGAGATCAAAGCCCCGAAGTGAACGCCAAGCCCGCGATATCATCAGAAAGTCGCCTCGGGAGACAGACGATATCGTTACTAAAATCTGTATACGATGTCTGAGCACACGCCTCTGGGCGGCCATTGCGGCTTTGATCTCCCATTGAGCCCTTATCTGGCCCTATACGGCCCGCCCGGCTCTGGGCCGCCTTTTAACATGTGCGGCATGTTGGATGGGTGCCGAGGCGCCATCGAAGCTTTTGGGCGTCTCCACTCCCTCAGCCCTGCGCTTCCAGTTTATGCTGCTGATCTTCCCCCAGAGGATGTCCACCTCCCACGTAGAGAGGTTATCGATAATCACGGGACATGCGGTTCTGAGCCCTTCTCTCCAGCGGCATCCATGGGATCGCGTCATGAGATATAAGAAGGTCCGGACCCATTTCAATGCCTGCCGCGTGGGGCGAAAGTGTTAAAGTCCCGGGCAATTGGGTGTGGCCATCGGTAGCTGCTGTTTTTAACTAGGGCATGTCTATAGAGGCGGATTTAGAAAGGCGAGACCAACCCGGGCGGGTCATGAAATCCGTTGATCCAGTCAAAAGCTTCATATCGTCGATCGACGTAGTACAGATCGGTGGCAGAAGCGAGGTCCAGGCACCACAAAACCCTTCGCGGCGGCTTTTGCCCTTCCCTCTCCTTAATTACCATCCTTGCAGATCAGAACGGCCTCACCAAGGGTCAAGGCTTAAATTCAGAGTACTTTTGAAGATAGCCAGACTGCCACTAAGTTTAAATAGGCTGCTTACTAGCTATTAATAGAATCGAGGAATTAGAATGGTAACAGGAACAGTCAAGTTTTTCAACAGGATCAAGAGCTTCGGATTCATCACCGGCGATGACGGGAAAGATTATTTCGTCCACGTAAGTGGCTTAAAGCCTGGGATCACTATTACTGAAGGCGATAAGGTAAGCTTCGAAGCCACAGAAGGCGAGAGGGGTCCCAAGGCGGAAAATGTGGAGACGCAGTAGGCTTAAAGATGCTTTAGCTTTAAAGCCGCCCACGTCAAACATCCTTTTTTCTTAAGGATGCGGCTGGTCTTTATTTGATGCGCCATCTGCTTGGGTAGTTCATCCACTTTATTGGTGAATGGCGAGGTCGCCCTCCTCTTCCATAATCCTGCGGGCAGTCTGTGCGTCCTAAAATCCCGTAGACCTGTTGCAGCCTTCTCCCTTCAAACCGCTATTCTCACCCACGTGGATTCCATCTCGATCCGCCTGTGTATCGGCACATCCACCTTCTTAAGGGGAATAGTTCCGTCCTCGAGCTGATCTACAGCCAGCACATCCTCCTCGTTGATATCCAGCTTATATCTAAGCCCTAAAGGAAGCATCACTCTGCATTTGGAATCCATCCCCTTGCGATAGACATAATATCGAACCCCTAAGCTTAACGTAGTCCATGGTAATCAATCAACCTTTCTCCAGGCCGTGAGGCCATGGTTGTTCCTGGTCAAGGTAAGGCCCAACCGCTTGAGCTCTGTTCTTGCCTCCTGTGGGCTCAAGCCACAAGCTCTGGCCAGGCGGTTTAACTCTAATCGGTCGATGATCTGACCGTTAAGCCCGGGTTTCTTCTTCAGTTATCTGCTGATGGGCCTCATGACGCCGCCCATGACACATCCATAAATGGAACGATACTTGAAATTTGGATAGAACGGACATTTAATAGGGATGGAATCTATCATTCCCGATAGGCTTAAAACCGTTCTGTTTCAGGAAAATGTGATTTAATGGGACTATGCTGAGTTTTCGTGCTGTTCCATCTGGGTTCCATATCAGTAGGATAAAAAACTGGGATTTTTCTGGCCCTTAGCGCCTTTTACGTAGTTTGAACGCCAGAAAGTTCCCTGCTTAAGATAGCATTCTCTTTAATGAACCCAAGGCAGAAAGCTAGCTAGTTCTCATTCCTAATTACGCTGATTTTGGAGCTGCAAATCTATAAGATGGCAGAGACAGGGACCTTTCAAGCTATTATAGAGCTGTTATATGCGTTGAACCTCGAAAGAGAGTTCGTCGAAAATCGCGGGTAAGCCTTTTAAGCCCTTCTCACGGCAATAGTTTTGCGAAAACCTTTATCACATGCCGTCTTTATTCTTCTAAGCAAACATGATGAGAAAGAACCTCAAGGATGCTTTAAGACGCGGCTATGACCTCCTAGCTGGGCAGAGAAGCACCCCCTGGGATTTCGATCGCATCGGTTCGGAGGACCTAATGCTAGGAAAAGCTGCCCCCACGAAAGCTGCTGTGGCCAAGCGTGACTTAAGCTGCACCCCAGGCTACGCTAGGGACGATCTGGCCAAGGTCCCCGAGGGCTCCAATATGGGCTTGGGCTGCGGAAATCCCGTTCCTGCGGCGTCCTTAAAGGCCGGGGAGTTTGTCCTGGACCTCGGGTCGGGCGCAGGCCTGGATTGCTTCCTTGCAGCAGAGATGGTGGGGCCCAAAGGAAAGGTCGTGGGCCTGGATCTGTCCCGTGGAATGGCCTCCCTGGCCAGGTCTCTGGCAGTTGAGGGTGGATACCAGAACGTGACCTTCTGCCTTGGAGACATAGAGGCCCTGCCATTCAGGGACTCCTCCATGGAGGCGGTCATCTCCAACTGTGCCATCAACCTAGTTCCCGATAAGAAAAAAGCCTTTAAGGAGGCTTTCAGGGTGCTCAAGCCAGGAGGAAGGCTCTCGACCTGCGATATCGTCCTGGTAGGAATGCTTCCTAAATCGGTTAGAAACGCCATCAAAGAGGGCCTCGGTGCCATCCCTTCTCCTGGGAGCAAGGAGGGTTATTTAGGAATTATGAGCTCCTGCGGCTTTGCTGAGGTCGACATCATATCAGAGTCGCCCTTCCCCGCGGAGTGCATGGCCGAGGATATATCAGGCAGGGCGATCCAAGGATCGTCAAAGATTACATCGGAGGATCTGAAGGAGATAGGCAGAACCCTATTAAGCCTGGGGATTAGGGCCGTCAAAAGCGGATCAGCCTTAAATAAGCGATAGCTAAGCCATAGGTCGTTCTTAGAGCATTCTCGATGGGCTCAATAAGATTATAAACATTAACCTAGCTCTGCAATCTTTCAATCCTTCACTGGAGATAAAATAGGTGCTATTTTAACTATCTTCCCGGAGACCGCCTTTTCCTTATCCGCCTGATAGCGTAGCGACCTCCAAATTGGGCATCCCCCGTCATCCCAATGGCTCTGTCCAGCAGGGCTACGGGCACTCCCGGGGGCGCAGGCGGGCCCATCACTATCAAGGGATACAGGGGGATAGCAAGCATTATGTAAGATCGCCTAGCCAAGCAGAAGGCGGCCATGATCTCACCGTGGTTTGAGATATAGATCAAGACTGCGGTCATCACTAGGCCGATCAATAGTTGTAGCGTCATACAGCTTGCCTTGACCTGAGGAGACTCCATCTTCAATCATTATCTGGAGCGCACGTTACATTAATGTGACAATATAATATCAATCACCCTCAGTAGCCCAACTCAGATCTCCTCATGGGTGTTGCACTTCGGAAGATGGCAAAAGGGAATATTGTCGGTTACTGCAGGTCAGGCAAAGACTGGGCTAAAATCGTCGGCTTTGGTTCTACGATGGTCTTTAATTACCTCCAATAAAAGAGGATAATTAAGCTTACTTGATCTTTAAAGGGAGCTAGGGCGCCCTGAAGAGCAGTCCTCCGCTTCTCCTGGGCACCAGCCTTCCCTCCAGCAAATTTTGGAATGGGATAAAGAGTGGCATTGGAGGATGGTTGATATCAAAGAAGCCGCTTTCCGTGAACTCCACATCCGAGGCCTTCAGCTCCCCTGAGGCCCAATCGCTCTGAACCCAGATGGTTATGTAATGGGTGCTGTACTCCTCAGAGATATCCTCCGTAATGCCCAAGATTTCCAAATGGTCTATCTCGGCGCCTATCTCCTCCCGCGCCTCCCTGCGGGCAGCATCCAGGGCAAGCTCTCCGAACTCAAGGTGGCCGCCAGGGGGAGACCAGGTGCCAGGGCCGAAGGAACCTGTCCGTTTTATCAGAGCGATTTTATCCCCTCTCCACATCAGCACTCCCACACCGACTTTTACAGCCATTGGACTCATAGGTATACTCATCATGGTCCTCGCTTAATAAGCTCTATTGGTACTACTGGAAAAAAGCCCAGCTAATTAGGAAATCTTCAACTTTGGTGAAGATAATAATAGTAATGTCAGAATTCAAGTCTCATTAAAATACTCAAGGTCATTATTGCTGGCTTTGATCCCCGCCTCTTCCCAGGCCCAGGGACCGGCAGGACCCAGGCGTCTAACCAGGCGGGCTATGATCGGACTAGATTGGTGGTAAACTCCTTAGGGATGTGTAGGGCCGGTATCAGGTCTGGGCGGGTTGGGTGTGGGGGTGAGGCCTTCAATGCCACTACCAATGCCACGGGCTACTATGGCTTCAATTGCGCTTCCTGGAAACTACGCCCTGGTGGCCGGACTTGATTGTTACAGCTTTACATAGTCCTCGGCGAGAATTACAGCAGGGGCAGTCTCCAGTCCTCCGGGGGTCGCAGGCTATGCTACAGGCTTTGCCGTTCATCGGGCACTAGGAGGGACCACCGGCTACCTAGGAAGCGCAGCGTCTTCTGCAGCGCCTACATCTGCTGCCCAGTATGCCCAGTATGGGTAGGGATACCAGTACGTTCCGGGCGTGTCTGGAGGTACCGGGGAGTGAATCACGGCGGGCGCTGGGTGGGTCCAGGGAAGAGTCGTGTATCAGACCTTTGCTTGATATATTCACGCTTAAACTTATTTCAAGTAGCTTTATCGAAGATGCCGTGCTTTAAATTCCAGATCTGAGGAGTAATCAAGTGGGTCTAAGTCTATGCACACACAGCCTTTGAGAATCCTTGGGATAGCTGATCTTCATGACCGCGTTGATATGCTCCCTCAGGCAAGTGATCTCGACGTCGACCTCATCGCCTTTTGCGGGGATCTCCACAATGGCAGCGATAGGGCAAAGGCAAAGCTGGCTGCTAAGGCCCTGGCCTCTTTAGGACCCCCTGTCCTTATTATCCCTGGAAACACCGATCACAAAGACGTGGTGCCCGATCTTTGGGGGAAGATGGGCTTGAAGATGATCCACGGCCAGTCCTGGCGTCTTAGGGATATTGGCTTCATGGGCCTGGGAGGGATGGTGGTCAGAGATTCCAAGCGATTGGAGGTAAAGAAACCCACCAGGTATTATCTCGGGGGAGGATGAGGTCTACGATCTTCTGGCCAGGTCCAACAGGGATATCTCAAGTCTGACGCATAGGATAGTTTTGGCCCACCAGCCACCAATGGATGCCAGGGATAGGATATACACAGGAGAGCGTACTGGATCAGAGGGATTGAGCCGCTTCATCGATGAGTTTCAGCCCGATCTTCTTCTCTGTGGTCACATTCATGAGGACAGAGGCGAGGTCTGGATAGGGTCCACTAGAATCGTAAATGTAGGTGAGATGGGTGGGGGTTATGGGGTTGTGGTGGAGGTAGACGATGAGATCAATATCAGATGGATAGAACCCTAAGAAAAGCGCCCTAAGAAAAAGATAGTTGAGGTGCTAACCCCTCCTAAAAGGAATCTATCCAAGAGCTTCTAGAAGACTATCAAAGAAACGCTCCAGGAAGCGCATTGCTCAATCCCCGCTCATCTAGGGAAATGTATAGACAAAGGTGTAGAACCTCTCACCAGATATGGTCACCACATTGATCCTCATGGGAACGCCACCTGCCAACTGGTTGGTAACAGTATAGACGGCCGTGAGTTTATGATCACCGTGGTAGGTCCCTACCGTCGGCGCACCCATGTTGCGGCAGCCGAAAACCAGACTGAAGCTATTTGAGGATCTGACCACCAGTTCCCCCACCATCTTCTCTAGGTATGAAAGATCGAACTCCCTGGGCAAATTCGCCTGCTCCGAGACGGCGGATTGAAGCTTCTGAGGGCGATTCTTCGCCAGCTCAAACAGGTTTGTCTTCTCATCAACCTGGGAGTCAGAGTTCACACGTACTTATCGGCGGGTGCCACGGTCGCAGGCTTGACATCCATGCATCTCTACCCGTGATTATCGCCTCACTGCGGAAGGATCTTCACTGGGATATCCTCGAACCCACCGACCGCTCAAAAATGTACCTTTCCTCCTTGAGTACCCTAGATCTCAGCACAGGCTGGCATTAGAATAGGCGTCGCAGTCCCTTAGGAATATCTCGGGAGTTAAGGGTCCTTGTAGCAACTCTGACTTTAAAGTAGCTGGCATCGACAAATAGATATTTTATATTCTTTCCATTGGGCTTACTGTGGGACTCCTTAACCTTGCCATTCAATTAACTAGGGATTCTTATGCGCTTGAAGTTGATAGCTTATCAAGCCTAAGATGATAAACTACGTCCTGGATTTAGTATCCCCCTCGCAACCAGCCTTCAGCAAAAGGATAGGCCAAAAGATAGGAAGGGAATCTCTTTCTCATAAGCAGCAATAACTGGAACCTATCTCATAGGCCTTCTCTGGACCAGATCGTCTAGGACTCGTCAACGTGATGGCTTTTTAAACCTTTATCCAAACTCTTCCTCCGTTACAGCGCTTCGCTTTTCCCTTGAGTTATCCCTTAGCTTACATGTTTTCATGGATTGGGCTCAAACTGAGCACAGAGGCCTTTAGTCGATTCTCCATCCTCAGAATGTTTAATAGAGCGCAGCTCTATTATGTAAATTATGGCTACACTTGAAGAGGGAAAGGCAGCCGTGAGATTGGCCAGGGATGCCGTCACTGCTTACGTCGAAAAGATGGCGAGGATTAAACCAGAAGGGCTTCCCCCTGTATTCCATGAGAAGAGAGGGGTCTTCGTGACCCTCCACGAGGAGGGGGCGCTTCGAGGCTGCATCGGCTACCCCGAGCCCATCATGCCCATGGGCTTAGCCATTGTGGATTCGGCCATCAATGCTGCCTCCAGGGATCCCAGGTTTCCCGCGGTCAGACCTGCTGAGCTATCCAGGATCGACATTGAGGTCACCATCCTCACCAAGCCCGAGCCCTACATAGCTCCTAAGGCAGAGCTTCCAACGCTGGTGAAGATTGGAAAAGATGGATTAATAGTGAGCAAAGGCATGTTCTCGGGCCTTCTCCTGCCCCAGGTGGCCCCTGAGTACAACATGGACCCCATGGAGTTTCTAAGCCAGACAAGCCTCAAGGCCGGGCTGCCTCCCGATGCCTGGATCGATGAGGATACCGAGGTCCTTCACTTCCAGGCCCAGATCTTCTCGGAGGTGGCTCCAGGAAGGGAGGTCATAGAGAAGACCTTTACAGATATCAGCCGCGGCACTTGTTAAAGGCAGAGCTTCAGGCCTCTAACTCCAGGGCTTTGGATCTACTGGCTTCTGTACCTATCCATGGTCCTATCCAGCTCTGAGATCTGCACCGGCTTTACTAGGTAATAATCCATTCCCGCGTCCTGGTGCATCTCCCTATCCCCTTTGACTGCATAAGCGGTTCATGGCTATGATCTTCGGTTAAGGCCGATTAAACCTGAGATCCTCGGCATGCCAGCGTTGCATGATGGCCAGGGTGGTCTCTATGCCATCCATCTGGGGCATCTGTATGTCCATGAGGATAACGCCGTACCGGCTGTACTCTAGGGTTTCCAGGACCTTCCTCACAATTGGCAGCCACATCCACCTTATGCCCCATTTGCATGAGCATCATAGAGGCGACCTTATGGTTCATCGGGCTGTCCTAATCCTGGAGCACCTTCATGGCCTGATTTGGGGATCTATCATCAGGAGCTTCAGAGGCGCTCTCGAAGAACACATTCATCATAACTTCGTAAGGCTGCGACCGCCTTATGAGCCTGGTTAGAATGGTGCCTTCATATAAGTTCTGGCCCGGGTGCATCAGGCAGATCACGGGTACTATCTGGATTGAAGTATCTTTTCCAGGGGCTCTGACTGGTAGCCGAGGATTGCCATATCCTGCGTATCCTCCCTCGCCGCATGTATGTAGATTATCCATCTGGGAAAAGGATCTAAGGAGCCTGCCCAGGCACTCAGGATGTATGCCGCTGCCCGTATCTTTGATAGCAAAGTGAATCTCATCCTTCCTCTTGGTGGCCACTGAGCGGAAGATCTCACCATCGCTTGTAAACTTGACCGCATTGCCCAGCAGTTCACCAGCATCTAGCGAAGCCTGGTCAGGTCCCCGAAGATGAAACCAGGGATGTCCTTCTAAACTTGGCCTCCCACCGTCGATATCCTACTCCGTTCGATGTCTCATACTCGTAGGTTCGCATAAGGTCGCTGGACAATCTCGCATCGATCTTCCCCATATCAGGTCTGCCAGATCAAAGCTGAGAATTTTCCCCGCCTTTCTGCCCAGAAAATTCCGCGGCTGGACCAAAGGATCGTCGCCCTCGTGGTAGTTATAATCGATAAAGGCGCCGTCTGATGAGAAGAGAAACGTGAGGTCTGGGATGGCCTTCCTCAGGGCGCTTTTCGTCTCCACTGCCATCTTACGCTCTATGGGGTTTCTGGTGAAGATGGCAACCATGGAGACCTTACCATGCTCGTCCAGGACGGAATAGACGTTATCGTCTAAGCATATCACCTTCCTCTCCTCCTCAAACCCTCCCCCGGATCCTCCGCGCCGTGGGTTCAGCTGGAGCAGCGGCAGCCAGGTGGTTAATAATAAATTTGATGCCATCTATTGGGTGATGTTGCTTTCAAGGGCTATCTGCAACTACTATAGTAGATGATTTCTCTCTGCGACCATGCCCATATAGTTTATTAAGTTATTGCCAAAGGAGAGGATATCAATTGGTGGAGGGCACTCGGATTAGCTCCAGTTTACATAGAGGATAGAATGATGGCTGATAGATCATCAGATGGTTTGAATATTAAATTGCGGATCGAGCATCGATCTGGTAGCCAATAATTCCGTGAAGTCTGCTGTAAACATCAGTCGATCCTGGATGCCGCAAGCCCGGTTACCAGCTTTGAGGATGGAAGGCTGTACCAGGCTGGGGACCTGAAGGTCCTGGAGCTCCACGGGAGATACAGGGAGATGGGCGGCAGTATGGCGCCAACATGAAGAGTGGTCTAAAGAAAGTTTACCAGGTTATAAGCGCGGATTTCGGCAAGGGGACTTGTCCTCAACTATGACTATGTGCAGGTGGTTGGAAGGGGTATGTACCAGTCGTACCCTCAGAGATATGAAGAGATCCTCAAGGGAATGACCGAGACCTCAGGCCTTGGGTTTTATAAGGAGCTCATAGCCTGCTCCATGGAGTACACTTACATGCCACCGTCCATGTAGGGCTCGAGGGTGATCGGTTTCAGCCATCGGAGACCTCTTGGGGGAGCTGCAAGGATCATAGATGCCCTAGGGTACATAATCACCCTGGCTTCTACCGATGTCCACGATCACATGGACGTGGTCTTCCTGGGATACGGCAGGGATAAGGCCTATGAAATGCCTGATTGGGCAGGCAACTACAATGACATCTATCGGGGAATCACCACTGTCGTCTCTAGGAACTGCGGTTTGGGCTACGCCGATATGGGCTTACTACAGCTTCCTGGGCTCCCTCAAACTTGGTTCCGACACCATCTTCATCGTTCCTCACTGGATGGTCAGGGCGGCGCTCTTTGGGGATCATCAGCTCGCTGAGCTTACATCCTGTCCAGAGGGCGGTCTTGAAAGCCAGAATTGCCCGGAAGATCGAATCTCCTTTGATTAAGCCTTTATGTTTACCCAGTTGGTAGTAAGTTACCCTCCACGCAAAACATTCTTAACCGTAGCTGTTATATAGTCCGGCCTTGTTAGGTGCCAGGTTATGAAATGGAAGGGGTTTTAAGGATGAAACTCACACCAGAGCGGATTTCTACCCCCGAAAAGCCACACGTGTGCTTTGCAACGCCTCTTCCAGGATATCTACCAATTTTCTCCGGTTGACCTTCTCTTCGAAAGAAATCATATTTAACGGTGCCTCCCATGCTAGAAAATGATACGGTTAAGGCCACGCTTCTGCCATACCAGGCGCTTGAAGAGAGTGTTTGGCGCAAGGACACCTGTGCAGGCTGCAGGGCCTGCATATCCGTCTGCCCTGCCGGGACGCTCGCGTATGACCAAAAGAGTAACCGGCCCTATCAGGTCCTGCCTTGTGTGGAGTGCAATGCCTGCCTAGATGCCTGCCCACGATTGCCGACCAATCTCAAGAATCTAGCCTCTTCAGATATCTTGGGACCTTACCTCGATATCAAGAACGTGAGGGCAAAGAGCGGCGGTCAACGCTTCCAAAACGGCGGGGCAGCCACAGCCCTTCTCTCTGTAGCCCTGGAGGAGGAGCTGGTGGATGCGGCCCTGGTCATGGGCATGGATCGCTGGGCCCAGAAGGCCTATCCTCGGGTCATCTACGATGCTAAGGATCTGGAGAAGTGCTCCGGCAGCAAATACACCAGCAACGCAATCCTTGAGCACATCATGGATCTGCTGAAGAACGTGAATCACATAGCTCTGGTGGGCACGCCCTGCGCCGTCCAAGCGGTGGGGCTCATGAGGAGGTCCTCCAATGAGTTTGCAGTGAAGCTAGCTCACAAAGTGAGGTTCATCATAGGGCTCTTCTGCTTTGAGGCCTTTCGTGATTCTCTGATACAGGGTGTACCGGGCGGTTGGGGATTCCATCCTGGTGCGTCGACAAGTGAGCGCGGGTGAGGGCAAGATGACCATAACCCTGCGTGACGGATCTCAGAAGGTTATACCTCTCACGGACCTGGCAGACCACGTCAAGCCCGGCTGTAGGGCGTGTGGTGATTTTCCGCCAAAGCTCTCCGATATATCACTGGCAGCATAGGGAGCGCTCCTGGTATGAGCGTTGCTATGATCAGAACCCCTGAAGGCATGGGGCTCTTTAAGATCGCTGAAGAAATCGGGCTCATAGAAGTCTGGCCAGGGGTTAGGACTGATGCAGTGGAACGGGTTGGAAAGATAAAGCTCGGGAGAAACGGCTATTTCTGAGGATCTCCTCTATTTTCTTTAATTCTAATGTTCTTTATTCCAGCAGGCGATCTATATGGGCGATCCGCTTCAGGGGTCTCCACGCCCCTGCAGGAGGACGCTGCCCAATATACGGAAGATAATTGATCAGATTCCGCTGCCTTTGAGGCAGCTATGGCACGCACCCTTGGCCTAACTCCAGAAGGCACATCTCCTTATGCCTAGAAATTCAGCAACTTCTCCCGGAACAGGGATAGCTTCCTCCACATCCCTGCCGGGGAAGCAAGACGAAATGATCGATAACAAATTCATCATCTTCCTGGTCGGGCCGGACCTGAGAGCCTAGAGCTTGAAGACGGATCTGCTGGAGGAGGGGGCCCTCTCTCCGGTGCGATCTTCGAGCGATCTTAGTTCTTTATCTTCCCATTTTTGTGCCTGGATTCCAGGGCATAATTATTGAGACCATTCTGTTTAATTTGTTACCTTCATATCCAGTAAAGTTAAAGCAAAGCTAAAGACCCTCAATTAAGGTGGATGTAATTGAAGAAGACCTCGCTCTTAAAGAAATATATCCTGGATGAAGAGATCCTCATGATACCCGTGGCCCACGATGCCCTCTGCGCCAGGGTCGCAGAGCGGACGGGTTTCAAGGCCATCTTCACCGCAGGCTACGCCAACACCGCCTCTCTATTGGGAAAGCCCGACGTCTCCCTTTTGACACTCACCGAGATGGTCGACTGC
Organism: uncultured Acidobacteriaceae bacterium; assembly: GCA_963800745.1. Classification (GTDB taxonomy): domain Bacteria; phylum Acidobacteriota; class Terriglobia; order Terriglobales; family Acidobacteriaceae; genus PALSA-270. Next base: position 273,925 of record CAWDCI010000011.1, read on the forward strand.
GCCTCCAGGATCAGCGATGCCGCGGATATCCCGGTCTTTGCCGACGGAGATACTGGCCACGGCAATGTGACCAACGTCGTAAGAACTGTGAAGCTCTTTGAGAAGGCAGGAGTTGCAGGTCTCTTCCTGGAGGACCAGGTGGAGCCCAAGCGGTGTGGCCACATGGCCGGAAAGCAAGTTATTCCACCTGAAGAGATGGTGGCTAAGATCAAAGCCGCCTTGGATGCCAGGTCAGATCCGGATTTGATCATCATGGCCAGGACCGATGCACTGGCTGTCAACGGCCTGGAGGATGCCATCTGTAGGGGAAACCTCTATGCTGAGGCCGGAGCCGATCTGATCTTCGTGGAGGCCCCTATATCCATAGAGCAGATGAGAAGGATCACCCGTGGGGTGAAGGCCCCCAACATGGTCAACATGATCCCTGGTGGAAGGACGCCCCTTCTCACTGCCAGGGAGCTTCAGGATATCGGCTATTCGGTGGTATCCTATGCCACGGCCTGCACCTACACCATAGCCAGGGCGGTGGAAGATCTCTTCGAGGAGCTGATTAGAACAGGCACCACCGCAGGCTTTGAGGATAGGATGATGAGGTTTGATGAATTCAACCGCCTGGTGGGATTGGAGTGGATCCGGGAGAAGGAAGCGGCCTATATTAAGGATCACCCTTGAATCAGTTTTTAGATCCTTAGGGCGGAAACTGCAAGCCTGCAACTGAAATTCCTATTCCCTGCCGATTAATAAACGGTAAACTCCGCAGGTTTTGGTGGCGCTCTAAGTGCGGGCCCCACAGGCTTTTTCGCAGGAGACACTATTGTAGCCTTGGTCTATGGTTTTGGCATTCTTTTTAGGAGGCGTGTCTCTGGGGTTCAATCTCGGCGTCGATATGTTGTCGTAGCACACCTTGCTATCAGCTACTCCTCGATTTGAAGCAGCCAGTTCCCGATGTGGCCTGATTGTATCTGTACTCATACAGAGGAGATGTCCCAGACTGGGCTGCTTTGCCCCTGGAGCCCAATGATGCAGGCAAGCCTGCCGTAAAAGCTGAAAAGAGCATCCTAGCAATAACTAACGTAACCGCGCTCGTTTTTGCCGGGAAATCCCTCGCCTTCCATTGGATGAACCCTCATACCAATGCTGTGCTTTGAACTCTTAGTTATCATGTTGAATTTGGTGTATATGTGCATTTTGATGAGATTAAAATCTCACTGTTAAACCCTATATTATATTCTCGAAAGGAGGTAAAAGAAGAAAGGTGTCCCTGGACACGTAGAGCCCCCGTCTCTCTTGGCCTGGCGGCGATCTTTCTATCAGGATTAGTACATGGAGGCGGTTGCGTTGTTGCTCTGCACGTCCTCTATGTAGAAGATGCTGCCATAGGTCCCGGTCTGATCCGCATATAGCCCGGTGAACTAGGTGTTCGGGTTGTGGTACCCTCTACCCTAAAGATCTATCTGAGAGGGTTCACGATTGCCCTATCTGTGGTCTAAAGCCGGATAGAGCCCATAACCACCCGTAACATCCTCACCCCTCGGACTGATGGGTAGAGCCTGTGGAGACCCGGCCCCTACTTTGAAGCGTCAAAGCGGGCCGGATCTATGAAACGGAAGCCTTCTCCCTTTCGGGGGGGATGTCACTAACTAGAGCTGTCTGGAAATCATCCTGGGATGGGCTTTCCATACCCTCAATCCACCCAGCGCACTATCTCCGCTAGGTCCCTTCCCGGCGGTGGCGAAGGTCTGGACGTCGAACATCCCAGGGATATGATGGCTACTGGCATTACCCCCTCCTCCAGGTCTAGGATCTCCCTGCATAGGTCGTCGTCGAAGGCCCCATTCCAGCAGGCTCCCAGGCCCATATCGTAGGCGGAGAGGAGGATGCACATCACTGCGGCTGTAGCATCCTGGATGGAGTAGAGGCTTCCCCTGTCACCGTACCTACTGCCCGATCTGGGCTCATCAGCGCAGACCACGATAAGAACCGGAGCCGTCTCTACCTGTTTCTGGTTATACGCGGCCAGTGATAGAGCATTTATCATATCGGGTTTTCTGACGATCACGTATCTTCTGGCCCTGAGATTGCCTGCGGATGGAGCCATCTCCCCAGCCTGGATCAGGGTGCTGAGGAGTTCCGGGGGCACAGGCCTGTCTTGGTATGTCCTGATGGATCTGCGGCCCTGCAGGGTTTCCAAAAATCTCATCATGTTAAACTTAAGCTTTAGGGGTAAATATTTTTCTGGCTGAGAGGCGCTCTTGGGGAATCTTGGCTTTTTTTGTTGGATCATCCTGGGCTTTCTATTAGGCATTTTGGTTTGAAACCTTTTGATCAGGGATTGCCTCTATGGAAGAATTCTAGAAAATAAGGGCTCCTCTCTTCCAAGCTTTCTTAGCTCAATTCCATCGTCGCCCAAGACCATGTAGGTGTCCTGAACACCCCCACCGCAGGTGAAGCTGCCCACGTTTACCGCCAGGGGGCCGTCCTCCTTCCTGTAGACATCCGCCTTATGGGTATCGCCATAGACGAAGCAGTCCACCTTGCCTGAGCCATAGGCCTTAATGAACTTCCTTATGGCCCCGTAGTGGCCCTCCACCGGCGTGTACTTGAAGGTCTTAAGGACCCCAGCCTTGATCCTGGATACGGCCGATGATACCTTCCAGAGCCTCTCCTCCAGGTCTACCATCTCCCCTATATAGCTGGATCTGTAGATGCTCTCGTAGGCGTAGGCCATCATCCTCTCTAGGTCGGCTGGGGATGGCTCCTCTCCTGAGATCTTCCTTATGCGCTCCACGACCTGGAGGGAGATGGCCTGCATGCCGTCTAGGTGGTGGCCATGGGCAAAGAGAAAGCGCCTGCCCAGGCGCTCCGATAGGTACGTCGGATAATACATGTCGATTCTCAAACCATTAATGACCTGAGACCAGCTGATGTTGGGGATATAGACTGAGTAGATATCGCCCCTGGCCACCCTCTCCAGAAACTCCCTCTCCTGGTGGATTACGGCCATATGGTGGTCGTGGTTTCCCACCACGTAGCTGATCTTGACATCCATATCCTCAAGGCGGTCAAAGAAGTACCTAGCGTCCCTCAAGGCCTCCTCTGGCCTAGCCCTCCACAGATCGAAGATATCCCCTAAAAGTATGATCTCGCCGCATCCCCTGCCGTACTTCCAAAGCTCCCATATGAGGTAGTCGACCTCCTTTGGATCGGCCAGGGTGGATGTATCTAAGCCGAAATGAGTATCCGATATCACTACAGCTGACTCCAATTAATGCCCCCTTCACCACTATTCAGTGCTATAACGGCTATTATTTATAAATACCACTGCCACCCGCAGCATATTGGTGGTGCCGGTGACGCCCAGCGGCACGCCGCCGGTGACTACCACATGTTCGCCCTTGACGGCAAAACCATCGGCCTCGGCGAATCCCAAAGCGCGGTCCACCATTTCCTCCAGGCTGAAAATTTCCTCGCAGGTCATGCAATGCAGCCCCCAGACCAGCGCCAGCCGCCGCGCCGTCGCGATAGCGGGGGTCACCGCGATGATGGGCGCGCGAGAGCGTTCGCGCGCCGCGCGCAGCGCCGTGGAGCCGGACTTTGTCCAGCAGATGATGGCGCGGGCCTGGATGGTCTGGGTCACTTCGTGCACCGCCGCCATGATGGCGTCGGCGGTGGTGGCCTCCGGGGCATGGCGCTGTGCGTCGATGATTTCCTGATACATCGGGTCCTGCTCTACCTGGCGGGCGATGCGGTCCATGGTCTGCACCGCCTCGACGGGATGGGCGCCGGAAGCCGAATTCCGCCGACAGCATCACCGCATCGGCGCTGTCATAGATCGCGGTGGCCACGTCCGAGACTTCGGCGCGGGTCGGCATCGGCGACAGGATCATCGATTCCAGCATCTGGGTCGCCACCACCACCGGCTTGCCCGCCTTGCGCGCCGCCCGCACGATGCGCTTCTGCAGGCCCGGCACCGCTTCCAGCGGCATCTCCACCCCCAGATCGCCGCGCGCCACCATCAGGGCATCGGCCAGTTCCAGAATGCCTTCCAGGCTTTCCAGCGCCTTGGGTTTTTCAATCTTGGCCAAAACGCCCGCGCGCCCGGCCACGATCTGCTTGAGTTCGGCGACATCTTCCGGCCGCTGCACAAAACTCAGCGCGATCCAGTCCACCCCGATGGCCAGCGCCGCGTCCAGGTCACTGCGGTCTTTGGGCGTCAATGCCGACATGGGCAGCAAGGTGTCGGGCATGTTGACGCCCTTGCGGTTCTTGATTTCGCCCGGCACTTCCACAATCGCCTCGGCAAAGGTGTCGCCCTTCTTCAGCAGCCGCAGCCGCACCTTGCCATCGTCAATCAGCAGCCCATGTTTCAGCCGGATCGCCTGGAAGATTTCCGGATGGGGAATGGGAATTTCATCGGGCTTGTCGCTGCTCTCGCCCAGCACCAGCCGCATCTTTCCTGGTCCTTCAGCATCCGCGTGCCGCCGGGAAGGGTCCCGAGACGGATTTTCGGACCCTGCAAATCGACCAGGATTCCCACCGGCCGCCCCACAATTTCCGACAAAGCGCGCAAATCCGCGCACATCCGCGCCAAGGTGGCGTGATCGGTGTGGCTCATATTGATGCGGAACACGTCTACACCGGCCTCGAACAGGGCGCGCATCATCTCCGGGCTATTGGAGGCCGGCCCCAATGTGGCGAGGATCTTGGTTTTCCGGTGCCGCCGCATGTCGCCTCACATCTAGTTGGAAAGAGTCTGTGTCCAGTCCGGCGCCCCGCCGGTATCCACTTCAAAAAATCCGCGCTGGTCAAAGCCGCGCTTGCTGCAATCGCCGCGTCCCGCAACGGTGAATTTGGCGTTGGGCGCGACGCAAAAATGCGTGCCGCCTTCCCAGGTCCCAGCCGCCCCGTCGGTGGCATAAAGATAATAATAGCGCGCATCCAGCGGCCCGGTGAGAAGCCCGGCGCAAGCGCGCGGCGCGATGGTCCACCAGCCGATGCTGGTCCAGTTGGTGCCATCAAAGCGGCCGATCGCCACCCGGGCCCTCAGGCTGGCCTTGTTGCAGACATTGAAAGCCGCCTGCGCCGGGGAAATCGCCAGCAGCGGCAGGGTGAGGATCGCAAGAGTGATCAAAACGCGACGCATCCGCTTCGGTTTGGCGCGAAGCCACCCCGCTGTCAACAAAGTCAATGCGCCGCCTTGTGACCGCCTTTTTGCCGCCCTATGACAGTGCCATGACGGATGCCTGTTTTGAGCTGATAAGTGGCGCGGCTTCGCCTTTGTTGCTGTGCGACCATGCGTCAAAGGCCCTGCCGCCGGGCTACGGCGCGCTGGGCCTGGCGCCGGAACTTTTCCATACCCACATCGCCTATGACATCGGCGCGGCGGACGTGACGCGGGCGCTGGCCGCTGCCTTTGGCGCGCCGGCAGTGCTGGGAAAATTCTCGCGGCTGCTGATCGATCTCAATCGCGGCGCCGATGACCCCACACTGGTGATGAAATTGTCGGACGGCAGCATTATCCCCGGCAACCGCACGGTGAATGCGGCGGAGCTGGCGCATCGCATCGACGCGTTTCACGCGCCCTATCATCGGGCCATCGCGGCCGAGATTGTGGGGCTGAAAAAGCCACCGCTCATTTCGATACACAGCTTCACGCCCGCCTGGAAAGGCGTGCCAAGGCCGTGGCAAGTCGGCGTGTTGTGGGACACGGTTGACCGGCGCCTAGCCGGACCGCTGATGGCGCGGCTGGCGCAGGCGGGTTTCGTCGTCGGTGACAATGAGCCTTATACTGGCGCGCTGGAGGGCGATACCTTGAACATCCACGGCGTCAAGAACGGTCTGCCGCATGTGCTGATCGAAATCCGCCAGGATCTGGTGGGCGATGCGAAGGCGGCAAACGCCTTTGCCGCACGCCTCGTGCCGATCATAAAGTCGGCGCTTGCCGATATGGGCGCGGCAGACTAGTTTCCGCGGCCCAATTTATTCCCAATGCCCAATTCTTCCCAAGGTAAGTTCATGGCAAAAACCGGCTTCGCAAAAGAACACCTACGCTCCTTCGTGGACCGCATCGAGAGGCTGGAGGAAGAGCGGGGCGCATTGTCCGCCGACATCCGCGAAGTCTATTCCGAGGCCAAAGGCACCGGCTTCGATACGCGCATTCTGCGTCAGGTGGTGCGGATGCGGAAACTGGATAAAGCGGACTTCCAGGAACAGGAAGCCATCCTGGATTTGTATCTCAACGCGCTCGGAATGCGTTGACGGGATTAGTATGGTTTGACCGCCCCCCGGCCACTCGCCCAAGCTCGCGGCGTTCGTCACTCGAAATGATCCTCTGGATCATTTCGTTCGCCTTGCGGCAAACCGTTCCTCACCCCGCTTTACGAAGCGCTTCTTCGATGGCGGTTTCGGCCTCGAGGACGCTCTCGCTCACGGCTTCGCCGCCCGCGCTCTCTTCCAGGCCGAATTCCTTCAGCTTGCGGTACAGCGTCGAGCGGCCGATGCCCAGGCGCCGCGCCACTTCGGACATGTGTCCGTCGTAACGCGAGATTGCCATGCGGATGATCTCCGATTCCATTTCCTCGAATTTGCGGATATGCCCCGCGCCATCGGTGGCCGACAGCGCATAGGGCGAACCGGCGGGCAGGGAGGGCGCCGCATGACCGGCGGCGACCGGCGCGGCGGGGGCGACAAAGGCATTGCGGTGGCTGGCTTCCACGCCCATGGCGGCGGCGATCTGCGGAAAGTCGCAGACATCCAGATGGGCGGCGTCGCACAGCACCACGGCGCGGAAGATGGTGTTTTCCAGTTGGCGCACATTGCCCGGCCAGCTGAAGCGGGCCAGCAATTGGGTAGCTTCGGCGGTGAGGCCGGCGACCAGCTTGTTTTCCTCGGCGGCGAAGCGGGCGATGAAATGCTGGGCCAGCGGCGCAATATCGGCGGGCCGGTCGCGCAAGGACGGCACCAGGATAGGGAACACGTTCAGGCGGTAATACAGGTCCTCGCGAAATCCGCCATCCTTGGCCATCTGGCCCAGATCGCGGTTGGTGGCCGAGATGATCCGCACATCCACCTTGACGGGACGCTTGGAGCCGACCGGATCGACTTCGCCTTCCTGCAATGCGCGCAGCAATTTCACCTGCATGTCCAGGCGCAATTCGCCGATCTCGTCCAGGAACAAGGTGCCGCCATCGGCTTCCTGGAACTTGCCCAGATGCTTGTCGCTGGCGCCGGTGAAGGAGCCTTTCTCATGGCCGAACAGGATGGATTCGATCAAATTTTCCGGAATGGCGCCGCAATTGACGGTGACGAACGGCTTGCCGGCGCGGGCCGAGGTGCCTTGAATGGCGCGGGCGATCAGTTCCTTGCCGGCGCCGCTCTCGCCTTCGATCAGGATCGGAATGTCAGACTGCGCCGCGCGGGTGCCCAGGCGGAACACCTGCTTCATTTCCGGCGCGGCGGCGATCAGATCGTCGAAGGTGAGTTTGTTGTCGCCCTTCTTCTTCAACTGTTTCACTTCGCCTGACAGGGTGCCGATCTTGAGCTGATTGCGGATCGAAACCGCGATGCGCTCCGGGCTGGCGGGTTTGACCAGAAAATCATTGGCGCCGGCGCGCATGGCCTCGACGGCGGAATCGATGCCGCCTTTGGCGGTGAGCACGATGATGGGCAATTCGGTGTTGGTGGGCCGCAGCTTGGCAAGAACTTCCAACCCGCCCATGTCGGGCATCACCAAGTCCAAAAGCACCAGGGCGATCTGTTCGCCGCGCGGGCCATTGATCAAATCCAGCGCGGGCTGGCCGCCCGGCGCGGTGATCACCGACATGCCGCTGCGGCTGATGGCGGTCTCCAGCAGGCGGCGCTGTACCGGATCGTCGTCCACGACAAGGATGGTCTGCGCCATGACAAGTGTCCCAATTTGAATGACCTGCATTCTGCGCATGGCAGGTAAAGGACGCGTTTAAACCTGTCCTCGGGCGGGACGATGGACGCTATGCTTAAGAAAGACTGAATGGGATGGAACGTCTTGCACGCCAAGGAAAAAGACGATGGGCGCGACGTCGCCGACGATGCCCGCCGCCAGGGCGCGCCGCTTTATGCGATGCTTGCCGGCGCGATTGATGGGGATGAAAAGCCTCAAAGCTCTTACGGCGCGCCGCGCTAAGGGCGCCAGGCCCTGCCGGTCACCGCGGGCCTGCGCCGTCCGGTCTGGCATCGGTCGCTGGGGTTTGACGGCAAAAGCGATTTCGCCATCGCCCTGGCGTATCACCGTGACGGCCTGCGCCGGGCCCGCATCCTGGGATCAGCCTCGGCCCATGGCGCATGGCCGGCGTGGCGAAGAGCCTGATTTATCCAGCGGCTTTATGGTCGCGGGCAGCTTGCCCGTCCCGGGCGCTTTGCTATAGTCCGCCCGGTTCTTCCGAAGGGTTTTTCCAGCAATGGCACACGACGATTCGCACTTCACGCCCGGCTCCATGGACATTTCGCAGCATAAGCGCGGCTATGCCGGCTTTCTCTCCGGCGCCAAATGGACCGTGATTCTGGTGCTGGGAATTGTCGTATTCCTTGCCATATTCCGGACCCATAACTGACCTATCACCCATAAAAAAGGCGCGTCATTGAAACTCGCCGTTCCCAAGGAAACGACCAACGGTGAAACGCGCGTGGCCGCGACACCGGAATCCGTCAAAAAACTCAAAAGCCTGGGGCTAGATATCGTGGTCGAGACCGGTGCCGGGCGGGCCGCCCGTATCGCCGATGCCGATTATGTCGCCGCCGGCGCTTCCATTGCCCCCGATGCCAGAACCGCGCTGGAAGGCGCCGACATTGTCCTGAAAGTGCGCGGCCCCAGGGGCGCGGAAACGGCGCTGCTGAAAAAAGGCGCCGTGGTTGCCGCCCTGCTGGCCCCCCATTCCGAAAAAGACTCCATCCAAGGCCTGGCGAGCCAGGGCGTCACCGCTTTCGCCATGGAATTGCTGCCGCGTATTTCCCGCGCCCAGGCGATGGATGTGCTGTCCTCCCAGGCCAATCTCGCCGGCTACAAGGCGGTGATCGACGCCGCCGCCCATTTCGGCCGCGCCATGCCGATGATGATGACGGCGGCGGGAACGATTGCTCCCGCGCGTGTGCTGGTGATGGGTGTGGGCGTGGCCGGCCTTCAGGCTATCGCCACCGCCAAAAGGCTCGGCGCCATTGTCAGCGCCACCGATGTGCGTCCCGCCACCAAGGAACAGGTGGAATCCTTGGGCGGCACCTTCGTCGCGGTGATGGACGAGGAATTCAAGAACGCTCAAACGGTCGGCGGCTATGCCAAGGAAATGTCGCCGGAGTATCAGGCCAAGCAGGCCGCTCTGATCGCCGAGACCATCAAGAAACAGGACATCATCATCACCACCGCCCTGATCCCGGGCCGCAAGGCGCCGGTCCTGGTGAGCGAAGAGATGATCAAGACCATGAAATCCGGCTCGGTGATAGTGGACCTGGCGGCGGAAGCGGGCGGCAATACGCCCCTGACCAAACCCAATGAAGTGGTCGAGGTCCATGGCGTTACCATCATGGGTTACACCAATTTGCCGGGGCGGCTGGCGGTGGATTCTTCCTCGCTCTATTCGCGCAACCTGTTCAATTTCATTTCGCTGATCGTGGACAAGAAAAGCGGCCAGCTTGCGATCGACTGGAATGACGAGATCATCAAGGGCGCGGCGCTCACCAAAGACGGCGAACTCATTCACCCCAGCATGAAAGGCTAAACGATGGAGATGATCGATCCCTTCGTGTTCCGGCTTTCCATCTTCGTGCTGGCGATCTTTGTCGGCTATTTCGTGGTCTGGTCGGTAACCCCGGCGCTGCACACCCCGCTGATGAGCGTGACCAACGCCATTTCCTCGGTGATCATTGTCGGGGCCCTGATCGCGGTGGCGGTCCCGGCGATCGGCGCTGCCTCCTGGACGTCCAAGCTTCTCGGGTTCTTCGCCCTGATCCTGGCATCGGTGAACATCTTCGGCGGCTTCCTGGTCACCAGCCGCATGCTGGCGATGTACAAGAAGAAAGAGAAGAAATGACGGCCCCGTCTTTCTTTTCTCAAAACCAATTGAGTATCGCAGCCCTTCTCTATCTCGTCGCGGGCGTTCTCTTCATCCTGGCGCTGAAGGGCCTGTCCTCCCCCGTCTCGTCGCGCGCCGGCAATCGCAACGGCATGATCGGCATGACTATCGCGGTGCTCACCACCCTGTGGGTCGCTGGCGTCACCGATCCGCTGACCTGGGGTATGGTGATTGGCGGCCTTGTTATTGGCGGCGGCATCGGCGCGGTGATGGCGCGGCGCATCGCCATGACCAACATGCCGCAACTGGTGGCAGCCTTTCATTCACTGGTCGGCCTGGCCGCGGTCCTCACTGCCGGCGCCGCGCTCTATTCGCCGGACGCCTTCGGCATTTGCGCCCTGGATGCGGGCAATGCCTGCACCGGCCTGATCAAGACCCAGAGCCTGATCGAAATGAGCCTGGGCGTCGCCATCGGTGCAATCACCTTTGCCGGTTCGTTGATTGCCTTCGCCAAGCTCAACGGCAACATGTCGGGCGCGCCGATCATTCTTCCGGCGCGGCATGTCCTGAACCTGCTGATCTTTTTGGTGATCATCGGCCTGATCTTCTATTTCGCTTTTGACCAGCCGCACTGGGCTTTCTGGGCCATCACCGGCCTCAGCTTTGTCTTTGGCATCACCCTCATCATACCCATCGGAGGCGCCGACATGCCGGTGGTGGTGTCGATGCTGAATTCCTATTCCGGCTGGGCGGCGGCGGGTATCGGCTTTACGCTCGAAAACACCGCCCTGATCATCACCGGTGCGCTGGTGGGCTCCTCCGGCGCCATCCTCTCCTACATCATGTGCAAGGGCATGAATCGCAGCTTCATCTCGGTGATCGCCGGCGGCTTTGGCGGCGAGACGGCGGCTGCGGGCGGGCCTAAAGAAACGCGCCCGGTCAAGCAAGGCTCGGCCGAAGACGCCGCCTTCATCATGAAAAACGCCTCCAGCGTCATCATCGTGCCGGGCTACGGCATGGCGGTGGCCCAGGCCCAGCATGCGTTACGCGAAATGGCCGACAAGCTCAAGGCCGAAGGCGTCAAGGTCAGCTATGCCATCCATCCCGTGGCAGGCCGCATGCCCGGCCATATGAATGTGCTGCTGGCCGAAGCCAATGTGCCTTACGACGAAGTGTTCGAGCTCGAAGACATCAACTCGCAATTCGCCCAGGCTGATGTCGCCTATGTTATCGGCGCCAATGACGTCACCAATCCCTCGGCCAAGACCGATCCCAAGTCACCCATCTACGGCATGCCGATCCTGGACGTGGAAAAAGCCAAGACGGTGCTCTTCATCAAGCGCGGCATGGGCTCGGGCTATGCCGGCGTGGACAACGAGCTTTTCTTCCGCGACAACACCATGATGCTGTTCGCCGACGCAAAAAAGATGACCGAAGAGATTGTTAAGGCTCTGGGCTAGATTTCAGACCGCCGCGGCATCGCCAGCACGGCCAATCCCAATTCCGCCAGGATGCGCACGACCATCAGGATGATCGCGCCGCGCAGCAGTGCCCCAAAGATGATGAAGAGCCGCCCAGCAACGGATTGCGGCCCAGGCCGAACGGTGCGAATCGGCGCCGGCCGAAATCGCGTCCGCGCATGCGCTCCATCATCATGCGACGGTCACCGAAGCGTTGCATCACGCCCGGAGGCGGTGGCGCCGGCATCGCGGCGCTTGGCGGCGCGGCATTGTCCGCCATGGCGGCGGGCGGCATCGCCGGACGGGTCATGATCCGCACGCCGCGGAATACGCCCAGCACTACCATTACGGTGATCAGCACCAGGGCGACGATATAAAGGCAGCGGATAAGGCGGGGAGCGATGGAATTGTTGAGGGTGAGAATATCGCGTGTGGCCATTTCTTCCTCCTGGGAACGCGTCTGCTGCGCGCATCGCCGCAAGTTACGCCTATATTTGGGCGTTGGGAATGGCGCCACCCCGGCCGCTCGCCCAAGCTCGCGGCGTTACTGCCCTTTCGCATGTCCACCGGACATGCTCATGCCCTAGCGGGCACCGGGCAATAACCCCATTTTGCACACCAGCTTCCATTCCACCGGGGTAACTGGCTGGACAGACAGGCGAAAGCTTTTCACCAAACTCATATCGGCCAATGCGGGTGTCGCCTTGGCTTCAGCCAGGGTCACTGGTCGCGGCATGTCCTTCACCGCTTTGACCACCACGAGCCCGAAAATGCCTTTTTCATCGGTGGGATCGGGACGGTATTCGCCGGTCACTTCGACAATGCCCACCACGGCTTTCTCGTCCCCGGAATGATAAAAGAAGCCCAGGTCGCCTTTCGTCATCGCCATCATGTTCTGCTTGGCGGTGTGATTGCGCACCCCGCTCCAGGGCTCGCCCTTGGCGCCTTTTTTCTTCTGCATCTCCCAGGACCATGTCTCCGGTTCGCTTTTGAGCAGCCAGTACTTCATTCCCCCCTCTTTCATTCTGACGTCAGCCTCCGGCGCATCAATCGTGTCAGCGCTTCGTGGAGGGGCAGGGCGCCGCTGATCAGGTCGGCCATCGCCTGGGCAATGGGCATTTCGACTCCCGCCTGCCGGGCACGCGTCACCAATGCTGGCGCCGTGTCCACGCCTTCGGCCAGCGGACGCGCCGTTGCCCTCAAATCCGCAACGCTTTGGCCCTGGCCCAATTCCACGCCAAAGGAAAAATTGCGCGACGATGCGCTGGTGGCGGTCAGCACCAGGTCGCCCAGCCCGGAAAGCCCTTCCAATGTTTCGCGGCGCGCCCCCAGGGCTTCGCCCAGCCGCGCCAGTTCGGCAAAACTGCGCGCCAAAAGCGCGGCACGGGCGTTCTCGCCAAGCCCCAACCCTTCGACCACGCCGCAGGCGATGGCATAGACATTCTTGGCCGCACCGCCCAGGGCCACGCCCGTCACATCGTCGCTGGCATAGGGCCGGAAAGCGGGCGTGCTCAGGCTGGCCTGCAGCCGCTCCGCCATATCGCCGCGCAATGGTGACGGCGGTTGGCAGTCCCTTGGCCACATCGCGCGCGAAAGACGGACCGGACAGGATCGCCACCGACGCCGATGGGGCGGCGGCGGCCACAACTTCGTGAACCAGCATGCCGCTGTTCTTCTCAATGCCCTTGGCGCAGATCACCAGCGGCACACCTGGCTTCAGATGGGGCGCCAGTTTTTCGACAAAGCCGTGCAGCATCTGCGCCGGCACCACCAGCAGCAGCGCCTCGGCCCCGGCCGCCTCGGCGAGGTCGCCGGTTGCTTTCAATTGTCGGGGCAGGCTGACCCCCGGCAGGAACGAGTTCTGCCGCCCCGCCCGGATGCTGGCCAGGACCTCGTTTTCACGCACCCACAGCAAGGTGTCGCGGCCCGCTGCCACGGCCGTCAGCGCCAAAGCTGTGCCCCAGGCGCCAGCGCCCAGAACGGCAATGCGGGAATAGGGATCGGCCATGTGGGAAGACTAAATGATCGGTTGATTATTCAGAAAGGGCTTCTATCCTGACCGCAACAAGAAGTTGGAGCAATCCGCGCGTTCGAGGAAAGCATGGCCGAAAAAGACTCGCCTGCCCAGATCATGGCCGCCGCCCGCAAGCGCTTTGCGCATTTCGGCTATGGCAAGACCTGTATGGCGGAAATCGCCAGCGATTGCGGCATGTCGCCGGGCAATCTCTACCGCTTTTTTCCCGGCAAGCTGGATATCGCCGAGGCCATCGCCACCGCCGATTATGAAAATTACCTGGAGCATCTGCGCCGCCAGACCGTCCGGCCGGGCCGCCGCGCCGGGGAAAAGCTGCACGACTTCCTGTTCGAAGGCTTGCGCCGCACTTACAGCAAACAGGAAAAAGACCCGCGAGGCTTTGAGCTGGCGCGGGTGATAGCCGCCGAACGCCCTGCCTTCGCCAATTGGATGCTGGAATGCGAGCGGGCGATTATGGTGGGGGTGATGGAGGAAGCCGAGCGGGCCGGTGAATTCGACATCGCCGACAAGAATTTCACCGCCGAGGTGATCCAGTCCGCCACCATGAAATTTCGCGATCCGCAGCTCTGGTCCAAGCTCAGCCTGTCGCGGCTGGAACGCGAACTGGATGGCGTGTGGAAATTGCTGGTCGAAGGCCTCAGTCCCAAACAGGCGCGTGCCCGCAGCCAGGAAATCGCCTGACCATGCATCGCCTCAAAGCCGTTTTTTGTGCCCTGCTCTCTGTCGCTTTTCTCTCCGGCGCGGGCCAGGCGCCGCCGCCGCGCCGGATCGAATTCACCGCCGAGCAGCAGGCAGCGCTCGACAAGGTCAGCGCCTATCTCAACAGCGTTCATTCCCTCAAAAGCGGCTTTATCCAGCTTGGCCCGGACGGCCAGCTCGATCAGGGCGAATTCCTGCTGGAAAAACCCGGCAAACTGCGCTTTGCCTACAACCCACCCAGCGCCACCCTGATCGTGGCCACCGACGGCAAGGTTTATGTCCAGAACAAGAGGCTGAACACCGTGGACCATTACGACCTGTCCGACACGCCGCTGGGCCTGCTGCTGGACGACAAGGTGAATCTGAAAGCCAACAGCGCCGTCACCGGCATCGATATTCACGATGACGATCTGGTGGTGCATGCCCGCACCAGCAACAACCGCCAGCAGGGCAACATCACACTGGTCTTCTCCAATCCCCAGATCGAACTGCGGCAATGGACGGTCAAGGACAATCAGGGCGGCACCACCATGGTGGCGCTGCACAATCCCGAGCCCGGCGCCGCGCTTGACGAAAGTCTGTTCACGCCGCCCGTCAAGGCGCCGCGGAAACGCCGATTGATGCCGGCCCTGGTCGGCATCATCTGCGACCTGGAAACGACCGCCGGACGGCATGCAGTCCCACCGCGCCGGCGACGGAATATGTCGCCGCCATCCAGGGCATCGGCGCGTTGCCGTTGCTGATTCCGGTGACCGGTCCGCCGCTGGATATTCGCCGCTCTGCTGGCGCGGCTTGATGGATTGCTCTTCACCGGCGCGCCGTCGAATGTCTCGCCGCGCATTATATGGCGGCGCGGCGCCGCGTCCCGGAACAAGCCTGGACGAAGCGCGAGACGCCACCAGCCTGGCGCTGCTGCAAGCCGCGATAGAGGCGGGGCTTCCCACCCTCTGCATCTGCCGCGGCTTTCAGGAATTGAATGTGGCGCTGGGTGGTACCCTGGATCCAGCATGTCCATGAGACGCCGGGCCGCCTCGACCACCGCGAAAAACCGGATGCGCCGCTGGACGAGCAATATGGCCCCGCCACATGCGTGACGATCACGCCGGGCGGCGTCCTGGCTGGGATGCTGGAAACGGCAGAGGTCACGGTCAATTCCCTGCATCACCAGGGCATCGCCAGGCTGGCGCCAGGCCTGATGGCGGAGGCCCATGCCCGCGATGGCCTGATCGAAGCGGTGTCGCTGCCTGGCGCCAGGGGCTTTCTGCTGGGGGTGCAGTGGCATCCCGGAATGGGACGCGGCCCGGGATCCCGTCAGCCGGGCCATATTCCTGGCTTTCGCCGGCGCTTGGCCCGCTGACTTGCCAAAACCGCTATGGCAAAAATGGTTCTGACAAGAGAAAAATTGTCTAAAATCGATTTTAGAAGAAAATAGTTGAACCCTGTGTCTTTCATGCATAGGTTCCTTTTCGAAGATGTTGGGCCCGTAAGCACTGCCCCCCCGCTCGCAAGCGGGCCCCGTCTTCTCTGGATGCCGGTATCCCCTCCCGGCATCCGTCGCGCGTAACGGCGCATTTGGGCGCCCGGTCTTCAGGACCGGGCGCCTTTTTCTTTTTAACGGTCGCACGGCTGGCGCCGTTGCTCCGTGTCGCACGGCCGGACGCAAACCGTGCCTTAGCGGACCCGGCGAAGGGTCAGGTTGATGCGTCCGCCGCCGGGGATCAGGGTCGAGGTGCCGGGCAGGATGCGGTCGATGCCGTGATAGGCCAGCCGCGCCGGTCCCCCGAACATCACCACATCGCCGGAGTGCAGCCGCAGGCTTTTGGTGGCGCCGCCGCTTTTTGCATCCCGCCGATGCGGAACACCGCTTCATCGCCCAGCGACACCGACACCACCGGCGCCGACAGGGCCGCTTCGTCCTTGTCCTGGTGCAGGCTCATGCGCGCCCCGGCGCGATAAAGATTGACCAGGCAGCATTGCGGCGGCCCGCTTCCAGGATAAGCGGCATCGGCGATCTCGTCCCACAGCGATCCAGCAGAGCTTTGCGGAATCGCGGGCCAGGGCTTGCCGGTGACGGGATGCTGCGCCTGATAGCGATAACCCTTTCGGTCCGACACCCAGCCCAGCGGACCGAAATTGGTTTCCTCGACCGAGAAAGGCTTGCCGCTGCCCGGCATTTCCGGGCGATAGAAAGGCGCCTGCTTCGCACGTGCCGCCAGAACATCCGTCCAGCAGCTTTTCCTGTGCGGCCGGTCCGAATTTTTCGCGCCAAACAAAACGCCCGGCGCGATTTCAGCGGCGCGGCTCACCACTGATGGGGGCTGCGCGTCGGCGTGGAAAAAATGCCGCCATGGCTGCCCGCCAGCCCGTGTGCCGCCAGCCAGGCTTCCAGTTTTTCCGGCGTGTAGGCATCCGCGATCCACGCCGCCAGCGGCGCGCCGCCCGCATTTTCGCGGGCGAAATCCAGAAACGGCCGCAGCCAGCGTTGCTGTGCCTTGGGAAAATGCAGATAGGGAAAGCGCGCATATTGCGCCGCGGCCTGGTCATAGGCGCCCCAGCCGCCGCGATGAATCAGATACAGCGCCGCGGCGAAGCTGGTGCGGTCCTGGCCGCCCGAGCATTTGAGCATGAAGGGCCGCGGCGCCTGGTCGAAGCGGCGATCAGTCGCACCAGCATGGCGCGGGTGGGCAGCTTGCGGGAATCCAGCATGGCGTCGAGATGGGCGATGCCGCGCGCCTGCGCCGCTTTGCGTCTCGTTCTTCCACCAGGACAGATCGTCATTGCGGCCGCGCAGATTGATCACCGCCTTGATGCCGCGCTTTTCCAGAAACGGTCCCACCCCGCCGGCCCAGGCCTGGGCGGCGCGCGCCGCATCGCCCGGCACCACCCAATGGAAATTGTAGAGAATATCGCCCAGATGACGCGCATAAGCTGGCTTATAGCCCGCCGCTCCATGCGGGACAAAATTTGGGCAGGGAGGCCGTGATGCGTATCGCCAAAGCCACGCTGATGAGCCGCTGGGCCTGGTCCACCGGACTGGCGATGGCTGTCTTCGCCATCCTGGCGGCGCTGGATCTGCGGCTGAAAGCGCTGACCGGCGTGGGCACCGCCGATCTCGCCGCCTTTACCAGCGCGACCAGTTTCGCGCCGCCTTTCTTCGTCTGGAGCGCCCAGCCCTATGCGGTGCGGGCCGGCTTCAATCTGGGTTTCGATTACCTGTTGATGCCGCTTTATGCCGCCAGCTTCTTTTATTCCGGCATCATCGCGGCCGAAGGTTTCGCGCCCAGGCCCGGACCTGCTGCGACGGATCATCCTGATGGCGGCGATGGTGCCGCTGGTGGGCGCGCTGGCCGACGCGGCCGAAAATGCGCTGCAGATCACCATGCTGCTGGGCGGCGCCACGGACACGCTGGCACGCTTGGCCTCAGGCGCCAGCCAACGTCAAAAATCTGGCGCTGTTGGTCGGGCTGGCTGCTGCTCTGGCGGCGCCATCGCCGCCCGGGTCCAGCAGCGCCGGATCAGCCGCGGCGCCGGCAGTTCGGGGCCGAAAATCCCGCGGCTTGCTCTAGTCCTTGACCCCCAGTGCCTTTTCCGTATATTGCGCGGCTCTCCGGCAGGCCCTGTTTGCCGGAAAAACTTTTATTTTCAAGGAATTAGACCATGTATGCGGTCGTCCGCACCGGCGGAAAACAGTATAAAGTGACCAAGGATGCCGTCCTGACGGTGGAAAGCCTTGCCGGCGATGTCGGCTCCAAGCTCACTTTGTCGCGAGGTCCTGATGCTGGGCGGCGACAGCCCCAAGCTGGGCGCGCCGCTGGTCAAGGGCGCCTCGATCGCCTGCGAGATCGTCGAACATGGCCAGGGCGAAAAGGTCATCGCCTTCAAGAAAAAGCGCCGCAAGAACACCCATCGCAAGCGCGGCCATCGCCAGCATTTCACCAAGCTGAAAGTGCTGGACATCGCGCCGGTTGATTTCGGATTCAAGACTAAGGACTTAGTCGTATGGCACACAAGAAAGCAGGCGGTTCTTCCCGCAACGGCCGTGACAGCAACCCCAAGATGCTGGGCGTCAAGCTGTTCGGCGGCGAAGCCGTGGCCGGCGGCAATGTGATCGTGCGCCAGCGCGGCACAAAATTCCATGCGGGCGAAGGCGTCGGCATGGGCAAGGACCATACGCTGTTCGCGCTTCGCGGCGGCAATGTCGCGTTCAAGTCGGGCTTCAAGCGTCGCACCTACGTTTCCGTGGTTGCGCAAGCTCCGGCGAAGACCGCAGCGGAATAAGGCGGCTGAAGACATAGGCCGCCAAGAAATTGGCGGCCCATTATGCGAGGGAGATGGTCCGCCATCTC
The DNA here is from genome assembly GCA_963800745.1 of uncultured Acidobacteriaceae bacterium. Taxonomy (GTDB): domain Bacteria; phylum Acidobacteriota; class Terriglobia; order Terriglobales; family Acidobacteriaceae; genus PALSA-270. The sequence continues at coordinate 292,505 of CAWDCI010000011.1, forward strand.
CCTTTTTTGTTCCTCGCGTGAAAGAGAGCGGGGAATGCCATGTGTATTCTGGAGAGTGACAGATTGATCTTGCGGCCGCCCAGGCCGTCGGATGTTCCGGCGATGACGGTGTGGCTCGGCGATTATGACGTGGCCAAGAATGACGTCGCGCGTGCCGCATCCTTACAGCGAAGCCGATGCCGAGGATTTCGTCGCCGCGGCGCCGAAAGCACCGCTTTGTCGATCCACGCGCAAGGACAGACGGCCTGTTCCTGGGCGTGATCGGCCTGCACGCCGACGCGGAATGCGAATTCGGCTATTGGCTGGGCAAGCCTTTCTGGGGCCATGGGCTATGCCACCGAGGCGGCGCGCCGGCTGGTGCAGTTTGCCTTCGAGGAGCTGGGGCGGACCCATGTCAGGCCGGCTGGTTTCACGACAATCCGGCCTCGGGCCATGTTCTGGCCAAGCTGGGGGCGCGCCATAACGGCAGTCGAAATGCGCGATTGCCGCGCCCGGGGCAGGGCGGTTCTGTGCCATGACATGCTGTTGACGCGGGCCGATTTCCTGCGAAAACAGGCCGCTTAAAGGGTAACGACGATGCGTTTCTTGATGTCGCCAAGGTCTATGCCTCCAGCGGCGCTGGCGGTAACGGCTGCATCGCGTTCCGGCGCGAGAAGTTCATCGAATATGGCGGGCCCTATGGCGGCGACGGCGGCAAGGGCGGCGATGTCTGGGCCGAGGCGGTGGAAAATCTCAACACCCTGATCGACTACCGCTTCCAGCAGCATGTGAAGGCCAGGAGCGGCGAGGGCGGCAAGGGCAAGGTGATGACCGGCGCCAATGGCGCCGATGCGATCATGAAAGTGCCGGTCGGCACCCAGGTCTACGAAGAAGACGGCGAGACCCTGATCGCCGACCTCGGCCGAGAACGGCCAGCGGGTGAAGCTGCTGCGCGGCGGCAATGGCGGCTTCGGCAACGCCCATTTCAAAAGCGCCACCAACCAGGCGCCCAACTTCGCCAATCCCGGCCAGCCGCTGGAAGAAAAAATTCTCATTCTCAAGCTGAAGCTGATCGCCGATGCCGGTCTGATCGGCATGCCCAATGCCGGCAAGTCCACTTTCTGTCGCCGAGTCTCGGCGGCGCGGCCCAAGATCGCCGACTATCCTTTCACGACTCTGGAGCCGCAGTTGGGGGTGGTGAAGATCGACGATTCCGATTTCGTCCTCGCCGATCTGCCCGGCCTGATCGAAGGCGCCCATGAAGGCGTCGGCCTGGGCGACCGCTTTCTCGGCCATGCCGAACGCTGCGGCGCCATCCTGCATCTGGTGGACGGCACCGGCGACGACATCGCCAAAACCTACAAGATCATCCGCGCCGAGCTTGAAGCCTATGGCCATGGGCTTGGGCGAAAAATATGAGATCGTGGCGCTGAACAAATGCGACGCCATTCCCGCCGACGAACTGGCCAAAAAGAAGGCGGCGCTGGAAAAAGCCAGCGGCAGCAAGGTCTATCTTCTCTCCGGCGTGTCGGGCCGGGGCGTCAATGACGTGCTGCGCGCCATGGCGGCGCAAATCCGCGCCCGCCGCGCCGAGCGCGCCGAAGAAAAAGAATTGCGCCAGCCCAAGATCATCGCGCACCCCCGCCACCCGCGCCGGCCGGCAGTCGGTGAATTTCAAGGCCCCCGTGGTGCCCGCCGAGACGCTGCAAAAGCCTGCGCGGCCTATGAAAATCTGAAGTGGCGGTAGGCCAAAGCCGCCGAACGCCAAGCCAAAACAAGCCCGCGCCTTTGGCCAAGATCCAAATCCAGACGGCAAAACCCGCGGCCAAAAACCTGTCAAAGGCCCCGCCAAAACCGCGCCCAAGCCCAAGGAAAAGCCTAAGCCCAAAGCTCCGCCGCGCCCGACCAGCGGCTGGGCCAAGGCCAAACTCCGCAATGTCAGCAAGACCCGCAAAAGGGCGGCCCAGAGCAAAAAGAAATCGCGGCGATGAGCGCGATCTTTTTCCAAAACCAAACTGATGGTGGTCAAAGTCGGCTCGGCCCTGCTGGTGGACGGCGCCACGGGCGAGCTGCGCCGCGACTGGCTGATTTCGCTTTGCGCCGATGTCGCGGCGCTGAAGCGGGAAGGCAAGCAGGTTATCCTGGTGTCGTCCGGCGCCATCGCGCTGGGCCGCAGGGCGCTGGGGCTGAAGCCCGGCGCGCTGCGGCTGGAAGAAAGCCAGGCCGCCGCCGCCGCAGGGCAGGTGCGGTTGGCCGAGGCCTATGCCGATATTTTCGCGGGCGAAGATATCGTCGCGGCGCAGATTCTGCTGACCCTGGGCGATACCGAAGAACGCCGCCGCTATCTCAATGCCCGCGCCACCCTGAGTACCCTGCTGGAATTGGGCGCGGTGCCGGTGATCAATGAAAACGACACCGTGGCGACGGCCGAAATCCGGTTCGGCGACAATGACCGGCTGGGCGCGCGCGTCGCTTCGATGATGGGCGCCGACCAGCTGGTGCTGCTGTCTGATGTGGATGGGCTTTATACCGCCGATCCCAGCCGCGATGCCGGCGCGGCCCATATTCCCGAAGTCGCCGACATCACGCCGAGATCGAAGCCATGGCCACCGGCGCGAGATTTCCGGCTTGGGCCGCGGCGGCATGGCCTCCAAGCTGATCGCGGCGCGCATCGCCACCGGCGCCGGCTGCGATGTCATCATCGCCAAGGGCGAAAGCTCAGAGCCCGCTGGCAAAAATCCGCGATGGCGCCCGCCACACGATTTTCCGCGCCAGCATGACGCCCGCCGCGGCCCGCAAGCGCTGGATCGCCGGCGTGCTGCAAGCCCGCAGGGCGTGCTGATGATTGACGAAGGCGCGGTCAAGGCGCTGGCCGAGGGCAAAAGCCTGCTGCCCGCCGGCATCCGCCAGATTGATGGCCGCTTTGAGCGCGGCGACGCGGTGCTGGTCAAGGACCGGGAGGGGCGCGAAATCGCCCGTGGCCTGGCGGCCTATAATGCGTCCGACGCGGAGCGGATCGCCGGAAAACGCACCGTCGAAATTGAGGCCATTCTGGGCTATCGTGGCCGGGACGAAATGATCCATCGCGACGATCTGGCGCTGACGGTGAAGAGCATGACGGTTCATACGACAGACGCGGCACTGGCTGCGGAGATGCTGGCCATCGGCGCGGCGGCGCGCAACGCCGCCCGCGCCATGCGCGAAGCCGGTGACGCGGCCAAGACCAAGGCGCTGCTGCGATGCGGCCAGCGGCCATCCGCGCCCGCAAGGCCGAAATTCTGGCCGCCAACGCCAAGGATATCGAAGCCGCCAAGGCCGGCGGCATGGCCGCTTCGCTGCTGGACCGGCTGGCGCTGAACGGACGCGCGCATCGAAGCCATGGCCAAGGGCGTGGAGGATGTTGCGGCCCAGGCTGATCCCAATGGCCGCGAGCTGGCGCGCTGGTCGCGGCCCAATGGCCTGGATATCGCGCGGGTCGCCACCCCCATCGGCGTGATCGGCATCATCTATGAATCCCGCCCCAATGTGACGGCGGATGCGGGCGCCATTGCGCTGAAGGCCGGCAATGTCGCGATCCTGCGCGGCGGTTCGGATTCGCTGCATTCGGCCAGCGCCATCCATGCCGCCATGGCCGAAGGGTTGAAAGCGGCGGGCCTGCCCGAAGCCGCCATTCAGTATGTGAAAAACACCGACCGCGCCGCGGTCGGCCTGATGCTGGAAGGCTTGGACGGCAATATCGACCTGATCATTCCGCGCGGCGGCAAGGGCCTCACTGGCCGGGTGATGCGCGAGGCGCGCGTGCCGGTGCTGGCGCATCTGGAAGGGCATTTGCCATGTCTATGTCCATGACAAGGCGGAGCTGGAGATGGCGCGCAAGATCGCGCTCAACGCCAAGATGCGGCGCACCTCGGTCTGCGGCGCGGCGGAAACCCTGCTGCTGGATGCCAAGGTCCTCGAATCGCACGGCCTGCCCATCCTGGAAGACCTCGCCAAGGCGGGCTGCGAAATTCGCGGCGACGAGGCGGTGCGGGGGATTTTCCCCGCCGCCAAAGCCGCTACGGAAGAAGACTGGAAGACCGAATATCTCGACGCCATCATCGCGGTGAAATGCGTGGCAGGGCTGGAGGCGGCCATCGACCATATCGAGCATTATGGCTCGCACCACACCGACTCCATCGTCACCGAAGACGCCGCGGCGGCGGAGCACTTCCTGAACGCGCTCGACAGCGCCATTGTGCTGTGGAACGCCTCGACCCAGTTCGCCGATGGCGGCGAATTCGGCATGGGGGCGGAAATCGGCATCGGCACCGGCAAGCTGCATGCCCGCGGGCCCGTCGGCGTCGAACAGCTCACCACTTTCAAATATGTGGTGCGCGGCACGGGACAAACCCGTCCGTGACGGCGCGCCCATGAAGGCTTGTCCTTGAACTGGATCAAACCGCCGGGGCCGGTGGCCGAGGGCCTGACCATCGGCCTGCTGGGCGGCAGTTTCGATCCAGCCCATGGCGGCCATCTTTATGTCAGCCTCACCGCCCTCAAGCGGCTCAAGCTTGATTATGTCTGGTGGCTGGTATCGCCAGGCAATCCGCTGAAGGGCGCGCCGGCCGCATTTGAAAAGCGCCTGGCCGGCGCCCGGGCGATGGCGCGGCATCCGCGTCTGATCGTCACCGATATCGAGCAGACGCTGGGAACCCGCTACACCCTCGACACCGTAAAGGCTCTGCAACGCAGGTTCCCGCAAGTCCGTTTTGTCTGGCTGATGGGCAGCGACAATCTCGCGAATTTCCACCTTTGGCGGAACTGGCGGCAGATCGCCGCCCGCATCCCCTTGGTGGTGGTGCAGCGGCCAGGCAGCATCCTGGCAGCGGTGAATGCGGCACCGGTCCGGCGTTTCGGCAAAAGCCGCGCCCTGAAGGCCCCACCCGCCATCGTGGTGCTGGATGGGGCCCGCAGCAGCGAAAGCGCCACGCAATTGCGGGCTCTTGGTGTCGGCGCACGGCGCCATGCTAAATTCCCCCCTCAACCGGAGGAAGCAACCCTGAAAGTCCCGCGAAAAAGAAAAAAGCCGTCAAAAAGCCCGCAGCGAAGAAATCCGCCGCCAGAAAGCCCGCAAAAAAAGCGCCCGCCCAGAAAACGGCGAAGAAATCCGCGAAAAAGCCCGCGAAAAAAGCCAAATCCGCCAAGCCTGCTGCCAAGCCGACAGCGGCACGCAAAGCCGCGCCGGAAACCGATTTGCTGAAGCGCATCCGCACTTCGCTGGAAGACGACAAGGCCGAGGAAATCGTCACCATCGACCTGGCCGGCCGCTCTTCGCTGTGCGACGCGGTGGTGATCGCTTCGGGCCGCTCCAGCCGCCACGTCATGTCCATCGCCGAACATCTGGCGCGCCGCCTGAAAGAAGAAGGCTATGGCTCGAGGCCGGTGAACGGTGCCGCCCAAGGCGACTGGGCGCTGGTGGATGCGGGCGATGTCATCGTGCATGTTTTCCGCCCCGAGGTGCGCGACTATTACGACCTCGAAGGCATGTGGTCGGTGGGCGCGGAGCCGAAGCCAATGCGTCCGTAGGCGCGGATAAGTAAGTGCGCTTTCGGTTTCGGCGCGCGGCACCTCGGAAGGCGCGCTATGCGACGAATATCTGGCCGCGCCGTCAAGCTGGGCCGCAATATCGGTTTTTCCGCTGTCCATATTGAAGAATTGTCCATCGCCAAGGCGCGCGATGCCAAAAGCCGCATGACGGACGAAGCGGCGCGGCTGGCGGCCCGTCTGCCCGACGGCGCCCATATCATGCTACTGGATGCCAAGGGCAAAGGCATGACCAGCGAAGACTTTGCCGAAATGCTGGGGGCGCTGCGCGATGCCGGCACCCGCGACCTGGTGTTTGTGATCGGCGGTCCTGATGGACTGGCCGCACTGCCGGGCAAGAAGCCGGGCCGCAGTCTGGCCTTCGGTCCCCAAACCTGGCCGCATCTGCTGGCCCGCGCGCTCCTGACCGAACAGCTATATCGCGCGATGACGATCCTGGCCGGACACCCGTATCACAGAGCTTAGGAAGGGAGGCTCAGAGACGCGTCCGTGTCAGGCCGCGCCCGGCCCCTCGCTTAGGCTCGGGGCGTCATGCGCTTGAAATGGTCGTCGCGCTACGCTGTCGCTAGCGACGGACCATTTCATCCGCCTGCGGCGGACCGCTTATGACCCACTACCACAGAAATTGGCCTGTACGGCGCAGTCCGAAGCCCCTGTGGCCTGGCACTGTGCCAGCGCCAAAGCGCCAGCGCTGGTCTTGTCCATATCGGTGACCGCGAACGTCTGGGCGGTCTGGGTGCTCATCACCAAGGCGCCGCATGTCCCGGCCAAGGCGACGCGCACGGCGCAATCGGTGAGGCCAAGCTTGGCGCATTCTGTCTGGGCGCGGTCATGCGCCGCCGCGGGGTCGGAATAGCCCCAGGCTGTGCCATAGGCTTGTGTGCCGCTGGAAAGCGCGATGGCGCCGTAAATGCCCGGTGTCTTTTTGTGCAGCAGCAGGTAGCCGCCCGACAGCGCCACCGCCAGAAGGACAAGCAAAAGCCCGCCCAGCCAATATTTCCTGCGTTCGTCGGCATAATACATGACGCAATTCTCCTGATGTCGGGAGAACCCGTTTCAAGCGCCGTGCCAGCCTTTCCGCGCCTTTTTCGCGCCAGAGCGGGGCGCCTAACCCTTCCTTAACCATGATCGGCGATGCTGGCGTGTCGCAATGGGACAAACGGCCCATGGAAATCAAAGGCACCGGAAGTATCGGCACCAGCGCCATTCGGCGCAAAAGCCCCGCCGCCACTGGCGGCAGCAGCTTCACGGTTTCCGACACCGCCGAACCCCATGCCCATATCGTTTCCGGCCCCGGCCCGATCGCCGCGCTGGATTCCATCCTGGCGCTGCAGGATATGGGCGATCCCACCGATGGCCGCTCCAAGGGCCTGGCGCATGGCGAACAGCTGCTCGATATCCTGGATGCGGTGCGCGACGGCATGCTGGCCGGCGGCATTCCCCGCGCCACCCTGAACAGGCTGGCCGTGGCGGTGACCCGCCGCCATGACGTTTTCGCCGATCCCAAGTTGCAGGATGTGCTGGACCAGATCGAACTGCGCGCCCATGTCGAACTGGCGAAATTGGAACAGCTCGACAAGCGGGTGCGCTCTGATAAACACGCGCGAACAAGAAGGCGGCTCGGCGCACTCAGCGACAGCGTCGTGTCAGCGCGCCTCTCTTTTTAAACGTCCAGCAGCATGCGCTGCGGATCTTCCAGATTCTCTTTCACCTTGACCAGGAACGTCACCGCTTCGCGGCCGTCGACGATGCGGTGGTCATAGGAGAGTGCCAGATACATCATGGGCCGGATTTCGACCTTGCCGTCGATCGCCATGGGGCGCGGCTGGATCTTGTGCATGCCCAGGATGCCGGACTGCGGCGCATTCAGGATGGGCGTGGACATCAGCGAGCCGAACACCCCGCCATTGGTGATGGAGAAGGTGCCGCCCTGCAATTCTTCGATCTTCAGCTTGTTGTCGCGGGCGCGGGTGCCGAAATCCACAATCGCTTTTTCCACCCCGGCCAGAGAAAGCTGGTCCGCATCACGCACCACCGGCACCACCAGCCCGCGCTCGGTCGAAACCGCGATGCCGATATCGTAGTAATTCTTGTAGATGATGTTGTCGCCTTCGATCTCGGCATTGACGTTGGGCAGTTCCTTCAGCGCCGCGACCACCGCCTTGGCGAAGAAACCCATGAAGCCCAGCTTGACGCCATGCTTCTTTTCAAAGGCATCCTTATAGGTGGCGCGTGCCGCCATCACCGCCGTCATGTCCACTTCGTTGAAGGTGGTGAGCTGGGCGGCGGTGTTCTGCGATTCCTTCAGGCGCAGCGCCACGGTCTTGCGCAGCCGCGTCATCGCCACGATTTCCTCGCGCGCCGCATTGTGGCGCGGGCCGGAGGCGGCGTTGCCGGGGCGCTGGCAGGGCTTGGGGCACGCGCTTCCAGCGCGCCCAGCATGTCGCCCTTGGTGACGCGGCCATCCTTGCCGGTGCCGGCGACGGAAGCGGTGGCAATGCCGCTTTCAGCGGCGATGCGCTGCGCCGACGGCATCGCCGGGACATCGGCTCTTGGTGACCGGAGGCGGGCGCGGGGCAGCGGCGGGCTTGGCCGCACCGGCGCCGGGGCTGCCGGCTTTCGGCGCTTCTGCCTTTGCGGCAGCGCGGCTTGGCGGCGGCGGCACCGGCTTTGCCTTCGGCGATGGTGCCCAGAAGCGCGCCCACCTGCACCGTGTCGCCGGCCTTGACCGAGATGGATTCCAGCGCGCCATCGGCGGGAGCGGGCACTTCCACCGTCACCTTGTCGGTTTCCAGTTCCAGCAGCGGCTCATCGCGCTTGACCGCGTCGCCTTCCTTCTTGAACCAGCGCGCCACCGTGGCTTCGGTGACGGATTCGCCCATGGCGGGGACTTTGATCTCGGTGCTCATGAATGATTCCGGCCGCTTGTCGCGCGCCGTCCTTTTAAAGAGACAGTGCTTCGTTGAGGAAGGCGGCCAGTTCGGCCAGATGCTGTTTCATCAGGCCCGCCGCGGTGGAGGCATATTCCGGCCGCCCGGCATAACGGGGGCTGGCCTTGCCGCCAAGCTTGGCGACGGTCTCCTCGATACGCGGCTTGACGAAGTTCCAGGCGCCCTGGTTCTTGGGCTCTTCCTGGCACCACACCAGTTCGGCCTTGGGAAAGCGGTTCAGTTCCTGGGCCAGCACATTTTCCGGGAAGGGATAAAGCTGCTCGATGCGCAGGATCTGGATGCGATTCTCGCCGCGCTTTTCGCGCTCCTCCATCAGGTCGAAATAGACCTTGCCGGTGCACAGCACGACCCGCTTGATCTGCTCGTCCGGCACCAGATTCGATGGTGGTGGCGCCCGGCACGACTTCGGCCTGGTCGCGCAGCACGCGGTGGAAGCAGTTGCTGGGCCCCATATCGGTAAGGAACGAGACGCATTTCTTGTGGCGCAGCAGCGATTTGGGCGTCAGCACGATCAGCGGCTTGCGGAAAGGGCGGTGCATCTGGCGCCGCAGCATATGGAAATAATTGGCCGGGGTGGTGGGGACGCAGACCTGCATATTGTCCTGGGCGCAGAGCTGCAGATAGCGCTCCAGCCGCGCCGAACTATGTTCCGGGCCCTGGCCCTCATAGCCATGCGGCAGCAGCATCACCAGGCCCGACATGCGCAGCCATTTCATTTCGCCGGATGAAATGAACTGGTCGATCACGACCTGCGCGCCATTGGCGAAATCGCCGAACTGGGCTTCCCACAGCACCAGCGATTTGGGATCGGCGGTGGAATAGCCATATTCGAAGCCCAGCACCGCTTCTTCCGACAGCAGCGTGTCGATCACTTCGAAATCGCCCTGGCCGTCGCGGACATGGTTCAGCGGCAGATAGCGTTCTTCGGTTTCCTGGTCGACAAAGGTGGCATGGCGCTGGCTGAAGGTGCCGCGCGCGGAATCCTGGCCGGACAGGCGCACATCCAGGCCTTCATCCAGCAGGGTGCCGAAAGCCAGGGCTTCGGCGGTGGCCCAGTCAAAGCCTTCGCCGGTCTCGAACATCTTGGCCTTGGCTTCCAGCAGGCGCGTGAAGGTCTTGTGCAGGTGAAAGCCTCGCGGCGCGGTGACCAGCGCCTTGCCCACTTTCTTCAAGATGTCGAACGGCACGCCGGTTTCGCCGCGCCGGTCGCTGTTCTTGGGCGCGGTGGCCAGCCCGGCCCATCTGCCGTCCAGCCAGTCGGCGCGGTTGGGCAGATGCGATTTGGAGGCGTTGAATTCGTCGTCCAGCTTGGCGAGGAACTGGGCCTGCATGGCCTCGACATCGGCGTCCGTCAGCGTGCCTTCGCTCACCAGCTTCTTGGAATAGAGCGTCAGGGTGGTGGGATGATCCTTGATCACCCGGTACATCAGCGGCTGGGTGAAGGCCGGCTCATCGCTTTCGTTATGGCCGAAGCGGCGATAGCAGATCATGTCCAGCACCACATCCTTGTGGAACAACTGGCGGAATTCGGTGGCGATGCGCACGGCATGCACCACGGCTTCCGGATCGTCGCCATTCACATGGAAAATCGGCGCCTGCACCATCAGCGCCACATCGGTGCAATAGGGCGAGGAGCGCGAATAGATCGGCGCGGTGGTGAAGCCGATCTGGTTGTTGATGACGAAATGGATGGTGCCGCCGGTGCGGAAACCCTTGGTGCCCGACGCGGCGAAACATTCCGCCACCACGCCCTGGCCCGAGAAGGCCGCGTCGCCATGGATCAGCAGCGGCAGCACGGAGCCGCGCGACTGGGTATCGCCCAGTTGGTGCTGCTTGGCGCGGGCCTTGCCCAGCACCACGGGATTGACGATTTCCAGATGCGAGGGATTGGGGGTGAGCGACAGATGCACCTGCTGGCCGTCAAACTCGCGGTCCGAGGAGGCGCCCAGATGATATTTCACATCGCCCGAGCCTTCGACTTCGGACGGATTGGCGGCGCCGCCCTGGAATTCATGGAAAAGCTGGCGATAGGGCTTGCCCATGACATTGACCAGCACATTCAGGCGGCCGCGATGGGCCATGCCCAGCACGATCTCCTTCACGCCCAGCTGGCCGCCGCGCTTGATGATCTGCTCCAGCGCCGGAATGGTGGCTTCGGCGCCATCCAGCCCGAAACGCTTGGTGCCGACAAAACGGTTGGCGGCGAATTTCTCGAAAGCCTCCGACTCGATCAGCTTGTTGAGGATCGCCTTCTTGCCTTCGGGGGTGAACTTGATGTCCTTGTCCGGTCCCTCGATGCGGCGCTGCAGCCAGTCTTTCTGCTCGGCATCGTTGATATGCATGAATTCATAGCCGATGCGGCCGCAATAGGTGCGCTTGAGGATGTCCAGCATCTGGCGCGGCGTGGCGGTGTCCATGCCCATGACGCCGGCGATATAGATGGGCTTGTCCATCTCCGCTTCGTGAAAGCCGTAAAAGGACGGCTCGAGCTGCGGATGCGGCTGGCGCGGCGTGATCTCCAGCGGATCGAGATCGGCTTCCAGATGACCGATGACGCGATAGGCGCGCACCAGCTGGATGGCGCGGATGGAATCCAGCGCCGTGGCGCGGACGCTTTCGCCGTCCACCGGCGCGGCGGCGCCTTTTTCGGCGCGGGCTTGGCGGCGGCCTGGCCGCCGGACAGGGCTTGCGTGATATCGTCCTGCGGCAGCACGGTCTTGCTGGTCGCGCTGCCAGGCCGGGCCGCGGCCCAACTGGGTCGGCGTCAGGCCTGCTTCGCCCAGCTCGGCGAAATAATTGCGCCAGCCTTCATCCACCGAATCGGGATTGGCGAGATATTGGGAATAGAGCCCCTCGAGGAAGGCGGCATTGGTGCCGGACAGAAAGCTGGTCGCGTCCAGAATGTCGTTGGAGGTGCGATTAAGCCGGTCGGAAGGCGATTGTTCTGTCATTTCAAATATTTAAGGGAAAGCTTGTTGGGCTGACCCTGTTCCTGGAGCCATTGGCGGGGCGCTTTGAAAGGCGGGGTGTGGTTACCGCCTTTGCCGCGCCAATTCAACGGCGAATGCGGTTAATATGGGTTCAATAAGACCCAATTGCGACTGCATAAAAACAAAGGCCCCATGTGCATGGCTCTGGCGCAATGCGCATCGGCGCGCTTTCGGCAGGTCGCAGCGATTGTAGCTGCGTGCTATTTTCCCGACAGCAGCGCCACCATGGTGGTGCCCAGCGCCGCCGGATTGGGCGAGACGCGGATGCCGGCGGATTTCATCGCCTCGATCTTGAACTCGCGCCGCCCTTGCCGCCGGAAATGATGGCGCCGGCATGGCCCATGCGGCGGCCCGGCGGCGCGGTGACGCCGGCGATGAAGCCCACCATCGGTTTTTTGACCTTGGAATGCTTGACGAAGTCGGCGGCGTCTTCCTCGGCGCTGCCGCCGATTTCGCCGATCATGATGATGGATTGGGTTTCCGGGTCGGCCAGCAGCATTTCCAGCACTTCGAGATGTTCGGTGCCCTTGACCGGATCGCCGCCGATGCCGACGCAGGTGGTCTGCCCCAGGCCCACAGCCGTGGTCTGCCACACCGCTTCATAGGTCAGGGTGCCGGAGCGCGAGACGATGCCGACACTGCCGCGGCGATGGATATGGCCGGGCATGATGCCGATCTTGCATTCGCCGGGGGTGATGACGCCGGGGCAGTTGGGGCCGATCAGCCGCGACTTGCTGCCCGACAACGCGCGCTTGACCTTGACCATGTCCAGCACCGGAATGCCTTCGGTGATGCAGACGATCAGCGGAATTTCCGCGTCGATCGCTTCCAGGATGGCGTCGGCGGCGAAAGGCGGCGGCACATAGATGGCCGAGGCGTCGGCGCCGACTTTTTCCTTGGCCTCGCGCACCGTGTCGAACACCGGCAGGCCCAGATGGGTGGTGCCGCCTTTGCCCGGCGTGGTGCCGCCCACCATCTTGGTGCCATAGGCGATGGCCTGTTCGGAATGAAAGGTGCCCTGCTTGCCGGTGAAGCCCTGGCAGATCACCTTGGTATTCTTGTCAACGAGAATGGACATTATTTCGAACCCTTCACGGCCTTGACGACCTTTTCGGCCGCGTCGGCCAGATTGTTGGCGGAGATGATCGCCAGGCCCGATTTGGCCAGGATTTCCTTGCCCAGTTCGACATTGGTGCCTTCCAGCCGCACCACCAGCGGCACCTTGAGCGAGACTTCCTTGGCCGCGGCGATGATGCCTTCGGCGATGATGTCGCATTTCATGATGCCGCCGAAGATATTGACCAGGATGCCCTTCACATTGGGATCGCTGACAATGATCTTGAAGGCCTGGGTGACTTTTTCCTTGGTGGCGCCGCCGCCGACATCCAGGAAGTTGGCGGGCTCGGAACCATAAAGCTTGATGATGTCCATGGTGGCCATGGCCAGGCCCGCGCCATTGACCATGCAGCCGATCTCGCCATCGAGCTTGATGTAGGAGAGCTCGTATTCCGGCTTCGACTTCGGCGGGTCTTCCTCGTCCAGGTCGCGCAGCGCCTGGACATCCTTGTGCCGGTAGAGCGAATTGTCGTCGAAATTGATCTTGGCATCCAGGCAG
>CAWDCI010000012.1:0-42913 GCA_963800745.1 uncultured Acidobacteriaceae bacterium
ACCTCGCGGGACTGGCTGGGTTGGTGGGAGAAGGTCTAAGCGACGGACCGATGGAGCTGGCCAGAACTCCGCTGTGTCGCAGGCCGATTCGACCTGCGGCAAGCGAAATATAGAGGGGCAACCGGGAGGTGTCAAGAGTATGGAATCACGTGAGCCTGTGATCGGGTTCACAACTCGTTGCCAGACTTGATTCCCCCAGCGGACGGAAGTTGTGCGTCAGGGGAGTGTGTGTTTGAGTTCGAGGGGTGCGCCTACGCGCCCGCAGAGAGTTTGTGATGGCTGGTGACTTCGGCGATGCCGTATTGGCGAATCTTGTACAGAAGAGCTTTGTAACTGATCTTTAACAATGCCGCTGCCTGCTTGCGGTTCCAGTTGGTATCTTCCAGAGCCTTGGCAATGGCTTCGTTTTCGGCTTCATCTTTGGCGCTGCGGGCCAGCGACTTCAAACCGCCGACTGCATGCCACAGAAGAATGCGCGGCTGCTGCCGTTGCCCTTCTGGGTAATCTCATGGATGGCGAGATTTTCATCTCCGAGCACGAGAAAGCGCTTTACAAAATCTTTTAACTCGCACAGGTTACCGGGCCAGGGATACTCCTGGCAGGCTTGTAACAGGCTCGGGGAAAGCGGCAGGGGTGGGTTCACGCATCACGCTGGGCCGGGTGGAGTCATCGAAGTGCTTTAGCAGGATGGGAATCTCTTCTTTGCGCTCGCGCAGCGGAGGAATCTGCAAGGTGAAAGCGTTCAGCCGGTAATAGAGATCCTCACGCAGGCGCTTGGAGGCAAGCGCTTCGGGAATATTGATGTTGGTCGCCGCCAGAATGCGGACGTCCACTTTGATCACGGTGCGTCCACCCAGGCGGGAGAATTGCTGGTCCTGCAAAACGTGCAGCAGCTTGGCCTGCAAGAGTGGCGGCATCTCTTCGATTTCGTCGAGCAGAATCGTGCCCTTGTTGCACAACTCAAATTTACCCGGCTTGGGATGGTTGGCTCCGGTGAATGCCCCGGCTTCGTATCCGAACAGTTCGCTCTCCAGAAGGTCCGCGGGAACCGCCGCACAACCTACTTTGAGGAAAGTGCGATGGGCGCGTGGAGAAAGCTTATGGATGAGCCGCGCCATCACTTCCTTGCCGGTTCCGCTCTCTCCCAACATAAGTACGGGAATCAGAACATTCGCCACCAGGGCGGCTTGCGAGCGGAGTTTGCGCATCACCGGGCTGGCGGCCACAAAAAAGACCTCGTCCGCCAGTTCTTCGATCTCGCCCCCGGGTAATTCTCCTTATTGGTGCCCAGGCACTGGTCGATGACGGCATCAAGCTCGACTTTCTGAAACGGCTTGGTCAGGTAATCTTGTGCTCCGAGACGAATGGCCTGTACCACTTTGCGCGTATTCGCTAACGCAGGAAAGCATCACGACTTTGATATCGCCCTGGATTTTGCGCAATTGTTCCAGAGTTTGCAGTCCATCAATGCCGGGCATGAGGAATGCAGCAGCACCAAGCAGTTTCGGGTGAAGTCCTTTCTGGATCATAGCGACAGCCTCTTCGCCGGTGCTGGCGGTCTCGACTTTGTGGTTATCGACTTCCAGCAAAGTGCGGATGTAGCGCAGCATGGCCGGTTCGTCGTCCACCAGCAGAATTTTTGCGGTCTCACTCATTTACTTTCGTCCTTTGTGGTTCGCGCTGGAGACGGTTTAAGCGGAACCAGGAAGAAAACTTGCAACCTCCGCCCGGTTCGCTTTCCACCCATATCTTGCCGCCCATGGCATTGACCAGGCGGCGGGCGATGGCCAGGCCCAGGCCCATGCCTTCGGTTTGAGCCTCGGTCTGGGGAGGCGGAAGAAATCGTCGAACACCTCAATGTGATATTCGGCAGGAATGCCCGGACCTGTATCGGCCACGCTGAGCTTGACCGAATTGGGAACCGAGAGGCTGCGCGCCGCCTCTCGCCAGCCGCCGCCGTTTTGTTTATGCTGCGGCGCTCCCACATGTAGGGCTCGGCATGCAGCCAGACCGTTCCGCCCGTGGGCGTGAACTTGGAGGCATTTTCCAACAAGTTGGAGATCACGCGCTCCACTTTGGCGGAGTCGAAGGAGAACTCGGCCAGCTTGTCATGGGGCAGGAAGTAGACAGCGACACCTTTGTCCTGAAACCGCGGAGACCACAAGCGGCAGACCTCGGCGAGGCAGTGGTTCAGGTCGCCGGACTCGTAGTGCAATTTGAGTTCGCCGGTTTCCAGGACGCTATAGGTGAGGAAATCCTGGATAAAGTGTTCTAAACGCCGCCCGCTCGAACGCATGTCGCGCAGAACTTCACGCTGGCGCGGGTTCAGTCCCCCTAGCTTTTCACTCTGCAGGACCTCAACGTAGCCGTTGAGGATAGCCAGGGGCGTTTTCAGATCGTGAGCAGCCGAGGCCAGAGCATTGGTTGTCCGCAAGTAGCGTTCTTTCAGATGGGTGTATTCGTCGAGCAACTGCGGACTGATTTCCGGCTCCTGGAACGGTTGCGGAGAAAGGGGGCCGGCAGAACGGGGAATTGCCTGCGATCTACGAGGGTCGACAGTCTCGGAAACGCAACTATTCTTGGGAGTTAGACCCATAGAAAAAGTGAAAATGTCTTCAGCTTTTGGCCAACAAGGGGAGGGAACCGCTGGATGAATGGCTGTACTCAAGTATGGCATAGTTTTGCGCTTTGTCAAACAAAAGCAGAGCGCGCTATGACCACAAGTCCACCGCCAAAAGAGAGGCTCGGAGCTGGCAAGGGTTCCGGCGGGTCGGTGAAAGCAATGGGCGAGGGGCAGCTTAGCGAATTGCTTTTTATCGGGGGCCGTTCCACTCGGTTTGTTGCCGGTTTGGGACGTGAATTGCGAGGTGAGACCCTGGATTACACGGATTCACAGGGTTGTCATGGGTTTGGCCCCCCAGATGCGGGCGCACAGGGGCAAATCAAGTTAAATAAGGAACTTGCGTGAACCGACTGGAACCAGAACCCGAGCGCCGGCAGTGGCCACGCTTGCCCTTAGCCATTCCTATTTTTGTCCGCAGCCGCGAAAAAAATGGGAAAGATCTTCTTGAGCTAGCGACCGCCGTTAACGTTTCGGCGGGAGGCGCGCTGGTGGCGGTACGCCGTCCATTGGCGCTTTCCGCGCGGGTTTCGCTTGAAGTGCCGACGCCTCCATCCCCGGCCACGGCGAAGCGGTCCAAGGCGACGCGCGTTCTGCGCGCGCGCACCGTCAGAGTCACAAACGGCGAAGGTTATCAGCTTACTGGCTTCCAGTTCCTACGGCCGCTGGCGAATGGGAAGAGAAGAAGTCGGAAACCCAGCCGAGGGAAAGTTACTTCTTCTGTGTGAAAATCTTTTCCTCTCTTCCAAGGCTGCTCAAGGAACCTTTCGAGGACTAGGCGGGTTCCCGCCCTACCTCACTGTCTGGCTCGTAACCAATTAAAATCAAGACTCTTAATCGGGATTACCGAGGTGCGGCGGAGGGCTGGTACTATTTGGCTCTCTGGGTGCAGACTAGAACATTGCACACAGGAGCCACAAAGCCGAGATGCCTACCTCAACCGCGAATCCCGTTAACCTGCTAGCGCAGTCTGTCGGAGAGATTCCTCCGGATGCGGTGATATTCGGCCGTTCCGAAGCCATGCGCGCGTTACGTGAGCGCCTGACCAAAGTAGCGGCGGCCAACGTTCCAGTGTTGATTCAGGGAGAGAGCGGCACCGGCAAAGACATTATCGCTCGCATGATCCACGGACTCTCCCCGTGGCGTACCGGACCTTATGTGAAAGTGAACTGCCCGGCAATTCCTGGCACGCTGCTCGAAAGCGAGTTATTTGGGTACGAAAAGGGAGCTTTCACCGGAGCCTACGGCTCCAAACCGGGCCGGGTAGAGATGGCGCATCGCGGAACCCTTTTTCTGGATGAGATTTCCGAACTTGATCCTGCGTTGCAGTCCAAGCTGCTGCAACTCCTGCAGGACGGCCAATTTTGCCGGATCGGCGCACAGGAAGACAAAAAAGTGGAAGTACGGATCGTGTGCGCCACCAACCGGTTGCTTGAGGTTGAAATTGAAAACGGAACTTTCCGGCAGGATTTGTTTTACCGCATCAATGTGGTGAACCTGCAGATGCCTCCGTTGCGCGAAAGGCGCGCCGACGTTGAGGATTTAGTCCATTATTTCCTGGAGTATTACAACCGGAAATACAACTGCCGGGCTCGTCCCGTATCCGCCGAGTTACTTGCGGCGCTGCAGAAATATCACTGGCCGGGCAACATCCGCGAACTGGAGAACCTTATTAAACGCTATGTCATTCTCGGCAACGAGGACGGCATCGGCAGCGAATTGGTAGTGCGGCCACCCGAATATGCCGGCCCAGAAATTGATTTTGACGGGCCGATTTCGCTGAAGAAAATCACCCGGCAAGCTACCCGTGAATTGGAACGTAAAGTAATTCTTAAGGTTCTACAGGCTAACCACTGGAACCGAAAGCGCGCGGCCCGGGCCTTGAGCATCAGCTACCGGGCGCTGTTGTACAAGATACGCGAGGCGGGGTTACCGCCGAACCGCTCCACACGCAAGCCTGCCGAAGCCGAGGACGGAGTGGTTGGCCATAGCGCCGCCGACTAACTGCCCGTGTAGGACGGACACTCCTGTCCGTCGTTTTGATCTGGATTTTGCTCTTGAATTTGTATCCCGCTTTTCCCGAAGTGACCGGTCCTCGATTTAGTCAGGCTCGACAAAACCCAAAACTCAAAGACGACCGAACGAGAGTATCCGCCCCACACCTCCCTTCCGGCAGAGGTGATAAGCTAGTTCGCCGCTAGTATTTGATCCCCAAGACCAGGAGGGTTCTGTGCGCCGTTTTCTTTTTTGGACTGCCTTGAGTGCCGTTGGATTTCTGTGGTTGATGCCGTCGAGCCTAGCCAAGGATAAGCCG
Source organism: uncultured Acidobacteriaceae bacterium (assembly GCA_963800745.1). Taxonomy (GTDB): domain Bacteria; phylum Acidobacteriota; class Terriglobia; order Terriglobales; family Acidobacteriaceae; genus PALSA-270. The sequence continues at coordinate 4,935 of CAWDCI010000012.1, forward strand.
CTGCAGATTTATTCGATTGACGTGGAAGGCGGGCAATCCACGCTCATTGTCAGTCCGTCGGGGCAGTCCCTGCTGATTGATGCCGGTTTCCCTGGTTTCCATGGGGCGCATCCGATTCGAATCGTGGAGGCGGCGAAAAAAGCTGGAATCAAGCAGATCGATTACGTGCTGACGACCCATTATCATCGCGACCATGTTGGGGGAGTGCCGGAACTGGCGAAGATGATCAAGATCGGCACCTTTCTGGACCATGGCCCCAACCGCGAAGACTCTGACATCACCCGCATGGATTACGCGGCCTACGAGAAAACCATTGGAGACGGCAAGCACGTCGTGCTGAAACCAGGGGACGGCATTCCGATCAAGGGACTGACGGTGGAGATTCTGACGGCGGACGGAGAGCATCTCGGCTCACCTCTCCCTGGGGCAGGAGAGGCCAATCCGAATTGTGGACTGGACCCGCAGCCCGACACCGATGACACGGAGAATGCCCGCTCGGTGGGGACGTTAATTACCTACGGCAAATTCCGCTTTCTTGATATGGGCGATCTCACCAAAAAGAAGGAATTGGAGTTGATGTGTCCGAACAACCCGATTGGCACAGTGGATCTCTTTCTGGTATCGCATCACGGGCTGGCTTATTCGAACACAAAGGCGCTGGTGTGGGCGCTGCACCCGCGCGTAGCCATCATGAACAACGGGGCGCGTAAGGGAGGCGCAGCTGAAGCTTGGCAAATCGTGCATGATTCCCCGGGGCTACTGGATCTGTGGCAATTGCATACCGCAATGGCTGCGGGACCCGACCACAACGTGGATGAGAAGTTCATCGCCAATCCCAAGGCGGATGCGGACGATGAAGGCTATTACCTCAAGGTCTCGGCCGAGGCGGATGGAAGCTTTACCGTGACCAATCCCAGAAATCAGTTCAGCAAGACGTACACGAAATAAGGCTCGGATTGCGCACCGAGTTGTTGGGGATCGGTACTCCGCCCAGTTGGGAACGAGTCCGATCCTTTTTTCGGGCTTGCAGTTTTCCGGACTTGCAATCATCTGCTTCCAAATCGGACATTCATGCAGAGCGCTCGACAGCGTCGAATCCCGCGTGATCTCAAAACTGACGCGGCGGGTCATGCCATTCCTCTTTCTGCTGTACATCGTAGGCTATCTCGACCGGATCAATGTCGGGTTCGCGGCGCTGCAGATGCAGCAACAGCTTGGATTCAACGATGCTACTTACGGCCTGGGCATGGGGATATTCTTCGTGGGATATTTCTTCTTCCAGGTGCCTAGCAATCTGGTACTGGAGCGGGTGGGGGCGCGGCGGTGGCTGGGAATTTTGATGGTGGTGTGGGGGCTGATCTCTTCCTCCATGGCTCTGGTGCATACGGTTCGCGGTTTTTACGCGCTCCGCTTCTTGTTGGGAGTAGCGGAGTGCGGGTTTTTCCCCGGCGTTATTTTCTATTTGCGAAACTGGTTCCCGGCGTCGTCGTACGCCCGTACGGTGGCATGGTTCTCGACCGCCGGGCCGATTTCAGCCGTGATCGGGTCCCCCATTTCCGGGGCGATTCTCAAGTTGAATTCTCTGGGTGGCCTAGCGGGCTGGCAATGGCTGTTCATTCTGGAAGGCCTGCCGGCCATCGTTTTGGGCTTCGTGGTCCCTTTTTATCTGGTGGACCGGCCGCAGGAAGCGGAATGGCTGCTGCCGGAATGGCGGTCCTGGCTGGCGGAGACGCTTGCCCGCGAGCAGAAATCGCAGGCCACGGTGACCCGGGCCGAGGTTTGGAAGACGGTCTGCACCGGCCGGGTCTGGCTACTGGCCATGGTTTACCTGACCGTAAACATCGCGGGCTATGGAATCATGCTCTGGCTGCCGAAGCTGATTCGTAGCCTGGCGGTGAGCAACACCCTGGTCATCGGATTCGTGGCCGCTATCCCCTACATAGCCGCGGCGATTGCCATGGTGCTAGTGGGGATGCACTCCGACAAGTCCGGGGAACGCCGCTGGCACCTGGCCGTGCCTGCCTTTATCGGGGGCGCGGCTGTGGTCGTAGCGGCCTATTCCACCTCCGTCGCTCCCATGATTGCGATCCTCAGTGTAGGGGTACTGGCGGAGTTTTCGATGATGGGGCCGTTCTGGGCTTTCTCCACCATGGCGATCACGGGTACATCCGCCGCCGCCGGCATCGCCGTTATCAATTCGGTAGGGAGCCTGGGCGGATGGATAGGTCCTTCGGTCATCGGGTTGGTGCGCAATTACACGGGCGGATTCCGCGGCGGACTGCTGTGCGCCGCCGGGTCCCTTCTGCTGAGCGGATGCATCGTACTCCTGGTGCGGATTCCAGTGCAGCGAGAACGGGCGGCGGCCGGGGAGTAATTCGTAAGTAACGGCAGGTATCATCTTGCCGCCGTCGCACCTGCGACACGCTTCCAACCAGCTGCATAATTTCAAATTTTTCTGCCGCCCACCCGAATCGTTGTATCGACGAAGCTCGCAGGCGACCACGGCGCCCCTCGATCCTCTTTATTCTGCGCCACTTGCTTCTATTGATTACAATAGGATGCTTTGATTTGCGCTTGGCAGGAAGTCCCTGGGCCCAGAGGTGCGGCACAAAAAGTGGTGGATCAATCGAATCACAAACCCGGACCCGCGTCGCGCGTGTACTGGCGGGCGGAAGGCAGCCTGCTCGAACTGACCACGGTTCGGCCGATGGCCTTCTTTACCTGGAATGCGCAGACGTTCACGGAACGCTGGATGCGCCGGGGAACGGTGTTGCTGATCGCGCTGCTGCGGCCTGCGTTGTATCTCCTGAACCGGGCATTCGCCACGCGGGTGGCGCATACGGTGCTGCGCGGGGTCAGCCGCGATCGGTTGGACCTGCTGGGCGAAGAATACTTTCAAGTACCAGCTGGAACCCTACCTGAAGCCGGACGGAGTAAAAAAACTGAAAGAGCTGGTGGACGCGGGCGCCAACGTGGTGCTGGTCAGCCAGGGCCTGGAGCAGGTGATGCGTCCGCTGGCGCGCCACCTGGGGGTGAAGTGGGTGATCGCGAACCGCATGGAGTTTCGCGACGGTTTTGCCACGGGGCGGCTGCTTGATCCGGTCATTCGTCCCCGGGGAATCCTTGCCCGCCTGACTGGTGGCGGAGCCAACGGCGCGCGCGACGCCGCCTGGCTGGCTGTGGACTTAGGATTACACAGCACCGGAGCACTGCATGGGGCGGTGGTTCCGGCGACGCGGCAGACTCCGGTGCTGGAACGCCCGATTGTTTTCTTTGACGAATCGCGGCGAAGCGAAGCTCTGTCGGTTCGCAAAGCGCTGGCAGGAAAAAATGTCCTGCTGATTGGAGTGACCGGGTTCATCGGCAAGGTGTGGCTAGCCAATACGCTGATGGATCTGCCGGAGATTGGACGGATCTATCTGCTCATCCGGCGGCAGAAATCCAATCCGGCGCGGCACCGGTTCGAAAAGTTGATAGAGGAATCGCCGGTATTCGATCCGCTCTACGAACGCTATGGCCCGAAATTTGCAGATTTTATAAACGCCCACGTCGAAGTGGTCGCGGGGGATGTCTGCCAGCCCTGTCTGGGACTGTCGCCGGAGATCTCCGACGCGCTGCGGCAGAGCCTGGACCTGGTGATCAACAGTTCGGGACTCACCGACTTCAATCCTGATTTGCGGGATGCGCTGGCCACCAATGTGGACGCGGCGGCGAATATCCTGGACTTTGTTCGCCAGTCGAACCACGCCGCTTTGCTGCATCTCTCTACCTGCTATGTGGCGGGAGCCCGGGATGGGCGCGTAGGGGAGAAATTGCGGCCTGATTACACGCCAGCCGGCGTCGCGGATTTCGATGCGGAGCGGGAGTGGCATGCTCTGCATGAGCTGATCACATCCATCGAGCAGAAGGCGGAAAGCGCTGAGGTCACCGAAGAACTCCGGCAGCAGGCGCTGATCAAAGAACATGCCGCCAAAGACCTGCAAGGCGCGGCCCTGGAAAATCAGATTCGCAAGAACCGGGTGCGCTGGCTCAAAACCTGCTTGACGGAAGCTGGAATCAAACGTGCCCAGGAACTGGGATGGCCGAACACTTATACGCTTACAAAAAGCCTGGCCGAGTCTTTGATCCACAAGCATGGCGCGGGCCTTCCGGTGGCGGTGGTGCGGCCGGCTATCGTGGAAACGTCGGTGGAGAAGCCTTTTCTGGGTTGGAATGAAGGCATCAATACTTCGGCGTCGCTGTCCTATCTGCTAGGGACTATTTCCGGCAGCTCCCGTCGAACGAGCGCAAGCGGCTGGACATTATCCCGGTGGATTCGGTTTGTGCCGGAATGACGCTGGTGGCGGCCGCGTTGATTGAGCGGCGGCACGATGCGGTCTACCAGTTGGCGACCTCGGTCACCAATCCTTGCGACATGGGCCGCTCCATAGAATTGACTTCGCTGGCGCACCGTAAGCATTACCGGGCGCAGGAAGGACTGGAATTCTGGCTGCGTCTGCGGCTGGACGCCATCCCGGTTTCCAAGCAGCGCTACCAGCGGATGTCGGCGCCCGCGCAGAAGGCAATTATCAAATCCATTCAGCGCATCATGTCGCCGCTGCCGCTGCGCAAGCCGCCGCTGGCCAGGGCGGAACGCAATCTGGAGCGGGTAGAGAAGCTCATTCAACTGTTCGAGCCGTTCATTCTGTCGAATGAACATGACTTCGTGGCAGATAATGTGGAAAAACTCTCGCACGCGCTGGTTCCCGAGGAGCAGGCCACCTTCGGCTACCGCACTTGCGCGATTGACTGGTGGGAGTACTGGATCAACATTCACATTCCCGCGCTGCGCAAGTGGACCTATCCGCTGATTGAGGGGCGTGCGCTCGAAGCCCGGCCGGCGCGGAATCCCAGTTTCCTTCCACTCCGCCCCAGGGCGAAACCGTGAACACCGGAACCAACGGAGCAACGTGGCGATATTCCTGACCGGTTCGACCGGATACATCGGCGCGCATATAGCTGCCAATCTCTTGCAAGATCATGATGCCGCGCTGAACCTGCTGGTACGGGCGCGTGATCCGCAGGAGGCGGCGGGGCGCTTATGGCGCGCTTTTCAGCTGCACATGGATTTCCCGCGCTTTTATGAATACTTCCAGACACGCATCCGTATTTTCCGCGGAGATTTGACGGGTCCGAAGTTTGGTCTGGCGGAAGACGACTACGACCGGCTGGTGCACAGCACCGATTCCATCATTCATTGCGCGGCGTCATTGAATCGCAAGTCGGAGAAGAGTTGCCTCAACGTGAACCTGCGTGGAACCCTGGAAGTGGTGCAACTGGGCTCGCGGGTTGAGTACTATCACGGGCTGCGGCGCTTCAGCCACGTGAGCACGGTGGCGGTCGCCGGGGTGCGGCATAACGAAGTCGTGACCGAGGATCAGTCCATCGATTGGGAGCGGTCGGACTACGATCCTTACGCGCGGACCAAGAAGTTCTGCGAGCACATGATCCACCAGCTTTTGCCCCATGTGCCGCGCACCATCTTCCGGCCGAGCATTGTGCTGGGCGACAGCCGTTACGCGCAGACGACGCAATTCGATATGGTGCGGTCTTTTGTGTTTCTGGCGGGCTTGCCGGTTCTACCCTTCCGGCCCAAGGATAAGATCGACATCGTCAACGTGGACTTTGTGGCTGACGCCGTCGCCACCTTGCACCAGAAAGAGAGGCCGCAGTACGACACCTATCATCTTTCTTCGGGAAGAGCGTCGCAGACCTTCCGGGAATTGACCTCGGCTTTAGCCGCAGCCCGGCACAAACGCGGACCGCTTTTCCTGCCGTTTCTGGAGAAGCCTTTCGCGGCGGCGGTCAACACGCTGTCGAATTACAGGAACTCGGTCGGCCGCGGGGCGGCGCTCATGAAAGTGTTCATGCCCTATCTGGTGTGGAACACGGTTTTTGACAACACCCGAGTCACGGCAGAATTGGGACGCAAACCGGTTCCGTTTTCGCAGTACAGCTATCCCCTGCTGAAATTCAGCCAGGAAACAAAGTTCTCTTATCCATATCAGGATTGGCCCGGCTAAAGTGGGAGGGTCCGCGGCATGATGGATCTTGCGCTGGAAGCCTGGGTGAGCGGTGGTATTGAGGCGAAAAAACTCGCCTGGACATTGGGCAGAGGCAAGCGCTGGCAGCCAGGGGAAAAGCTCAAGTTGCTGTTCGCGGGATATAACGGCACGCGCAACACGGGGTCGGATGTGCGGGTCGAGGAGATGTTGCGGCAGATCCGGCACATTCTGGGCGCGGAGCAGACGGACTTCAGCATGATGACGTTTGACTTCGCGCGCTCCCGCGGGTACTTCGAAGGCACCCGGCAAGTTTACCTGCCCAACGTTTTTCCGCCCTTTCTCTATCGAGAGGTGCCCAAGCACCATGGCGTGGTGGCCTGCGAGGGTTCGATGTTCAAGAGCAAGTTCGCCAACGCGCTGGCCACCATGATGATCGGATCCTTGGGGCTTGCAGCGGCCGAGAACAAGCTTTCCGTGGGCTATGGCGCCGAAGCGGGACACATGGACCCGATGATCCGCAAGATGTGTGCCCGCTTCTGTCACGATTCGCTGGTGATTACGCGCAATGAGGAGTCGCGTACGGTCCTGCGTGAACTTGGGGGTGCCCACGGAACTGGGGACTGACACCGCCTGGACTTTTGAACCGCTGCCGCCGGAACATGGCCAGAAAGTTTTGCGCGAGTCGGGTTGGGACGGCAAGACGCCGGTGCTGGTGGTGTGTCCCATCAATCCGTTTGAATGGCCGGTCAAGGCGTCGGTAGGGAAATTCGCGGTACGCACCTTGACGGGAGCCTATAAGGAGAGCCACTACCGCTCGGTGTACTTCCACAACGCCGGTCCGGCGGCCGATCGTGCCCTGCAGCATTACTTGACCTCCATTGCCAACGCCGTGGACGCATTCCGCAAGCAGCGGAGAGTTTTCGTGGTCCTGGTCGGCAACCGAGCGGCTGGATGCGAAGCCGGCGCGGCGAATTGCCGAGAAGCTCGGCGGAGTTCCGGTACTGTCGTCCGACGATCACAACATGTACGAATTGGTGAGCATCCTGCGCTCTTGCCACATGATGGTCTCGTCGCGCTATCACGGTATTGTTACCTCCATGCCCGGTCTGGTACCTTCGGCAGGCATCACGATGGACGAGCGCATCCGCAACCTGATGCTGGAGCGCGGCCACGGGGATCTGCTGATGAATGTGGATGACCCTGACCTGGAGCAAAGGCTGCTGCGGGCGCTCGAACAGCTGGCGCGCGAAGGGGAATCCATTGCGCAGGGGATTGGACGTACGGTGGTCCGCAATCTCAAAGTGATGGCGCGCATGGGCGTGTACTTTGAAGAGGAAGTGCAGCGCCGGTACCCTGATTTTCCCACGCGGAAAGGCGAGTGGAGCTGGGAAGACTACTTGCCGCCCCTGAGTCCCGGTTTGCGCAGTTTGATTGAAGCCTATAGCTGAGCCGCCGCCGCGATGAACTTTCTGGAAAACATTTTCGAGCAGCTGCAAGCCGCAAAAGACACGCCGCTTCTACGGCGAAACGGCAGCCGCGGAACGGTCGAGGCGACGGGCGCGAAGGTTGCTGCAATTGATTAGCTGCGCGCGCGCCTTTTTGGCCAGCAGGGGACTGAAGAGGGGCGACCGCTGCGTGCTGCTGGCGCCGAATTCCATCCGTTGGGTTGCGATGGATTTGGCCGTCATGGCCGAGGGCCTGGTTGTGGTCCCGCTCTACGCCAGACAGGCGCCGGCTGAGCTGGTTGCCATGATGAAAGACTGTTCACCCGCGCTGATCTGCTGCGGAACTCCGGAGCTGCGCGAGGGCATCGTTCAGAAGCTGGCCGCGATGCGCCGGAACAGTATTTATTCGAAACGATTTTCGCCACGCATCAAAGAATCGCTCCCAAGCCGGCGGTCGCCTCTTCCGATCCGGTCACGATCATCTACACCTCCGGAACGTCGGGCGAGGCCAAGGGAGTAGTCCTCACCGCGGGGAATATCGAGCACATGGTGGACTGCACGTCGGGCCGCCTGGACATCTTGATGCGGGGCAAGTCTAGGCAGGAACGGGTATTCCACTACCTGCCGTTTTGCTTTCGCTGGCTCCTGGATCATGCTGCTCACCTGCTTGTTGCGACGCAGCCATTTGACCCTGAACTCCGACTTGAACAAGCTCTCCGGCGAAATGCGCTCTGCGGCGGCGGATTATTTTCTGAATGTGCCGGCGTTGCTGGAACGCATGCGCAAAGCGGTGGACGAGCAGCTTTGGCAGACCGGGGGCATCGTCTCTGAGCATCTATCAGTCACGCCAAGAGCGCCTGGATGCGCCGTCAAGACGGGCAGAAGAAGTCTTCCGATTCCTTCTGGCTGGGATTGGCCAATGGGCTGGTTTTTCCCGCCATTCGCAAGAAAATGATCGGCGGAAACCTGAAGGGCCTGATTTGTGGCTCCGCTCCGTTGAACCTCGAAACGCAACTTTATTTCAAAATGCTGGGTATTCCGGTATTGCAAGGGTATGGGTTGACCGAGACCACAGCGCTCTGCACTCTGGACGATCCCCAGCACGTTGAAGCCGGGGCGGGTGGGACCGGCGATCAGCGGAGTTGAAATGAAGCTGGCCGAGAACGAGGAAATCGTGGTGCGGGGGCCAAACATTTTTCCCGGATATTGGAATCGTCCGGAGGAAACCGCCAAAGTGTTGCGCGACGGCTGGTTTCACACCGGCGATCAGGGAGAAGTGAATGAGGCAGGGAACTGGCGCATAATCGGGCGGATCAAGAATCTGATCATTCTAGGTTCGGGCCACAACATCGCTCCTGAGCCAATCGAAGACGAAGTGTTGCAGCGTTTGCCGAAGGCTCAGCAGGTGGTGCTGGTGGGCAACGGGCGTGGCTATCTTTCGGCGATCGTGACCGGCGACGTTAAGTCAAAACAGGTGCAGGCCGCGCTCGATGCCGTCAATTCCGGGCTGCCCCATTACAAACAGATCCGCGCGTTTCATGTTTGCAAAGATCCATTTTCGATTGACGGCGGTCTACTGACGGCGAACGGCAAGTTGAAGCGTGACGCGATTGCGGCGAAGCTGAAGGCGGAAATCGAAGGGATGTACCAGGTCGAAGCAAGCAGTGTAGCGAATTTCATTGGCTCCGGTGGCTTCTGGTGAGTCAAAGTTTCCTGGTTTTGAAAACGCAATGAATAAACATCACGGCCAATCGCTTTCGTGGGAGTTGAAGAACGGCGTCATTGAACTGGCGTTGCATCGCGAACCCTGCAACGAAATTGGCTCGCTCGCGCTGCAGGAACTGGAGCAATTCCTTCCCGCGCTGGAGCAGATGCGCCACGAAGCCTATGCCCTGATTCTGTACAGCACTCTGAAGCCTGGTTTCTGCGCCGGCGCCGATCTCCGTGAACTGTATCGGCGTTCGGAGGCAATGGAGAAGCAAACCGCGCTCGACGGGGTCCGCGATTTTCTACAGCGCATTCACCGGGTGATGAATGCCATTGACGCCGCGCCGCTGACCACCATCGCCGCCGTGCATGGCGTGACCTTCGGCGGCGGATTTGAGCTGGCTCTGGTTTGCGACATTATTATTGCGGACAAAATGGCGCGCTTCTGCTTTCCCGAACTGCGGCTGGGATTGATTCCCGGATTCGGCGGAATTCCCCGCCTGAAGCGCGATTTGGGCAACGCCGTGGTGCGCGATCTTTTGCTCACCGGACGCAGCTTCAACGCCACCAAAGCGCAGCAGGTCGGTTTAGTGAGCCAGGTCGTGGGAGAGGGCGAGGCTCTGCGCGTCGCGCGCGCAACCGCGGCCCAGTTGGGCAAGTTCGACCGGGAGACCGCGATTGCCGCCAAGCGATTCATCAAGCCGATTCCCTACGAAGAACTGAAGCAGGAAATTGACATCTTTTGCGAGCTTTTCGCTCAGCCGGCGGTGGAAGCCGGCCTGCGAAAATTCGTGGAGAGCACCGACGCGCAGCCGTATTTACCCTGAAACCAGATACGCAGGCCGGCCATCCAATGAGTCAAGCGATGCAATGAAAAATCATGCGAACCCCTAATCAAACCCTGGACGAAATCCTGACCCTGGCCGCCACTCACTTCAAGGTGGCGCGCGAAAAGCTCACACCAGACGACGATTTCTTCAAGACACTGGGCATTGACAGCCTGCAGGCTCTCGACCTTCTGACCCGGCTGGAGCATCATTTCAAGGTTGAGCTGCCGGATTATGAGCTGCAAGGGGTTTCCGATTTCCGTACCCTGGCCGGCCGGATACAGTCGCGGCTGTGATGCGACCTGGTTTACCGGCGCTGCTCTCTACGGCCTCAGCGGGCAGCCCTTTGCGATCCCGGCGGTTCAGAGCCTTTAACCGCGAAGATCGAAGAGGATTTCGCGGAGTGCGCGGGGGCGGCCGCGACCTTGGGTTGTTGATTGCGATGGGACACACTCACAAATTCGGTCCAATTCTTGATCGCTCCATCTAAAATCAACAACAGAGACGCCACTTCTTCATGTTGAATCTTGACCAATACGCCTGTCTGGGGGCGGCTCTGCGCGACGCGCTGGAGCGCTGGCCCAACGAAGTCTGCCTGATCGAAGCCGACCGGGACCAGGAGAAAACCCGGCTCACTTACTCCGACTTTAAAGAGATGGCTCTGCCGCTGGCCCGTTCCCTGGAAGACGTCGAACTTCGGGCCGGTGGCCGCGCCGCCATTATCATGACCAACCAGTCGAAATGGCTGATTTCGGCGTTCGCCATTTTCTATTGCGGGGGAGTGATTGTCCCGCTCGATTACAAGCTGACCGCAGCGGAACACATCCAATTGTTGGCGCACTCTCAGGCCAGCGTGCTGGTGGTGGAATACTATCTCTGGCGGGCGATCACGCCAGTCGCCGGAGTTCAAGAGCCTCAAAGTTCGAACCGTTCTGGTTACGGAAGCCCCGCCGGCGGCGGAGTTGGCGGGCGGGTTCCGCTGGGAAGACTTCCGCCGCAAAGGCGATCCCACGTTCGTACTGCGGCAGCGCGAGGATACCGCCTGCGTCGTTTATTCCTCGGGAACCGGCGGCCGTCCCAAAGGCTGCGTGCTTACCCACGAAAATTATCTGGAGCAGTGCAAAGCGCTGACCGCGCTATATCCTTTTTGGCCGGGAGTGCGCTATCTCAGCATTCTGCCGACCAATCATGCCATTGACTTCATGGTTGGATTCATCGGGCCCTTTGTATGTGGCGCCTGTGTGGTCCATTTGCGTACCCTTCGGCCGGAGTTCGTGCGCGATGCATTCGTCCGCTACAAGATAACTTACATGAGCCTGGTTCCCATGGTGCTCAAGAATCTGGAGCGCGGACTCAAGGCCAAACTGGAGAAGCTTCCGCCCGGCAAACGCTTTCTTCTGGATCGCATCATCGGCTTGAACCGCGCTCTTACCCGGCGCAAGCCCAGGCTAGGTTTGAGCCGGAGGCTGTTGAAGGACATTCATCAAGCCTTTGGCGGCGAATTGCGCGCACTCTTTACCGGCGGCGCATTCATGGAGCCTTCTACCTTACAGTTTTTTTACGATCTGGGCATTCCGGTAGCTAATGGGTACGGGCTGACCGAAGCTTGCACCGCGCTGACGCTTAATGACTTCAAGCCATTTCGAGCGGATACCGTGGGCAAGCCGCTGCCCGGAGTTGAGTTGCGCATTCTCAATCCGGACGGGGAAGGAGTGGGCGAGGTTGCGGTGCGCAGCCAAACCGTGATGTCGCATTATCTCGACGATCCTGAATTGACGGCGGGAACCATCGTGGATGGCTGGCTTCTCACCGGCGACCTGGGCAGCGTGGATGGCGACAGCCACCTGCGGCTGTTCGGACGCAAGAAAAACATGATCGTCACCAGCGGCGGAAAGAATATTTATCCCGAAGACATTGAAAATGCCTTCGATGACTTGCCGGTGAAGGAACACTGCATTTTTGCCGCAAACTATTTGTGGCCTGCCCAAGGTCTGGGAAACGAGACACTAGTATTGGTCCTGCGGTTGGAGGCTAACCAGGAATTCAGCAGCGCGCTGCAGGAGCAGATGGCCGCTTGTAACCGGAAGCTGCCCGACTTTAAGCGCGTAGGCGGATACCTGTTGTGGAACCGCGATTTCCCCCGTACCGCGTCCATGAAGATCAAACGCACGGTGCTCGCTGAAGAAATCGGCAAAGCAGGCGTTGGGCGCGGCGCCGTGGTTGACCTGTGAACGAAACCTATCTGGCTGTGGTTAACCCCGCCGCAGGTGGCGGCCGCTGCCGCAAATTGGTAGGCCCCGCACTGGAACGCTTGCGCGCGGCCGGACTGCAGGTGGAGGTGGCGGAAACTAGCGGTCCCGGCCAAGCTACGGAAATTGCCCGCGTAGCCTACGCTCGCGGCTATCGCCGCTTCATCGCCGTCGGTGGCGATGGCACTTCCTACGAAATTGTGAACGGGCTTTTTCCGGAAGCGCTCGGCCAAGAGATTCCGGCGCTGGCTTTTCTTCCCCTGGGAACCGGTAATTCATTTCTGCGGGAGTTTAGCGACCGTGGCGTCGAGTACGCGCTGGAAGCCTTGCGGGCGGGGCGTTCCGCGCCCTGCGACGTTTTGCGCCTCAAGCACAAGGACGGCCTAATCTATTACATCAACTTGCTGAGCGTGGGATTTACCGCCGACGTGGCTACCATGCGCGCTCGCAGTTTCAGCGGCTGGGGAGAAATCGGCTACCAATCCTCCATCTTCATTTGCCTGGCACGCTTCCGCCGCCGGCCGTTTCCCTTGCAAGTGGATGGCGAACAGCGCATCGACCGCCGGCCTTGTCTTTTCCTTACCTTCAACAACAGCAAGTTCACCGGCGGCACCATGATGATTGCGCCCAAAGCCGAGGTCAGCGATGGGCTCATCGAATACGTCCGCTGGGGGCCGATCGGGCGGCTGGGCCTGATCCGCAATCTCCCCACGCTTTATGACGGCACCCACATTAACCATCCGTTAGCGGAGCGGCGCGCGGCACACAAAATTGATTTTCATCTCGATGCGCCCGTCGACGTGATGGTAGATGGCGAAGTGCTCACCCTGCATTGCCAAACTTTGGACGTCCTGCCGCGGGCGCTGAACGTCGTGGTATAAACCTCTCATGTCGAGCGAGCCAGTTGAGCGCGGCGGAGCGGTTCGCCCGCGAAAAAGTTATTCGCGGAAGGAAGCGTGGCGGGATGTGCTCCTCGGTGGGCTTATCGTTACGGCCGTGATTGCAGCGTATTTTATCGGTCGCCACCGGCGAGTGAGCCACCTGAATGCTTTCGCACAATGCCTGTCGGCCAGGCAAATAAAGATGTACGGCGCCTACTGGTGTCCACACTGTGCCGATCAGAAGGAAGTGTTCGGGTCAGCGTTTCAGTATGTGGCTTACGTGGAGTGCGGCATTAAGGGATCGCGCGCCGAGGCGCCTGAGTGCCTGCAGGCGGGCGTAAAACGCTTTCCCACCTGGCAATTTGCGGACGGCGAACGCAAAGAAGGAACGATGCAACTAAAAGCTCTCAGCGAAAAGAGCGGATGCAGCTTGCCATGACGGCGCGGCGGCTCTTGCTCGCGATTGCGCTGCTGGCGGGGGCCGGAATCGCTGTTTCCTCCGTGTCGCTCTATCACCACTATGGTACGGATCAATCCTCTTACTGCGATTTTGGACAGACCTTCAACTGCGACATCGTCAACCGCAGCACTTATTCAGCGGTGATGGGCATTCCGGTGGCGCTGCTTGGCATTCTGGGATACCTGGTCTTGTTGCTGCTTGCAACTGTGCGCCGGGCCAGAGCCGAGACTCCGCTGATTTTGCTGATCGCTTCGGTGGCAGGACTGGGCTTCGCGCTCTATCTCACCTACGTGGAAAAATTCGTTCTGGCAGTGTGGTGTATCTTGTGCCTGTCGTCGCTGGCGGTGATTGCGGGAATTGCGGCTTTGTCGGTAGTGCTGGTGCTGCATGAAAGACCCGGTGCCTCATATTCGCTCCCGGGTTCGGGGCGCTAACCTGGGCTACGAATATTCTTCTCGTGATCCCATTCGGTTTCTGCTCAGGAAAGTGGTGCGGGGCACAGGACTTGAACCTGCACGGCCTTGCGGCCACTGGCTCCTAAGGCCAGCGCGTCTGCCAGTTCCGCCAGCCCCGCTCTACATCTCAATCTCTTTAATCGTATCACTCGGCTCAATCTTCCTGGGATGGTTCAGCAACCTTAGCAGCCGAATGGCCGGCTGCTACTTCGCGGTCGGCGTGGACGTGCCGCCGGGAAAGGACGATGTGTTCTACTCTTGTCTGGGTGGAGTGCTCTTTCCAGAGAGAGGCAATCCATCTCGTCGTCGCACATGTTTCTAACGCATCTGCTGAATGGGGGCCGGGGTATTCATGTCAACGCGCGGAGTTGAGTTGCTCGCCATCGGGCTCGCGTCCTATGACATAAGTCTTTTCGTGGATGAGTTTCCTCGCGAGAACAGCAAGCTGGAAATTCACGAGATGATTGAGCAAGGAGGCGGGCCGGCAGCCAACGCCGCCTATCTGCTCTCGCTTTGGGGCGTAAACTGCGCGTTCGCAGGGCTAGTGGGAGACGACGTTCAGGGGCAACGCATATTGGACGAGTTCAAGCAAATCGGCACCGACCTTAGTCTTATTGAAATACGACATGGCCACAGCACTGCAGTTTCGGTGATCCTGGTCAATACAAGAAATGGCAGCCGCACCATCGTGAACAGGAAAGCAGCACTCGAAGCACTGCAATTGAGCGCCCTCCCACTGCTCGACATCAATCCCCGAGTGCTGTTGTTCGACGGGCATGAACTGGGAGCGTCGCTTGCGGCGCTCGAAGCCTTTCCTCATGCTGTTTCCATCCTGGACGCTGGGTCGCTGCGGCCGGGCACTGAAATGCTCGCGGCTAAGGTGAAGTATCTGGTCGCGGCGGAGCGTTTTGCGCTGCAGGTGAGCGGCTTGGCCGATCTTGCCAGCGAGTCTGCGCAGCGGGAATGCTTGCGCCGGCTGCGCGCGGTGGCCCGCGAGGACGCGATCATTGTGGTCACGGTTGGGTCGCGCGGACTAATCTATGAGGAGGCAGGCACACTTCGCCAAGTTACAGCTTGCGCAGTCCAGGTGGTCGATACTACCGGTGCGGGAGACATTTTCCATGGCGCGTTCGCCTATGGCGTTTTGCGTGGCCATTCGCTGGAAAAAACGCTGAGGCTCGCGACCATAGCGGCTGGGTTGTCGGTGCAGCGGCGCGGCGGCCGCCAGTCCACTCCAACCTTGGCAGCTGTGGAAGAGGAAACTGGCAAATGTTGACCGAAGAACCTTTGAGCGACCAAATATTCAAGGCTGCAAATCTCTGTGTGGTGGGAAACATCAATCGCGATATCAAGCTCGCGCCCATAACACCCGGCAACTATCTTTTTGAAGACGGCGAAACACCTGTCGAATGGACGGCCGAGTCGGTGGGTGGAGGTGGCGCCAATAGTGCCTGCGCAGCCGCTGCCTTGGGAGCCAGAGTAGGGTTCCTTGGCAAGGTTGGGGTTGACGGGTTAGGGCAGCGCTTGGAGGAGGTCCTCGCCCGCCACGGGGTTACCGTTCACTTGAGCCGGTCTGCCGCGTGCGCGACTGGAACTTCCGTGAATCTCGCTTTCGCCGACGGGCATCGGCATTTTCTAAGTTCACTTCCCAATAACGAAGCGCTCAGCTTTGAAGATCTCGATCTGAAAGCCCTTCATGGATACGATCACATGCATCGGGCCAACGTCTGGTTCTCCGTCCCCATGTTGCAGGGTGGTAACGAACAGCTCTTCCGCTATGCACGGAAGCTTGGCATTCGCACCTCGCTCGATATTAATTGGGACCCGCAGTGGGGTACTTCCTCTAATCCGGAAATAATTCGGGAGCGGAAACTCGCCGTGCGCAAGCTTCTGCCCTGGGTGAACCTGGCCCACGGCAATACGCGCGAGCTGATGGAATTCACCGGGGCCGGCGATCTCGAGAGCAGCTTGCGCCAACTGGAAGAATGGGGGGTGGAAGCGGTCATCGTTCATCTGGGAGCCGGAGGGGCTGGCTACTACGAGCGAGGAACGCTGCTGGTTGTGCCCGCAGTGCCCGCAGCGCGACAAGTGAACAGCACTGGAACGGGCGATGCCCTGAGCGTCTGTATGATGCTGCTCGACCGGGACAAGAGCATTCCGCTCAAAGCGAAACTGGGGCTTGCCAATCGAATCGTCTCCGAATTCATCGCAGGAAGGCGAAAGCTGATTCCGTCGCTGTGAGCCGCGACCCGCTTGCAGATCGGTCGGGCCTGGACGTTTGATGCACGTCCCCGCCCCTCTGGCGACCCGGTGCGGCCGGCTACTGAGCGCCAGCTTCCGACTCGGCGACCACCGCCGCCCGGGAATGGCTCCCGGCGGATGTTGCAGGTGTGGCCTCGGGTTTGTCGTTCAGGTGGCGCGACACGATGGTGGGAGACAGCAGGGGGGCCGCTGCCGAAATGCGCATCTTCAACAGTAGATAGGGAAAGTATCCATAGAAATCGCCGTCGCCCGCCAGTGCCTGAATGTCGGAATAGCTGAAAAAATAGGTATGGGTTTCATTTTCCAGGCGCTGCATGGAGATTCCAAGAGCTTCGACCAGCCGGAAAATCCAGAATTTCTGATTGGGGGTAGTCATCACCAGCGATCCGCCCGGTTTGAGAACGCGCTTAAACTCCGCAATCGTGAAGGCAGGATTGCTAAGGTGCTCGATTACTTCCGAACACCACACAAGATCAAACTCGCTCTCGGCAAAGGGCAGCGCCTGGTTAGCGTCCACTGCGAGGCCTTCCGCATAGTGCGGTTCGATATCGATGGCCACCACCCGATAGCCTTTGCGCTTGAGTTTTTCGGTCCAGTAGCCTTCGCGGCAACCCACGTCTAGCGCTTTCTTCCCCTCTCCCGGCCCAACCAGATCGAAAGCGATTTTCTTGCCTTTGGTGCGGTGGCGTAATTCGTACTGTCCCAGGTCAACAGGAATCTTCTTCAATACCCGTACAATTCTTCGCAACATATGCCCTCTATGTTCCCACTTCCCTAGACAAGATACAGCAAAAAGTCGAAAGGCCTGTGTATTGGCGGTTGCGAGGGCTTTTCGAATCCCGTCCAAATAGGCTGCGGCAAACCTGGGCGGATATGCTTATAATGCGGCAGTCCACGAGGAGGCCTGACCGCGAGTGGAACTCTACCAATGGTTGCCGGCGGATGCTGAAAAGATTCTTCTTGTCCTCTTCTTGTCCTTTCTCATTGGTTTGCAGCGTGAGGAACATAAAGCGGCGGCGGGCGCTTACTCGTTCGGGGGAGTGCGAACTTTTCCGCTGATTGGACTCATTGGTTATTCCATCGCGCTTATTTCCGGTGCTCAACTCGTCCCCGTCACTCTAGGTTTCCTGGTGGTTGGCGGTTTTCTGTTGTTGTCCTACTGGCACAAGCTTTCCTGCGAGGAGGCCGCCGGGGTCACCTCAGAGATGTCCGGGTTGACCACTTACCTGGTCGGCGCCCTCGTCTTCTACGACCACATTTGGATTGCGACTACGTTGAGCGTAGCCAGCCTCCTGTTACTGGAACTCAAGACCTTTCTTGAGGAACTGGCGAAGCGGGCCGCACCCGGAGAGGTTCTTACATTCGCCAAATTTCTGCTGCTTACCGCCGTGATCCTGCCAATTCTGCCGAAACAGGAATTTGGGCCGTTTCACATCAATCCTTTCAAGACCTGGGTCGTGGTCGCTGCCGTAAGTACGGTTTCCTATGGCAGCTACGTATTACAAAAGGTGAGCAAGCAGCACGGCGGCGTTGTGCTCGCAGCGCTTCTGGGGGGAGCATATTCCTCTACTGTTACCACGGTTGTGATGTCGCGGCGGGCCTGTCGGGAAGACCGGCCGCATCTGTTCTCCGGCGCAATTCTCATCGCCTCGGGAATGATGTATCTGCGGCTGATTGCTCTGATCGCGTTATTCAATCGGAAATTGGTAACTGTTCTGGCGCCGTTTCTTTTGGTGCTCGCGGGTGCGGCCCTGGTAACCGGCTGGTGGTGGTCGCGCCGGCCAGACACCCGTGAGTCAGATGTAAAGCGCGAATTTGAACCAAAGAATCCGCTTGAGTTGATGGCAGCATTCTTTTTTGCGATCTTGTTTTTGGTGATGCTGGTGGCCACTCAGTTGGCGGTGAAGTACCTCGGCCGGGCCGGCGTTGACACGCTCGCCGCCGTCATGGGAGTGGCCGATGTGGATCCCTTCGTCATGGGCATGACGCAGGCTGCCGGGGCACTCACGCCGCTCAAGGAAGCGGCCGCGGCGGTCCTGATTGCGGCTTCCAGCAATAACCTGGCCAAAGGAATTTATTCGTTCAGCCTGGCTGATCGGAAGACCGGGATCCGGAGTCTGAGCCTGTTGGCTGGTCTTAGTGCGCTCGGACTCGTACCTTTGTTCTGGATCTGACCTGTCGCCGGTTCCTCAGATCCCGGTTCTAGCTGCCCGGCGCTCTCGCGAATGCCAGCTTCCCATTGATGTAGACCGCATCTGCTGACTCGACCCCGGTAAAATAAGCGATCTCGCGGTAGTGCTGACAGTCGTGGATTACGAAGTCAGCCCGCTTGCCGGCTTCAAGCGTTCCGAGTTCTGCGCCGCGGCCCAAGCTGTAAGCCGCATTCACCGTTGTCGCCGTGATCGCTTCGGCAGGCGCCATCTTCATCTGTGTCGAGGCCAGAGACAATACAAAGGGAATCGACGGCGTCGGCGATGATCCGGGATTGAAATCAGTGGCTAGCACTACGCCGAGCCCCGCCTCGATCATTTCGCGCGCCGGGGCGAACCGTTTGCAACCCAGGGTATATGCGGAGGCGGGGAGCAGCACCGGTTGGACGTTTGCCAGAGCCAGTGCCCTGATTCCCGCACTGTCAATTTGCTCCAGATGATCTACGGTCGCGGCTTGCAGTTGTGCAGCCATCTCAGCGCCGCCGGACCGCGAGAGTTGGTCCGCATGAACCCGGACACCCATGCCCAGGCCGCGGCCCGCACGGAGAATCTCGGCGGATGTAGACACATCGAAAATTCCTGGCTCACAAAACACGTCGCAATATTCGGCCAGATGGTGTTCGGCAACGGCGGGCAGCATTTCGTGGATGACCAAATCCGCGTAGGCTCGAGTTCTTCCGCGGTACTCGTCGGGGATTTCGTGCGCTCCGAGGAAGGTTGGCACATAACGCAATGGGCCTTCGTCGTTGAGGCGGCGTATCACGCGCAATAACTTCAGTTCGCCTTCCAGCGAGAGTCCGTATCCAGACTTTGCCTCGATCGTCGTCGTACCAGCACGCAGGAACCACTCTTCGTATCTGCGGCCGGCGTCCAACAACTCCCCTTCACTTGCCTCTCGGGTTTTCCTGACGGTCGAACGGATGCCGCCTCCGCCGGCCGCAATTTCTTCATAGGTCGCGCCTTGCGAGCGCTGTTCGAATTCATCCGCCCGGTTGCCCGCAAACACCGGGTGGGTATGCGCATCGACGAATCCAGGGAGAACGATTCTTCCGCCCGCATCCACGATTACCGTCTTCGACGACAGTAGAGGTTCGATCTGTTCACGGCCCCCGACTGATTGGATGACACCATCGCGAATCAGCATGGCGCCGTCCGAGATAACCGATAGCTCTCTCATTTCCGAGCGGATTCGGGGCCGGCTTGGTCCGGCGAGGGTAACGATCTGGGCGCAGTTCACCACGGCCAGTTCGGTGCCGGGTTTGTCCGTCATGGTTGGCCGATCCGCTGGGCCACCTGGCCGATCACGATTGCTAAGGCCTGCCGCGCTGAAGCAACTTCGCTCGCCAGGTGATCGCGCTCGGCGCGCGCTGCCGCAAAGGACGGATCGGAAGCCGTCCCCCGTAGATTGAGGTTCACGGTAAAGATGAGGCCAACCAGGCCGCTATCGAGCTGGGAGAGTGCAGCTCCGAAATCGCTGATGGCCTTGTCCGGAGTGAGGCTCACCAGGTCCTGGGCAATCGGAACCAGGCCCAGGGCGGCTCGCACGGCGTTGAGTGGCACTTCCGTACAGCGCTGCAGAGACTCCGTCAGAAGCTCTTGGCGGCGCAATTTCTCCGCCTCGCTGAGCTTAGGCATTCGCCGCGCCGCGAGGAAGGAATTAAAAGCCGCGATGTCGTCTGCGACGCTATTTTGCAACTTCTTCATCGCAGCCTCTACGATTGCCATCTGAGGGTCGACGTTCAAGCCGCCCTTCGCGGTTAGCTCAAGCAGCATCTTTAACAGTGCCGCAGACAGGCACGCCGACAGGGCAGCGACGGCGCCGCCGCCTGGCACCGGCTTTGAGCTGGCAACGTTCTCTACGAACTCGCTTAGCGTTTCCTGCCAAATTGAATTACTCACTGCGTTTTCTCGCTTGTCAGCATCGGCCTAGCGATATTGTGCTCCTCTGCGAACCGGATGGCCGATTCATATCCGGCATCCGCGTGACGAATCACGCCGGTGCCGGGATCCGAGGTCAGCACGCGCGCGAGCCGGCGTTCAGCTTCGTCTGTGCCGTCGGCCACCACCACCATTCCGGCATGTTGGGAATATCCGATGCCAACGCCCCCGCCGTGATGAATCGAGACCCAGGACGCGCCGGCAGCGGTGTTTACCATTGCATTGAGCAGCGGCCAATCCGCAATGGCGTCGGAACCGTCGAGCATGGCTTCCGTCTCTCGATAGGGAGAGGCCACCGAACCTGCATCCAGATGGTCGCGTCCAATAACGATGGGAGCTTGCAGTTCGCCGTTGCGCACCAGGCGATTCATGGCGATCCCGAATTCCGCGCGCTCCCCATATCCCAGCCAGCCTATTCGTGCGGGAAGTCCCTGGAAGTGGATGCGCTCTCTGGCCAGCGGCAACCATCGCATCAGCGCCTCATTCTGGGGAAATAGCTCTTGCGCCAAGCGTTCAGTGCGAAAAATATCTTGCGGATCGCCGGAAAGAGCCACCCAGCGAAACGGTCCGCGCCCTTCGCAAAACATCGGACGGATATATTCGGGGACGAATCCGGGGATCTTAAATGCTTCGGCTACGCCCGCATTCTTGGCTTGGGTGCGGAGATTGTTGCCGTAATCAAAAACCACCGCGCCCGCCTTCTGCAACGCGAGCATTCCCTCCACATGCCGCGCCATCGCCTCCATCGCCCGCCGAACGTACTCTTCGGGGTCGCGTTGCCGCAATGCCAGCGCTTCCTTCAGGCTCATGCCGTTCGGCACATAGCCATTCAACGGATCGTGCGCGCTCGTCTGGTCCGTGACAATGTCGGGCACCAGGCCGCGCGAGGCTAGCTCCGGAATCAGGTCAGCGCAGTTCCCGGCTACCCCAACTGAAAGAGCTTCTCCATGCGAACGGGCCTCGTCGATCATGGCGAGCGCATCGTCCAGACTTTGTGCGATCCGGTCGCAGTATCCCGTCTCTACACGTTTTGCGATGCGATCGGGATCGACGTCGATACCCAGAAAACAAGCCCCGTTCATGGTGGCGGCAAGCGGCTGCGCGCCACCCATTCCACCCATTCCTCCGGAGACAATCAGTTTGCCTTGCAGCGACCCCCGAAAATGTTTTCGGCCCGCGGCGGCGAAAGTCTCGTAAGTGCCCTGAACAATTCCCTGGCTGCCAATGTAGATCCAGGAACCGGCGGTCATTTGACCGTACATGGTTAATCCAAGTTTTTCTAATTTGTGAAATTGGTCCCAATTCGCCCACTGGCCCACCAGGTTCGCGTTGGCGATCAGAACCCGTGGAGCCTCCGGGTGGGTGCGGAACACACCCACGGGCTTGCCCGATTGCACCAGGAGAGTCTCATCATTTTCCAGCGCGCGTAGCGAACGAACGATGGCATAGAAGCACTCCCAGTTGCGCGCGGCGCGGCCGGTGCCGCCGTAAACAATCAGGTCGTCGGGCCGCTCCGCTACGTCGGGGTCGAGGTTGTTCATGAGCATCCGGAGTGCCGCCTCCTGATGCCATCCCTTACAACTTTTCTCCAGCCCACGTGGCGCTCTGACTTCGGCGACGCTTTGTGTCATGATCGCGAACTCCCGGATCGCTTCTTCACGAAGGTGTCCCCCTCCGCGGATTTTACTCTCGCTTTGAACAGGGCAGTCAATGTGCAATGTGCCTGGGGATAGGCCCACCCGTGCCGCCTGGGGATGAGTGGGTTTCTCTGAATTCGAAAATCATGCCCCACACGAAAGCAGGGAAAAGGACGTGGGTGGAGCCGGGAAGGCCAAAGACGCCGGAGGGCTTTACCTGATCAGCACGTCAACTGCTCGCGGCGCAGCTTCAAGCCGTCTAAATTGCCCAGGACGGTGACCGCGATGGCCTCGGTGCGGAAGAATTCCTCCGCCAGTTGCTTCAAATCCTCGCTGGTGACCGCTTCGATCCGCTCGATCAACTGATCCATGCCATAGAAACGGTCGAAATACATGGCTTGCCGCGCCAGATTCGACATGCGGGCGGTGGAGGATTCAAGCGAAAGCATGAGACTGCCTTTCAACTGGTCCTTGGCGCGGCGCAACTCTTCCTCCGGAACCGGTTCCACCTTGAGTTTGTGAAATTCCGAGACGATCAACTGCACTACCTTGGCCGCCGACTGGCGCGAAGTGCCGGCATAAACCGAAAGACATCCGGTATCGCGATAAGGATTCAAGTCACTATAAATCGCGTACGCCAATCCCTGGCGTTCGCGAATATTCTGAAATAACCGCGAGCTCATTCCTCCACCCAGCAGCGTATTCAGAATGTAGGAAGCGTGCCGTTTCTCGTGGGCGATGGGATGCGACGGCACGCCCACGCAAATCTGCACCTGCTCCAGCGATTTCTTATTGCGCAGAATGATGCGCGAGGCAGTCTCCGGCGCAGTGCCATGGAATCCATTTTCTCCCGGCTTCATGTGGCCGAAATGCTTGGCCGCCAGTTCCACGAATTCCGCATGCTTTAGATTGCCGGCGGCACAAACAATCAAATTGCCCGGGAAAAAGCGTTGTGAATAGAAGTCCACGACCCGCTCCCGCTCGAATTTCTTGACCGTGTCTTTTGTACCCAGAATCGGCTTGCCCAGCGGATGATCCTTCCAGAAGTTCTGGGCAAAAATCTCGTGGACGAGGTAGTCAGGGCTGTCTTCATCCATCTTGATTTCTTCCAGAATCACGCCTCGCTCCCGGGTGATGTCGTTCGAATCGAACACGGGATTCAAGGTGAGATCGCCGAGCACGTCCATGGCGATCGGAAGATGCTCGTCCAAAACCTTCATGTTGAAGCAGACGCACTCCTTGGCGGTGAACGCGTCCATATTGCCGCCAATCGAATCCACCTGGCGGGCAATATCCTCGGCCGAGCGATGCTTGGTTCCTTTGAAAACCATGTGCTCGACGAAATGAGAGATGCCGTTCCAGGGCAGATCCTCATCCCGGGAACCGCTCTTGATCCAGATGCCAATCGACACCGAGCGAATGTGCTGCATCTCTTCGGTGAGGATGGTCAGCCCGTTGGGCAGCACGGCGCGTTGGATATTCTCGGCTTCGCCAACCATAGGTTTTTCTCCGGGTGGGGCGGACGGCGATCGATTCCGTCGGGAGAACTTCTCTATTGTTACACAGCGCCGAATTGTCTGCTGGATCACTCGTTCGTCCTGTGTAATCAATCACTTAGCTGGAGCTTGCCGAACTTATCGGCGCACGGCCACATCGAAGGGGCGTCCGGTCTTTTACAATGAGCAGGACGCCTCCCCGCCATGATGATCGAAGCGAAACCCGATGCGCTCCTAGGCCTTACGCTCGAAGAACTTACGACACTGGCCGAGGAATTCGGCCAGCCCCGATATCGCGGTCACCAGCTTTTCGATGCTATTTACCGGCGACGGGTCGAATCCGCCAGTCAGATTTCCACGCTGCCCACAGATTTTCGCCACACTCTGGAGAAAACAGGGATCCATCTGGGGTTGCCGGCGATCGAGAAAAAGTTCGCTTCGAGCGACGGCACGGTGCGCTATCTTCTGGCGTTCGCCGACGGCCAAAGCGTGGAGACAGTATGGATGCCGGAGGGGGACGGTGGCGAGGCCGGCGATGGAAGCGAAGCCGGCAATACGGCTTGGGCAATTGGGGAACGTGGCTGGGGGCGCGCCACCATTTGCGTTTCCAGCCAGGTGGGCTGTGCGGTGGATTGCCAATTCTGCCTGACCGCGTTGCTTGGAGTGAAACGCAATCTCACCGCGGGAGAAATTGTGGGGCAAGTCTGCCTGGTCCTCAATGATCAGCACGTTTTCTTGCCGCAGGCGCGCGTGAACCTGGTTTTCATGGGGATGGGGGAGCCTTTTCTCAATTACGACAATTTGGTGAAAGCGGTTCGCCTGCTGCTGCAGGGGGTCGGGGTTCCAGAATCCCGTATGACCGTTTCCACCGCTGGGATCGTGCCGCGCATCTATGACCTGGGGGCGGAAACGGTGCGGCCAAAACTGGCCATTTCACTCAACGCGTCGAACGACGAATTACGTACCCGGCTCATGCCCATCAACCGCAAGTGGAACCTGGAAAAACTGATGGCTGCGGCGCGCGATTTTCCTCTGCGAAACCGCGAAAAGATCACCTTTGAGTACGTGCTTCTGAGCGAAGTCAATGATTCCGAGCAGCATGCCCGGGAATTAGCGGAACTGGTTCGCGGGTTGCGCGCCAAGGTTAACCTGATCGCCTTCAATCCCGGACCAGAGGTTGACTTTCAAACCCCAGGGGATGAGCGAGTGCTGCGTTTTCAGGGTATACTCGCAGCGGCCAACGTTGCCGCGTTTCTACGCCGGCCCCGCGGGCGCGATATCTATGCGGCGTGTGGCCAATTGAAGCGCACGACGGAACTGGTTCAGGGCTGAGTCGGCCCTGAGCGGAGCCG
This sequence comes from uncultured Acidobacteriaceae bacterium, assembly GCA_963800745.1. GTDB lineage: Bacteria > Acidobacteriota > Terriglobia > Terriglobales > Acidobacteriaceae > PALSA-270. The sequence continues at coordinate 29,898 of CAWDCI010000012.1, forward strand.
ATCCTGAGGATGAAACGCCCTGCGAGCTTCGCGAGTAGCGCTTGCTCTTCTCCCGCGATATGAATAATATCCGAGGCATCTTGCGACAACACGGTTGTTTCCCTTGCCACTAGGATTTCTCAGACAGGGCTTTTTCTGGAGGCTTCGCGCCCCGGTCGGGCCCGGTGAAACCAGAAGGATTGAGCGGTTGCTGGCCACCGCTCGCGTGCTGCTGGCGCTTTCCGCCATTGTGGCGATTCTGCTTGATCCGGGGGAGATCCTCCATTCGGTATGGGCCACCGGGTTCCTGGCGTTCTATCTCGCGCAAAGCTTCTGGATGCTGGTGTTGCTCCGGCGCCGTCGGGAATCCACGGCATCTTTCCGCCTGTTGGTGCATCTCGGAGACGTGGTATGGCCGGCTCTGATCTCAGCCTTCGCCACCGGCCAGGGAACTCCGTTTTTCCTCCTTTTCATCTTCGTTCTGGCGGCTGCGGCCTATCGCTGGGGCCTGTGGGAGACTGTGGGAACGGCCGGAGCGGTGCTGCTGTGCTTGTGGACGGAGAGCCTGGCGTTTCACCTCGGCTTGGCGAGTTGGGTGGACGCGCTCCTGCAGCGCCATGGCTTGCCTCCCTTGGACTTGAACGCGGCCAGTTTCCAGCCGCGAGCTCTCTTCATGCGATCCATCTATCTCATGGTTCTGGGCCTGCTGTTGGGATACCTCGCCGAACAGCAGAAACAGCTGCGCGCGGAGAAAGCGGTGATCGCGCGCACGCTAGGTCTGGCCCGGGTGGAAATCGGCATGACGGGGACGCTGCAGGAAATTCTGGGCGACCTGTTGTCCACCTACAGCGCCAAGCAGGCGCTGATTGCGTCGCTCGAGACCAATAGCCACCACATCTTTGTCGGACAGTTGCGTGCGCTGAGTGGCGCGCCGACGGTTTTTCATTGGCTGGAACCGTCGCAAACAGACCGCGAAGTCTATTTATACGAATCTCCCGCGGAGGCCTGCCATGGGCAGTGGGGAGGGCACCGCCGGCCTTTGGTGGGTCTGGACCACGATGGCGCGAGAATAAAAGATGTTTCGCGGGCGATGTTTGACGGCATCTCGCAGAAGCATGAATTCCGTTCCCTGATTGCCATCTCTTTCGTGTTTGGGAGCGATTGGTCGGGGCGGATTTTTTTGCTGGACCCAGTCCTGAACGGCGACACCGAAGAAGAGCTGCGCTTCTTGCAGGAGTTAGTGCGCCAGGTCGGCCCTGCGGTCTACAACGTTTACTTGTTGCGGCGCTTGCGGCGGCGGGCCGGAGCTCTGGAACGCGCCCGCTTTGCCCGCGAGTTGCACGATGGAGCCGTACAGTCGCTGATCGCGGTAGAGATGCAAGTGGATGTGCTGCGCCGCCAGGCCACCAGCAAGCCGGAGCAAATTCCAGAGGAATTGGGCCGCGTGCAAGGGCTCTTGCGCGAGGAAGTCCTCAAATTGCGCGAACTGATGCAGCAAATGAAATCCTTTGATGTGGATTCCAAAAGACTTCTGGCGCTGCTGGGAGATACCGTGGAAAGATTTCAACGCGAGACCGGCATCACCTCTCGTTTTGTCTCCGATGTGGAAGAACTGGATATGCCCCAGCAGGTTTGCCGGGAACTGGTCCGAATCGTTCAGGAAGGGCTGGTCAACGTCCGCAAGCACAGCCGCGCCCAGCAAGTGCTGGTTCGGCTGGGGTCCCATGACGGCAAATGGAAAATGGTGATAGAGGACGACGGCGCCGGGTTCCCATTTGCGGGGCGATTTTCGCGTGCCGAACTGGACGCCATGGGCAAAGGGCCAGTGGTAATCAAGGAACGGGTTCATTTGCTGGCGGCGGAACTCACGATAGAATCAAACCCGGGCCGTGGGTCACGGCTGGAGATTGAAATTCCGCAGAGGCAGAAAGCGGCTTATGGACAATAAAAAATCACAACCCATCCGCGTTCTCATCGCGGACGATCACCCGATTTTTCGCGATGGATTGCGCCGCCTGTTGGAGGCCGAGTCGCGCTGCGTGGTGATTGGCGAAGCCTGTGACGGCGCAGAGGCCGTCAAGCTCGCCCGCCAACTCAAACCGGACATTCTGTTACTCGATCTTGCCATGCCCCGCCATCCCGGCCTGGAAGCGTTGCGGGAAATGAACGCAAGTTCGGGAGGGCACACGGTTCGAATCATCCTGCTCACCGCGGCGGCCGAGAAAAATCAAATTGTCGAGGCATTGCAACTCGGCGCCCGCGGCGTGGTGATGAAGGATTCCGCAACCCAGCTCCTGCTCAAAAGTATTGACACGGTCATGGCGGGGGAATACTGGGTGGGGCGGGAAAGCGTTTCCAACCTGGTGCAGTACCTGCGCAACCTGGTGCAGTCTTCCGGAGAAGAAGCGCGGCAGAAGAAGTTCGGCCTCACTCCGCGTGAACTGGAGATCGTATCCGCGGTGGTCGCAGGCTATGCCAACAAAGAAATTGCCGAGTACTTCAAGATCAGCGAGGACACCGTCAAACACCATCTCAGCAATATTTTCGACAAGCTGGGCGTTTCCACCCGCTTGGAGCTGGCTTTGTTCGCGGTGAATCAGTCGCTACCCTTGAAAACGATTACTTAAGGCAGTCATCGTGGTAGCACCTTCGTGCTACCGGGGACCACGTGCGGGCCATTGGAAGGGATCGTGGTACCGATTTAATATTACGAAGTACGTCGAGTGATCCAGGACTTGCCTGTGCATTCACTCAAGGACTGCAGCTTGAACAATGTCCGGCGCGTCAAGGAGGAAAGCTCGTGAAAAGGTTTTTCCAGCAGCTCTGGTCTGATGAACGCGGCCAGGATATTGCCGAGTACGCCGTCATGCTGGCGGTTATTTTGGTGATTGTCGTCGGCACGATCCGGCTCATCGGTTCCAATGCGAACAACGTATTCTCGTCTGTCGGCAGCGCGATCGGCCAATAGTCCGCCGGCGGCGGTGCGTGTGCCCAAACGCATCCGCCTTGCCTTTTGATTCCGCCAGCGACAAGTTTACCCAACTTCAGTTTCGTCCGTTCCCGCTACTGAGCGGGAGTTTGTAGCGCAACCCTGTCTGGACTTGTGCTGGCGAGACGCGCCAGGTAAGGGAAGAAGGGCGTAATCTCAAACGGCATTTTTTCCCGGAAGGTAGTCAAGGCCACCGGTTTTCCCTTCACCAACTCCACTCGACCACTCCAGGCATCGAGCTTGACCCGCGCTCCCAGGGGCAAGGCGGCGATCTGATCCGTAACCTTAGCCTCGAGCGCGGGAGAAGAGCTGAGCAAAGCTGGCATGCGAGTCCCATTTCCACCCGCCAGCCGGGAGCCCAGGTGGGGCCGGATCAGACTCTTAAGCTCCGGCGCTTCTTGTTGCAACGCCCGCAGGAACAAACCCGCATTCGCCAGGTTTCCCTTGTAAGGAGAATTCGCGAGTAGTTCCATGGCCTTCTGGTCGGCCGCTCGTTCCTCGCCTGGGTCGCGAGTGAAGTCAAATCGCGAGAAAGTGGTTTCATCCGCAAAGAACATCCGGTCGTTGAAAGCAAACTTGGTGTCAAGACGGTGGCCCAGGGCAAGGTGACCGAGTTCATGCGCCAGAATCATGGCCAGCGTCGCTTCGTCCGGCAGCACGTCAAGCAGGCCGCGGCTGAGCACAATGGTGTGCCCGACCGTGAACGACTCCAGCGGAGTGGTCAGCAACACCCGGGTCCGAACCTCGGGCTGGATATCCAGATTGTTGGTAAAGATCAGATTATTCACCACCGTCTGCATCACCCGGTCGACTTCGCCCTCGGGCGCCATCACTCCGGTTTTTTGCAGGCGTTCGAGGATGTTGTCTTCGGCCTCTCTCTCCCACATGCGCTCGCCCTGTACCGGCGAGGCGTCCTGCGCGGAATCGGTCTGGTCACGAACCGATTGCGCCCCGTCCACCAGGATTTCGGTGAACGCCGCGTTCCCGGTGGTGTGCGGCAGAGCATAGCCCCAGAGTCGGGTCTGAGCTTTAAAATGCAGGTTCTTGCTGATGCCACGATGATCGTCCGACTCCTCGCTGTAGACGAAAGCGGGCAGCCACAGCCCGCGGGTCATGTTCAAACGCCAACTGTCAAAGTGCAGGTAATGACCGGTGTTGGCGTGGTCGCTGTAGGTGCCATTAAAGCGCACAATGTTGTAGTTCTCGTCCTCCGCCCAGATTCTTCCCACGAACCTCCCATCCCCGCTGTCCTTTCTGGGCTGGACGTTGATCACCAGGCAGCGAATCTCTCCCAGAAACTCGCGCCGCACGTAGGTGAAGCTGTAGGACTTGCGATCAAAATCGCGGTCCACCAGGACCATTTGGGCAAATCCTGACGGCCGAAACCTCAGCGCGTAGAGTTCGCTGAGCTGAGGAAGGATGTTCAGTCTGGCCACCGCCGAGAACTGCCCCCCAGCCTGGTCGGCAAACCGATCCTCGAGACCCCCCGTCAGGTCCAACCGGCCCAGAAAGTAACGGTCGCTAATTGGGACCGGGCCGGTCGCGTCATCGTTCCTAAGGTTCTGAATGTAAGTTTCGATCAGCGGGTGTAAGCGAAGAATCTGCTCATTAAAATAATGTTCTCGTTCCACCACCCGCCCAATGACTTCGTCAAATGAACCTGGTGAGGGAATCGAAGAGGGCGCTTGATCGGTCACGCGGGCAGCCGATTCCGAAACGGCAGTGGTGGTTTGGCCTGCGCCCCACGGGGCGAACGTGAGGCAGAAAAACAGCAAGAGGGTAGCGCTAAGAATACGCATGGAAATCCCCATTTCTGAGAAATTAGAAATTTTTAAGTGGAAGTACCGCGCGATTTCAGGCGAGCTGGAAGACGATGTGTAAGACTGCGGTAGAATCCGCGGGCTGGCCATCCCGCAAGGCGGGCTTAAAATGAATCTGTTCCGCCGCCTGCACGGCAGCTTCATCCAGACCGTGGCCCAGGCCTCGGATGATCCGCACCACGTGAAGCTTGCCGGAAGATTCGAAAACCACTTCAAGCAAAACCTCCCCTTCGATTCGCAACTTCCTCGCTTCATCGGTATAGATGGGCAGCGGCTTGATCAGTATTTCTGCCGGCACCATTTTTAGTGCAACTGTTTCTGTCTTCGGACGGGAGGTACTCGCCACCACTGTCTCGGCACCGCCGAATCCTGCCTGGCGAACCGTGCCCCGGGTAGAATTTACGTTCCCGCTGCCATCTCCTATTGCGACTCCATTGCCAAAACCCGCGCTGGCGATCACCCCGCGCGCACCTTTGGCTCCCCCTGTACCGTTTCCGTACCCCGGCCCTGACGGCAGGTCGAACGATCCCACCCGGGCGATGGTTACCGGTTTTCCATGGTTATCCGCAGCCGGCACGCCATTGGGGTCGCCGAAGCCGCCAGTTTGCGTCTTCTGCGGGGCTTGCGCGATGGTCGGGGTAGCGGAGCTGCCAGTGGAAAAATTATCCACCTTGACCAGCTTTCGAGGAATAACGGGCGCCAACGGGGGAACCACCGGAGCTTTCGCGGCCAACTCAATCTTGGGAGCAACCGGTGCGTCCGCTTTTGGAACCTGGCGTTTCACTTCGGGCGGAAGGCGTAAAGCTTCATGTACAGGCTCGGTTTGCGGCGGAGGCGTATAAGCGGGCTTGATGACTCGCAGCGGCGCCGGCTGATGATTGACTGGAATCGGCGTCGGGACCAGCGCAATCACCTGATGGTCATGCTTGAGTTGGGTTATCACTTCCGGATGCAGCACCCCCACCCAGGCCAGCAACACCGCCAAAACACTCTCCGTGCCCATGCTAAAGATGAATTCTTTCCAGGGCGCACGACGCTCGGGAAGCATGGAAAACATAGTGTTATCCGGAGACTGCGGCATAGATCCCCTCATTCTTCTGGCCAGAAAATAAGCTACGACCAAAGAGCTAACCAAGCCAACCCCTGAGGGATAAACCTTGAGGAACTGGCCAAGGGTGCAAGCCCTTCCAATCCATTCACAGCACGAATAAGACCACTCCCGCTCGATCAGCGGGAATAAAGTTCAATCTAAACGGACACTTGATGGAGGAGACCACCATTTTACCAAAGGGATGCCTCGCGCGGGCAAAAAAGTTGCATGTAGAAGGGCATTTCGTGCCTACAGGGGCCTTGCCCCTGCCAGCCCCGTTGCCACCGCAACGGGGTTTCTGTTCAGCCCAGCGGCTAGCACCATCCAAGCCCTAGCAGCGGACCACCTTAGGATCGCGGATGCCGCGAGTGGCATTGCGCGTATCCACCACCAATCGCGACTCCCGCACGATGCGGGCGTAGTCGTAGTCGGAGTGATCGGTGACAATCAGGACGCAATCGTACTGGGCGAGATTTTCCAGCGGCGTGGATTTCATCTGCAAATCGTACTTTCGTCCTTTGCCAATGGCCGGGATATAAGGATCGTTGTAGATGAACGTCCACTCCCTCTTTCTGCAACAGTTCAATGATGGTCAGGGCTGGGGATTCGCGCAGATCGTCAATGTCTTTCTTGTAAGCCACGCCCAGGATCAACACGCGTGATCCGTTGAGCGCCTTTTTGTGCTGATTCAGCGCTTTGGCGACCGATTCGATCACGTGATAAGGCATTCCAATGTTGATTTCGCCGGCCAGTTCGATGAAGCGGGTGCGGAAGTCCCACTCTTTGGCCTTCCACGAGAGGTAAAACGGATCTACTGGAATGCAATGTCCGCCCAGTCCGGGTCCCGGATAAAACGGATGAAACCCAAACGGCTTGGTGGCGGCCGCCGCGATGACCTCCCAAATGTCCAAACCCATGCGCAGAGAGAGCAGCTTGAGTTCGTTGACCAGGGCGATATTCACGCAGCGATAGATGTTTTCCAGCAGCTTGGTCATTTCCGCGGCGGCAGGGGAAGAGACCGGCACGACCCGGTTGAAGATAGCCCCGTACAAAGCTGCGGACAATTCGGAGGCCCTCGGGTCCAAGCCTCCAACCACCTTGGGAATATCGCGCCGAGCCACGGAAGTATTGCCCGGATCCTCGCGCTCGGGAGAGAAGGCGACGAAAAATGCGTTGTCGACCCCGTCGCCGGCGCGCGCGGCTTTCAAACCCTGCCGATTACCTTTTTCGAGGATCGGAACCATCACTTCTTCCGTGGTGCCGGGATAGGTTGTGCTCTCGAGCACCACCAACTGGCCGGCCCGAAGGTGTGGAGCAATGGCCTTCGCCGTGTTGGTGATGTAGCTCAAGTCAGGCTCGTGGTACTCATTCAGGGGCGTAGGGACGCAGATGATGATGGCGTCCATCTGGTCGAGCCGGGAGAAGTCGGAGGTGGCTTCAAAGCCCTTGGCCCGCGCTTCCTGAATCTCCGGAGCCGGAATGCGGTAGATATAAGTGCCGCCTTTCATCAGCGTGTCAACTTTGCGCTGGTCGATATCGAATCCGGTCACGCGAAACTTCTGCTCGGTGTAGAGCAAAGTCAGGGGCAGGCCCACATAGCCCAGGCCCATCACAGCGACCCGAGCTTCCCGGGTCTCGATTTTTTTCTTGAGCTCAGCAAACGGAGCGGTAACCAATTCAGTCGTCATGAATAAGAAACTCCAGCGATCCTAGTCAGTATGCCATAATCCCCCGTACTCCCCAGGGGACATAGTAGGTTCCCAGACGGGCTGGGTCGCTGTCATTGAAGTTCACGAAGAAGCGATTACTTTGGTTACCCGGAATTCGGCGGCGCGGCAGGATATCAGGAATATCCCGAGCCCGCCGGTGGTAGGCTGGATGCCTGCCGGCATGCCGTGTTTGCATCCAAAGTTGGGGAATGTGCAACAAAAGTGATTGACGGCGTGGAAGAGGCGGGCTAGGATGAGAAAAACCAAACCAACAACTTGGGGTCGAAAGGCAGGACTATGTTACGCAATGCCGTTTGCTGGATGATGTTAGCGCTGTTCCCACTTTCTCTTTTCGCAGCGGATAGCAATGCCGCCATGCTCTACGCGAAGGGCACGACGTGGGTAAACGGCGGTACGGTGACCGATTCTACCGCGGTCTTCCCAGGGGATTTGGTGCAGACGAAGTCCAACTCCATGGCAAACATCAATGCTTCGGGCTCCAACGTGATGGTTCTGTCAGATTCGCTGGTCACGTTCAATGGAAGCGGAGTTGCCATCGACCACGGCAGCGTTAGCGTGAAGACTTCGCGGGGACTGCGGACTACCGCTGAAGATCTCACCGTCGCGCCGGTTTCGACTTCCTCCACGGAATTCGATGTCACCAATGCCGGCGGAAAAGTTAAGATTATGGCCTTGAAGGGCGACGTCAGCATTAGCGATGACTCGGGGACGACGACCCTGTCTCAGGGACAGCAGACTACGCGCGACGCTCCCGTCACCAGGAAGAAGAGACGCAATGGTGGCGCAGCTCCCGCCGCGGGGGGCGGCATATTGGATTCCCCGATCGTTGTGGGTGCGGGTGCGGCGGCTATCGCGGGGATGATTGTCTGGGTGGCGTTGCAATCGCCCAACCCGGCCAGTCCGGCGGTCCCGTAACTATTTCCGCAACTCGGTTTTGAGGTTGATGGGCTGGCCGTTCTGGTCGGCCCATCGTCGTCTATACTCACCATTCCCGCTTTAGTTCTTACCAACTGCAGGCGTGTTTACCACGAAGATGCGACCACCGGTACTGGCGTTCTTGGCTGCTGCTCTCCTCGGCACATTCCTGTCGGGATGCGGCGGCGGTTCCGCGCCTACACCGCCTATGGTGAGCGTCTCCCTTTCTCCCACCCAGGCGAGCGTTAAGGCAGGCAGTCAGTTTTCGTTCCAGGCATCGGTTCAGGGTGCCGCCAACACAGCCGTGACCTGGCAAGTCAACGGCGTAACTGGAGGAACTACGGCCTCCGGTACGATTAGCACTGCGGGCGTGTACACGGCGCCCTCAATCTTGCCTTCTCCTCCCAGCGCGACCGTTACCGCCGTTGCCCAGGCGGACCCGACGAAGTCGGGTTCTGCCAGCGTCACCATCACCATCGGTGTCGCCGTGACTCCGGCGATTGCGTCCCTGAATATCAGCACTACGCAATGTCCGGTGACGCAGCCGTTCAACGCAATCGTGACCGGAATGGCCAATTCCACTGTTGCCTGGAGCGTCAACGGAGTGTCCGCTGGGGGATCGAACGCTTTCGGCGGCATCGATACGAACGGCCTCTACACCTCGCCCAGCGCGATTCCAGCCCCGGCTAAATTCAGCGTGACGGCGACCTCACAAGCAGACTCCACCCAATCCGGCAATGCTGAGGTTACGATTTCCGCGGGAGGCCCGGCGGCCAACCAGGCGGCGCAAGGAACTCCGGTCCTGTTGGGCAGCTCCGGAGGGAATGAGAACGACAAAAGCAGCAGCGCTTGCTGTTCTGGAACGCTGGGAGCGCTGGTGACGCGAAATGGGATCAATTTTATCCTCAGCAACAATCACGTTTTGGCCCGGTCAGATCAGGCCCAGCCCGGGGAAATCATTGCTCAACCAGGCCTGGCGGACAACGCCTGCCAGGCGGGCACCGCCGTGGCCACCTTCAGTCAGGCAGTACCGCTGAAGACCGGCAATAGCATCGCGGTTGCGGATGCGGCTTTGGCCCAAGTGATTCCGGGAGCAGTCGATCCCACCGGCGCGATTCTGCAACTGGGGCCAGTGAATTGCGGCTTGGCCCAAGCAGCGCCGCCCGCCAGTTCGGTGGTCGTCCCGGCCGTGGGCATGTCCGTTGCCAAGAGCGGACGAACCACCGGGTTGCAGTGCGCCGCCATCAGCCAAGTCAATGTAGACAATGTAAAAGTGCAATATCAGACTTCGTGCGGCTCCAGTTCCACCTTCAGCGTCACCTTTAACGATCAGGTGGTCATTGAAAGCGCGACCTTCGGCATTGCGGGAGATTCGGGCTCTTTGATCGTCGAAGCCGACACCGCGCAACCCGTGGCACTGCTCTTCGGCGGAGATTCCACCACCGGTTTCGCGGTCGCCAATCCTATTCAGGAAGTGCTGTCTGCTCTCCCCGATCCCTCAAATCACGCCTTGCCAACCCTTGTGGGAGGGGCCACGCATGCGGTTGGCGGATGCACCCCTGCTGGCAATGCCGCTTCATCCCAAGATTTCGCCCACGCCCTGGCGCCGGTTAAAGCCGCTGCGATGGAACAGGCGAAAGCTGCCAAAAACGTTCATTTGGCTGAGTTGACTGCCGATCCCGCTGTTCTCGGGGTTGGAATCGGGGCCGGCGAGGCTGCGGGCGAAGCCTCGATCGTCGTATTTGTGGCACGAGGGAAACCACATGCGGCAATTCCAGCGAGATTGGATGGCGTCGAAGTCAGGGTGAAGACCATCGGTCCATTCAAAGCTTATGGGGAGTTGGGCTGTCCAGCCGATAAGTTTGCGGATTCCGGGCTCACTTCGCTACGCTGAGAGTTCGTCTTCGAATGCAGTCCGGAGGCGGTGGTGGCGCCGGCGGCCCAGCGAACCGAAGCGCGGCTCCATGGCGGCGGCCACGCAGAACACGTAAAACAATGCGGCGTTGGCTGGGATTTGCAGGTTGAAGTCCACCAGGCTGTGAACCACGATGCCGGTGATGCCAAGCATCGTCGCTAGCGCAACCGCGCCATTCGGGTCGTGGGTCCAATCCTCAATCTTCTTACCGGCCCGGTAGTAGGCGGTCGACAGGAACCACAGCATAATGGCGAACCCCGCGGCCCCGGTTTCAACTAACAACTGCAGATAGTCGTTATGGGCTTGGTTGACGAACACATTGGTGTAAAAGCTGCGGTACTTGGGATAAACCGTGGGAAACACGCCGAGTCCCCATCCCAGAACCGGTTTGCGCTCGAATATTTTCACGCTGTCGCGATCCACTTGCAGTCGCAGATTTTCGGAAAGCTCGGGATGAGCGCTGGCGCGAAGGCTTGAAAGCCGCGCAGTTACTGCCCCGCCGCCAAGCCAGGCCAATAACCCCGCCACCAAAACCAGGAAGAAACCCAGCGCCAGCGCTATCCTGAGTCCCCTCTGGCGCCGAATCACCAGAGCAACCAGAACCGCCAACTGCACGGCCAGGGCAAGCATTCCTCCGCGAGAGCCGGATAGGAAAATCGTGGTGGCCATCACGGCCGCTACTCCCGCGGCCAGAGCTCTTCGAGAATGCGCCACGTAATGAAACAGTGAGAGGACCAGCGGGATGGGGACCAACAGTTCCATCAGACCAGCGTAGTGGTTGTGATTCACATAAGGCCCGTAGATCCATCCGCCAGAGAGCGGCGTACGATACCAGTAGAGCTTTCCGTTTGGCGCAAGGCCCTGAATTAGGGCGAACGCTGCCATTGCGAACCCATACCCAGAGAAGAGCCAGGCCAGAAGCTTAATTTGCCGGATCTCCCGCAAGCATTGCACCACCAGGAAACACAGCAGGCCGTAGCTGCCATAAAGCAGGCCGTGCGAGCGGGTCACGTACGCGTAGGAGGTGGAACCAATTATTAGCTGCACAGCAATCAACGCAGCAAAACAGAGCATGGGGAAAAACAGAGGGTTCCCCGCTATCTTCACCTCTTGCGCCGTTACCTGCTGAAGCGTCCAGACCGCAAACAGAATTGCCGAGCCTGCCTCTAGAACATAGATGGACCACGGCTCCACTGCGCCAAAAGCCAGCGGGCCGAAAAATAACAGACCTACGACGCCGTAGAAAATAACCGCTGCGGAAATCGAAAGCGACGGATGGGACGCCGTGCCTGCGTCGTCGATGGAGGCGAGAACCAAAGGAGATCTCACCGATGTTCTCCCGGCTGCATGCTCTTGGCGGCTAAGCGGATGCCGTCAATCCACAGCGTGCCCTTGATCGGATCTCCAGCCGGGAAGCGCTGGACGCGTAATAGCAGAAGCTTGGTGTCAGGTCCGGTGGTGAAGTCGCCACTCACATTTTTCCAAAAACCACCGTCGGTCAGCGTGTCGCTGGAAAAGTACGAGGCTCCGCTGTACATATCCTGCAGGACGAAACGCGGGCCGCCGGCTCCCTTCATGTCCTCCGATCGAAAGTTGGCGGAGAATTCGTACCCGGTGTTCGGCAGCACGGAAATCAGGTGTTGCAGGCCGGCGTCTTCCAATCCGCGACTGTCGAAAACCATTCGCAGAGAGCGGTTTCCGGTATGGAATTGCGTGGGATCAAGCGCCAGAGAGAGTCCGGGGATTGGCGGTAAAACCAGTCAAAGCCGCCATTGAGGACGTTCCGGGTAAAGTCACCGTTGACTACCAGATTCTCTGCCGTGGGTTGGTAGGCGGAAAGCTGCGATAACCCGCTCGCTTGTTGCCATACCAATCGGGCCTGATCCACTTCGTGTGCCAGGATCAGGTAGTGAATGTATGCCGAACACGTAGCGTCTTTCGATGGGTTGACCGAGTTGGACCATCGCCGCCCAGACTTTCGCGGCGGCCGCAGTCTCCTTCTTGGAAATCAAGAACTCCAGGAAAAAAGAATAGACTCCCGGCTTCGGCGGCACGACATTCTGTAGCAAAGCGTCAACGTCGGGATCGATCCGCCAGCACATGGCTAAGGCCGCCGGCGGCCGGTAAGGATCATTTGCCAGAACCACGCGAAATTCCTTGAGCGCTTTATCAGTTTCTCCTTGAACTGAGTACAGGTTTGCAGCCTGCCAAGCGACATCCGGCGTGGAAGGATCCTCCTCGACGGCATGTTGCAAGGCATCTTTCTGACGATCCTCGTCCCCGAGGAACTGGTAGACGGCAGCTAGATCAAACCAGGATCGAGCGTCGAACGGATTTAGCTGAATGGCTGCCTGGTAAGGCTCTATAGCGGCGTTCCGGAGAGCGCTGCACGAACCAAAGGTATCGGCCGAGCAGGTAGCGATATCCGGCATTGCCAGGTTCCAGGCGAATTGCAAGCTGTAACCCATGTAGATTCTTCCCTCGCGGCAAAGTGTGCAGCTAAAAATTCCCGCGCGGCAAGCGCAATGTAGCCAGCTATGGCCAACAGAAGAGCGGCCAATACAACCAGCTTCCCCTC
>CAWDCI010000013.1:0-123285 GCA_963800745.1 uncultured Acidobacteriaceae bacterium
AGAGCTTGTCAGATTCATCCGTGCATTCTCCCGCGGAGGCCTGATCTTATGAGCTTCATGGTCTGGAAAGTTTTACGCATTCTCCCCAAGCCTGTCCTGCTGGTGGTTTGGTTTTTTGTGCTTGTGGCTCGGGCATAAGCCGCCACCGGGCAGTGCTTCCTCGGTCGTTCTCCTGTTAAAATTTTCGGTACTGCAGTACCACGAACTCTCACCCGGAACGCGCGGAAGCATGACCTTCGTCAAACGGAGCCTGCGCTGAGCGCAGTAGAAGGGTGTCCTTCGTGGTTATCGGTTTCACTTTTCTCTCCGAGGCCATTCATGTTCGATAGTCAATTGTTAAGCCAGAAGATTCAACGCGCCATCCTAAGCGTTACCGACAAAACCGGGCTAGTGGAATTTGCCGCAAGCTCGCCAATTTGAAAGTAGAACTCGTTTCCACCGGGGGTACGGCCAAGCTGCTGCGGGAGTCCGGTATCCCGGTGAAAGATATCTCCGAACTGACCGGCTTTCCCGAAATGCTGGATGGCCGGGTGAAAAACCTCCATCCCAAAGTCCACGGGGGCATTCTCCACCGCCGAGAGAATCCAGCGCACTGTCGTGCTGTGCAAGAGCATGGTATCCAGCCCATCGACATGGTCGTGGTCAACCTCTATGCCTTCGAAAAGACGGCCACCAAGCCGGGTGTGCATTTTGAAGAACTGGTCGAAAACATCGATATCGGCGGACCTTCCATGATCCGCTCCGCCGCCAAGAATTTTCAGGATGTCGCCGTGGTGACTTCGCCCTCCGACTACGGTTGCAATCGCCGAGGAAATGAAAGAAAAACTGGAGGGCGGAATCCTGTCCCTTGCTCACCAAATGGCGTCTCGCCCAGAAGGCCTTCGCGACGACAGCGGCCTACGATTCGGCCATCGCCTCCACGCTGGAACGAATCCACGCCGAGAAAAATTTTGAATTCCGAAGCCCGCCGGATTCCCCTCCACCCTGCGTTTGTCGTTTAACAAGATCATGGACCTGCGCTACGGCGAGAATCCCCATCAGAAAGCAGCCGTGTATTCCGATGGCTCCGGCGCGGGCGTGGCGAACGGCCGCCAGATCCAAGGCAAGGAACTTTCCTACAACAACATCGTGGACCTGCAAGCCGCGTGGGACTTCGCACAGGAATTCGAGGAGCCGGTCTGCGCCATCGTCAAGCACACCAATCCTTGCGGAGTAGCGACAGCCCCCGCTTTGACAGAAGCCTACAAAAAGGCGCTCGAATGTGATCCGGTTTCCGCCTTTGGCGGCGTGATCGGCGTGAATCGCCCGATAGATGCCGCCGCCGCAGAAGAAATGGCCAAACTGTTCGTCGAGGTAATCGCCGCGCCCAGCTTCGACGCCGCCGCTAAAGCCAAATTCGCCGCCAAGAAGAAGCCGCCGAGACTGGTGGAAATTTCCCAAGCCGAGCATTTCCCAAGCCCATGGAAAGTGGGTGCTGAAGAATGTCTCGGGAGGAATTCTGCTGCAAGACGCGGACGTCCGCCCATTATCGGAGAGCGACTTGAAGGTCGTCACCAAGCGCCAGCCCACTCCCGAAGAAAAGCGCGCCCTGCTTTTCGCCTGGAAAGTCTGCAAGCACGTGAAGTCCAACGCCATCCTCTACGCCCGCGACGGGCAGACGGTGGGCGTCGGCGCCGGCCAGATGAGCCGGGTCGACTCCTGCAAAATCGGCGCCATGAAAGCTGTCTTGCCTTTAAAGGGCACGGTAGCCGCGTCCGACGCCTTCTTTCCGTTTCCCGATGGCGTGGAGGAAATCGCCCGAGTGGGCGCCACCGCCATCATTCAGCCCGGAGGCTCGGTAAACGATCCCAAAGTCATCGAGGCTGCCGAATGGCTAGGCTTGGCCATGATCGTCACCGGGGTTAGACACTTCCGGCACTAGAGGGCCGGCAGCAAGAAGTGCGGCTGGGTGATTACGTCGCTAGGTGGTTAAGTCGGAGGTTGCGCGTGATCGCGCCTCCCGCTCGCAATGCAAACCTCGCCGCCTGTTATGCGAGGACGTTTAGGCCGCTCCCGCTCCCGTAAAAGCTTTCTAGAATCGAGTTCGCGGCGCCGCTGGTGCTGGAAGAAGCGCTGCTTGAGTTCATGCTGCCGAGCAGTTCGTCGACCAACTGCACCGATTGCGTGGCGGCGTTCATCTCGTTGGTGACTGCCGGGGTTGGAGAACTCTTAAGATCGCTTTGCAGGGTCGCGAAAGCCGACTGAGCCGTCGATAGATCGCCCGAGCTGAGCGCGCTGCCTAGCGCCGTGAGATCGGTGGAGAGTTGAGTGTCGCTCGATAGGCTGCTTCCACCGGCGGTCGCCGAATTCTGGTATAGGTTCTGCAAAGTTTGGAAGGCTGACTGGGCGCCGCTCAGGTTGCCTGCCGCCAGACTGTTTTGCAGCGTCTGCAATGCTTGCTTCAGCGGCCCGGCATTGCTGGACGCGAGAACATACTCCCCGAGACTCGCAGCCGAAATCGGACTGATCGACATGATCCCACCCTGCGGGGAGCTTTAGCTGCATCCCCCTGTCTGCCGTATAGGCACTATCGCCCAAAGACTTTAGGACCGCCTCGTCGATCCCAACAAAACCACCCCATTCATTGAAAACAAATAAGTTACGGGGGGCTGCAGTTGGGTGCCGAGAGCCAACGGCGGCTGAAACCCAGCTTCAACAGCCTGCATGACGGTGGACAAGGTTTTGCGCTGGGGTGCGCTCACCAACAGATGGAAATGTTCGCGCATGACCACGTAGCCTGGAACTGCGAAACGGTAGCCGCGGCGCATGTGCTAAGACGAGCAGGAAGAGACATCACGCTGCGCCGGGGTATCTTAAGAAGGGCTGACGATGGTAGCGAGTGGCAGTGATAAAGTGTAGATCGCCTGAACCACAGTGTCGCTCCGGGTGGAGGACCCGGAAGGAAGCATGAGGCTCTGTGAACGGATAACCAGGTTGAGGAGATTGGAAATCCCAGGCCTCGCACCCCCAGCGAGACCCGGGCCACCAGCGAGCAGTAAGAGGATTGAAGTGCAACTCTGCAGCGCACGAATTGGACGCATCCTTGCCGCCCTTTCAGTCTCCGCGGCACTTTGCACCGGATGCGATTTCAGCAACGAGAGCCTTGTCCACGCCGCGGCGGAGGGGCATCTGTCGCACGTCAGGAATCTCATCGCGAAGGGTGCGGACATAAATGCTCGAGACACGCAGGATCAGGATCACCGTTGGTTCACACCTTTGACGGCGGCTGCGAAAGAGTGCCACCCGGAGATCGCGGCGGTGCGGTCCTGATCGCAGCGGGTGCGCATGTGAACATTCAAGATGGAGCTGGGAATACCCCTCTTACCCTAGCAATGCGCTGCAACATTGAAATGGTAAAAGCGCTCATTACTGTTGGAACCGACGTGAATGCTTCGGGACTCCTCAGGGGCCGCCAATAATGATGGCCGCCGGTTTCAGAGAACCCGAACTCCTTCAAATGCTTCTGGCTGCAAAAGCCAATATGAATGTATGTGCGGAAGGCAAGTCACCCTTGGCGCAAGCGGCCCAAAGTGGAAGTATCGAAGGGGTGAAGGTATTGCTCGCCGCTGGCGCCCCGACAGATTCCTTTTGCGCGGAGAGTCACAGTCTATCCTTTAGGGAGTTGATGAGCCTGCGATCATAAAGTCCTCATCCCCGCGGGGGCAAACCCAAATGGACGGGAACCAAACCCTCCCAATAGGATTTATTATTCGCCGGGCACACCAGTTCTCACGGGTTGTTCGATCCTCGCGCGGGCTGCATCGCGTAACCAGTGGAAGGCGGTTGCGGCATCGATTGAAGCTGGTGCCAAGGTCAATTCCAAATGCTACTTTGGAGAAACCGCTCTCTACTTTGCGACGGCCAGTGAAAACCTCGATATGGTCAAGCGACTGATCGACGTTGGGGCCTCTCTCAATGTCGTGGTAGATAACCCAGGGCATGAATCCGAAGGTCACGACACTCCTCTTCAGGCCGCACTGAAAGCTCGAAATCACCCTTTGGTCGACACTTTGCTGGCCGCCGGAGCCAATCCGAATCAGTGCACAGACTGGGGGCCTCCTGTGCTTGGTTTGGCCGCCCGTGCGGGGGATATTGATTCCATGAGATTGCTGCTCGCGCATGGCGCCAAGATCAACGCATCGTGCAATCTGACTGCCCTCACAGCTGTCGCGTCGGACGGCAAACCGGATATGGTGAGTTTTCTTCTCTCCGCTGGCGCTGATGTGAACATAGTCAGCACGAAGGGTGTCACGGGCGACGAAACAGCGCTGGCAGGAGCGGCAAAGGCGGGACACATTGAAATCATGCAGACCTTACTTGCGGCTCATGCCGACGTGCATAAGCGAGGCGATGCCGCCCTGTTCGCGGCAATAAGTGGTGGACAGGTTGAGGCAGTAAGGATCCTGCTCGCGGCCGGCGCTAATGCGAACGCAAGAGACCCGCTGGGAGGCCCCTATGCCACTCCTCTTGCCCTGGCAGAGGCTGGCGGGGGTAATGATCACTCTACGGCTATTTTAGATCTCTTACGTGAACGTGGAGCGCGCCCATGAAACGTCCAGAAAATCCGCAGCTAACCGAACGCGGCGGAGATGATCGCCGGTGGCCCAGGTTCGCGCCCTGGTTCTGGGCGCGGCCTGGGTTATTCGTCACTGCATGCCTGATTAGATAACCGTGTCGGCTCCATCGTGCCGAGTAGACTTGGGATTGCTCAGAAACCAAGGCTCGGAGGAAAGCAGCCGAGAGCATGAAGATCAGGGCTTTGGTTTTTCTGCCGCGTTCACACCGTTAGCCGCGCAGCATGCAAGGTGCAACTTTGAAGGTCTACGTTGATTGCCGACGGTAGCATAGTAGTGCGGAATCGGGCTTGCCTTCGAGCCGGGCTTCAAGCCCTTTCTCCGTCAGTTCCTTTCCGGTGAAGGTTTTCTTCTCACCGCTATCGAGGTTCGTGATCTCGTACCTCGAGTCTTGGCGAAGAGCCTGAAGTGGGAACGTCGCCTCTCGATAGTCGCTGGCTGGACGCTTAACGATGACGATCATGCCTTCACCTTGCTCGGGCAAATCCAGTTGGTAAGCCACCCACGTATCGCTTGCCAGGCTATATTCTGTCAACGGATAGTAGTCGCCATAGAAATACTTTTGCACGGAACGATACTGCTCAACCGACTGCTTGATCTCGGCAAACGGAAAATGACCATAGTCCGTTCTTGGTTGGGGGGTGTCGCCAGCCGTGAACAGCCCATAGGAGAGGCCGCTGCTCATGCTGCTGCGCACCCGGTATTCATTGTGGGTCGTAAGGTTTGCGCCGAGTGTAGAGTTCAGCGGCACCCAGCGGAGCAGGCCGAAAGTATGACACTGGTCCGCCAGTAAATTTCCGACAAAATCGGTGCGTGAACATACCGTGCTCCGGCTCAAGGTCTCGAGGTCAAGGCGCCGTCCGCCGCTGGCACAATCGTCGATCATCAGATTCGGATGGCGCCGCCGCAATTCATCCCAGAAGGCGTAGAGCCCTTCGATCCAGCGGATTTCTGTGATGCCCTGACGGTCGGGCTCGTCCGCCGCCCGCCAAAATTCCAATGGTGCGATATTGGAATCGTTCCGAAAACAATCGAGTCCGAACTCCTCAATCTTGTGCGACATGAAATCGGTGAGGAACTGGCGCGCTTCGGGGATGGCCAGATTGAACAGCCGGTCATTTTCCTGGATCTGGTTGCGCCCGCTTTCATTCGGAATCCAGCGGGGATCCGACACTTCCACTTCCCAGTCGCCCTTGGCGCCGAAACCCCGGTAGACGCGTTTGTCTTTGGGCACCTCGAGCAGCCATGGCGCGTGCTCGGTGTACCAGGGAGCTCCTTCACAGACGCGTTCCGGTTCGAACCACAGAAGAAGCTTTCGCCCGCCGGAATGTAGTAGATCGCTAATCGGCTTGAATCCCTGGGGATAGAGGTCTTTTTTTACTTCCCAGTTGCCCACGTTGCTCCACCACGGCCCGCGACCGAACCACTCTGCATCAATCCAGTAGTAGTCCACAGGCAAATCATGCGCGATAATCTGCTGGACATTTTCCAGATGATCTTTCGCCGGCGTTGCACCCCAGTTGTGGCTTGTAATCGGCGCCTGCAACGGTTTTCCCTCGACCGCCGGCCGGTGGTGCTTCAGAATGAACTGCCGCAACAGATTGTTCCCCCGCACCGGCTCCCCCTGCCAGAAGAGCATCAGGATCCGCGGCGTGCGAATCTCCTCATCGGGGCGCAGTTTCAGTCGGGTTAAAGCCATGCCCGCCCTGAGCCGGAAATGCGGGTCTTCCCCGGGATGATCGAACTCGGCTGCCCATTCGCCTGACCAGCCAATCGCCATAATTGCGCCTTCCCCTTTTCCTTCGATGTTGAAGAAGGGAAGGAATTGACTGGAAGAACGCCCCCCACCGGGTTGCAGGCGGAGTTGGCCATGGTTGCCGAGTTCGCGCGCCATCGGCATGAAATCGCTCATGGAGCAGGCCGCACCCTTCGAATAGTGAATTGTCGGAGCCCCGTTGGGACACGACAGCGTGGCGTCCAACGCCTGAATGCTCTGCAGGATCGGACTGTCAGTGCTGCCGGAGTTTTTGAAATACATCACCCACTCGACGGCTGGAAAATCCTTGAAAGTCGTGGCCACGCAGCGCACTGCAAGTCCCGATTGCGGGTCGGTGTAGAGAATCTCTTGTTGCGGTTTCGCCTCATCCCCTGCGGAATTCTTGACCTCGCACTTCCAGCCGGGAAGCAGGTTAGCCGACGACCGATCTCCGTAGACAAAGGAGAATGGCGGCTTGAGGACGTCCGGTATCAGTTTGCTCGCGGGCAGTGCGGACGGCGCCGAAGGCAAGCGGAAAGCCTGCGACCAGGCGTTTGCCATGGCCATCTCCGCATCCGTGCCATGGCTGCGGGCGATTGGCGAATCCTCTGGGCTCGCTGTTCCCTCCAGCATGGCCGAATCAAGCCCATGAACCTTAGGGGCTACACGCAGCGCGGCTGCGCTCGCGCCGAGACGAATAAAATCACGCCGGGTAAAAGCATTTTCACTCATGCGGGCACCTCCCAAGAGGTTGAACGAAGCACCCCAGCATAGCGCACCGAGGGCCTTCTTGCTCGCGGTTCGCCACTGTCCCGGAGACTTTGCCATCGCCCTCGGGGATCTTCGTCGCCGGAGAGTTCACGCTCCTCATCGAGCCGTCCGGCTCAATGGCTTCGATGATTCGGAAATTCGGACTTTTGTGCACAGCGACCGCCCTGATAGGCACATCTCTCTCCTCTCTGAACGCTCAGATTCCGTCCAGAATGACCTTCCCCGGTACTTTCCTTACCTCGGTAACTGGAGTCTCACGCGCTGAGATGCCAAGATCAGGCAGCAATTGGCAGGAGACTTTTCATGCGACAACTCGCCGTCATCGTTCTCTCTCTCATTTTGTGCGGCACTGGCCTGTGGGCGCAGAGCGCAACTCAGGGTGTCCCCCAAACTGCCCGCCAGGCTTTGATGGAGATGTTTTTCAGCAAGCAGCCGGGAACCTTCCTCAAGCACCTGCCGGCGGCCACTCGCGCTACCCTGGAAAAATCCGGGGCACTGGCCAGCTTGCAGCAGTACGCCGTGTTGGCCTCGCAGCTTCCTGCGCAAGCCAAAAGTTTTCAGACATTTGATACGGGGCCCGTGATGTTCGCGGCTAACGATCCCAAGACTGGACAGAAAGTTGAAATCGTGGTCGCCAGCGACTCCCTGCAGGGAGATCAGGACGACATCGAACTGTCCGTCCGCACCTACAAAGATAACCAGGCGCAAAGAACTCCGTTCATGCCTCGCATTGTCTTCTCCATGAAAATGGAGTCGGGACTCTGGGCCTTGAATGAGATTGGCATCACGATCAAGCTGCCGCTTGCCGATCCCGATCTGTTGAAGAGCATCTCCGACGGAATGAAGGCGCGGGCAGCAGTCGCCCGTCCGCAGATGCAACTGCAAGGCATGGGACAGGCTTCCGGGCAGATCTCCATCAATACCTTTGGGAGCGATGCCAACGTTCTGGCCGCGGTACGCAAGATTCTCGTAGCCGAGACCACCTACGCGGCCACCTATCCCGCAGTGGGCTACACTTGCACCCTCTCCGATCTGGATGGCTTCGGCGCTGCCGAGCCCAACCAACACCAGGCCATGCTCATCAGCAGCGGACTGGCCAGCGGCAGGAATCAGGGGCACACCTTCTCGTTATCGGGATGCGCCGGTCCGCCCGCCACCAGTTTCCGTTTGACCGCGGTGCCCTTCGCAGACAGTTACGGCCGTCGCGTATTTTGTGCGGACCAATCTGGAGCCATCCGTTCTTCGGGCGATGGAAGCGTAGACTCGTGCGTGAGCAATGGGGCGCCTGTCCCGTAGCGGGGGCACCGGTTTACCGCCTCATCGGGCTGGCGCCAACTGCGAACTGCTGGCCTCCTAATCTCTCGTCCCTGTACCTCCGGTTATCCTCCCAGCGGTCCCAAACCCGCCTTTTTCGCCTCCCCGCACTACTAAGGTTTACAATACTTCGAGCACCCACGCCCGGCGGTCCGGCATCCAATCGCTATGAGTCTGGGAATTGAAGGTCTTGAATGAAAAGCATCCGCGGATCTATCTTTGTCCTGATGTTCGCCGCCGCCGCTATGGCCCAGCAAACCCCCGCGGCCAGCGCCGCCAAACCTGCCACTCCGTCGAACCCCCGCAAGGTGGATCGCGCCGCTGCCTACTATCACTATGCTTTGGCCCACATGTACGAGGAAGAAGTAGCCTCCTACGGCCGCAGCGAGTTGGCCAGCAAAGCGATTGACGAGTACCGCCTGGCCATCGAATCCGATCCCACCTCCGAATACCTGACCTCGGCTTTAGCCGAGATGTACATCAAGACCGGCCGCATTCGCGATGCTGTGCTGCAGGCGCAAGACATCCTGAAGAAGGACCCCAATAATCTCGAAGCCCACAAGCTGCTAGGCCGGATTTACCTGAAATCTCTGGGGGATACCCAAGAGGGTGGCGGCTCTGACAACGTTCTCAAATTGGCGATTGAGCAATATCAGGATGTGACCCGAATCGAGCCCGACAATGTGGACAACCACCTTCTGTTAGGCCGGCTGTACCGCCTCGATCACAATATGTTGAAGGCCGAGGGCGAGTTCAAAACCGCGGTTAGTCTCGATCCCGAGTCGGAAGAGGCCGTCACCATGCTGGCCTACCTCTACAACGACGAGGGAGACACGGCCCGGGCTACCAAAGTCCTAAGTTCCATTCCCGATTCCGCCCGTTCCGCCAAGCTCTATTCCGCGTTGGGTTACACCTACGAGCAGCAGAAGCAATACAAGCAGTCCATCGACGCCTACCGCCACGCCATTGATCTGGACCACGATAACCTCGATGCCATTCGCGGCTTGGCACAAAATCTGATGAATGACGGCCAGACCGCCGCCGCGCTCGAACAGTACAAGATCATTGCCGACGCCAATCCGGAAGACGCTCAAACCTACGTCCGCATGGCCGAGATTTACCGCAAGGCCGGCAAGTTCGATGACGCTCTGGAGAATCTGAAGAAGGCCGCATCCATCGTGCAGGATTCGGTGGAAGTCTCCTACAACATGGCGGCGGTTTATCAGGCCCAGGGGCGCTATGACGAAGCCGTGCAGGTTCTGCAGGACCTGCTCAAGAAAACCGAGAAGCCCACCAACAATTACAGCCAGGAGGAGAAGGACAATCGCACCGTGTTCCTGGAACGCCTGGGAACGGTATATCGCGACAATGGCAACCAGACTGCCGCCATCGACACCTTCCGCCAAATGCTCGCCCTGGGAGACGAAAACGCGATCCGCGGATACCAGGAACTGGTGGATACCTACCGCGAAGCCAAGCAGTGGCAACAGGCTACGGATGTGGCCAAGGAAGCGACCCAAAAGTTGCCCAGCGACCGCGGCCTGAAGATGGTCTATGCCTCCCAACTGGCGGATATGGGCCAGCCCGACCAGGGACTCGCCCAGGTTCGCGCGCTGCTCAAAGGCACCCCCGACGACCGCGAGGTTTATATCTCGCTCTCGCAAATGTACAGCCGGCTGAAGCGCTGGTCCGAATCAGACGACGCTCTCGACAAAGCCGATCAGCTTTCCAGCAAACCGGAGGACAAGCAATACGTCCTGTTCCTTCGCGCCTCGAATTTCGAGCGGCAGAAGAAATACGACCAGGCGGAGGACGTGTTCCGCAAAGTGCTGGCCATGGACCCCGACAGCGCCATGACCCTCAATTACCTGGGCTACATGCTGGCCGACCACAACCTGAAGCTCGACGAAGCCTTGACCCTGATCAAGAAGGCCATCGCCATCGATCCCGCGAACGGCGCTTATCTCGACTCGCTTGGCTGGGCCTATTTCAAGCTGGGGAAATACGATCTCGCGGAAGACAATCTGACCAAAGCCTCGCAACACAATATGGGCAGCGATCCTACCGTGCAGGAGCATCTGGGCGACCTTTACCAGAAGACCGGCCGCCTCAAGCTGGCTGCCGCCCACTGGGAGCGCGCGGTTACGGAGTGGAACAAGACCATCGCCGCCGAAGTGGATTCCGACGATCTCGCCGAAGTGCAAAAGAAGCTGGAATCCGCCAAGGTCAAGCTGGCCAAAGAAGATTCAGGTAAGCAGTAGCGAGTACCCGAAGCAGAGATTTAAGTGACCCCGTCCAGAGTGATCTGGGCGGGGTTTTCATTGCTACGCGAAATGCCGGTCGCGTTGATTGTGGCGATCCGGTGAGAGAAGAAGGCTGAATTGCGCCGGAAACGGGAACGCCATAGCGGGTTTAGCGAGGCCACTTCGGCATTGCATAGTGGTACACATCGCGGCTAAAGCCGAACGGTTAAAAAGTTGTCTTTCGCGGCGATAAATCGCTGCGCCACCCAAAAACAGTGTCGGGCAGGAGTACAGAGATCGGTGTATAGTGATCGGCACTTGGGTGGTTCTTTAGCGGTTCAGCGGTCCTCGTCTCCTCCACGTCGCTCCTCGTGACCTGGGCGGGAAAGCAAAAGGAGCTGCGATGTTCAAGAATCGATGGGCTAATCTCGCTGTAATTCTAGTGCTGATTCTCTTGGTGGCGCCCGCCGCATATGTCTATGGTCTGTATGTCGGCGAGACGCACATGGCGAAGGTCTTTCCCGATGTGGAGAGGCTGGGCTATCGCTATGGGGCCATAGAAAGCATTGCCAACACGCCGCTGGTGGGAGGCGTCCTGGCTAAGGGACAATGCGACGGGTTGCGCAGCGCGGACGTTGATGCGAAACAGGTGCCCCAATGGGATGGGGTGAGCGCCGACTATCAGATGTCCAGTTCGACCCCGGAAATTCGCAAGGCCTGCAGCAATCCGTAGGGCACAGGAACCGCTGCTGCGGCGCAACGCGAGTAGATCGCACCCTGCCGGATCGAATCGACTTGGTTCTTCGTCTCGCGGGCCTGGGATAACCTCGTCGTTTAGTTTTTCCAAAAGGAGTGTGACATCGCTGCATGATCGACGGCATCACCATCCGCGAGACCACACTGGCAGATATCCCGGAAATCGTACGCCATCGCCGCGCCATGTTTGACGATATGGGCATGGGCGACGCCGCCTCGCGCGGACGGATGGAAGCGGCCTCTTACCCTTATCTGCAGGATGTCATCGCAGGCGGCGAATATCGCGGATGGTTCGCCATAATTCCTGACGGTCGAAGTTGCCGGTGGTGTCGGAATCTTGCTGCAATCGACGCCGCCGCGCCCCTGGGAGATCAAGACGCAGCGCCCATATCTGCTGAACGTCTACGTTTATCCCGCCTATCGCCGGAGGGGAATCGCGCGCCTGCTCACCCAGGTGAGCGTCGATTGGTGCCGCGGCCAGGGCTTTGCCGCCGTTTCCCTGCACGCCAGCCAGTTCGGGCGTTCGCTCTACGAATCCATGGGGTTTCAGCCGACCAACGAAATGCGGCTGATCCTGAAGTGACCCCCGGTGCGTTACTGAACTGTCTGGCCTTGGAAAATAATCCCGGTCTCGTCGCTGAAGACCGTGTAAAGAGAGGGATCCTGGGTGTCCTTGAGGACGACCGAAAAGTGCTTTCCATCGGCGGCGGAAAGACTCTGACTTCAACCTTGAGTGGGATCTGCAAATTTTGTTTCTGGATTGACTTTGACTGAGCCAGAACATTCCAGTCGGCAAAGCTTCCCGCAGCCATTTGTTGGTCAATCTCGGCTACGTTGATTTGCCGGGTAACCATGATCATCGCCATCTTTCGCGCGTCTTGGGTTGGGTCGGCCTGCTCCGTTTTTCCGCCCGCGCTACGCAACGCCGTAGCGCTTAGTGTAATCACCGCCAGTACTGTCATTACAAAGATCAAGTGCTTCATACTTCCTCCTTTTTTTGGCGATCCGCTAAACTTTGTATCTACATATATAGACATAAATGGCCCGGCCTACCTCGCTGCCCGTTCCCCTAAGCATCGGAACTTCCTAGGCAGCCATGGCAGGGTGCCGGTGCTTCGAGATCAACTGCACGGTTGTGAAAACTAATGCAACCCCGCACAGCGCGATGATACCGGTCCAGAAATAGACCAGGTAAGTCGGCAGAGTGTAAAAGCTCGAGTACTCAAGAGTGTCGAAGAACATGGCGACCGTTCCCAGGCGGCTGGAGTCGCCGTCGCGAAAGTAGGCGCGGACCATCTCGGCGTAGGGCAGGTAGCTGAGATAAAGCGCGGCGCTCGAGACCAGAAGCCCGATGAGGCCGGCGCATCCAAGGACGGTGGTAATGCGCCCCGGGTGAAGCTTACTTGGCCGGAGGGAGCGGCTTCTGGCAATTTTGACGATCGCACAGACCAAGACGACGCCGGCACAGAGGAACATGGCGATTCCGGAAATACTAAGAATATTGGCGTTGCGACCCGCGCCTTGATACTCGTACCCCCGTAATTGAGCAGCCAGCGCTGGTTCATCCCGAACATCCTGCTCGGCCTTTCCCGCAAGATAAGTGAAAAGTTCCGCCTCCTCTTTGTTGCCCTGCTTTTCGTAGAGCGAGGCCAGGTGATGGTAAGGGCCACGCAGGACGCTGTTTGCGAACATGGCGAAGAATAGAGACTCGGAACTTCGTTCTTGCTGGGGCTGCAGCATTTCTCCGAAGTGCACTGCCAGCAGGTACTTCTTCTCCGCGCCCCGATAATCGCCGCGAGCCGCCAGAGTATCGCCGGAATCCACCAGGAGCTGGGCATAGTCCCCCGACTGTGCGTTTTGAGGCACGCCTACACCTATAAATGTCAGAAAGAATTCGCTCATGGTTTCCTGAGGATCATCCACACCATAACGGAGCATAACTTTGTGGTCGAGTTCCTGCAGGCGGTCGCCATAGTTATCCAGCTTGGAACTGGCGAACGCTTCCGCCATGGCGTTTTGCCATGCGGGAATCGATGCCTCCTTGCCAAAATATTTTCCCGCGGCAGCTCGCTCGGCAGTCAAGAGATGGGGAAGCGCATTCTGCGGATCGAACTGCTGGAGTTTGCGGGTCCAGTCATCCACTTCCGGTAGGGACCGATTCCGGTCCGCGACCATGGCGTAGATCCATGTGAGTTTTGGATCCAGGCTAACAGCTTCATCGGCCAGGGCGGCGGAATTGAGGTCTTCCCGCCCGCCCCGTTCAAAGGGGCGAATGGCCGCGAAAGCCAGACCTTCAGCGTCGTGGGTTTTCCTTGCTTGCTCCGCCAGCTTGGCAAAAACGCGACTTCTTGCATCAGTTTTTGCCTGCTCGGCCCGCTTCGCAATCTCCGACCGGTCGGACGGATTGTAGTAACCATCCATTTCTGAAATGAGGAAATGAATCTGCGTCAGAGAAATCTGGAACGCCTGCCGGAATGAGGGCACGGCAAAGAACAGCAGGCAAGCGGCAAGACACGCGGCGGCGGCAATCAGAGTACTTTTTCGCATGGGATTCTCCTTGGTGACGATTGGAACAATTTCATTCGACTGGCCGGGAATGACGACCGACAGTAGCGCGTGTTTCGCGAGCATGCCCGCACCACCGGCGGCCCACGCGAACGCCGCCCAGTCGCCCTCGACGTGACGCAATTCGCTGAGCATTGCCTGGCCCCACTCGGCGGCGTACTGGGGCGCGATCTTCAGCCCGCAGTGCAGAAGTGCGGCGGCAAGGCTGCGAACAGGTATGTTCAACGTCATGCGCCACCTTCGCTAGGCGCCAGCCGGCCGGCGCGCAGCCCGGGTCGAGAGCGCACCAGCGATTCGCGAAGCACCTCGACACCTTTGGCCGTGAGCCGATAGGTGTGGCGCGGTGGAACGCCCTTTTCCGTGGTGATCCATTTGGTTTCCAGCATCCCGTATTTGGCGAGGCGCATGAGAATGGGGTAGAGCGTGCCAGACTTTAAGCTCGTCTCGCGGCTTAGTTCGTAGCCGTAATGCCAATCCGAGGGGCGTTCGGCGAAGCGTTCCAAAACGCGCACCGTCTGCGGAGACATCCGGGGAGTTTTCATGTGCCAAGTCTACATATATCGAATGCAGGCGTCAAAACACTTTAGTACTACGCCGACTACCGCCTCGCCAGTGGAATTCACCGCGGGCCATCGCTAAATGGCAAGCGCCGAGGCCAACTGCCAACTGCCAGATGCTATCCTTCCCCCATGCTGGCTGATTACGCGGTCCAGGTGGAGCACTCCCGCGGACGCCGTCACCCCGAGCCGCCGCATCCTTACCGCGACGACTTTCAGCGCGACCGCGACCGCGTCATCCACTCCCGCGCCTTCCGCCGCCTGGAAGCCAAAACGCAAGTCTTCACTCGCCGCTATTCCGATCATTTTCGCAACCGCCTCACTCACACCATCGAAGTTTCCCAGATCGCGCGCACCATCGCCGCTCAACTGGGCCTGAATGTCGATCTGGTCGAAGCCCTCGCCTTGGTCCACGACGTCGGTCATCCACCCTTCGGACACGCCGGCGAAAAAGCTCTCGATATGGCCATGCGCCAGTACGGCTACTCGTTCGACCACAATCTCCACGCCCTCCGCATTGTCGAGGATTTCGAATTACGTTACGCCGCTTACCGCGGACTCAATCTCACCTTCGAAGTGCGCGAAGGCATCATCAAGCATTCGCACGACTACCGCGCCGCCGACTTCCCCGAACTGGCTGAATACTTGCTCGATCGGCGTCCCCCGCTCGAAGCTCAGCTCCTTGATCTGGCGGATGAAATCGCCTACGACACCGCCGACCTCGACGACGGCTACGAATCCCACTTGCTCACCCTGGAACAGATTCATACTGGACTTCCGCTGTTCCAGCCCTTTTATCGCGAAGTGGAAAAGCTGTATCCGGACGCCATCGAGAAGCTCAAGTTTAACGAGGCGCTCCGGCGCGTCCTGAATCACCTGGTGGGAGATTTGATCTCTCATACGCAGGCGCAGATTAGGGCGGCGGGGATTGGAACTCTGGACGATATCCGGGCTTGTCCCCGCCGCTTGGTTTCGCTGAGCCCCGCCGTCGAAGAAGAGAGGCGCCAGTTCAAGGACTTCCTGTTCCACAACCTCTATTTGAGTGCTGCCCTCGACCCGGAAAAGAACGATGCCGAGCGCATCATCGCCGAACTCTTTGAATTATGGATGGCAAAACCCGATCTCCTGCCCGACAGTTACCAGGAGAAGGCCACGCAGGAGCCTTTAGCCCGAGTTGTCTGTGACTACCTCGCCGGCATGACCGACAACTTCATCAGCGAGCAGTACGAAAAGCATTGCGGAAGTGATACTTCCTGCTCGTGATGGCCTCTGGGTTGTCTCGTGTCACCTCAAATCGCTCGGTAGAGACGTAGCTCGCTACGTCTCAGATTTCTAAGAAACCCCCTTTGTCATTTCGAGCGTAGCGAGAAATCTGCTTCTTCTGAGAAGCAGGCAAACAGCGGATTCCTCGCCGCTGCGCTTCTCGGAATGACAAATCTGAGAGGTTATTAACCGTTTGTAGTGGCCTAAGACCCCTTAAGAACTGAATTCCCGGACGGCTCTACCCAACGCACTTTTTATACCGGCCTCGCCAAAATTACCCGGCAGACCGGCTTCCTTGCTCGCCCCGCCCGGCCTTGAGTCAGAATGTCCTTATAAAACAATAACTTAGCTTTCGGCCGGTTTGGCACTTGATTTGTAGTACAGAGAGCAGGCCCGCATGCTCTTGGGCTGACTTTTTGAGGCCACATGCCGCGTCACCGGTGGCCGATATGCAGTAGGGGACGCATCAAAATCAAGGCAGCGCCGCCAGAAGGCGGGCTGGAGTGGAGCTCCCCACTCAGAAGGAAATCAAAATGAAGAATCGCATTTTTGTAACCGCATTACTCAGCTCCGCCCTGGCTTTGCCGGCCCTGGCGCAGCAAACCACCTCGGCCACTCCGCCCGCAACTTCGATGGACCAGACCACCGCGACGGCGGGCGCCAGCGGCAAACAGCCGCTGCAATATGACACCCACCAGGGCTTCTGGGGCAAGGTGAACCCGTTTGCCCGCAAAAAGTACGTACAGCGGCAGGTTCAGCCCATTCAGGACCGCGTCAATGAGCTCGATGAGCTTACCGCTTCTAATAGCAAAGAGATCAAGGACGTAGACTCTCGCGCCCAGCAAGGCATTCAGCTGGCATCGGCCAAGGCCAACGAAGCTGACTTGCATGCTATCGATGCCGGCAACAAGGCCCAGACCGCGCAGCAGACTGCGGAGCAAGCCAACACCCGGCTCACCGGCGTCGAACAGGTAGTCGGCAACATTGATCAGTACAAGGCCAGCACCCAGACCGAAATCCGCTTTCGTCCCGGCCAGAACCTGCTGAGCAAGAAGGCCAAGGACGCGCTCGATGAAATGGCCACCCCGCTGAAAGATCAGCATGGCTACATCGTTGAAGTGCAGGGCTTCTCCTCCGGCCGCGGCCAGACGGCGATTGCTACTTCCCAGAAGATGGCTGACTCGGTTGTCCGCTACCTGGTGCTCAATCATGAGATTCCGGTCTATCGGATTTACGTCGTCGGCATGGGCAACGCTCCGGTCGCGGAAGAAGGACAGGCGAAACACACCACCGGCGGCCGCGTGGAAATCAGCCTGCTGAAGAACGACCTGGAGCAGTTGGCGGTCAGCTCCACCCCAACCTCGACGCCCAGCACGACCTCCACACCCCAGGCGGCTCCGAGTGATACAATGCCAGCCAATCAAAGTCAACCGCCGGCGAATCAAGATCAGCCGGTGCAGCCGTAACGAGTTAGGACGAACAGGCTCACGCCTGGCGCCCTCCCCCAGAAGCCTCTCGCCTCGGCGGGGGGCTTCGTTGTTATTACTCACAATTCGTGGCGCGGGCGCCCTCGCCCGCGAACGGCCAGCACCTCCAAGAACGGTACGAGGAGCAGCATCGCCTTACCCTGCGGGTGCCCCAGGTCTCGCTTTTGAGACCTGGGAAAGTTCGCCTGTCCTCGATCACGCCATCGCTGCGAGCAGGCAAAGCAGAATGCCGTCTTCCAACTCCAGCTCCGGAGGAGCGGAACAGGTTAGCCCCGGACGGAAGTCCGGGGTACGAACCTTCTGGATGAATTATGGCAACGTGGAAAAAGCGCTTTAGCACACCCCGGCTTCGATTTATAGTGGCTGGCGGATGATCTTCATAAGCTACAGCCATGTTGACGCCAAGTGGTCTGCGGCTCTCCTGACCATGGCAGCCCCATTGACGAGGTATGGCGGCATGCAGATCTTTTCCGACGCAGACATAAGCCCGGGGGCCTCCTGGCCTTCGGCTATTCGGAAGGCTCTGGATAAGACAAGCATAGCCGTGTTGCTCGTCAGCGAGCACTTCCTTAATTCCTCCTTCATCATGGATGTCGAGCTGCCCTGCGTTCTGAAGGCAAGAAACGATAGAGGATTGGCCTTACTCTGGGTACTGGTTTCCGACTGCCTTTGGGAAAAGACCCAGCTCAAACCGATTCAAGCCGCATTACCAACAGCGACGACGCTACAAGAGATGTCGGAGGCGGCAAGGACCAAGGCTCTGAAAATCCTATGCAAACAAATGGAAGATGCCTGGATGACCGCCGAAACGCCAAAGCTAAACCCGTCGCTAAACGGGATGAAAGTGCCTGAGAGGGTCAATGATCTGCGCGTCCTCGCTTACCCTTCGGTCCGGCGCACCGAGATTTTCATACGACCCGATAATAGTGATGACTGGTACCATCAGGGGCCGTTGCAACCCGGAGCGGTTGCGCGCACCTGCTGGTTCGGGAACAACAAGACCAACGTTGGCACGGGGTTCCACATTGTAGCGCTTACAACCGACCTCGCGGTCCCTCACCAAGGCGGTAGGCCGACCAAGCCCCTTCCAAAATCGAGAACTCGATCGAACGAGTTACGAGTTGTTCGCGTCTGACGGCTGCTAGAAAGATACCTTCTTCAGATAATCAGTCGGCGGTTATTTGCAGGCTTCGAGCAGGAGCTGCGCAAAGAAGTCCCCCACGTCGTCGATGAAATTGTATGTGAAGGCATGCACGATGCCCGTGGCATACCGAATTTGGTCGTAAAAATAGGCGTCCGTGAAACCAAAGGGCACTACAGTACGCTCGGTGATTCCGAAACGACCGAGAAGTTTGCGTGCGTTAACCAGCGCCATGATCCCGATCTCGCAAATTACCCAGCGACCGTATACGTCGTCGGGACTCTCCTTTAGCAGTACCAGATTTGCGCTTCTTCCTCCCGAAACTCCAATCCAGCCTCCCCCGATCACCTCCCCGCCCCTAATCTTCATGCGTAATATTTGCGGCTCGAAGAAGCTGACTGTGATGCTGCGACCTGAGGGGATGCGGTAAGTCGCGAAGGCAAAATCTTGCTCATAGGTGATTTGTCCGTGCTGAAAGTCTCGATTGAACTGTTCCACCGCTGGTCTTAGTTCCCGCAACAGTGCGTCGCATGAGTATCTATACAGCGCAAGCTGCTTTTCGCGCTCTGTTTCCTCATGTCTGGACTTCAGGGCCAATTCCTCTTCTTTTTTTTTGCGTACGATGACGGCTTCCACTGCCGCCTTGACCGATGGATGATCCGACGCAATGAGGGTTGGCGGTTGACTGAGAATCCTCAATACTTCGTTCCAATCAGGTCTCTCGCTCGGTCTTTTGCTGACCATTCGGCTCGCCAATTGAGCAAGGAATAACGGTGTCTCTTTGCGCAGTGTGCGGGCGTCAGCACATTGCTCGTAGAGATGCGCCCTCTGCCAATCAAGGAAGCTGCTAGGATCGTTCACCGTTCCCGCCAAGGGATGCTTCAGAGTTAGTAGCTGATAGAAGACGAGTCCCGCCGAATAAACGTCTATCTTGAACGTGTTCGCCTGGTTTTGCCATCCTTCGGGTGCCATGTAGGCTATGTGCTGACCGCCTTTGAAGGTCTGTGATCGCGTGCTTTCGTCCGCGAATTTTGAGATACCAAAGTCGCCAATTTTAAGTGCGTTACCCTCAATCAGAATGTTGTCCGGTCTTATGTCGCGGTGTATCAGCTTTTCATTGATCGCCCGAACCCCCTCGGCAATGTCCCTCATCATTTCAGCCGCTCGGTTCAGCGGTATCTGAGTACCCGACTGAGCTTGCTCCCTCAAAATCCGCGCTAGGGTGCCGCCCGAGACGTATTCCATGAACAAGTACGGCCCGACGAGCGATTCGGTACCATCGTTGACATGCAGAACTCTCACGACATTCGGATGCACGACCTGAAGGGCGGCCCTAATTTCGTTCAGCAGCGCAATCTTCGAGCCGTCGTTGGCAAGAGATGAGACGGGAAGGAGTTTCACGGCCACAGCGACCCCCGACCGACCCCCGATGGCCCGATATACTTCTCCGAATGCACCTTGGCCTAGAAAGCCGGTGATCCTAAAAATTTCTTCATCCGGCCCAACAAGATTGCTGCCGATAGTGATGGAGGCCATATTGCTGGGATTCTACAACCACTTGGCTCACCTGCGGACGCCCATGTTCGCGCCGCGTGTTCACAAAGCGGTCCTTGGCTCGCCTCGCCGTTCTGCCAAAAGGCGGGAAAAATCTCCGGAAAATCGCCCAATCGTCCGCATCCCCCAAGTAACATCCGGGGTTATCGCCCAAAAACCGGGCGCGAACCCTTCGACAAGCTCAGGGCAGGCTCTGGGGCACGCGATGTCGTTAGCTGTAAACTCAAAGGAACTCCCCATGGGCCGCATTCACGTCCTCCCCGAACACGTCGCCAACAAGATCGCCGCCGGCGAGGTCGTCGAGCGCCCTGCGTCCGTAGTCAAGGAGTTGCTGGAAAATGCCCTGGACGCCGGTTCCACCCGCATCAAGATTCAGGTCGAGGCCGGCGGCAAGAAGCTTATCCAGATCACCGACAATGGCTGCGGCATGGTGCGCGACGATGCTCTGCTCGCCTTCGAGCGGCACGCCACCTCCAAGATCAAGAATGCCGAAGACCTGCTCAGCGTGGCCACGCTGGGCTTCCGCGGCGAGGCTTTGCCCTCCATCGCCTCGGTTTGCCGCTTGCGCCTCGAAACTCGCGACCCCGAAGATCCCTCGGGAACCATCGTCGAAATCAACGGCGGCAAGATTTTCAAAGTGGAAGAAGCTGGCCTGCCCGCCGGAACTTCCATCACCATCCGCGATTTGTTTTTCAATACTCCGGCGCGCAAGAAATTTCTGAAAGCCGAGTCTACTGAGTTATCGCATATCGCGTCGCTGGTGACGCACTATGCGCTGGCCCATCCCGAAAAGCATTTTGAGTTGCATTCGGCAACCAACGCCATGCTCGTGGCCCCTCCGGTTGCCGGATACAGCGAGCGCGTCTACCAGGTCTTTGGCAAGGAAGTGCTCGACCAATTGATTCCCATCGCGGCGGCTCAGCCACTGGAACGAATTGGCCTGCCGCAACCGCCGCCCTGGCGCCGCGACCCGGAGGATGAGCAAGTCGCGAAAGATCCCGGCGAACTGCGGGCCCACGGGTTTATTTCCAAACCCGAAATCCAAAAGCTCAACCGCAATTCGATTTACGTGTTCGTCAACGGACGCCTCATCCGCGACCGCCTCATCCAGCACGCCATAACCGAGGCTTATCGCAACGTCATTCCGCCCACGGTGTACCCCGTGGTCCTGCTGTTTCTGGAACTGCCCAGCGGCGAGGTGGACGTCAATGTGCATCCCTCGAAGACCGAAGTTCGCTTTCGCCAGCAAACCGTGATGCACGATTTCGTCCGCGATTCGATCCGGGCCGCCCTGATGAAAGCCCGCCCCGTGCCGCAATTCACCACTGAAATAGGGGCGCATCCCACGGCAAGCATGTCGCTCACCCCCGGCGCCCGTTCCGCCGCGGCCGAGACGCCTGCCGGGAACGGGAATGCCTGGCGCTCACTCTACGCCCCCGCCACGCAGGACTTTGCTCTGCAAGCCCCGGTTGCTCCACCGGTGAATGAGCGTTTTCAGTTTGGCATGGATGGAATTACCGTCGAGGCCAACGCCGCGCTTGCCGTCGCCCGGATGCCGCAACAGGTTGTGCCAGAGAATGGATGCGCGCCTCCGATTGCCGACGAACCGGAAGCCGCCGCGGAATTCGGAAGCAACGAGTTGGCTCCGTCGCTGGCGTCGCTCAAGCCGCTCGGACAGATTCGCGACTCGTTCATCCTGGCGGTGAATCACGAAGGTCTGTGGATCGTGGACCAGCACGTCGCCCACGAACGCGTCCTCTTTGAAAGGATTCTGAAGCAACGCGCCGCGCAGAAAGTTGAAAGCCAGCGCCTGCTCATGCCTCTGCTGCTCGAACTCACCCCCGCGCAACAAGCGGTATTCACCGAGATCTCCGAAGAGCTCAATCAAAACGGCTTCGAAACCGAACCCTTCGGGGCGCGCAGCATCGCGGTTAAAGTGGCCCCTGCCGGTATCGCGGCTCCGCAAATCGAAAAAATGCTGCACGAACTGCTGGAACAACTGGCCCACGAGGATCAGAACCTGAACCTGGAAAAGATCCGCGCCCGCATCGCCGCCTCCATCGCCTGCCACGCCGCCATCAAGGTGAACATGCCGCTGGAACAAAATAAAATGGAGTGGCTGCTGGCCGAATTGTCTAAAACCGAATGCCCAATGGCATGCCCGCATGGCCGGCCTGTGGTTCTGCGGTATTCTCTAAAGGACATTCAGAAGGCGTTTAAGAGAATTTGAAAGGCGCTAGCAGCCTTCAGCTATCGGCCGTCAGCTTGAGACCTATTCTGGCAGCTGATAGCTGAGAGGTGACAGCTGAGAGCCGACAGCTTTTTCTATGACCGATCTCGAACTTCAGGAACTTCGCCGCGCCAAATGGCGTCTCGACGGCCGCCCCGTCCACACGCTTGAGGAGGCTCGTTCCTTCCTCGAGTCGGTTGGTTTTTGCCTGATGTTTCCGCAAAGACCGCCGTTGCTTGCGCCCACCTTCATCGGAGCCTGGGTTGGATCCGACGACCGCCTGCCCCCGTGGCAGCAGGTCTTTGCCGATCCCCGCGCGCAGCAAGCCACCGAGCTCATGGTTCGCCTGCTCCGCGAGCACGATGCTTATGAAGCCAACCTGTTCGGCGAGAACAACCCATTTCTGCTCGCCGGCTCCATCTTTCCGTACTTCTACGCGCTGGTGGGCGAGCGCAATCCCAAGCAGCCTCCGCAATCCGGCCCCCGTTCGGAATATTCGAACCTCGCCTGCGACACCTTCGCCGCCATTCAGCGCGGCGGCCCGATCTCCAAATTGAAGCTGCAAGAGACGCTCGGAGGCAGCATTTCGACCCCCGCTCTCGACCGCGCGCTCGGTGAATTGGGGGCAAAACTACGCATCACTCGCGTGGATTACAACTCCAGTGAGGGTTCTTTCTGGGATGTCCTCTACCGCTGGTCTCCGGACGCGGTCCATGAAGGCATGGAACTCTCGGTGCCGACGGCGCTCTCGGCGCTGCTATCCAAGTATCTCGACTGCGTGATCGCCGCTGACCAGCAGGATCTGGAATCGTTTTTCGGTAATTTCGTTTCGCGCTCGCGGATCAGAGAAGCCGTCAACGCGCTGCTCTCGGCGCGGGAACTGGAATTCGTTTACGTCGGCAACCGCTCGCTGATACAGATCACTCCTCCGAAAGTGGAGTTCATCAAACCAGAATTCGTCAAGACCGAGTTCAAGAAGCGAGAGTTCAAACCCGCCAATTCCGAAAGGCCTCAGTTCAAGAGGCGTGATTTCCCCAGGCCCGCATTTGAAAAGCCCCGGTTCAAAAGGTCTGAGTTCAAGAAACCCGAACTCAAAAAGCCCGAGGCCGAAGACCCTGAACTAAAGAAAGTCGAATCGAAAGAAGCCGAGTTCAAGAAACCCGGCTTCAAGAAAACCTACCCTAAACGCACTGCTTTCAAAAAGGCGGGATTCCAGAAGCCTGATTTCAAGAAAACTGGTTCACGAAAATCCGAGTTCAGGAAATCCGATTTCAAGAAATCCAGCTTCAGAAAAGAAGATCCCCAAAACTCTCGTTCCCGTTCGTCCGGCTCCCGGCCATCCCGCGGCAGGCCCGGCTCCCCGAAAAAAGCATGACCACGGAAACTGCCCGCGTCGAAGCCTTCTCCGACGGCGTTTATGCCATCGCCATTACCTTGCTGATCTTAGAAATCAAGATTCCCCTGCCCAGCGCGGTTCCGCTTTCCCTCCAACTGGTGCGGCAGTGGCCCTCGTACGTTTCTTTCGTCATCAGCTTTGCCTTCATTGGCGTCATGTGGATCAACCACCATCGCATGTTCACTCACATCAAGCGCTCCAACAATGGCCTGCTGATCCGGAATCTGATTTTGCTTTTCGGCGTAACCGCCGTACCGTTTCCCACGGCGGTGTTGGCCGCGCATCTGGGCCAGCCCGGCCAGCGCACTGCGACGCTCTTGTTCAACGCAACCTTCATCTTCATCTCGATCTTCTTCAATCTGCTGTGGAGGTACGCCTCCGCGCCCCATCGCCATCTTCTCGCTGACGATGTCGATACGGATACCGTGGAGGGAATTACCCGGCAGTACGCGTTCAGTCCC
Organism: uncultured Acidobacteriaceae bacterium; assembly: GCA_963800745.1. Lineage (GTDB taxonomy): Bacteria > Acidobacteriota > Terriglobia > Terriglobales > Acidobacteriaceae > PALSA-270. The sequence continues at coordinate 24,108 of CAWDCI010000013.1, forward strand.
TTGTTCTATTTGGTTTGCTTTGCGCTGGCGTGGCTTAGCGTGTCCGCCAGTCTGATGGTGAATGCCGCGCTCGCCGGTTTCTTCGCCTTGCCGCCAACCGTAGTCCGGCCGGCCAAGGGCTGATGTGGCGCGGGCGTGTGGCGCGGGCGCCCTCGCCCGCGAAAAGCTCGGCACCCAAGGTTCTTGTGTCCCTGGTATGTCCGCCGTTGAACGGACCTTTACGGTACTATCCACCCCATCCAATAAGCCTGGACATACGCCAAAACGCTGATCATTCCGGCCAGCACCACGCTATGCCAGAAGGTTCCGCGCAACACGCTGCCTTCCTCTCCAATCAAGCTGACGGTGGTGACTCCAACCGCAATATTTTGCGGCGAGATCATCTTCCCGGTGACTGCGCCGGTGCAATTGGTGGCCGCCAGCAGCAGCGGATTGAGATGAAGCTGTCGGGCCGCCGCCACCTGCAGATTCCCGAATAGCAGATTACTTGCAGTGTCGCTCCCCGTAAGAAAACACGCCGCCCATCCCAGGTAGCTGCTTACCAGGGGGAAGCCGCGTCCCACGCGGGCTACCGCCGCTCCCAGCGTATAGGCCATGCCGGAATAGTTATAAAGATAGGCCAGACCCACAATCAGCATGACGGTCAGTCCGGGCACGCGAAGCTGCTGGAATGTCTTCTTGCCTGACAAGAAAAACACTCCAGGCGTGGCGCGAATGAAGAGCGCAGTCAGCACGGCCGCGACCAGAGCTGCCGTCCCCGCCGCCAGCGGCTGAAACGAATAGAGGGCCGCGTAGGGTTTTTGGTAAAGCGTGATCAGAATTGCGTTGTGCAAGTGGGGAACCGGAATCGCGAGTTGCCCCTTCTGAAATAGCCTGAGATACGACCATATCCCCATTACCGCGGAAAGCAGCGCCCACGGCAACCAACCGGCACAAGCCACTCCCCGCGCGAGAGAAGGCCGGTTGGCCTCGGCAGACACATCCGAAGATGTGCCTTCGGGCGACGTTGGCGCCCTTGGGCCGCCAAATCTGCAGAAACGCAGCCATGGCCGCAATCGAACTCAAGGCCGCGACGATGTCGGCCGCATACGGTCCCCAAAAATTCGATACCAGGAATTGCGCCAAGCCGAAACTTCCGCCGGCCACCAGCGCGGCCGGCCAGCAGCGCCGCAGCCCCTTGCTTCCCCCGACCACCAGCGCCAGGTACGCCGGCAAGATCAATGACAGCAGCGGAATTTGCCGGCCCACCATAGCCGCCAGCTTGAAAACATTAATCCGGTCACCCCGGCCAAAGCGACAATCGGAATTCCCAGCGATCCGAACGCCACCGGCGCGGTGTTGGAGATCAGCGAAACGATTACCGCGCGGCGCGGTTGAAAGCCCAATCCAACCAGCAGAAAAGCGGTCATGGCCACCGGCGCGCCGAAGCCGGCCGTGCCTTCAATCAACGATCCAAAGCAAAATGCCACGAGAATTGCCTGGATGCAGGCATCCCCCGAAGCGTGGTGCTCCATCCAGCGGCGCAGAAGTTCGATCTTGCCAGTGTCACAGCACAGGTTGTACAGCCACAGAGCGGTGAAGACGATCCACAGAATCGGCCAGACAGCGTACGCGAGTCCATAGATCACGCTCCACAGCGCCAGCCTGGCGGGCATTTCCCAGACAAAGAGCGCCAGAATTCCCGCGCTGGCCAGACCACAGGCCGACGCCAGCAGCCCGCTCTGGCGCAGCACTCCCATCAGAATGAGAACCACTACCAGCGGAACGACCGCCGCGGCTGCGGACAGCGCGACGGAGTGCAGTGGATCAAGCGGCTGCGGCCACGTTAAGGCGAAGGCGAAGTTCATAGGGACTTCGATGGGCAAGAATCGCGATTCTATTAGCGAATGCCCATCCGTCCAAACTATTCTTTTCCGTCAACGCGCGAGGAAAAGCCTCAACGGTTCTGAACTGCCGGAATATCATTGCACCGTGTAAAATCAATCGGACTTCCGCGATGCCAGAATCTCCCACCCGCAAATTGATTATCGCCATTGACGGCCCCGCGGGAGCGGGCAAGAGCACCATCGCGTCACGGCTGGCGCGCAAACTCGGCTACGTGAACCTGGAAAGTGGCGCCATGTACCGGGCCCTTGCGCTCAAGGCGATTGAGTGGGACACGTCTTTCGACGACGAAGCCGCGCTTCTTAAACTGGCGAACAATTCTCGTATCCGGCTCGAACCCAGTGTCGGAGGCAACCGCGTGCTGCTCGACAATCGCGATGTGACTATGCGGGTGCGGGAAACCGATGTGACCTTAGCCGCCTCCCGCGTGTCCGTGCACCCTAAAGTCCGCGAGTGGATGGTCAGTCGCCAGCGCGAGATGGGCGCCGGTGGGGGCGTGGTGATGGAAGGACGCGACATCGGAACCAAAGTCTTTCCGAATGCCGACGTAAAGATTTTTCTCGATGCCGATCCCACGGTCCGCGAACAGCGCCGCCTGGAGCAGATGAAAGCCAAGGGCGCGTCCGCCGAAGCCCTGGCCGCCGAACTCCGCGAGCGCGACCGCCGCGACCGCACCCGCAAAGCGTCACCGCTGGAGCCCGCGGCGGATGCGGTGATTCTCGACTCGTCAGGCCTCTCTGAAGACGAAGTATTGAAAAAAGTAGAGGAGTTGGCGCAGCAGAAGCTGGGATAAATTAGTGTGGGCGGGCGCCCCCGCCCGCCGCCGTTGATGTTGATCTTAGGGTTTGGAACTTTGCGGTTTGTGGGTTGTGACAGGGCATCGGCTTCAGCCGTGCCGGCAGCCATGCGAAAGCGAGGTTACGCGCCGGTACGGCGCAATACGAAGAATCGGACGGCCCGAGGAGGTTGTCCCATGGGCTCGTAGGTCAACATTGGAGGCGAGTACGGCACGGCTGAAGCCGATGCCCTTTCACAACAAGGCCAAGTGGTGTCTTAGAAAAGCGGTCCGCCAAAGCCCTATTGCCCGATTTTCCCATCTCGGCACAAATCGAAAAAAAATCTCATCCCTCACAGACTTCCCCACGCTCACGGTGCTATACCAATCAAGTCTCCCGCCGCACGACTGGACTCACCTAATCCTGATCAGGTGACTTTCAATGTCGCGCTTCTCCCTTTGCGCGGGGCTTTGCTTCCTCTTTCTATTCGCCAGTAACGCGATCTCCCAGGACGCCTCCACCGGCGCCCTTCGCGGCACCGTCAGCGATGCCACCGGTGCTCGGATAAAGGACGCTACCATCGCCGCCGTCAACCTGGATACGGGAATCCGCCACTTTGCCTCCAGCGACTCGGAAGGACAATTCGCCCTGGAACTTCTGCCTCCAGGGGATTACCTGGCGCGAGCCGAAGCTCCGGGAATGTCTCCGGAAGTCACCCCGCACTTGCATGTGGAACTGGGCAGCGCCACGGAGATCGATTTCAAGCTGGCGGTCGCCGGCGCCAGAGAAAACATCACCGTGACCGGAGAGCCGATGGAGATCGGCAGCCGGCCCACCGCGGTTTCCTCGGTGATTGACGAGCGCGCCATTCAGGAACTGCCGCTCAACGGCCGCCGCTTCACCGACCTCGCGCTCCTCACCCCCGGAGTCACCCAGGATCCGCGCGGTTTGTTATCCAGTAGCAATGGCGATCTCTCGTTTGGCGGAATTCGCGGCTTCCAGACCAGCTTCCTGGTGGATGGCTCCGACGACAACAACGCGTTCTTCTCCCAGGCGCGCGGCCGCTATCGCGCGCCCTATCAGTTTTCCAACGAGGTAGTGCAGGAATTTCGCGTCTCCCGCAATACTTCGGGCGCGGAAAACGGACGCAGCGGCGGCGCGGTGGTGAATGTAGTCACCAAATCCGGCTCTAATCACTTCCACGGTAGCGTCTTCGACTACGCGCGAGACAGCGCCTTCGACGCCCGCCAGGCCTTCATGAATTCCAAACCCGTTTCCCAGCAGCAACAGTTCGGCTTTACCCTGGGCGGGCCCATCAAGCGCAACCGGGCGTTTTTCTTCGCCGGCTTCGATCAGCACATTTTTCACGTGCCCACAGTGGTGCAGTTCGATAACGGAAGCTCCGTCGTCACCCCGGAGCCGGGCACCGGCCCGGAGACTCCCGGAGACTACGAAGCCAGTGATCAGACGCAAGTTTTTGCCAGCGCCGCCCAGCTTTCCCAGCAAGCGGGTTTGTATCCCTCGAAGCTGGTCGGCAATGCGGGCTTCGCCAAAGTGGATTTCAACATCTCCCCGCGCAACTATCTATCGCTGCGGCTGAATACTTCGCGCTATTCCGGACAGAATAATGTGTTCCTCGATCCTTCGAGCCCGCTGACGACTTTTGGGGTCAGCGACAATGGAGAGGAGCAAGTCGCCACGGAAAGCGCGTCTCTCTCCCTGATCAGCGGAATTTCGCCACACCTGGTGAGCCACCTGCGTGCGCAATTTTCACGCGATCTGCAACAGTCGAGCAGCAACACCACCGTGCCGCTTACCAAGATCACCAACACCATAGACGGATTCGGGCGGTCCTCCATCTTGCCGCGCCAGACCAATGAACACCGCTTGCATCTGGCTGAGACTTTTAGCCTGGAGGCTGGACGCCATTCCTGGAAAATTGGCGGCGATGCGCTGCTCACCACGGTTTACAACTTCTTCCCCTCGCTTTCCGGGGGCGAATACATTTTCGACCCAATCAAAGTGAACCAATTCACCTTCGAGCCGCAGATCGGTGGGCTGGAACTGACCCCGCTGCGCGCTTATGCCCACGACGTTCCCCATTATTATGTTCAGAATTTCGGTTCGGCTGTTACCCACCCAAACACCAACGAGTACTCCGCCTTCCTTCAGGACACCATCCGTGTCACCAACCATCTTGGTCTGAGTTTCGGGGCGCGCTACGATCTGCAAACCTTCAGCACGAAGTATCTGGTTTCAAATCCGCTGTGGCCGGATTCCGGCAAGGTGCCTTTCAACCCTGACAACTTCGCACCGCGCATCGGCTTGGCATATTCGGCGGGACATAACCGGCCGCTCGTTATCCGCGCTGGTTATGGACTTTTCTACACGCGCATTCCGCAGATCTACAACTCGACCATCGAGAGTGAAAACGGGCTCACCGGGAATTCCCTGTTTCTGAACAATACCAACTACTACGATCACCAGATTTTTCCGCAGTATCCCGACCCGCTGGTAAACTGCGCGTCCACGGCGACAGTGTGCACCCCTCCGGCAAACCTAATGCAGTACGTACAAAGCGATATGTCTGCCTTCGCGCACAATTTCCGCACACCCGAAGTCCACCAGGCCAGCCTCAGTATGGAGCGGGAAATGGGCGGACATATCGTAGGAGAGATTTCTTATACCTTTGTGCGCGGACAGGATCTTATTCGCGCGATCGACGCGAATCTGCCACCTCCCGTGGATGTTGCCTATCCGGTTTTTGACAGCACCGGAACCAACCAACTGGGTTACTACAACGTGGCGTCCTTCTCCACCTGGCAAATGACGCAATCGCTCACCTGCCCGTATCCGCCGTGCATCAATCCCTTGGCGCGGCCCATTCCACAACTCGGCGCCATTGATGTTTTCCAAAGTGCGGCATCCAGCTTCTATCACGGTATGACGGTGGCGCTGAACCGGCGCACGCACCATGGCCTGTATTTTCGTTTGGCCTATACCTACGCGCACGCTGAAGACGATGGCCAGGACGCGCTGGTGGCTGGACAGCCCGCTACCGTACAGAATTCCTATGCCCCCAACGCAGAAAAAGGGCCAAGCGTGACCGACCAGCGCCACCGCCTGGTGGCTGCATGGGCAGTCGACTTTCGTCCCTTTGGCCGCGACCAGCCTCTGCTGAGCACTTTGTTTAACGATTGGAAGCTGTCCAATGTAATCACCCTGGGAAGTGGCCGCCCCGTGGACGCTCGCATCACCGGAGATGCCAACCAGGATGGCAACAGCACGAACGACCGCCTGCCGGGAGCAGGCCGAAACTCACTGGTTGGGCCCGGCTACGCCACCACCGACATGCGACTCACCCGCATGTTGCATCTGGGCGACCGGGTCAAGCTGAATCTGATGGTCGAGTCCTTCAACCTGTTCAACCACGAAAACCCTATGGTTCAAACCAGCGCGGAAGGCTTCCAGAATTCCTACGGCCAGTTCATATTCGTAGATAAGCACATTGATTTCAATTACTTCCCAGCTTATTACCAGAAAACTGCCAACCCTCTCAAAGCCTTCAATGCCTATGCGCCCCGCCAGATCCAGCTGTCTCTGAAGCTGAACTATTGAGTCAAGAAGCCCCATGCCTGGCTTCGGACCTGCATTTTATCTGCTCGAAAGCCCACATAGTGCTTGACTTGCCCCGCAGAACCTTGCAATAAATATCCGGTCCACATGGGACGGGTTTGGGGGTGTCTGGCTGCTGGCGCGCAAGCGTAGCTGGAAGAAGGCTCGCAAAGAGCAAGATTAGTGGTCCGTGGGCTGCCCTCTCCCTAGGGTTGGCCCATTGTATTTTCGATTGTGTTTCGTTTTTCCGTAGTTGCAAGAATTCATCGCGGTTTTCGCAGTTTTTCGTGTATAAGCGGGAATCCACACTCGATGTCGGTGTGGCGGGCCGAGTCCAGGGGTAAGTTCCAACAGTAATTGAGGGGGGATGGCGTAGCCTGAGCCGCCGCATGGGAATCATTGCCATGGGTGGAAGCGGGCTTGGGCCGAAGGGAGCATCCTCAATGGAATTCCAGGACAAGATGTTGACGTGCATTGACTGCGGAGCCGATTTCGTTTTTACCGCCGGGGAACAGTTATTTTTCCACGACAAGCAGTTCAAGAACGAACCCAAACGGTGCAAGTCTTGCAAAGCAAAACGCGTATCGGTGCTGGGAGCGGCGCCACCAGGTTCCAGCGTTGGCCGGGTCGAAACCCGCACCACTTGCTCGCAATGCGGCAAAGATACTACCGTGCCGTTTAGGCCGACCCAGGGACGTCCCGTGTTCTGCCGCGAATGTTTTTCGCAGCGCAGGACCGCGGCTACCGCTTAGTCCTGGCCGGCTGCGCGCACTGCAATCATGCACCGAGGGTGGTCCTCGTTGGCCCAGGGGATTCTCCCCCCTGGGTTATCATGAAGCCGTGCCGACTTTCTACCTGGAAAATTTTGGCTGCCGCGCTACCCAAGCGGACGGTGCAGCCATTGAACGCCAATTTCAGGCGCGCGGACTCGATCGCGCCTCCTCGGCGGCATCCGCGGCCCTCGTAATCCTCAATACTTGCACGGTGACGGCTTCCGCCGACCAGGACGCCCGCGCTGCCATCCGGCGGATTCGGCGGGAAAATCCCGGCTGCGAAATCGTAGTGACGGGATGCTACGCGCAGCGTGCCCCGGAAGAAGTTGCCGCTCTGCCCGGCGTCTCGCGGGTAATTGGCAACTCGCACAAGCACCGCCTGGCGGAGATCGCGCTGCTGCACTCGGGAACGGAAACCTCCACCCGCGCTGCCGCTTTTGTTCCGCTGTCTGCGCTGGGATCCGTCAACAGGGAACTGACAACCGCTTTTCGGCCCCCGGCAACTGAAGGCCGCCTCTTCGTCGGCGACATCTTCGCCCACACCGAACTCCTGGCCGCGCCCGTATTCGAAGCCGCGGGCGAGTTCACCGAAAATCCCCGCACCCGCCCCAATTTGAAAATCCAGGACGGTTGCGACAATCGTTGTTCCTTTTGTGTAATTCCTTCCGTGCGCGGCCATAGCAGGTCGTTACCGCTGGACCGCATTCTCGGCGAGATCCACGCGCTCGTCGCCGCAGGTTATCGCGAGGTCGTCATCTCAGGCATCAATCTGGGCCGGTGGGGACGCGATCTGCCTGTGGGCGGCGGGAGCACTCACCCCACAGGATTTGAAGATTTGGTGCGCTCCATCCTGGCCCAGACCGCCTTGGAAAAACTCCGCCTCAGTTCTATCGAGCCCATGGATTGGAGCAAGGAACTCATCGCACTGGTGGCGGAGTCTCCCCGCATCGCCAAGCATGCCCATGTGCCCATGCAATCGGGCAGCGACCGCATCCTGCGCCGCATGCACCGCAAATACCGTCCCTGGCACTATCGCGAGAAGATCGAGAACATCCGCGCGGCCATGCCCGATGCCGCCATTGGCGCGGATGTGATGGCCGGCTTTCCCGGCGAGACCGAGGCCGATTTCGAGGAGACGCGCCGCCTGATTGCCGATCTCCCGCTTACCTATCTGCACGTCTTCACCTATTCCTCGCGCCCCGGTACGCCCTCGGCGGCGATGCCCGGTCAAGTTCCCGTGCAGGTTGCCCGCGAGCGCAACCGCGTTCTCCGTGACCTGGCGGCCGAAAAAAAACTGGCTTTCATGCGGAGTTTTGTCGGCGAGACCATCCCGGCGATCACCCTAACCCACAGCGGGACCGGCGGAGATCTCACCGAGGCGCTAACCGACAATTATCTAAAGCTGCGCCTGCAGGGCCGCCACCACCCTAATCGCTGGCTCACGGCGCGCATTGAGCGAGTGCAGGATGCAACTCTAGTCGGAACCATTTCTTAGCCGGAACGGCGACCTCACCGTTCGCCGCCTTCGCCAGCCCCGCGGGCATCAATAATTAAGCACAGCTTGAATTAAGCACGCTTGCGGCGCCGGCGCCCGATCCCCCAGACTGGGGGGTGCAATCATTTCGCCCACCTGCTCACATTTTTCCCAATACCACAGCGCCAGTTCCAGCCGCGTCCCCATGCCGGTGTGCTCCAGGATCACCACAATGTGGTTCTTGCACACCAAGCGGCTCATCCCCAGCCGCTGGCTGATCTCGCGGTTGCTGAAGCCCTGCGCCAGCAATCGCAGGACGCGCCATTTCTGCGGCGTCAGTTCGACCCCGGCTTGCGCTTCCAAAACAGTCGGGCCAGCCAGATCCTCCGCACATGGCCACAGGCCGGCGCAGCCACCCCGTACTTGCGGTAGAGCCGGCTCAAAATGTTTCGTACCCGGCCTTCGCTCAATTCGAGAGCGTTCGCCAAATCGCGGTTGCTGGCGCCCGTCAGCAGCAGACAACCAATCTGTTCCTCGGTCCGCGCCCGCCATCCCGAATCCTTCCGTTTTACCAGCATGAGGGGCCTCACATCTCGACCGCCCGCACGAAGTCCACAGCAGATCGCTGGAACTTGGAGGGGCTTTCCAAACCTCTTGGCACAAGGGAATCTTATGATTTTATTTTCAAGCTGAACGGATGGATGTGACGAATGAACAATCCGAAGGCGTATCCCACTGGAAAAAGCCGGGGCTCCTCTCCATGCAAAGGCCGCCGCAAGGTCAGGCGGCAATCCTCAACCTGGAAACTTCCGGATGAGCGGGCAATGCTTTTATCTCAAGCTGTTGAGCAGATGAACGACTAGGCCGGACTGCCAGATAGTCAATACGATTCCGCCACCCACGATTCCAGTGGCGACCAGAACGAATAACATGACTAGCTTACCAAGCCCGCCGGATGCCGCCGGTTTTGAATAAGTGTGCACAGCTTCCTCACTTCCGCAGAGTCTCGCTTGGTTGAACCAACAAATCTCCGGAGCCCGGAATGCGGCTCATGTGCTCGGCCTTTGGTCCGCGAGGATACAGAAACAGCCTATGAAAACGGCGTTCGCCGAGCCGTGGTAGGAATCACGTTGCATGATGATTGAAATCACAAACAGGCTTTCGGGTGGGGGCGAACACACTCCCTTCCGCCCCTTTGGCAAGGCTAACCGCCGCGTACATTTGCGCCATGACCGCAACCACCCGAAACCTTAGAAGCCCGTGGTGTAAGTGCGGTTTGTATCAGGGTATGTCTTCAGGCATACCGTACGTGCCGTGTTATGAATCCGCCTTTAGGCGCTGTTTTTCGCAATTCGACATTCACCTCTCGCGGGGCATCAGGCGGTTACAAAACTCTCGGTCGAACCTGGCCTGAGACGAATCACGCCTCAGCCGCGTCATGCTGTCCAGCCAGGGACGGCACGCCGGGAAGGCGAAAGTGAAGAAGACCGTGTCCGCTTTAGCGGACGGCACGAGTTTCGTAACAGCCTTGGGCCATGCCAGAAGTGGGGCGGGAAAGCGGCGGAAGTCCGGAATGCCGATTGACATTCCGCCCTCCGGGTATACACTCGCGTACTGGTTCGACCGACCCGTACCAATTCCCTTCGATGTTTCCCAGGAGAGGTCACAAATGAAGAAGCTCGCAGGAGTAACGCTATTAGTTCTTTTCTGTTTAGGAATAGCCTTCGCCCAAACAGACACCCCCGCTGCCGCTTCGGCCAAGGCCCCGAGTACCTCCCAAGCGGTCAAACAACTCGAACACGACTGGGTTGACGCCATGAAAGCCGGTGACAGCGACAAACTCGGCCAGATCCTCGCCGACGATTGGGCAGCCAGCTACAACGGCAGCAAGGAAACCAAGCAGAGCTATCTGGACGGCGTCAAATCCGGCGCCTCCAAGGTCGAATCCCTCGACTTCGGCCCGATGGACGTGAAGGTGCTGGGAAGTGTCGCCGTGGTCCAAGGCAGTGACACCGAAAAGAGCAGCTACAAGGGAACCGACACCAGTGGGAAATGGATTTGGATGGATGTATTCGTAAAGCGCGATGGCAAGTGGGTGGCCGTACGCTCCCAACTCGCAAAAGTAAGTAAATGAAATTGCCGCGGCACCATTAGCGGAACTAAATTGGCGGGGCCTAATTCCTCGCGCAGTATGCGGTGGATCATCCCGGCAGAAGCGGCCACGCGGTTTCGGCAAGCTTTCTCTCCTTGACCTGCTGCTGGCCGAAGGATTAGGCTACCGCCTTCGTGGGAGGTAAATTTATGCTCAGTGGCTTCAAGCAGTTCATACTTCGCGGCAACGTAATTGACATGGCGGTTGGCGTCGTCATTGGCGCGGCCTTTGGCGGTGTAGTGACCGCCCTAACCAAAGACCTGCTTACGCCGCTTATCGCGGCCTTAGTAGGCAAGCCGGACTTTTCCGCCGTCAGCTTCACGGTTCGCGGCACGGTGTTTCCAGTCGGCGACTTCATCAATGCGGCCATCTCGTTCCTGCTGATTGCCGCAGCGGTGTACTTCTTTGTGGTTACCCCGGTCAACGCGCTGATCGCCCGGATGCGCAAAGCTCCGGCCCCCGCGGATCCCACAACCAAGAAGTGCCCGGAGTGCCTGAGCGAGATTCCCATCGATGCGCGCCGTTGCGCGCATTGCTCCCAGCCGGTTTTGGCCAAGGCTGCCTGATATGTTGCGGAGGCGCAGCTTTCTTTTCTTGCTGCTCGCTCTATGTCTGATGGTTCCCGGTGCGCTCCTGGCTAAATCCCAGAGCGCGCCGGATGTCCCGCCTCCCGCGCAAACGCAGCTACCCCAGCGGGTCCGCGTCAGTCAGGGGGTTACGCAAGGCTTGCTGATCAGGAAAGTAAATCCCAAGTATCCCGGCAAGGCTCGGAACAAACGCGTGCAGGGCACGGTGGTGCTCCAGGCAGTGATCAGCCCAAGCGGGGACATCAGCAAACTGGAAGTGGTAAGCGGCGACAAGTTATTGGTGGCTTCGGCACTCAAGGCGGTGAGGCAATGGAAATACCGGCCCTATCTGCTGCAAGGGCACCCGGTCGAGGTGGATACGCAAATTACCGTGAATTACACCTTGTCCCAATAGCGCTATCCTAGTACCGATGCGGCCCATCTGGTTTTGCTTCCTCCGTCGAAATGTACTGCCTTGTTTGTTGTTTGGATTTTCTTCGCTGGCCGCGCAAACCAGCAGTGGCGCCGCGGCCGCAACGCGATCACCCCACCCGGTTCAGCCCTCCTTGCTTGACTCCGGTGTTGTTGCCAGCGGCGTCTACCGTAATCCCTCCTTCGGCTTTAGCTGCAAGATTCCTTTTGGCTGGGTCGAGCGCACCGCCGAAATGCGCGAAGACGACACCACCGGCAAACCAACCGATTCTTCCCAAGCGCAGGTTCTGCTGGCGGTCTTTGAGCGGCCGCCCGAGGCCTCGGGAGAGACCGTAAACTCCGCGGTCGTGATCGCCGCCGAAAGCCTGAAATCTTACCCTGGATTAAAAACCGCGGTGGACTATTTCACCCCCCTCGAGGAAGTCACCAAGGCCAAGGGATTCAAAGTGGCGAATGAGCCTTACGAGTTTTCGATCGGGACGAAAAGGCTGGCGCGCGAAGACTTCAGCAAGGAACTTGGCAAACTGACCATGCAGCAGGCATCGCTGGTCATGGTGCAGAAGGGCTACGTCATATCCTTCACGTTCATTGCAGGCAGCCAGGATGAAGTGGAAGAGCTGATGGCAGGGCTCAATTTCGCTCCGATTTTGAAGCCCCATAGCCCCCCTGCCTCACAAGTCAAAAAGTGATTTTTTTCTGCCGGTAAAGCACTCCAGGACCAGCAGTTACGGCTTGAGTGCGCGGTCGAAGAGTGCGCCATTCTGTGCTATAATCAAGACCATCTGCAGGGCCCGTAAGTGTTAATAATTTCAGCAATTTGACGCGGTTCAAGGGCACCGGAATGGCGCCACCAGCCAAGCCCAGGTCCGGCGTTCTCCACGGAGTGGAATGGCCACAAAAGAGATCAACACACCTGTCGCGGAAATCGTCGATAAAGATAAGAACGGGAAGGTGACTCCCATCACCGGCAATGGCGACTACACCGCCGATTCCATCAAAGTTCTCGGCGGCATGGAAGCCGTCCGCAAACGTCCCGCCATGTACATTGGCTCGACCGGCGAGATGGGATTACACCACCTGGTTTACGAAGTGGTGGACAATTCGGTGGATGAGGCGCTTGCCGGATACGCCGACAAGATCGAAGTCACCATTCACATCGATAACTCCATCACCGTGGTGGACAACGGCCGCGGCATTCCCGTGGACGCGATGGATATCGATGGCGAAAAAGTTCCCGCCGCGCAGGTTGTCATGACTAAGCTGCACGCTGGCGGCAAGTTCGATTCTTCTTCCTACAAAGTTTCTGGCGGACTGCACGGCGTGGGCGTTTCCTGCGTCAACGCCCTGAGCGAAGAACTGGGGCTGGAAATCTGGCGCGACGGTTTTACCTGGGAGCAGACTTACTCCAAGGGCGAGCCTACCAGCAAGCTGAAGAAAGCCGGCGCCAGCAAAAAGCGCGGCACCAAGGTTCGCTTCCTGCCGGATCGAAGCATCTTTACCGCGACGGAGTACAACTTTGACACGCTGGCCCAGCGCCTGCGCGAGTTGGCCTTTTTAAATAAAGGCTTGCTCATCACGCTGACCGATGAGCGCACCACCGACTCAAAGACCGGTGAACACAAGACGGCCGAGTTCAAATACAACGGCGGCATCGCCGAGTTCATCAAGCATCTGAACCGCGGCAAACAGGTGCTGCATGAAAAGCCTATCTACATGGAAGCCGAGCGTAGCGGCGTGGTTATGGAAATCGGGCTGCAGTACAACGATGGATATTCCGAGTCGGTTTTCAGCTTCGCCAACAACATCAATACGGTGGATGGCGGGAAGCCATCTCTCCGGGTTCCGCATGGCCCTCACCCGCACCATCAACTACGCCGGCCAGCAGATGGGCCTGTTCAAAGATGTAAAAGAAAACCTTACGGGCGATGACGTGCGCGAAGGCCTGGTGGCGGTCATCAGCGTAAAGTTGCCGCAGCCTCAGTTTGAAGGCCAGACCAAAGGCAAGCTGAATTCCGATATCGCCGGAATTGTGCAGGCCTTCATCAACGAGCGGCTGGGAGCGTTCTTCGAGCAGAACTCCACGGTTGCCCGCAAGATCATCAACAAAGCCATTGACGCTGCCCGCGCCCGCGAAGCCGCGCGCAAAGCTCGCGATCTAACCCGCCGCAAAGGAGCTTTGGATGGCGGTGGGTTGCCCGGAAAACTGGCTGACTGCTCCGAGCGCCAGCCCGACCGCTGCGAGCTTTTCTTAGTGGAAGGAGAATCCGCCGGTGGCACCGCCAAACAGGGCCGGGATCGCCGTTTTCAGGCGATTCTTCCGCTCAAGGGAAAAATTCTCAACGTCGAGAAAGCCCGCTACGACAAGATGCTGGCGCCACGAAGAAATTCGCGCCATGATTACCGCGCTGGGCACCGGCATCGGCAAGGACGATTTCGATACCGCGAAACTGCGTTACGGCAAAATTATCCTGATGACCGACGCCGACGTGGACGGCAGCCACATCCGTACCCTGCTGCTGACGTTCTTCTTCCGCCACATGCAGGAACTGATCAAGCGCGGCAACGTGTTCATTGCCCAGCCGCCGCTGTACTCCATCAAAAAAGGCAAGACGCAGCAGTACATCAAAGACGATCGCGAGTACGTAAAAGTTCTGGTGAAACGCGCCTCCGATGGCCTGGTGGTGCGCTATGGCGAGGGCGCCGCGAAACTTGAAGGCTCGAATCTTTCGCGGTTCATGAACGTGCTCGACGAGTATCTCAAGCTGTTCGACAAAGTGGCCAAGCGGCTGCGCGATGAAAGCGTCACCGAAGTGCTGCCGAAACTCGATCTCTCCAAGCGCGCGGATTTTGAAGGCGACAAGAAAGAAGCGCCCAAGAAAATCGAGAAGCTCGAAAAAGAATTGAAGAAACTGCAAAAAGATCGCGGCTTCAAGGAAGTGTCGAGCCGTTTCGATGAAGAGCACAATCTGTGGGAGGTACGCTACCTCAACTCGCAGGGCGCTGAGCATTTAATCAACTGGGAACTGGCTTCCACTGCCGAGTATCGCCAACTGCTCTCCAAGTACAAACAAATCGGCCCCTACATGGAGCCGCCCTTCGTGGTTGAGAGCGTGGCCAAAGCCGCTCCGGCGAGTGCCAGCGCTGAAGAGGAATTGAGCGAATCCGAGGCCGAAGACCTGGAAAAGGCGCAAAAGAAAACCGCCAAGGCTGCGGTCAAGAAAAAAGCCGGCGAACCCCAGGTAGTAGAAAAGGCCACAGCCCGTGAGCTATTTGAATATGTGCTGGCCGAGGGCCGTAAGGACCTCACGGTGCAGCGCTACAAGGGACTGGGCGAGATGACCGCTCCGCAGCTTTGGGAAACCACCATGGATCCCGAGCGCCGCACTCTGCTTTCCGTGAGGCTGGAAGACATTGCCGAGTGCGAAACCATCTTCACCACGCTGATGGGCGAAGACGTTGAAGCCCGCCGCAAGTTCATCGAAGACAACGCGCTGGATGTGAAGAACCTGGATATCTAATCCGCTGGGTGCGGACTGTCTCAAGATTCTAGGAACGTTTTCAACTGCCGACGCAGGCTGCTTTCGCTTCTGGTTTGGCAGTCCCATATCACAAGGCTCTCCCAGCCAAGTCTCGCCAATCGAAAGCGGTTTTGCTTATCCCGCCGCTTGTTGTTTGCAAGTTTCGGTAACCAATAACCTTTATTCGATTTTGGCGACCGGCCATCAGTACAACCTCGATGCTGGTGCCAGAAGCAGCCATGAACAAAAATGACTTTCTTTTGATGGAAAGACAATATCAGGATGCCCTGGCAGCTCTCTAAGATGTAAGTCGGAACCGATAACCCCAGAGCGATGTGCGAGCAGAACGAACTATCAACTCCGGTTTCGTATCGGACACTCCGAATCCGCCGCATGTTTTCACTTCGTCAGTTAGCCGGGAGAGATCGTGTCCACGGCATTTCAACGAATGCTGCATGGGGGAAACTTCTTAAGCAGCCAGCTTAGCACTTCTAATTGGTCTGCACCTGTCGCCCTCCGGACCTGAATCAAGAACTTTTGTAGGCTCGGGTCGGTCAAGGGTCAAGATTTCTCGCTCCCTCGTTGCAAACCGAGCAGACTCGCCCTCAAATTTCCGGGCTCGTCTTTTCCACCCATGGACTTGTCGATTGATGTGCCCGATTTGGAGCCGAGTCTTCCGTCCCCTCGTCGATAGGGATGTGGTTCGCCTGCCCCGGCTCCGCACATCTGGCATGTAAATCCATTGCGATCCAAGACGAAAGCGCGTAATTCTTTTGAGATCGAGCGCTCGAACGCTGGCACGGGCGTGGGTCTAGCAAAGGTACTGGCCAGGTTTCAGCTCGCTGCGATCATTGTGGGTGAGTATCTGATAGCCTTCTTCGTCTCTGAGTTCACGTAACTGCTACGCCCCCATTCGCTCGTCCCGCCTGAGACCTCGCGTAATTCCCGCGACGCCATTACGCGCCCGAATTTTCAGGAAAGTGGTTGCGGAGCTTTCGACCGGGCACCCAGGCCCCTTCCTTCATCTTCATCCGGCGGCCTTTCTGAGTGAGTGTCACTGCTGATAAACAGATGGCCGATCCTCTCGGCCATTGCCCGTGCGACGGGGGGCGGAAATGCATTACCGACCTGCCGGTAAGCCGCAGTCTTGCCGCCTGAGAACTGCCAACTGTCAGGGAAACCCTGAAGGCGGGCGACCATACGCACCGTCAGGCGCGGCATGCCAAGTAAAGTCGCGGGTGCCGGGGCTTCATTCCCGATACCCAGTCCGTCCACATTCAGCGTCGCCCACGCCTTCCGCGCCCGCGTTGGGCCCAAATCTGGTCCCTCCATGTTTAAGGCTACCCACCTACTACTGTCGGGGCAATCTCGTTCGCGTTTTCCTTCCATAGTCTGGCCCCTTTCCACCCGATTCGCAGCCATCAGGTCACACAGAACTTCCCCGACAGGCGGAGCTAGCCCGAAATCCCCCGTAGGCCAGCTGAAATTTTCGAACACATCCTGACGCAACGCTATGAAAACAACCCTCGGACGAAGCTGCGGAACGCCGAAATCACAGGCATTCAGAAGGTACCAATCGCACCGATAGCCGAGACGGGTGAATTGCTTTTCAACATACAACCGATAATCACAAAATACAGCATCCAAAATGCCACGGACGTTTTCAATCATTACGGCCTTCGGTCTCACCTCCGAAATGATCCGCGTGGCCGCTGGAAACAGAGTTCTCTCGTCGGCTTCGCCCAGTTGTTTCCCAGCAATTGAAAACGGAGGGCAGGGTAGTCCGCCGGAGACGATGTCTGTACCACGATAAGGTGTGGCGTCGAACTCCCGGATGTCCGCGTGGACAACGTTCCAATTCGGCCGGTTCAAGCGAAGTGTGCGCAAGCATGACGATCAAACTCGACGAGAGCAGCATGATCAATACCTGCCTGCTCAAAGCCCAGTGCTTGTCCTCCCGCCCCGGCGCAAAGTTCGAGTGTAGTCAAAGAACTTCATAATTTGAGTTACCGCCTATCTTAAACGAATGGCAGAGCGAAAGTTATCATCGAATGTTGATACCGAGGCATCATTGCTAATGGTCGTACCCACATCTGCGGCTGACCTCTCTTCGGCTATATCGCTGCAAAGTTAACCGTCGTGCTGATAACCACGCGCTCGCCCTGCACGCGGTATAAGACGATGTACGGAGTGCTCCCGATTACCAACTCTCGGATTCCAGGCTTTGCCCCGACCCGGCCCAGGTGGGGATGATTTCCTAGAGCTTCGACCACGGTGACAATGCGCATGGCGAGCCGTTCCGCCGCCTCTGGTTTGTCCCGCGCTACATAAGCGCGAATTTCCCGCAACCGGGTTCGTGCCAACGCAGACCAGACAATTTCTACTGGCACAGCGCCTCGTCATCGTGTTCTTTACCGCAGGCGCACTTTGGAACCGGCAGTTCGTGCCCAGTTCCCCAGGACAACAGCCACGCCTTCATGTCCTCGTTCTTGATGTAATGTCCGGATTTGACCTGCCGATCCGCCTGACGAACGTCCGCCAGCATTCTTTCCTGATCGGAGACGTAAACTTCCACGGCGTCCGCGATCAGAAAATTCGAACTGCGTCCCGAGGCCTTCGCCAGCCTCGCCAGCCGTTTCTTGGTCTCCGGCTTGAGTCGGACACTAAGAGTTGCGCTACGTGTGTTTTCCATGAACACATTTTAGCACGGTGAGCGGGCGCCTTTCGTATCGCCGTTCTGCCCACTGGAAACGCCCGAAGGCTACGTCGCCGGAACAAAATAATCCCTGCAAGTCGCTCCCCCCTCCCCGTTCTCCCTCTGACGCCGGGAACAAAATCCCTGCTGCACCGCTCTATATCTTGCACAGGAGGCTAACAACATGGCCTGGAAATGGGGAGAGCTTGCGCGCAAGCGCGGCAAGTGGCTAGTGCCGGCTTGGCTGATTGCGGCAGGGCTGGCCGCATTGTATTTCGGGATGATTGAGCCGCGCAGCCGTTATCAGGGGATCGCCGAGCAAAAGGCGACCGGCTTGGCGGCTGTGGGAGAGGGTCCGATTGCCCGATGGCAGTCTGCCTCGCTGTTTGGGCTTAGCCGAAGTCAAGCCATGCCAAACGTGGCCGCAACCAGCGGCGTAGAGCAGGCGGCGTCGATGATGACCTACAATGCCGCTCCGCCGCCAGCCACTGACGATTCCGCCGACCGCAAGTTAGTCCGCACTGCTTCGCTGGATTTGGTGGTGAAACATCCTGCGGATTGTGCCGAACAGATTCGCGCACTTGCAGAGCGCTTTGGCGGATATTTGGGAACGTCGCAAGTCAGCGGCGACCAGGATGCTCCCAGCGCTTCACTCACTGTCCGCGTACCCGCGGCACGCTTCGAAGAGGCTCGTGCGGCAATCCGCGAGCTGGGGCTGCGGGTCGAAGACGACAGAGTGGATGCGCAGGATGTTACCAAGCAGTACGTGGATCAAGACGCACGGCTGCGCAACCTGAAGGCAGAAGAAGCGCAGTATCTCGGAATCCTCAAACACGCTTCTACCGTGTCGGACACGCTTGAGGTCAGCGAGAAGCTGAACGAAGTCCGCGGCCAGATTGAGCAACAGCAATCTGAGTTCGACGCGCTTTCTAAACAGATAGACACGGTGGCGATCACGGTAGCACTGCGCGCCGATGCCGATGCCCAGGTGCTCGGCTTGCACTGGCGTCCGCTCTACCGGCTGAAGATAGCGGCACGCGGGGGCCTTGAAGGCTTTGGCGACTATCTCGCCGCCGTCACTGCGCTGGTCTTCTATCTGCCAACCATTTTCTTCTGGCTGGCCACGATCCTGACTGCAGCGGCCGCGGGCTGGCGAATTGTGCGGTGGTGCGTGCGAATCTTGTTCGGGTTTCCAAAACCAGCGATGACTGCGAAGGGGGTTAACTAATGTCCGCATTCCATTCAATAAAGCTTGGCAGTTGGGGCCAATTTTTCCGGCACGCCGTGAGTTCCAGGCGAGAAGTTGGCCAACACCTCGTACGCCACAACCCCGGTGAGGCGCCTGTGGCGCGCCATTTCAGGGGCTCCTTCTGGCTGACCGTCCCGGCCTTGTTGCTGGCCGCTTTCGCGGGAAAGAGTTTTTCTCCCGATGCGGAAGCCGCGCCCAAACCGGGCCAGTCACCGGGTTCGCTCGAAATCATCGGCAAGAGGGGAGCCATCTCCGGCATTTGCCCGCTGAAGCACACGGATGTCCATGGCGCCATCAGCGGCTTCGTGGCGCGGGTCACGGTCACGCAGACTTTCCAGAATCCCGCTGAACAAAATATCGAGGCCGTCTATTCCTTCCCGCTGCCCGAGAACGCCGCGGTGGATGATATGACCATCCAGATTGGCGACCGCACGGTGCGCGGCCTGATCAAACAGCGGGACGAAGCTCGCGCCATCTACGAGAAAGCCAAGGCGACGGGGCATGTCGCTGCATTGCTCGATCAGGAGCGCCCCAACATCTTCACGCAGTCCGTAGCCAACATCCTACCCGGCGAGCAAGTCACGGTGACCATCAGCTATCTGCAAACTTTGGAGTACGAAAGCGGCTCTTACACTTTTGTATTCCCCATGGTGGTTGGCCCGCGCTACATTCCGGGCGATGCAGTTGGAAAGCAAGGCGGCGGCTGGGCTCCTGACACCAACCAGGTGCCCGACGCTTCGCGCATCACGCCGCCCGTGACGCCAAAAGGAACACGGGCCGGACACGACATCTCGCTGGAGCTGGCGATCGATGCCGGCGTGCCCATCCAGGAGTTGCATTCGGTCCTGCATGAAGTCGACGTGCAGCGGGACGGCGCAAACGCCGCCACGGTAAAGCTGCGCCAGGAAGCCGCGATTCCGAACAAGGATTTCATTCTGAAGTATGAAGTCGCCGGAGAGAAAATCGAAGACGCGCTACTGTCGCAAGCCGCGCCGGCCGGTTCAAAACAAGGGCCGGGCGGATATTTCACGCTGATCCTGCAACCTCCCGCCCGCGTTGCCGCGTCCGATGTCACCCCGAAGGAACTAGTCTTCGTGCTCGATACCTCGGGCTCGATGTGGGGCTTCCCGCTGGATAAAGCAAAAGCTCTGATCGGCCGCGCCCTCGATGAACTCTATCCCGGCGATACTTTCAACGTGATTACGTTCTCCGGAGACACCCAGATCTTGTTTCCCGAGCCGGTCTATCCCACCGCGGAGAATCTTCGGACGGCGAAAGACTTTCTCGCCGGCCGAAATGGCGGCGGTGGAACCGAGATGATGAAGGCGATCCGCGCTGCACTCGATCCCTCCGACGACCAGAACCACATTCGCGTGGTTTGCTTCATGACCGATGGCTACGTCGGCAATGACTTGGAAATCATCGGCGAGATTCAGAAACATCCCAACGCGCGAGTGTTCTCCTTCGGGATCGGAAACGCCGTGAACCGGTTTCTGATCGAGGGGATGGCGAAAGCGGGACGGGGCGACTCACAAATTGTCAGCCTCAGCGACAAAGCGGACGTCGCGGCCGATCGCCTGTACCAGCGCCTGCGCTCACCCTTGCTCACCGATGTCTCCATCGACTGGGCAGGTCTGCCGGTAACTGACGTTTATCCAAAACGCCTGCCGGACTTGTTCAGTGGCAAGCCCCTCGTTATCACCGGACGCTACACGGCGGCGGCCAGCGGAAAAATACGGCTGCGCGGAAACCAGGCGGGAGAAGATGTGACGCGCGAAATTTCAGTCACATTCACCGCCAACAGCGCCACTCAAAATGTCTTACCCAGTTTCTGGGCGCGGCAAAAAATTGACGATCTCATGTCGCAAGACTGGTCGGGCATCCAGGGCGGCAGCATGAAGCCAGAGCTGCAAAAGGAGATCACTCAGCTCGGGCTCGACTACCGCCTGATGACCCAGTTCACCTCGTTTGTAGCGGTGGAGGAACAGGTAGTCACGAAAGATGGCAAGCCGCAGCGGATCGAAGTCCCAGTGGAGATGCCGGAGGGAGTGAGTTACGAAGGCGTGTTTGGGAACGACCGCAAGCAAGGCACGAACTTCCCCGCCAGCTCTGGGGTGGCCATGCAAAGGATGACGGTGGGCCGAGGTTTTGGTTCTGGAATGGCGGGCGGAGTCGTCGGCGGTGTTTACAGTGCAAAAGCAGCCGCCGCGCCTCCACCGCCAGTTTCGATGCCACTGCAGACGGCGCAGATTGAAACCAACGCCACGCGCGTTGTACCGGACAAGAAGCCCACCGGCGAGCGGGCGGTGCTCGAATCCAAACTCCATCCGGCCTTGCTCAAAGCGTTCGATTGCTGGAAACATTCGGGCGAGAAATGCCAATCGGTGCAAGCCGGCAATGTCCAGATCCAGATTTTTCTGGATGGAGATCCGTCGACGGCGCTGGCGCAGCTCAAAGCGCTCGGTTTTGAAATAGATCCAAAACACTCGGGGAAGGCGTTGGTTGGCAGCTTGCCGGTAGGCAAACTCTCAGCCTTGGCGCGGATGCCCCAGGTCCGCTTTGTATCGTTGGCAGGGTAGCTGTATGCGAAGCGCGTGTCAGGGATTTGCCCGGACCCTGACACGCATTGCTTCGTAACTCCAGCGTTCGCCCGCTCATCGGCTGAGCCTAGCTCGCCAGGCACCCGTGAGGACGGCCCGTTCGTGACGTTACCGCTAGTTACCTTCAGGCCACCCTCCCCCGAATTTTTCTTCCTGCAAGTTACGATTGCCCCTACGTTCCATACATAGCACGGGAAAACCGGCGAACCGCACAGCAACAAAGGAAACCACCATGAAAAAACTCTCATGCTTTATCGCTGTCGTCGCGTACTTGGCTGCAACAGCGGCGGCACAGACCAAGCCGTTGGACGACGCGACCGCGCCCACTCTCACCATCTACAACCAGAATTTCTTCGTTGCGCGGGAGCGCCTGCCCCTCGACCTGAAGCCCGGAGTGAACCACGTGGACTACGCTGGCGTGGCCGCCCATCTCGAACCGGATTCCGTCATCCTGCGCGATCCTGCCGGCCGCACCCTGCAAATTCTAGAGCAAAATTATCGCAATGATCCCATTTCGCAGGAATTGCTGCTCTCGTTTTACGAGGGCAAGGAAATTGATTTTTCTGTCGGCCGCACCGCCGAGGGCAAAGACATCATCGTGAAAGGCAAAGTTATTCGCAGCGGCTACATTCCCAGCAGCTACTACGCGCAGAATTACCAGCAGCCGGTCTCCACCCAGCCGATTATCGAGGTGGACGGCATCCTGCGCTTCGGAATGCCCGGCCAGCCGCTGTTTCCCGCCCTGAGCGCGGATTCCATCCTCAAGCCGACGCTCTCCTGGCTTCTGCAAACTCCCGACGCCGGCAAGTTTGACGCCGAGATTTCCTACGTCAGCAGCGGCATGAGCTGGCAGGCCGATTACAACCTGGTGGTCTCCGACAAGTCGAACGCCAAGCCGAATGAGACTAGTAAGACTGACATTCTCGACATGATCGGATGGATCACCATGCGCAATCAGAGCGGCAAGACCTTCGACAATGCGCGCATCAAGCTCATGGCTGGCGACGTGAGCAAGATCCAGAGCAACGCCGTGGGCGGCCGCGTCTATGCCATGGCCAAAATGGCCGATGAAGCCGGCGCTGCCCCCGTAGTCCGCGAAAAATCATTCGACGAATTTCATCTCTATACCCTCGAACATCCCACCACCCTCCATGACGAAGAGACTAAGCAAGTGGAGTTCGTACGCGCCACCGATATCCATGCGCAACGGTTGTACATCTATGACGGTGCGGATACGGCGGCGTACGGGTACTACAATCCCGAGCAAATCCGCCAGGAGCCAAATTACGGCACGGCTTCCAATCCTAAAGTCTGGGTGATGGAAGAGTTCAAGAATGCCGTGGCGAACCACATGGGCATGGCGCTGCCCCAGGGCAAGCTGCGTTTCTACCGCCGCGACACCGATGGCCACCTGGAGTTTGTCGGCGAAAACACCATCGACCATACCCCCAAGGACGAAACCATCCGCATCTTCACCGGAAATGCTTTCGACGTGGTGGGCGAGCGCAAGCGCACCAGCTATCATGTGGATTCCAACCAGCGCTGGATGGACGAATCGTTCGAGATCCACGTGCGCAACCACAAAAAAGAAGCTGTGAACGTGCGGGTGGTGGAGCACCTCTACCGCTGGACAAACTGGAAACTGGCTACGCAGTCCCACGACTCAAACAAGAAAGATGCCCAGACCGTCGAGTTTCCCGTGACCGTCGCGCCCGATGGCGAACAGGTAATCACGTACACCGTCCATTATTCGTGGTAGGCAAAGAAGGCACAGAAACAAGCGCGCCACCGACTCCACACGTCTCTCCGCATCCTCGCGTCTAGAAGCCCTGATGCAAGTGTGGTTTGTATCAGGAGATGCCTTCAGGCATACCGTAAGTGCCATGTTGTGAATCAGCCTTTAGGCGCTGTGTTCGCCCTTCGACATTCACCGCAGGCCGCAAGTCTCCTGAGTCGAAAGTCCGTTCAACAATGGCGGAGGAGTTTGAAAGGACTTAGGAAACTTGAACAAGTTGCGGTGGTCCTCTCCCCTGTAGTCCCTGCGGTTTGAGTCTTGTTCCAACTTAATCAGAGTTTTCTCAGCTTGTCAGACGGGCCGTACCTGACCTCGCGGTACGCG
This sequence comes from uncultured Acidobacteriaceae bacterium, assembly GCA_963800745.1. Classification (GTDB taxonomy): domain Bacteria; phylum Acidobacteriota; class Terriglobia; order Terriglobales; family Acidobacteriaceae; genus PALSA-270. Next base: position 47,961 of record CAWDCI010000013.1, read on the forward strand.
CGATCAAAGCCAACCCATATCAGCACCATCAAAATGAAAAGCAACCCGCTACCCTCCGGACCGGCCGACCCTCCAGTAAGCCAGGCCGGTCCATGCAGTGAAGTTTTCAGCAAGTGCCCGGGAGCTACCATCCCGCTGTCGGGGGCCGAATAGAAATAGCTTTCGCCCCAATCCCATGCGGCGTGAAAGCCAACCGCAAACCAGAGCGTGCCGGTACGCCGCAGCGTGAGGCAGAAAAACAGTCCGATCAATCCCGCGCCCGCCAGGCCGGCGAGGGTTTCTCCGGGATTATCCCGATGCAGAATGGCAAAGGCAATGGACAACAGCAGTGCTGCCGGCCAGAATCCAATGCCCTCCGTCAAAGTGAACTGAGTGTAGCCCCGCAGATAAAATTCCTCGGCGAAACCAACAATCAGGAAGTACAGTCCCCAGAACACGGCGAATTTCAAAATCCGCGGACCATGCAAGGCCAACTTTCCAAGGTCCAGAACTCCCACGCCATGCATGGCAAGAATCAGTAGAGTCACGGCGCCGAATCCCCACGCCGCCCCCGACCAGAATAATCTTCCAAACGGCCTCCGCCACGGCAGGCCATAGTCCGCAAAACCGCGCCCTTCCAGCGGCGCCAAAGCAAATGCAGGCACAACTGCCGCCAGCAGCAAAATCAGCTCTGCCATCAGATTGGTCCAGAGATAAAGGATGCTAGCCTGGTCGGCGTAGTAGAGCGTGCTCCCCAGCAGCACATAGAGAACTTCCCGAACTCCTAAATAGACCAGAAGCCGCCACGCCCAGCGCACGCCCTCGGGACCAACAAAAACTTTGTGCATGAACTCGGGAAAAGAGCGCGCCGGCCCGGGTATCACAAATCGCGCCTCCGCCTCAACCGGGGGAGCCGCGTCCTCGTGCGAAGGTCCGTTCTTTGACAATTCATCCATGGCGCAATTTCCCGAATCGTTCCGAACATGGTAAAACACTGCCTTCGCCTCATGGGCCCATTTTTTACCCGCGAACGTTTTGGACAGCCCCAACTCCTGGCTGGCCTGTTGCTGCTCATCCTCTTAGCCCAGTGCTTGTGGCTGGCGGATCGGGCTTTCACCCGTGTCGGAGTCACCGGCTCCGAGATGTCGCGCATCCAGCAAGGCCTGGGGCAATGGCACGGGCAGGGCGTTGCCGGCACCCCTGATTGCGCATTGCCGGGACCGTCCGACAGCACCGCCTCGCCAGAAGCAACCAGGAATGGAAGCTACGATTCGTACCACTCGCCGCTGTGGTATCTGGCCGCCTCTGGCCCGCTCCTCCTGTGGCCGAGGCAACTGCAGCCCGACTCAATCTTCTACTGGGGATGGCTGGAGCGTGCGCCCTGTTTTATTTTCGGGATGCTGCTGGGCGCATCGCTTTGGTATGTTGCGCGGCGGCTTTACGGCAACATGGGAGGCTACGTCGCGCTCATGCTGTATTGCTTTTCGCCCGGCATCATTCGCGCCTGCGCGTTGTGGTTTGCCGAGCCCGAGACCGGCGCGGCCTGGGGAGCCTTTGGAGCCATCTTCACCGCGATTGCCGTGTCGCACACCTTATACGCTCCGCGGGAAGTCGTGCTGTGGAACTGGCGCCGCATCGTGTTGCTCGGCATCTCTCTGGCTCTTGCCATCGGATCGCAGTTCTCGCTGGCCGTCGTCGTTCCCATGGCCCTGGCGTTCATGCTCTATCTTGCTCCTGCGAGAAGAGGAGCGGCCGCCGCCATCTGGGCCGCCGCCTGCGGACTGGCTGCACTGCTGCTGTTCGCTTCCTACTCTTTCCATCCCGGACCCTTCGCAGAAGGAATGCGCCACGCCAATTTCTTTGCTGTCACCTGGCAAGCCTTTGCTATGCGCGGTGCTTACCAGCAAGTGCTATCGCAGTTGGCCCAGAGCAGTCCGGCTCTCGTGATCGCAGCGCCCGCAACTCTGGTCGCATATTTAGCGTGGCCGCGCGCGCGCTATTTCGGAAATCATGCGCCCCTGCTGGTGACGGTCGTGTTTCTTTTTCTGGCAATCGCCATGCCCCATCACCCTGGACTCGGCTTTCAATTCCTCGCCGTGCCATTCTTGTTTCTGTTTGTCGCAGGCGTGATCGCCGATCTTCTCGAGACTCCCTATCGCAACCTGGTAATGGCATGCGTCTGGGGATTGCTGGTTGCGCAAGCGATTTGGAATGTCTGGGAACTGGCTAGGATCGGGCGCGGATAAATGGTAGAGCATGTTTGGTAGTGGGTTAGTTTAACTGACCCACTACCGCATGTTTCATCAAGTGGTGTTTTGAAAGGGCCCGGCTTCAGCCGGCCGAAGAAAAAGCCCTGGACTGGTGTGCCTTCGGGTGGAGCAGCGCTTCAGCGCTGCGTTAACTGCCTTCCTTTGAGGGAGGCTTTAGCCGCTGAGGGCGCCGATTTATGAAACACGCCACAGCCATTTCGCACCCCGTCAACCATGGCCCGAAAATCCCCCCTGCGGCGCAACTCCAGGCCCATCGTGCGGGTTCTAACCTATAGAGGATAGGGCAGAAAGAGGCGCACCATGGCGGCCCGACAGGAGTATCATTTTAGTGTGAGGCGGCTGATTCCAGCGTCGGTAGCGGCTTTTGGGCTCTTGCTTCTGGCTTTCTCCGTCCCTGTCACCGACGCGCAGGTAGCCACATCGGCGTCCACTCGTTCCGAAAGCAGCGGCACTTCCGGCAGGGCCAGCGGATACTCCGGCGCAAACCAATCTTACAATCACTCCAATTGCTGCACCAGTTCTACGCCCACGGTGGGTTCGAAGCCGCCGCAGTCCGGATCGCACAATCCACCCCATCATCCGTTCCCGGTGGGCGGTGCAATTTATGCCGTTCCTTATCCGGTGTACCTCACCCAGCCGGGTGACGCCGACTCCGCTGCTGACGACTCGGCGGAACAGCAACCTGACCCCGCAGACTACGTTCAGGGGCCAACCATTTTTGATCGGCGTGGTTCCTCTCAGCCCAGTTCCGTCGCCGAAGCGGCCTACGCCGAGCGCATGCGCGAAGCTCAACGGGATGAGTCCATGCCACAGTCCGCAGCCGCTCCTCCCGAGCCTGCGCCGGTTGCCGATCGGCCCCCGACCCTCCTGGTATTCAAAGATGGCCACCAGCTGGAGGTACAGAATTACGCCATCGTCGGCACCCTGCTCTACGACATGACGCCGGGACGCCGCAACAGAATTCCCGTCGCCGATCTCGACCTGACCGCGACCGCCAAAGAGAACGACAACCGCGGCATTGATTTTCAGCTCCCAGTTCGACCCGCCACAAATTAATCGGGCAATTGCAGGCCAGCCAGAAACGAAGCGCGTCCCCACGCGCATCTCCAGCCGCGTAGCGGCGAAATAGGAAAGCCAGGCGCGGCAGCGCCAGGAAGCAGAAACTTAAGAGCAACACAGTCCCGTAGGGACGGCACCATCATTCTGTTGTAACCTCGCGATTGCAATCATGGAACGAGGTCGGCCATTCTCGATGAGCGAAATCGCCAGTTTCATTAGTTGACTAGCAAATCGTCGCATCTTGGAGTAGAAAGTGGTCTCGTAGGCACCTTTTAGGGAGGACTGCCATGAGAGTACGCCCCGACTCGGTCTTTATATCCAGTCTGCTCCATACGGTTGCGCTGCTTTATTTCATTCGACCATCCTTGTGGAATTTACTTCTCTCTAAATCACATTTTGCTGGCGCCAATGGATCACAACGAGTTCCGGGAGAAGCTCAAAGTGTTGCATCGCTGGCAATTATTCTCATCGGGTTGATTGTTGTATGGACGGGCTATGCGAAGCGCTCTCGCCCGGCGTGGTTCGTGATGTTTGTTATCGTGTGGCTCTGGGCGTTTCCACGTTTTATCCTTTCCATCATTCCGTTACTGATCCGCGAACGCTCCTCATTCACATTTCCTGAGTTGCTCTGCGACGCAAGTTTAGGACCGGGTTTCCCCCGGGATGTAGTCGAGTTGCATTTAGCTTTTTTACTGATGGTGATTGGACTAACTCTGCCAATAGGGAGAGTGTTTGTGGCAAGGAAAGCGGACGAACCAGTTCACCTGCCGTCACGGAGGCTCGTCGGCTTCTCAGTCATCGGCGCGATGGTCGCGGTGATTGTGTTGTTTTTCTGGCTGCGCCTCGGTATTCCCTACGAAATTCCAGAAGCGCAAGTGAATGTGTTGTTCGTAGCGCCACCGCCACCGCCTCCGCCGCCTCCGAATTCCTGCACCTGCCCTGACTAAGCGGGGGAGTAGTTGGCCGGGTGCCGCTTCTCGCCGCTTTTGCGAGAAGTGGGATTGCTGCCAATCCACTCAACTCATATACCATCCGCCATTCACGTTGATGGTCTGTCCGGTGATATAAGCATTTTCGGCGAGCATGACGACCACCGATGCGATCTCCTCCGCAGTGCCGAAACGTTCCACCGGAATCAGGTGCGGCCGCGCCAGCGAATTGGCGCGCACCATTTCTGTATCGATCAATGCAGGAGAAACTGCATTCGCCGTGATTCCCTCCTTCGCCAGCAGTCCGGCGTAGGAATGCGTGAGCCCGTGCAGCCCCGCCTTCGACGATGCATAGTGCGGCCCCACCACGCCGCCGAGCTGCGCCGCCACTGACGACATGTTGATGATCCGTCCCCAATGCTGTTCGCGCATCCTGGGCAGCACCGCCTGCGTTACCAGAAATGCCGACTTGAGATTGACGTCCAGAATCTCGTCCCAGTCCGCTTCCGTGATGTCTTCAATCTTCTGCCGCCGCGCGATTCCGGCGTTGTTTACCAGAATGCCGACTGCGCCCAGATCGCGCTCGATCACTTGCACCATGGCCGCGACCGCAGCCAATTGCGAAACATCCGCCTGCACCGCAACTGCCCGCCGTCCCAAGGCGCGAACCTGACCCTCTATCTCTTGTGCCTCTTTGATACGGGTGCGGAAATTAATCGCTACGTCACAGCCCGCCTTCGCCAGCGCCAACGAACACGCCGCGCCAATCCCGCGGTTGCCGCCAGTCACCAGAGCGATTTTGCCCGTCAGGCTCGACATAGAGGAACACATGATAAACCGTCGCCACAAATGTGGCGTGGGCGCCCCCGCCCGCGAGAAGCCCACGTAAGCGTGGACAACTGCGATTTGTATCAGGGTATGCCTTCAGGCATACCGAAAGTGCCGTCTTGTGAGTCCGCCTTCAGGCGCTGTTCTTGGCAATTCGACATTCAACCCAGGCGGCCAGGGGACGGCACCGTCAGTCGCTTTCAGAAGCGTCCCAAATTCTCCAACAATTTTGACCGCAAGATCCGGATTGAATCAAAACTCCGCTGGAAGTAGATTTGAACAATGAAGACTGGCACGACCTGCATCTCGCCACCAGCGTCCCCATTTCGCAATCCTCTTGAAGCTGCGCTCCAACACGCTCTCGCCCACTTAGACAGTCTTGACCGCGGCGCAGTCGGCACATCCGTTGATTTGCCCACCTTGCGGGCGAGGCTGGATAAACCGCTGCGCGATGAGGCAACCCCCAGCGAACAGGTCATCGCTGAGCTTGTCAGCGATGTGGAGGGAGGCATTGTCGGCTCCGCAGGCGGACGTTTCTACGGCTGGGTCATCGGCGGCGCGCTGCCTTCCGCCCTGGCCGCGGACTGGCTCACTTCGGCTTGGGACCAGAACGCCGGGCACCACGCTTGTGGTCCAGCGGCGGCGGTAGTCGAAGAAGTCGCGGGCCGATGGCTCAAGGAAACTCTAGGCCTGCCCGCGACCGCCAGCTTCGCGCTGGTCACCGGCTGCCAGATGGCACACGTCACCTGTTTGGCCGCCGCCCGTCAGGGTCTGTTGGCGAAGCGTGGCTGGGACGTGGAGCAGCAGGGCCTCTACGGCGCGCCTTCCATTCGCATCCTTTGTAGCGGGCTGCGCCATGAGACCTTCGATCGCGCCATCCGCCTCTTGGGCCTGGGCCTGGGGCAGGTTCTCCATCTACCGTCCGATTCCCAGGGACGTCTCGCCGCCAGCGCTTTAGAGCAAGCCCTCGCCAACGACCCTTCCGCCCCAACCATCGTGCTGCTGCAGGCCGGCGAGTTGAACACCGGCGCCTGCGACTCCTTCGAAACTCTGATCCCCATTGCCAGGAAATACAATGCCTGGGTTCACGTGGACGGCGCTTTCGGGCTGTGGGCTGCCGCCAGTTCGCGCTACCGGCACTTGCTAAAGGGCGCGGAGTCGGCGGATTCCTGGGCCACCGACGGCCACAAGTGGCTCAACGTTCCTTACGATTGCGGATACGCTTTTGTCGCAGATCCCCAACCTCACCGCGGCGCCATGACCTACCATGCCGCTTACTTAACCGAGGGCGATGCGCGCAATCCCCTGGATTGGACACCGGAATGGTCGCGGCGTGCCCGCGCCTTCCCCACCTACGCCGCCTTGCGCCAGCTCGGCCGAAATGGAGTTGCGGAATTGGTCGAACGCTGCTGCCGGTGCGCGCACTCCCTGGTCATGGAGATCGGCCGGCTTCCGGGCGCCGAAGTTGTCGCCGAGCCCATAATCAATCAAGGGCTGGTGCGCTTTCTCGATTCGACACCCGGAGCCTCCGATGCCGATCATGATCGCCGCACCGATCAAGTGATCGCCGGAATCGTTGCCAGCGGGGAAGCCTTCTTCGGCGGCACCACCAGCCGCGGCCGCCGCGTGATGCGAGTCAGCGTTTGTAACTGGCAGACATCGGATCGGGATGTCGAGCGCGTAGTAAAGGCCGTGCGGAAGATATTGGCTTGACGCCTTCAGAGTTCCCGTCGCCGCCAACCGCTCCTGAATCGGACCCTCAAAAATCTAGCGGGCATGGTATAATCGTACCCAGTCGCATCCCGTGTAACCTGTTGTCAATACAATAGCTTAGACGGGCTTTGCCCCTGACGCCTGAGGACGAGAGAGGTCCAGAACTTCCCCATGCCTGACGATCCCCAAAATCCCGAACTTCCCCTGACCCCGCCCAACGGCGGTGGCCCCGGCGCGGCCAACATTCAGCCGGTCAACATTGAAGAGGAGATGCGCCGCTCCTATCTCGACTATTCAATGTCGGTCATCATCGGCCGCGCTCTCCCCGACGTCCGCGACGGACTCAAGCCCGTGCATCGCCGCATTCTCTACGCCATGCATGACATGGGGATTCTGCACAATCGTAAGTATGTGAAGTGCGCCAAGGTGGTCGGCGAGTGTCTCGGAAAATATCATCCCCACGGCGACGCCGCGCTCTACGACTCTCTCGTCCGCATGGCCCAGCCCTTTTCCTTGCGCTATCCGCTGGTGGATGGCCAGGGCAACTTCGGTTCCGTGGATGGCGACCCGCCCGCCGCCTATCGTTACACCGAATGCCGCATGACTCGCATCTCCGAAGAGATGCTCAGCGACATTGACAAAGACACGGTGGACTTCACTCCTAACTTTGACGAGTCCAGCTTTGAGCCTTTCGTGCTGCCCACGCGCGTTCCCAACTTGCTGATCAACGGCTCCAACGGAATCGCCGTCGGCATGGCCACCAACATTCCGCCCCACAACCTTACCGAAATCGTGGACGCCACCATCCTTCTGGTGAACCAGCCCGCCACCCAACTGCCGGAAATTCTGAAGATCGTAAAAGGCCCCGACTTCCCCACCTACGGCATCATTCACGGCAAGAGTGGGATCTACGAAGCCTACAAGACCGGCCGCGGCCGCTTCATGATGCGCGCCAAAGCGGCCATCGAGACTTTCAACAAAGACCGCCAGGCAATTATCGTCACCGAAATTCCGTATCAGGTAAACAAGTCGAGACTCATCGAGCGCATCGCGCAGCTGGTGAACGACAAGATCGTCGATGACATATCCGACATCCGCGACGAGAGCGACCGCGACGGCATGCGCATTGTCGTGGAACTCAAGCGCGGCACCGAGCCGCAGATCGTGCTCAACCAGCTCTTCAAGCACACCGCCATGCAGGAAGGGTTCAGCATGATTTTCCTGGCGGTGGTGAATGGCCAGCCCAAGGAAATGGGGCTCATCCAGGCCATCCAACATTTTATTGACCACCGCGTGGATGTGGTCCGCCGCCGCACCGCTTTCCTGCTCGGCAAAGCCAAAGACCGCGAGCACATTCTGGAAGGCTACCTGGCCGCCCTCGATCACCTGGACAACGTGATCACCATCATCCGCGCCAGCGCCAACCGTGCCGAGGCGCGTGAGAACCTGGTCGCCTACTTTGCCGGCAAGAAAATCGACATCAACCTCACCGGCCGCGCTGCCAAGCCCGATCTGGAGAAACCCTTCACCAGCATTCAGGCCGAAGCCATCCTCGAACTGCAGTTGCACCGCCTGACCAGGCTCTCCATTGACGAAATCACCAGGGAACTGGGCCAGGTGCGCGAGAGCGTCGCCGAATACGAATCCATTCTCGGCTCGGAGAAAAAACTCCGCGGCGTCATTATCAAAGAGCTGGAAGAAGTCAAAAAGCTCTACGGTGACGAGCGCCGCACCGTGATCGAAGACGAAGCCGCAGAAATTCATCTCGAAGACCTCATTGCCGACGAGCAAGTCGCCGTCACCGTAAGCCACGGCGGCTACATGAAGCGCACGCCCATTAGTACATACAGGATGCAGCGCCGCGGCGGCACCGGCCGTACCGGCATGAAGACGCGCGACGAGGATTTCGTCGAGCATCTTTTCATCGCCTCCACCCACGCCTACATTCTCATCTTCACCAACACCGGCCGCGTCTACTGGCTTAAGGTATACGAGATTCCCGACATCAGTGCCGCCGGCAAAGGCAAGCACGTGGGCAATCTCGTGGGACTGCAGCCGGGCGAAACTGTACGCACAATGTTGGCTGTACGCAATCTCGAACAGGAGAGCAAGTACATTTTCTTCGCCACCCGCAACGGCCTGGTCAAAAAGACCGAGCTGAAAGATTTCTCGCACGTGCGCGCCAACGGAATCTTCGCCATCAGCATCGAGCAGGGCGACGAACTGGTCTCGGCGCGCGTCACCGACGGCCAGCAGATTATTTTCCTGGCCACCCACGAAGGCCAGGCCATCCGCTTCGACGAAGAAGGCGTGCGCCCCATGGGACGCCAGGCCTACGGAGTCTTTGGCATCCGCATGGAAAAGGGCGACTACCTGGTGGGCATGGCGACCACGCCCAAAGTTGCGCCAGCGCCCGTCAAAACCAAGTCTGACGATATCTCCACGGAAGAAGTGGTTGACGTAGGCAAGCAAGGCTCGCTCATTCTCTCCGTCACCGAGGGTGGATACGGCAAGCGCACTCCCGCCGAAGATTACCGCCTGCAAGGCCGCGGCGGCTCTGGCGTCATCAACGTGAAGACCACCGAACGCAACGGCAAAGTGGTGGGCATCGCGCAGGTGACGGAAGACTCCGAAGTCATGCTCATCAGCCACTACGGCAAAATCATTCGCATGGATTCGAAGACCATCCGCGAATCGGGCCGCGCCGCGCAAGGTGTCCGCCTGCTGAATCTGGAACCCGGAGACCGCGTCGCCGCCGCCGTAGTGCTGGCTCCGGACGAAGAGCCGGGAAATGGAAATGGCACGTTGATTCAGTAGGCAGTATCCGAGGGTGCCCCATCCTACCGCGTTTTGTGCGGTAGGGTGGGATTCCCCAACTGTCTTAGTTGAGAGGTTGTAACGACACCCCACGAAGCCATTCATTCCAACAGTAAATTCCAAGCCTCTTTATACCGGCCATACTTAGACTTCTCCAAATGCGGTGACAAAATCAAATTGCACTTCGGCCTCAACCTCAGCCCGATCGGCAGGATGTACCAAACGTCTTCCACCACGACATAAGCCGCCAGAAAATCGATCTGCCTCTTGGTGTACGGCTTCGTGGAATCAAAATGGCACACATAGGAATGCCGTTTCTTGTAAGTCGTGGACTTCACCTGCACCCGCACAAACCTCCCGCCCGCCTCCACCGCAAAATCGTAGCGTGAGCTGTCTCCCCAAGGTTTGCTGACGCGCAGTCCATGCTCGGCCGCCCGCGCCATAAATCGCAACTCGGCCCATTCGCCCCGTTTTTTCGCACTCTTAATGCTGGCCCCATTAATTGTCATGAAAATTGCCTGCCCAATAAAAAACGCGGCCCGCAAAGGCCGCGTCTGAGAACTAATCCCTATACTTCAAGCGTAGCATTTCGCATGGGGTAAATGGGACATGCCTTACAACTTTATATCTGTCTTGGACTCATCGAGTTAGGTGCGATCGTGTAGTTTCTGCCTATTGACAACAATTTCTGCCGCGCCCAAAGCAGGCTTGAGTGGTCCGCCCGCCCCTAACCCCCTGTCATCCTGAGGAAGCGGAGTCGCTCGCGAAGCGAGAGACTCCCAACGAAGGACCTATGCATTCTGTCGGCGTCACCGGCGCTACCAGCGAGTCCATAGATCCTTCGGCCCGCAAAGAACGCGGACCTCAGGATGACAATCATGGGGATGACAAGGACGATGATGACAAACCGCGGAGCGGCAATGATGTATTTAGGGCATTGGCCAAGGCGGCCAGCGTCTCACCGAAATCCACGTGCACTATGAGCAGCAACCCGAGTATCCGCTCACCAAGGTCGAAAAAGCAGGAGAGAAACTGGACTACCGCGTTACCAAGATGAAGCTGAGCAAATCGCGGGCGAGGGCGCCCGCGCCACACTGTCATCCTGAGGCGGCGGAGTCGCTCGCGCGGCGAGAGACTCCCAACGGAGGATCTATGCATTCCGTCGGCGTCACCGGCGCTGCCAGCGAGCCCATAGATCCTTCGGCCCGCAAAGAACGCGGGCCTCAGGATGACATTCGGGTTAGTCTGATTGATCGGCGGGGGGACGGTGGATGATCTGCGTGGACATTTGCGGGCGAGCGCCCCTTCGACTTCGCTCAGTGCAGGCTCTGCTTTCTGCGGGGAGCGAGGAGCAACCGGCCCAAAGCAGGTCCCTCCACTCCGCGGGAGGTTCCAAAGCGGAGCCTCCCGCTCCGGTCGGGATGACAATAGTATTAAGGGGTCGGGAGGACGGGGCAGCCTCGCCAAAAAATTGAGATCAAAGACTTAATCCGCGTTGATCCGCGAAATCCGTGGCAAGGAAGTTGACCTTGCCCGTTAATCTTCGGGCGGGGTGGGTAATGGGCTCGCGATCTGCCCAGCGGCGGCCTCGGGAAGGATTCCTAAACGTACATACACGGGGCGAATGCCGGAACGTATTTTCGGCAACTGAAAGGTGAACCATGCCGCGCCCGCGATACAGATGCAGCCGCCAATCATCAGCGTGCGCGGCGCGCCGATGCGGCTGGCCAGCGCGCCTTCGAGCAGGCTGCCGAAGGGAGTCATCCCCAGAAAGGCCATGGAGTAGAAGCTCATGACGCGGCCGCGTTTGTCGTCGTCCACGATGGTTTGAAGAATGGTGTTGCTGGCCGCCATTTGCTGCATCATGCCGGCTCCCGCGATCAGGATCAGCAACAAGGACAGCCATAACGCGCGCGAAAAACTGAATGCGACCAGGCCCGCGCCAAAGATGACGGCGGAGATGGGGATCACCTTGCCCAGTCCCAGCACGCTGCGGCGCGATGCCAGGGCGGCTGCGGAAACCAGCGCGCCTACGCCGGATGCGCCCATCAGAAATCCGAAAGTGTGCGGACCTCCATGCAAAACTGCGCCGGCAAAAATCGGCATCAGCGTGGAATAGGGCATGGCCACCAGGCTGGACAACGCCAGCAGAAGCAGCACGGAACGGATGGGGACGAAGCGGGTGACGTAGCGCCATCCTTCGCGCAGGTCGTCGAGCACGGCATTGCGGTGAAGGGGCCGCGCAATAGGCGTGATGCGCATGGCCAGCAACGACACCAGAACCGCGATGTAGCTGATGCCGTCCACCAGAAAACAGTAGCCCTCGCTGGAGATGGCGATCACGATGCCGGCAATGGATGGGCCGATCAGGCGCGCGGCATTCACCATCGAGGAGTTCAGGGCGATGGCGCTGCTGAGATCCTCGCGGCGTTCGACCATCTCTACAACGAAAGACTGGCGGGCGGGCATGTCGAAGGCGTTGATCAATCCCTGCGCCAGGCTAAGCCAGATGATTTCGTGGATGTTGATGATCCGGCCGAGGGCCAGCACGGCCAAGGCAAACGATTGCAGCATAGAGAAGATTTGCGTGACTACCAGGGTGCGATGGCGATCCCAGCGGTCCACCCAAACTCCGGCGAAGGGAGCGAGAAAGAAAGCCGGAACCTGTCCAGCGAAACCGACGATGCCGAGCAACAACGCGGAATGGGTGAGCCGGTAAACCAGCCAGCCGGTGGCGATGCGAGTCATCCAGGTGCCGATGAGCGAGATGGTCTGGCCGCTGAAAAACAGGCGGTAGTTGCGATGAGCGAGAGCACGCAGAGCGAAACGCCATCCGGCGGGAGGATGTTTGGCGGGGGAACCGGCGTTCACGGGAGTGTCCGTTGTGGAGGTCATGCGATTTTGCGGCTCTGCTATTGTGCCTCAACAGCCGTCCCGTAGGATGCTGGTTGGCTGCGATCGATTCCCTAAAGGGTACGCGAAGCACGACCTTTGGTTTTGATGAAGCGGCAGGGAACTCATGACATCCTTCGCACTTGCGGGTTAAACTGGAAATGGAGGGATGCGTGAGTGGCTGAAACGGGTGGTCTTGAAAACCACTGTGCGGGAAACCGTACCGGGGGTTCGAATCCCTCTCCCTCCGCCACGCAGTCTGGGATGCAGAGAAAATCTCAAACGAATATTGAGGAAACCGGTGAGGTCAAGCTCTCAGTCACAGGGAGAGTCGCAGATGAAATGATTTCGGTTGGGTGAGCGATGCATAGCCAAGCCGCGAGAGACTGCACCCGTGGCCAGAATCCTTAACCCCAGTCCAGGCGAGTTCCGGATCAAGATAGTCGCAGCGATTCATGAACCAGGTGCCCGTCTCGATGGAGTCCCCAATTCGGCCGGCGGCGTCGGTATCCGATGTCCAGATTGACGCAGTGAGTCCGTAGCGGCTGTCATTCATCAAGGTCACTGCCTCCGCATCGTCTTTCACCCTCAGCAACGGCGCCACTGGGCCGAAGGTCTCCTCAGTCATCACTCTCATTCTATGGTCGACGTCGACAAGAACCTGAGGAGCGAGATAAGGAGTACCGCTACTGTCCTTGGGAAATAGCGAAGCACTAATCAAGGGCTTGGCACCCTGGCGTACCGCTTCCGCAACTTTCTCGCGGACTGAGGCAGCGGCACGTTTGTTAACCACAGGCCCTAGAGTGGTCTCGGGGCTCAACGGATTATCCAGGATGTATTTCTTGGTAAGATCGACAAATCCATCCAAGAACTTCTGCCAAACGTCCTGGTGGACATAAATCCTTTCTACCGCGCAGCAGGATTGCCCACTGTTGAAGAAGGCGCCGTCCACCAAGTTTTCGATGGTCTGCTCAAGAAAAGCATCGGCGCGAACATAGGCTGGATCTTTGCCGCCCAACTCGAGGCCAGTACCGATAAAGCGCTCCCCGGCCGCCCTCTGCACCGCGTGCCCGCCATCGACCGAGCCGGTAAATGCGACGAACCCGACCCGCGGATCGCGAACGATGCGCTCGACATCCTCGTGGGTCACGTGCAGCGTCTGGAAAACATCCTGGGGCAGTCCGGCTTGGCTGAAGGCTTCCGCATATCTTTGAGCCACCAGCGGAGTTTGCATCGCGGGCTTGAGAATCACACTATTGCCCGCCATGATGGCCGGGACGATCACATTGACGGAACACAAGTAAGGGTAGTTCCAGGGCATGAGCGCCAGAACCACGCCGATTGGGTCGCGCCGGATGAAACGTCTGAAGTTGTCCTTGGGTGGCAGGGCGACATCCGCCAGCTCTGCCTCCGCGAGATCGATCATGTACAGGGCACGTTCCTGGAAGCCCCGCCGAATCTCCATGGGACTGTAACGAATCGGCCGTCCCATCTGCCAGGTTAGCTCGGTTCCAAGTTGTTCCGCCCGTTCCACCAGAAACGAGACCATCCGTTGGCAGATGGCGGCGCGCTCTCTAACCGGCACCAGCTTCCACTCTTTCTGTATCGTCTTCGCTTTCGCCAGCTTGGTCTCGATTTCTGCGCTGGATGCTACATCGTGTTCCGCATAGACGGAGCCGTCCACCGGGCTGATGGTCTGGATTCGAGAACCTTCGGTGACATGGTGTGACATAGGGGTTTTATTCAGGAGTCACGTAGGCAGCGGTGATACCGCCGTCCACCATGAGTGTGGTGCCGGTCACGTAGGAAGAGTCATCCGACGCCAGGTACAACACAGCCTTGGCGATCTCCGTCGCCTCCCCGAATCGGCCCATGGGAATATGGACAAGTCTCCTTTGCCGCTTGGCCTCTGTATCGAGGAATTTCATGAGCAGCTCGGTCCGCAGCGGGCCCGGGCAGAGCGCGTTGACCCGGATGTTCTCTCGGGCGTGGACGACTGCAAGTTCACGGGTCAATGCCAGCACCGCTCCTTTACTTGCGGTGTACGCAATCTGAGGAGTGGCCGCTCCGAGCAGAGCCACAAAAGAAGCGGTGTTGACGATGGAGCCGCCGCCGGCGCGTCGCAACGCGGGGATACCATACTTGCAGCCGAAGAAGACACCCTTTGCGTTGACGTTCATGGTCAGGTCCCAAATCTTCTCATCGGTAGAAACCGCGTCATCGTCATTACTGTGCATGATGCCTGCGTTGTTGAACAGGACGTTCAGTTTTCCAAAGCGGTGTTCCGCCGAGGCGACCATATGCTCGCAATCCGATGCCTGGGAAACATCCGCATGAACGTACTCCGCTTTTCCGTTCTGCTGCTCTATCGCCAACACGGTTTCATGACCGCCTCGATCGTCGACATCGACCACAACCACGCAGCCGCCCTCGCGCGCGAACAACAGGGCGGTCTCGCGGCCGATGCCGCTGGAGGCGCCGGTGACCAGAGCCACCTTATCCTTGAGTCTCATCACCTAGATCCTTTCGAAATATCGCTTGCGTTCCCAGTCGGTCACGGCGCCGTCGAAGGCCTTTTGTTCCGATTGGAAGAAATGCGAATAGTGTTGAACAACGTCTTCCCCGAAGGCCTGCTTGGCAAAATGACTATTTGCGAAGAGCTCGGTAGCCTCCGTCAAACTGCCGGCTACGCGGTGAGAATCAATCGCCTGATAGAGATCGCCGGAGGCACAGGGTGGCGGCTCCGCCTTGTCGGCAATCCCACTCAATCCCGAAGCAAGCACGGCAGCCAAGGCAAGATAGGGATTGCAATCCGCGCCGGGGATGCGGCATTCGATGCGCAGGCTTTGCCCTTCTCCGATTACACGAAACCCCGCAGTGCGATTGTCGTGGCTCCATGCGATGCGGGTTGGCGCCCACGAGCCCTCGACGTAACGCTTGTAAGAATTAACGGTCGGCGCATAGAAAACCATGACCTCCGGTACGTGCCGGAGCCACCCGGCCAGGAACCACCGGAACATGTTCGAACACCGGACCGGGCCAAACTGTTCTTCGCCGGCAAAGGCGTTGACGCCATCTCGCCACAAACTCAGATGAATGTGACAGCTCGAACCGGCCTGAGTGGCGGCAATCTTGGCCATGAAACTTACGCTGATCCCCATTTGGTCCGCCACTTCTTTCAGGCATTGCTTGTAGACGACGTGCCGGTCCGCCATCTCCAAGGTTCCCGCATGGTGAACATTCAGTTCGTGCTGGCCAATGCCACATTCACCTTTCGAGCTTTCCACTGGAACTCCGGAGAGTTCGAGATGGTGACGTACGGCAGCCGTAAAGTTTTCGTTCCGGGTTCCCTGCAGGATGTGATAATCCTCGGCATACCATCCCGCTTCTTCCAAACCGGTATAGCCTTTGGCAGCGGCATCACGATAGCTGTTTCGGAACAGGTAGTATTCCAATTCAGTGGCTGCGACGCTTGCGACCGACATTTCACCGGCGCGTTGCAACTGCCGGCGCAGCACCGAACGGGGTGCGACAGAAAGAAGTTCTCCTGTCTTCTCGTTCTTCACATCACACAGGACCAGAGCGGTTTTTTCCAGCCAACTGGCTAGACGCAAAGTGCTTTTATCCGGCACCAGATGGAAATCGCCGTAGCCTCGTTCCCAACTGGCGAAGCGATATCCGCTCCCCGGCACCATCTCCATATCGCAGGCCAGGAGGTAATCGCAGGCATGAGTGCCGTGTTCGTACACGCTTTTAAGAAACACTTCGCCTTGGAACCGCTTGCCGACCAACCGGCCGTAGTGGTCAGTGAAGGCGACGATCACGGTTCGAACATGATCACGCTGAACAAGGTCTGTTAGCTCTTCGAAACTGAGCATTCCGTGCGATTTGGGTTGTGGTTCAGTCAATTGATCGTCAGACATAATAATGTAACATCTCGGGCCACCGGCTATCTTTCCGCGGGGTTTGGTTGGAGATCAGCCATGAAGATACTTTTACAGAACGTCGTCACAATCAGTTCCTTTTGCCGACGATCCGAAAACTTGCTCGGTTACCTCGTCACAAAAAGCGCTTATCGGAAACCGATCTGGCGAGACTTCCTCGAAGCCGACTTATGGATCACCTCGATTCTGGCGGCATCTACTTGCGGTTTTTCGGCGCGGCGAGCCTGTTGGGATGTACGATGAGTCAAACTCATGGGCCGAACCGGTGGCCGGGATCCAATGCCGGGGCTATGGACATGGTGTCCGAGTGCGGCGAACGAGGGCTTCATGACGATGCTCGCCCGATTAGAGCAATGGAAGGAGCAGGGCAAAATATCGCCGGAGCAGTGCGCCCATTTGGCGGGCCTATCCCGTGGAGAACCCCTTTCCCTTTTCCTCGAGCTGAACGTTCTCCTCTACGCCGGTGTATTGGCGTTCGTCACCGGACTCGGATGGACGGTCAGCACATGGTCGAAGCAACTCGGTAACGTCCTCGTCCTGACCGTCCTTTCCGCTATCCTCGCCGCCTGTTGTTGGTACTGCTTCTCGCGCGCGCCGGCATGGTCCAACGCCGAAACGCCGGCACCGAGTCCGATTTTCGACTACGTGCTTTACCTCGGCGGCCTGACCTGGTCAATCGAACTCACATACCTGGAGAACCGTTTCCACGTGCTCTCGGGACAATTGGATCTCTATCTTCTGGCGAGCGCCGCCCTCTTCTTCTTCCTCGCTTATCGTTTCGACAATCGCTTCGTGCTGTCGCTCGGTTTGTCCGCACTCGCCGGATGGTTCGGGCTCACTATCTCGCGCTGGCCGGCCCATCAGGACGCGGGGTATCGCCAATATGCCCTTCTCTACTGCCTGCTGGTCGGCGTCGGCGGGGCAGTTCTTCAGCGCCTCGGCGTGAAGCCGCATTTCTTCGGCACTTATCTGAACATCGTGGCCAACGTTCTCTTTTGGGCAGTGCTCTCGGGCGTGTTCGTTCGGGAGGGCTATGGCCTGTGGTTTCTCGCTCTGCTAGTCGCCTGTGGCGCGTCTCTCGCCTGGGGCCTGGCGCGCCGGCAGTTTGCTTTCGTTTCTTATGCCGCGGTTTACGGCTACGTTGGCGTCAGCTCAATGTTCCTCCGGGTGGCGTCCAGCGACGAAACCGCTATCCTGACCTATTTCGTGGTTAGCGGAGTGGCGATGCTGGTGGCGCTGGTCTTGATCGGGCGCCGCTTCGGGAGGCCGGCGTGAGACTCTACAGTGCCTCCAGCGAAGAGACTCTGCGCGCCCGCAAATTCCTGGCGGACTGTTCCGGCGACGGCTTCCTTACGAAGGCACAGTACCAGCTTCTGAAACAGGAAACTGTCTCCGATCTCCGCACCACCAACATTTTCCTGCGGGCGGTCTTGTTCCTCTTCACCCTGATCATTGTGGGCGCCGCCGCCGGGCTATTCGTCGTGGTTTTTCTTTCGCGGCCGGAGCAGGAGACTCTCGGTGTGTTCTCTCTGATCTTCGCTGCCGTCTGCTACGCGGGTGCCGAAATCGCCGCTTCTCAAGCCAGGCTCTATCGCTACGGCATCGAGGAGGCGCTGGCGTTTTGCTCGGTTGGTTTTCTCTGCGTGGGAATGCAGGCCGCTCTTTTTAGCGGGAGGCCTTATTCGCCGATGCCGGACGCAGTTCAGTCCATGGTTCCCGCTGCCGGCGCCATTTTTTCTCTCTGGATATGGCGCCGCTTCGGGTTCTCTTATGCATTTCTCGCGGCGATGATCTTCGTCCTCTTTTTGCCTGGCTACTGGACCTCGTCCCACGAAGCGCAGCATGTGATGGTCGCCGTGTTCTATGCAATCGGACTGATACTTGTAGCCGCCGTACGCTCGCGCCACCGCTTCGACTATCTCGATGAGTCTTATTCGTTCGCCGAAGCGATGCTCTGGCTCGGCATCTACCTGGCCATCAATCTCAAGATTTTGTCCTTGGATTTGCGGGCGCAGTGGTGGAGCGGCACTGGCGCAGCCTCTGAATTCCCAAGGCCGTTCTACTGGGGAACGTGGGTGCTGATCTGGTGCCTGCCGCCAATCGTACTGGCGCGGGGCATTCGCCAGA
This sequence comes from uncultured Acidobacteriaceae bacterium, assembly GCA_963800745.1. GTDB lineage: Bacteria > Acidobacteriota > Terriglobia > Terriglobales > Acidobacteriaceae > PALSA-270. The sequence continues at coordinate 66,519 of CAWDCI010000013.1, forward strand.
AGGACCGCTTGGTCATCGCGATAGGCGGGATCGCCGCCGTTTTGACTCTGGTCTCCAATAAGCCTTATCTGGGCTGGCCGCGGCACACCTGGGACCCGATGCTTCTGGGCGTACTGCTAACCGGTTTCGCAATCTTCCTCCGACGCTGGCTTACGCGTGGCCCAGGCGGAATTCGCCACGGCTTTACGGCTGCGCGTCTCTCGGGAAAAGACAAACAGTGGATTGACCTAGGGTCGACCGTAACCGGCCTGCTGTCGCCGCAAGCGCCAGCCCCGCAACCAAGCAGTCCGGAATTTCGCTTCGGCGGGGGACAATCGGGCGGCGGAGGCGCTGGCGGCAATTTTTGAAGGGCGTCGGGGTGGTTCGGTCACGGGCCGGCGCAGCGAAGAATTCCCGTACCCAACGCACCTCAACGAACTACTGCTGCCGAAGAGATCGCTGTTTCGCTCTCAATCGACGCCGGCTGTCTCGTTGATTTCCGGAGGTCGTCGCGATCCACACGGTATGGCGAGGTGCCGCAAGTGGGGGCGATAGTAGAGGCGAAAACAACCGTATGGTGCGGGTTTGCCGGGCCTAAACCGCGTTCCGGGCCGCGAAAACATTCGGGTTTTCAACCTCGGCGGGGGGCAAACCAGGCCGCAAGAACAAAAGGTTGGTAAGCTCGGCGCCCTGCAGGCGGACCCAAACATATTTTCCGCAGGCCACCATGCGGGTATGTCCTGCGCCCAGCTTCAGCACATAGCTGCAGGTGATGCGGGCCATCTCCTCGGGATCGCGGCCGCCTTCAAATAGCATTTCGCCGGCGCGGCGTTCGTGGCCAATCCGCTCGAAGACGGTATCCATCGCGCTCTTGCGGATGAGGCAGGCCTCGGTGCGGCAATCGAGCATTTGCTCGATGGCATAGAGAGCGGTGTAATCCACGCCTTCGGAAAAAGCTAGATAGAGCATGCGGGTCGCGGCTACGTATTGCACCGGCAAGATGCGGAAGGTCTCCATCAAGCGGAAGGGCAGCATCCCGCGGCAGCGCGAGTCGCCGTCGGCGAAGAGGGGAAGCACCGGACATCCCCACTGCATGCCCAGCGCAGCGGTCACTTGCGCCTCGGTGGCAAAGCCCAGGGTTTCCAGCCAGCCTCCGATGCGGCCGCGGCCTTCGGTGTTCTGGGCTTGCAGGGCCAGGCGTAACTGAGGGTTGGTCAAGTGCCCACGCGAAAGCATAAGCAGACCTAGTGGAATGCGGTGACGCGGAGGCGGTACCGGGAGAACCGGCACGCGAGTGCGGGCGAAGCGCTGGCGCGCGGCCTTTTCGAAACATTGCGGCGAGCAGAACCAGGAATGATGCAGCCATATCCCCGGCCTCCGCCAGAGCAGCCGCGCCAGGACTCCGCCGCCAGCCGCACAATCTTCGCCGCCACAGGATCGAAACGCTTCATGCCAGCGGCGGTTGGTGGAGGAAAGCCATGTGCCTCGATGCATAGCGATGGTCTTGCCCGTTTTCTTCGCTTTCTTTTTTCTTCGCTTCTTCCTTCTTCGCTTCTTCTCGTTCTGCCGCTTAGCCGGATGGAGGCGGAGAAATCACTTCCAGCACTCGCAAGCCATAACTCCCTTCGACAACCACCACTTCTCCACGGGCAATCAGTTTGCCGTCCAACAGCAAGTCGGCGGGCTCCTGCACCTGGCGGTCGAGTTCCACAACCGAACCCGGCCCCAATTCGAGAACTTCGGACAGCAAAAGGCGCTTCCCGCCGAAGCGGAGAGTCACGTCAAGTTCGACGCCCATGAGCAATCCCAGTTTGTCCGCGCTGCCGCTGGCATCCTGGCTTGGGGGCGCGGCGGCTGCTTGTTCAACGCGAGCCGTGTCGGCGGCAGGTGCCGGGCCACTCAGGGCCACAATCAGCGCGGCACTCACTTGCCATTCCAGCCAAAAGGCTGCCGGCGCGCCGGAGGCCGAGGCGATCCAGCCACTGCCTGCCGCCGGCCAGGACGGAGGCGAACCAAACTCCAGACGCAAGTGCACTTCTCCCCAGCGTGGCTTTACGGCGGTGGCGGCGTAGCCGGCGATTTGGCGCAGCAGTTCTTCCGTGGCCTCGCGATGCTCCGGCTTGAAATCGGGAACCGCGTCGCGCGATTCACTCAGGAAAAGCTGGGCGAGAGCGAAGACGGAAGGCTGCGCCAGGCGCAGGCTCATCTCTCCGCGCAGCGCTCCGGCGGCGGTGATGACCACGGATAAATCGGCCGGGGCTGGGGGCAGGGCGTCCGGAGGGGCCTCCGCCAGGATCTCCACCCCAAAAGGCGATCCGGCAATTTGCGCCAGAACCTGGGACGCGCTTTGGGCGAATCCTTGCATCCATTCGGAAACTTGAGTCTCGGCGGCGGAAGGTGTGGCGGGATCGGTCATGAAGCGCGCTTCCTTCCGGGTTGCTTCTCCTGCAGGTGCGGGTCTCTGGCTGGACAAGCCTCCAACAGTTGGGCGGCACGGGCCGAGCCGCGGCGCGCCACCGCCGCGCTAAACATCTCCTGCCCGGCCACCCACAGGGTGGCCGGCCTCGCGACCGGCCGGCGTAACCACAACAGCGCGCCTGGCGCGAGGTTGGCAAGATCAGCCAAGGGAAGGCCCCGGGCCACCAGCCCCAGTTCGGCCCGGAAGGGACAGCCGAGCAAGCGCTCGCGCATTTGCTTTTCCACCTCGGGGCGTACTCGTAGTTTTGCCGCAGCCCATCCTAGCGAGATTTTGCGCAGCAGGGCATTGGACACCACCGCCGGCACCACCAGGTTCAGCGTCCCCCGGCTTTCTGCCAGGGTGATTTCGAAGCTTAGGGAGAGGTTTTTCTCTTCCGACGGCATGAGGTGCTGCACCTGGTCGGGGCGTTGCCGCATTTCAAATTGAAATTCCAGAGCCAAGGCTTGCCAAGCCTTCTGCAGTTCGCGGCAGATGATACGCATGACGGTCTCCAGAATCTCCTCCTCGATTTCGGTAATCGCCCGGCCCGGCGGTGTGCCCTTGCCTTCTCCGCCCAGCAAGACATCGATGAGAGGAAACGCCACCGCCAGGTCAAGCTGCAGCAAGGCGCTGGCGCCCACCGGCAGCAGCCGCGCCGAAGCCAGATAAGTCACTTCGGGAACCCGCTGCAGGAACTCGCCATAGGTAAGATGTTCGGCCGAGACCAGCGCCGCGTCGAAGACAATGCGCAGGTAGGCGCCCAGGGAATGGGTCAGATTGCGGGCGAAACCTTCATGCAGGGTGTTGATGGACCGCATCTGTTCGCGCCCGATCTGACCTGCCTGGCGCGCGTCCCACGAGGTGACTGCGCGGTGGCGAACTGCCGGGGCGCCAGACTTGGCCCCGCGGGCCGCCTGCACCATGGCGTCGATTTGTTCCTGGTTGAGAACCTTTTCCACGGCTGAATTCTCCTCGACGTTCCTTCAGACTCCGCTGGCGGCGCCCTCGGCGCGGGGCCGCGGGGGGCGGCTTTCGGTTAACTCGCCCAGCCGCGCCCGCAGCCGCACCAGCGCCATGGAGTGGATCTGCGAGACTCGCGACTCTCCCACGCCCAACACCGCGCCCACTTCTTTCATGGTGAGTTCTTCGTAGTAGTAGAGCGCCAGCACCTGCCGCTCCTTCTCCGGCAGTTCCGCGATGGCGTGCGCCAGCAGTTCCTTCATCTCGGAGTTCAGGCACAGCACCAGCGGGGTGTCCTTGGGATCGTCGGGCAGATACTCCGCCAGATCATTCTCCTTCCCGTCGCTCGGGGAAGTTACCCGCAGGCTGCCCACTTCGAGGCCGTCGATTTCGCCCAGCAGCAGTTGCAGCTCGCGCAATTCCATGCGCAGTTCGACCGCCAGTTCCGGCTCCGAGGGATTGCGTCCCAGTTCCAGGCGCAGCTTGCGGTGGGCTTCGTCCAAGCGGCGTGCCTTGCGCCGCAGGTCGCGCGGGCTCCAGTCCATTTCCCGCAGGCTGTCGAGAATGGCTCCGCGGATGCGAAACTTGGCGTAAGAGCCGAACTGCACATGCTTGTTCTGGTCGTACTTGTGCAGCGCGTCGATCAGCCCGACCACGCCGGCATGCACCAGATCTTCCAGGGGGACGTGGCGGGGCAGGCGCTCGTGGATGCGGCGCGCGATGTAGCGCACCTGGGGTAACTGCTCGAGCAGCAGGCGTTCTCGTTCTTCCTCGTCCTGCCACGCGGTGTAGGCTCGTTTGGTGGCTTCTGTCATGGCTCGCTTTCCGTTCCTTGGGATATAGGGCGTTTCATCGCAGAACTCCTACCGACTGCACCGAGATGGCCGGGGGAATCTCGCCGGGGGACAGGACCACCAGTTTGGGCATGAAGGGCTCGAGCAGGCGCTTCAAGTGAAAACGCGCCGGAGTCGAGCACAGCAGGACTGGACTGGTCACCGAGGCTTGCTCTCCCGCCAGGCGGCGCAAGCCTTCGAGCAGCCGCCGCACCAGGGACGGTTGCAATGCGCTGGAGGATGGCGCGTTGGCTTGCGGGTTGAAGGCGCGGCTGAGTTCTTCCTCGACAGAGCTGTCGAGCGTGAGCACGCGCAGCGCGCCGTCTTCGGAAAGCAAGGGACGAACCAACGACCGTCCCAGCGCCTGGCGTACCGCCTCCACCAGAAGCACCGGGCTCTTAGTCAGGTTCGCGGTGTCCAGCAGGCTTTCCAGAATGGCCGGCAGATCGCGCACCGAGACCTGCTCCCGCAGCAACTGCTGCAGGACTTTCTGCACTTCGCCCAGGCTGAGCAGCTTCGGGACTAACTCCTCCACCAGCTTGGGATGGCTCTCCGCCAGGCGATCGAGCAGGCGCTTAGCCTCCTGGCGAGTCAGCAGTTCGGCGGCATGCTGTTTGATGACTTCCGCCAGATGCGTGGCCAGCACCGAGGTCTGGTCCACCACCGCGTAGCCCGCAGCCAGAGCCTGATTCTGCAGGGACGGCGCAATCCATAGGGCGGAGACGCCGAAGGCCGGCTCGTGCGTTGCCGTTCCCGCCAGCGGCGGCGGAGAAGCCTCCGAACTAATGGCCAGCAGGTGGTCTTCGAACATCTGCCAGCGCGCGATCTCGACTCCGCGCAGGGAAACGATGTACTCGCGTGCCTTCAGCCGCGGGTTGTCGGTGATGTGCACGGGCGGCACGATGAATCCCAGTTGCTGCGCCAGGTTGCCGCGCAGCGCCTTGATGCGCGCCAGCAACTGCCCGCCTTGCCCCACGTCCACCAGGGGCACCAGTCCATAGCCCACTTCCAGGCTGAGTTCGTCCAGCTTCAGCAGGTCTTCGAGCGATTCCGCTGACTTTTTGTCTTTGTCCTTACCTTTATTTTTGTCTTTATCTCTATCCTTGGCTGGTTTGCCTTCGCCTTCTCCCGCCGCTTCAGCGCCGCCCTTGGGGAGACGCCAGGCCAATCCGCCCATAATGGCGCCCATCAGCAGGAAAGAGAATTTGGGAAGTCCCGGGATCGCGGCCAGGGCGAGCATGACTACGGCGGCCAAGAACAGCGGCCGCCGCGCCGAGAACAGCTGCCGTCCCAGGTCTCCGGAAAGGCCGCTGTCGGAAGAAGCGCGAGTCAGCACCATGCCGCCGGCCATCGAAACCAGCAGCGAGGGAATCATGGTGACCAGGCCGTCGCCCACCGTAAGCACGGTGTAGGTGCGCAGCGCCTCGCGAAAAGGAATATCGAGCTGGAAGACGCCAATCAGAAATCCGGCAATGATATTGACGGCAGTGATCAGGATGGTAGCCAGGGCATCGCGCTGATTGAAACGCGCCGCGCCATCCATGGCGCCATAAAATTCCGCCTCGCGGGCAATCCGCTCGCGGCGGGCGCGCGCCTGGCCTTCATCGATCAACCCGGCATTGAGGTCGGCATCGATCGCCATCTGCTTGCCGGGCAAGGCGTCCAAGGTGAAGCGGGCCGTGACTTCGGCGGTGCGCACCGCGCCGTGGCTGACCACGATGTACTGGATGGCAATCAAGGCCACGAACAGCACAAAGCCGACTACATAGTTGCCGCCCACCACAAACTGGCCAAAAGCGTGAATGACTTGCCCGGCGGCGGCGGGGCCTTCATTGCCGTGCAGCAGAATGCGGCGGCTGGAGGCCAGGTTGAGAGAGAGCCGCAACAGGGTGAGCAGCAGCAGCAAGCTGGGAAAGACCGAGAACTGCGCCGGACGCAGGATGTGCAGCGCCGAAAGCAGCACCAGCACCGACGCTGTGATGCTGGCCGCCAGAAGCAAATCCAGCAGGAAAGCCGGCATGGGCACCAGCATGACGAACACCAAGCCTACGGCGGCGATGGGCACCGTCCACTCCACCACGCCATGGCTGGCGGCGGGATGCGGGATGACGTTTTCAGCCATAGGCTAGCGGCCTCCTTGCGCCGCGCGCGCACTTTGCTGACTGCGGGCGCGCTCTTCCGCTCGGACTTCGGCGCGGTAGATGGCGGCAAGAATTTCCGCCACTACGGTGTAGAGTTTGGGGGGAATGGTTTGCCCGACTTCCGCGGCGCGGTAGAGGGCATGGGCCAGCGGCGGATTTTCCACCAGCGGAATACCTTCCCAGCGCGCCACTTGCTTGATCTGTTGCGCGAACAGGTTGAGCCCTTTGGCCACGACTCTCGGGGCGGGCATCTCCGGGCTGTATTCGAGGGCGACGGCATATTCGCTGGGATTGGTGATCACGACGGTGGCGCGTTTTGCGTCTTCCAGCATGCGGCGGCGGCGCAACTGGCGTTGCAGGCGGCGGATGCGCCCCTTGATCGCGGGATGCCCTTCCATCTCCTTGTATTCATCGCGCACGTCCTGCTTGCTCATGCGCAGCTGGCTTTCCAGCCTCTGCCGCTCGATCAGGTAGTCCGCGCCTGACCAAGCCAGCAATACCAGCGACGACTTCCAGGCCACCTCGAATCCGCGGCCCAGGGCAAAGCTGGTCAAAGCCTCTCCGGCCAGGCGCGGCAGGGTGACCAGGACTGGCCAGTCGCGGACCAGCACCGCGACCGTGACCCAAACCACCGCCGCCGCCGGCAGCAGAGACTTCAGCAGCCGGCCCAGCGAGGACAGAGAAAACAGTTGTTCCAAACGGGCGGCGGGACTCAGTCGCGAGAACTTGGGCTGCAGGGCCTCCGGGGCGAAGACCAATCCGCCTTGCGCCAAAGCCCCGGCCAACGCCGCCATCCAGGTAAGTCCCAGCACCAGACTTGTGGTGCGAAAAACATCAAGCGCGGCTCCCCCGGAAGCGGGCTGCCCCCGTGGATATCGCCTGCGGCCGCAGCCGCGAGATCCTGGCGCAACAGCCGCCGCCACTGGCCTCCGAAAGTCGCGGCTTGCGCCGCCAGCGCGAGCACGGCCGCAAAAATGGCGATACTCGAAATCAGGTCGCGGCTGCGCGTGATTTGGCCTTGCTCGCGCGCTTTCTGCCGGCGCCGCGGAGTTGCCTGCTCGGTCTTGTTGTCTTGCGCCATAGGGGCTTGCCGTGCTCAGCGCGCCAAGTGCAACAGCCGCTCTCCCAGCAGGAGGGCGGCGGTAAATCGCCTCTCGAACAGACGCGGCCAAAAAGTTACTGCCGCCGCCAGAATGGATAACCCGGTCAGCGACTTGATGGGGATGCCCACAAACATCACCGGCAACTGCGGCGAAGCCTTCCCCAGAAAGCCCAAAGCCACATCCACCACCAGCGTGGCGGCCAGCACGGGCGCGGCAATTTCGACAGCCACCAGAAAAATGCTGCCCGCGGCCTGCAGCAAAGCTGCGCCCAGCGCCCGGTTGGCTAGGCCGCCGCCCGGCGGAAGAAAGATGAAGCTGGCGGCGAGTCCGCGCAGCAGCCAGTGATCCACATTCAGCCGCAGAAAGATCAGCAGCGCCACGAGCTGATGGATCACGGCCAGCACCGGGGAATCCGCCTGAGTTTGGGGATCGAGAATGGTGACCAGGGAAAAGCCGGTTTGAATGCCCACGATTTGTCCCGCCATCTGCGCCGCTTCAAAGACGAGCTGCAGCGCCAGTCCAAGTAAGACGCCAATCATGGCCTCGCCCAGCAGGGCGCGGGTCCAGCCGAGCAGGTCTGCCTGCGCGCCCACCACCCCGGTGACGGGATACAACAGTCCGGTCAGCGCCAGGGTGAAGCCCGCCTTGATCTGGCGGTAAATGTTGTCGCTGCCGAAAAATGGCGCGAAGCTCATGAGCCCGGCAATGCGGACGCCGACGAAAACCAGCGACCCGATCCATTGCTCGAAATTCAGCGGCCCGAAATTCAATAGCCCGAGATTCAACAGCCCCAGATGCACGACGCCCATGGGTTCTTGTTCTCACTCCTCTCGTCCCCGTACCCCGGCTCGATCCGGCTAACGCAAGTACGGGCGGAAATCGGAAAGCAGCGCCACGGTAAACGTGCCGAGACGGCGCACCATCCATGGCATGAGGAAGAACAGCGCCAGCCCCACCGCGGTGAGCCGCGGCACCGTGGAAAGCGTGGTGTCCTGCAGCGAGGTCAGCACCTGCACCAGGTTGATGACCAAGCTCACCAGGGTGGCGATGATAAGCAGCGGCGCCACCAGCCACAGCGCCGCTTCAAAGGTTCTGCGCGCAAGTTCCACCGCAATATCGGTTGGCATGACTTTCTTCTTCGCTTCTTTCTCAGGTAAAACTCTTCATCAGCGATCCCACCAGCAGATTCCAGCCATCCACCATGACAAAAAGCAGAAGCTTCAGCGGAGTCGAAATCACCACCGGCGGCAGCTGGAACATTCCCACCGAAGTGGTTACGGCGGCCACCACGATATCCACGACCAGAAAAGGCAGGTAGAGTGCGGCGCCGATCTGAAATCCCGCCCGCAATTCCGAAAGAATGTAGGCGGGCGCGACCACCCGCATGGCCACGTCGTCGGGGCGGGCTGGCCGCGGCTCCTTCGCCAGTTCCAGGAACAGCGCCAGATCCTTCTCGCGGGCGAACTTCAGCATGAAGCGGCGCAACGGCTCCGCGCCCTGTTCGAGGGCCGCCACCGCATCCACCCGGCCTTCTTCAAAAGGCACAATCGAAGTCTGGTAGATGGCCGCGCCCACCGGTTGCATCAGGAAGTACGTGAGCACCAGAGAAAGCCCGATCAGCGTCTGGTTGGTGGGCGTCGCTTGTGTGCCCAAGGCTTGGCGCAGGAAATGAAACACCACCAGCAGCCGGACAAACGGCGTCATCGACAGCACCAGCGCCGGCAGCAGGGTCAGCAGAGTCAGTAAGATCAGGATGTTCCAGGGCGCCGACCCGCTGGCTCCTCCCGCAGCGGTCCAGGGGAAAACCGGGGAAGGCGCGCGCAGGCTCTGGGCATAGGAGCTGGGGTGCGCCAGCAAGAGCACTCCCGCCAGCAGCGGCCAAGACCGGTTTAGGGTGCGGCATTTCATTTCCCAGAATCCATGAGCTGGTGCATCTTTATTTTTCTTTTCTTCACTTCGTTTCCGTTCTCTTGCTCTTTCTGTTTTTTCTTTTTGTACTCGGCTGCGGTTTTTGCCGTTCTCCGGCAGTTGCTCCGGCCCACTCCGCCGCTCGCTATACTCTCCAGCTATTCCGAGCTTCGCCGCATTCTTCACTGGTTCCGCCGTGCCCTTGGCCGGGCAGGGCCGCCAGCACGACCAGCGAGTTGCTGGTGCCCCCGATCAGCAGTCTCCGCTGTTCAAACTCGACTACCGCCAGAAAGCGCTTCTCTCCAAGGGGAAGCGTTTCCGAGAGACGAAGTTGCCGCTCCGGCCGCAGCCTGCCTGCGCGGATGCGTCTGGCCAGCCAGCGGAGGACTCGCAACCAGCCCTTGGCGTGGCCAACCTCGGCGCGAATGGCTACGCCCGCTGACACATCTCTCCTAATCTTTGCTTCAGTTCCATAGCTTCTATTCCGTGGCGGGCTGCGCCAGTTCGGTGATGCGAACCGCCAGCCGTCCGGCCACCACCTCAAACTCTCCCCAGGCGATCAACACACCATTGATCAGCAGGGGCACGTCGGCGCTGACCTCCCACTGCGAGTCGATGATCCAGCCGCTCTGCATGCGCATCAGGTCGCATACCCTGATCTCCGGCAGCGACAGGTCGACGGTCAGATCACAGGCCAGCTTCCGTACCCGCGCCCAAGCTGCGGAATCGTCCACCAGAGAACTTTCGAGCTGCGTTACCGCTGCGGTTTCGGGCATGCTCAGCGCTGGATCAGAAACTCGGTAAAATAAACTTCCTCGACTCCCAGGCCGGGCGCGCGCTGCTGCAGCGCTTGCCGCAATTCCTGGCGCAGCTTGTTCTTTCCTTCCGCCGTGAGCAGGTCCTGGGGACTGCAAGTGGTGAGCACGCCCAAAAGCGTGTCGCGGACCAGTGCCGTCGGCTCTCCTCCGCTGTCTTTTTGCATTTCTCCCTTAAGTCCGAGATCTATTCCCACGCGCAAGTACGCTCTCTCCTCCGGCGCGCTGAGATTGACCACAAAGGGTTCGAGGTGCAACACCGACTTGACCTCGCCCTGTGGTTCGCGGTCCGCCTGCCCGGCAGCGATGTGCCGCTGACCAAACCAGGCAATCGCCACCGTCAGCGCGGCCGCCAGCACGATCCATTTGGTTGCCGCGGGCGCAGACGACGCCGTCGAGCCGCTTGCCTGAGTTTTGGATTCAGTCACAGCTTCAGATCACAGCAAGTTGGCTGCCGCGATAGAAAGACGACGGCAAAGCGTTCGCAGGGCAAGGGAGGAAATCGCAAATCTCTGCATCGGCACCGGATACGTGAAATCTGAGGTGCCGCAGGCAGGGTTCGTAGTGAACGCTTTCAGACAAACATTAGGAGAAAATCATTAAGAAGACTTGAGGTGGCCCCGCTCGCCCGGCCGGAGCGAACGAGGCTTTCTCATGCCGCGGCTATCCTTGAATGAGGTTGATGGTATCTTGCGTGACCTGATCGAAGGTGGTGACGGCCTTGGCGTTGGCTTCAAAGGCGCGTTGCGCCACGATGAGGTTGGCGAACTCAGTAGCAATATCGACATTCGACAGTTCGAGCGAGCCACCCGCCAAGGTGCCTCGTCCTCCCGTGCCCGCAATGCCGATCACGGCTTGCCCCGAGGCCAAGCTCAAACCGTAATCTGTATTGCCCTCCAGTTGCAGCCCATCCGGGTTGGCAATGCTGGCGATGGCTATTTGTCCCAAGGCCGCAGTCTTGCCGTTGCTAAATGATCCGGTCACCGTCCCGTCACTGCCAATGCTGAAATTCACCAGCGAGCCGCTGGCGCTGCCATCCGCCTGGCTGGCTGCGGTGCTGCTGGCGGCGGCCACTTGAGTCAGCAGCGAAGTGTTGCCGTTAAGCACGTTCCAGTTGAAGGCCATGTTCGCGGCGCCGTCCGCAAAACCTTGGATGGGAATCGCCGTAACATTGCCCAGCGGCCCCGCCGTCGTGGCCACAGTGAATTTATCGCCGGCTACGAAGGCTGTGCCTCCGGCCGCGATCGTAAACCCAATTTGTCCGGACGTGAAAGGAACCCCCACGGTGGCCGTGCCCAGGGTACCGGAAACCGAACCGGTGACCGCAAAGTGAGTGGCGTCGATTGCGGTCATGCTGATGGTCTCGGGAACGCTTCCCACGCGGGCCGTTACCCCAGTCATGGTTCCGGTTCCAGTTCCCGTGAACGCGGGCGCCCCAGCTGTGCCAGGGCCGGTTGCCGTCAGCACGCCCTGTCCATTGAAAGCCAAGTTGCCAGTGGCCAGAATTCCAGTTTGAGCGACCGGCGCGCCTCCTGCCGGTGGGACCACCGGATTCAAATCGGCCGCCGGGATGGAGAGCGAATAACTCCATGTGTTGGCGCCCGTCTTCGTAAAGCTAAGTGTCAAGACGTGGCTGCCTCCGAGGGAATCGAAAATATTCACGGGCGTGGTGAAGGCAGCGTCGGTCGTGGCCGCCCCAGCATCGAGATTGGTCTGCACCTGCACGTTCGCGGTTTCCGCCGGAGGGCTGATGCTTCCGGCGCCGAGTTGCAAAGGCTGCAACGCGGTTCCGGTCTCAACCGTCCCATTGATCGCGGGGTAGCCCATGACTTGCTGCCCCTCGCTGGTTACCAGGAAATTATTGTCGTCGACGGTAAAATCCCCGGCGCGGGTAAAGCTAGTGGTGCCGTCTTGCTGCACCACGAAGAATCCATTGCCCTGAATCGCGACATCGGTGGGTACACCCGTCGCCTGCACGCTGCCTTGGGTGAAGGTGGGAGGCATGGATCCGACTTCCGCGCCGGCCCCGAGTTGCACCGGATCGCCCGATCCTGTCGTCCCTAAACTCTGGTAGAACAAGTCGCTGAAGAGCACGCGCGTATCCTTGTAGCCGGTGGTGTTCTGATTCGCGAGGTTGTTGGCGATCGCCGACAACGCCGTCGCATCGGCGGTCAGGCCGGAAAGTGGGATGGAAAAATTCGGCATTATTGCGCTCCTTGTACGGCAGCAGTTGAGTGTGCTGTGGGCGTGGTCGGCGTGGCAGTTGGCGCGAAGGCGTCCGTTAGGGTGTTGTTGATCTGAGTAAGCTGGTCGAGCATGTTGAATTGCACCAATTGCGAGGTAAATTCCGTGGGATCCACGGGATTCAACGGGTCTTGGTTCTGGAGCTGCGCCGTCAACAACTGCATAAACATGCTGTTCGTGCTCTGCGCGGGCGTGCTGTTCGATGTACTGGCGGCATTGGCGACTGGATTAACTTGCATCGAGTTCTCCTTTCGTGATCATGCGTGAACGTTGAGTCCGGGCCCGAGGCCAACCGCAATTTCCGGATCGTTGGCATTGCGCTCTACGGATGCTGAGCCTGCGTTTGCGGATGGAGGCAAATGTCCCGGGCGCTGAAATCCCGAATGGGCATCCGCTCCCGCGGAAAGACCCGAAGCGGTGCCACCCGGGCCAAGAAAGTGAATCTGGTCAAAGCGCAGGTCCTGCTGGCGAAAGGCCGCTTGCAAGCCGGGAACTTCGGCGGACAAGAACGTGTGCAGATCTCCTCGATCGCTGCCCACCGCCAGCCCGACCTGGCTTTCATGCACCGTAGTATGAACTTCGATGTTACCGAAGGCGGCGCTGCGCAGATCAATGTGCATCTCGGCTTGCCCGGCGCCGGCTACCAGTCGCGCACCGGGAACCACGTCCAGCCCTGCGGGAAGCAGCGTGGGAGAATCGCTCATGCGGTTTTCTCCCGAACTCTTTGCGGCCGGCGAAAGCTGGCGCGTGTCGGGGAGGCTTTGCGTGACTGGCTGCGCCGCCTGTGACAACACGGTGGCATTGGCGGAGGCGCCCGACGAAGCCTCCGCACGAGGCGCTGGTGTAGTTGCCACGGTGGCCGAATAGGCGGCCCCGGCGCTCGAATCCGATGCTGCCGCCTTGGAGTTGCTGTCTTGATTATCATTTTCGACAGCCGGAGACTTCGCGAATCCGGATCCCTGAGGAACCGCCGCAGGCGAAGCGGAATCGCCGAAAGGGCTTCCCTTTGCGCTAACTGCCACGCTTGCCGTGGACTGGCTGGCGGCGGTTCCCGTGTTTTGCGTTCCAGTGTTTTGCGCCCCGGTGTTTTGCGTCCCGATTTCGGATTTCAACATCCCTGCAGCTGCCTTGACGTTCGAGACCAGCCAGGGAGCAACCTCCGATCCGGCGCCCGGGAGCGCTGGATCAGCGCTCTCGCTAGTCTTGCCCGGCCCGGGCGACGGCATCTTTCGGTCGCCGCTTCCTATAGGCCGCGCGGCTCCCGGACGATTGAGGACCGCCGCAAGGTTGGTGGCGGAATTCGCCGCGTCCACTGATTTCACCGCCAACAGAGGGTTCATGGGTTGCACGGGCGAAGCCTTCGCGTCCATGGGCGCGGGAGCGCTTGGGCCGGCGGCGGCATGCGAATCCAATGCCGGCGTTGGGGGCGCCGGAGCGTCGCTCGCGAGCGGAACAGAAAGCGCGGGAAGCGGCGGCTGGTTTGCGGACAATGGGAACGAAAAAGCAGAAACAACTGAAGCCGGCAGCGGAGCGTCCGTCTGCAACGGCAGCGTCGAGGTTTCGCCCGGCGAAGCGAGCAATTCTAAGCTTGGCGCCAAAGGATTCGGTGACTCCGGATTCGCTGGCGCCGACGCAGGCGCAGGCGCAGGCGCAGACCCTGGCGAACTTGCGGCTTCTACATTGGGGAGTCCCGGGTTCACAAATACTGCGGGCGCTGCGGGCCCAGCCACAAAAGGCTTTTGCACGATCGCGTCGGAAACTGCGGCAGGGTTGGGGCCGCAGGTCGGGGGCGGCGCATTCGCGAGTGCCGGCGGGACGGCGAGCGTTGCGAGAAGAACCGTTGCCGAAGCGCTTCCCGATTGTTTTTCTGTTTTAGCGGCGACGGAAACTGCCGCCGCTTTGCCTTGCGGTTTAGCTTTCAGCTGGCCGTCCGATAAGGGTACGACTAAGGGCACTTCGGCCTGAGGATTTGCGCTGCTCGCGGTTTGCAAAATGTCAGCGAATGCCGAACCTGAGGCTGCCGGTGCTGTGTTTCCCGCTTGCCCCGCCGCCGGGATGGGCGAAGGCAACACCGCTTCGGGCTGGATCAGGTTTGCCACCACGATCTTTGATTTCTCCCCGGCGATCTTGAGCGCTGGCGGCTCGATCGTCTCGAAGAAGAAATGGCACGCCAATGTCCAATCGCTGGTTGCTTGTCACCGTAGCCAGCAAGTGGCTGAAACTGAAGATTCAGGGGATCTAGCCGATAAATCGCCAAGGTTGGAATGAGCAGCGTGGAAGAGAAGAAATGGGTAATCTCTGCCCCCCACGCGGGCAAACCCTGTCCATAACCTGCTGTTCGTGGGTCTACCAGTCGTGGCGGTGGAGGAATTGACGGCGCAAGAGAAAAAGATCGTCGAGGCGGCGCTGCTCATCCCGTGATTCCTGCTGGTTGAATTCCTGGAGTTGGTGCTCTTTCAAAGTGTCGACGACTTCGCGTTGCTGCCGAGCTTTTTGGAAGGCAAGCCGCTGTTGCAATTGAATCTGTAGGGCAGCCGCCAATTCTTTCTCCAGGCGGGAGCCGTGTTCCAGAAGGACACTGCGCCGGACTTGGCTAAAATGCAGTTCGGCGGCGCGCAGCCCTGACGCCAGCTCGCGAGCGTCGTTCGCGGTTACCTCGGCCGTGGCGCGCTGCACGCTTTCGATTCCGCGGCGCAGTCCCCCAACCCGCTGGTTGGCTTGCTGCAACAGTATTTCCTGCCGTTGTTCGATGCTTTGACGGAAGCGAAGCAAGGCCGCGAGAGAAAATTGAAAAGGCATGCCGTTAGCCGCCGAGAGCCAGCAGTCTGGCGGTGGTGTCGGCCAGCGGAGCCGCTTCCTGCGGCATCTGCTCCAGGAAAAGGTTGAGCGCCGGCATCACCGCTAGAGCCTGGTCGAGCACGGCATCGTTGCCCTTTTGATAAGCGCCAATGCGGATGAGATCTTCCGAAGCGTTGTGGGTGGCCAGGAGGCGGCGCAGGGCGCCGGCTTTCTTGAGATGCTCAGCCGAACACACCATGGGCATGAGGCGGCTGATGCTGTCCAGGATGGCGATGGGCGGGTAGTGATTGCGCGCCGCCAGGCGGCGGTCGAGCATGATGTGTCCGTCGAGCAAGGCGCGGGCGCCATCCACTAGCGGATCTTGCTGATCATCGCCTTCCATCAGCACCGTGTAGAAGGCCGTGATGCTGCCTCCGCGGAATTTCCCGGCGCGTTCAATGAGCCGCGCCAGCATGGCAAAGACGGAAGGCGTGTAGCCTTTGGCAGTGGGTGGTTCGCCCGCGGCCAGGCTGATTTCGCGCTGCGCCATGGCCAGGCGGGTGAGCGAGTCCACCACCAGTAAAACGTGCTTGCCCTGACGGCAAAAATATTCGGCCGCCGCCGTAGCCGCGAGGGCGGCACGAATACGCAGCAGCGGTGATTGATCGGACGTCGAAACCACCACCACGGCGCGTTTGCGCCCTTCGACCCCGAGCGCGTCTTCCAGGAAATGGCGCACCTCGCGGCCGCGCTCCCCGACCAGGGCAAGCACGGTGAGATCCGCGCTGGTATTGCGCGCCATCATGCCGATCAGAGTGGTTTTGCCCACCCCGCTGCCCCCGAAGATTCCCAGGCGCTGGCCGCGTCCGCAGGTAAGAAAGCCGTCCACTGCGCGAATTCCACAGGTGAGAGGTTCGCGAATGAGTTCCCGGTCGAGAGCCAATGGCGCCGCCGCATCCAAAGTCTGAAAATCCCCGCCCAAATAGGGGCCGAGCGAGTCCAGCGGTTCGCCCATGCCGTCGATCACCCGTCCCAGCAAGCCGCTGCCAGCCCGCAGCACGGGCCGAGCCCCCCACGTCATCACCGCATCGCCATAGCGGATACCGTCGGGGCGCTCGAGCGGCATCGACAATACGGTAGCTCCGCGAAACCCCACAATCTCTCCCGGAAAGATTCGTCCATTGGAGTTGATCACGTGGCACAATTCACCCACCGAACAGAACGGTCCCTCCGATTCCACCAGTTGTCCGATCACCTGGGTGACGCGGCCGCGCCAGCGCAATGTGGAACACGATTGCAAGCGCGCGAAATGCGACGAAAGCAAAGCGGGCAATGCTCCTAACCTCCTGGCGGCGGCCTTTTCGCCAGCAAATCGAACAGGCCTTGCTCAATCTCTTTCAGTTGGGCTTCGATGCCAAGCTCCGCCGTTCCCATCTCCGTCTGCAACACGCAACAGTCGAGTTCCAGGGTGGGATCATCCACCACCTCGGGCACGGACTGCGGGTCCAGGGTGCGTTGCAGATAGGAGCGCGCATCCGGCGCCTGCTCGGGATGCACCCGGACCACAACTTTGGTTTTGCTTTCGATCTGGTCGAGCGCCACGCGAACCACCCCGGCCAGCAACAGCGGATCCACCTGAGCTTCCCGGTGCAGAATCTTGCGGGCGATGGCCAGCGCCAGTTGCACCACCTCGGCTTCCACCTGCCGGTAATAGGCGGCCCGCTCCCCGGCAAAGTCCGCCAAAGTTGCGCGCACCCCGTCGCGCACCCGGGCGAGATGTTCTTCATAAACGGCCCGGGTTGCTGCCTCGCCTTCCGCGCGTCCCGCCTGGCGCAGCGCAGCCTCCCGATTTTCTTGGTTGGGAAAGCCTCCGGCAGCGCCCGCCCCCGGTAAGGTGCCTGCACTGGGGACGTCCCCGGGGACGGCCTCCACGTAGAAAAAGGGGGCAGGCTCCGGTGGAGACTCGGCGGCTCCAGCCTGCGGTTCCAGGGCGCGGCTATACGACGTACTCATCTTCGCTCTCCGCTCCCAGGCTGATTTTCCCGTCCGCTTCCAGTTTGCGCGCCGCCGCCACCACCTCCTGCTGCGCCTTGGTCACGTCACGCGCCCGCACCGGACCGAGCACTTCCATGTCTTCTTTCAACATTTCCACCGCGCGCGAAGACATGGATTTAAAGATGTAGTTCTTCAACTCTTCGGTCGCCCCCCGCAGCGCCATCGCCAGAGTCTTCTTGTCGAGGTTGCCCAAGAGCTCGCGAATGCCGGTTTCGGGCACTCCCAGCAAGTCCTGGAAAGTGAACATCAGGTTGCGAATGCCGAGGGCAACCTTGGGATCCTCTTTTTCGATGGTTTCCAGAATGGTTTTCGAGGCCACCGGATCCAGGCGGTTGAGCAGGTCCGCCACTCCCTGCACTCCCGCATAAGCCCGGCGATGCTGTTCTCCGAGAGCCTCCAGGCGCTTGTGCAACGCCACTGAAACCTTCTGAGCAATCTCGGGAGAAAACTGCCGCAGTTGCGCCATGCGCTTGATGGCCTCGGCACGCAGGGTTTCAGGAAAACGCATCAGCAACGAAGAGGCCTGCTTGGGATCGAGGTGGGCGAGAATGAGAGCGATCGTCTGAGGGTGTTCGGCTTCCAGAAATTTTGCCAGCTGCTGCGGATCGGATTTCTGCAGCGAGTCCAGCTTGCCCGCGCTCATTTCCGCGGCGTGCGAGACTTGTTTGAGCAACTGGCGGGCGCCGTCCTCGCCAAACGCTTTGACCAGCAACTTCTGCGCATAGTCGGTGCCGCCTTGCGCCAGGTATTCCTGGGTAATCGCCAGGCGATGATATTCCTCCAGCACATTTTGCGCGGTGGGCGGATCGATGTATTCCAGTTCGGCGATTTCCTGGGTCAGTTTCTCCAGATCCGACTCTGGCAGGTTGCGGAAAATCTTGCTGGCGACTTCCTCCCCCAGCAGAACCAGAAGGATGGCGGATTTGCGCATGCCGGTCAGCGAAGCCTGTGCCTGGGCGATCATTGCTTAGCCGTCTTCCCGCATCCAGGTCTGCACCAGGCGGCTGGCGGTGGCGGGTTCCGCATTCACTTTTTCCGCCAACTGTTTTTTTAGGACGGTAGCCCGCTGGGACTGCTCGCTGCCCAGAGGCGTCTCGATTTCAATGGGAGAGGCTGCCAGCGCCGATTCCGCAGCCGATTTCGCCGGCAGCTTGGCGCCGTGCATCACCTGCGCGGGCAGCTCGCGGAAAGCCGTGACTATCTGCTTCTTCACCGGACGAAGCACCAGGAAGTAGACGATGGCAAACAGGGCGGCAATTCCCAGATAACGCAGCAGCCCCAGCCACTGCATGAGCAACTGGCGCAACTTCTCCCAGCGGCTTGCCGGCTCGGGAGCTTCGGCGGGAGACTCCTGAAATGACAAGTTCTCCAGCGACAGCAGGTCGCCGCGCTGGGGATCCAGCCCGATCGCCGCCGAGGCCAGCGCCTGGATCTGCTTCATCTCCTCAGCCGAACGTTTGCGCCGGTTGGGCATTTCCTTTCCGCCGGCGGGGGCGTCGCTGGCGTCGTCCACCAGCACGGCTGCGGCAATACGCTTAATGCGTCCCGCAGGCTGGGTGATGTGGCGCACGCTCTTGCTGACCGCATAGGTGGTGCTTTCGGAACGGGACGACTGGTTCTCCGCGCTGACGTTTACCGTGGCCGCCGCTCCGCCCGGCAAATTGCTGGCCGTGCCCGGAATCCCGGCGGGGCCCGCGCCCCCGGCGGTCTCTTCCGACTTCTGCTGGGTGAGCGCCGCGGTAGTCTTCGGATCGTAGATTTCGTCGGTGTTCTCGCTGGTGCTTAAGTCATATTCCACGTGCACGCTGGCGCGCACGTGCCCCGAGCCGACGACCGGCTCCAGGGTCCGCACCAGAGTCTTCTCTAATTCCTCGTCAAGATCGTAAGCGACACTGCCGGGAGTGCTCGGACGCAGCAGCGGAGTGTTGCTGTCGGCATCCACCACGGTGACGTTTCCGGGCTGCAACCCTTCGACGGCGCTGGCCACCAGCTGCGGAATGGCGCGCTGCGCTTGCTCCGACAACTGCCCGCCGCGGGTCTTCAGAATTACCGCAGCTTTGGCCTGAGTCTCCTGCTCGCTGTAAAGCGACTGGTGGGCTAGCACCAGGTGGACCCGCGCCGCTTCCACCTCGCTGAGGGTTTGCAGGGTGCGTTCCAACTCGCCTTCGAGGGCCCGCTGATAGTTGACCTGCTCGGTAAAATCGGAGCCCGCCCAGTTGGGAGTATCGAAAAGCTCGAAGCCCAGACGGGCATTGCGCGGCAAGCCCTGGGAAGCCGTTTCCAGACGGCTGGCGTCCAGTTGATCCTGGGGCACCAGCAGGCTGCCGCCGTCCGGCGAGAGTTCGTAAGCGATGTTTTTCGCCGCCAGGCGGCCGCCCAGCGCCTGCGCCTCTTCCGGCTTCAGCCCGGAATACAGGGTGACATACTTCGGCTTTCCCATCAGCTCGCTGAATCCCCACAGCGTCAATCCCATCAGCACCGTGCCCGCAAGCAGCAGCAGGCGCTGGTTGAAGCTGAGCCCGCGCAGCATTTCGCCGACCTGGTTTTGTGCCTCGCCGAATGATTTCGGGGCTTGCAATAGGATCTCCTAAGGGACGCTCAGAACTGCATGCGGGAGATCTCCTGGTAGGCGGCCACGATCTTGTTGCGCACCTGCATCATCAACTGAAACGAGAGATCGGCTTTTTCCACCGCGATCATGGCGCTGTGCACATCCAAGCCATTGCCTTCGAGCATGGCGCCGGTCTGTTGGCTGGCCGCCGTCTGCAACTGGCTGACCTGGTCCATGGCCCCGCGCAGGGTTTCGACGAAGCCCCATTCGCGCGCCCCCGTGGCCGCCGAGGCGGCCGGACTGACCGCCGGGGTAATTCCGATCCCGGAGACCGGATTGCTCATCACTCACCTCGCCCCTTCAGGTTTAGATCGATTGGTTGTTCGATCTTGTTTAGATCGATCTTTGTTTAGATCGATTGTTATCTATATGCATTTCTATTGTGTCGTTATGTCTAATCGCGATCCGGCAAGTTACGGCCGGTCCCCGCCCCTCAGCGCAGCAGATCGAGAGTTTGCTGGATCATGGTCTTGGTGGCCTGCACCGCCGACGCGTTCAGCTCATACGACCGCACCGCTCCCAGCAGATCCGTGGTCTCGGAGACGGGATCGATCGCGGGGTACGCCACATAGCCCTGGGCATCGGCATCGGGATTCCCCGGCTGATAACGTTCGACCGGAGGCGCCGGGTCGGCGACCACCTGAGCCACCCGCACGCCCCGGGCGGTACTGGCCAGACCGCCGGCCAGCATCAGGGGAAACTGAGGAAACTTCTGCGCCCGAAACACCACCAGTTGCCGCCGGTAGGGGCCGCCCTCGGAGGTGCGGGTGGTTTCGACGTTGGCCATGTTACTGGTCACCACCTCCGCGCGCTGCCGTTCCGCGGTCAACGCGGAGCCGTTGATTTCCAGCATGCCAAACAGGTTCATGAACTGCTCCCTTCATGGATGGCGCTCGATATCATGTGGAAGGCATCCCGCAGGAGTTGCACGCCGAGGTTGTAACGCAGCTGGGTTTCGGCCAGCAGCAGGCCCTCGCGTTCCAGGCTTACGTTATTGCCGTCGGGGCGGGCGAGCAGCCCGAGCACCGGATGCGCGGCCGGCGAAAGCGAGGCGTATTCCAGGTCGCCGCCGGCCCGCCGCAGTTCTTGCAGGAAATTAATGTCGCGGGTGCGGTAACCGGGCGTATCGATGTTGGCCAGGTTCGAAGCGATCAGCGAGTTGCGGAACACATTCACGTCGAGAAAGTGGCTTAGGCTCGCGATCTCGGGGGTGTCCATCATGGGTTTCATTGGCACAAATAACTCCGCTTGGGGGGCAGTCCGTAGCCGCGGATTTTGTTGCGAACGGTGCGCAAACTCACTCCCAGCATCTCGGCGGCGCGCGAGCGGTTGCCCCGGGTGGCATCGAGCGTGACCTCGAATAGTCTTCGTTCCATGGCTTCGAGAGAGATGCCGGGTCGCAACTGATTGCCGGGGGCGGCGGGCATTTCCTGGGGATCGAACACGTCCAGCCCAATCTCCGGGCCCGACAAGGCGACGGCGCGGCGCATCAGGTTGGCCAGTTCGCGGACGTTTCCCGGCCAGGAATGCTGCTCCAGGCGGGCAAGAAACTCCGGACTCAAGCTGGGAGTGCTTTCGCCCAGCGCAAAAAGCCTCGCGAAATGCCCGGCCAACTCGGCGACATCTCCCAGGCGTTCGCGCAGCGGAGGCAGGCTGAGCGGAATCACATTCAGCCGGTAGAACAGGTCGGCGCGGAAGCCGCCCTCCTGCACCATGGCTTCGAGCGGGCGATTGGTGGTCGCAATCACCCGGATATCCACTTTGATGGCGCGCGTGTCCCCCAGCCGGTCAAACTCGCGCTCCTGCAGAACTCGCAATAACTTGGGTTGCAGGGTTAACGGCATCTCGCCCACCTCGTCGAGCAGGAGCGTGCCCCCGTTGGCCAGCTCGAACCTGCCCGGCTTGGCGGCGTGAGCGCCGGTAAAGGCGCCGCGGGCGTGACCAAACAATTCGCTTTCGAGCAGGGTTTCAGGAAACGCAGAGCAGTTGATGGCCACGAAAGGCCGGTCGCGGCGCGGGCTGAGGCGATGGATCAGGTGCGCCAGCAGCTCCTTGCCGGTGCCGCTCTCCGCCTGCAGCAGAATATCCGCATTGCTGGCCGCCACCTGACGCGCCCGGGCCACGGCCCGCAACAAGGCGGGCGAGTGTCCGATGATTTCCCCGGCCTCCGCCCCGGACTCGCTGGCGTGCTCGAGAACACGCCGCGCCGCCCGCTCCAGCGGTTCAAACTCCACCGGCTTCACCAGGTAGTCGCAAGCCCCGTCTTTCATTGCCGCCACCGCAGCGGGCACACTGCCAAACGCGGTCAACAGGATCACAGCCGTATGCGGCGCCAGGCGGCGCACTTCCCGCATCACGTTCAGACCATCTCCATCCGGCATGCGAATATCGGTAACCACCAGCGGATGCAGGCTGCGGCGAAAGCGAGCCAGCGCTTCGCTGGCGCCGCCGGCGGTTTCCACCCGCCAGCCGTGCTGCGTGAAACTGGCGGCCAGCGCTGCCCGCATTCCCGATTCGTCATCCACCACTAAGACTTGATTCGTCATGTCTCGATTTATCCCTTCGTCTGCAACAGGGGGAATTCCAGATGAAAGGTGCTTCCCACCCCAATCCGGCTGGTCACGCCGATCGATCCCCCATGCTGCTCGATAATGTTTTTGCACACCGCCAATCCCAGCCCCGGGCTGCCCGGCCGGGTCGTGAAACCGGGCTCGAAAATGTGGCCCAGTTGCTGCGCCGCAATCCCGCTTCCGGTGTCGCCCAGTTCGACATGAGCCACCGGCCGCCGCCCGGCGCGAACCCCGCCGCTAATTCGCAGCACCCCTTCGCCAGGCATGAAACGGAAGGCATTGAGCGCGAGATTCAAGAAGACTTGCTCCAGGCGGTGCTCGTCGCTTGCCACCAGCACTCCATCCAACTGGTGGGCCAGTTCGAGCCGCACCTTGGCCTGCTCCGCCAGCGGAGCCAGAAACTCCGCGAAGGAAGCCAGCAGGTGTCCGAGATCGGTGGACGACAAATCGGGTGGGGGCTGGCCGTGGAACTGCAACACATTGTTTACGGTCGCCGCCAGCGTACGCAGGCCCGCCTGCAATTGCTCCGCCCACTGCCGGGGCCCGGCCTTGAGATGGGATTTCACCAGCAGCCCGGCAAACAGTTCCAGACTGGCCAGGGGATTGCGCACCTCATGCGCCAGGAGCCCAGACATTTCAGCCAAGGCTTGACGGCGGTGTAAGGTGTCTTGCGCCTCTTCCAGCTGTTTGGCCTCACTGATGTCGCGCAGAATGAAGATCGAACTGGCGCCGGCGGAGGGATCGAGGCGAGCGTGGCGAATTGAAATCCATTCCACACCTCCACTCCGGCAAAAGTGCTCCCGTTCCCGGGGAGAAGCGGCCGCGTCGTCGAGCAAGTCGCGCAGCCATACCGGGACCTGGTCGAAGGTTTCGAAGGACGCGCCCGAGAACATGCTCAGCAGACGCCGTACTTCCGGGTTGGCGATCGAGACCGCGCCGTCCGGTTCGGTGACCAGCACTCCGCAAGGCAAGCCCGCCAGTATCCGGTCCAGATGCTGATGCACGCGCTGGTTTTCCGCCAGGCTCCGCTCCAGATCGCGATTGCTTTCCGCCAACTCCCGGCGCAGCCGAGTCACCTCACCCTGCAAGTGCGAGTAAGAACGCTCGAGCGAAGACGCCGCCTCGGTAAACGAAGCAAAGGCCCGGACCAGGGACATCTCATCGAAGGGCGCCGGCTCGGCGGCCGGGGAGGGAAGCTGGAGAATTGTCGGCATGAGTGATTGACCAGTGCTGCTTGCATCCGGGCTGCTTGCATCCGTGCTGGTTGAAGCAGTGCAACGGTGCTGCCAGTGAACTGCCGGGCACGCTAAAATTTCTCTCAGAGTTCCGCGGGCAAAGCGGCTTCGCGGTAAACCCGTTGCCGTCCTCCCGAAAAAAAATAAAGATGCCGGGGCAGGATGGCGCTCTCGCCATCGCACAGAATGTAAGCCCGCTCCATCACTTGCTGCAGTTCGCGCACATTCCCTTCCCAGGGCTGCGACTCCAAAATGCGCACCACCTCCAGGCTGAGCTCTGGGGCAGCCGTCGCGGAAGCGGCAGAGATCCGCTCCAGGAAATACTCCGCCAGCAGAGCGATGTCCGCGCCCCGCCCCCTCAGCGGAGGCAGTTCCACCGGGAACGCCGACAAGCGATAGTAGAGATCGCCGCGAAACTTGTTCTCTTCCACCCGGCGCGCCAGATCGGCGTTGGTGGCCGCCACGATGCGCACATCGATCCGCATTACCTCCGCGCTGCCCAGGCGCTGCACTTCCTTGTGTTCAATAAAGCGCAGCAGCTTGGCCTGCAGGCTGAGCGCCAGTTCTCCCACTTCGTCGAGAAACAGGGTTCCGCCGTGGGCCGCGGGAATACGGCCGGTCGAAGCCTGCAAAGCTCCGGTGAAAGCGCCGCGGGTGTGGCCGAAAAGCTCCGATTCCAGCAGAGCCTCCGGAATGGCGGCGCAGTTCACCACCACCAGAGGCCGCGCCGCGCGCGGGCTGAGTTGATGAATGGCCCGCGCCAGCAACTCCTTGCCGGTTCCGGTCGGCCCCAGAATCAGTACCGTAGTGGTGCGCGGCGCAACCAACCGGGCCAGGCGGTAGGCATGCTGCATGGAGTCTGCCCCGCCAATCATTCCGGGCAGAGGCTCGACCGGCACAGCCGCGGGCAGCGTGGACGGCCAGGGACTGACCTTGGCCGTGAAATTGTCCCGGGCAGAACTTGCTTTGACGCGGTGCGCGGCGTAAGGAACGGAATTTGCGTCCCCGCCCGGCATCGGCAAGGCTTGCCCGCTGGCGGAATCGAGCAACACTACCTCAATGCCGGGAAAGCGCCGCCGAATAATCTGGATCAGTTCCTCGGTGTCGAGATCCGGCAGGCGGCGATCGAGAAACAGCACCTGCCAGTCTCCGCTTTCCAGCTTTACCAGCGCTTCGGCCCCGCCCAAAACCTCCTGCACCGGCCCCCGCCGGTTATCCAGGCTGTGCCGCACCTGTTCACGGAAAGCAGTGCTGGCGCTGGCTACTAATACGCCGCCGCCAGGCGGGGCAAATATTGCCGAAGTCGTCATGCGGCAATTTCATTCTGTCGAGGTTAAAAGGCGATTAGTAAAAGATGAGGAAGCTCTATTGTCGGCAAATCTTTCCCAGATTTGGGAAGAAGGATGAAATGGGAAAGCCTTACCTAGGCTCAATGCGATAAGGCCGCGCCAGCTGGACTGAGGTCCGACACCAGCGGTAAACGAAGTTCGATACTGATCTTTCCACGATGAACATCAAAATGCAGGGTGCCGCCAGCGGCCTCCACCATACGCCGAGCGATCACCCAATTAAGGGAATGACTGGAATCCAGATCAGGCTTGGCGGTTGAACTCAGCCTGATTACGCTTTCGGACTCAGATTCACCGGCTTCGATAATCGCCACCGCGCCGGCGCGCGAGCGGTCCAGCGCAAACTCCAGCAGCGAGAACAGCGCCTGCCGCAAGCGCTGCGGTTCCATGGAGACCGTTCCATCGAGCCTGCCGCGCAGCGAGAGCCTTACTTGCTTCGACTCGGCGACCGGCTGCAGATCAGCTGCTATTTCACGCAGAAAGTCCTCGACAGACAAGACCTGCCGCCGCGGTCCAGGATCGCCGGCCTGCACCAAGTCACGGATTCCGGAAGTCAGCCGGGCAATCTCTCTCGCCTGGCGCAGAGCCCGCCGCAGCGTTTGCTGGTACTCTGCCTCGGAGCGCGGCTGTTGCAGGCTTAATTCCAGCGAGATCTGCAGGGTGGTAAGCGGCTGATTCAGGGCGTGAAACAGTTCACCGATCAGCCCTTGCTCTCCTGCCCCTGCCTCGCAGCGCGAATCGGCGGGCCGGCCAGTCATTGGGATTGCTCATACTGTGCGGTCCCATGGCGGCTGCTAAGTTCGTATCCCACGCCGCGAATGGTGTGAATGAGCCGTTGGCCAAAGCCGTCATCCACTTTGCGGCGCAGGTAATTAATGTAGACATCGACAACGTTGGTGCAAGTGTCAAAGGAGAGATTCCAGACGTGTTCGATAATCATGGCGCGGGTGATGCGCCGCCCCGCATTGCGCATCAGGTATTCCAGCAGCGCAAATTCTTTCGAGGTCAACTCGATCCGCCGCCCGGCGCGCTCCGCTTTCCGCTCCACCCGGTCCAGTTTAAGGTCTTCGACCTGCAGCACCGACTCCGCCGGCAAATGGCTCCGCCGCAGCAGCGCCCGAATGCGGGCGGAGAGTTCGGTGAAAGAAAACGGCTTGACCAAATAATCGTCCGCGCCCAGATCGAGACATTGCACCCGGTCTTCAATGCGGCTGCGTCCCGTCAAGATAAGGATGGGCATGCTGGGTTTGCGAGTTCGCAAATGGCGCAGGATCGAAACCCCGTCCAGACGAGGCAGGTTGAGGTCGAGCACCAGCAAATCGTAGTTAAACTCGCTGGCTTGCGCCCGTACCCGCTCTCCATCGTCGGAAACATCGACCGCATAGTGTTCGGCTTCTAAGCCTTTTTTCACAAAGCTGGCCAGAGCCGGGTCGTCTTCAGCAATCAGCATGCGCATAAGTTCCCTCTAATTTGGACATTCTGATTCTTGAGCAAGCGGTAAGATTGGGCAAGACAGAAGCGCCGCACGAAAGGTCGTTCGTCCCGAAATAGGAGGTCCATCGCCACTGGGACCTCCGGATGGGAAACCTTCCTGCGTGGCCCGCCTGCGGGTTTCTTCCGCGGGAAAAAGGCCCGTACCTGTCCTGCTACTCACTCCCCACCTCGCAGCATTGGGATAATTACAGGTTGCCGATTGCTGGATGCCTTCTCTGGCCGGGGAAAGGGATCGCGGGTGGTGGATTATTGGAGCAGGAACACACTAAAGTCCGTGCTGCTGCCGGGAGGCGCGGTCTGGCTGGCTGCCGTCGTCTTGCTGCAAGCCGGCATTTACGCTCCTCCCGTTTCCGCCGTTGCAACCTATTATTGGGCAGCATTTCTCGCGGGATTTCTTTTGGCTTGGCGGTTTCATTCCCGCCGCGCCTTTCTCGCAGTTGGTAGTTTGCTGCTGGCGCAGCGCGCCTTGGTTTTTTTCTCTGCGGGCCGAGCGGTATCCTCTGGGCAAGGCTACGTCGCCCTTGCAGCCATTGCCATTCTTCTTCCCTTGAACCTTCTGCTCCTGGCTCTGGTCCACGAGAAAGGACTCACGGTTTCCTCCATTGCGCCCTGGCTGGGGCTGCTCTTTATAGAATCCGTTTTCGTGGCCATTCTGGGCCGCCCCGGAGAATCCAGTTCTCCTTCGTTCCTCCGCTTGGGGGTTTTTCCCGCGGCCTGGTTTCATTGGTCAAGGGTTCCGCAGGCGGCTTGGATGGCTTTTGCGATTACATTCTCAACTTTGCTGATCCGCCTCTTACGTTACCGCAAGCCGATTGAAAACGGTCTGCTGTGGTCGCTTGCCGCGGCCTTCCTGGGTTTGCAGGCCGGGGGCGCGGGCAGGATCGGCAGCGCCTACTTCGCCACCGGCGGGCTGATCCTGGCTTGCTGCATGGTGGAGAATTCTTACTTGCTCGCGTACCAGGACGAACTCACTTCCTTGCCCGCGCGCCGAGCTTTCAACGATGCTCTGCTGCGCCTGCAAAACAGGTATACCGTGGCGGTTGTGGACATCGACCATTTCAAGAAGTTCAACGATACCTATGGCCACGAGACCGGCGATGAGGTGTTGCGCATGGTGGCGGCGAAGTTGGCCCGGGTAAGCGGCGGGGGCCAGGCCTTTCGGGTGGGTGGCGAGGAATTCACGATTTTGTTTTCCGGCGAATCGTTGCCCGATGTGCTGCCGCACCTCGAAATCCTCCGCATGGAAATCGAGGCTTCCTCGTTTCGTGTGCGCGGAGGACAGGAGCGGCGCGCTGTTTCCCATGGCACCGACCGCAGGAAAGCGGTGGGAGCGCGGCCGACGACCATCCGGCGGAAACCCGCTCCGGCGGCCACGGGCGGGTTGTCGGTCACCGTGAGCATTGGAGTTGCGGAATCCAATGCCCGCGCCCGGCATGTGGAACAGGTGATTCAAACCGCGGACAAAGCCCTGTATCGAGCGAAACGGGCGGGCCGCAATCGCGTAGAAGTCATGGCCCCGCAGCGTGTCCGTCTCAAACGCAGCATCGCGTGAAGGTTCGCCGGAGAATCCATCTAGCCTGCGAGTTACTGCCGCAATCGAACTGAACCCCGGGGAAACAGCAGAGCTTCGAAGAGAATTGTCCCAACCCCAGTTTCGAAGACGGGACCGCTTGTGCCTTCTCAAATTTGTCTCGCGCGGAACCATCCGCTGCTACAATAATAAGGTTCGTCCCGCCGAATTTCCCGGAGAGGTGGCCGAGTGGCTGAAGGCGGCGGTTTGCTAAACCGTTGTACGGGCTAACACCTGTACCGGGGGTTCGAATCCCCCCCTCTCCGCCACGCAGTCTGGGATGCAGAGAAAGCCGGCTGCATTCCCCTGAAAGTCGCTGGAAATAGCCGCAATTTTGCAACTCTTGCCCTCAAGCCGGGCCGGCGAGAATATCCTGCCGAACGCCTCAGTCAGGCTTTGTGGCCCTTGTTCTCTGGCTGGCGCATGGGCCGTCCGCTTTTCAACGAATCCATCACGCGAATGATAAGTGCTCTGAAAGGAGGGTGTAATGGCATGGGCCGCAGGTGTCTCAAGGAGTAGTTCTGCGTTGGGGCTGCTGCTGTCCCTCACAGTCGCCCGATGTTCGACAATCAAGCGGGGCAACAATTCGGGCCCGCCGCGAACGTTGGCGCACTGGCAGCGGACTGCACTGTGGAAAATCGACTGGCGAATGGAACTGCGCGATCAGACTACGCGATCTGGGCGAACGGTGGCTGCCGATTGCCGGGCTCCGGCGAAATCAGGCAGAGGAAGGCGTCCCGTCCAGTTTGCCCAACCCCAAAAGATCGCGGTGGTGGAACTGAGCAGTCCTGCGACCGTGCCGATCAAACGAGCGCTGTAGTGTGTGGAAGCGATGCCGGCGCCCATCATCGATAACATCATCATGGTCCAGGTAAGGGTTTCGATGGTGGCGAAGACGCGCCCGCGATAGCGGTTGGCGACAGTGCGCAAGAGATAGGAATAGTTCATAACGGAGTTGACCGCGATGACGCCGCGCGACGAAAAAATGAAAAGCAAAGCCAGATCAAAGCGCTGTGCTCTGCTAAAGAGAACATAGGCCGCTCCGTGCACGATGTAGTCAATAAAGACGGTGAGCTTGTAGGCGTCGAAGGAGAGCCGCCGGCCCAGCCAGTTTGCGAAAGCCCCGCCCATCAGCAGACCCAAGCCGGCAAAGCCCCAGATCAGCGCGATCCCCGAAGCTCCGCGATTAAAGACCACTTCGCCGAAAAGCGTAAAGAGAATCTGTGCCGCGCCGCCTCCGGTGGCCCAGCCAACCGAAAGCAGCGCAATGGCAAGCACCAGCGGCACCGAGCGCATGTAGCGCAGGCCTTCGCGATATTCGTGCCAGGGACGGATCACATCATCTTCGGTCTTCACCTTGCGCTTTGCCCGAAAGCCCGATGCGTCGGGCGCGCGCAGGTGCCAGATACACCACGCGGAAAAAACAAAGGAGAGGGCATTGAATACAAACGCCCATTTGTAGCCTATGGCGACCACCGTGGCTCCAAGAAAGGTTCCGACCGTGAGGGCCATCCACTGCGTGGTCTGGGTTAGTGCGTTGGCGGTATGGATTTCCTGCGGATTCGCGATGGTGGGCAGGATTGCGGAACGTCCGGCAGTGAAGAAGGGCGAAGCGACCATGAGCAGCGCGCTAAACAGGTAAAGCACCCAAACACGGTGCGACGTAACTGCGAAGATAAAGCCGAGGGCCACCAGCGCACGCATGAGATCGCTGGCAATCATGATCCGCTTGCGGTCGAAGCGATCGAGCAGCACACCGGCGAGCGGTCCTATGGTGATGGCGGGAACGGCACGGGCCAGGAGGACGCCGGTAACCACCAGGCCGGAATGAGTGAGCGCCATGGCCAGGGCGAAGACGGCGATGTTGTTGAAATGATCGCCAATCTCGCTGACGATCTGGCCCGTCCAGGTAAAGCGATAGTTGCGATTCCGGCTGAGCAGTTGGAAGAATTCGCGCATCAACCAACCAGACTTCCGGATGATCGAGCAGCTAGCACCGAATCGTCGTGACTCATCTCATCAGCGTATCAAAGCAAGCGTGCAGTGGGGTAGGTTTCCAAGCTGGGGTTCGTTAATTCGGCGGAATCTCAGGCCGCGGCAGCAGAACTTTATTCTCTAGCGAAACGCAGCGTCTTGATCTCCCACGGTTTCATGTGGAAGTGGATGGAAGAGCCTTCTCCAACCGGGCCCAAGACGGTGTCTTCCAGCAGATTTGTCTCAACCACTTTCAGCGGGCGCGGAAGTTCAATGGTGACGTCACCCTCGCGCCCTTCCAACTCGACAAACCGGATGATCGCGTCCGTATCGTAGAAACCTTCCATCTGCTTCATGGCGTAAAGAGCAACATGGTCGCTGTCGGTCTTGATAAAGGAGTAGGAATCCGGCAAACCACCCTTCTTGGTGGCCCACTGTTCTTGCGGGCTGGCGTGGGACGGTTCTTGTAGAGCAAGCAAGGGCGAATTAAAGGCCATGGCCTGGAACTCCACTTTGCCGTCGCGCCAACCTCCGCGGTGAGGATAGATCGAGTAGCCAACCGTATGGGTTCCCTCATCGGCACGAGGGTCCGGGCCCCAGGGGCCGCGAATCACGGAAAGCCGAATCCTGTTGTCTTTGGCGTCAAAACCATTGCGGCCATTGTTCAGGATGGCGACACCGTAATTCGCATCCGAGATATCCACCCACTTGCCCATCACCATTTCATTTCCCAGTTGTTCGCGTTCAATCGCTCCATAAGGGACGTCCGACGACACTTTGGTGGACGAAACCGCGACGGGGAAGCCGACTTTCAGGAAGGTGGCGCGCTCGCGCCAATCGGTTGAAATCTCCACATCCACGCGCGGCACACCCGCGAGCAGGCTGATGTCCTGAATAAACTCGGAATCCCTGAAGCGGTGAACGACTCGAATCGTGGCGCGCGCGGGCCCGTTCTCGGTAACCTCCACCTTTATCGCCTTATCCACATCCCACTTCTTGCCGGTTAATCCGATATCCCATGCCGGGCCGGCATACTCGACCGAGGTTCGCATTGCCTGCTCAGCCGTGTCTTCGAGGGCTACGAGAGAATTGCCTTCGCCTTTGAATGCCTCGCGTTTATTCGTCTTGTCATAAAGCCGGAAAATGTTTCCGGTTCCCGGGATCGATTTCGACTCGAAAGAATTCGTTTTCGAGAAAAGGACGCGGTTTCGCGCCAACCTGCACGGAAGCGGCAGGTATTTTGTGAGCATCGCTTTCCGCTACCAGACGGTAGAGTTTTAAGCCCATCTGAGGAACATGGTGGGCGACAAAAGCGATGGTCGCGGTCTCGCGAGAGTCCACCTTGGCCGGCGGCTGAAGCACCTGCACGGGAATCACTTCATCGTCGTGAACCGCGACCATATGGGTGGGCAGAGAGAACGCCGATACCTGCGCAACTACCAAGTCGCTGCGGTCCCAGGATTGCGGGTTGTAGACCATGAGGGGAAGGCCTGGTCCGCGGGTGTCCACTTGCAAGCCCAGGTTTTCGAGCGAAAAATTCAGCGCTCGATTGGCGCGCTCGAAGACCTCCTGGTACTGGCGGGCTGCGTCCGCATAAATAGGACCGATGCCCGACCCCGCCGCCAGATCATGAGCCTGATTGAGCAGAGCCAACTTCCATGCCTCAGTGAGGTCACGATTGGGGTAATAATCCCGATAATCAAACAACACCGCCAACTCCGACAACTTTTCGGTATTGAGCAAAAGCTGTTCGGCCTGCCGGTTGTGACGCTTCATGTCCACCTGCGTGGTATAGCAGCCAGGGAACACAAAATTCAGCTCTTTGTCGTAAACCGGGAAGTCCGTTTTCTCGGACAACAAGAGATCGACGTAGTCTGCGACGTTAGTAGGTTTCACTCGCACGTCATCCGGCGACGTATTCAACTTGGCGATGCCCGCGGCGTCATTAGGGTTTGGCCCGCCACCGTGATCCCCCATACCGTAAAGGACCAGGATGTTTTTGACTCCGGCGCGATCCGCGTTCTTCATCCCCAACACCGTAGTGTGCTCATGGTCCATGGGCTGGGTGTATTCACCCGGCGTGGTGTAACCCAGGATTCGAGTTCCATCCAGTCCTTGCCACCAAATGATGGGGGGGCGAGCCGGGTCATGTGGCCGGTTGAAGAGATAGAAATCGATGCCGGCTTGCTTCGCGATCTGCGGCATCGACACGCGGGTGGCCAAAGACGTCCGGTTGCCATGCCACTCTGATGTAGTGTCCGAATTTTTGCTTACTATATTTTTGTCCATAGAGGAACTGGCGTACCAGCGACTCACCATCGCTCACGTTTTCGTCCATCTGGACCCAAGTGGAACTGACAGGAATAAAATTACCGGCTTTGGCCTTCTGGACGATGCCCTTAAAGAGGTCGGGGTAATAACGCTCGACCATGTCGAACACTACAGCCTGATCCTGGGAATAGGTGTAATCCGGGAACCGGTCCATCAATAGAAGTTGATTGCTAAAGGTGTTGTACATGATGTCGTGAATGGATTCTTCCCATCGCCAAAGCCATGCCATGTCCATGTGCGCGTAACCGACAACATGGGCCGTGTAATCCTTGGGGTTTTCCGGCGCCTGGGCTCGGGCGATTGCCAGAAGACAGGTGAAAACCAACACGAGCAATAAGGACTTTTGCATAAGTATCCTTTCCGTAATGCCCTCATATTCCCATGAAACGCAGTCGTCAAGCGCGTGAGAACGGGACCACCATCAGCACAACACAAGAAGGGCACGAGCACAAACTCCAAACCTGTGTGCCGCGTATTTCATTCCGCCTCCTGGTAACCGTACCGCTAAACCGGTGCGCCTTGCTGTTTTTTCTTGGGTATGCCCTTGGTATGGCAGTCGAGGCATTTGACGGAATGAATGTTGTGCGGGCTTTTAGTTGACTTGAACGTCGTATCCATGGTCTCCACGTCCAGACCACAATTGGATAACTGCGGGTGGCAGGTGGCGCAGGAAGCGCGTGTCATCTGGCCGTGTCCGCGATGGCAGGCGAAGCAACTGAGTCCCGCATGGACACCTACGGGAGTGCGGTCGTCCCCTGACTCTACCTGCATGGCAGCCAGGGGCGCGTGGCACTGGTAGCAAAGTGCCTGGCGGATGTCCGGGCTGATCTTCACTGTTCTGGCTCCATCGTGCATCGAGGGCAACGGAAGCTGTCCCAGCGCAACGTAATCCAGTTCACGGCGGTCAAATAGCGCCAGTGAAGGCCGGGCAATTTCCTGTGCGTGCCCGGGATTGAGGGGCTTCTGCGCCGGGCGAACCAACGGTGTTCCTGGGCGGTGCATCTGGTGACAAGCGATGCAAGGGATCACCGGCTGTTCCGCCAGCTTCGGATCACGAAGTTTCCACGGCCCGCTGGTATCGAGTGGTGTGACCAGATCGCGAATTCCGCCGTTGAAGTGCATGGCATGGCAGCGCAGGCAATCGTCCATTAAGTGCTCGTGATGATTGTGGCTGGCGTCCAGAAAGATTTCTTTGTAAGTGGCAGCGTGCGGCCCGGCTGCCCAATCCGCGTACTCCTGCTGATGGCATTTCTGACAGCGGGCGCTCATCCGCAGCACATCGTCCATCTTTAAACTCACCTGTTCCGGAATCTCACCACGCAAGTGGGCAGCGAGGCGATGAATGTTCTTAAGATGAAAACCCAGATCGAGCGTGAAGACGTCGCCGTGACAATCGGCGCACGGTACGTTGCGATGGGTCGAAGTATGCCAATCCGTATAAGGCTGCCAGATTTCATGACAGCGTGAACAGGACCGTCCGCCCGAGTAGCGATAGTAAACGCTGGCCCCTGGAAGAACGAGAAACATCGCCACAGGAATGAGCAGAAGAAAATAAAAACGGCGATACCAAGGCGTGCGCTCAGCGGTCATCGGGTGCTCGCCCTAGGAAGCGCCATGCATACCTTTCCAGGATTTCACCAAATGTTCAGAGGCGTAGTAGGCGATTGCCATGATGGTGAGTGCGGGATTGAAGCCACCATTATTGACGTGGACGCTGCCGTCCACCACAAACAGATTGTCCAGGTCGTGAACCCGGCAGTACTTGTCAACCACCGAGGTCTTGAGGATCGTCGCCCATGCGGCAGGTCCCGGCCTGGTGCTGGCCGCCACTCAGGCCCGTGCCCGGCAAGAACGTCCACGTCGTAATTGCGCCGGCCTCCTTCAGGATGGCTTCGCACTTGGGAGCGATGAAATTGCCCAGGACCTGATCGTTGGGATGAGAATGCCCAGAAAGGCGAACCACCGGAATTCCCCAGTAGTCCTTCACTTTGGGATCAACCTGCACTCGGGAATCGAACACCGGCATCTCCTGGATTTCCGCCGCCACCATCATGCTGCGCCGGTACCATTGGCGCATAAACTGTTTATGGGCGCGGCCCCACGACGGCACGCCGGGCGCCCGCCAGCTTTCGACAAACTGGTAGGGGAGGCGGACCATTTCGTTCGAGAGCAAACCGCCGCCGATCAGTCCTGGGTTCCCATGGTTGAAATCGCAAATGCCGAACCCACAGCCCGGCCCGAGATCATCGTACAGCTCGAAATCGAAGAGTCCGCGAGCGCCTGCCCAGGCGTGCCCATGAAGGTTTCGTCCCACCCAGTCGTAGCGGTTGCCGAGGCCGTCGGGGAAAAGCCGGCTCTTCGAATTAAGCAGCAGCCGCGCTGACTCATTGGCCGAGCTCGAAACCACGACTACATCCGCAGTCTGCTCTTGCAGCCGGGATTGGGAATCAAAGTAGGCCACACCTTTCACCCGGCCTTGGGCGTCGGTGAGAATCTCTTTGACCATGCACTCGGTGCGCAACTCGCAATTGCCAGTGGAGAGAGCGGTGGGGATCACGGTGTTCTGCGTGCCATTCTTGGCGTCCACTTCGCAGGCAAAACCCACGCACCAACGGCAGCGCATACATGCTGCCCGGCCGTTGTAAGGAACCGAATTGCGGAACATAGGCTCGTCAAAAGGATGGAGCCCAAGCCGTTGCGCCGCCGGTTTCAGAATTTCGCACTCCCGGTTGGGAGGAAGAGGCGGCATGGGCAAAGGACGCCGCCGGGGCGCGCGGAAAATATTGTTCGAATCGTCGCCGGAAACGCCGATCTCCCACTCCGCTTTCTCGTAGTAGGGCTCCAGGTTGGCATAGCTGATCGGCCAATCTTCGAGCGTGCTGCCCTCGACCGTTCCGTAGGTCGAGCGCATGCGGAAGTCTTTTTCCATGAAGCGCCAGGCGAGGGCGCCATAGCAGGCGGTGCCGCCTCCCACACAAGCGGCATTGTTGTTGTAGTCGCCATGGCTCGGCTTCACGAGACGTTCCCGGCCTTGCTCATCCACAAAAACTCGTGGGTTACGCTCCTCGTCAGGGCCGAAGGAGTTGCCCAGGGTGGGATTGCGCTGATTGATCAGGTCATCTTTACGGTTATCGAACGCCGTGTACCACTTGCCTCGTTCCAGCAACACCACGCTGAGTCCAGCCGTGGCCAGTTCCTTGGCGACTACGCCACCGCCAGCGCCTGCGCCCACCACCACCGCGTTGACGTGCTTGAGTGCCATCCACTTAACCTTGAGCGTTCACCTGCACAGATGGTGCGCGTCTACTGTTTGCTTGACGTCAGTAGTGAAGCCGGCCACGAATAGGCGGGTACGGAATTCCCAGCATCTTCCAGCTTGCGTGGTCGCGATTGCCGCCGTGGCGAGGATCACCGTAAAAACCTTGCATGGTTTGATCGACCAGGAGCGCAAAGAATTGCTGGGAAGAATTCTGCTTCCATATGTCGCTCGGTGCGTGCCCCTGTTCCATCGCAGTCAGCAGTTCGACTTGTTTGGCGTCCGCCAGACTGGCAAAATCCGCACCGTAGAGCGCCCGGCTGCTCTTATCCACCGCGGCAATTCCTTGCCGGTAGGAATTTCGCAGGTGCTGCAGGGGCCCGCATAGCTGGCGGTCAATGTAGTTGACTACGCCCGCCCAGGCGGCGCCGGGGTCCTCATCTGCTGGAATAATCTGGTCGCAGATTGCAGCCAGGGTTCGAGCTTCGTCCACCGTCAGAAATCGCCACGGACTTCTGCTGATGCCGCAGCCGACACCGCCGCCGGTTGCCGCCGCAGCGGCCATGGCGGCCTGCAAGAACTTCCGGCGGCTGAGTTTGTAGGCTGGTTCCACGTCCACTTCCTTGCCGACGCCCACCGGCAATATGCTCCGGACCAACTAGGCAAGTCTGTGACCCGAGTCACGGATGCGCGAGTCATCAAGGGAACGGGTGTTGCCCACTCTCGAACGGCATTTGCATTGAAAAAGCAGGATTCACGGTATGCGGAGTGTGGAGCCTATGAACTCGCGCCCGGTTTGGTGTT
This sequence comes from uncultured Acidobacteriaceae bacterium, assembly GCA_963800745.1. Lineage (GTDB taxonomy): Bacteria > Acidobacteriota > Terriglobia > Terriglobales > Acidobacteriaceae > PALSA-270. The sequence continues at coordinate 102,987 of CAWDCI010000013.1, forward strand.
CATCGTGGTTGCGGCAGTTTCCGCGTTCTCCGGACCGGAGCGTCAAGCACGCTGGTCAGCGGATTGGGTGACGCGGAGGCTTGACTCGCGAATGATCAGCCTGGGTTCGATGAAGAGGGGAGCCGTGGGAGCGGGCTTGCCTTCAAGGATGCTGATAAGAACAGAAGCTGCGGATCTTCCCATCTCGCTCGCGTCAGCGTCCACGGTACTCAGGGGAACGCGCAGATCGGCGCCGTATCGCACGCTTCCCACGCCGATGACACCCAAATCATGAGGCAAACGCAATCCGCATTCATGGATTGCACGCATGGCGCCAATAGCCACGGGATCGCTGGCGGCAAATATGGCGTCGGGCCGGGGGCGCATTTGCAGGAGTTTTTTCGTGCCCTCATATCCGCCCGACTCCGCAAATACCTCCAGGATGAAATTGCGGCGAACCGTCATTCCCGATTCCCGCAGCGCCCGCACGTAGCCCCGGTTGCGGCCTACCCCGGTGGAGACAATTCGCCTGCCCAGATGCGCGATGGCGCGGTATCCCTGCTCGATCAGGTGCTGCGTGGCCATAAACCCAATGCGCTCATCCTCCGGGCCGACAAAAGGCGAGGAAGGGAAGAAGCGGTCAACCAGCACAAATGGCACGCCGGAAGCTCCCAGAATTTTCTTCACCGCATTTTTCCCAGGAGGGTGGGCGGAGGCGATGATTAAGCCGTCGACTTGCCGGTCCACCAGGGTGACAATCTCCTCATCCTCACGCGCTGGAACATCATCGGTGTAAGAAATTACAAGATGATACCCGGCAGCGTGGGCGACCAGATCAATTCCTTCGAGCAGGCTGGGATAAAAGGAGCGCGACAGATTTGGCACGACAACTCCGATGACATGAGAGGTCTGCGTGGCCAGACTGCGCGCCATCCAATTGGGGCGATAGTTCAGTTCCTTGACTTTCCGCAGGACGCGCTTCCGGGTGACCTCATTAAAATCCGTGCGGTTGCGGAGAACGGCGCTCACCGTGGAAATGGATAGATTGAGAGCTTGCGCCACATCTTTGAGGCGAACTGCCATTTTTCCTCGCTGGCACGGCCCGAATGCGGTGACATTCTACGGCAGAGAACGTGAATCGCTACGGAAAATTGTTGCCGGCTACCAATTCTGGTAGAACAAGTCCGTCTGGACCGAGAACCCAGGGAGTTTCCGCGCGGCCTGGAGCGGCCTGTGTCATTTGCGCAATCTAGAGCGCTCTAGGCTCAATATTGTAAGCCCTAGAACGCTATAAATATCTTGACAAGCACTTTTGACTAGTGCTATTTATTCCGCTGCGTGGAATTTTGGTCGTCTTGCACCGGTTCGTGCGAGGGGAGCGGAGTCTCTCCTTGCGTTGTGTTTCTCTTTTTGCGTGGCTCTAACCTCGGTCTCGAAAGACGAAAATCGGAGGCTTACGATGCTTAACCGAGTGGTTCGCGGTGTCGCTTTGGCCGCGCTGTTGGTGATTGCCGGCCTGGGACAAAACCTGTTGGCCCAGTCTTCCCTGGGCGGAAGTATTAACGGTACAGTGACCGATCCATCGGGAGCGGCGGTTGCTGGCGCATCGGTCCAGCTCACCAATGAAGGGACCAGCGTGGTGACGCCCACCACCACCACATCCTCCGGCCAGTTCGTGTTTCCAGTGGTCTCGGTGGGCGAGTATACGATCACCGTGGCCGCTGCCGGATTCTCCCAGTCAGTAGTTAAAGGAATCTCGGTGGTGCCGAACAAGACGACCACGCAAAATGTCGTCCTGAAAGTGGGCGCGACTACACAGACGGTTGAAGTGACGGCTTCGGCGGTTCACCTGGAAACCGAAACCGCGCAGCAAGGCACCAGCTTTGACCAGTCCACCTATGCCGACCTCCCGCTGGCGCTGGCCGGAGCTCCTCGCGCCGCAACCGCATTCTCCGATCTGATGCCCGGCGTGGCAACCGCTCCCACCAACAGCTCGAGTTTCAGCGAACCGGGTGAAGTCGAAATCTTTTCTCAGACGGTGAATGGCGGCCAGACCCTCGCCTCCGAGGTTTACTACGACGGCGTTGCCATGCTGCAGACCAACGTGGCCGGCGACTATCGCTATCAGCCGGTGCCGGTCGAAGCGGTTTCTGAATTCACCCTGGTGCAGGACAACCTTTCCGCTGATATTCCGGACTCCCGGCGGCATCATTTCATTAAATACGCGCTCTGGGACCAACAGCTGGCATGGCGAAGCCTACGAATACAACGAGAACAATGCCATGAATGCCGCCGGGCAGTTTGGGCAGGTTGTTCCGACGGAGCGTCAAAACGAATTTGGCGCCAGTATCGGTGGCCCTCTGCGCAAGGATAAGACCTTCGTTTTTGGCTACTACAGCGGCTTCCGCTTTACCTCGACAAAGCCACTGACGCCGACGCTGATCCCTTCCGCGAACGAAGTTAAAGGCGACTTCTCGCATGCGACGACAGTGGATCCGACAACCGGGGCAACATTTCCGTAACTATCTTTGATCCCACGACTACGGCTCTCGATCCGAGTACCGGCAAGTACACGCGGCAACAATTCAGTTGCAACGGCGTGTTGAACGTAATTTGTCCGGACCGGTTTAGTACGGTGGCGCAGGATTTTATCCCCTATATCCCCACGAATTATCTGAACACTAACGAAAATGGGCAGCCCAATTTCCTGGGTGGCGGCGTTACCAACGACAGCTATAACCGCTGGGGTGTGAAGCTGGACAACAACTTTGGAACCAACGATGTGCTGCACGCTTTCTATGGGGAATCGCCCTATCTGGTTTACTATCCCAGCGAAGTTTACAAGTTCCCCTTCACCGGCATCGGTTTCCAGGAACCGGATAACTCGCTCGATCGTTCGCATCAGCGAGATCACACCTTCTCTAACTCGATGCTCAACTACCTTGCCATCGGCTACAACCGTGACAACGCCCTTTACACCTCGCCACGCACCTTTACCAAGCTGACCTTTGGAATCCAGAATATTCCCGATGTCACGCCGGCCTTCGGTCTTGGCCAGTACGGCCCCGCGGGATGGGGTGACCCGGGGCAACGGATTATCGAGAACGGAATTGCGCTGAGCGATTTTGTCTCCATTATTAAAGGCAAGCAGACCTTCAAGATCGGAGGCGAACTCAGGCACTATCAGGACAATACGATCCCAATTAGTTCGTCACAATTTAATTTCAGCACGACGGAAACGGACAATCCCAGCGCGCCGGTTGTCAGCGCTACTGGCAACGAATTCGCCAGCTTCTTGATCGGAGCCGTGGACAGCTCCAGCCAACAATATGCGCTTTCGGAAGTCACTTCTCACTTCTGGTACATGGGCTTGTATGTTAGGACGATTACAAGGTCAATCACAAGTTGACGGTCAACTTGGGCCTGCGCTATGACATCCCATGGACCCGCGCGGAAAAGAACAACATTTTCTCCAGCTTCGAACCCAATTATCCCAACCCGGCAAGCGGGGGCATTCTGGGAGCGCTGGTCTTTGCCGGCTCCGGCCCGGGCCACTGCAACTGCACCCGTTTCAGCAACACACGATTCAACCTCTTCCAGCCGCGTGTAGGCTTTGCCTATGCCTTGAACAACTCGACAGTCATTCGAGGCGGTTCGGGTATCTTTGAAGGTTCGGCTGGCGACGTGCTGGAGAATGGCTCGCGGGTGTTCAGCGACGGTTTCAACGCGGCGCCAAATTTCAGCAGTCTGAATAACGGAATCACGCCGGCTTTCTACCTGACTGGCAGCACCTACGGATTCCCTGCGTTTTCCAAGCCGCCTTTCCTCGATCCTAGTCTCGACAACAACTCCGGGATCAGCTACATTCAGCCGGCGGATGGAACGCCGCCACGCGTTTTTTACTGGAGCTTGGGGATAGAGCGGAAATTGCCGGGAAACCTGCTGCTCGACGCTGGCTACGTGGGCAATTACGCCACTCATATCAGCTCAGCCCTGGAAAACATCGACCAGTTGAATCCATCGTATCTATCCCTTGGCAGCGCGCTTCAGCTGCCCTTGACCAGCGCCACCTCAGCCCAGTACAACGTGCCATTTCCATGGACGTGCGGCGCCGGGTCCGCAGCGGATTGCCAACCGTTCAGCGGCACGATTGCCCAGGCCTTACGTCCTTTCCCACAATATGCCGGGCATCGGCCAGCCCATGCAGACTTCCGGCTGGTCCCACTACAACTCCCTGCAGATTAAATTGCAGCGGCAATTCAGCGCGGGTATTTCCTTGTTTGTCAGCTACACCTACGCCAGCCTTTTCACGACTTCCGAGTCCAGCACCAGTACCTGGATGCGACCGGCGGGTCGCAAAACAGCTTCAACTACCAAGGCGAGGAGAGCCCGTCTGCGGACCTTCCGCCTCAAGTACTCAACATCGCCTATGTCTATCAATTGCCTTTCGGGCGCGGCAAGAAGTTCGGTCCTCATTCCGGGCCAGCGAACGCAGTTCTGGGAGGCTGGTCGATTTCCGCCATCCAGCGCTATCAATCGGGCACGCCCCTTGCCGAGGGCGCGGCCGAAAGTCCTGATGTGCTGCAAAACAACGAACTTCGCCCTAACATCGTTCCCGGTGTGCCGGTCAAGAACGAATGGCAAGGCAGGTTCAATCCCTATGGCGCGACACCGGACAGGTACCTTAATCCGATGGCATTTTCTCAGCCCGCACCGTTCACCTTCGGCAATGCGCCTCGTACCATCTCGACCAGGGGCTTCGCCTGGTACAACGAGGACGTAACCCTGGCAAAGGACTTTAGGTTTACCGAGAGGTTCAACTTCACTTTCCGAGCCAGCGCCTTCAATATTTTCAATCGCACCTTATGGAGCATCGATAGCGGATGTCCGAACTGCGACCCGAACTATGGCTACGTCAACGGACAGGGCAACACCGCTCGCGTGCTGCAACTCTCGGGTGACTTGAAGTTCTGAAGCCAGCCGGAACGAGGTGAGGACTCAAAGTCAAAGCCGGCGTGCCAGTCACGCCGGCTTTGGCTTTTGTATTTGTAGGAATGTGTTCCGCCGGCTCACCTACCCGCAAGACTCGGCAGGATTTCCATCGTTCACCGGGGCGAGCCAGAGCCCTGCGTCATTTTCTGCTTTTCCTCAGCTTCAGCCTCTTCCCGGCGAAGCTTCTCGGACTCGCGGAGAGCTTCCGCCGCCGATTTCCCATCCCCCAGCTTTTGAAAAATCTGGTATAGCTGATAGTGAAAGATACCTGTCGTATCCGACGGCAACGCCGCTTGAACTCAGCCAAAGCGCCGGCATAATCTTCCTGGGCCGCCAGGCAGCGCGCGAGCAGGGAATGAACTTGGGGAAGCGAAAGGGGAGATCCGTTGAGCGCAGCCTTAAGATAAGGGATCGCCTCCGCATACTGGTGGCGCCTGACCAATACTTGTGCCATCAGAAAACTGCCCGGCGGGTTCGTGGCATCGGCTTGCAGCACGAATTGCAATTGCTGAGCGCTTTGTCATCCTGCGATTCCTGGTAATACACTTGGGCCAGTCCGAGATGCGCGGCGGGATCGTTCGAGCCGGAATTGATCGCTTGGATGTATTTCGTCTCCGCGGCGCTGAACTCTTCGCGTGCCCGGTGCAACTCAGCCAGCAACAAATGGACTTTGGCGGAACCGGGCGCCGCGGCGCTCATTCGATCCAGGGCGTCGGCGGCCGTTTCCTGAGAAGATTTCGCCTGCCAATACAAGGCCGGCGAGCTGCGTGTTCATCTTGAGCGCGGCTGCGCTGGCAGTCAGGCTGGCCTGGTAGTCACCGGAATAAAAAGAGCACTGCGCCAGAAGCAATGTCCGAGCCAGCGAGGCGGGGGCCCTTTCTCGCCGCAACTTCGCTTCGCATCCGGTGTAGTGACCGCCAGCCCACAAGCTTTCCGGACTCTGCAATCCGGTACTCTCAGTCCCGCTATTGTCGCTGCCGGCGGCCTGTTTGGACTGGACGGATGCATCGGCCACCAATCCTCCTGAGTCGATCGATTGCGCCAGGAACTGAGCAAGATTGTCCTTCGCCGAGGCATTCCTTAGCCAGCCTGCCGCTTTACCAAGCTGATCTGGGTCCACCCCTTTCCAAATCAGTTGCGCATTGGCGCGCACAAACTTTTGATCCGCATCCCAGGCAGCACGCACCGCATTCAGAGTCTCTTCGAAATCGCCATTCGCCACCGCTAGGCGAGCCAGTCCGAGTCGTGCCGGCAGACATCCTGAATTCTTTCCCAGCTCCTCTTGAAAGGTTTCCTTGGCCGAGTCTGAGTCCTGCTGCGCGTAGGCAAATCCCGGGCTGCCCGCAAACATGGGGGCTGATTGGATGACTCCAAAAGTTTGTTGTAAATATTGATCGCATCTTTGATTCGGCCTTGCAGCACGAACGCATCGGCGACCAGCGCCCGCGCATAGGGCTGGGTCGGCCCCAGTCTGGCCAACTGAACCACGGCATTGTCTTGCAGGCTCAGATAAGCCACGCCGAGGCCGTACCACGCGTCCGGATCACTGGCCTTGAGTAGCGCGGCGCGGGAAAACCATTGGCTGGCGCTGAAATTGTCCCGCAATGCCTGATAAGCGCGGGCCAGTCCCAGGGCCGCCTGCTCATCCTGAGGATTGAGATTCTCTGCCAGTTTCAAATAACGTAAAGCTATAGCGGGCTGGCGTGCCCGTATCTGGTTAAGCCCGAGAAAGAGGTTGGGGACGTAAGACGGGATTCTTGCTCAACGCCACCTGGAAGTTACGGTCGGCTTGTGGGTACTCCTGCAGAAACTGATGCATCAATCCCAGGTTGGCCCACGCCTCGGCAACCTCCGGGCGGAGCTTCACAATTTCTCATAGCACTTGGCGGCGGTTCGATAATCGCCCTGTTGTTGAGCGGCCTGCGCCCGCAAGAAAACGCCGCCAGGTGCTCCTCAGTTCCAGGCGCGTCTTGTGCGGCAGCAGGCTCCGCCGCAGGCGAGAGCCGTCAGGAAGAAGATCAAAAGCGCACACGGCAGGTGACGGGGAATAAGGCGAATCATCGGGTTGGTCGAGTCGAAAACTTGCGCGGCCCACGATTGTTTCACGTTTGCCAATCGCAATCAGTGTTTCTTTTCCGAGACTTCCTTGAACTTGGCGAAATATTGCTGCGCTTCATCCGCTCTTCCCAGCTTTTGGCAGATTCTGGCGGCGTGATAATAAGCACCCGCTAAACCCGGATCAAACTTCAGCGCTTGGCGAAAATTCTGCAAGGCGGTCTGCGGATCGCCGGACTTTTCTAAAAGCACTCCCATCTCAAACAACGATTGGGCGTTGCTTGGATTAATGGCCAAGGCTTGCGCCAGGTACGGTTTGGCTTCCGGGAGGCGCTCCGCGTGGATGAGCATGGTTGCCAAGTCAAGCATCGGGCCACTCCGTCTTGTTTTCGCTCGCCTGGTCCCGGCGAATCGCCTCCAGATACCAGCGCTCCGCTTCTTTTAAATTGTGCTTCCCTTCGTAACACAAGCCGAGGTTTTCGTAAGCTCGCACCAGGTCAGGCGAAAGCGCGATGGCATGATTGCTTTCCTGGATGGCCTCGTCAAACCGGTTGCGTGTGTAGAGTAGCCGCGCCAGAAAATAATGTGCTGCGGCGTAGTTGGGATCAAGCTGAATGGCGGCGCGGAACTGCGGTTCGGCAAGATCCAGACGGCCCGACGCGCTATCGGCCAGGCCGGTGAGTTGAGCTCGCAAAGCGGTTGCGCCGCCCAAGCGCTCGGCGTCGCCAAGCAAGGTCAGGGCCTCGGGCGCTCTGCCCTGATCCAGCCTTACTTCCGCCAGACAACGTCATCAGCTCAGGATCCTGAGGCTTGCTCATCATCTGCGAAACGATGATTCTCTCCGCACTATCGAGCTGGCGGTTTGCGATGAAAGTTCTGACCTCGGACTGGTCCTCGGCGGTAGCGGGAACCGCCCAAGCGGAAAACAGCGCGGCCAGAATCACAACTAAAATATGCGAGAGCTTAACCATCCTCTCGCCTTTGGCCCAAAGTCCCATTGGCATGGGTAACCAGTCAAGAAACGGAAGCTTTTACGAAGTTTATCATGCGCAATATGGATCTTTGTGGGTCTGTCCAGCGGCAAAACCGCTAGCATCACCGCCCTGAAGGCTGGGGATCGCAGGCTTTGAGTAAGGCCCAGATCACAGATTCTGCAGCGAAAAGGCAGGAACCATCCACTCACTCATGGGATGCAGTCCGCCACAGTCCAGGCACTTTGTCGTGTCAAACTGGGCCGCGCAGTGCGGACAAACGGCCCCGGTCTGGAACGTATCGAAGGGCTGACCGCAGCGTCCACACTTCCAGAAGTTTCCCACTGGGGGCGCCGCTTTGCACCTCGGACAGTGAAACCCGTCGCGACGCGGCAACTTCGCCAGACGCAACAAGACCCGCGCTTGCGCCAGTCCGCCCCAGCAATTTACCAGCATGAAGGCCGAGAGAACTGCAAACCAAACGGATCGCATCCAGACGGCGAGGATGACGAAACCAGCCACGCCCACGAAGCCGAGGATGGTGGCCACCAGCAGACTGCGGGCGCGTCCCAGCACAAACCACAGCAGGGAGCGGAGAATCTTACCGCCATCCAGGGGATAGATTGGCAGCAGGTTAAATATCAGCAGGCCCAAGTTGATGATCCAGACGGCCCGCAGCAAGGCGTGGGCGTCGGGCATGGTCTCAGCCCATCCCATGGATCGACTGGTTGTGCCTAGCCCGTACAGGACTGGAAGAAGCGCCACGTTGACCAGTGGGCCGGCAACGATGCTCCAGAGTTCAGCACCCGGCCGCGGCGGAGGGTTCACGTACGCAACCCCACCCAGAGGCCACAGCACGATCCGGTTAGCCGTCCCTCCCACTTGCCGGCAGGCCAGCGCATGTCCGAATTCATGAAGCAGCACGATGAGAAAAAGCGCCAGGTACTCCAGCACGTTAAAGGCGAGCGAGGAATAGCCGTTTCTGCCACCGCTGATTTCGTACGCGGCCACCAGAAACCACGACCAATGCAGGAAGACATCAATGCCAGCGATACTGAACAGACAAAACGATCCTTGGCGAACGCTGGGCATGTGTGAGATTTATAGCACAGCTCCGAGGCAGCCTAATGGCCTCTCTGTTTCCAGGCTCAGACTACTGCAGAGGAGACAGGGCCGTGCAATTCGCGTCCGCGCCGGTGTAGGCGGTCGGGGCCACGGTGGCGGTCTCGACCTTGGCGCGGGGCACGCCATCGGCGACTGCGCAGAAGCTGCGGATGCCCGTCTGGTTCCAGTTGGCCGCCGCCGCGGCAGCCTGGAACGCGGTGGCGCTCACGGAATTGGCGACATTATAAATGTAGCCGTTCTTAGCGGTGGCGGCTGCCGTCGCGTGGGACAGTGTCCAGTCAATGAAGCAAGCGGTGGTTGAGTTCGGTGTCGCGCAACCCGTTGCCGATGTCGGCCCAAGGTTAGAAAGCGCGGCAGCAAAGCCCGTGGTCGGATAGGCCGACTCATAAGAGACTTGGGCAGTGACTAAGGTACGAATGCCGGCTACCGCCGACGACTCATTGGCCGCCATACGGGCGCGCAGTAAGTTTGGAATCGCGATCGCCGCGATGATCAGAATGATGGCCACCACAATCAGTAATTCGATCAATGAAAAACCTTTTTGTTTCCGCATCCCTTTTTCCCTCTCGTGTATATGGTGTTAGCGAACTGACGCATCAGCGCGGCGATTCTCAGCCAATGCAATGCGTCCAATGAGGTAGTGCTTTTTCCCCGAGTAAAGGCCAAGCCGGGTGCACAGCACTATTTGCAGAAGGATTGCTACTCGATGGGGAAGGTCTAACAGCGGAGAGAATATTCCGGAACTTGCTCGGATTCCATGGCGACGGCACGTGACTGTTCCCTTCGATCCCGGCGGGCCGCCGCCACGCAGCCCAGGAGCAAAGGAGAAGCCGAGATCAGCACCAACGGAACAGAAGTAACCCGCGCTCGAAGCGCCAGAGGAGATGTGTTTCTTTGAAAAGCAGTATCCAAAAGGTCCACTTGCGGCAACACCAGCACGAGAGTGATGACGGCCAAGACACCCAGCAGAAGGATCAAAGCTGGCCGGCTTATCGTGAAGGACCCCACAGGGTAGGAATATCTGTTATGAGACGGACTTGTCAACGGCCAACATATACTTGGCGGTGTCTTTGGTAATGCTCAATGGTGTCTTAATAGAACTTATCCGGAGTTGCTGACGAAAGCAGATGGGACGAGAAGGCCGGTCTCTGGCGAGTCGCAAATCCAGCACTTGAGTATTAATGGGGGCAGGTGTACATTTTCGGTCGGTCCGCTTCAAGGGGACCCTGTGGAGGGTGACATGGGATTTATCGCATGGATTGTGGTGGGAATGATTGCGGGTTGGCTGGCTGGCCAGGTTATGAAGGGTGGCGGCTACGGCGTGCTCGTGGACATTATTCTGGGCATTCTCGGCGGCGTTCTGGGCGGCTGGGTCTTCGGGCTTTTGGGAATCTGGCCGGGCGGCGGCATGATCGGCTCCATCATCGTGGCCTTCGTGGGCGCGGTGATCCTGATCTGGATTACCCGCTTGCTGAAAAAGGCCTGAAAGGTGTGAGCTTGCTCCCGCTACGTTTTTGGCCTGGCCGCCCGGAACAAAGCGAGCGAGGTAATCAATCCCACGAGAGCGATGCTGCCCGATACGGCGTACTCCAGCGTGGTATTTTCCTGGGCGCATCGATAGTCCTGGCCGTACTGCCTTTTCATTTGAGAGCAGGTTAAGATGGCGACCTCGGCCCTGAATGCAATTCTGTCTTCCACGAAAACAAAGCCCATGTAGCCGACCGCCATCGCCGTAACCACCAGCGCGATGATCGCGGCTGCCCTGGTCAGATTCATGGCTGGGGATTATCTCACGCGCGCGGTTTTAAGGATCGAGGATTCCACCCTTGGACTAACCGGCGAACCGGCCTGGATTCGCAGCCCTGGAAAGCCAGGTTTTCAGGCCTCAATGGGCCGCCCAGAGCGCGAACCCGCCGCCTGATTTGTTTCCCCACGAGGTGGTGGCCCAGCCGATAGAAACGTGCTACACTCACTCCCCTCGCAGGAGATGTCGCTGTGCCTGGAGAAGAAATAGAAAACATCCGCTCCCTGCTAGCGCACGCCCGCGAGCAGGAGCAGGCGGGGGCTAATCCCCCGGCTGTGCCGGGTCTCCCGCCCCCCGGTTCTGTACATGATGAGGTAGAACGCCTGCGCTCCTTACTTGCGCACGTCCATGACCCGGAGAAGATGAATCCTTTTCGTAAACTGGTTTTGCGGATCACCCAGAGACTTATGCCGTCGATCCGGCAACCCAACCAGGGAAAGAATACACGCGCCGCCTGACGCGGCGCGGCACAAACCGCCCGCTAAAGAAAAGAAGAGGTGGGAGTGGACATACGAAAGTAAGCCGGGTAGCGGCGGATCCAGCGCGGTTCAGAGAAAAATGAGACACGCCATGCTGCGAGTGGAAGTCGCCTTTCCCCAGCGTCACGGCCTTACCGCTTGAGATACATCCACGCAGCCAGCGCAAGCAACACAATCGCGAACACCCAGAGTGACGAGTTACTCATGCCTGTTTTCTTCGCCATGGGCGCATCGTAACACAGCTAAAACCGAGTCGAGAATGGAAGTTTTGGGGGACCACTTCAGGGCAAGTCTCCTGCCAGCGCTCCACCCCCGGCCGGGCACACAAACTCCTGGTTGATGGAGTTGCGCCAAGTGCCTTCACGTGTGACCCGCGTCACTGACGGGGTTCCTCATTCGTGTTGAATTGGAACCGATGCAGCCCCCCTGAAAAGCAACTCTCCCCCGGGAGGCGCAGCGCTCACACAAAACAATTCTCCACTCAACCGCTTCTTTTGCAGGTCGGCATGGCCGCTTGACTGACTTGTGCCCCCTGGGTTGAGCCACACAAATCTAACTTGCTTCAAGGAGGGGAAGGAAATGCGGAAGGTGGTCCGGTTTCTGCTGGCTTGCGCCCTGATGCTGGTGGCGGGGATTTCGGTTGCGGGGGAGCAGCACTTCGACGGCCGGTGGCTCACCAAGCTCACCTGCCCTCCAAAAGGAAACACCGAGGGTTACACCTGGCAGATTCCCAGCGTCATCGAGAACAGCAACTTTCGCGGAGAGCACGGCACCGCCGGAGAACCCGGATACCTGCTGATTGAAGGCAAGATCGCCCCGGATGGCGGCGCCAAGCTGGCTGCCAACGGCATCGTCTACTCCAGGCAATATGCCCGGGGAGTCTTCGCCCACAAGGGCGGGGAATACAGCTACGACATCAAGGCTCATTTCGAAGAGACCGAGGGAACAGGCACCAAGAGCGCAGGGCTTGGCATCGAAGGCCGCACCTGCACCTTCGACTTTGTGAAGCAGCCGGACGCGAGTCCGGTTGGTGGACGCTAGCCTGCGGAGGCGCTTCTCAATCAGCGATCCATGCTCAGCGATCCATGCTGGCGCCTTCAGATGCAGCACCCGGGCGCGATAGCTCAAATGCTGGGAGAGCCACATCCCCGTCGAGTTTGAATGCACCCTCAGCCCTACATGCGGCTGGGCTAAATCCAGTGCAGGGCCGGGGCTCGTGGCGTATGGACCGCCATGTCGATTTGCGCCGAGTGCGTGGTTGACGCTCGCAACGAAGTCCTTGTAATCGATCGGGCTACTCACCGTGATTGTTCTAACTACTTTCGCGCCTGGCTGGCTCCTAAGTAGAGGCCGAAAATTGGAGAGGAGATAGCGACATGTTCAAGCAAATGATCCTGGTCATTTTTGTGGTTGCCCTGGGACTCTTACCGGCACGCGCGCAAGACAAACCGGCGCTCGTGGTTCATGCCTTCACCGTAGCTTCCGGGGTGACCTTCCCCTACGATATGAGTCAATTGCAAACCCAAACCATCGCGGAACTCAAAGACAAAGATGGAGCGCGATTCGACGTAGTTCCTGAGGCTCCCGCAAATCAGGCCGGTGGCTACGTTCTTGACGGCGAAGTCCTGGCCTGGCACAAAGGCAACACGGCCGAGCGGATGCTCATTGCGGCGGGTTCGGTGGCGGGGCGGGAAAACGCCAAGATTCACTACTGGCTGACCGGCAAAGATGGGAAAAAGGTTTTCGAGCATACTGACACCATCCGGCAAACCTTCATGGAGAACGGACACGAAAAATCAGTGGGGACACTGGCGCGACCGTTCGCTGGCAAAGTCTCTGACCGCTTGAAAGATGTGAAGCTGGCGACCGAGGGAGTCCCCGGACAATAGTGGCGCGAGGTTCAAACCGGGAAGCGGTTGACCCAAGTGGAACCTTCGTCGCGCTAATTTTCCGCCGGATGGGCTGCGCGACTGGAGCGCGGTTGCGGGATATTTGCGTCCTCGTCTGGCATGAACTCATCGCCGATTCCCACCAGGGTCGCCGCTTTCTTGACACCCATAATCTCGAAAACGATAATGGTGCCGCACTTATCCCGTCGCGAATTTAGCATCGAAAGGGGAACCAAAATTGAGTAATCGCGTAATCGTCATTACTGGGGGCACTTCGGGAATCGGCAAGGACACGGCTTTGCTTTTCGCTCGCGATGGCGAGCACGTTGCCATCATGAGCCGCAGCGAGAAAGCCGGGGCAGAGACGGTCGCTCAGATTCAGGCCGAGGGCGGGAGCGTCCTCTACTTGAAAACGGATATCGGCAATGAAGAGCAGGTCGAGGCCAGTTTTGCCAAGGTGATCGAGAAGTTCGGGAGAATTGACGTTCTTTATGCCAACGCGGCCATTCAGATCAACAAGCCGGTGCTGGATCTCAGCAAACAAGATTGGGACACCATGATCGCGGCCAATCTCACGGGCACGTTTCTGTCTACGAAGGCTGCCGCCAAATACATGAAAAAGCAGAAGTCAGGATGCATCATCATTGCATCCTCAGGCCACGCCTTCCTCTCGTATCCCGGCTATACCGGTTATGCCGCCACGAAAGGCGGCCAGGTAGCTTTCATGCACGCTGCCGCCATCGATCTTGCTCCCTACGGAATTCGTGTGAACTGCATTATTCCCGGGGCAACGGCGACTCCGCTCATGACCTACCACCTTTCGATTCATCCCGAAGACGAAAAGCGGATCATTGACAAGATTCCTCTGGGCAGGTTCGCTACTGGGGAAGATATTGCCCGGGGGGTGCGCATACTCGCCTCTCCCGACGCAGGTTACATTACCGGCTCATGCCTGATGGTCGAGGGAGGGTTGCTGGCGCAGGGATGAGTTCCTGATACTGGAAAGGCGGAGCCGTCCCGAGTCCTGATTCAACTCACCAGGACTTGCTCGTCCTTTTCCTCGTGCTCAAACGTATCGAAGAAGCCACGCTTTCTCAGCAGATCTTCGATGCTCTCAATCCGAACCACGCCCAGATCCATGGAATGTTGCACGCTATCATTGTCTTGGTGCATAGCTGATGATGTCCCTTTCATTGGTTAACTCCAGTCCAGTTGTGCTACCACGGCTGCAAACCCAGGGAGGAGTGCCCAACCATCAATTCGCGGGGGACTTGTGCATGATGGTGCAGTAGATGCATTTTGGGGTCCATCAAACCAGGGCGGGAGCCCTAGGATGGTCCTTTCAACTATCCCGGAATGAACTAGATACGGGATCCTGTGGGAATCATGCCAGGGCGATGTGCAAGAAAGTTTCCATATTTGCCACAATACTTCTGCCGGGTAACCTTAGGCGGGAGCAAAATCCGGCTTCGCTGCACGATCTCAAAGCTTCATGATCGCAAATCAGCGCGTTCCTTTGCCGCGTCATACGATGGCGAGAGTTCGCGCAGCCGCGAAACCGTCTCCACCACCCGGTCCGCCACGTAATCCACTTCCGCCTCGGTGTTGAAGCGCCCCAGGCCGAAGCGAATCGAGCTGTGCGCCAGGTCATCGTCCGCGCCCAGCGCCTTCAGCACATAGGAAGGCTCCAGGGTCGCCGACGTGCATGCCGAGCCGCTCGAAACCGCAATATCGTTGATCCCCATCAGCAAAGACTCACCTTCCACATGCGCAAAGGTGAGGTTGAGGTTGCCGGGCAACCGGTGTTCCATGGAGCCGTTGAGATAAGTCTCATCCAGCCGGCTCATGATCCGGTCGCGCAATCGGTTGCGGAGTCCGGCCAGCTTGCACGCTTCCTCGGGCATTTCCTCCGAAGCAATCGCGCACGCCTTGCCCAGCCCCACAATTCCCGGGACATTCAACGTTCCCGATCGCATGCCGCGCTCATGGCCGCCGCCATCCAGAATTGGCGAGAGCTGTACTCGCGGATTTTTCCGCCGTACATACAACGCACCCACGCCCTTCGGCCCATGCATCTTGTGTCCGGAAATCGAAAGCAAATCCAGATTCTGCCGGTTCACATCCAGCGGGATCTTGCCCACGGCCTGGGCTGCATCGCTGTGGAAGATTACCCCGCGTTCGTGGCACAGTTCCCCGATCTCCGCAATTGGCTGCAACACGCCAATTTCGTTGTTGGCCGCCATGATGGTGACCAGGATTGTCTGGTCATCCAGGGCCCGCTTCAACTCCTCGAGAGCAATGAGTCCATCCTTCTGCACTGCCAGGTACGTCACGCGGTAGCCACCGGCTTCGAGCCGCTTGCAAGTGTCGAGCACCGCCTTGTGCTCGGTGACCGCGGTAATAATGTGATTGCCTTTTTTCCTGTAGATTTCAGCCACGCCTTTGATGGCCAGGTTGTCGCTCTCGGTGGCGCCAGAGGTAAAGACGATCTCTTTCGCCGTGCCCCCGATCAGCTTGGCGATCTGCGCCCGCGCCCGTTCCGCCGCCTCTTCCGCCACCCAGCCAAAAGAGTGACTACGGCTGGCCGCATTGCCGAATTTCTCCACAAAATAGGGCAGCATCTCCTGCAGTACCCTGGGATCCATCGCGGTGGTCGCGTGATTGTCCATGTACACGGGCAGCTTGACGCCCTGCGCCTGCTCCGGGGAGGCTGCCTTCACATCCGGACTCATGGTCTGGCTCCTGAAAGTATTAGCGTGCGTCGGGACGGGCGCCTCCGCCCGTCCACCCAAAGGTCCTATATCCGCTAGTGCGAGTCTAGATGCCCCGCTGCGCCCAACGCAACTTTGGAGTGGTAAGGCCGATTCGTCGTCCCTCAGGGTAACCGTATGTCTCTGAGGGACTTGCCCACGAATTGGGGCTAAGGCCGCTAAGCGTGCCCGTTGCACAGGTAAGGCTGCGCAAGGCTGTAACGGCTAGCGCCACCAATGGCGGTGCCTGCGCCAGAAGGCGGTCCCGCGAGGTTGGGACTTGACAACGCATACGGTCAAGCTAAAATACCCGCAATTTCAGGCGAAATCCCGCCTCCACCCGCTTAGGGGAAGAGCGCTCTACCGGATTTATGAACTCACTCCCGTCTCGACCGCCCTCGGAGAAGAAGAAAGAGGCTGGCTCGTGCCAGCATCCCCGCGTGCAAGTCGTGGCTCGGGAAGATGACGCCGAGTACGTCCAGTGCATCGAATGCAGCGAGATCTTCGAGTCCAGCGAATTCAAAGATATGAACATCGAAGAGACCAAACCGCGCGACGACGCCTGACGGCGATCCTTCCCTGCCGTCCGGAGCCCCGGTCTTCCAACCCAAGGTATCAAGGTTCCAGTCACTAAGGTAATGCCCGGCGAACCGGGTTACCTTGTTTCGAATGTTAACGGTTTGTTAATCTCGGCCAAGGGGGGAGTTTGGCTCGGGAGAAAGAAATGCCTCTAGTTGCACTGGTGGTCGACGACTCCATGCTGATCCGCCACACGGTCTGCCGCTTCCTCGAGGAGCGCGGCTTTGCGGTGGAGGCTGCCTCCAATGGCCTGGACGCCTTGGAAGCCCTCAAGCGTATTCACCCGGATTTGATCGTCACCGATATGCAGATGCCCAAGATGAGCGGCAGCGAATTAATAACCGTTCTGAAAAGTCAGCCTGCCACAAAAGATATCCCGGTGGTCATTGTCGCCGGCAAGCAAAGTGGCTTCGAGGCGACTGAGCATCGCGCCGACTTCGCCATCTTTAAGGATATTGATATCGAGGACCAGCTCGCCAAAGCGCTGCAGGTGATCCTGGGTGTGAAGGCTGAGGCCAAGGCCGCCGAGTAGCGGGCAACCTGCAGTCGTCAACTTACGCGGGGCAATTAGCGGGAACCGTTCGTAGCTGAATGCCAACTGCCCATTGCCGGCTTACGCTGCTTCACCGCAACGCCATTCCCGCCTCGGCCGAAAAATCCATCGCCGCAAAATCTTTCGCCAGGAACTTAGGATAAGCCGCTGCCGCAATCATGGCGGCATTGTCGGTCGAGAGCGGACGCGACGGAAAATAAGCCGGCAGCCCTTCCTGAGCCGCGTCCTGTTCAAAGCGCCGCCGCAATTCTTGATTGGCGGCCACTCCTCCGGTGACAAATAAAGTCGCCACGTTGCAGGCGCGCCCCGCGGCCAGCGTCTTGCTGACCAGGTCTTCCACCATCGTCCGCTGGAATGATGCGACCAGGTCAAGCGTCTGCTGCTCGCAATGCGCCAGATAATCCTCGAGCCGGGGCTGCCTGATCTCCGCCAGAGCCTTTCGCCGGGCTTCGATCGCGGCCTTCATGCCATGAGTCTCCACGTAGCGCAACACCGCCGTCTTGATTCCACTGTAAGAAAAATCAAACCGCTGTTGTTCCAAAGAAGCTTGTTGCGACCCGGATGGAAGGTTGGGTGTCCCATCCTTTTGCGTTCTTTGCGAAAGGGTGGGAGCCGTTCTCCGGTCGGCGTGCTTGATCTGGGGCGACGAAAACTTCACCGCCCTGGGGTCGCCGTGCCCGGAGAGCTTATCAATCACCGGCCCGCCGGGATATCCCAGCCCCAACAACTTGGCGACTTTGTCGAAGGCCTCACCGGCAGCGTCGTCGCGCGTGCGCCCGATGTTCTGGTAAGTCCAACTCTCTGCGCTCCGCTTCGCCAGATACAAATGCGTGTGTCCGCCCGACACCACCAGCGCCAGCACGGGAAAATTCAGTCCGCCGTCTGAGCCCGCGAAGCCGCCCTTCTGCCGCTCTTCCAGCAGCACCGCGTGAATATGCCCTTCCAGATGATTCACCGCGATCAGCGGCTTGTCGAGCGCGAACGCCAGCGCCTTGGCGTAACTGATGCCCACCAGCAGAGCACCCATCAGTCCGGGCCCTTGGGTGACGGCGATCGCGTCCAGCGAGCCATAGCTCTGTCCGGCATCGGCCAAGGCTCGCCGTACCAGCGGCACCAGGGCCCGCAAATGCTCGCGCGAAGCCAGCTCCGGCACCACGCCGCCGTAGGGCTGGTGCGTGGCAATCTGCGAAGCCACCACATTCGAGATGACTTTCTCGCCCGAGCGCACCACCGCTGCGCCCGTCTCATCGCACGAGCTTTCAATTCCCAGGATGTAGGCATCGGGCATGGGATGTGATCCAGTCTAAACCGCCGCCTCGCCGGGGAGAAATAGCTTCACCACAAAGGAAAATGGGTTTCCCCCCGTGCTTCTTTGTGTCCCCTGTGGTCAAGACGTATGCCTGCAGATGCCGCAACCTTGCGCCAACCCCTACAATACCTGTGATGCCCGAGGATTCAGCCGAGGTCAGCAAACACTACGACATTCGCCCGCCAGAGCTGTCCCGTGCGCGGCGCATGCAGATTCCGCTGATTGCCGCCGCCGCGGGCACAATTCTGCGCTGCCTCGGCCCCACCCTCCGCTTCGAGTCTCTGGGACGCCATCACTACGATCAGGCCCACGCCCGCGGCGAACCCCTGATTATGGCCTTCTGGCATCGCTGCATCATTTCCGCCACCTGGTACTGGCGGCATCGCGGCATCGTAGTCATGAACACCACGAACTTTGACGGACAATGGACGCGCCGTGTAATCGAACGCTTCGGCTACGGCACCGCGCAAGGCAGCTCCAGCCGCGGTGGCCTGCGAGGCCTGGCCGTCATGGCGGGACGCCTGCGGGAAGGCCTCGACTGCGCGTTCACCATTGATGGCCCGCGCGGCCCGCGTTACCTGGCCAAGCCCGGCCCGGTCATGCTGGCCCGCCGCACTGGCAAGCCCGTCTATGTCTTTCACATCGGCCTGGAAAGCGCCCACACCTTTAGGAAGGCATGGGACCTGATGCAGATCCCTCATCCCTTTTCTCGCGCCGTGATGGTGGGCGCCCCGCTGATCTACGTTTCGCGAGATGCGAATGCCGAAGAACTGGAGCGCAAGCAGGCTGAGATGCAGAAAGCTCTGGAGCGCGTCCGGGACGTGGCCGAATCATGGTTCACGTTAAGCGAAGCCGAGCGGATGAAGCTGCGCCAGGAATGGAACGCGTAGGGACAGCCGCCCTCGGCTGTCCGGCCGCCAAGGGCCGGGTGCCCCGCGTCTCGCGGTTTTCGAGACGCGGGTTTGGACTGCGGCACGGTGCTTGTCTTCTCACGCAGTTCTCTCCCGCACTTTCATCTGCAACACTCCGCAGTCATTGATTCGCACCCGTCCGGTTTCCCCACAAAAGTAGGATCGAAAGCTACTCCATGGCCATTGTTCCGGCTCCAGGACGAGTCTACGCTTGACCGGATTTTGGTGCATGTAACGCAGCTTCTCCACGGAGGTCCCTCGACTGCGCTCGGGATTTCGGCAGCGGGCTCAGACGCCCGCTACGCGCCTCAACTTGCGCTCGCTCCAGACGTTGAAGTCGTAGAAACGCGGCTGCCAGAGTTGGTGCGGCGGCTCCCAAAACTCTGGCTGGTTGGTTCCCCGCCGCCGCTTCCACTCGCCGAGCACGCGCCGGCTGAATCCCAACTTCAGCGCTGGCATGACGGTCGAGGGCGTGCCGCGTTGCGGTTCGCTAAGGAGCAGGTGAAAATGTTCGGGCATGACCACGTATCCCAAAACCACCACCCGGTAGCGGCGGCGCACGGCTTCGAGCACTGTGAGGAAAAGATCGCGGTAGCGGGCGGAGGCGAGGAACGGCTGCCGCTCGAAACAGCTGCACGTAATGAAATGGAGATCACCGGCGCCGTAGTAGCGATGAAGAGATCGAGGCACGAGTAAAAAGATAGGATGGACGCGACGGAAAGTCTGTGACCCACGAACAGGATCGATGGCACCAGCACCCGCGTCTCGAAAACCGCGAGACGCGGGGCACCCGGCTTCCTAAGCGAGTGCCAGAAAATTGGGCCTACCGGTGTGTTGCGATCCGGAGGACTGAGATCCAAAGACCAAAGACTGAAGACCAAAGCCTGAAGGCCGGAGAAACTG